>NZ_JAEPQA010000018.1 GCF_017640745.1 Nisaea sp. | reverse complement strand
CCGGCTTCCACGGCTTCCACGTGATCATCGGCACCACCTTCCTGGCGGTCTGCTGGTTCCGCGGCCGCGCCGGCCACTTCAAGCCGGACCATCATTTCGGCTTCGAGGCGGCAGCCTGGTACTGGCACTTCGTCGACGTGGTCTGGCTGTTCCTGTTCGTCTGCGTCTACTGGTGGGGCGGCTGACGGCCACAATGGGATCGATGCGGGACGATAGCGCGTGAGCGAGCCTTACTATCCCCCGCTGTCGCCGCTTTCGACCGGGCTCTCCTGCACCTGTCCGCGCTGTGGCAAGGGGAGCCTCTTCGAGGGCTTTCTCAAGGTCCGCGACGCCTGCCCGAACTGCGGGCTGGACCTGAAGAACGAAGACAGCGGTGACGGTCCCGCTGTCTTCATTATTTTCGTGCTCGGGGGCACCATCGTGCCGCTGGCCCTCTGGATCGAGACGCTGTTCGAGCCGCCGCTATGGGTACATGCCGTGCTCTGGAGCGCGGCGGTCCTAGGCGGCACCGTGGCCCTGCTGCGGCCGTTGAAAGCGTATACGATCGCGCTGCAATTCAAGCACAAGACACCGCACCGCCCGCCGGGGACCTAGCCGGCGTCAACGGAGCGGGCCGTCCCGCTCCGACGGGGCACAGTCTGGGATTAGAACATGCTCGGCAATCGCAGGTTTCGCCCGACCTTCTGGGCCACCTTCTTTACTGTCCTCGCCGCCGCTTTCATGCTCGGCCTCTGCTACTGGCAGGTCGAACGCCTGATCTGGAAGACGGGGATCATCGAGCAGTTCGAAGCCCGCGTGGCCGAAGCACCGGTCAGTCCCCCTGACGTCCTCGACAATATCGAGGACTGGCGTTACCGGCGCGTGCGTCTCGAAGGCGTCTATCTGCATGACAAGGAACTGCTGATCACGGGCAAGCCGTTCGAGGGCAATGCGGGCTTTCACCTGATCACGCCGATGAAGCTGACGGACGGCCGCACCATCCTGGTGAACAGGGGCTGGATCCAGCTAAAGGCGCTCGGCCCGGTCGATACCAAGCCGATGCATGTCGAGGGCGTGCAGACCGTCGAGGGACTGATCCGGGAAGACCGGGTCAAAGGCTATTTCGTTCCGGAGAACGAGCCGCAGAACGAGGTCTGGCTCTATGTCGATACGGCAGAGATGGGGACCGCGCGCAATCTCGGCCCGGTGCTACCCTATTACGTCGACCGCCTGCGCGATCCGGGGCCGTTCCGGATGCCGATCGGCGCGGATACGAAGATCCATGTCCGCAACGAGCATCTGAGCTATGCGGTGACCTGGGCGCTTCTCGCCCTCACTCTGATCGTCATCTATGTCATTTTCCACCTGAAGCCCGAGGACGAGGTGTCCGACGGTGGCGAGGGATCCGGCCGTGCGCAATAACCCCTATACCGCCCTTGAGGCGCGCTTCCGGCGCTACTCCGCGCTTTCCGGCGCGAGCGCCGTGCTCGGCTGGGATCAGGAGACGATGATGCCGCCCGGAGGGGCGGAAGCCCGCGCCGAGCAGATGGCCGTGCTCGACGTGTTGCAGCACGAACTGCTCTCCGATCCCGAGGTCGAGGAGGAGCTTGCCGAGGCGGAAGCCGCCGCTACGGCGCTGGACCCCTGGCAGCGCGCGAACCTGCGTGAGATGCGCCGGGTCCATACCAACGAGACCGTCGCGCCGGCCGATCTGGTCGAGGCGCGCTCGCGGGCGACCTCGGCCTGCGTCAATGCCTGGCGTGAAGCCCGCAAGCGGGACGATTTCGCCGCTGTCGCGGACAAGCTCGCGCGCGTCCTCGACCTGACCCGCGAATACGGTCAGGTGAAGGCAGAGAAGCTGGGATGCAGCCTCTATGACGCGCTGATCGACAGCTACGAGCCGGGCGGCAACATGGCCTCGATTGATCCGATCTTCGCCACGTTGAAGGCCGAACTCCCGGGGTTGATGGAGAAGATTTTCGCGCATCAGGCGGCCGGGCCGAAGGCGCTTCAGCCGGAGGGGCCGTTCCCGTCAGACAGGCAGAAGGCGCTCGGCGAGAAGGTCATGGCCGCGCTTGGCTTCGACTTCACCCATGGCCGTCTCGACGAGAGCGCGCATCCGTTTACCGGAGGCATCCCGGAGGATATCCGGATCACGACCCGCTATTCGTCGGAGGATTTCACCCGCGCCCTGATGGGGGTGATCCACGAGACCGGCCATGCGCTCTACGAACACGGACTGCCGGCGGAATGGCGCGGCCAGCCGGTCGGATCCTCGCGCGGCATGGTGATGCATGAGAGCCAGTCGCTGCTGATGGAGATGCAGGCCTGCCGCTCGCCGGCCTTCTATCGCTTCCTGGCGCCGCTCGCGTCGGACGTGCTTGGAAAGGACGGGCCGGCGCTTTCGCCGGAGAACCTGAACCGGCTCGGCCACCGGGTTTCCCGCGGCCTGATCCGGGTCGATGCGGACGAGGTGACCTATCCGCTCCATGTCATGCTGCGCTACGACCTCGAGAAGGCGCTCCTCGCGGGCGACCTCAAGGTGAAGGACCTGCCCGGTGCGTGGCATGACGGCATGATGGCCTCGCTTGGCGCCGCGCCGAAGGACGACCGGGACGGCTGCCTGCAGGACATCCACTGGTATCACGGATCGTTCGGCTATTTCCCGACCTACACGCTCGGGGCGCTGGCCGCGGCGCAGCTCTTCAGGGCCGCGAAGGACGCGCTGCCGGATCTCGACGTACAGATTGCGGAGGGTGATTTCGCACCGCTCCTGTCATGGCTTGGGGAGAATGTGCACCGGAAGGCGAGCTCCAAGCTCACCAACGAGATCCTCGCGGAGGCGACCGGCTCCGAGCTCAGCGCCGACGCATTTATTGGGCATTTACGGAAGCGGTATCTCGCGTAAGGGGCGCTTATGATTTTCGAGAAAAGGGCTCCTAAATTCTTCTTTGCGCGTATAGATTGAAGGTGGGTCGTACAATATCATCCTGATCGAGGTGAGATCATGCGCTGGTATGTTTTGCCTGCAATCTTGTTAGGCGCCTGTGGTTTTCTAATTGGAATATTCGCAGCCGATGCACATCCACACTCTCGACTATGCCCATCTCCGAAAAATGGAGAGGCTGCGAAAGGAGGCCGAGACGATTCTGGGTATCATTTTGAATTTATCAGTTTCTTCACGAAAGATCCTCACGGCGATTATGAATTTGGTCGATGCGTTTACAATAAACATAGTCGGCCGTTATGGGTTGAGTGGACAAAGACAGGTTTAAAAGGCGTCGCGAAAACTAAAGATCGCGCATACAAGAGGTTTTCTGCGACGGATAATCAGTGGGCTAGGTCGGACACAATTCTGTATCATGGTGTCGCTCCAGAAAATATGGATGTTGAAGCGGTTCTTCGTCCATCTGAGGTCACGTTTTCGAATCCTCAATGGGGATTCCCCACATTTGCATCTATGTCTGACCAAATTAATTTGGAGTCCGCGCTCGTATCCCGTTCGGCTTTTGAGCGCGCCCTTGATCAATTGCGCCGCAATACTCAAGATAAGAATGCTTTATTTCGGCATCTCTCGGCCGCACGCATCGCGTTGCCTCAAAATTCAAAAGTATTTGAAACTCTTCGAGGTGGCGGGGGCAAAAACACAGAAATTAATAACCAATTTTTCTCTGTAGATATAACTGCAAGCCAGTATCTGCAGTTCGATGGAGAAAAAATTCGGCCTATTTCGATATTCTCTATCCGAGTTGATGAAACTGATCTTGAGATATTTTCTGGATCTGATACGGTTGAGGTCGATTTTTTAGGTACGGATCCAGAATTTTTTAAAATCTTTCCATCGCTTAACGAGTATATGAAGCTTCATGAGCCAAATTTTACTGTAAAAGAATTTTCAGAATCTGTTCCATTTCCTGCTCGACGACAAACAGTCAATGTCGTTCTTAATTTTAGCGGATATGGCTCCGTTGAGATGCCAGTAACAACGATTCAAGAGTAAGTGTCATGAGTTTTGGTCTTGGCGCTTTGTTCCAGAAATGGCGTGATTTCGCGCTTCCTGCTATCTCAACGATTTTGCTGCCATGGCAAGATTTCCTGACCGGTTTGACCCTGTTGCCGGCTTACTACCAGCCATATGCAAATGTGTCGATTCCGTTTCTTTCTATTATCGCGTGTGTGATTCTGAATTCTTTTTACACAGGCCTGAATGTTAGAGGATTGCTGTGGCGACTTGGCGTGGCGCTGCTTGTGCTGATCGGGTTGGTAATCATTTTCGCGTTATTTAGAGCCAATCTTGGGCAGAGTTGGCACCCAGAAGGCGCAATGATGTTAGGTGCTCGCACAGTATTTGTATTATCTTATCTCTTTGCTTGGGCGGGTTTAGCTGTTGTGCTCTACACTGCGGCAATAATCATTAAAATTCGAAAAACGCCCGGTCAGACTGTTCAGTAAACTGTCGCAAATTATTCAGCGGGCTGCTGCCGGCCCAGCTCCGCATGGTTCGTCGCCATCACCCTGTGGCGGGCGCCGGAGGACATGCGCTCGTAGAGCCGGGCGATGGTCTTGCTGCCGGTACGCGTGAAGAGGAACGGGAACAGCCCGTGCGCGATGCAGGCGAGCCCGCCGAGCATCATCGCCGCGCCCGTCGACGTCGCGAACCCGAAGTGTTGCCAATAGCTCTCGCCGACCGACTCGGGATGGCTGGTGAAGAGTTTGAAGATCATGGCTGGGCTCCCGGCTGAAAGGCGAACAGGGCGCTATTGTCCACCCAATCTGGCGCAATTTGTTTGCTATCTTTCACGCTTTTCCTCAGATTGTTGGAATAATTTTCTAATAGAGTGAGGATAAAGAGCATGGCGATGGACGATGTCGACCGCCGCATCCTGGCCTTGCTGCAGGAAGACGCCGCACTCTCGGTCTCGGAGATCGGCAACCGGGTCGGGCTCTCTTCCACTCCTTGCTGGCGCCGTGTCCAGAATCTCGAGAAGCAGGGCGTCATCCGCAAGCGAGTCGCTCTACTCGACCGCCGCGCCGTCGAGGTGCCGCTCACGGTTTTCGTCATGATCAAGACCAGCCAGCACAACGACGTCTGGCTTGAGAAGTTTGCGAAGGGCGTCTCGGACATTCCCGAGGTGCTGGAATTCTACAGGATGAGCGGTACCGTCGATTACCTGCTGCGCATCGTGGTGCCGAGCGTCGATGCCTATGACGCGGTCTACAAACGGCTGATCTCCATCGCCGACCTCTCCGAGGTCAGCTCCAGCTTCGCGATGGAGGAGATCAAGTACACGACGGCGCTGCCGCTGGGGTACGCGCGTTAGGCTTGACGCTCTCGCAGCGCGTTCGCCAGCCGCGAAACCAGATCCTCGAGGTCCGTCCCCATGGTGCGGTTCTCCACCACTTCCTTGCCGAGCGGCGTGCTCTCGACGAAGCGGTAGACCTCCGCCGCGCCCTCGAAGGTCTTGGAGCTGAGGCCCGCGTCGCCGTAGGTCTTAGCGATCTCTTCCATCTCTCCGATCCAGCGATAGGCCTTGGGCGGCATGCCGGGCAGGCTGTTGCTGAGGCTTTTGAGCAGGTTCGCCTGGGCGCCTTCCATCTCGGCGCGAAACTCCGGGCCGACCCCTTCAAGTTCCGCCGTGACAAAGCTCTGGATCGCCAGCGCCTGCACGCCCTTGGTCAGGGTAGCGAAGCACATCTTCAACGCCGAGGCGGCGCCGACCTCGCCCGCGACGACGTGGATGTCGAGCGCCGGCCCGAGCGCCTCGAACGCCTCGGCGCCCGGGCCGTTCACATAGACCCGCGGGCTCGGTCGTCCCGGATAGGGCGGCCCGCCGATGATGCCGCCATCGAGAAAGCGGATGCCGGCCGCTTCGGCCTTGTCACGCAGCGCGCGGGCGGTCGAGGGGGCGATGGCGTTGAGGTCCACCAGCGCGGCACGCGGGTTCTCCGTGAGTGTGCCCGCGGCCTTCGCCATCCGGTCGACGAAACCGCCCGCCTGATCCGGAGGCATGATCGAGAAGATGGCGTCGCATTCGGCGAGCAGGCTCGCGTCGGAGCCGAGATCCTCGATCCCGGCCTTCTCCGCCAGGGCGCGGCTGCGGGCCGAGCGGCCCTGAAGGTTGGTGACGACCCGGAGCCCGCCCTTGGCGAGGCGGCGGCCGATGGCATGACCCATGTCCCCCGGCGTCATGATCGCGATGCAGTCGAGTGCCATGGAGCCCGTCCCGTCGTCCCTGTCGTGTTGGCTGCGGGCATTGTTGCAAGAACCCTTGGCCACCGCTAGGTTGCGCTCTTTCGGACAGCGAAAAGAGACGGCGGACGTGCGCTATATCAGTACCCGGGGCAAGGCTCCCGAACTCGGCTTCGAAGACGTGCTCCTGACGGGCCTCGCCCGCGACGGCGGACTCTATGTCCCGAAGACCTGGCCGCAGCTCTCGGCGGCCGACCTGAAGCGGCTTTCCGGGCTGACCTATGCCGAGACCGCGTTCGAGATCTGCCGCCTCTTCACCGGCGACGCGTTCGACGACGCGACGCTGAAGAAAATCATGGACGAGGTCTACGGCTCCTTCGGCCACAGTGCCGTCGCGCCCCTGAAACAGCTCGACGCCAATCTCTGGATGATGGAGCTGTTCCACGGCCCGACGCTGGCCTTCAAGGACTATGCGATGCAGGTGCTCGGGCGCATGTTCGACCATGTGCTGGCGAAGCGCGGCGAGAAGGTGACCATCGTCGGCGCGACCTCGGGCGATACCGGCTCGGCGGCTATCGAGGCCTTCCGCGACCGGACCAACGCGGAGATCTTCATCTTCTTCCCGAAGGGCCGGGTCTCGCCGGTGCAGCAGCACCAGATGACGACGGTCGATGCCCCGAACGTCCATGCCATCGCGCTCGAAGGCACCTTCGACGATTGCCAGGACATGGTGAAGGCGCTGTTCAACGATCCGGATTTCCGCGACCGGTACAACCTTTCAGGCGTGAACTCGATCAACTGGGCACGGATCCTGCCGCAGGTGGTCTATTACGTGACCTCCGCCCTTTCGGTCGGCGCGACCGCCGAACGGCCGGCCTCCTTCGTGGTGCCGACGGGCAATTTCGGAAATATCTTCGCCGCCTATGCCGCCAAGCAGATGGGCCTGCCGATCGACCGGCTGGTGGTGGCGACGAACCAGAACGACATCCTCTCGCGCTTCCTCGCCTCGGGCGAGATGAAGCTTGAAGGCGTGAAGCCCTCGATCAGCCCGAGCATGGACATCCAGGTCTCGAGCAACTTCGAGCGCTTCCTCTTTGATCTCTACGACCGCGACGGCGCCGCCGTGACCGAGGTGCTGACCTCCTTCCGCAAGGACGGCAGCTTCACGATCTCGCAAGGCATGCTGGAGAAGGCGCGCGCCGTGTTCGACGGCTATCGCACCGACGAGGCGGAAACCAAGGCGACGATCAAGGCAGTCTTCGAGGAGACCGGTGAGATCACCGATCCGCATTCCGCCGTCTCCCTCGGTGCCGCACGCAAGGCCCGCGCCGCGGGCGATATCGGCATGGACGAACCGCTGATCTCGCTCGCCTGCGCCCACGCGGCGAAGTTCCCGGACGCGGTCGAGGCCGCGACCGGTATCCGCCCGGCGCTGCCGGCGCGGCTCGCCGACCTGCTGGAACGCGAGGAGCGGATGACGGTGCTGGCCAATGACTACGGCACCGTCAGTACCCATATAGCCGGCATCGTTGCCGGCAAGGAGAATGCTGCATGAGTAACGCCGCGAACGGCGTCCGCATCACCGAACTCTCGAACGGCATCCGGGTCGTCACCGACCGGATGGCGAGCGTCGAGAGCGTGTCCCTCGGGGCCTGGCTGAATGTCGGGACCCGGCACGAGGTTGCGGCCGAGAACGGTGTCGCGCATCTGCTGGAGCACATGGTCTTCAAGGGCACCAAGCGCCGCACGGCGCCGCAGATCGCCGAGGAGATCGAGGCGGTCGGCGGGCATATGAACGCCTATACCGCGCGCGAGCAGACCGCCTACTACGTCAAGGTGCTGAAGCAGGACGTCGCCCTCGGCGTCGATATCCTCTCGGACATCCTGACCCAGTCGACCTTCGACGAGACCGAGCTCAGCCGCGAGCGGCACGTGATCCTGCAGGAGATCGGCCAGGCGGCGGACACGCCGGACGACATCGTGTTCGACTATTTCCAGGAGGTCGCCTATCCGGACCAGGCTATGGGCCGGCCGGTGCTGGGGCGCTCGGAGATCGTCCGCGACATGAGCCGCGACGGCGTGATGTCCTTCATCAACGGTAATTACGCAGGCGATATCCTCGTCTTCTCCGCAGCGGGCAATGTCGAGCACGACAGGGTGGTCGAGGAGGTCGAGCGCGGCTTCGGCTCGCTCGCACCGAAGTCCGGCGCGAAGACCGAGGCCGCGGCCTACAAGGGCGGCGAGAGCCGGGTCGAGAAGGATCTCGAGCAGCTCCACCTGCTGCTTGGTTTCGAGGGCATGGGCTTCCATGACGAGGATTTCTACGCCCAGCAGGTGCTTTCCATGCTGTTCGGCGGCGGCATGTCCTCGCGCCTCTTCCAGGAAGTGCGGGAGAAGCGCGGCCTGGTCTATTCGATCTATTCCTTCAGCGCCGCCTACAATGACGGCGGCATGTTCTCGATCTATGCCGGGACCGGCGAGAAGGACGCGGCGGAACTCGTCCCCGTGGTCTGCGACGAACTGAAGGACGTGGCGGAGAATGTCAGCGAGCAGGAAGTCGAGCGTGCCCGCACCCAGCTCCGCTCCGGCCTGCTGATGAGCCGCGAGAGCACGTCCAACCGCTGCGAGCAGCTGGCCCAGCACATGCTGGTCTATGGCCGGCCGGTGCCGGTCGAGGAACTGGTGGCGAAGGTCGATGCGGTGGACACGGCGGCGATCCGGCGGGCGGCGAAACGCCTGCTGGCCTCGACCCCGACCCTGGCGGCGCTCGGCCCGACCGGGCAGCTCGAATCCTATGACAGCATCCGGGCGCGGCTGAACTGACGGCCGGGCGGGCACTTCCGCTTGCCTTCCGCACGGTTAGCAGGAAAAATGATCGTCGGCATAGGACTCCAAGGGGGATCGCCGATTGGTCCTGACGTTTTTCCCGCCGTCGAAGATCGAGCCGCGCGTCACGCTGCCGCGTCTCTATCTGAGGCAACCGAACAAGAATGACTGGGGTGAATGGGCGGAGCTCCGCGCCGTCAGCCGGGACTTTCTTGTCGAGTGGGAACCGCGCTGGCCGGACGATGCCCTGACCCGTGCCGCCTTCCGCCGTCGCCTCTCGCGCTATGCGGAGGACTGGGCCCGTGACCAGGGCTATTCCTTCTTCATCTACCGCCGCAGCGACGACGCGCTGGTCGGCGGCATCACCATCGCCAACGTGCGCCGCGGCGTCGCCCAGTCCTGCACCATCGGCTACTGGATCGGCCGCCCGTTCGCCCGCCGTGGATACATGAGCGAGGCGGTGCACGGTGTCTGTTCCTTCGGCTTCGACCAACTGGCCCTGCACCGGATCGAGGCGGCCTGCCTGCCGCGCAACTATCCGAGCCAGGGCGTGCTCCGGAAGGCGGGGTTCACCGAGGAAGGGCTGGCGCGCAAGTACCTGAAGATTGACGGGCGCTGGCAGGACCACATTCTCTTCGCGCTGCTGCGCGAGGAGTTCTATCCGAACTTCGCCGACGAGCTGAAGAAGTTCTAGGGCTTACCCTGCAATCGAAAGATAGAGCGAGAGCGAGGCGACCGAGAGCACTGTCGTGGTCAGCACCACGCGGCTCGTGAGCAGCGCCTCGCGCTGGTAGAACTCCGCCAGCATGAAGGGGCCGGTGCCGGTCGGCAGCGCGGCGAGCAGCACAGCGAGATGCGCGACGCCCGTCGGCAGGGCGAGGATCGGCACGGCGATCACCCAGGTGATGGCCGGCTGTACCACCAGCTTCAATGCGACCAGCACCGCCTGCACCCGGCTGTTCGACACCGGGACCTCCGCCCGTGCGGCATTGGCATTGTCCGCGAGGAACAGTCCGAGGGCGACGAGGGCGCAGGGGGAGGCCGCCCCGCCCAGCAGCGCCAGATAGCTGTCCAGAGTCTCAGGGAGCGAGAGACCGGACGCCATCATTGCGGCGCCGAGGGCGGGAGCGACGAGAAGGGGGTTCTTCACCAGGGCGAGCGCGGTCTTGGCGAGGATGTCGCGGCGGCGCGATCCGGTCTGCAGCGCGCACTCGATCAGCACGATGGCGACGGCGAAGAGCACGCAGGCGGTCAGGATGGTCGCGATCATCGTCGCGCCCATGGCCGAGGAGCCGACCACCGCCAGCACCAGCGGGAATCCCATGAAACCGGTATTCGGATAGCTCGCATTGAGGCCGTCGATCGCGGCGTCCGCGAGATGGCAGCCCTGCCGCTTGCGGACCCAGAGCGTCGCTCCGAAGACCAGTGCGCAGCCCGCCGTGAAGGCGATGATGAAGTCCGGCTGCCAGATCTCCCTGGGATCGGCCTTGGCCATGATGCTGAAGAGCATGGCCGGCAGAGCGAGATAGACGACGAAGCGGTTCACTTCGCGGGTCGCGGTCGGGCCGAGCGCGCCCGAGCGGCGGGCGACGAAGCCGGTCAGGATCAGGGCGAAGATCGGCAGGACGACGAGGAGATTGGAGAGCATGGCCGGAGCGTTTCGTTGCGGTACGGCTTTTCTCTACGCCGTCTTATCGATACAATCCAATCCAGATCAAAGCATAAATTGAGTTAATAAAGGTATCAATGGATACGCGGCAGATGCGCTACTTCGTCGCCTTGGCCGAGACCCTGCATTTTGGCCGGGCGGCGGAGCGCATGAACATGACCCAGCCGCCCTTCAGCCGGCAGATCGCCAATCTGGAGCGCGATCTCGGTGCCCGGCTGGTGGAGCGCACCTCGCGCCAGGTCTCGCTGACGCCGGCCGGACAGCGCTTTCTGAAGGACTCCCGCGCGGTGCTGGCGCAGTTCGAAGCCGCCTGCCGGGACGCGCGTCTGGTTGCGGAAGGTCAGAAGGGCGAGTTACGTCTCGGCTTCATGATGCATGCGGCGCACCGCATCGTGCCGCGTATCGTCAGCGGCTTTACGGCGATCCGGCCGGATGTTCGCGTGTCGCTCTCGGAGACCACGCCGGCGGAGATCGAGACGAAGCTGCTGAACCGCGAGCTCGACGCCGGGATCACTTTTTCCGGCCGCGTCCTGCCGCAGCTGGAGACCCAAAAGCTTTTCACCGACCGGCTCTGCCTCGTCGCCCCGCCCTCGCATCCTCTTGCGGCATTGGAGGAGCTCGGGCCCGGAGATCTCCGGGACGCGGACCTGATCGCGACGCCCGCCGGGATCGCCGAAACCCTGCGCCGGGCGGTGGCCGATTATTTCGCGGCGGATGGCATCGTGCCCCGTTTCCGGTTCGAGCCGCAGCTGCAGAACACCATCCTCCGTCTCGTTGCCGCCGGTCTCGGGGTGGCGCTGGTGCCGGAATCGATCTGTGACGGGCAGCTTTCCGACATCGTCGCCCGCCCACTCACGAACGCGCCGACGCTCGAGGTGGTGCTGAAGGTGCGGCGGGAGGCGGACAACCCGGCCGTCGCCCCGCTTCTGGAACTGATCCGCACGGAGTCTTTCTCCGTTCGCGCCGAATGACGGTTTGAAACCGGCGCGGCGACGGGGCATCCTTCCCGTCTGTTCCTTCCGGCAAGCCCGGACCCGCCGACATCTTGCGGATATGCCATGACCCAGACGCCCGCCTTTTCCTCCCGCCACCACAATCGCATCTCGGCCCTGCACGAGGAGGTCACCACCTGGCGGCGCGACCTGCATGCTCATCCGGAGACCGGCTTCGAGGAGGTGCGGACCGCCGGCATCGTCGCCGAGAAGCTGAGGGAATTCGGCGTTGACGAGGTGCTGACCGGGATCGCCAAGACGGGCGTGGTCGGCATCGTGCGCGGCAAGGCGGACGGACCCACGATCGGACTCCGGGCCGACATGGACGCGCTGCCGATGCAGGAGACCGGCGATCACCCCTACACGTCGACCGTGCCCGGAAAGATGCATGCCTGCGGCCATGACGGGCACACCGCGATGCTGCTCGGCGCCGCCAAGCTGCTGGCCGAAAGCCGCGATTTCGCCGGCTCCGTCGCGCTGATCTTCCAGCCGGCGGAGGAGGGCGGCGGGGGAGGCCGGGTGATGGTCGAGGAGGGGCTTTTCGAGAAGGCGGACTGCAAGAGCGTCTGGGGCCTGCACAACTGGCCGGACCTGCCGCTTGGAACCTTCTGTCCGCTCGCCGGGCCGACCATGGCCGGGATCGACTATTTCGACATCGCCGTGCGCGGCCAGGGCACCCATGCGGGCATGCCCCACGACGGCGTCGACACGGTGCTGGCGGCGGCCCATCTCGTCACCGCGATCCAGAGCGTGCCGGGCCGCAACGTCTCGCCGCACGAGACCGCGACGATCGGCGTTTCCATGTTCAGGGGCTCGGACGCCTATGTCGTGATGCCGGACGAGGCGGTGATCGGCGGCTCCGTGCGCTATTTCAACCCGGCGGTCAGGGATCTCGCGGAAGCGCGCATCCGGTCATTGGCGGAAGGTATCGCCAAGGGCTTCGGATGTGAGGCGGTGATCGACTACCGCAAGAACTATCCGCCCGCGATCAACCCGCCGGCCGAGGCGGAGGTCGCCGCAGGGATCGCCGAGAACGTGGTCGGCGCGGCGAACGTGATCCGCGAGCACGACCCCTGCATGGCCGGCGAGGATTTCTCGTTCATGCTGAACGAGCGGCCGGGGAATTATATCTGGATGGGCACCGCAGCGCCGGACCACAGGTCGGGCAAGCTGCACTACCCGGACTACAATTTCAACGACGCCTCGATCCCGCTCGGGATCGGCTACTGGATGGCGCTGGTGGACGAGTTGCTGCCGGCGGCGTGAGTGACCCGCAGGTCTTTCGCATCAGGCGTGGATCGAGAGCCGGATTTCCGTTCCGGTCGCACGCGCGACGCGACGGACCGTTTCGAGGGAGGGGAGCGTCTTTCCTCCCTCAAGGCGCGCGATGGTGCTGCGCGACGTGTTCATCTTCTCCGCCAGTGCCTGCTGGGTCAGACCGGCTCTTGTGCGGGCTGCGATGATCTTTCGCGCGACTTCGAATTCCAGCTCGAGCGCTTCGTATTCGACGCGGGTTTCCGGGTCCTCAAGCAGTTCCGCCCGCAACTTTGCGAATGCGATTTTCTTAGCCATTGTCCAACATCCGTTTCAGGGCCTTCGCGAGTTCCCGCTGCGGCATTTTCTGGGTCTTCTTGACGAAGGCACTCAGGATGACAATGCGGCATCCCTCCGCGGTGAAGTAGAGGGCTCGTCCGATCCCGTCTTTCCCCGATGCCCGCATCTCCCAGATTTTGTGTCTCAGATATCGCACATGGGGCAGGCCGACGTTCTGAGGCCCGAATTCCGTCAGGAGTTGTCCCACTCGAAAAATGCGTGCCTTTATGTCGGCCGGAAAAGTCCGAAGTTCCCTCGCCGCGCGTTCGTCGACCTCAAGGTACCATGTCATCAAACATCCAGAACGTATCAAAAAAGAGACAATGCAGCAATCGTGCTTTGGCTCGATAATGTGACGTTCTGGCGTGTTTCTTGATGAGGGGCGCGGAGATCTAAGCCCGACCAGCTTCCGTCGAGAGCAGGGCGGAATCGACGCCGAGCTTTTTCAGCGCCCGGTCCCACTTGCTGTCGAGGTCGGTGTCGAAGACCAGTGCCTTGTCGGCCTCCACGTTGAGCCAGGCGTTTTCCTGGATCTCGCCGTCGAGCTGGCCCGGCCCCCAGCCGGCATAGCCGAGGGCGAGCAGGTGGTTCTTCGGGCCCTGGCCGGAGGCGATGGTGCGGACGATGTCGACGGTGGCGGTGAGGCCGACTTCCCGGTCGATGTCCAGCGTCTCCTCGCTCTGGTAGTCGGCGCTGTGCAGGACGAAGCCGCGCTCGGTATCGACCGGACCGCCGAAATGCACCGGCGGGTTGGCGACGATATCCGCCTCCATGAGATTCATATCGAGCTGCTCGACCAGATCGGTGAACTCGATCGAGCCGACGAGCCGGTTCAGCACCAGGCCGATCGCGCCCTCGGCATTATGGACGCAGACATAGATCACCGTCCGGGCGAAGCGCGGGTCGCGCATCGCCGGCATCGCCACCAGCAGCTGGCCGGTGAGATAGCCTTCCTCGGTTTCGTCGGCGACCGTAGTCGTCATGCTTGCGGTTCCGCTCGTTTCAGCCTTCTGATCCTGCCGGGACGCAGGGTTCCGGAAAATGTGACCGACGTACGCCCCGAGGTCCACTATATATCCCTGAAGGGGCGGTGTAAGGCCCCCGGAAACAAAGTCGGACATTGAGCTTATGAATTGGGTCTCGCGCCCCCTCATTCCAACCCTGCTCCTGCTTCTGGGCCTGATTGCGGCAATCGCCGCGTCGGCGCCGGATGCGCGCGCGGCGGAGGGGGCGTCGGACTGGGTCAGCACCGATTTCGCCGATGTCCGCCTGATCTCCGCCATCAGCGGGACGGAGGGGCGCGACGATGTGCCTCTCGGCCTGCAGTTCCGTCTGGCAGAGGGCTGGAAGATCTACTGGCGCGCGCCTGGCGACGCGGGCTTCCCGCCGGAAATCGCCTGGGACGGCTCGGAGAATTTCGGGGCGGCCCTGTGGCAATGGCCGGTGCCGGAACGGTTCAGTCTCTTCGGGCTGGAGACCTACGGCTATCATGACGAGGTGGTGATCCCGATCCGCGCCGCCCTGACGGAGCCGGGCGCGCCGCTCGCGCTCCGCGCCGACATGAACGCGCTCGCCTGCAGCGATATCTGCGTGCCGCTGAACGCCAAGCTCGCGCTCGACATCGCGGCCGGTCCGGCGGAACCGACGCCCTTCGCGCAGCTGATCGACCGCTTCCGGGCACGGGTGCCGCAGGATCTGAGCGGCCTCGGCCTCGATATTTCCTCGGTCTCCGCGGTCGGCTCGCCGGTGCCGCATTCGTTGGCCGTCGAGGTCACCTCCGCGGTCCCGCTGACGGAGCCGGACGTCTTCCCGGAAGCGCGGGCCGGGTTCGCCTTCGGCAAGCCCGAGGTGGACTTCGCGCCGGACCGGCTCTCCGCGGTCCTGACCGTTCCGGCCTCGGTGCCGGAAGGCGGCCGCCTGGCGGAGGAGAAAGTGACGCTGACCCTTGTCGACGGCGACCGTTTCCTTGAGCGCAGCCTGATTGTCGGCACGGCGGACGAGGGGGCGGAGAGCGGACGCTGGGCCGCGCTGGCGGCGATCCTCGGCATCGCCTTTCTAGGCGGACTGATCCTGAACCTGATGCCCTGCGTGCTGCCGGTGCTGTCGCTGAAACTGGTCGGCGCGGTGAAATATGGCGGTGCCGACAAGGCGGCGATCCGCACGGGCTTCCTCGCGTCCGCGGCGGGCATTCTGGCCTCCTTTCTGCTGCTTGCAGGCGGGGCGATCGCGCTGAAGCAGGCCGGGCTCGCAGTCGGCTGGGGAATCCAGTTCCAGCAGCCGCTGTTCCTTGCCCTGATGGTCGCGGTGCTCGTGCTCTTCGCCGGCAATCTCGCGGGCCTCTTCGAGATCAACCTGCCGCAGCGCCTCGCCGCGCTCGGGCTTGCCGGCGGCGATGCCGGGCAGGGGCGGCTGACCGGCCATTTTCTGACCGGCGCCTTCGCGACCCTGCTGGCGACCCCCTGCTCCGCACCCTTCCTCGGCACCGCGGTCGGCTTCGCCCTCTCGCGCGGATCGGCGGAAATCCTGACCGTCTTCGCCGTCATGGGGCTTGGCCTCGCAGCGCCCTACCTGCTCGTGGCCCTGCTGCCGGGGCTTGCCCGGGCCTTGCCCAAGCCGGGGCCCTGGATGGTCTGGTTCCGGCGTGTGCTGGCGCTGGCGCTGCTCGCGACTGCGCTCTGGCTTTTTACCGTCTTCGCTGCGATTGCCGCGCCGCTCGATGCCGCGCTGCTTGCGGCGCTGGCTCTGCTCCTGACCGTCGCGCTTGCCTGGCGGGCGCGGCACGAAGGCACCGGACGCCGTATCGCCGGACTCACCGCCATGCTGGCGCTGGCGGCGGTGATCGGCTTGGGCGTGCAGGCGACGGCGCGGGATAACCGGGCGCCGGCGGCGACGGCGAGCGCGGTGGACTGGCAGCCGTTCGACCGGCGCGAGATCGCGCGGCTCGTCTCGGCCGACAAGACCGTACTGGTCGACGTCACCGCCGACTGGTGCCTGACCTGCAAGGTCAACAAGTCGCTGGTGCTCGAAAATGGTGCTATCGCCGAAAGGATCGCCTCCGGCGACATTGTCGCGATGCGGGCGGACTGGACCACGCCCGACCCCGCCATCGCGGAATATCTCGCATCTTTCGGCCGCTATGGTATTCCGTTCAATGCAGTCTACGGTCCGGCGGCACCTGCCGGTCTGGCGCTGCCGGAACTTCTGAACCTGGAGGCGGTGGAAACCGCGATCCGGGACGCACGCGGATAAGGGTGCTGGCATTCCCGCCGGCGGACCCTATCTCTAGCAGCATGAATCACCGCGGCCGCTCCGGCCGCAAGGACGTCATAGGGGGAGACCAGACATGACGATCAAGGTTGGGGACAAGATCCCGGCGCTGACACTGAAAACCAACACCGCTGACGGGATCGACGATCTCGACACGGGGGAATTCTTCAAGGGCCGCAAGGTCGTTCTGTTCGCCGTTCCGGGCGCCTTCACGCCGACCTGTTCCGTGAAGCACCTGCCGGGCTTCGTCGAAAAGGCCGGCGACCTGAAGGCGCGCGGCGTCGACGCCATCGCCTGCACCTCGGTCAATGACGCCTTCGTCATGGGCGCCTGGGCCAAGGATCAGAAAGCCGGCGACGCGGTCACCATGATCGCCGACGGCAACGGCGAACTCGCCAAGGCGATCGGCCTCGAGATGGACGTCTCGGTCGCCGGCATGGGCACCCGCTCGCAGCGCTATGCCATGGTCGTCGAGGACGGCACCGTGACGAAGCTGTTCGTCGAAGAGCCGCGGGCCTTCGAAGTGTCCAGCGCCGAGCACGTGCTCGCGAATCTCTGATTATTGACCTTCCGGAGCCGGAGCGGCGTGGCCGCTCCGGTTTTCTCTCCTGCCGCTAGCGCAGGAACTCGCCGAGATGGGCAGTGATCTGCGGCCTGACCGCCGTATCGAAATCGTCCATCAGCTCTTCCGTCAGCTTGTACCAGAGCGTTTCCCGGTCGGCGAGCGAGGCATCCTCGGCGATCGTCGCGCTGCGCGTGGCGAAGGCTTCCGCGACGGCACGGCGCTTGTTCTCCGGCGTGCGGATCTCGAGCCGGACCGCGATCCGGGCGGCATAGCGCTCGGTCTGGTCGGTGGTGAAGGCGCCGGTGAGGCCCGTCTTCTTCTTCAGCGCCGTCTCGGTGACCGAGGCGTCGGTGATGACCATCACAAGCTTGTCCGTGCCGCCCGTCGCCTGCAGCACGTCCGCGCCCCAGCGCTCGGCCGCCGGGCCGGGTGCAACCGGCATCTTGTGCTCGACGTTGGGTGCCGCAAAGGGAATGCGGAACTCGTTGAAGACCTCGATCGAACCGACCGCCACCCGGACCGGCTGCTTGTGCCGGAAGGTGAGTTCCGGGAAGGTCGCCGAGGGCGGCGTTTCGCAGGCCGACAGCAGCGGCAGCATCAGGACGAAAAGAAGCAGCGCAAGACGTTTCCGCATTTGATCCCCCTCGGAAAACCGGTCGATGACCCATACTAGCGCAAGATATGGGGCGGGAATGTGATCAATTCCCGGAAGACTTTGCCCTGAGCTTTTCCAGCGCCGGTTCGTCGTACTCCCAGTGCGACTTGCAGAACTCGCAAGTCACGGAAACCAGGCCGTCGACCGTCATGTCCTGCACTTCCTCCGGCGTGAGGGAGACCAGAACGGTCTCCACGCGCTCCCGGGAACAGCGGCACTGCTCGACGATTTTCTGGGCCGGATAGGCGACGATCCCGGATTCGTGGAACAGGCGGAACAGCAGGCGGTCCGGGGCAATCCGGGTGCCGGCGAGCTCGTCCGGAGTCGCGCTGCTCAGCATCACCACCGCGGTGCGCCAGGCATCCTCGTGCGCGTCGACATCGTGCATCGGGCGGGCCTTGCCGGGCTCCGGCGCGTCGCCGCCTTCAAGCGGCATGCGCTGCAGCATCAGGGCGCCCGCGCGCCAGATCCCGAACTCGTCCTTGCGCACGGCGACATTGATCCCGGTCTCGAGCTGCTCGGACTGGCGGAAATAGGCGTGGGTGCATTCCACCAGGGTCTGCCCGGACAAAGGGACGATGCCCTGATAGCGCTCCATGTCGGCGCCCTGGTCGACGGTGAAGGCGATGTAGCCGCCGCCGAACAGGCGCGGCACCGTCAGGTCGCCTTCAGCCGCAGCGGTCTCGACCGCGTCGTTGTCGAAGGCCGCGTAGCCCCGGATATAGCCGTCGCTGGTGATGTCCGCCACCATGCTGCGCACCGGTCCGTCGCCCTTGATCTGCAGCGAGAATACGCCCTCGTATTTCAGCGCGCCGGCGAGGCAGACCGAGATGGTCATCAGCTCGCCCAGCAGCAGCGAGACCGGCTCCGGATAATCATGCCGCGAGAGGATCGTGTTGGCGGCCGAGTTCAGGCGCACCAGCCGGCCGCGCAGGCCGAACGGATTGACCTGGAACGGCAGCAGCAAATCATCGTGGCCCGACTCGGCGAATATGTCGGCGATGCTCATTATGAGTCCTCAGTCGTCAGATCGTGTCTCTCAGGAGAGGCACCAGTGCAGGATGGCCTTCTGCGAATGCAGGCGGTTCTCCGCCTCGTCGAAGACGATGGATTGCGGGCCGTCGATCACCGCTGAGGAAACCTCCTCCTCGCGGTGGGCCGGCAGGCAATGCATGAAGACCGCGTTCGGTTTCGCCTTCGCCATCAGCTGCTCCGTCACCTTGAAGGGCGCGAGCTGATTGTGCGCGTTCGTGGTGTCGTCGCCCATCGAGACCCAGGTATCGGTGACGACGCAATCGGCGCCGGCCACCGCGGCCTCGGGATCGTGCAGCAGGGTGACCTTGCCGCCGTTCTTCTCCGCCCAGGCGAGCAGGGCCGGGTCCGGGCTGCGTTCGGCAGGGCAGGCGATGCGGAGCTCGAAACCGAACTTCGCGGCCGCATGGATCCAGGAAGAGGCCATGTTGTTGCCGTCGCCGCTCCAGGCGACGACCTTGCCGCGGATCGGACCGCGATGCTCCTCGAAGGCCATCACGTCGGCCATCAGCTGGCACGGATGGGACGCGTCGGTCAGGCCGTTGATGACAGGAACCGTGGCATATTCAGCCATTTCCCGGATGTTCTCGGCGCTGAACGTCCGCATCATGATGCAGTCGACATAGCGCGACAGCACGCGGGCGGTGTCGGCGATGGTCTCGCCGCGGCCGAGCTGCAGGTCGGCCGCGTTCAGTACGACGACGTCGCCGCCGAGCTGCTTCATGCCGACCTCGAAGGAGACACGGGTGCGGGTGGAGGGCTTCTCGAAGATCATCGCCAGCGTCTTGCCGGCGAGCGGCTTCTCGGTGCCCGCCTCGCCGCGCTTCATGGCGAGACCCTCGTCCACCATGGCCCGAAGGGTGAGGGAGTCGATCTGGTCGAGATCGAGGAAATGGTTGATATCGCTCATTTGGGATTCCGTCTTCGGGGGCGGAAGCGGCCGGTTCCCGCGAGAGGAACCGGCCCGGCGCCTTAAGAGGCGTCCATGTCCGCGCAGACTTTCTCGATGATGCCGCAGGCTTCCGCGACATGGCTTTCTTCGATGATCAGCGGCGGCAGGATACGGAGCACATTGCCGCCCGCGCCGACGGTCAGGAGACCGGCCTCGCGCAGCTTGGCCTGCAGATCCGTGTTCTTGCCGACGCAGGCGAGCCCGATCATCAGGCCCTTGCCGCGCACTTCCGAAATAAGCTTCGGATGGCGTGCCGCGATATCGCGGAGACGCTTGGCGAAGAGCTCGCCCATCTCGGTCACGTGCTCGAGGAAGCCCGGTGCCAGGATCACGTCGAGCACCGCGTTCGCGACCGCCATCGCCAGCGGGTTGCCGCCGAAGGTGGAGCCGTGCGTGCCCGGCGCCATGCCGGAGGCTGCTTTCTCGGTCGCGAGAATGGCGCCGACCGGGAAGCCGCCGCCGAGACCCTTGGCAAGGCTCATGATATCCGGCGCGACCCCGGACCATTCATAGGCCCAGAGCTTGCCGGTCCGGCCCATGCCGCACTGCACCTCATCGTAGATCAGCAGCGCGTCGAACTCGTCCGCCGCCTTGCGCAACGCCTTAAGATACTCGACATCCGCCGGGTTGATCCCGCCCTCGCCCTGGATCGGTTCGACCAGGATCGCGGCGGTCTTCGCGCTCATCGCCTCGCGCATCTCGTTCATGTTGCCGAAAGCGACATGGCGGAAACCTTCCGGGCGCGGGCCGAAGCCGGTCCGGTAGGTCTCGTTGTCGCCGGCCGAGAGCGTCGTCAGGGTGCGGCCGTGGAAGGCCGAGCGGCAGCAGACGATCTCGTGCCGTTCCTTCTCGCCGCGTTCCCACTGGTACTTGCGGGCGATCTTCAGCGCGCCTTCGTTGGCCTCGGCGCCGGAATTGGCGAAGAACACCGTGTCGGCGAAGGAGTTCGCGACCAGACGGTCGGCGAGCCGCTTCTGCTCCGGCACTTCGTAGAGGTTGGAGACGTGCCAGAGCTTCTCCGACTGCTGCTTCAGCGTCTCGACCAGATGCGGATGCGCATGGCCCAGCGAATTGGTCGCGATCCCCGAGGCGAAATCGAGGAATCGTCGGCCTTCGGTGCTGTACAGATAAGGGCCTTCCCCGCGCTCAAAAGCGATATCTATACGCCCGTAAGTGGGCATCACCGTCGTAACCAACTTTCCTCTCCTGAGAAAAAGAAATGGCGGCACCGATCCCCGGCGCCGCCGGAAAGCGAAAAAAGCACGGAATCCGGGGAACGCCAAGGGGAATGTAGTGGAGCGCCGCCGTCCCGGGGACGAATCTTCGGAATAAGTGCCGGTTTTTCCCTCCCGACCCGTTCATTTGTGTGGGAAAACCCATAAAATCCAAGACGATCCTTCATGACTCCTTAAGCCGTGCGCCCTATAGTGCCAGGGTTCGAAAAGCGGAAGTGCCAGAAAGGAGTCCGCCCATGACAACGCCAGTGCAGTCGACCGTCGCGATCTTCGCGTTCCGGTCCGACAAACAGCAGCAGCTGGTCCAGGCCCAGGTCGTCAGCAGCGCCGTCGAGACGGCGAAGCAGATCGCCCAGTCGAACGGCGCGCAAGCCGCGTCCTCCGGCGGGGTCGACATCACGGTCTGACCGGCAGGGCCCGAAGCGACCGCTTCCGGCCCGTTCACGCTCCATCGAGACAGTCAGCGACGCTCAGGGATGCCGAGGCATTTCGGGGCTGCGCTGACTGTTTTTTTGTGCTTCAGACGCGGCGAATTCAGCCCGCTTTGAAATGCTTGCCGAGCTTCAGCCCCTGGCCCTGGTAGTTCGAACCAATGCCGCCGGCGCCGTAGATCTTGTCCGGGACCTCGGTCAGCGGCTCGTAGACCAGGCGGCAGACGACCTGGCCGTCGGTGATCACGAAGGGCACGTCGTGGGAGCGCACCTCGAGCACGCCGCGCGTGGCCTCGCCGCCGGCCTCCGACATGCCGAAGCCGGGATCGAAGAAGCCGGCGTAATGCACGCGGAACTCGCCGACGCGGGTGTCGTAGGCCCGCATCTCCGCTGCATGGTCGAGCGGGACGGAGACATATTCCTTCGAGGCGAGGATGTAGAACTCGTCCGGGTCCAGCACCAGCTCCGCCGGGCGGTTCGGCAGGCGGTAGAGCGGTTCCCAGAAGTCCGAAACCTCGTAGGCGCCCGGCCGGTCGATATCGATCAGGCCGGTATGTTGTTTCGCCTTGTAGCCGATCAGCCCGGTCTTCGGATCGCCGGTGAGATCGACGCTGACTGCCACGCCCTCCTTGATGTCGGCGTCCTGGCCGTGCACCAGCTTGACGCTGTCCTGAAGGCGCCGCATCGCCGCGTCGCTCGCCACCGGATTGCCGCGGCGGAAGCGGAGCTGGTTGAGGCGCGAGCCGGTGCGGGCCAGTACGCTGAAGGTGCGCGGGCTGATCTCGGCATAGAGCGGGCCCTCGTAGCCTTCCGGCACGCTCTCGAACTCGGTGCCGAAATCGGTGATCAGCCGGGTGAAGATGTCGAGCCGTCCGGTCGAGCTCTTCGGGTTCGCCGTGCCGGAGACCTTGGCCGGCAGCGAGACGCTTTCCTGCAGCGGGACGATATAGACGCAGCCCTTCTCCAGCACCGCGCCCTCGGTCAGGTCGATCTCGTGCATGGAGAGCGCGTCGAGCCGCTGCTGCACCGTGGCGTTCCGGCCGGGAAGGAAGCTCGCGCGCACCCGGTAGGCCTTTTTGCCGAGGCGGAGGTCGATGCTGGAGGGCTGGATCTGCCCGTCGATCACCGGGGTCTCGGAGGAGATCTCGCCTTTCCGGATCATCTCGCGGATCGTCTGGCTCGGCAGAATCCCGGTGCTGCGCTTTTCGCGCGGGGCCGCTGCGCCGCTTTCCGGCGCGGGTGCTGTCGCATCTGCGGGCATGGTCTCTTCCGCCAAATCGTCCGTAACCGGCGCAAAATAGCAGACGCGCCCGCCGGGACCAGCGGTTTTGTGCCCGCCGTGCAACAGGAGCCGGGCAAAGCTGAACCCGGCTGTGCTTCGCGGGTGCCTGGCGCGGTCCGGGATGGTTAATTCGCGGGATCGAAACGGCTTTGCGGAAACGCGCGGCGATGTACCAGTCCCTTATTCTCTGCTCAGCCCCGCGCTCGGGCAGCACGCTGCTCTGCGACCTGCTTGCCGGCACCGGTGTGGCGGGGAACCCGCATTCCTTCTTCCGGCGCGAAGACCTCGCCGAATATGCCGAGGAGTTCGGACTTTCGTCGTCCGGGATCGATAGGGCCTATCTCGACGCTGTGATCCGCGAGGGAACCGGCGACACCGGTATCTTCGGCGTGCGTATCATGTGGGAGACGTTCGGCGAGCTCGACGCGGCGCTCGACCGGATCCATCCGGGGCTTCCCGGCGCTCCGGCGCGGCTGGAGCGGGCCTTCGGGAAAGTGCTCTTCGTGCACCTGACCCGAGCGGACAAGGTGGCGCAGGCGGTCTCTTTCCTGAAGGCGCAGCAGACCGGTCTCTGGCACCGTTATGCCGACGGCTCTGAGCGCGAACGTATGGCGCCGCCGAAACCGGCCGAATTCGATTCCGCGCAGCTCGCGGATCTCGTTGCACGGCTGACGGCGGCCGATGCGGGGTGGGCGAACTGGCTCGTGGCGCACGGTATCGAGCCGGTCCGCGTCGATTACGACGATCTCAGCCGCGATCCGAAGGCGGAGCTGGCGAAGGTGCTCCGTGCGCTCGGGCGCGATCCCGCGATCGCGGAAAGGGTGGAGATCAGGGCCGGAAAGCTCGCCGACGCGGAGAGCGCGGAATGGGCCGAGCGTTACCGGCGCGAGGTCAGCTCTTGATCTTGTAGCCGCGCTTCAGCAGCAGGTAGCAGAGCAGGATCAGCGCCGCGTTCATCCCCGTCAGCACCGCGGCACCGACCAGCGGGCTCGAATCCGACCAGCCGATCAGGCCGTAGCGCACGCCGTCGATCATGAAGAAGAACGGGTTGAGATGCGCGAGCTGGTTCCAGATCCCCGGCAGCTGGTCGATCGAATAGAAGGTGCCGGAGAGGAAGGCGAGCGGCTGGATGACGAAGTTCGTCACCGAGGAGAGATGGTCGAACTTCTCCGACCACATGCCGGCGGCGATGCCGATCAGCGACATGGCGAGCGAGGCGGAGATCGCGAAGAAGATCGCGACCGGCCAGTGCGCGGCGTGGAAACCGACGGCGAACGACATGGTGACGACGGTGGAGATGCCGACCACGAGGCCGCGGGTGACGCCCCCGGCGGCGAAGGCGGCGAGCAGCTCGCCCGGCCCGAGCGGCGGCATCAGCACGTCGACGATATTGCCCTGCACCTTGGAGATCATGATCGAGGAGGAGGTGTTGGCGAAGGCGTTCTGCATCATCGCCATGACGACGAGGCCTGGCGCCAGGAACTCGGAATAGCTGATCCCGTTGCCGAGATCGATCGAGCGGTGCATCGCCAGGGTGAAGATCGCGAGGAACAGCAGCGAGGTCACGACCGGCGCGAAGACGGTCTGCGTGATCACCTTGAGGAAGCGCCGGACTTCCTTCTCGTAGAGCGTCCAGACCCCGACCCAGTTCACCCGGCCGACATGGCGGACGGTGGGGACGGGTACGAAAGTCTCGTTGTCGTTCGGGACGAACGGGCGGTCTGTCATGAACTGGGCCGTTGGCGAGTGGGCGGTCGGCGCGCACAATAGGCGCCGAGTGGAGTGACAGCAACCAGATGGGGCATGCCCGGCGGGAAACAACCCGCGGGCGCCCGGAAACCCGATGAACGACAGTCAGAACGAGGCCGCAAAAGGCAAGCCGCGCCGGGCCAAGAAGGTGCCGAAACGGATCACCGAGAGCTATCTGAAGAATGTCGCGCTCTGGTATCTGGAGCGCTATGCGAGCTCGGCGGCGAACCTGCGCAACGTGCTGATGCGCCGTGTGCGGGTCTCCTCCGCCCATCACGGCACCGATCCTGCGGAGGGCGCGGCGATGGTGGAGGAACTGATCCGGCGCTATGGCGAGGCGGGGATCCTCGACGACCGGCTGTTCGCGGAGACCCGGGCGCGTTCGCTCGCCGCGCGCGGCGGCTCGGCGCGGATGATCCAGCGCAAGCTGATGGAGAAAGGTGTTGCCTCGGCGGATATCGATGCCGCGCTCGAGGCGGTGCGCGAAGAGGGGACTGGCGAGCTCGACGCGGCGTTCCGCTATGCCCGCCGCCGGAGGATCGGTCCCTTTCGCAGCGCGGAAAAGCGCGCGGAGACCCGAGATCGCGACCTCGCGGCGCTTGCCCGGCAGGGCTTTCCCTTCGAAATCGCAGCCAAAGTGGTCGATGCCGAGAGTGTCGAGGCGCTCGAAGCGGAATTGAATTTCGCAAGCGGCGGCTGAGTTCCGCGTCAACGCAGCGCACAAAAATCGCTTAACCCCGTGCTTACGATTGCTATAGTGGCGCCCAACGAATCACGACGGATGCGGTCAGCAATCCGCATCGGAGCAGAGAGGGGGAAACAATGTGGGAAGTCCATGATTTTCCGGTGCCGGCGGATCTCGCCAAGACCGCGCATGTGGACGAGGCCGGTTACGAGAAAATGTACCGGGAGTCGGTCGAGAACCCGGAAGGCTTCTGGGCCGAGCACGGCAAGCGGATCGACTGGATAAAGCCCTACACCAAGGTGAAGGACGTCTCCTTCAACGCCTCCGACCTGCACATCAAATGGTTCCATGACGGCACCCTGAACGCGTCGGCGAACTGCCTTGACCGGCATCTCGCGGAGCGCGGCGACCAGGTGGCGATCATCTGGGAAGGCGACGACCCGAAGGACGACAAGAAGATCACCTATCGCGAGCTGCATCGCGACGTCTGCAAGTTCTCCAACGCGCTGAAGGATCTCGGCGTGAAGAAGGGCGACCGGGTGACGATCTACCTGCCGATGATCCCGGAGGCCGCGGTCGCCATGCTGGCCTGCGCCCGCATCGGCGCGATCCACTCCATCGTCTTCGGCGGTTTCTCGCCGGACGCGCTCGCCGGGCGGATCCAGGATTGCGAAAGCAACATCGTCATCACCGCCGACGAGGGCCTGCGCGGCGGCCGCAAG
The DNA here is from genome assembly GCF_017640745.1 of Nisaea sp. Taxonomy (GTDB): domain Bacteria; phylum Pseudomonadota; class Alphaproteobacteria; order Thalassobaculales; family Thalassobaculaceae; genus Nisaea. The sequence goes on along the minus strand of NZ_JAEPQA010000018.1, from coordinate 84,468 downwards.
GTGCCGCTCAAGGTCAATACGGACAAGGCTCTGGAAGACTGCCCGGACTGCAAGACCGTGGTCGTCGTCAAGCGCACCGGCGGCAAGGTCGACTGGGTCGAGGGCCGGGACCACTGGTATCACGACATCTGCGATGCGGCTTCGGAAGACTGTCCGCCGGCGGAGATGAACGCGGAAGACCCGCTTTTCATCCTCTATACCTCCGGCTCGACCGGCAAGCCGAAGGGCGTCCTGCACACCACCGGCGGCTACATGGTCTTCGCCTCGATGACGCACCAGTACGTCTTCGACTATCGCGACGGCGAGATCTACTGGTGCACGGCCGACGTGGGCTGGGTCACCGGCCACAGCTACATCATCTACGGTCCGCTGGCGAACGGCGCCACGACCCTGATGTTCGAGGGTGTGCCGAACTATCCGGATTTCAGCCGTTTCTGGCAGGTCTGCGACAAGCACAATGTCTCGATTTTCTACACTGCACCGACCGCGATCCGTGCGCTGATGCGCGAGGGCGACGGGCCGGTCAAGTCGACCAGCCGCAAGAGCCTGCGCATCCTCGGTTCGGTCGGCGAGCCGATCAATCCCGAAGCCTGGATGTGGTACCACGAGGTGGTCGGCGAGAAGCGCTGCCCGATCGTCGATACCTGGTGGCAGACCGAGACCGGCGGGATCCTGATCACGCCGCTGCCGGGGGCGACCAGGCTGAAACCGGGCTCGGCGACGAAGCCGTTCTTCGGCGTCCAGCCGGTGATCGTCGACGGGGACAACAAGGTCCTGGACGGCGCGACCGAGGGCAACCTCTGCATCCAGGACAGCTGGCCGGGGCAGATGCGCACGGTCTATGGCGATCATGAACGCTTCATCCAGACCTACTTCACCACCTTCCCGGGGCGCTACTTCTCCGGCGACGGCTGCCGCCGCGACGAGGACGGTTATTACTGGATCACCGGCCGCGTCGATGATGTGATCAACGTCTCCGGCCACCGCATGGGTACCGCCGAGGTCGAAAGCGCGCTGGTCGCCCACGACAAGGTCGCCGAGGCGGCGGTCGTCGGCTATCCGCACGACATCAAGGGCCAGGGCATCTACGCCTATGTCACCCTGAATGCCGGGCTGGAGCCGACCGAGGAGTTGCGCAAGGAGCTGGTCGCCTGGGTCCGCAAGGAGATCGGCCCGATCGCCTCGCCGGACCTGATCCAGTGGGCGCCGGGCCTGCCGAAGACCCGTTCCGGCAAGATCATGCGCCGTATCCTGCGAAAGATCGCCGCGAACGAGCATGACGCGCTCGGCGATACCTCGACCCTGGCCGAGCCGGCGGTGGTCGACGATCTGGTCAAGAACCGGATGAACAAATAAGCCTTACGCAGGGCCCGCTTCGGCGGGCCCTGCGAGCTTCACTCAAAGTAAAGGCGGTTATATGTCGATCGGCCGGGTGCTTTGAGAATCGCCTAGTCCTGGCGTATCAAGCAATCCATCCAGCGTCGAAACCGGTCGATCCGACGCCAATCAGCGTGACCGTGCCGCCGCCGTGGGTGATCACCAGATCCGAACCCGAGCTCGAGGTCGAGTAGGTGGTCGTGAAGCTCAGCCGGTCGCCCTCCGCGGCGTTGAAATCCGTCACCGTGTCGTTGCCCTGGGCGTCGGTCGCGAAAAAGAACGTGTCGGCGCCCGTGCCACCCGTGAGCACGTCGTTCTCACGGTTGCCGAGGATGAGATCGTCGCCGGCGCCGCCGTCGATCGTGTCCTCGTTCTGGCCGCCGAAGATCGTGTCGTTTCCGTTGCCGCCCGAAATCAGGTCCTGGCCGTAATTGCCGAAGATGGAGTCGTTGCCGTCGCCGCCGAGGAGGGTTTCCACGCCGTCCTGCTGGCGCAGATTGCCGTAGGCGTCGACCCTGGCCGTGCCGCTGTTCTGGCCGCCGAAGATCGTGTCGTCGCCGGCTCCGCCGTCGAGGAAGTCGATTTCCTTATTGCCGTAAAGGACGTCGTTGCCAGCCTCGCCCGAGAGATAGTCCGTGCCGGACTCGCCCATCAGGATGTCGCTGCCGTCGCCGCCCATCACCGTGTCGTTGCCGAGCCCCGCCTGGACGACGTCGTTTCCGCCGAGCGTGCTGAACCTGTCTGCCGTCTGGCTGCCGGTCCAGTTCTCGGCGCCGGCGGTCCCGCTTTTGTTGTAGCCGTAGATCGCGGCCGCCTTCGCGATATCGTAATCGGTGATCGTCTCGGTGCCGCCGAGACGGCTGTTCATCAGGCTTCCGGGAGTCTCGTCATGATCGAGCCCGAGCGCGTGTCCGACCTCATGCCGCAGCGTGGCCGTAAAATAGCTTGAGTCGTAGTAGTCCATGACGATGAAGTCATAATCGACGCCGTCCGTCGCGATGAGTCCGTCGCCGTTGCCGTCATAGGGAATATTGACTCCGAGGGTCCCGCCAAAGCCGTCGATGAAACTTTCCATCACGAACACGTCGGCGGCGTAGGTGTTCGAGGTGAAGACGAAGTCGATATTGAGCTGGCTTTCCCATTCGTTGAAAACGGAATGGGTGATCGATTTCTCGGAGGAGGAAATCTCGTAAAATCCGTTGAGTGTGAAGGAGAAGTCCAGCTCCGTCGTGTAGTGAACCGTCGAGCCGGGAACAAAGGAAATGCCGGTATAAAGACCCATTTTTATGACTCTCTAAAATATATTAAAAATTGATACGAGCCATCCGAGACCCGCCCTGGTTGCCATATTTCCATATGACGCATTGCAGGGAAAGACGGTAAATACCCGTTAACCTTGTTTTTCCGGCATTTCGAAAGCGCCGTTGCCCAGAATCAGGAAGCCCGGCATGAGCCGGGCTTCTGAGCTAGCTTTGCCCTCGTTAAAGAAGGCAGAAATTTCTGTGTTGGGGGGGCGCTCAGGCCGGGTGCCGCTGCACCAGCTGTTTGGCGATGATCAGGCGCTGCATCTCGTTGGTGCCCTCGGCGATGGCGAGCAGCGGCGCGTCCCGGTAATAGCGCTCGATATTGTATTCCTTTGCATAACCGTAGGCCCCGTGCAGGCGCATCGCCTCGAGGCTGTTATGCAGCGCCGCCTCGGTGGCGAAGAGTTTCGCCATCCCGGCTTCCATGTCGCAGCGCTCCTTGCGGTCGTAGGCGGCGGCAGCCTGTTCCACCAGCAAACGGGCGGCCTCGACCTGCGTCGCCATGTCGGCGAGCTTGAGCTGGATCGCCTGGTGTTCGGCGATCGGCTTGCCGAAGGTCTTGCGGATCTGTGCGTAATGTACGGATTCCTCGAGGCAGGCGCGGGCGATGCCGACGCCGCGCGCGGCGACGTTGATGCGGCCGAGTTCGAGCCCTCCGAGGATCTGCTGCATCCCCCGGCCCTCGATCTCGCCGACGAGGTTGGCGTCCGGGACGAAACAGTCGTCCAGCGTGAAGCCCGCGGAATCGATGCCCTTGTAGCCGAGCTTCTCCAGCTTCTTGGAGACGTTGAAGCCCTCGCCCTTCTCGACCAGGAAGAGGCTCATGCCCTTGTGCCGGGGCTTCGCCTCCAGATCGGTCTTCGCCAGCACGGCGAGGATATGGCCGTGATAGGCGTTGCTGATCCACATCTTGGTGCCGTTCAGCTTGTAGCCGCCCTCGCATTTCTCCGCGCGCAGGCGAATCGCCTGCAGGTCGGTGCCGGCATCCGGTTCGGTCAGCGCGATCCCGCCCCGAAGTTCGCCCGTGGCGAAGCGCGGCAGCCAGGCGGCCTTCTGCGCCTCGGTCCCCGAGCGCTCGATTGCGGCGGCCATGATCAGGTGCGAATTGAAGATGCCCGAGATCGACATCCAGACCCGGCTGACCCGCTCGACGATCTTGGTATAGGTCGTGGCCGAGAGGCCGAGTCCGCCCCACTCCTCGCCGATGGTCGCGCCGAAGAGACCGAGTTCGCACATCTTCGCGACGATCTCCTCCGGCCAGGCGTCTTCCGCTTCCAGCTTGTGCGCGTAGGGTGCCACGTCGCGCTCGAGGAACCGTTCGACGGCGTCGAGGACCATGCGCTCCTGCTCGGCGCGCTCTTCCTGGGTGAGACCGCTGTCATTGGCGGCGGCGATGGCATTCATGAGCTTTCCTCCCGGACGGGCCGGAGTGATGCGCCGGTTCGTGGCGTCGGCTTTGATGTGTGTCGATCAACCGAGAATACAGATTACGTCAGCTGCGTGGACTCAGAATATAGCGGAAAATAAGCCCCGAGAGTCCGATGACAAGGAAGATGCGGACGATATGGAACGCCGCGATCAGCGGCACGCCGAGTTCAAGCACAGCGGCAGTGATGCTCATCTCAGCCATTCCGCCGGGCGAGACGGACAGCACCATCGTGGCTGCGGGCAGGCCGGTGACGCCGGCGACGCCGATTCCGAATGCGACATTGAGGCCGACCAGAACCAGCGTGCTCACCACGGCATGCGGCAGGAAGCGGCGCAGCGAGAGCACGAGATCGCGGCGGTAGCGCAGGCCGATGAAGCAGCCGATCAGCACCTGGGACAGGTTCAGCAGTTCCCGTGGCATGCCCGAGAGATCGAGCTGCAGCACGGTGATCAGCGCGGCGGAGGCCAGCGGACCGAGGATCCAGGCATTGGTGATCCGTCGCCAGGCCATCAGGCCGCCCACGGCGAGGGACGCTCCGATGAGGATCGGAAAGCCTTCCAGGTCGAACGGCAGTTTCGCCACCTCGAACGGCGAATGGCCGGTGGCGCCGAGCAGGATCAGGGTGGTCGGGATCGTGGTCACGACGCAGAGGATGCGGAGCGACTGGGCAAGCGAGACCGGGGCCATGTCGCCGCCCCAGCGGGTCGCCTGCAGCGCCATCTCCACCACGCCGCCCGGCAGGCTGGAAAAGAAGGCAGTGGCGATATCGACCTTCGCGACCCGGCGGAGATAGAGCGCCGAGAGCATTCCGAAGCCGATCGAGGCGAGGGCGCAGACCACCATGACCACGATATGGTCAATGACGAAGGCGGCGACGGCCGGGGTGAAATTCAGGCCGATGCCGGTTCCGAGCAGGAGCTGGCCGGTCTGCCGCGCACCTTTAGGCATCGTGAGAGTCTTGCCGCTCATGCTGATCGCGGCGACGACGAGCATCGGGCCGAGCAGCCAGGCCAAGGGGACGTGGAGGAGGGCAAATACCCAGCCGCCTCCTGCCGCGATGGCAAGACTGAATGCGTGACGGGTAAGCGTTGCTGCGGACATCCTGGCGATGGTCCAGTCGGCGGACCGGAAGCGGTCCTGAAGGAAAGAATGTTTCTTTTTACGGATCGGGCGCGCCGCCCGTCAATCGCTTGACCCGGGATTCGCCGTCGTGGTTGGGATGTATTCCACAAAGCCGAAAAAATGCGGGAGCGCAAGCGTGAGCGAGGCGGAAATGCAGGAACGGTTCGTCGCGCTGATCCACCGCAACCCTGTGAACAGGGCGATCCTCGACCGCCTACCGGAACTTGGGGTCGACGACGCATGGCTGGTCGCCGGATGTCTCTTCGGCGCTGTCTGGAACAGTCTTTCCGGACGTCCGGCGACGGAAAATATCCGCGACTACGACATCGTCTATTTCGATCCGGATACCGGATACGACGCAGAGGATGTGGTGATCCGGCGCGGTACGGAACTCTTCGGGGATCTCGGCGTGGAGATCGAGATTCGGAACCAGGCGCGGGTTCCGCTCTGGTTCGAAGAGCGGTTCGGGGCACCCTACCCGCCGATCTTCGAGGCGAAGACCTGTATCGAGCGTTTCGTCGTGGCCGGGACCTGTTGCGGTATCTCTTCGTCCGGCGAAGTCTACGCGCCGCATGGCTATGACGATATGTTCGGAGGCATATTGCGTCTCAATCCCGAAAGCCCGACGCCGCATCAGTTCGCCTACAAATGCGGCAGCTATCTGGAGCGCTGGTCCTGGCTCAGTGTCGTGGAGGGAACGGTATGAACGACGAAAGCAATCAGGCGGAAGAAAAGGATACGGCCGGGGTCATCCTGCCGCCGCCGGTCATCCTGCTGATCGCGGTGCTTCTCGGGTTCGGTCTCGACTATCTCTGGCCCAGGCCCTTCGCGCCGGACTGGGCGCGCTATTATCTGGGCTCCGCGGTGATCCTTTCGGCCATAGCGCTCGCGATCGCGGGAGAGCGCCAGTTCAAGCGCGCCGGGACCAGCGTGAAACCCTGGGTGCCCTCGACGGCGATTGTCACCTCCGGGGTCTTCGCCCGCACCCGCAATCCGATGTATCTCGCCATGGTGATCCTGCTGGCAGGCATCGGTCTGCTCGGCAATTCCCTCTGGTTCCCCGTCATCACCATCGGCTTCGTCGGGGTGATGCAGTATGGCGTCATCCTGCGCGAGGAGGCTTATCTCGAACGCAAGTTCGGGACGCCCTATGTGGAGTACAAGGCGCGGGTCCGGCGCTGGATCTAGAATTCTGTCTTTCCCGATGAGGGCGCGAGCGCCTCTTTTGCCGGCGCAGGTCACGTGCGAGAGTGCGCGCTGATATCCGGGGGGGAGCGGGATGAATGCGAGAACCATTCTGGTGACGGGCGCGGCGAGCGGGATCGGCGCCGCCACGGCGCGGAAGCTGCTCCGTCCCGGCGACCGCTTTCTGTTGCATACCCGTTCAAATGAAGCCGGGCTTTCGCGTGTCGCGGACGGCCTCCGGGAGGCCGGGGCCGAGGTCGAGACCCTGCTGACAGATCTCGCCGCACCGAATGCCGGCCGCATGCTGGTCGAGCGTTGCACGGAGCGGTTCGGTGGTCTCGACATTCTGATCGCCAATGCCGGCTATGCCGACCGCGCCCCGCTCGGCGAGGCGGGCACGGAGCTTTTCGAGCAGGCCCATGACGCCATCGCGCGCTCCTTCTTCGAGATGGCGGAGGCGGCGCTGCCGTATCTCGAACGCTCGCCCGCTGGCCGGGCTGTCGCGGTCAGTGCGTTCGGCCCGCATGTCTGGCGCACCGATCTTCCGTCCTTCGCGGCGACGGCCGGAGCGAAGGCATCCCTCGAGGCGACGGCGCGGGCTTTGGCCCTGCGCCTGGCGCCGTCCGGGGCGACGGCCAACATCGTCGCACCGGGCTTCATCGAGAAGGATGCGGGCACGCCCTCGGCGCTGAAGCCCGGGGCGGTCGACGCCTTCGTGCCGTCGATCCCGATGGGGCGGCGCGGGACGCCGGACGAGGTCGCGGCGGTGATCGGCTTTCTCGCTTCCCCCGAGGCGAGCTACGTTACCGGTCAGCTCATCCATGTGAACGGCGGATTGGTCTAGGGAGAGAAGAATGGCAGAAGCGAGAATCGCCGGGGTGATCGGCCTCGGTTCCATGGGCATGGGCGCGGCGCGCTCGCTGGTTGCGGCCGGCGTCGAGACCTGGGGCACGGATGTGCGCGCGGACTCGGTGGCGGATTTTGCCGCGAATGGCGGCAAGGGGGCGGCCAGCCCGGCCGAACTCGCGGCCCACGTCGATGCGCTTCTCGTGCTGGTGGTGAATGCCGACCAGACCGAGAGCGTGCTGTTCGGCGAAACCGGCGCGGTGAGGCACCTGAAGAAAGGTGCGGTCGTGGTCGCCAGCAGCACGGTTCCGGCGGCCTATGCGCGGGATCTCGAAGCGCGGCTGGCGGAACACGGGATCCTGATGGTCGACGCGCCGGTCAGCGGCGGTGCCGCGAAAGCCGCGACCGGCGAGATGACGGTGATGGGTTCCGGCAGGCCGGAAGCCTTCGAGGCGGCCGGGTTCCTGCTCGACGCGATCGCCTCCAAGGTCTACCGCCTCGGTGACATGGCCGGACCGGGCTCGACGGTGAAGACCATCAACCAGCTGCTTGCCGGCGTGCATATCGCCGCCGCGGCGGAGGCGATGGCGCTCGGCATCCGGGCCGGAGTGGCGCCGCAGGACCTGTTCGAGGTGATCTCCAATTCCGCCGGCTCGTCCTGGATGTTCAACAACCGGGTGCCGCATATCCTGGACGGCGACTATACCCCGCTCAGCGCGGTGAACATCTTCGTGAAGGATCTCGGGATCGTGCTGGAGACGGGCAAGCAGCTCACCTTCCCGCTGCCGCTCTCGGCGGCGGCGCACCAGCAGTTTCTCGGAGCGGCGGCGGCCGGGCTCGGGCGGGAGGACGATTCCGCTGTGATCAAGGTGTTCCAGAAACTGGCCGGGATCGATCTGCCCGAAGCCAAGTCCTGATCAGAAGAAGCAGAGCAGCCCGTAGCAGGACGCGCCGAACAGCTTCACCGCGACGAGATAGCCGATCAGGTCGAGCGCCAGCGTCAGACCGAGGATCGGCAGTGCCACGAAGCCGATGAAATAGAGCGCCGCCCAGCGGGTGAAGCGGCGGCCGGGGATCCTTTGCCCGTGGATCAGCGGCGGCTTTTTGAATTGTGCGAAGAGCGCCATGGGCTAAGACTAACCGGCGAACGGGGCGGGGGAAACAGCAATGGCGTCAGGCGCCGGAACCGACAGGCGCGGCGAGGAACTGGACGGCATCGTCGCTCTCTGGGACAGCGTCGACCAGCGGCAGTGGGACGAACTGCTGGCGAAGGCCGCGCGTCCGCCGCTGGAGCAGGCCTCCGCCTACGGTGCCGCCATGGGTCGTGTCTCGGCATACCGGCCGGTCCCTGCCGTGTTCATGCGTGGACCTGATCCCGTAGCGCTCGCGTTGCTGCTCGAATGGCGTTTCCCTGGCGGCTTCCGGATGGCCAAGCTGACCCGCGGCCCGGTCTTTCTTGCCGATGTCTCGGAGCCTGAACGGGAAGCGGTCTTCCGTCTGATCAAGCGGCGCTATCCGGTGACAAAGCTGAACCTTTTTTTCATGACGCCCGAATTGCCCGCGGGTGCGGCAAGCGAGGGGCTTCTCAGAGCTGTCGGCATGCGGCCGGTGGTGACCGGCTACAGTACGGTCTGGCTCGATCTCAGGCCCGAGCTCGAAGAGCTCCGCAGCGGACTGCACATGAAATGGCGCAATCAGCTGAAACTCGCGGAAAGCGCCAAGCTCAGGGTACGCAGCGGCTATGGCGGCGCGCCGATGGAGTGGCTGCTCGCCCGGCACGACCAGCACCGCAAACGCCGGAAGTTCCGCGCGCCCGCCGGTGCCTTTGTCGCCGCCATCGCCGACAGCGGGCGCGACAAGCGTGCGGTGCAGGTGTTCACTGCCTATTCCGGCAGCGAGCCGGTTGCCGCGCTCCTCACCGTCCGGCACGGCAGGGCCGCGACCTACTATGTCGGCTGGACCGGGGTGGAGGGACGGGAAAAGCACGCCCACAATTTGCTGCTCTGGAACGCGATCGAGAAGCTGAAGGGGCTCGGCGTCGAATGGCTCGATCTCGGCGGCGTCGACGGGCTGCACATGCCCGGCGTCTCGCGCTTCAAGCTCGGTGTCGGCGGCGAACTGGTGACGCTCGCGGGGACCTATCTCTGACCGTCAGGTATTGACCGGCCCGCTCTGTCCCTTGCCCGCCTTGAAGCGCGCCCTGGCGAAGGCGAGCAGCCGGTCCTCGACCAGCCGGTTGATGCTGCCGGCGGGGTACTTTCCCTTGGCACCGCGCGCGCCGGCCTTCTTGCCGGTCAGCGCCTCGATGCCGTCCTCGATGGTCGTGATCGGCAGGATGCGGAACTTCTTCTCTTCGCAGGCTTTGACCACATCCTCGCGCAGCATCAGGTGCTTCACGTTGGAGGCCGGGATCAGAACGCCCTGACGGCCGGTCAGGCCACGCGCCGCGCAGACGTCGAAGAAGCCCTCGATCTTCTCGTTCGCGCCGCCGATCGCCTGCACCTCGCCCATCTGGTTGACCGAGCCGGTCACCGCCAGCGACTGGTCGATCGGTACCTCCGAAAGTGCGGAAAGCAGGGCGTAGAGTTCCGCCGAGGAGGCGCTGTCGCCGTCGACGCCGCCGTAGGACTGCTCGAAGGTGAGGGTCGCTGCGAGCGACATCGGCGCCTCGAGCGCATAGGTCCGGGCGAGATAGCCGGAGAGGATCATCACGCCCTTGGAATGCAGCGGGCCGCCGAGTTCCACCTCGCGCTCGATATCGACCACCTTGCCGCCGCCGACTCGCACCGTGGCCGAGATCCGGCTCGGCTTACCGAAAGCGAAAGTGCCGATCTGCAGAACGGAGAGCCCGTTCACCTGCCCGACCTTCGCGCCATCCGTATCGATCAGCACCGTGCCGCGGGTGATCTGCTCGATCGAACGCTCCCTGATCCGGTCGGCGCGATGGATCTGCGCGTCGATGGCCTGCTGGACATGAGTGCGCGAGACGCTCTGCTTGCCGGCCTCTCCGGCCCAGTGGTCGGCCTCGCGCATCAGGTCGGCGATCAGGCCGACGCGGGTCGAGAGCCGTTCGGAATCCCCCGCGATCCGTGCCGCATGCTCCATCACCCGCTCGATGGCGTCGCGCCCGAAGCGGCGTAGCTTGTTGTTGCGGGCAATGGTGGCGACGAGGCGGGCGAAGAGCTGGTCGTTCTCCGGCGATCGGTCCAGCACCTCCTCGAAATCGGCGGCGACCTTGAACAGGTCCTGGAAGTCCGGATCGAGCGAGGAGAGCAGCAGATAGAGCCGGTAGTCGCCGAACAGCACGATCTTCAGGTCGAGCGGGATCGGGTCCGGCTGCAGCGACAGCACGGTGGCCGTGGCGGAGGTCATGTAGGGCGATTCAATGGTGATCTGCTCGGCATAGAGCGCCCGCTTGAGGGCCTCCCAGCTCATCGGGTTGAGCAGGAGCTTGTCGGCGTTGATCAGCAGAAAGCCGCCGTTGGCATGGTGCAGCGCGCCCGGCTTGATCAGCGTGAAGTCGGTGATCAGGGTGCCCATCTGCGCATAGTGCTCGATCCGCCCGATCAGTTTCCCGAGGGCGGGATGGTCCTCGACTATGACCGGCGCGCCGCCGGACGGGATATTCGAGACCAGGACATTGACCTGATAGCGGGTCGCCGGATCGTGCTCGACCGCGCCTTCGCCGCTGCCGCCGTTCGGCAGCGCGAGCGGACCGTCCTCGTCGGAATGCATGAAGAGGCCGATATGCTCGACCATGTCGTCGGCGACGATCTTCAGATAGGCGAGAACGTCGTCGCAGCAGGTCATCACCGCAGCGACATCAGCGATTTCCTGCTCGATGACGTGCCGTGCCGTCTCGCGGGCGATCTTGCGCAGTTCCCGTAGCCGGTCGCGCTCGATCATCGGCAGACCGTGAAGGACCTTCTGCAGTTCCTCCATCATGCCCTTGGTGGCTTCCTGGTAGCGCTTCTGTGCTTCCTCGGGGAGCTGCTGGAAGGTTTCGGGCGCCATCGGCTTCTGGCCGGAGAGCGGCGCGAAGGCAAATCCCTGCGGGGTTCGGATCAGCGTGACGCCGTGCTTGCGCGCCTCCGTATCGACGCCCTCCAGCGCGTGCTGCTGCTTCTCGGCCGCGTCCTTGTTCACCGCGTCGATCCTGAGACGGTAATCCTCGCTCTCGAACAAGGTCGGCAGGACCGCCTTCAGGTCCGAGACAAGCTCCTGCATGGCCTTGCGGAACGGCTCGCCCCGGCCCGGCGGAACCGAGATCGCCAGCGGCATGTAGGGCTTTTCGAAATTGTGCACATAGACCCAGTCAGGCGGCGCGTCGAGTTCGGCCCCGCGTTGCTGCAGAAAGCGGTTCACCGCCATGTGCCGGCCGGACCCCTTGGGGCCGATGACGAAGAGGTTGTATCCGCGCTGCCGCATGCCGGCGGCGAACTTGACGGCGCCGAGCGCCCGTTCCTGGCCGATCAGCGCCTCGATATCCTCAAGGTCGTCCGTGCTCTGGATGGAATGCGGCTTCAGGTCGGTCCTGGTGAAGAGTGCTTTAGCAGCAAGTGGCTTAACGGCCATGGCGCGTCCCTCTGAAAGCCTTCTTCGGTTTTATCGCCGCTTCGCCGTACAAGAAAGACCGGAGTCCTCAAGCGGGTTTCCGGGACGCCTCCGAGCGGATTTCGGAGACCCGGTCGCGCAACCGCTTCAGGCCGCGGTCGGGCATGCCGAGTTCCTCCAGATGGTCCACCGTATTGAAGAGATATTCGGCGCAGGGACCGAGAAAGCCGTGCGCCCGCTCGATGGTGCGCGCCATCTCCTCTTCCGGCATCTCGCCGACATAGCGTTCATGCTTGCGGTTCATCACGAAACCGATCGCCCGGATCGAGCCTTCGTCGCTCGCAAGGGAAAGCCAGCGGGGGATATAGGCATCGCTGACCATCTCGCGCCGCCAGACGATCTCGAGCTCGTCATAGGCGGTGTCCCGTGTGATCCGGAAGGCGACGCCGCGGCAGCATCCGCCCCGGTCGAGCCCGAGGGTGAGGCCAGGGACTTCCGGCGAGCCGCGGCCGAGATGGGTCTGCAGGCAGAAACGACGGTGATAGCCGTGCGCGGTGGCACAGCGGGATTCGGCGAAATGGATCGTCGGGTTCCAGATCAGCGAGCCGTAGCCGAACAGCCAGACGTCCTCATTGGGCTTGCCGTCCGGAAACATCGAGGCGAGCGAGGCGTGCAGTTCCTCGTCGGTCAGGACCCTGTAGGTAGTCGCATGCTGGCGGATGAGCTCCCGGATGTGGCCGGAGCGGATCGTGTCGCGCGTCAGCGGGATCTTGTTCGAAGGTGCCATGCACGGAACTTAGCACCGGCAATATACCCGCGATATGCAGCAATCCCGAACAGACTGTTGCCTCAGTCGCGCTTGCTCGACCAGCGGCCGACGACCTGCAGCGGGCGCCGGTCGAAGTCGAGAAGCACAAGCAGGTGCGAGACCTGGTCGCTCTCGTCGACGAGGGGAAGGATGAGTTCGTCGCTCTTCAGAAAGTCTTTCTTTGTGCCGACATAGGGCGTGTCGGAGAGCACCGGGGCCCGCTCGGTGACGGCTCGCGTCAGGTTGGCGTGCAGCCTGCTCGGGGGGCGCTGATGCGCGATCTCGGAGATCCAGCGGCCGGTATAGTTGGCCAGGAGATGCTCCCGCACCGTCCCGCCGATGACCCTGTAGCAGTAGTCGAGCGGGTCCAGGGTGACCCTGAGAAAGATGAGATGCGGAAGAAGTAAGGGAATATGAGCGGGGTCGAACTCGCTCCGCGCAGGTAGATCGCTGATCCGCTTGAGCGACGCCCAGTAATCGAGACCGGCCAAATGAAGACGTGCGGACAGTTTGCGGCGAAGCTCCGCAAATTCATGAATGCGCTCGTCGTCATCCAGTACCCGATTCATTTGGCTCCTTTGGGCGCGCCCGGTCCGTTTGAGCCAGAGTAGTTCAAACCTGCAGCGTTGACAGGATTACTTGAGTCAGTAGCCCAGCGACGGATCGACCCGATTCTTCAAAGACTCTCCGTTTAACAAGCGGTTGCAGTTTTCAAACACCAGATCGAGCGTCGCAGGGATATAGGAACGCTCGTCGTCCGAACTGACGTGCGGCGTCAGGATCAGGTTTGGAACCTCCCATAGCGGCGAGCTGGCAGGCAGGGGTTCCGGGTCATGGACGTCGAGGATCGCGCCGCCGAGATGACCGTCCCGGAGCGCCTCGACAAGCGCGTCATGGTCGAGCACCGGCGCCCGGCCGAAATTGACCAGGCCGGCGCCTTGCTTCATCGCGCGGATGGCCTGCCGGTCGATCAGTCCCGTCGTCTCCGGCGTTTGCGGGAGCGTGACATGCACGAAGTCCGCCGCACCGAGGACGGTCCTCAGGTCTTCCGGGCCATGCATCTCGTCCACGGACGGATGCGGGGCTGCACCGCGGCGAATACCCAGCACCTTGAGGCCGAGCGCCTTGAAGGCGCGCGCCGCGGCGCCGCCCATTTCTCCGACCCCGATCACGGCAACGGTCTTGCCGGCGATCGGCGGGACATAGACGGGGTTCCAGCGGGCCGCGCGCTGGTTGCTTACATAGGCGGGGATCCGGTTGTGCAGCATGAGGACCGCCATGGCGGCGGACTCGGCGGTCTTTTCGGCATGGACGCCCCGGTTGTTGGTCAGGATGGTCTGCGGCGGAAGCCAGGTCAGCGGCTGCAGATGTTCGACCCCGGCACCGATGATGTGGATCCAGCGCAGGTGCGGTGCCTTTTCGGCGAGCCCTGCCGTCGGCAGGTCCCAGGTCACAAGCGCATCGGCGTCCCGCATCGATTTTTCGAAATTGTCGAGGTCCCAATCCACGCGGATATCGATACGATCCGCGGCACCCTTGTGGCGTTCCAGAGCCGCGGTAATCCGCTCTTCGGTGAAGCGGAAAGCCTCTTCCCCGGCGCGGTTGTTCTTGATGTGGAGAATGAGACGCTTTGTCGGGTGCATGTCGTCGGCCGGATTGGGAGTTGAGAAGTATGCGGGAGGTTTTCCGGTGAGTTTTTCACCGGCTTCGATGAAACCATATCAATCGTCGCCGGGCGATGCTTGCCGTCGGCGCGAAACGGAATTGGTACGATTTGTGCGAGAGCATTGAAGCAAAGGCTTTGCGAAGCAATGGTTTGGCTCGCAAAAGCCTCCCTGGAATGAGATATAAGGCAAGGACAGAACCAGAGGGCCGGTCCGTTCATGGCGGAGAAAGTAGATTTTAGCCTCGTCCATTTCCTGATCGTCGACGGGAATCAGCTCTCGGCCGATCTCGCGCGGGATTTGTTGCTGACGATGGGGGCGACGACGGTTTTCGTCGCGCATAGCTATGACGAGGCGATCGCCGCGCTCAAATCGAACGTGGTCGACGTGCTGCTCACCGAACTGCATCTGCCGCCGCGCTCCGGACTCGATCTGATCCGCGAGGTGCGGTCCGGCAAGACCGGCGGGAGCCGCCAGATGCCGATCCTCGTGATGTCCGCCCTCTCCGCCAAGGATCATGTTTTCGAGGCCCGTGACGCCGGGGTGACCGAATTCATCGCAAAGCCGTATGGAGTCGAGGGTTTCTACCGACGTATGGTTGGAATCATTGCGCATCCGCGCGCTTTCGTTGACAGTGATAAGTACTACGGACCCGACCGGAGACGGCGCCAACTGCCTTATGATGGCCCGGACCGTCGGCAATAATCATCTGGGGAGCCGGTTTGACCGCCGCGAAGTCCAAGCTTCTGCCTCCTGTCGAAGAACTCCGCGCGCGTGCCGTCAACAGCAGGACGGGCATGGATCTGCGTCTGAGCCCGGCCGTATTGCGGCGGCTGGAGGAGGTGGTCAACGAGTCGCGCGAGCGTTTCGTGATCGATCTCGCGGCCCGGCTGCGCAAACTGCGCACCAGCGTCCAGACGGTTCTCGACGGCGATATGACCCAGCAGGACATGCTGGCGCTGGTCTTTGACGAAAGTCTTCAGATCAAGGGGATGGGCGGGACCATCGGCTACAACGTCCTCAGCCTGATCGCGACGACGCTGAACGATTTCGTCGCCGGCCGGACGGAACTCGGACGTATCCAGTTCGAGATCCTGCAGCTTCACATCGACGCCATGTATGTCGTCATCGCCGACCGGATCACGGATAACGGCGGAATTCTGGAAGATCAGGTCCTGAGCGGGCTGAGGGCGGCGGTCAGGAAATTCGGATGATGCAGGAAGCCGGTGACAGAGCGCTTCCGCATGCGTATCTTGTGTCCGTTCAGTCACATGGAGCGCTAGATGGCGAGCTTTGAGACCACAGATCGCAGGGCTCTTGGTATCCTTTCGGACACGGTTGCCGAGAAACTCGGTCCGTCGGACAAGGTGACGCGGGAAATCCGCAGGGCTTACACGTCCGGCAAGCAGATCGACCGCTTCATGGCGCGCGCCGCCTTCGATGCCTTGCCGGGCTGGCAGCGCACCGATATCGGCTCGGCCGCCGAACATCTCGCTCATGCGATCATTCGCGAGGCGCTTCAGGGCGAGCCGTTTCAGACGGAGCGCGATTGGCGGGATATGGAATCGCCGCAGCGGCGGGTGCGCACGGCACGCAAGCCCGACGCCGGTGGCGATCTTCAGGCGCCGCCGCGTTTTCTCACGCGCGCGCCGCGATAGCACGGCAGCGTGCGCTATCGCACCTTCCGGACCGATGGCCAGTGCCTGTCGGAAAGACGGCGTTGTTTTTCATGCTGCGCATCGGCTAGAGTTTTCGCGGTTTTTAAATTTATTTCCGGAGGATAGGCCCATGGGCCGCTCCTTGCGGAGCAAACGAGAGTCACACGCCGGCCCCGATTTCGGGCGGGCCTGTTAAGGAGTTGGCGATGCGCGGCAGAGAGCCGGTGCAGACATTTTCGGTCGTTGAGCACGTCGCGAAGGAATTCGCGCGGTTCCTGAACCGTGTGCAGAACGATCAGGTCGATATCCTCGGATCTTTCCTGATCGAGAACGAGTGGGAGCAGTACAAGAAGGACGCGGAAGGCGTCGTTCAATCGCTTGAGCTGGCCGGTTTCGCGATTGTCCCGAAGCAGCCGACGGACCAGATGGTCGCCGGAGCGGACAAGACGCTTGCCGGCGGCCTGATGGGGCAGCGCGGCGCGCGGGTCTATGTCGAGGCCGTGTTCGGCGCAATGGTCGACGGGTGGATCGCGAGCTACAATCCGAACCTGATCCTCGATATCTTTTCGATGGCACTGTCGCGCGCCTCGAACCCGCGGGCACGGCGGGACAGCGGCATGGATTCCTCGTTCCAGCGCTTCCGCAAGCATTCCCAGGACATGCTGGCGGGGCTGATCAAGAACGGGCAGGTCGTGGTTCCGGACGAGCCGACCCCGGAAATGGTCGCGGCGGGCGTGGCCGAGACAGCGGAAATCCGCAGCCGGACGAACCAGCAGGTCAGCATCGGCGCGGATCCGACCTATCTCGCGAATCTTTACGAAAACATGGTCGAGGCACGGCCGAGGTAAGGGCCGCCGCTCGACTTCATCCGTTCATTTTCAGGACTTGTTGCCGGGCTTGAAGGCCGAGGCGAGAAGTGTGACGGCCTGCCGGTGGCGCGCACTGCTCGCCGGCGGCGGCGGCGCGGAGCTGCGCGTGCTGGACATGGTCTGCGCGGCGCCGCCGCTGATCGCATTCAGCAGCGACGCGGCATTGTCCGCGGGACGCTTGCGCCCGGACGCCGGTTTGCGCAGGGTGGCTCGGCCGGCCGCCGCACTCTGCACCGCGAGCGCACAGATATTGTTGAGGAACGGCCGGACCAGATCTGCTTTCAGTTTCTCGTCCGACTCGGCCCAGACCCGGAGGAGCAAGGACGCCTCGCGCCGGTTGTTGCCGGTCGCTTCCAGCGCTTCCAGCGCTTTTTCCTTTGCATGGTTCTTCGCCATTCACCACCTGCCGCGTCTTGGGTCGCATCCTTTGGGAACAATAACATAGTTCGAGGGCTGAAGCGTATTGCGTTCGATAGGACGCATGCGGCGGGTGCGAGACTCTTGGTTGCCGGCTCGAGCGCCATATATCGTTCGACATGCGGCCCGGAGCCGCGGCAGCAGACGGAGGAGTGATGCAGGTGCAGTTCTTCGTGCAACGCGGAGCGGCTATCCTAACGCTCTGCCTCGTTCTTCTGGGGTCTTCGCTCGCGTCCGCCCCTGCCCCTGCGGCGGGGACGGCGAATCCTCTGCTCAGCGTCGTCCGCGTGGAAGCCCGCGTTCCCGGAGATTCGAGAACCGCCTCCCGCCTCGGCACCGAACGCGCGGGCGCTGGCGTCGTGATCGCGGATGATGGGTTGATCCTGACGATCGGCTATCTGATCCTGGAAGCTGACGAGGTTTCGGTGACCGATCGGAGCGGCCGCCGTTTCCCGGCCGATATCGTTGCCTACGATCATGCAACCGGTTTCGGGCTCCTCAGAGCCTACGAGGGCCTCAGCGTGCCGTCGGTCGCGCTCGGCTCGTCAGCCGCGGTCGAAAGCCGCCAGAAGGCGCTCGCGGCGAGCGTCGGGCCGGTGCCGGCGCTGGCTGTCGAGGTCCGCTCGGTGCATCCCTTCGCCGGCGGCTGGGAGTACCTCATCGACGGGGCGATTTTCACGTCGCCTCCGATCCCGGAATTCGGCGGTGCCGCGTTGTTCGGCGAAGACGGCCGTCTGCTCGGCATCGGTTCGCTCATCCTGCAGGATGCGGGCGGGAGCGGGCAGGCGGGCAACATGTTCGTGCCGATAGACCTGCTGAAGCCGATCCTCGCCGACCTGCTTGCCTTCGGGCGCTCGACGGAACCGGCCCGGCCATGGATCGGGCTCTATCCGACCGAAGTGAACGGATATCTCATCGTCTCAGGCGTATCCGAAGGTGGTCCGGCCGAAACGGCGGGGCTCCGGTTCGGCGATCTGCTCGTCGCGGTCGACGGTGCGCCGGTGACGGACATGGCCGGCTTCTTCCGTTCGGTCTGGGCGCTCGGTCCGGCGGGGACGCGGATTCCTCTCACGGTCCTGCGCGAGGGGAAGATCCACGTGATCGACGTCGAAAGCCGGGACCGCCACGACTGGCTCAAGCTCGGCCGGACCTACTGATCTGGCCCGGCCAGGCCTTTACTTCGGGTTCTTGAGCTCGACGACGCGCTGAGGGAACGGAATCTCGATGCCGTTCGCGTCCAGCGTTTCTTTCACCGCCTTGTTGAAATCGAACAGGGTCGGCCAGTAGTCGGCGGAATTGACCCAGAAGCGGAGCCCGACATTCACCGAACTGTCGGCGAGTGCCCTTACGCTGACCTGCGGAGCCGGATCGGCGAGGACCCGCGCATCGCCCTCGGCAAGCTTCGTCAGCGCGGCGAAAGCGGTGTCGATATTGCTGCTGTAGCCGATGCCGACGATGATATCGATGCGCCGCGTCGGGTGGCGGGAGAAATTGGTGATCGCGCCGCCGATGATCTGGCTGTTCGGTACGGAGATCGACACATTGTCGGGCGTCGTCAATTCGGTGGTGAACAGGCCGACTTCGGCAACCGTCCCGCCGTTGCCGCCCGCGGTGACATAGTCGCCGACCTTGAAGGGACGCAGGAAGAGGATCATCACCCCTGCGGCGACATTGCTGAGCGTGCCCTGGAGCGCCAGGCCGACGGCGAGGCCGGCGGCGCCGAGCACGGCGATGATGCTGGTCGTCTCGACCCCGAAGCGGTTCAGGACCGCGACGACGGTGATCACGATGATCACGTAGCGGACGACCGACGCGATCAGCGGTTTGATCGTGCCGTCCATCCAGCCGATCCGTTCCACCGCGTTGCGGGTCGCCCGGCTTGCCCAGCCGGCGACGACCCAGCCGAGCAGGAGGATCACTATGGCGCCGAGGACATCGAAGCCGTATGTGGCCAGAGTCAGCTGGATCTCGTCCCAAAGCACGTTCATTTCGCCCGCGACATCGACATTCATGATGCTCTTTCTCCCGCTCCAGGAAACCTGAGGTCAATTGGCGGTTAACCGGCCGTCGGATGTCAAGCCTGTAAGCTGGGGCTCAACCGGCGGCGTTGGCGAGCTCTTTCAGGGCGTCGCCGGAGACGGAATAGCGCAGCCATTCCTCTTCGTGCTTGAAGCCGAGCCGGTGATAGATCTCGCGGGCCGGGTTCCAGTGCAGCACCGAAAGGGCGATACGGCCATGTCCCGCCGCAACCGCTTCGGCTGCGACAGCGGCCATCAGTCTCTTGCCGAGACCCTTGCCCCGCGCGGCCTCGGAGACGAAGAAATCGTCGATGTAGCAGACAGAGCGCCCGAGCCAGGTCGAGTAATTGGCGGAATAGATGACGTTCCCGAGCAGGTTCCCGGTGCCGTCGTCGGCAACGACCGCCTTGAAGCGGGGCTCGGGCCCGAAGCCGTCGCGCAGCAGGTCGGCTTCCGTCGCCTTCAGAAGGTGGGTTTCCTTCACATATTCCGCGAGACCCTGCACAAGCTTGAAGAGCTGCGGAACGTCCTCACGTGTCGCGGGGCGGATGATGATGCCGTCAGTCATACTCGTTTCTCGTCAGTTTGAGGCCGCACGGGCCATGATGTCTTCATAAAGCGCATCGGGAATCTCGACGCCGTCCCGTGCCGCCTGCTCGCGCAGGACCAGCCGGCGATCGCCGGGCAGGCGCGCGCCTTCCTGCGCGATGATCTCCGCGAACATCTCCTCGCCGCGCAGGGCGAAACTCTCCGCACCGCCAAAGGCTGCCGGATCGAACAGCAGGATCATGTGGCCGATCGAGGGCGGAGCGCCCGTCGGCTCGAAGAAGGAGGTTCCCTCATAGCCGAAATTGGAGCCGGTGAGGGCGCCGCAGAGCAGTTCGACCATCAGGGCGAGGGCCGCTCCCTTGGCGCCCGCACTGGTGCCGCCGAGCGGTGCCATGGAGCCCTCGAGCGCGGCATTCGCATCGGTCGTTGCGTTACCGTCGGCATCGAGCGCCCAGTCGTCGGGAATGGGTTTGCCGGCCTTCGCGGCGAGCATGACCTTGCCGCGGGCCACGGTGGAGACGGACAGGTCGATCACCATCGGAGGCTTGCCGGGCCGCGGCCAGGCGAAGGCGATCGGATTGGTGCCGTAGAGTGCCTTCTTGCCGCCCCAGGGCGCGATCGCCGACGGTGTGTTGGAGAAGGCGAGCGCGACGAGACCTTCATCCGCGGCATCCTCGACATGATGTCCGGCGACGCCGAAATGGTGCGAATGGGCAATGCCGACGGCCGCGACCCCGGTCTCCTTGGCGGCCTTCGAGCCTTCCGCGAGGCCCAGCGTTATCGCCGGGAAGGCAAAGCCGATATGGCTGTCGACATTGATCACGCCCGGACGGGGGCGGTGCGCGGTCGGTTTCGCGAAGCCGTCGACCTTTCCGCATTTCGCCTGTTCGGCATAGGGCGGGACCCGCGCCACGCCGTGCGAGGATATGCCGTCCGCTTCCGCCCGAACCAGCGCGCGCGCGACGATCTCCGCCATGTCGGGCGCGACCTTGCTGTTCACGAAGGCGGCCGCAATGGTGTCCTGCAGCGTCGCGAGGGGTATCCGCATATCTCGGTCTCCGGGAGGATCGGGTCTCGGGTGGTCTGGAGGAGGTCAGACCTTGCGACGATGCGATGTGCGGTGTCAACGCGCCCGCCTTCGCCCGGCGGGCACGAGACCATCCACGCGGAGTACAATTGCAGGCGCGGGACATTGCTATAAGCTGCGCCTCCCTGCCTTACGAGTCACATGCGTGCAATGCGCCCGGAGTACCCAATGACCGATAGTTCCCTGATCTGGAAAACCGCGACCGAAATCCGCAATCTGCTGGCCAGGGGCGAGGTCACTCCGCTCGACCTGCTGGACGCGTTGGAGGCGCGGATCTCCGCGGTCGAGCCGAGAATCAACGCGCTGCCGACGCTGTGCTTCGAGCGCGCGCGCGACCACGCCAAAGCGCTGATGGAAAAGCCCGTCGCGGATCGCGGGGAACTGCTCGGCATCCCGGTCGCGATCAAGGACCTGGAAGAAGTGAAAGGGGTGCGGACCACCTTCGGCTCGCCGATCTTCGCCGACCATATTCCGACGAAGTCCGACATCGTCGTCGAGACGCTGGAGAAGAACGGCGGGGTGGTCTACGCCAAGGCGAACACGCCGGAATTCGGCGCCGGCGGCAATACCTTCAATGAAGTTCTCGGGACCACGCTCAATCCCTGGAACCAGAAGCGCAGTGTCGCCGGATCGTCCGGCGGCTCGGCCGCCGCGCTGGCCTCCGGGACCGCCTGGCTCGCGCAGGGCTCCGATACCGGCGGCTCGCTGCGCAATCCCGCGAGCTTCTGCTCCATTGTCGGCCTCCGTCCGAGCCCGGGCCGGGTCGCGCGCGGACCGTCCGCCACGCCGTTCGCGAATCTCCCGGTCGCCGGCCCGATGGCCCGCAACGTCGCCGACGTCGCGCTGATGCTCGACGCCATGTCCGGCGAACATCCGCGCGACCCGATCTCGCTCGCCCGTCCGGCCGAAAGCTTTGTCGATGCCGTTAACGCGCAGCGGCTGCCGAAGCGGGTCGCCTTCTCGCGGGATCTCGGCTGCACGCCGGTCGACCCGGAAGTGGCGAAGATCTGCGAGGCCGCCGCGCTCAAATTCGAAGCGCTCGGCGTCAAGGTCGAGGAGGCGCATCCGGACTTCCACGATGTGCAGGAGATCTTCCAGGCCCTGCGCGCCGAAGGGTTCTACATGACCAAGAAAAAGCTTCTGGACGCGCATCGCGACAAGATGAAGCCGGAAGTGGTCTGGAACATCGAGAAGGCGCTGGAATACAGCCTCGAGGACTTCACCCGGGTCCAGCTCGCACGCGGCGCCTATATCCAGCGCGCGGTCGATTTCTTCGAAACCTACGATCTCCTGCTCTCGCCCGCGACCTGCGTCGGCCCCTATCCGGTCGAGCAGCGTTATGTCGAGGTCTGCGACGGCCACACCTTCGACAATTACGTCGAGTGGCTGACCATGGCCTATGCGATCACCCTGACGACCTTCCCCGCATTGTCCATTCCGGCAGGCTTCACCGCCGAAGGGCTTCCGGTCGGCCTGCAGGTCGTCGGAGGACCGCGCGACGAAGCGGGCCTGCTCTCCGCCGCGGCCCTGCTCGAAGCGGAGATCGGTCATGCGGCGGCGGTGCCGATCGACCCTGTTTGATTACTGTTTTCGCAAAAAGGCTGCGCCTGAGATAGACTCAGTCCACCAAGATCGGAGCCGCCTTGAACGCGAAACCCTGGAAACCGTTCGTCCTGCCGCAGTCGGGCGCAGGCCGGCAATTCGGCCTGCATCCGCTCGACGCGCCGAGCGAACGGTTCGGCCCGCTTGGCGCCTTCGTCGAGATCTGGCGGAGCAAATGGCAGGGAACGGAACTGCCGTCCTGGTCGGCCTTCGATTTCTACGACTTCCGGGGCTGGTACGGCTGGATCCATGTCGACGAGCAGATATCCGAAGTGCCGTTCGACATGCGCTGCCGGCTCTGGGGCACCGAGCTTGTGGACCGGCTCGGGATCGACGAGACGAACCAGCCGCTGAGCCAGTCGCCGGCAATCGCCGAACACGATCTCATCCCATTCTACCGGAACATTCTCGCCCTGCCCGCGATCGGCACGAACGCCGGCATGGTCACGAGTTACGGGCGCGTATCGGAATGGACCGTGGTCAAGCTTCCCTGCCCGGGCCACGGCAAGGAAGCGAATGTCATCCTGTCCTGCAGCGTGCAGGGCGTGGCGCTCTCCTTTCCACCGGAGCAGCTCCTGCCATTCAACGGGGACTGATCCCGCGTTCTCAGGCGATCTCCACCTCGACCTCGCCGAACGGGCCGAAATGCGCGACCACCATGTCTCCGCGTTCGGCGAAATGAACACTGGTCGCCGTACCCGTGCTGACATAGGCGCCCGGCTCCAGCGGGAGTCTGTTGGCCACCCAGGCGAGGACCCCGAGCGGTCCGCCATCGACATTGGCGGCGTTGCCCGAAGCGACGTGATGCTTACCGACCGAGAGCGATACCGTGGCGCTCATCAGCATCTCGGGATCCCAGTCGGTCACGGGCTCGCCGCGGACCCAGCCGTAGGAGGATCCGTTGTCGGCGATCAGCAGGGCGGGGCCGGCCTCGGTCCATTCGTCGTGGCAGGACGAGACGATTTCGATGGCCGGCACGATCGCATCGACCGACGCTGCGACGCTCTCCGCCGTGTGCGTCCGGTCGCCGGGACGTAAGGCGGTGCCGATCCTGAGGGCGAACTCCGGCTCCAGGATGATGAATGGATAATCGTCCTTGGAGATGCGGGCTGGACTTTCGGTGGCGGTCCCGGAGAGAAGCGCGCCGTGGAACGGCCCGTCGAGCTGGAGCAGATCCCGTGCGCCCTGATTGGTGCAGCCGACCTTGTGCCCGATGATCTTTCCGCCGCGCCGGCGGAGCATCTCCTTCAGAACCGTTTCCTGAATTCTGTAAGCGTCCTCGATATCGGTGTTGCCGTACCAGTCCCGGGTCGGGGCAGGCATCTTCCCGTCAAGTCTGGCCGCGAGAATCAGCTCCGTCAGGCGCGCCGAGTCTTTCATTTGATGCATTTCCTCGTGAAATTCCGTCGTTTTTTCCATCTAAGCAGTTGAGCGCTTTCGGCTCCACGGCTATATTTGTTTTGCTGCACTGCACAATAAATTGACGGAGTCAGGATGTCCCCCGACGGAGCCATGATGTCGCCGGTCGTGTCCCACGCACCGGAGAAGATCGGCCGCTATTTTCTCGAGGACCTTGCTCCGGGAATGCGCGCCGAATTCAGCCGGAAGGTTACGGGAGCCATGGTCGAACAATTCGCCAGCGTCTCCGGAGACCGCAACCCGATCCATTTCGACGAGGATTACGCGCGCGGGACGATCTTCCGCGAGCGCATCGTGCACGGGATGCTTTCCGCCGGCTTTTTCTCGACACTGTTCGGAACGGTCATGCCGGGACAGGGCAGCGTCTACCTGAAGCAGAACCTGAAATTCGTCGCTCCGGTCCGCTACGAGGACGAGGTCAAGGCGGAGATCGAGGTGCTCGAGATCCATGAAGAGAAAAGCCGCGTCCTGTTCGCCACGCGCTGCTACGTCAACGAGCAGTTGGTGATCGACGGCGACGCACTGATCATGGTACCCAGCCGTCCGCGATAGGATGGCTGGAACATGCGGATAATTCGGAGTCTCGGGGACGTCACCTCGGACGATCGCGGCGCGATCGCCGCTGTCGGAAATTTCGACGGGGTCCATCTCGGCCACAAGGCGGTGATCGGGCAGGCCCAGCGCGCGGCGCATCTCGCCGGCGTGCCGGCGGCCGTGCTCACCTTCGAGCCTCATCCGCGCATGCTGTTCCAGCCGGACGCGCAGGCTTTCCGGCTGACGAGTGCCGCGCTGCGCGCCGAAGCGATCGCCGCGCTTGGCGTCAATCTCCTGTTCGAGCTTGGCTTTGACGAGGCTTTCTCGCACCTCTCGGCGGAAGATTTCATCACGCAGGTGCTGCATCGCGGCCTCGGGCTCCGGCATGTCATTATCGGCCACGACTTTTTCTTTGGCCATCGCCGCCGCGGCACGCCCGAGATGCTGCAGGAATTCGGCATCCGGCTCGGCTTCGGCGTTTCGGTGGTGGATGCGGTGACGGAAGAGGATGGCGCGGTCTATTCCTCGAGCCGCGTGCGCCAGTGCCTGAAGGAAGGTGATCCACGCGGCGCGGCGACGCTGCTCGGCCGTCCCTGGGAGGTCGAGGCCGAAGTGATCAAGGGCGACCAGCGCGGACGGACGATCGGGTTCCCGACCGCCAACCTGCAACTCGCCGATATTCTGCATCCGGCGCACGGCGTCTATGCGGTGCGGGCGCGGGACGTCCGGGGCGGGGACTGGTGGAATGGCGTCGCGAATTTCGGGCGTCGTCCGACGGTGAATGACCGGGGGCCACTGCTTGAGGTCAATCTGTTCGACGTCGCGCCCGATCTTTACGGGCGCAAACTCCGCGTGCAATTCATTGACTTTATCCGCCCGGAAATGAAATTTAGCGGCCTCGACGAACTGAAGGCGCAAATCGCGCGCGACGCGGAGGTCGCGCGGGAGAAACTGTCCGGATAAGAGGGTGCGGGCCGGGACGGTCCGCCCAGAGAGAAAACCGATGAGCGTGGACTACAAGACGACCGTCTTTCTGCCGAAGACCGACTTCCCGATGCGCGGCAACCTGCCGACCCGCGAGCCCGAAATTCTGGCGCATTGGGAGAAGATCGGCCTGCAGAAGAAGCTGCGCGAGAGCCGCTCCGGCGCCGAGAAGTTCATCCTCCATGACGGCCCGCCCTACGCCAACGGCCACCTGCATATGGGTCACGCGCTCAACAAGGTGTTGAAGGACGTGATCAACCGCTCGCAGCAGATGCTCGGCAAGGACGCGAACTACGTCCCCGGCTGGGACTGCCACGGCCTGCCGATCGAGTGGAAGATCGAGGAACAGTATCGCGAGAAGGGTCTCGACAAGGACAATGTCCCGGTCGTCGAGTTCCGCCGCGAATGCCGCGAGTTCGCCCAGAAATGGGTCGATGTGCAGACCGAGGAGTTCAAGCGCCTCGGGGTCGGCGGCAACTGGGAAGACCCCTATCTCACCATGACCTTCCCGGCCGAGGCGCAGATCGCCCGCGAGATCGGCAAGTTCGTGATGAATGGCGGCCTCTACAAGGGGGCCAAGCCGGTCATGTGGTCGGTGGTCGAGAAGACCGCGCTGGCCGATGCCGAGGTCGAGTATCACGACCACAAGTCGACCACGATCCATGTCCGCTTCAAGGTGGTGAAGCCGAAGCATCCGGCCCTCGAAGGCGCATCCGTGGTGATCTGGACGACCACCCCCTGGACCATGGCGGGCAACCGCGCGGTCGCGGGCGGCGAGGAGTTCGTCTATGTCGTCGTTGAGGTGAAGGCGGTCGCCGAAGGCAGCCTCGCCGAGGTCGGCGAGAAGCTGGTCGTCGCCGCCGATCTGCTCGATTCCGTCAAGCAGGCGGGCAAGATCGAGGAGGTCGCGGAACTGGCGCGCGTCACCGGCGCCGAGATCGCCGGCTCGATCCTCGCCCATCCGCTGCGCGGCCAGGGCTACGATTACGACGTTCCGCTGCTGCTCGGCGATTTCGTCACCACCGACGCAGGTACCGGCTTCGTCCATATCGCGCCGGGCCATGGCGCGGACGACTTCGTGCTCGGCCAGGCGAACGGCCTCGAGATCCCGCAGACCGTGGGCGACGACGGTTATTTCTACGATCACGTCCCGCTCTTCGCCGGCATGCATGTGCTGGAAGACAATCTGAAGATCTCCGCCATCATCCGCGATGCGGGCGGTCTTCTGGCGCGCGGCAGCATCACCCACTCCTATCCGCATTCCTGGCGCTCCAAGGCGCCGCTGATCTTCCGCAACACGCCGCAATGGTTCATCTCCATGGAGACGAACGATCTCCGGCTGAACGCGCTGAAGGCGATCGACGAGACCCGCTTCGTGCCGCAGGCCGGCCAGACGCGGCTCCGCGCCATGATCGAGCAGCGGCCGGACTGGTGCATCAGCCGCCAGCGTGCCTGGGGCGTGCCGATCCCGGTCTTCGTCGAGAAGAAGACCGGCGAGATGCTGCGCGACCAGGAGGTCATCGACCGGATCGGCGCCATCTTCGAGGAGGAAGGCTCGGACGCCTGGTTCACCAGCGACCCGTCCCGCTTCCTCGGCAACAAGTACAACGCCGACGACTACGAGCAGAACAAGGACATCGTCGAGGTCTGGTTCGAGAGCGGCTCGACCCATTCCTTCGTGCTCGAAGCCCGTCCCGAACTGAAATGGCCGGCCGACCTCTATCTTGAGGGCTCGGACCAGCATCGCGGCTGGTTCCATTCCTCGCTGCTGGAGAGCTGCGGCACCCGCGGACGCGCGCCCTATGATGCGGTGCTGACCCACGGCTTCGTGCTCGACGAGAACGGCCGCAAGATGTCGAAGTCGCTCGGCAACGTCACTGCGCCGCAGGACGTCATCGACCAGAGCGGCGCCGACATCCTGCGCCTCTGGGTGGTGAACTCGGACTATTCCGAGGATCTGCGCATCGGCAAGGAGATCCTGAAGCACCAGGCCGACCAGTATCGCCGTCTGCGCAACACGCTGCGCTATCTGCTCGGCAATCTCGACGGCTTCACCGAGGCGGAGCGGCTGTCCGTCGCCGAGATGCCGGAACTGGAGCGTTGGGTGCTGCACCGGCTCTGGGAACTGGACGCGATGATCCGCGACCGGGTGGACGCGTTCGATTTCCACACGCTCTTCACCCAGCTGCACAATTTCTGCGCGGTCGATCTCTCGGCCTTCTATTTCGATATCCGCAAGGACAGCTTCTATTGCGACCGGCCGGACTCCATCCGCCGCCGTGCTGCGCGCACCGTGCTTGACGAGATCTTCAGCCGGCTCACCGCCTGGCTCGCCCCGGTGCTCTGCTTCACCGCGGAAGAGGCCTGGATGACCCGCGGCACCGGCCCGGAAGAGTCGGTGCATCTCCGCACCTTCCCGGAGACCCCGGCCGAATGGCGGAACGAGGCGGTCGCCGCGCGCTGGGCCGAGATCCGCAATGTCCGGCGGGTCGTCACCGGCGCGCTCGAAATCGAGCGCAACCAGAAGCGCATCGGTTCCTCCCTGCAGGCGGCTCCGAAGGTCTATGTCGGCGAGGCGGCCCTCAAAGCGTTCGAGGGTCTCGACGCGGCCGAACTCTTCATCACCTCTGATGCCGAGCTGATCGTCGGAGAGGCGCCGGCCGAAGCCTTCCGTCTCGAGGATGTCGCGGGCGTCGGCGTGGTTCCGGCGCTGGCCGACGGCGGCAAGTGCGAGCGCTGCTGGAAGGTTCTGCCGGAAGTGACGGAGCCGCCGGTCTGCGGTCGTTGTGCCGACGCTGTCGGTTCCCTCGAAACCGCCGCCGAATAGACCGGTGACGGACGCCGCGAAACGCAGTCTGAAGCTTGGCGGGCTGCTGGCCCTGCTGGTCGTGCTGGCCGATCAGGCGACCAAGCAATGGGCGCTTGCGACCATTTTCCAGGACGGGCGCGTGGTCGAGGTGACCCCGTTCTTCAATCTGGTCGCTGTCTGGAACCGGGGCGTCAGCTTCGGCCTGATGGCGAGCGACCATCCGATGACGCCCTATTATCTCTCGGCTTTCGCCGTGGCGGTGGTGATCGGTCTCGGGATCTGGCTCTCGAAGGCGACCAGCCCGCTGCTGCGGATCTCGCTCGGGCTGATCATCGGCGGCGCGATCGGCAACGTGATCGACCGGATCCGCTTCCACGCCGTGGTGGATTTCATCGACTGGCACTTTGCCGGCTATCACTGGCCCGCTTTCAATATTGCCGATAGTGCGATATCCATCGGCGTGGTGTTTTTGCTGTTTGACAGCTTTCTGGGTGACTCGCGAGGGGCGGATGCCCATATCTCGAAGGGGAGCGGCGAGTGACGCGGAAAGCGAGAGACCGGAGTGAAATTGGCATGTTGAGGCTCGGCAGGGTTCTGGGACTCACCCTTTGCGTCGGCGCGCTCGGCCTGCAGGCCTGCAGCGACATCCAGTCCGCGATCGGCAACAAGAAACAGTCTCCCGACGAGTTCGCGGTGGTGGCGCGTCCGCCGCTCAGCCTGCCGCCGAACTTCGCCCTCCGGCCGCCGACCCCAGGCGAGCCGCGCCCGCAGGAGCGCGACGTCACCAAAGCCGCCGAACGGCTGGTCCTCGGCTCCGGAAACCAGAGCACGGTTTCCGGCACTGCCGGCAATGTCCCGTCGTTCGCTCCGAGCACGCCGGTCTCGCGCGAGACTCCGGGCGAGTCGAAGATGCGCCAGCTGCTGAGGACGGCCGATGCCGAGCCCGGCATCCGGAACACGGTCAATCAGGAGACCAAGAGCTTCGTCTACGAAGAGGAATACCTGATCGACAATCTGCTGTTCTGGCGCGAAAAGGCGCCGCGCGGCGTCGTCGTCGATGCCGAGGCGGAAAAGAAGCGCCTGCAGGAAAACGCGGCGCTCGGCAACGCGCCGACCACGGGCGAGACGCCGGTCATCGAGCGCAAGCGCAAGGGCCTGTTCGACTAGGTTCTACGCTTAGAGCGGGACGCACCGCCGGGAGCGGCCGCCGAGGCCGTCCTCGACCTCCAGTACTGCGACCGGCATGTCGTACATCCCGGAGAGGCGCTCCGCGGTCATCGTTTCCTCTGCCGGTCCGGCCGCAATCACCGTGCCCGATTTGATCAGCACCACCTGATCGGCGTATGCGAGCGCGTGATCCGGATTGTGCGATGAAATGACCACCGTTCGTCCGTCCGAGGCGAGCGCCCGCGCCCGCTTCAGGATCCGGTGCTGGTTTCCGTAGTCGAGATTGGCCGTCGGCTCGTCCATGATCAGGACAGGCGCGGCCTGGACGAGGGCACGGGCGATCAGCGCGAGCTGGCGCTGCCCGCCGCTGATTGCGGAAAAGGAGCGGTCAGCGAGCTCGTCGAGCCCGAGTTGCCCGAGCGCGGCCCCGGCAAGCTCACGGTCTTTTCTTCCGGGCGCCTCGAAGGTCCCGAGGAAAGGTGCCCGCCCCATCAGGACGACATCCAGAACCGAGAACGGAAAGTAGCCTTCCGCGACCTGGGGCACGTAGGCGAGGCGGCGGGCGATCTCCTGCCGAGAGAGGGAGGAGAGCGGCATGCCGTCCAGTGTGACGGCACCGGCCTGCGCCGGAAGCAGTCCGAGGAGGGTGCGGAACAGGGTCGTCTTGCCGCAGCCGTTCGGGCCGAGCAGCATCGTCACCTGGTGCGCCCCGATATCGAGATCGAGCGCGTGGCCGACCCTGTGGCCCGGATAGCCGAAACCAAGCCCGCGGGCACTGAGCGTCAACGCCATGACCGCCGCGCCCGGGCGAGGATCCAGAGGAAAAGCGGCGCCCCGATGAAGGCGTTGAGTATCCCGATCGGGATCTCGATCCCGGCGCTGCTCCGGGCGATCGTATCGACCAGCAGCAGGTAACCGGCGCCGATCAGGACGGTGGCCGGCAGCAGCCTGCTGAATTCCGGACCGACCAGGAACCGCGCGACATGTGGGATGATCAGACCAACCCAGCCGACGGTGCCCGAGATCGCCACCACCGACGAGGTCATCAGCGTCGCCGCGACGACGAGGACGACGCGCAGGCGGCCGGTCTCGACCCCGAGCGCGCGCGCCTCCTCCTCGTCGAGCGCCATCAGATTGATCCGCCAGCGCAGCAGGAAGAGCGGAACGATCCCGGCCAGTACCGGCGGCCAGGCGGCCATCAGGTCGTCGAAGGTGATGCCGGCAAGGCTGCCCATGAGCCAGAAGGTGATCGCCGGCAGCTGGTCATAGGGGTCGGCAAGATAGGTCAGCACCGATATCCCCGCGCCCATCACCGCCCCGATGACCACGCCCGACAGCACCAGTACGAGGATCGGATCGTGCACGCCCCGCACCAGCTTCGACATGAAATAGACGACGATCACTGCCAGCAGTCCGAAGACGAAAGCGAAAGCTTGGATCATCGGCACCGGGAGCGAGAGGAAGATAGCGGTGACCGCGCCGAGACCCGCGCCGGCCGAAACGCCGAGAATGTCCGGCGCGACCAGCGGATTGCGGAACACGGTCTGGTAGGTGGCGCCCGAGGCGGCCAGGGCGAGGCCGACGAGGAGCGCGGCAGCAAGCCTCGGAAGCCGGATGTTCAGCACCACGGTTTCCGCCGCGCTTCCGGTCTCCGCGCCGCTCAAAAGGGATCCGAGAGCGGTCAGCACTTCGGCGATGCTCAGCGGATACTGGCCGACGGTCGCCGCGATGCAGAACAGCAGGAAGATGGCCCCAAGCCCGCCAGCGGCCCATGCGCCCGTGCGCATCGCCGAAACGCCGCCCGAAAGCGTCATTTCGAGCGCCCGGTCCCGGGTCGGGTGCCGGGCCCCAATACCTTCGAGAGCTGCGCGTGGGTAAGCTCCAGATGGTAGAAGGTTCTGTAGAAGGCCCGGGTTTCCGCTTCCAGTTCACCCGCGAACCGGTCCGGATAGAGCACGGCCAGCAGCCAGCGCAGCCCGATCAGGCGGTTGGCGGACGGTGGCCGGTCGAACCAGCCGAAGGGCAGGGTGGGGGAGAGATAGACCCGGCCTGCCTTCACCGCGCCGAGCGTCGCCCAGACTGAGTCGGACCAGACCCGTTCGTAAAAATTCGGATCGGTGGTCAGGATGACGTCCGGGTTCCAGGAGAGCACCTGCTCCATCGAAACGGACGCGAGATTGCCGGATCCGCCGACATTCTCGGCCACATTTACCGCGCCGGCATATTTGAGAAGTTCCGAATTGATCGATCCGCCGACACCGGTCTGCAATCCGTCCGCGCCGCGGCCGTAATAGACCCGGGGCGCCGAGGAGCCGATCGAGAGGGACTGCCTGACGGCGGCGAGGTCGGCGAGGATGCGTTCGGTCTCCTGTGCCTTTGCCTCCCCTTCCGCGGGCCGTCCGATCAGGTTGCCGGTTGCCCGGAAGGCCTGCGGAATCTGGTCGAAGCTGCCGTCGATCAGGGCATAGGGGATTCCGGTCTGTGTCTGCACCCGGTCGGCGAGGGAGACATAGGTCGGCCTGAGCGAGCCGTAATCGAGGATGAGATCCGGCTTCGAGGCGAGCACCGTTTCAAGGTTGGCGCTGCCGCCGCGCCCCGTCAGCCGGCCGATTTCCGGCAGGTCTGCATAAGCTTGCGGCATCAGATCGCGTTCGTCGGGACGGGGCGAGCGGGTCCATCCGGCCATCAGGTCGGGGGCGAGCATGTAGAGGAAGATCCCCGCCGGCGGTCCCGCTGGAAAGACCTTGGTGACCCGCTCCGGAACGGGAACCGCGCGCCCGGCGGAGTCCTTGAAGGCCACGGCTGCGGCATCCGCCGCCGCGCCCAGCAGCATGCCGAATGCCAGACAGAAACGGATGAGGTTTCTGAGCGTCACTTTCGCAGGATGCATCCTGTCCTCGCCTGTCGCCATTGTTCCCGCCGGGACTTTGTACCATCTTGCAGTCAGGCGGCATGAACGACAATTGGCACCCGCCGCAACCGGGAGATTCTTTCATGAAAATCAGCGCACGCAATGCTCTCACCGGCAAGGTGGTCGAGTTTCAGGAAGGCGTGGTCACCGCCGTGATCACGATCGATATCGGGAACGGCAATCACGTCATTTCCTCGATCACAATGGATTCGGCGAAGCGGCTCGGGATCGAAGTGGGCAAGAACGTCACCGCGATCATAAAGGCCTCCGACGTGATGCTGGCGGTCGATTGAGTCCAGCCGCCCGGGAGACGGAGCACAGGGCCATTTCGCTCTTCGCCGCGGGCAGTCTCGAAGCTGCGCTCGGCGCCGTCGTCGCGGATTTCACCTCCAAGACAGGATTTCCGGTCCGGACGCGTTTCGGCCCGTCTGGATTGTTGCGGCAGCGCATAGAGGAGGGCGCAGAGGCAGACCTGTTCGCCTCGGCGGACATGGCGCATCCCGAAGCGCTTCGGCGGGCCGGGCTGGCCGGCGAGGTTGCCCTCTTCTCCCGCAACCGGCTCTGCGCGCTCGTCCGCCCCGGGATCGAGGTCTCGCCGGAGACGCTGCTCGACGCCCTGCTGGATGAGGACGTCCGTGTGGCAACCTCGACACCTGTCACCGATCCGGCGGGCGATTATGCCTGGACGCTGTTCGGGAAGGCCGAGCGTCTGCGCCTTGGCGCGTTCACCCTACTTGAGGCGAAAGCCCGGAAACTGACGGGCGGCGGGGATGCGCTGCCGGTTCCGGCGGGACGCAACCCCTACGGCTGGATCCTCGAACAGGGGCACGCCGATCTCTTTCTGACATACCGGACGAATGCGGCGCTCGCGCGCAATCAGGTCGGCGGCCTGAAGATCGTCGACCTGCCGGAATCGCTTGCCGTCGGATCCGAAAACGGACTGGCGCTGCTGCGGAACGCGCCACCAGAGGCCGCCGCGCTGCGGGACTTCATCCTTGCGGAGTCCGGAAGGAGGCTGCTGGCGCAGTTCGGCTTCGATCTGCCCTGAGCGACGGCCTTGTTCCTGCCGCAAACCTGTCCATATCTCGAAGGGTCGAAAGCCATTTTGCCGGCGACGTAACCCAGGAGACTGACCCCGTGAGACTTCCGGCCATCGGACGAGGCGCGCTTTTCCTCGCCCTGTTCTGCATCCTGGTCCCCGGCGGATCCGCCGGGGCCAAGGTCTACGAGCCAGAGAGCTTCACCCTGTCCAACGGCATGCAGGTCGTCGCCATCACCGACCAGCGCGTTCCGGTCGTCACCCACATGGTCTGGTACAAGGTCGGCGGCGCGGACGAGGCGCCGGGCGAGACCGGGCTCGCGCATTTTCTGGAGCATCTGCTGTTCAAGGGCACCGAGAAGGTGCCGTCCGGCGAGTTCTCCCGCATCGTTTCGCGCAACGGCGGGCAGGGCAACGCCTTCACCGGATACGATTACACCGCCTATTTCCAGACCATCGCCTCCGACAAGCTGCCGCTGGTGATGGAGATGGAAGCCGACCGGATGACGAACCTGATGCTGGATGAGGACGAGGTCGCGGCGGAACGCCAGGTGGTGCTGGAGGAGCGGCGCTCGCGGGTCGACAACAGCCCGGCCGCGCTCCTGAGTGAACGGACGAACGCGGCGCTCTACCTGAATTACCCCTATCGCCGTCCGCTGATCGGCTGGGCCCATGAGATCGAGGCGCTGACGCGGGAGAACGCGCTCGCCTTCTACCGCAAATGGTACGCGCCGAATAACGCCATTCTGGTGGTCGCGGGCGACATCACGATGGAGCGGCTGAAGCCGCTG
This sequence comes from Nisaea sp., assembly GCF_017640745.1. GTDB lineage: Bacteria > Pseudomonadota > Alphaproteobacteria > Thalassobaculales > Thalassobaculaceae > Nisaea. Next base: position 50,325 of record NZ_JAEPQA010000018.1, on the reverse strand, counting down.
GCGGAGAAATATTACGGCGTCATCCCGGCCCGTCCGGTTCCGGAGCGGATGCGGCCCGAGGAACCCGAGCAGATCGCCGCCCGCCGGGTCGAGCTGGCTCATCCGCTCGCTGCGCAGGAGAGCTGGACGCGGCGCTGGCTGGCGCCGAGCCGCTTCTGGGGCGAGAGCCGTCATGTGCTGCCGCTCGCGGTGCTGGCGGAGGTGATTGGCGGCGGGTCGACCAGCCGGCTTTACAAGAAGCTGGTGATCGAAGAGAAGGTCGCGCTCTCCGTCGGCGCCTTCAGCGGCGGCGGCGATATAGGCCCCTCGACTTTCGGGTTCTACGGCGTGCCCGCCGAAGGCCATTCCGTCGAGGCGCTTGAAAAGGCGGTCGAGGCGGAGTTGCAGGCGATCCTGCGTGACGGTGTCGACCCGGCCGAGGTCGCGCGCGCCGTGAAGAGCATGAAGGCGAGCGCCGTCTATGCCCGCGACAGCGTGACGGCCCCGGCCCATGCGGTCGGCCAGGCGCTGGCGGTCGGGCGGACGATCGAGCAGATCGAGAGCTGGCCGGAGGAGGTCGGTGCGGTCACCGCCGAGCAGGTGATGGAGGCGGCGCGCGCCGTGCTGACCAAACCGGGCCATGTCACCAGCGTCTTGCGTCCGAAACCGGCGAGCTGAGGAAAATTAGATGACGACGATGCTTTTCCGTTGTGCCGTTTTCGCGCTCGGCACCCTTCTCGTCCTCGGCCGCGCGGGCGGCGCCGAGGCGATCGAGATCAAGCGCGTGGTCAGCCCGGGCGGGATCGAGGCCTGGCTGGTCGAGGACCACAAGAATCCGATCATCACGCTCTCCGCCTCCTTCAAGGGCGGTGCGGCGGCGGATCCGGACGGCAAGGAAGGCCTCGCGGACATGGTCGCGGCTTTGCTCGACGAAGGCGCCGGACCCTATGACAGCGAGGCTTTCCGCCGGCAGCTCGAGGACCGTGTGATCGGTCTCGGCTTCAGTGCCGGGCGGGACGGCTTCAGCGCCCGCCTGCAGACCCTGACGGAGCATTCCGACACGGCGTTCGAGCTGATGCGCCTCGCCATGAGCGAGCCGCGTTTCGATCCGGAGCCGGTCGAGCGCATCCGGGCGCAGATCGTCTCTTCCCTGAAACGCAGCGCGACACGTCCGCAGACCATTGCCAGCGAGACCTGGTGGCGTGCGGCCTTCCCGGATCATCCCTATGGCCGGCCCGACAGTGGTACGGTCGACAGCGTCGGCCGCATAACCGTCGAGGACATGAAGGGTTTCGCGGGCAAGGTCCTGACGCGCGATCAGATGGAAATCGGCGTGGTCGGCGACATCGATCCGCAGCGCCTCGGCCTGCTGCTCGACCGGACCTTCGGCGCGCTTCCGGATACCCCCGCGCAGACGCCGCTGGAGGCAGCGCAGCTCAGCGCGGTCGGAGAGACCTTCGTGGTGGAGCAGGCGGTGCCGCAATCCGTCGTTGTCTTCGGCCACCGCGGTATCCCGCGCGACGACCCGGACCGCTTTGCCGCAGCCATTCTGATGGAGATCATGGCCGGTGGTTTCGGCTCGCGTCTGACCGAGGAGATCCGGGAGAAGCGCGGCCTGACCTACGGGATCTATGCCTACAGCCTGCCGCTCGACGGCGCGCAGATGGTCATGGGCGGGGTCTCGACCCGCAACGACAAGGTCGCCGAGACCGTCCGGCTGGTGCGCGAGATCTGGGCGGAGATGGCGGAGAACGGACCGACCGAGCAGGAGGTACGGGACGCCAAGACCTATATCAACGGCTCCTTCCCGATGCAGCTCACCAGCTCGGCGCCGATCGCCGGCATGCTGGTCTCCCTGCAGCGCGATAAGCGTCCGCTCGATTATCTGGAGAAGCGTCCGGAACTGATCGATTCGGTCACGATGACGGACCTGAAACGGGTTGCGAAGCGACTGTTCCACGCGGACGAGCTGACCTTCGTCGTGGTGGGGCAGCCGAAGGATCTGAAGGCAACGGCCCCGGTGCCACAGCCGCGGTCCTGAGGACGCCGAAAAACCGAGCGGAGGCGGAAGAGCGCCGTTCCGAAGGTGGTTCGCCCGAACCGCATCTGCTAGATTCGGTAACCATGAAAGCGCTTCATTTGACGGCCGGATCGCTCCGGCATGATTTTTCTGCGACATTCGAACGCAAACTCGGTCCGGGCGGTCTGTCCGGTGCCGCCTTTGCCGCGCTCGCGGAACCGGCCGCGGCGTCGCTCGAGGGGCTGCGCCGCAAGCGCGAGACCGGCGAGCTTCCGCTGCTCTCCCTGCCGGAGCGCCTGGACGATCTCGAACTCGCCGAAACGCTTGCCGACGACATCCGCCGCCGCGCGGCCGATGTGCTGATCCTCGGGATCGGCGGTTCCAGCCTTGGCGGCGCGACGATCTGCCGGCTGTCGGAGAAGGGAGCTGCCTTCTCGCCGACCGCGCCGCGTCTTCATTTCCTCGACAATATCGATCCCGCCACGTTCACGGCGATCTATCAGCGTGTGGATTTCGCGAAGACCATGGTGATCGCGATCTCGAAATCGGGCGGCACGGCGGAAACGCTCTGCCAGACCCTGCTGCTGCACGACGCCTATATCGAGGCCGGGCTCGATCCGTCACAGCATTTCATCGCCATCACCGAGCCGGGCGCGCGCCCCTTGCGGCAGTTCGCGGAGAAAGTCGGCTGCCCCTGCCTCGACCACGATCCCGATATCGGCGGGCGCTATTCCGGGCTCACCCTCAACGGTCTGCTGCCGGCCATGATCGTCGGGCTCGACGCGCGCGCGATCCGGCGCGGCGCGGCTGCCGTAACCGCCGCCGCGCTGGAGGCGAACCGGCCGGAGGAGAGCGCGCCCGCGGTCGGTGCCATGGTCAATGTCGGCCTGCTGCGTGAGCGCGGCGTGACGCAAAGCGTGCTGATGCCCTACAGCGACCGGCTCGACCGGATCGGCGACTGGTACACCCAGCTCTGGGCCGAAAGCCTCGGCAAGGGGGGCAACGGCACGACGCCGATCGGCGCGCTCGGCGCGGTCGACCAGCACAGCGCCCTGCAGCTCTTCCTCGACGGGCCGCGCGACAAGCTGGTCACCATCGTGCAGAGCGACGTCGCGAAGACTGGCGGGCGGGTGAATGGCAGCGCGACCGAGCTGATGGGCGAGGGGCTCGCCTATCTCGAGGGCCGCACCATGGGAGACCTGCTAGATGCCGAGCAGCGGGCGACGGCGGAGACCCTGATCGCCAACGGACGGCCGACCCGGATCATCCGCACCGCGAAGGTGGACGAGGAAAGCGTGGGCGCCCTGATGATGCATTTCTTCCTCGAGACCATGATCGCCGCCGACCTCTTCGGCGTCGACGCATTCGATCAGCCTGCCGTCGAGCAGGGCAAGGTGCTGGCGCGGCGCTATCTCGCGGAGATGGGCGGGTGAGCGCGGCTGCGCAGCGCATCGACGAACGCATCGGGCGGATCCGCCGCCTCCCCGACGGGCTGGTCAACCGCATCGCCGCCGGCGAGGTCGTCGAACGGCCGGCGAGCGCGGTGAAGGAGCTGGTCGAGAACGCGCTCGACGCCGAGGCGACACGGATCGATATCGTGATGCGCGACGGCGGGCGAACCGCGATCAGCATCACTGACAACGGTATCGGCATGACCCGTGAAGAGCTGGAAGTCGCGGTCGAGCGGCACGCCACCTCCAAGCTCAAGGGCGAGGACCTGACCAACATCATGAGCCTCGGCTTCCGCGGCGAGGCTCTGCCGTCGATCGGCGCGGTGAGCCGGATGACGATCACCACCCGCTCGGCTTCGGCCGGGCCGGAGGACAGCGCCTGGAGCCTCACTGTCGAGGGCGGGCGGGTTGGCCCAGCGGAGCCGGCGGCACTGGGTCAGGGAACGAGGATCGAGGTCCGCGACCTGTTCTATGCCACCCCGGCGCGGCTCAAGTTCCTCAAGGCGGCGCGTACGGAATACGCTCACGCAGTCGACGTCATCGAGCGGCTCGCCATGGCGCATCCGCATGTCGCCTTCTCGCTTGGCGACGGCAGCCGGACGAGCCTGCGCCTCAACGAGGCGGCCGGCGATCTCTTCGAGGCGCGCCTCTCTCGCCTCGGCGCCGTGATGGGACGCGATTTCGAGGACAACGCGCTGCCGATCGAGGCAGAGCGCGAGGGTATCCGGCTCTCGGGCTATGCAGGCCTGCCGACCATCAACAAGCGGACCACCAGCCACCAGTTTCTCTTCGTGAACGGCCGGCCGGTCAGGGACAAGCTGCTCTACGGCGCGGTGCGCGGCGCCTACATGGATTTCATCTCGCACGACCGGCATCCGATGCTGGCGCTCTTCCTCGACGTGCCGCCGGAGGCGGTCGACGTGAACGTGCATCCGGCCAAGACGGAGGTCCGTTTCCGCGAGCCAGGGCTGGTGCGCGGGCTCATCGTAGGAGCGCTGAAACACGCCCTGACCGCCGCCGGCCACCGGGCCTCGACCACGGTCTCGAACGCAGCGCTCGGCGCGCTCGGCCGCTCGGCGGAACCCGCTGGCGCACCGCGTTATCAGTGGCAGCCGCCGAGCTATGCGCAGACCCATGTGCCGTGCGGCATGGCGGAAGCGGCGATGGCCTATCAGGCCCCGATCGGCCAGGCACCCTTTGCCGGCATGATGGAGGGCGTTGCGCCGCAGGCCCGCGCCGAGGCGCCTGCGCCGGAAACCGCCGCCCTGCAGAACCACCCGCTCGGCGCCGCCCGGGCGCAGCTGCACGAGAACTACATCGTCGCCCAGACCGGCGAGGGTGTGGTCATCGTCGACCAGCACGCGGCGCATGAGCGGCTGGTCTATGAGCGGATGAAGAAGGCGCTCGAGGCGGACGGCATCAAGCGGCAGATGCTGCTGATCCCGGAAGTGGTCGACCTGGACGAAAGCTCGGTCGACCGGCTCGGCGCGCGGGCGGAGGAGTTCGCCGAGCTCGGCCTCGTCCTGGAGCCGTTCGGCGCCGGCGCCGTCGTGGTGCGCGAGGTCCCGGCCCTGATGGGCGAGGCGGATGTGCAGGGGCTGGTGCGTGATCTGGCCGAGGAGCTGACGGAGTTCGGCGAGGCGATGGCGCTGAAGGACCGGCTCGCGCATATCTGCGGCACGATCGCCTGCCACGGCTCGGTCCGCTCCGGGCGGCGGCTGACGGTCGAGGAGATGAACGCGCTCCTGCGCGAGATGGAGGCGACGCCCCATTCCGGCCAGTGCAACCACGGCCGCCCGACCTACGTTTCGCTCTCCCTCAACGACATCGAGAAGCTGTTCGGACGGCGCTGAGGATGGAGGTCCGGATCAGAGCCTTCCGCGACGAGGATCTCCCCACACTCTATGAAATTTCACTCCGCACCGGCGACGGCGGCGGGGATGCGACGCGTCTCTACCGGCATCGCGAAATCATCGGCCATGTCTATGTTGGACCCTATGCGACGCTGCTGCCGGACCTCTGCCTTGTCGCCGAGGACGCAGAGGGCGTCGCGGGCTATCTGGTCGGCGTTCCGAACACGCGGGATTTCGAAGCCCGGCAGCAGGCCGAGTGGTGGCCGTCTCTTCGCCGTTGCTATCCGGATCCGGGACCGTTGCCGGACCCGGCTTGGGACGCGGATGCCAAGCGGGCGCACCGCATCCATCATCCGGAAGGCGTAATCCCGGACGCGGTGGTGGCGGAGCATCCGGGCCACCTGCACATGAACCTCTTGCCGCGCCTGCAGCGCCGGGGGATCGGCTCGCGTTTGCTGGAGACCGGGTACCCGCTTGTGCGAAGAGCGGGCGCGGGGCACGTCCATGTCGGCGTCAATCCCGGCAATACCGGTGGTCTCACGTTCTGGCAGCGCGCCGGGTTCGCGCCGATCGATCTACCGGCGGACAAAGACACCGGCAAGGCCATCTGGCTCGGGCGGGCGCTTCCCTGAGCCTGCGGTTCAGGCGAGCAGCAGACGAAGCGGCTGGTTCGTTTTCACCAGATCCTCGAGCGTGCAGCTGTCGAGCTCCGAGAGGAACGCCTCGACGGCCCGGTGCAGCACGCCTTTCAGGCGGCAGGCTGGGGTAATCAGGCATTCGTTGCGCCCGGCCCGGAAACATTCCACGACGTCGAAATCGTTCTCCATGCGCCGCACCACCTCGCCGACCCGTATCTCCGCCGCCGGACGTGCCAGCCTGAGGCCCCCTGAGCGGCCCCGGAGCGCCTCAACGAACCCGTCATGGGTCAATGCGCTGGCGAGCTTCATCAGGTGCGTCTTCGAGATCCCGAAACGGTCGGAGGCCTCCTTGATGGTCACCAGGCGGCCGGTATTGACCGCGAGATGCATCAGCAGGCGCAGCGCATAGTCGGTCTGCACGTTGAGCCGCATGGCGCGTTCACCTCAGACCGAGCGCGAGAGAGATCCCGGCCCAGATGTAGAGCGGCAAGGGGGCGGCGACCCAGAGCAGAAGGATCGGTCCGAACCGGCGCCAGAGGGGGAGGGGATGTTTCATCATGTCTCCTTTCAGCCGACGGCATCGACGGCGGTCAGCACGACGAGCAGGGCGATCCAGCCGAAGAAGGCGCCGCGTGCGGCGAAGACCAGAGCGCCGCCGGTTTCGTCGAGGAAGGATTTCCGACCGAGACGCTCATCCTCGCGGCTGCCGGTCTCGAGCGCGGTCAGGTAGATCAGGAAAAAACCGGCCGTGGCGGCGAGCGCCAGCATGGTGACGATCTTGAGAGTGATCATTTGCCCTCTCCTTTCGGGCGCTGCAGTTCCGGCACTCCGAACATGGCGAGTTGCAGACTGGTGGCGATGCGCTGCGCCCGCTCCATGAAGTGGAAGACCGCGCCGGGGGTGGGGGCGGTCTCTTCGAGGGTTTCCTGGAAGAGCGCGAGCCAGCGTTCGAAATGCGCGGGACGAACCTCTTTCAGCACGAGATGCGCCGGGACCGGCTTGCCGGAATATTGCCCGCTATTGAGGGCCACCGAACTCCAGAAGGCCTTCATCCGTGTGAGGTGCGGCCCCCAGTCCGCGATCCGCCGCGCGAAGACCGGACCGAGCATCCCGTCCTGCCGGACCTTCCTGTAGAAGGCCTCGACGAGGCGATCGATATAGCCTTCGTCGATCCCGAGCGCGGCGGCCTGTGTCTGCAGTTCCGCCCGACGTTCGGGCGCGCTTCGGATCGGTTCGATAGTCATCGGAGGTCTCCCTCTTAAAAGATGAATTTAATATGCATCTTTATTTGCACGATTCAAGGAACCTCTCTGGCCTGCGACAATCTGCACCGGAGCCGTGGAGCGCTGTGTCAGTCTGCGGTGGCTTCGATGGCTTCCATGTCGTCGTCGGAAAACCCGAAGTGATGGCCGATCTCGTGGATCAGCACGTGGCGGACGATGCTTTGCAGGTCCTCGCCGCTCTCGCACCAGTAGTCGAGGATCGGGCGGCGGTAGAGGAAGATGCGGTTGAGGTCCGCCGGGCTCGCCATGCTCTCGGCCTCGCCGAACGGGATGCCGGCATAGAGGCCGAGGATCTCGAACGGGCTCTCGGCCTCGAACTGGTCAAGCACGTCGTCCTCGGCGAAATCGGTCACCAGAAAGGTCACGTCGCCGGTCTGCGCGCGGAGCTCGTCCGGAATCGTCGCGAAGGCTTCGCGGGCGAGCCGTTCGATATCGTCGAGGGTCGGCGGTTCGATCATCTGCACCATGCCATCGCTATAACCGGCGCGCGGGTTTTGCGCTAGCATGGAAGCCGAACGTTGGAGAGGGAAGCCGACATGGTCAAGAAGCTGGCCGGGGCGGAGCGGGACCAGGCCCTTGCGGGGCTGCCGGACTGGAGTCCGGTCGAAGGCCGCGACGCGATTTCACGCAGCTATCGTTTCGGCAATTTCAGGGAAGCCTTCGCCTTCATGACGAAGGTCGCGGAGATCGCCGAGGAGATGGACCACCATCCGGAATGGTTCAACGTCTATAACCGGGTCGACGTGACGCTGAATACTCACGACGCGGGCGGTCTGACGCGCCTCGATATCGATCTCGCCGTGCAGATGGACGAACTGGCCGAAGGCGAGCCGGAGACGGGCTAGCGCCCGTTCAGACCTCGCCCGCGAGCCAGTCCTCGATCAGCCGCCGGGCGATGGAATCCTTGCTCGGCAGCCCCTTTCCGAGTGCGCCGAAATTCAGCAGCTCCTCGCGGCTGAACCATTGCGCATCCTCGAGTTCCTCGTCGCGGCGGTGAATTTCCGTCGTTTTCGCCTCGGCATGGAAGCCGAGCATGATCGAGGCGGGGAAGGGCCAGGGCTGGGAGGAGTGGTAGCGCACGTCGCGCACCTCGACGCCGGTCTCCTCGAAAACCTCGCGCGCAACTGCCTCCTCAAGGGTCTCGCCCGGCTCGACGAAGCCCGCCAGGGTCGAATAGCGTCCTTCAGGCCAGACCGCCTGGCGTCCGAGCAGGGCCTTTTCGCCCGCAGCGTCGTGAACCAGCATGATGACCGCAGGGTCGGTGCGCGGGAAGGCCGGCGCGCGGCAGCTCTCGTTGCTGCAGTTGCGCTGGTGACCGCCCTTCGAGACCCGGGTGGAGGCGCCGCACACACCGCAATAGCGGTGCCGCTGGTGCCAGTGCATCAGGCCGCGCGCATAGGCGAGTACCGAACCCTCGAAACGCTCCAGCAGCGGGCCGACCTGCCGCAGATCCAGGAATTGCCCGGCGTCACCGACCAGCCCGGCCGCCTCGTCTTCCTCGAGATGGGAGAGATCCACCGCGACATGCGCTTCGGGTCCCCGGTTACCGAGGAAGATGACGGTTTCGGACCGTTGGACAAGGACGGCGAACTCCCGGGCGTTCAGCAGCGCCGCCGACGGGGTTTCGCTATCCGCGCCGAGCACCAGCGAGCGGCTGCGCCAGACCGGCACCAGCCGGGTGGTTTCGTCGCCGACTAGCCGCTCCAGCCAGCCCTCCTCCTCGCGGAGATGGGCACTGCGGTCGAGCCCGCTGAAACCGTAGATGTTCGGCTTGCGGCGGGTGAGGTCGAGGGGATATCCGGATGTCATGGCGCCGGAGTTTACACGCTCCGGCGCGCGCGGCAATCACGGGTTGGGGAAAGAGAGCCGGTCGGGCCTATCCGCTCTCGTGCACGCACTCGAAGTCGCCGACCGGAACCTGATGGACCGCGAGCCCGGTCTCGGCGTGCCAGTGCAGCAGCTGGATCTGCGGCGGTTCCATGAAGACCTTGAAACCCGGCACGTGCGCAAGGTCGAGACCCATCTGGTGCGCCGTCGAGGAACAGATATTCGCGGCCGTGCCGGCCCAGCGCCGGTGAACGGAGCGGTGAAAATGTCCGGCGAGCACGATTTCCACATTCTCGAACCGCCGGATCACGGCTTCGAGTGCATCGCCGTCGCGGCAGCCAATCTCGTCCATCTTCGTTCCGGTCGCGAAGGGCGGGTGATGAAGCATGACGATCGCTGGACGATCCCGTACTGCGTGGAGGGCGGCTTCAAGCCAGTCCCGCCGCTCCGGGGCGATCTCTCCATGCACTTCGCCTTCGACCAGGGTGTCGAGCGCGATCAGGGTCAGCGGCCCGATTTCGGCGACATAGTCGAGATGCCCCAAGGCCGGCATGTAGCCGTCCGGAGCGAAGGCGGAGCGCATGTTCTCCCGGGCGTCGTGATTCCCGGGAACCACATAGACCGGGATTCCGAGGCGGCCGACGCACTCGCGAAAGATCCGGTAGGAGCCGATCGTTCCGTCCTCGGAGACGTCGCCGGCGACGAGCAGGGCGTCGGGGCGGGGCGTGAGGGACGCCAGCTTGTCGACGGCCGCTTCCAGGAAGGATCTGGTGTCGATGGTGTCATAGGCCGGGATCCCGCCATCCATCAGGTGGGTATCTGTGATCTCGGCGATCAACATGCCCGGTACTCCCCAATTTCTGACCCTATTGCACGGGTCCGTCGCCGAATTGTCCAGTTTGTTTCCCTTTGCAATTCGGCGAATGTGAATTAAGTCACGTTCACGGGGGAACTGGCGCACATTGGAATCGTTTTACTAGCATTGCCATTGCGCAGCCGGCTTCCGGCGAGATCACATTCGAAAAGACAGGAGACCGAAATGGCCCTCGAACTGCCTGCCCTTCCCTACGATTACGAAGCGCTCCAGCCGTACATGTCGAAGGAAACCCTCGAGTTCCACCACGACAAGCACCACCAGGCCTACGTGACCAACGGCAACAAGCTGCTCGAAGGTACCGGTCTCGAAGGCAAGTCCGTCGAGGAGATCGTGCAGACCGCCTACAAGGAAAAGATGGCCGGTCTGTTCAACAATGCGAGCCAGCATTGGAACCATGTCCAGTTCTGGCAGATGATGAAGAAGAACGGCGGCGGCGCCATTCCGGGCGCGCTGGAAAAGAAGATCGTCGAGGATCTCGGCTCCGTCGATGCCTTTAAGGCCGCCTTCATCGATGCCGGCGTCACCCAGTTCGGCTCCGGCTGGTGCTGGCTGGCCATGGGCAAGGACGGCAAGCTGAAGGTCACCAAGACGCCGAACGGCGAGAGCCCGATGGCCTATGGCGAGACCGTGCTGCTCGGCTGCGACGTGTGGGAGCATTCCTACTACATCGATTACCGCAACCGGCGTCCCGATTACGTGAAGGCGTTCATCGAGAACATGGTGAACTGGGACTATGTCGGAGAGCTCTTCGCCAAGGCGAGCTGACACACCACACCATCACGATCCGGAGCGGGCCCGTCACAGACGGGCCCGTTTTCGTTTGAAATAAGGAGTGTGCGAGATTGCTGATAACGGGATCTGCAAAAAAATGTCTGAAAGTGGAATAACTTAAAAATTTATTCAGCATTTGGGTGTTCCGATTGCGTTTTGTTTACGCGTTTGAATGTCTTGCAGGCGAAGGAGTCTTCTGTTGGCAGAGCAGATGTCGAAATATGTGACCGCTGCCTTCGGATGCAATCTTGCCGCAGCGACGGTGATATGCGCCGAATGGAGCGGGTTTGTTTCGGCCGGTACGCTCACATCTGCCGTCGCTGCCGGTCTCCTGGGTGCCGCGTCGCTCATATTGATCCTCGTTCGATCCAGAGCGAGAAGCCTTGTGAGCGAGGTTCAGCGCCTCAAGGTTTCCGAGTCCCGGCTCGGTGCGCTTTTCGAGCATTCGCCAATCTGCATGGATCTGAAGGACATTGACGGCCGCTATCTTCTGGTCAATGCCGCCTATTGCGACTGGCTGAACAAGTCCCCGGACGAGATTCTCGGACAGAGCAATGCAGAGGTCTACGCGTCGGACCCGGTCCGTCGCGCAAATGTCGACAGAATCGAGCGTGAAGTTGCCGAGACCGGCCAACTCTTGAGACAGCAGGTCAAGGTGCGTCGCGGGGACAAGGTGCATGAACGTTTCCTCGTCAAGTTTCCGATGCGCGACGAGACGGGCAATGTCGTCGCTGTCGGAACCTGCGCGGTCGATCTCACCGTGCAAAAGGAGACAGAGGACGCACTGACGCGGGAGCGCGAGCGCGCCATGCACCTGGAAGGCATCCTCCAGGAAGCGATCATGGCGATGCCTGCGGCAATCGCGATCTTCGATGCCGAAGACCGGCTGGTGATCTGCAACCCCGAATTCGCGCAATATTATCCGTCGCTTCAGAGCGACCCGGAACTGGGCCTCGAGCATACTTTCCATGATCTCGTCGAGGAGCTCGTGTCGGCTGGGCATATTACGTCTGCGGCTCCGCAGGAGATGGCTGCGTTCGTCGCGCAGAGAACGGAGCGGCATCGCGTGGCTGATGGCATGCCGTTCGAGACGCCTGTCAGAGATCGCCTGCTGGTCACGACCGAGAAGCGCATGCCTCAGGGCGGGATCATCCTGATGCGTCAGGATATCACCGAACGGAGGCAGCTTGAGAAGGCGCGCCAGGAGGCCGAGGATCTGCTCCGCAATCTGTTCGAGCATCTGGATCAGGGCGTCACGATCCGCGATCTGGACTGCCGAATCGTCCGGCTCAACAAGGCAGCTGCCGACTGGGGGGGAATGCCCGCAGAGGAGATCATCGGCAAGACGACGGAGGAGCTGCTTCGGCTCGCCGGATATCCCCTCGAAGCCGAAGAGGTCATCACGGAAGAGCGCGCCCTGATGAGGGAGCGTCGTCGCGACGTGTCGATGCGCAAGCGCGTCCGGTCGGACGGGGCGACCCGTCATCTGCGCCTCAGCCGTTTTCCGATCATCGACAGCAGCGGCGAGGTTCAGGGCCTGGGGGCGCTTGGCTACGATGTCACGGAACTGATCGAAACGCAGGAAGCGCTTCAGGCGTCCAAAGAACATTTGGAGATGACGGTCGCCGAGCGGACGGGCGAACTTAGGGTCAGTGAGAGACGGTTTCGCAATCTGGCTCAGGCCTCGGCCGACTGGTTCTGGGAGTGTGATTCAGACTACCGGTTCACCTATCTCTCGGAGAGCTTCCCGCTTTCCTCCGGTGTGACGGGGAAGGATCTGATCGGCACCGCTCTGTCGGACTATTTCGCGGCGAGCGGCTTCGATCCGGATCTCTGCAGGGAACTCATCGACGTCTTGTCCAGCCGCGCGCCGCTCCGCGACTTCGAGGTCACGCGTTCCGTCGGTGGTGAGATCCGGATGTATCGGATAACCGCGATGCCAATCCATGCGGATGGGGGCTTCGCCGGATACACCGGTTCGACGGCCGATATCACTGAACTTTATGAGGCGCGGCAGAGCCTGGTCGAGGCCGAGCGTCTGGCCTCCCTTGGGTCCCTGGTGGCCGGTGTCGCGCACGAGATCAATACGCCTGTCGGGGTTTGCGTGACCGCGATATCCACCGTCTCGGCGGATGCGCGGCGGCTGCAATCGCAAATGAAGGAAGGCAGTCTCAAGCGCAGCGATTTCGAGAACGGAATCTCGAAGATCGTCGGCGCGGCGGATCTCGTCGAATCCAACCTGGCCCGTGCGGCCCGTCTGGTGTCGAGCTTCAAGAGCGTCGCGGTCGACCGGACCAGTGAAGCAGAACGCACATTCAATCTGATCGACTATGCCCGTGAAGTGATCGACAGTCTCAGTCCGCAGCTCGACCGGGACAATGTCGCGGTCGAAATATCGGGAAATGAGGAGATCGAGCTCCTGAGTTTCCCCGGCGCGATTGCCCAGATCCTGACCAATCTGGTGATGAACTCCATCATTCACGGATTCGCTGCGCGAGAGGCAGGGAGCATTACGATCGAGGTCCGACGTGACGGCGGCTCGGCCGTCCTTCTCTACCGCGACGACGGTTGCGGAATGTCGGCGGAGACCGTGCGCCGGGTCTTCGATCCCTTCTTCACCACTCGCCTCGGGCAAGGAGGCAGCGGGCTCGGAATGCATATCGTGTTCAATCTTGTCGTGAAGGTGCTGGAGGGAACAGTCCAGTGCCGTAGCGAGCCTGGAGACGGCGCCGAGTTTGAGGTCCGCTTTCCTATCCGATCTCCGGAGATGGGTTGATCGGGGCCATTCATCCCGGAATGGTCCGGGACACACTGCACCGCGGATGGGGCTCGGACGGCGAGGCGCGTGGTGATCGCGAAATCAGGTTTCCGGAAATCGGTGAACAGTTTTATTAGCTGCCGGCAAGTGAGATAGTCGAGGTCTCCGGCTTACAGCCGGGGACTGTTCGGCGAAAGCTGAATGCGGTCTCTTTCCGTCTTTCAACAGGTTGTCGCGTGTCCCTGAAAATCTCTGTCTACGTTCCCTGCTACAACGCCGAACGGACGATCGGCGCCTGCCTCGCATCGCTGATTGCGCAAAGGCGTAAACCGGACGAGATCCTGGTTATCGACGACGGCAGTACAGATCGCACGCAGTTGATCGCCAAGCGCTATCCCGGAGTCAGGGTCATTCACCATGCTGTCAACAAAGGGCTCGCGACCGCGCGCAATACGGGAGTTCAGTACAGCAAGGGCGATCTTATCGGATCGATCGATTCGGATTGTGCCGCCGATCCGCATTGGCTTCGGATTCTTGCGGAGGAATTGGAGGCTAACCCCGAATTGACCGGAGTCGCAGGCGCGGTAAACGAGACCGAGCGAAGTACAATTGCGGATCGTTGGCGGACCTACCACATGCGGCAGCACTACGGGAGGGGCGTCGTGGAGAATCCGCGTTTCCTCTTTGGTGCCAATACATTGTTCCGCCGAAGTGCGCTTGAGGCAGCGGGACCATATTCCGCCTATTTGCGGACCAACGGAGAAGATTTCGAGATCTGCAAAAAGATCTATGCAAATGTTCCGGATGCGAGATTGCGCTATTTGCCGAGCGCTTTCGTCCATCATCTGCGCCGGGATACTCTCAAGTCGATCGCTCATGCCTACTGGCGGTATCAGACTTATGTCAGCTGGTCGCGTCCGCACCTGCGGTCAATCCCGCGAACCCTGCGCCAGACCGCGTACTGCGTGAATCTTGTCTGGAGGCATTACCTGCCGTGGGATTTCCGGAACAAACAGCGGGACCTGATTTGGGTCGCATTCTATATCACCGCCGTTCTGCCCTTGCTGCAATTCCGCCAGCATTTGAAGAACCGGGCTGACCTGAAACGGATTAGGAAGAAGCTTGAAGCGGCCGGGACTGCGGCCTCCGGCAATTGAAGACATCTAGATTCTGGCCCGTTATTCCGCGTCACGGTACGCTGACCTGCGGAGACTCGCCCGACGGTTCCTGAGAGGCCTTCCCGATGTTCAGATATTCGATCGCTCTCGGCGGGGTGACTTTGGCGCTGCTGGCTGTCCTTGTCCTGCTCTGGGGCGGCGTCGGTCCGGCCGCGGGGACGGGGCTTGCGGCTGCCGTTGCGCTGGCGACCGTCGCCGCGGTTCTGGTCGTGATGCTCTCGATCAAATCTCGGACAGCGGAGAGCGAACTTCGCCGTCACAGGGAAATGGAGTTCCTTTTCGGTGCAATCTTCGAGCACTCGCCGGTCTGTATGAATCTGAAGGATCCGACGGGCCGGTATCTCATGGCCAACCGGGCCTACTGCGAGTGGTATGGCAAGCCCCGGTCCGAGGTGATCGGCAAGAGTTCCAAGTCGATGATCTCGCAGTCGACCAGGAACATTAGCGAAATCGAGCGTGTCGAGCACGAAGTCGCCGAAAAGGGCAGGCCGGCGACGCTGGAGATCGAAGCCGATCGTCTCGGGCGGCGCCATAACAGGATTCTTGTGAAATTTCCGGCACTGGATGACAGAGGCGTCGTGATCGGCCTCGGTACGATTGCGATCGATGTCACCGAAGCCAGAGAGGCCGAAGCGGCCCTGTCCGCGGAACGCGCGCGCGCGGCGCATCTCGAGGCGATCCTGCGGGGGGCCATTATGGCCATGCCGGCGGCCTTCGCGATCTTCGACCGCGAGGACAAGCTCGTCATCTGCAACAGGGAATTCGCTCAGTTCAATCCGACGTTCCGGAATGATCCCGATCTCGCGGTCGGCCTCAGTTTCAGCCAGATCGTTTCGGAGATTGTGGAGTGCGGGCTGATCTCGGGACTGAATCCGCGGGAGGCTGACCGCTTCATCGACGAGCGTCTCCGGACTCACCTCGATGCAACCGGTACTCCGCACGAGGAACTGCTGGGGGAGCGGACCTGTCTGACCTATGAGACGCGGGTTCCGCAGGGCGGAATCATTCTCCTGCGCCAGGACGTTACCGAACAGCGCTTGCTCGAACGTCAGCATCAGGAGGCTGAGGATCTCTTGCGCAACCTGTTCGACAATATCGGGCACGGGATCATGGTCCGGGACCGGGAAACGCGGCTGGTCCGCGCCAACATGGCTGCGCTTGAGCAGATCGGGCTGAGCGCGGAACAGATCGTCGGACGGACGACGAAGGAAATGTTCGATTTGCTCGGGGTCGAAGACAGTTCCGGCGATGTTACGGCGCAGGAAATCGAGATGATGGAGAAGCGCGTGCGCAAGGACGCCCTCGTTTCCCGGGCCGGACCCGACGGCAAGGTCGCGCATCTTCAGATCAGCCGCTTTCCGATCGTCGACCGCAACGACATGGTGCGGGGCATGGGCGTCCTGCGCTACGACGTCACGGAATTGATCGAGTCCCAGCGCGCTCTTGAAAGCGCGAAGGACGATCTCGAGAAGAAGGTTCTCGAGCGCACGGAAGAGCTGCGGGTGAACGAGCGCAGATTCCGCATCCTGGCCTACGCGTCCGCCGACTGGTTCTGGGAGTGCGACGAGGAGCTTCGCTTTACCTACCTTTCCGAGAACTTCCCGACACCGCAAGGGCTGGCGATATCGAAGCTCACCGGAACGCGCCTTCCCGACTATCGTGACCTGTTCGGCGACGATGAAGAGGCGGCGCGCACCATGCGGGAGGCTTTCGAGCGGCGAGAGCAGATCCGGGACTATGAGATCGCCGGCACGTCGGAGGGGATGCCAGGCCATTACCGGCTGAATGCGATCCCGCTCTGGGAGAACGGAAAATTCGAAGGGTATGTCGGCGCCGTCACGGATATCTCAGAACTGCACGAAGCCAGGAAAAGTCTGATCGAGTCTGAAAGGTTAGCGTCGCTCGGATCGATGGTTGCCGGCATAGCGCACGAGATCAACACGCCGATCGGCATCTGCGTCACCGCGGGCTCCACTGTCTCGAGCTCCGCCAGCGGTCTCATGACGGCGCTTGAAAAAGGAAACCTCAAGAAGAGCGAGTTCGAAGCCTCCCTGGCCCGGATCGTCGAGGGGATGCGGCTCGTGGATACAAATCTAGAGCGTGCCGCAAAGCTGATTTCGAGCTTCAAGAGCATCGCGGTCGATCAGACCAGCGAGGAGGAGAGGACGTTCAACCTGCTCGGATATTTGCAGGACATCATGGACAGCCTCAGCCCGCAGCTCCGGCGGGAGGGGGTCAAGGTCTCGCTTTCCGGGCCGGACGATATCGTTCTGAGGAGTTATCCCGGGGCGATCGCGCAGATTCTGACCAATCTGGTGATGAACTCGATCATCCATGGTTTCCCTGCGCGCGATCGCGGCAAGATCTCCGTCAAGGTTGCTCGGTCCGGCGCCTTTCTCGAACTGACCTATGCGGACGATGGCGAGGGGATGGCGGAAGAGACGGTGAAGCGCATCTTCGACCCGTTCTTCACGACGAAGCGCGGCCAGGGCGGCAGCGGTCTCGGCATGCATATCCTTTTCAATCTGGTCACGCAGATCCTGAAAGGCACGGTGCGCTGCGAGAGCGCACCGGACGAGGGCGTCGAGGTCGTGATCCGCTTCCCGATGGTCGAGCCCGAGGACTGACCTTTCTCTCGAGACGTCTCCCGGCGTGATCGGTCTGAATAGGCTTCTGACAAGTCACTGATACGCATTGTAAAAATCTCGCGGCAGTTATAATCTTTTAAAAAAAAGATGGATTTAGGCCGCGTGATCGAAACCAGCCGCCTTAGTCGGAACGGGTTCAATTTCCTGACCATCCGTGTCAAGGAACTGCTGACGGGCGAATTGGTTGGCCGCGGAATGGCGCTGCTCAACAACTATCCCGAATTCGGTCGGGGCATTCCGGTCCTCTGGGACCTCCGGGCCTCGGACCTGTCCCGTTACACCACCCGGGACATGGAAGAAACAAACGACCATCTCACGGAATATCCGGGGCGCCTCAATGTGAAATCGGCCAGCCTGCTCCTCGATGACGGGGCGTTGTTCCTGGCCCGACTTTGGTCGGTCTACCGGATCGAGCAATTTCCCCAGGAGCGAAAGGCCTTTCTGAAGTTCGAGGATGCCGTCTCCTGGCTGGCGGCCGAATAGCCGTCGCGGGGCTGTCCTCGTGCCTTCCCGTCCAAGCACCGAAAACGCGATGCGGGCCTTGTCCTGACAATTCATCAATGTAAGGTAGAATAGGTTGGGCGAAGCGTTCGGAGGGAGTCATGTCGAGAGTGTTTCAAGCCGCGGCGGCCATGTCGATGGCCGTTCTTCTGGTCTTGCTCGTTCCTTCGATGCGTGCCGGTGCCGGTCCCGTTCTCGATAAGATCGTCGCCGGGAAGACCATCGCGCTCGGTCTCCGCACGGATGCGCCTCCCTTTGCCTCCAAGGACGGAATGACCTTGAGCGGGTTCAGCGTGGACCTATGCTCCCTGATCGCAAACGTCATCGTCGACAGCGCGGGCATCGACGGTCTGCAGGGAAACATCGTCGAGGTCGATGCGTCGAACAGGTTCGAGAAACTGGCGGCCGGAGAGATCGACGTGCTGTGCGGCGCGACGACGGCCACCCTGTCGCGGCGCGAGCGGGTCTCCTTCTCCATCCCGACCTTCATCACCGGCGTCGGCGCGGCGGTACGCTCGGACGCGCCGGATCTGCTGAAGGAGGTTTTGTTGACGAACAGTCCCGCAAATGCGTCGCGGGCCGTGGTGGCGACTGCCCTGCAAGGGCGGACGTTCGCGGTGCGCAAGGGAACCACGGCAGAGACCTGGTTGATGAAAAGCGCGATTGCGAAAATCGAGGGCGTGAAGATAGAGGTCGTCGAAACCCACGACCAGGGGATGGGCCGGCTCTCGGCGGGAACCATCGACGCCTATTTCGCAGACCGCGCCATTCTCGCCGGACTTATCCGCAAAGGGGCGCTCAGCCAGT
The DNA here is from genome assembly GCF_017640745.1 of Nisaea sp. GTDB lineage: Bacteria > Pseudomonadota > Alphaproteobacteria > Thalassobaculales > Thalassobaculaceae > Nisaea. The sequence continues at coordinate 31,734 of NZ_JAEPQA010000018.1, read as the reverse complement.
TCGAGTTCTCCCGCAAGAGCTACACGCTGGAGCCCTACGCGCTCGCCATTCCGCGCGGCGACGAGGATTTCCGGCTGCTGATCGACCGGGCGCTCAGCAGGCTGTACCGCTCGGAGAAGATCCTCGAAATCTTCGAGGCTCATTTCGGCCAGCCGAGCCCGGAGGTGCGGTTCTTCTACGGAGCCGTCTCGCTTCCCGAATAGTCGCGGGCGGGTGGATCAGCGCATCAGCTGGTAGGGAATGTAGAGCGCGAGATCCTTCCAGAACCAGAGCAGCGCCGCCGTCAGCAGCATGAAGATCGCGAAGGGGATCGCGCCGCGCGCGACGTCCTCCAGCCGCGCCTTGGCGACCGCCTGGATGACGAACAGGTTCATCCCCACTGGCGGCGTGATCAGTGCGGTCTCGATCAGCACGACGAAGAAGATGCCGAACCAGACCGGATCGATCCCCATGTTGAGCACCGCCGGCAGCATCACAGGCACCATGATCAGCAGCATCGAGAGGCTCTCGAGGAAGAAGCCCATGATCAGCAGCACGAAGCCGACCGCCAGCATGAAGAGGCCGGGCGTGGTGATGGTCTCGGTCAGCAGCGAAGAGATCGTCTGCGGAATCAGGTAGAGTGTGATCGCATAGGAGAAGACCTTGGCGCCGGCGATGATGATCAGCACCATCACCGAGGTCTTCAGCGAGGCCTCGACCGCCTCCTTCAGCTTCGGCCAGTCCATCCGGCCCATGCCGAAGGTGATGATCAGCGCGACCACGAACCCGAGCCCGGCGCTTTCGGACGGCGTCGCGATGCCGAGATAGATCGATCCGACGACGGCGACCGCGAGCAGAATCGTCGGCAGGGCACCGATCGTCGCCTTGCCGCGCTCGCCCCAGTTCGCGGCGGCGACCCGCTCGTACTTGCCGGATACGCGGGCATGGATCATGCCATAGATCGTGAAGACCGTGGCGAGGAACAATCCAGGTCCGACGCCGGCGAGGAACAGGGTCGGGATCGAGGTCTCGGAGATCACGCCATAGACGATTAGCGGGATCGAGGGCGGGATCAGGATTCCGAGCGTGCCGCCGGCGGCCAGCATGCCGAAGACGAAGCGCCGGTCGTACCCGCGCGCCACCATCTCCGGGATGGCGACGGTTCCGATTGTGGCGGCGGTCGCGACCGAGGAGCCGGAGATCGCGGAGAACAGCGTGCAGGAGAGGATGGTCGCGACGCCGAGCCCGCCCGGCCAGTGGCCGACCCAGCTCTGCACCGCGGCATAGAGATCGCGGCCGACGCCACCCTTCAGCAGGACGTTGGACATGAGCAGGAACATCGGCACGGCGAGCAGCTCGAAGCTGTCCATCGAGCCGTGCAGGCGCTGCGGTACGGCGACCATCGGCAGGCCTTTGAGGGCGAGCAGGATGCATCCGAGGCCGCCGAGCGCGAAGGCGACGGGGGTGCGTAGCAGCAGCAGCGCGACCAGCGCGGAAAGAATCAGGAAGGCTTCCATCTTAGTGCGCGCCTTCCAGGACGTCGTCCTCCGGGAGGTTCTCGGTCCAGACGCGGACCAGCTGCGCGAGACCCTGCAGAACCAGCAGCGCGTTGCCGAGCCAGACCGGGGCGCTGGTGATCCATTTAGGTGGCGCGAGATAGGTGTCCGTGGTGTGGCCCGCGATGGTTTCCTTCAGCCAGAGCGAGAAGCCGTAATAGATCGCGACCCCGGCAAAGACGAACATCACGATGATGGCAAAGCTTTCGGCGAGGCGCCGCCAGAGGGACCGCGGATCGCGCAGGATCAGCTCGATGGTGACCATCTCGCGGTGCTTCAGCACATAGGCCGCGCCGAGATAGACCACCCAGACCTGGAGAATCCGGCTGACCTCGTCGACCCAGATCGTCGGCGCGATGAAGACGTAGCGCATGACGATCTCGAAGGTGATGAAGAAGCCGACGGCGACGAGACTCCAGGCGCAGAGCTTGCCTGTGAATTCGGACACCGCATCGATGCACCGCAGGATCATGACGGTACTTCCCTGGCCTGACAGTCGGGTGGAAAAGGGCGGGGGAGGCGGACGATCCCGCCTCCCCCGTGTGCTTGCTTACTTCGAAGCGGCCTTGACGGCCTCGACGGCGGCCTTGCCGGCGGCGCCGGTCTCGCTGACGAAGCGGTCGACGATGCCGGCGGTCGCCTGCTTCCAGGCGGCGCGCTGGGCGTCGGTCAGCTCGACCACGTTCATCTTGCCGCGGGCCTCGGCGACGGCGTCCGCTTCCTCGGCGAAGATCGCGTCACGGAGCTGCTGCTCGACCTCGCGGGCGGCGTCGTCAATGATCTTCTTCTGAGCGTCGGTCAGGCCTTCGTAGAAGTCCTTGTTCATCACCGCGACGAACTCGATGGCGCTGTCATAGGTCAGCGTCATGTGGTCCATCACCTCATAGAGCTTGCGGGATTTCACCGCGGAGGCGCCTGTCATGCCGACATCGACCGCGCCCTGCTGGTAGGCGAGGAACTGCTTGGAGCCGGACATCAGGGTCGGCGCGCCGCCGAGGGCCTCGACGGTCCAGCCCTGCATCTTGCCGTAGGTCCGGACCTTCTTGCCCTTGAGGTCGGAGGGCTCGACGATCGGCGCGGACTTGCCGAGATAGATGTTCCGGCCGAACGCTTGCCACCAGAGGATCTTGTTGTTGGTTTCCTTCAGGATCGCACCGTCGATTTCCTGCCGCAGCGTGGAGCCGGGCGCGACCGCGGCCCGGAGATGGGCCTCGTTGTCGAAGATGAAGGGAATGGCCATCACGTCGACGGTCGGGACCGAGCCGGTATAGCGGGCGATGGAGGCGGAACCGGCCTCGATCGCGCCGGAGCCGACCGCGCCCGGAACCTCGTTGTCCTTGAACAGCTGGGCCGACGGGAACAGTTCGATCTTCAGGTCGCCGCCGGACTTCTCCTCGACGATCTTCTTGAAGGCGATCCAGTTCTGCCCGAGCGAATGCTTCTCCGGCAGCTGCAGGGTGACGCGGATGGTGGTTTCGGCGAAGGCCTGCACCGGCTGAGCCACCAGGGCGGCCGCGGCGACGGCACCGAGAATCCAACGCTTCATGGGTTTCCTCCTTTAAGGACTGGTCTTCTGGGTCATTCGAAAGGTTCGTTCGACAAGCGGCCCCGTTGAGCAACGGACGTATGTCGAAGAAGAGGATTTCGGACGTTTCATATCTGAAATTGCGCGCGGGTCAAGGCGGCGTGATGCGAGGCTGTGCTGTGGCGCGGTTCCCGTGTCACGCAATGCGATCCCCGTTACGGGTATTATGCAAGCGTCCATTGCGGGGCCTTTGACAATTGATCCTGCGCAGAATTTCGACCGCCGCTTATAATTGCCATGTGGTTCGCGATTGACGCATCGCGACGAGTGAAAAGCTGAACCGGATGGGGCGAGCGGTTTGAAAGGCGATACGGCATTTGGGGGCGTCTCGATTGTCTATGATGGCGCCTGCCCGCTCTGCCGGTCAGCCGTCCATGCGATGGCACTCAGAAAAGAGTACGGAACGCTCGCGCTTGTCGATGCCCGCACGATGCCGGAGCATCGGCTCTGCCGGACGGCGGAGGAGAGAGGCCTCGATCTCGACAGGGGAATGCTGATCGAGGTGGACGGGCGTCTCTACTATGGCGCCGAAGTGACGCTCTTCCTCGCGAGCTATGGCGATCCCGGCCGGCTGATGACTACGCTTGCCCGGGTGCTCAGGCGATCCCGCGTGGCCTCGGAGCTGGCTTATGCCCTGCTGCGCGGCGTTCGAAGGGTCCTGCTTGCATTTCGCGGCGTGGACCGGCTCGGTAAGCCGAGCGACGCGAAGGAGCAGTCCTGACGGATGGCGCAAACGCAGAACGGCCCGGAAGCTACCCCCCGGGCCGTTCCGTTTTAGATCAGACGGAAAGCCTTACTTCTGCAGCTCGGTCCAGATCGCGGTGTAGAGATCGCGCGATTCCGGCGGGCAGGTCGGCAGGAACTTGCCGGCGCTGCGCAGCGCTTCCGGAGTGACGATTTCCGGCGCGGTCTTCATCTCTTCCGGCATGAAGGCTTCCGAACCGTCGACCCCGTTCGCGTAGCGCGCGAAGGCGGAGATCATCGCAGCGTTCTCCGGGTCCATGATGAAGTTCTGGAACAGCTTGGCGTTCTCGACGTTCTTGGCGTCCTTCAGCACCGCGACGGAATCCATCCACAGCGGATAGCCTTCCTTCGGATAGCCGTAGGCGACCTTCGGGTTGTTCAGCCGGGCGCGGAAGGTCGAGCCGTTCCAGTTCACGGTCGCCTTGTATTCGCCGCTGGAAAGCTTGTCGGTGGTGCCGTAATCCATCGACAGCCATTTCGGCTTCGCCGCCATCAGCGTGTCGCGGACCTTGCGCAGCACCGTCTTGTCGGTCGTGCAGGCCTCGCCGCCGACATAGAACAGGGTCAGGTTGATGACGTCGTTCATTTCCGGGACGACATTGACCTTGCCGACCAGTTCCGCCGGCGGGTCGAGGAAGATCGCCGAGGTGTTGATGTCGCCGCCATAGACCGATGTGTCGACCGCGACGCCGGTGGTGCCCCACTGCCAGGGAACGGTGTAGTGGCGGTTCGGATCCCACGTCACGTCCTGCCACTGCTTGGAGAGGTTCTTGAAGTTCTCCATCTGGTCCGGACGGGTCTCCAGCAGCAGGCCCTTCTCGACATAGATCGGCACGTAGTTGTTCGTCGGCACGACGATGTCGAACCCGTGCCCGCCGGCCTCGATCTTGGTCAGTGCGGTGGTGTTCGAGTCATAGTCGGTCAGCGTGACCTTGACGTCGTAGGTCTTCTCGAATTTCTCGATCAGCTTGGGGTTGGTGTAGTTGCCCCAGTTGTAGATGTTCAGTTCGCCCGCGGCGAAGGCCGGTGCGCTCAGGGCGAGCGTCGCGGCGGCTGTCAGTGCAAGCAAGGACGTACGCATGAGAATCTCCTTTCGTGCGCCTCTGTTCTGTTCTTGTCCGTTCACGGTTTCTTGTCGTTGCCCCTCCCGGTGAGGAGGAAGAAGGCGGTGAGCAGCAAAATCGTCAGCCCGAGCAATGCCGTCGAAATGGCATTGACCTCGGGCGTGACCGCCCGCCGCAATTGACCGAGCATATAGGTCGGCAGGGTATCCTGTCCGGCCGACTTGACGAACTCGGTAATGATGACGTCGTCCAGCGAGATCACGAAAGCCAGCATGGCGCCGGCGACGATGCCCGGCAGGACCAGCGGCAGGGTGACCCGGCGGAAGGTCTGCCAGGGCGTGGCATAGAGATCCGCCGCCGCGATCTCCAGCGTGCGGTCCATGCCCTCAAGACGCGCCCGGATCGGCAGATAGGCGAAGGGCACACAGAATGCGGAATGGGCGAGGATCAGGTAGCCGAGGCCGGAATAGCCGGTCGCCACCTTGATCGAGGCGAAGAAGATCAGCAGCGCCACCGCGGTGACGATCTCCGGGACCATCAGCGGCTGGTTAATCATCACGTAGATGAAGGTGCTGCCCGGAAACTTCGCCGTCCGCGTCGTCCCGAGCGCCGCCATGGTCGCCAGCACCGTCGAGATGCCGGACGCCCAGAGCGCGATCACCAGCGAGCGGACGGTGGCTTCCTGCACCAGCTCGTTCTCCGCCGCAATCGCGTACCAGCGGAAGGAGAAGCCCTGCCAGAGTGCCACCGAATCCCCCGCGTTGAAGGAATAGATCACGATGATCACGATCGGCGCGTAGAGCGCCGCGAAGCAGGCCATGGTGATCGGGGTGACGCCCGGCAGCTGCCGGACCGAGAAGGATTTGCGCGCACGCTCAGCCATGGGGCTCCTCCCGCGAGGAGGCCCGGACATAGAGCAGCAGCGCGGCCATCACGATGAACAGCAGCAGGATCGAGAGCGAGGCCCCGAGCGGCCAGTTCCGGCCCTGCCCGAACTGCAGCTCGATGAAGTTCCCGATCATCATGTTCTTGCCGCCGCCGAGCACCCGCGGCGTCACATAGGCGCCGAGCGAGGGAACGAAGACCAGGATCGAGCCGGCGACGATGCCCGGCTTGATGATCGGCAGGATGATCCGGCGGAACACCTGCACCCGGTTCGCATAGAGATCGTAGCCGGCCTCGACGAGGCGGAAGTCGAGCCGCTCGATCGCGGCATAGAGCGGCAGCACCATCAGCGGCAGATAGACGTAGGACATGCCGATCAGCACGGCGGTGTCGGTATAGAGGATCTGCAACGGCTCCGTGATCACGCCGAGGTCGATCAGCGCGTTGTTCACGATGCCCTCGTTGCGCAGCATCTCGAGGATCGCGAAGGTGCGGATCAGCAGGTTGGTCCAGAACGGAATGGTGATCAGGAACAGCCAGAACATGCGCTGGCGGCCGGACCGGGTGGCGATGAAATAGGCTGTCGGCAAGCCGAGCAGCAGCGTGATCAGCGTGGTCGAGAGCGAGAGCCGGACGGAGCGCCAGAAGATCGTCAGATGCGCATCGGCGAGCCCGATCGTGTCGTCGAAGATGTCGCGCGAGAACAGGATCTGGAACCAGGCATTGAAGGTCGGCTCCCAGATCACGCCACTGAAATCGCCGGGCTTCAGGAAGGAATAGACCAGCACGATCAGCAGCGGCCCGGAGGCGCCGACGAGCAGGAGCGCAAGGGCCGGCAGCGAAAGCAGCCAGTTGCGCCGGATGCGGCGGGCGGCCGCGTCGGCTTCGAGGGTCCGCAGGCTGCCGCTCGCCTCGCTCATGCGGTCTCCTCGACGACGCGCAGCGCGCCTGTCGCGAAGCGGATACCGGTGCGCCCGCCTTTCTCGAGGCCGGCGTCGGAGCGCGCCGTGACCCTGGCGACGAGCGTGGCCCCGTCGCCGAGGTCGATATGGGCATGCATGTCGGTGCCGAAATAGACCAGCTCGGCGATCGTTCCGCTGAGGATACCCTCGGCCTCCGGACAGACATCGATCTGCTCAGGGCGAACCGCGACGGTGACGCGGGTTCCGGCGCCGAGGCCGTCCGGCATGGCGGCCGGTGCGGAGGCGCCGTTGCCGAGTTTGACCGCCGCTGGTCCTTCCACCTCGGCGGGCAGGAAGTTGGACTCGCCGATGAAGTCGGCGACGAATCGGTTGGCCGGCGCGTTGTAGATCTCGCGTGGGGCGCCGATCTGCAGGATCCGTCCGGCGCTCATCACCGCGATCCGGTCCGACATGGTCAGCGCTTCTTCCTGGTCGTGGGTGACGAAGATGAAGGTGATGCCGGTCTCGAGCTGCATGCGCTTCAGCTCGATCTGCATCTGCTTGCGCAATTTCAGGTCCAGCGCCGAGAGCGGCTCGTCGAGCAGTAGCACTGAGGGCCGCGGCGCGAGCGCGCGGGCAAGCGCGACGCGCTGCTGCTGGCCGCCGGAGAGCTGCGAGGGATAGCGCTCGGCCATCTGCTCCATGCGGACCAGCGCCAGAACCTCGGCGACGGCCGCGCCGATCTCGGATTTCTGCTTGCCGCGCATCTCGAGCCCGAAGCCGACATTCTGGGCCACCGTCAGATGGGGGAAGAGGGCGTAGCTCTGGAACACGGTGTTGACCGGCCGCCTGAAGGGCGGATCGGTGGTGATATCCTTGCCGTCGAGGATGATGCTGCCGAAGGTCGGGGTCTCGAAACCGGCGATCATCCGCAGCAGGGTGGTCTTGCCGCAGCCGGACGGGCCGAGCAGCGTGAAGAATTCGTTGGTCCTGATGTCGACGGAGACGTCGTCGAGCGCGCGAAGGCCACCCTCGGTCGGGCCGAAGATCTTGGTGATCGATTGGGCCGAAACCGCGACGTCGCTCATCGGCGCCCCTCCCGTGCCAGTGGCGGACGTTTGCTGAACCAGGGGGCTGCCCGCTCGAGCTCGGCGCAGACGCTCATCAGGAGTTCGTCCGCGCCGAAGGGGGCAGCGATATGGACACCGATCGGCAGGCCGTCGCTCGACCAGGCCAGCGGCAACGAGGCTGCGGGCTGGCCGGAGGCATTGAAGCAGGCGGTGTAGGGCGAATAGGCGAACACTCCGTCCGGGCCGAGCCGGTAATCGAGATAGCTTTCCCTGTCATGGGAGAAACGCCCGACCCGCGCCGGAGGTTCCGCCAGCGTCGGGCTGACCAAGAGATCGTAGCGATCGAGGAAGCCGGCCATCTGGCGGCCGTAGGCATGGACGGTTTCGAGCGCGTCCAGATAGTCCGCGCCGGAGATCGTCCGGGCGTATTCGCAGGCGCTGCGCGCGACGGGCTCGAGATCGTCAGGCTGCAACTCGCGGCCGAGCTTCTTCAGTTTCTGGCTGACGCCGAGCGCAGTGCCGCAGGCAACGATGGAAGTCCAGGACTGCATCATGCCCATCGTGTCCACGTCCGGGCGGGCGGGCTCGACATGGTGCCCCATCTGTTCCAGAAGCTTCGCCGCCGCTTCCGCCGCCGCGGCGCATTCCGGATGGACATTGTCGCCGTCGAAGGTTGTCGCGCAGAGGGCGACACGCAGTCCCTTCGGGCGCTTTTCCATCGCCTCGATGAAACTGCCCTCGAGCGGCGGCGCCACATAGGGCGCGCCGAGCTCCGGACCGGAGCCGATATCGAGCAGCAGCGCGCTGTCCCGCACCGAGCGGGTCAGGAACCCCTCGATCGCCATGCCGCCCCAGCCCTCGCCGGAGGCCGGACCGTCGGGCAGCCGGGCCCGCGTCGGTTTGAAACCGAAGAGGCCGCAGCTCGAGGCCGGAATGCGGATCGATCCGCCACCGTCGGAGCCGTGTGCGGCGGGAACGATCCCGGCCGAGACCGCGGCGCCGGAGCCGCCGGAGGAACCGCCCGGCGTATGGTCGAGGTTCCAGGGATTGCGGGTCGGCCCGCCATAGACCGCCGCCTCGGTCGCGCAGCCGATGCCGCCTTCCGGCGAGGTCGTGCGGGCAAAGACCACGAGACCCGCGGACAGTAGCCGTTCGACCAGCGTGGAATTATAGGAATAGGTCGTGTTCCGGAGCAGGCGCGAGCCGTTGTTTCCCGGAAAGCCGATGGCCTCGGCGCCGAGATCCTTCAGCAGGAACGGCACGCCTTTAAGTGGCCCGTCCGGCAGTCCCGCCGCGATATTGGCGCGGGCCCGATCGGCCTGGACCTGTGTGACGGCATTCAGCGCGGGGTTGAGAGTCTCGACCCGCTCCAGCGCGGTGGAGAGCAACTCGTCCGGGCTGAAGTCGCCCTTTGCAACGCCCTCGGCCAGTCCGGTTGCATCGAAGTCGTCATAGTCCGAAAGGCCCTGCATTTTCGTACGGTTTTCACATGGTTGGGAAACGGGATATGCGGCTGATCCGGCTCAAACAGTAGCAATTACCGGCTGGCATACAACGATTATTCTGTTGCTCCGGGTCCGGACGGGACCCCTTTGCCGGTCATTCTCGGCGCCGGAATATCGGTCTGTTGATCGCTGCCGATCCCTCCTGTCTTCCTCTACCGCTCCGATTTTTGCTACACTGAATAAGCGAAGAAGAAGCCGGAAAACCGGCTCGTTTCAGGGAGGAGCCTGCGGGTGGCGGCGAAATGATCGTCTCTTACGATCCGCTTCTGGTTGTGGCCTCGGTCGCTGTGGCGGCGATGGCCTCCTTTACCGGACTGCGTCTCCTGACCGGACTCCGTCACGTGGACAATGCGACCCGAAAGGCGCAGCTCGCGAAAGCCGCGATGGCGATCGGCGGAGGGATCTGGTCGATGCATTTCGTCGGCATGCTGGCCCTTCGTCTGCCGGTACCGGTCGCCTACGATCTGCTCTATACCCTCGGCTCGGTCCTGATCGCGATCCTGATCACGGGGGGCGGCCTCGCGCTCATGCATCTGGGCGCGCGCTCGCTCTTCAAGACCGTCGCGGCGGGGACGCTGATCGGCTGCGGTATCGTCGCGATGCACTATGTCGGGATGCAGGCCATGCAGGGCAGCTGCATCGTCAGCTACAGCCCGCTCGGCTTCGTGCTGCCTACCCTGATTGCGATCCTCTCCTCCACCTGCGCGCTGGCATTGGCCTACAAGAAGCGCACGCTCGCTCAGCTCAGCCTCGGAGCGCTGGTTCTCGGGATCACGATTTCCAGCATGCATTATTCGGCCATGGCCTTCACCGCCTTCGGTCGTACGGAGGTTATTGTTCCGGTGGAGGGCCCCGTGCTGCCGGATACCTATCTCGCCCTGGTGGTCGCCTTCGCCGCCTTCGTCGTCTGCGGCCTGTTCCTGCTCTCCGCGCTGCCGATGGAAGACGCTCCGAAGCCGGAAAGCGAGGAGGAGCGCGCGCCCGCGGCTCGTGTCAGCATCCCGCGCTCCGGAGAGGTTCCGGCGCAGCCGGAATGGCCGGCGACGATGCCGGCGTTCGGGCGGATCCGCATTCCCTATGAGCGTAACAACACGACCTATTTCCTGACCCCGGACGAAATCCGCTCGATCAAGGCCGACGGCCACTACACGGAGATCTATGACGGCGCGGCGCATGTCTTCTGTCCCTGGTCGCTCTCCAAGCTGGAGGACGTGCTGAAAGGCACCGCCTTCCTGCGGACTCACCGCAGCTTCCTGCTGAACACGGAACATGCCACGGGCTTCAAGCGCCAGAAGGACAAGGGCTTCGTATTGGTTGCCGGGCAAAGCCGGGAGACGGTGCCTGTGAGCCGGTCGCATATGGAAGACGTCCGCAAGGCGCTGGGACTCTAGACGCGTCCTCCCGGCATTTCGCAACTCGTGCAGCCAGCGCGCCGTTCGTGCAAGAGTTGCGTCTTGGGCGCAAAGCCATCTGTGCAACCTCCGCAGCCCATTCATCCTCTCTCCCAAGCGCCGGAAAACCGGCAACGAGGCCTTCAGAGCCGCAATCCTTGAGGGAGGATAGCCACAATGATCCCAGGATCATTCGAATATCATCGCCCGGACTCCGTCGACGGTGCCGTCGCCCTGCTGAACGAGCACGGCGACGAGGCGCGTCTGCTCGCGGGCGGGCACAGCCTGATTCCGATGATGAAGCTGCGCATGGCGGTGCCGTCGCACATCGTCGATCTTCAGGCGATCGAGAGTCTTCACGGTATCTCGGAGGAGGGCGGCGAGATCGTCATCGGCGCGCTGACCACCCAGCACGAGGTGCTGGCCTCCGCGCTCCTTGCAGGCAAATGCCCGATCCTGCCTGAAGCGGCAGCGCTGATCGCCGATCCGCAGGTGCGCTATTGCGGGACCATCGGCGGCAATGTCGCGAACGGCGATCCCGGCAATGACATGCCGGCGATCATGCAGGCACTCGGCGCGACCTATCGCGCGGTCGGTCCGAACGGCAGCCGGGACATCGCCGCCCGCGACTATTACGAGGCCGCCTATTTCACCGCACTCGAGGAAAACGAGGTCCTGACCCAGATCCGGATCCCGACGCCGGCGGCCGGGCACGGAGCCGCCTACGAGAAGCAGAAACGCAAGATCGGCGACTACGCCACCGCGGCGGCGGCGGTCATCCTGACCATGGACGGTGGACGCTGCAGCTCGGCTTCGATCGCGCTCACCAACGTGGCCGCAACTCCGCTCTACGCGGAAGCGGCGGCGGCCGCGCTGGTCGGTACGGATCTCGGGGAGGCGGCTGTCGACACGGCGGTGCGCCTCGCCGAGGAGATCACCGAACCGACGAGCGACGGACGGGGGCCGGCCGATTTCCGGACCCATGTCGCCGGGGTCATGGTGCGCCGCGCCATCGCCCGCGCCCAGAAGAACGCCGGTTGAGGGGAGCCGACCAATGGCAAAGATGCATGTCAAACTGAACGTGAACGGCGCCGAGGTCGAAGGCCTCGCCGAGCCGCGCACCCTGCTGATCCATTTCCTGCGTGAGCAGCTGAGCCTGACCGGCCCGCATATCGGCTGCGAGACGAGTCATTGCGGGGCCTGCACGGTCGATCTCAACGGCAAGTCGGTGAAGTCCTGCACCGTCTTCGTCGCCCAGGCGAACGGCGCGAAGGTGACCACGATCGAGGGGATCGCGAATGCCGACGGCACCCTGCATGCCCTGCAGGAGGCCTTCCGAGAGCATCACGGCCTGCAATGCGGCTTCTGCACGCCGGGCATGATCACGCGCGCCTACCGGCTGCTGCAGGAGAACCCCGATCCGAGCGAGACGGAAATCCGCTACGGCATCTCCGGCAACCTCTGCCGCTGCACCGGTTACCAGAACATCGTCAAGGCCATCCGGGCCGCGGCGGACGAGTTGAACGCGAGCAGGGAGGCAGCGCAATGAACGCCGAAGTCGCGAGCGTCGAGGAACGCAAACAGAACCTGAAAGGCATGGGCACGGCCCGCCGCCGGGTTGAGGATGCCCGCTTCGTGCAGGGCAAGGGCAACTATGTCGACGACATCAAGCTGCCGGGCATGCTGTTCGGCGATTTCGTCCGCTCGCCCTATGCCCATGCGCGCATCAAGTCGGTGAACAAGGAGGCGGCGCTGGCTGTGCCGGGGGTCAAGGCGGTGCTCACCGCGGACGACCTGAAGCCGGTCAATCTCGCCTGGATGCCGACGCTCGCCGGCGACGTGCAGATGGTGCTCGCCGACGGCAAGGTGCTGTTCCAGGGCCAGGAGGTCGCCTTCGTCATCGCCGAGGACCGCTATGCCGCCTCCGACGCGGCCGAGCTGGTCGAGGTCGAGTACGAGGAGCTGCCGGTCCTGGTCGATCCCTTCAAGGCGATGGATCCGGGCGCGCCGGTGCTGCGCGAGGACCTCGAGGGCAAGACCGAGGGCGCCCACGGGCCGCGCCGCCACCACAACCATATCTTCACCTGGGAGGTCGGCGACAAGGACGGCACCGAGAAGGCCCTCGCCGAGGCCGACGTGCTGGCGACGGAGCTGATCACCTACCAGCGCGTCCATCCCTGTCCGCTCGAGACCGCGGGCTGTGTCGCCAGCATGGACAAGGTGAACGGCCAGCTCACGCTCTGGGGCACCTTCCAGGCGCCGCACGCGGTGCGCACCGTGGCCTCGCTGATCTCCACCATCCCGGAACACAAGATCCGCGTCATCTCGCCGGATATCGGCGGCGGCTTCGGCAACAAGGTCGGCGTCTATCCGGGCTATATCTGCGCCGTCGTCGCCTCCATCGTGCTCGGCGTGCCGGTGAAGTGGATCGAGGACCGGATCGAGAACCTGCAATCGACCGCCTTCGCCCGCGACTACCACATGACCGGGGAGATCTCGGCGACGCGCGACGGGAAGATCACCGGGCTGAAATGCCACGTGCTGGCCGACCATGGCGGTTTCGACGCTTGCGCCGACCCGACCAAGTTTCCGGCCGGTTTCTTCAATATCTGTACCGGGTCCTACGATATCCCGGTCGCGCATGTGAGCGTCGACGGCGTCTACACCAACAAGGCGCCGGGCGGCGTCGCCTATCGCTGTTCCTTCCGGGTGACCGAGGCCTCCTATTTCATCGAGCGGATGGTGGACGTGCTCGCGCGCAAGCTGGAGATGGACCCGGCGGAACTCCGGATGAAGAACTTCATCAGGAAGGAGCAGTTCCCCTACACCTCGGCGCTCGGCTGGGAATACGACAGCGGCGACTATCACACGGCGATGGAAAAGGCGCTGGAGACGGTCAGCTACAAGGCGCTGAGGGAAGAGCAGAAGGCCAACCGCGAGGCTTTCGCGCGCGGCGAGACCCGCTCGCTGATGGGGGTCGGCGTCGGCTTCTTCACCGAGATCGTCGGGGCCGGTCCGATCAAGAACTGCGACATCCTCGGGCTTGGCATGTTCGACAGCTGCGAGATCCGCGTGCATCCGACGGGCAGCGCGATCGCCCGGCTCGGAACGATCAGTCAGGGGCAGGGACACGCCACCACCTTCGCCCAGATCCTGGCATCCGAGATCGGCATCCCGGCGGACCAGATCACCGTCGAGGAAGGCGACACCGACACCGCGCCCTACGGGCTCGGAACCTACGGCTCCCGCTCGACCCCGGTCGCCGGCGCGGCGACGGCGATGGCCGGCCGGAAGATCCGGGCGAAGGCGCAGATGATCGCTGCCTACCTGCTTGAGGTGCATGACGACGACGTCGAGTTCGAGGTCGACCGGTTCGTGGTGAAAGGTGCGCCGGAACGCTTCAAGACCATGGCCGAGGTCGCCTTCGCCGCCTACAACAGCGTCCCGCCGGGCATGGAGCCGGGTCTGGAGGCGGTCAGCTACTACGACCCGCCGAACATGACCTATCCGTTCGGGGCCTATATCTGCGTCGTCGATATCGACGTCGATACCGGGGTGACCGACATCCGCCGCTTCTACGCGCTGGACGATTGCGGCACCCGGATCAATCCGATGATCATCGAGGGCCAGGTGCATGGCGGCCTGACCGAGGCGCTCGCCATCGCGATGGGCCAGGAGATCTCCTATGACGAGATGGGGAACGTGAAGGGCGCGAGCCTGATGGACTTCTTCCTGCCGACGGCGGTGGAGACCCCGGTCTGGGAGACCGACTTCACCGTGACCCCGTCGCCGCACCATCCGATCGGCGCCAAGGGGGTCGGAGAGTCGCCGAATGTCGGCGGCGTCTCGGCCTTCTCCAACGCGGTCAACGATGCCTTCGCCCATCTCGGTCTGACCCACACGCAGATGCCGCACGATCACTGGCGGGTGTGGAAGACAGCCGAGCGGCTCGGCGTCACGGCATAGGACCCCACCTTGCGGGCCGGGCGGCGGATCATGCGCCGTCCGGCCCGGGTTTTCGGGCCATGAAAGATTACAAGGAACTTCAGGCAGAACTCGCGGAGACCGGCTACATCGCGGAGGGCAGCCTCGCGATGGCGCTGACGCTCGCCACCGAGATCCACCGCCCGCTGCTGCTGGAGGGCGAAGCGGGGGTCGGCAAGACCGATATCGCGCGGGCGCTGGCGGCGCTGCTCGGCACCCGGCTGATCCGCCTGCAGTGCTACGAGGGGCTGGACGCGAACGCGACGCTCTACGAGTGGAACTATCAGCGCCAGCTGCTCTCCATCCGGGCCCGCGAGGCGACCGAAGGCGCGGATTCCGCCGAGAGCCTGGAGAAGCATATCTTCTCCGAGGACTATCTCCTCCGCCGGCCGCTGCTGGAGGCGATCAGCCAGCTCGAGCCGCCGGTCCTCCTGATCGACGAGATCGACCGCGCCGACGAGGAGTTCGAGGCCTTCCTGCTGGAACTGCTCGCCGACTACCAGGTGACAGTGCCTGAGCTCGGCACCATCGAGGCGGTCTCGATCCCGCATGTGATCCTGACCTCGAACGGCACCCGCGCGCTCTCCGACGCGCTCCGCCGGCGCTGCCTCTATTCTTTCGTCGACTATCCGGACGCGGAAAAGGAACGGGCGATCCTCGCCGCCCGCATGCCGGAGATCGACGCGGAGCTTGCCCGGCGCATCGTAGGCTTCGTCCAGCAGCTCCGCCGCGAGGATCTGGAGAAGGTCCCCGGGATCGCGGAGACTCTCGACTGGGCGACGGCGCTCGTCGGCCTCAGGGTGGACAAGCTGGAGGACAATCTCGAGCTGCTGCAGGCGAGCCTGATCTGCCTGCTGAAGACCGAGGCGGACCAGCGGGCGATCGTGCCGGAGGTCACCCGGCGGCTCCTCGGGAAGGTCGCCTGAGCATGACGGAGACTGGCGAGATTGATGCCTTGCCGGGGCCGCGGGAGCGGATGCGGGGCTTCATCGCCCATCTCCGGCTGAACGGTTTCACTCTCGGCCCCTCCGAGACCGCCCTCGCGCTCGATATCGTCGGGCGCCTCGAAAGGCCGACGCCGGACGGCGTCCGGGCGGCGCTCAAAGTCGCGCTCTCTGGCTGCCGGGAGGACTGGGAGCGGTTCGACGACCTGTTCCCCGTCTACTGGTTCGGGGAAGGCGTGAAGCGCGCCACGGTCCTGCGCGGCGAGAACACGAGCACACCGAAGCGGGCACGGCCCGCGCTCTGGGACAAGGTGCTGCCGCCGGAAGAGAGCGTGGGCCGGCCGATCGGCGCGGCGGCACAGGCGGCGGGCGGGAGCGATGCGGAGGAAGATACGGACGCGCCCTCGGCGCCGCACCGGATCGCCGCGGACCGGCGCGACAGCCTGTTCAAGACCGACCTGCGCGAGATCGCCGCGAAAGAGGATATCGCCGAGGCCGAACGGGTGGCCGAACGTCTCGCGAAGGCGATGCGCTACCGGCTCAGCCGCCGCCGCAAGCCGTCCGCGCGGGGGCGGAGCCTCGATCTCCGGCGCACCATACGGCGTAACATCGCCCATGGCGGGGAGCCGGTCGACCTCCTGCGGCGGACCCGGCCGGACCGTCCGGTGCGCGTCGTCGTGCTGCTCGACGTCTCCGGCTCGATGAAGCTCTACAGCCGCTATTTCCTGCTCTTCGTGCGCGGGTTGCTGAGCCGTTGGATGCGGGCCGACGCCTATCTGTTCCATACCCGTCTCGTCCGCGTGACGGAGGCGCTCACGGACAAGGACCCGTTCCGGGCGCTGGCGAAGCTCTCGCTCATGATCGAGGGCTTCGGCGGCGGCACGCGGATCGCCGGCGCGCTTGCCGATTTCAACGCGCGCTACGCAAAAGAGGCGATCGACAGCCGCACCGTCGTCGTCATCCTGAGCGACGGCTATGACACCGAGGCGCCGGAAGATCTGGCACGGGAACTCAAACGGCTGCGGACCCGCGCGCGCCGCATCGTCTGGCTCAACCCGCTGCTCGGCTGGAAGGACTACGAGCCGGTGGCGCGGGGCATGGCGGCCGCACTGCCGCATATCGACCATTTCGCCGCGGCGAACAGCCTGCAGGCGCTGGCGGCGCTCGAGCCCGAGCTCGCGGCCATCTAGGGAGGCGGATGCATGGAACGGCACCACGATGATGTCTTCTCCGCGATCGCGGCTTTGATGGAGGTGGAAGCGGAATTCTGCGTCGCCACCGTGGTGCGGACGCAGAACGCGACCAGCGCCAAGGCCGGGGCCAAGGCGGTGGTTCTTTCAGATGGAGTCATCAAGGGCTTTCTCGGTGGCGGCTGTGTCCAGGGGGCCGTGCGCCGCTCCGCCGCGGAGGTGCTCGCGGCGGGAGAGCCCCGGCTGATCCGGGTGAAGCCCGGCGACGAGGTGGTCGAGCGGCTGGATCGCGACGGCGTCGAACTGCACAAGAGCGGCTGCCCGAGCGGCGGGACGGTCGATATCTTCATCGAACCGATGCGTCAGGCGCCGCGTCTGGTGATCTGCGGCGGCTCGCCGGTCGCGACGGTGCTGGCGCGGCTCGCGGCGACGCTCGGCTACCGGGTGACGGCGGCGGCCCTCGCGGAAGATCTCGACGGCTTCGCCGCTGATGCAACGCGGCACGAGGGCTTCGCGCTCGATGGTCTCGATCTCAGGCAGCGCGATTTCGTTGTCGTCGCGACCCAGGGCAAGCGCGACCGCGAGGCGCTTGCCGCCGCGCTCGGCAGCGATGCCGGCTTCGTCTCCTTCGTCGGCAGCCGCCGCAAGGCGCAGGCGCTGCGCGCGCAGCTGGCCGATCGCGGCGTGCCGGAGGCGCGACTCGATGCGCTGAAGGCGCCCGCCGGTCTCGACATCAACGCCATCGAGCCGGAGGAAATCGCCCTTTCCATCATGGCGGAACTGGTCGCGGTCCGGCGGCAAGAGGCGCGGGATCGAGCCGTCACCGGCGGGCGGGCGACGGCATGAGACGCCGGCTCGGTTCCATCGGCGGACGCCTCCGCTCCCTGCTTCACCGGGCGCTCGACCAGGTTTCGGACACGACGCCGGTCTGCTGCTGAGCTACGGGTGCGTCTCGGACGGCGCGTAGGGACCGGAGGTCGGCGTCTCCGCCAGGTCGGCGGGACGGAAACTGTCGATCCTGGCGAGGTTCCATGGAGTCGCAAAGGCCACCGGGCACTCCTCCTCGAAGAGCTGCCCCGGCTTCAGGCGGTGATGCAGGATGCTCGTCGGATCGGTCGAGCGGATATGCAGCGTCTCCGGCCGGATCTGGCTCGGATCGTCGAGCCCCATGGCGCCGAGCATCTCGGCGAAGCCGTGCAGCGTGTTGCGGTGGAAGTTCGCCACCCGCTTGTACTTGTCCTCGACCACCAGACCGCGCTGCCGCGTCGGGTCCTGCGTCGCGACGCCGGTCGGGCAGCGGTTGGTGTGGCAGGCCCTGGCCTGGATGCAGCCGACCGCGAACATGAAGCCGCGGGCCGAATTGCACCAGTCGGCGCCGAGCGCGAGCGCGGTCGCGATATCCGCGCCGGAGATGATCTTGCCGCTGGCGCCGATGCGGATCCGCTCCCGGACCCCGGCCCCGATCAGGGTCATATGCACGAAATGCAGCCCCTCGCGCAGCGGCATGCCGAGACTGTTGGTGAATTCCACCGGCGCGGCGCCGGTGCCGCCCTCCTTGCCGTCGACGACGATGAAATCGGGATAGATGCCCTGCGCGATCATCGCCTTGCAGATCGCCATGAATTCGTGTGGATGGCCGACGCAGAGCTTGAAGCCGACCGGCTTGCCCTTCGCGAGCCGGCGCAGCTCGCCGAGGAAGGAGACCATGCCCTCGGGCGTCGAGAAGGACGGGTGCGAAGCCGGCGAGACGCAATCCTGTCCCATCGGAATGCCGCGGGTCTCGGCGATCTCCGGCGTGATCTTGGACGCCGGAAGAACGCCGCCATGGCCGGGCTTCGCGCCCTGGGAGAGCTTCAGCTCGATCATCTTGACCTGCGGGTCGGCGGCGGTCGCGGCGAATTTGTCAGGGTCGAACTTTCCGTCCGCGGTACGGCAGCCGAAATATCCGGAGGCGATCTGCCAGATCAGGTCGCCGCCATGACGCCGGTGATGCGGCGAGATCGAGCCCTCCCCTGTATCGTGCGCGAAGCCGCCGGTGGCGGCGCCCTTGTTGAGCGCGGCGATCGCGTTGGCGCTGAGCGCGCCGAAGCTCATGCCCGAGACATTGAAGAGAGAGATGTCGTAGGGCTGCGTGCAGTCCGGCCCGCCGACCCTGCGCCGGAAATTGTCCGTCTTCGGATGAACCGGGGCGAGGGAATGGGTGAAATATCCGTAGCCCGCCTTGTACACGTCCATCTGGGTGCCGAAGGGAACCGTCTCCTGTTCCTGCTTGGCGCGCTGATAGACCAGCGAGCGCTGTTCCCGGTTGAACGGGAAGGCGTCGGCATCGCTCTCGATCAGGTACTGGCGGATCTCCGGGCGGATGCCTTCGAACAGCCAGCGCATATGGGCGAGAAGCGGGTAGTTGCGGAGCAGGCTGTGCCGGGTCTGGACGAGGTCCCGGATCCCGAGGAGCGACAACGGCGCGGTGACGGCGAGAGCGATCCAGCCCCAGAAAAAGCCGGCAAGTCCGAGGCCGAATGAGACGAAAGCTGCTGCGACGAACGCAGCGAAGAACGCAAAGCGCATCAGGAAATCTCTCCCCCCACTGACACCGGCCCCGGGGCCAAGGGTAGACTTTGATTCGGTTACCGGAAAGGCTGGATCGCAGGTCCGAACATCTAAGGCACGACACCGGTTGCGACGTGCGAGTCAATCAGTTCAGCCACCTCCGGGTACCACATGTCCGAGGGGCGGCTGTCGAACATGATGTCCAGGAACCAGGCCGCAACTCCAGCCTGGAGAAAAATCGCGCGGTCCCGGTCCTGTTCCCGCAATGGGGCTGCATTCAGGACGGCATAGTCGGCGTCGATCCGGTACTGGTGGAACCCGAGCCTGCCGCCTGCCGCCAATTGTCTCTCGATCCCGCCGATGAAAACAGTCGTGCATGCTGAACTGCATTCAGACATGACCAATGTATTCAGACCATTCTGCCTGATGGTATTCGAGAGCCCCCTGGCTTCGTAGATATTGCCGCCGGCGCTGGCCAGAATGACCTGTTTTACACCCGGATACGCTTCGAGCTGGCGCTTGAGATGGCGGGTAATGCCAAGCTCCAATGAACCGTTCAAGATCAGCGACTGTCCGTCGGATGTCGGTTCGATGCTGTATTTTCCGGCGCGTTCCGCTTCATATGCGGTTTGAAGTCTGAGATCATCCGGTGCCGGAAAGGTCATGTGCCACGCATCGATCGCGTAGGTGACGACCCAAAACGAGGCCACGACCAGGATCAGCTGAGCGCCCCAGACCGGGGCCATGTATCCGCTGGTGCGGATATGGGCCTCAGCGGCGCGTATGACTCCAACCGCCTGCCAGACAAATAAGACTCCATGAAAGAACAAGGCCAGAAGCAGGACCAATAGCTGATCGTCATGGAAATCCTGCCCCTTTCCGGGGCGGAGCAGTTCTTGCAGCCCAAATACCACGACGCGAACCAAGACAAGATTGATCCAGAAGGACCATGCAAACCCATGTTCGCCGCGCCAATGCCCGGTCAGGTATCGACTGACTGTGTGAAACAGGGTGCCCCTCATCGGATGAAAGCGCCTCGATCTTGACGGATCGCTGACGGCTATTATCCCGGGCATTGTTTTGTGATGCAAACCCGGCACCGGTCTGAGCGTGTCCCGGTGCAGCGAGCAGACTACCCGAGGTCTTCCATACCTGTTCCGTATGGAACAAGCGGTAGAAACTCGACGTGCCGGTTTAAGGGAAAAGTTTGGCGCACCCGAGAGGATTCGAACCTCTGACCTCTGCCTTCGGAGGGCAGCGCTCTATCCAGCTGAGCTACGGGTGCATGCCGGGGCCGTGCCGGGAAGTCCCGGCAGGCGAGCGAGGCGGAAACTACCCGCGCGGGCGCGCTCATGCAAGGAGAAAGCGGCGCGGGCGGAAGGCCTAAAGCCCACCCTTGCCCGGGGGCTGTGCGGCGGCGTCGCGCTCGACACGGGTGATCGCCCGGTCGAGCTGTTCGAGAAGCGCGTCGGTCTCCACCGAACGGGCGAGCACGCCCTGTTCGAAAATCAGATGCAGGGCGTCGACATGACGCCTGACGGAACCGATACGCCGTTCCAGCGGCAGTTCCATTAACTGTACGTCACGGGCGACGGGTCTGGTCAGCCGGTCGAGCCGCGCGGCGATCTCCGCGATGACGCCGTAGCCGAAAGTCGAGGCCTGGCCTTTCAGATCGTGGGCGATCCGCATGGCCATGATCCAGGGCTCCGCGGAACGGCCACCGGACTCCTCGATCTCTTCGGCAAGCGCCGAAAGCCGTTTCAGCTCCGCCCGCAGAACCGGCAGGTAGTCTTCCGCGGTCGGGGCGTCCGTCGGGATGTGGCGGCTGCCGGCCCGGGCCTCCAGTTTGTCGGAAAGGCGCCGCGCCGGGATGCCCGGCCCTTCTATCTGACGGCGCCGGCGGTCGGGTCCGACATAGCTGTCGGTGGCGAGAAAGTCGCGCGGCCGGGTGAACACGGCATGCAGGCGCTTCTTCAGCTTGTCGGCGGAAACCGGTTTGACGAGATACTCGGTCACGCCCGCATCGCGCGCCGCGACGATCTGCGGTTCCTCGCTGACAGATGTCAGCATGACGACCGGGAGGCTGCGCACTTCGGGGGAACCATGCTGCCGCAGTCCGCTGACGAAGGTGAAACCGTCGGTCGGTTCCATCATCCAGTCGCAGATGATCACGTCGTAGCGCCGGGCCTTCAGCTTCTCCATCGCGTCCGAACCATCGGTCGCCTCGCCGATCTCGCCGAACCCGAATTCGCGCAGCAGCGAACGCAGCAGCTGGCGCATGAGATGGCTGTCCTCCACGATCAGCGCGGAGCGCGAATCGAAGAGCCTGTCGCTTGCACCGGACGCCTTCCTCACGGCTGCTCCTTCTCTTCGGCCATGAAGGCGGCAAGGGCTTCGCGCTGCGGGCCGGTCAGTTCCGTCTCGCGTTCGGACGCGCCGTTCTGCCCCGGGTGCGGCCTCCGGCAGCGCTCGACGATGTCGGCGCGGCCGAGGACCTCTCCGATCCGGCGCAACAGCTCCGGTTCGGAAATCGGTTTGACCACGGCGCCGGCCATCCCTGACTCGATGAAACGGTCGAGATCCTCCGGCAGCGCGTCGGCGGTCAGGGCAAGCACCGGAGGAGTCGAGCCGTTCAGACGCTGTTTGAGGATTTTCATGGCCGTGAGGCCATCCATCTTGGGCATGTTGATGTCCATCAGGATGCAATCGTAGGCGTCCTCGACCGCACGCTCGACGGCTTCCTTTCCGTCCCGGGCAAAGACGTAGCTTGCTCCGTGGCGGCGCAGGATGTGCGAGACGACCTGCCGGTTGGTCGCGTTGTCCTCGGCGACGAGCAGCCGGAGGCCGACCAGCAACGGCTCGGAGAAAATCTGGCGTTCGATCGGCACGTCGACGTCTGAGATCGTGACCGGCAGACTGACGGAAAAGGTGCTGCCCTCGCCCGGCTTGCTCCTGAGGGTGATCGTGCCGTTCATGCGTTCGACCAGCGCGCGGGTGATCGACAGGCCGATGCCGAGGCCCTCGCCGCCGGCCACTTGCGCGAACCGCTCGAAAATCCGGTGCTGTTCCTCTTCCGGAATCCCTATCCCGCTATCGGTGACGTCGATGAGCAGATGAGGGCGCTGACCCGAAGACGAGTGCAGCACCGCGCGCAGGCGGATCGTCCCGTCCTCCGTGAACTTGACGGCATTGGTCAGCAGGTTGACCAGGATCTGTTTCATCCGGCCCCGGTCGCCTTGGATCGAATTGCCGTCCAGCCCCTCGGTATTGACGAGGATCTCGTTGTCCCTGTCCTGCGCCGGGGCGGCAAGCATCGCGGCAACCTCGTGCATCAGGATCTCGGGATCGAAGACGGACTCGTTGAAGCGGAACTTGTCGGTCTCGATCCGGGTCGCGTCGATGACGTCGTCGACCAGCGTGCAAAGCATGTCGGCGGAGGTGGTCGCGGTGTCTGCCATTTCGCGGATCGCCGGGGTCCGCGTCTGGTAGCCGATTTCCCGCAACAATCCGATCATGGCATTCAGAGGTGTCCGCATCTCGTGGCTCATGCTGGCAAGGAAGCGGCTCTTGGCCCGGCTGGATTCCTCCGCCCGCTCAAGCGCCTTCGAGAGTTGCCGCCGACCCTGGTGCAGGGCGCCGAGCTGCTTGATCGTGACGAGGGCGAGGAGACTGCTGATGCTGATGATCACGACAAGCGTCGCGACCAGATAGGTCATGATGTCGAGCAGGGTGAGCTGGTGCGCCGTCTGCTCGGCGGCCGCATCGCGCACGACTTCAAGAGACAGACGCTGCAAGGGCGCGCCGAAGCCGGCGAGCCCGGCCGAGATGATGCGGCCACGGACGGCCGGATGGGCCGGTGCGGATGCAAGCCGGCGGTCGATGATCTCCTCCGCGGCGAGCAGTTCCGTCAGCACCATATCGAAACCACCGGTCTCGCGGACCGCCCGGTAGGCCTCACCATTCTGCAATGTCAGGACCCGGCTGACGAAAATGTCGTAGCGCGTCTGGAGGTCCTCGGCGGTGATCTTTCCGGTCTCGGACTGCTCCAGGGCGAGCGAGAGTTTCAGATATTCGGCCTGCAGCTGATATGCCGCCCACTGGTAGTTTTCCTGCGGTTCGGCGATCTCGGATTTCAGCTGGCTGTAGATCGTGACCGCCACGGCTGCCGCCGCCAGGCTGGCGACGATCACCGCCACGGCCGCGATGGTCAGCCGCCGGATCCTCGTCCTGTCCTTTCCCCGCGCGGAGTCCACGTCACTGCACCACGAGCGTACGCAGTTGCCAGGCCGACCAGTTTAGGAAATCGTCCGTCACCAGTTTCGGGTCAGAGTCGTAGGGGAAGACGATCCACAGCGGTCCCTTGTCCCGGACGGACATCGGTTTGCCGTTCTGGCGCACGGCAACGAGCGCGCCCGCGGCGGTCGCCTCGGCAACCGGGATTTCGGCGGCATAGTCGTTAAGGGCGATGGCGCGGAGTTTTACGCCCTTGGCGCCGACATGCGCCAATAGCGTCTTCAGAGGGATGCCCCTGAATTCCTGAACTCCCTGGGTCCAGGGCGTGCTTGTCCTGATCGTCTCGGTCGCCATCGATTCAAGGGTCTCCCGGTCGAAATCGACAGCGCTGCCGCCGGCGAGATTGCCGCTCACGGTGAGCAGGGGCTCGCCCGCGGCGCGCGCCGGACCGGTCCAGGCCGGGCTGCCGCCAATCACGGCCAACAGGAGAAAGAACGCGCATGCTCTCAGGCAGGTCCGCAATGACATGTGTGGCGCCCCTTGATGTGATCGTAAGAGGCGTTGGATACCGAAGAACATTTAAAATACGGTTTAGATTTCTTTCTGCACGCCTAGCGTGCCCGGTCCCGCGGGACCGGGCGGCAGAATTCGGGGAGCGCGCGCGCGCCGCCTTTGACCGTGAGTTCGGCTCCACTAGGGAGTGGGCCGGACGGGTTCTCCAGCCAGGCGGCGATATCGGTGCTGACCAGATCTCCCTCGAGATCCCTGAACAGCATGTGGTAGCCGTTCTCGTAAAGCGCGAGCCGCCAGCGGCGCGCGCCGCCCGGTCCGTCCGGCAGGGTCTGCAACATGCGGCAGGTCGGGCCGCGCGGAATGATCCCGTCCTCCTTGCCGTAGAGCACCAGAAGCGGCGTGTCGAGCAGCGGCGCTGCCTCCAGGGCCCGGTCCATGAGTCCCGTCAGACCCCAGGCGGATTCGATCCGTGTCTCCTTGATCATCATCGGGTCGTAATAGAGCCGCCGCAGCATCTCGATATTGTCCGACGGAAGTTTCGGCAGGGTCTGCGGCCGCACATGAATCCTGGGAGCGAGATGGGCGCCGGCGGTGAGCGCGCCGCGCTGCCAGGCATTCATCGTGCTGCGTCCCCAGACCGCGGGCGCGGACAGGACGGCGCCGTCGAGGCGCGGCGGACTGTAGCCGCCGAGTGCCGCCATGATGACGGCTCCGCCCATGCTTTCGCCGAGCGCATAGACCGGCAGGTCCGGATGCGCTTTGCGCAGCAGTTCGGTGACGGTGTCGAGATCGCGGATCATCGCCTCCGCGCCGGCCCAGTCGCCGCGCATCGAGGTGCCGCCGAAGCCGCGCTGGTCGTAGGCGATGACGAGCAGGCCCCTGGCGGCGAGCAAGGGCCCGAGATCGCGATAGGCGCCGGAATAGTCGTTGAAACCGTGCAGGGCGATCACCGCGGCCTTCGGCGTCCCGTCCGGGCTCCAGCGCTGGTAGGGAAGGAGCCCGCCGTCCTGCATCACCAGGACGTCTTCGCGGATTTCCGCCGGGCGGTGCGCTTCCACGCGCGGTGCGACGGAGGGGGTACAGGCCGCTCCGGCCAGAAGGACAAGAGCGGCAATCAGAAGTCCGGTACCCGCCTTACGCCGCATGAATGCGGCCGGCCCCCTGCTTGGCGCTGGTGAGCTCGAGGAAGATGTCCTCGAGATCGCTTTCCTCGGTGCTGATGTCTTGGATGTGGTAGCCGGCGGAAGCGAGCGCACCGAGGATGCGGGCGATCGGACCGTCGCTCTTGCGAAACTCGAAGGTCAGCCGGTTGGGCGCGCTGATCTGCACCGCAAAGGACGAGAGCGCGTGCGGCAGTTTCTCGGGCACCTCCGGCAGCTCTTCGGCGACGGTCACCGTGACCGTCTTCGCGTCGAGCCGGCGCATCAGGTTTTCCTTGGTATCGCAGGCGATGACCTCGCCGTGATTGATGATCGCGATGCGGTCGCAGAGCTCTTCCGCCTCTTCCAGGTAGTGCGTGGTGAGCAGGATCGTGACGCCGCGCCGGTTGAGCTCCCGGACATTGTCCCAGAGCTTGCGGCGCAGCTCGATATCGACACCGGCGGTCGGCTCGTCGAGCACCAGGATCGGCGGATTGTGCACCATCGCCTTGGCGACCAGCAGGCGCCGCCGCATGCCGCCGGAGAGCGAGCGGGTATAGGCGTCCGCCTTGTCCGCGAGATCGACAAGTTCGAGGATCTCGTCCGTGCGGCGTTCGGATTTCGGCACGCCGTAGAGCCCAGCCTGGAGGTCGAGGAGTTCGCGCGGGCTGAAGAAGGCGTCGATGTTCAGTTCCTGCGGCACGATGCCGATCGCGGCGCGCGCCTGTCGCGGATCCTCGTCGATATCGATGCCCCAGACCCTTGCCGTGCCGCCGCTCTTGTTCACCATGCCGGCGAGGATGTTGATCAGCGTCGATTTTCCGGCGCCGTTCGGTCCGAGAAGGGCGAAGATCGAGCCGCGCGGAACCTCAAGATCGATGCCTTTGAGGGCATGCTTGCGGCGCGGACTGCCGGCCCGGCCGTAGACTTTCTCCAGCCCCTTGATCTCAAGGGCGAGCGCGGGGGCGGTCCGGATGGTCTGGGTCTGGTTCGGCACTGGAAAAGACTCTTTGCAGGCGATTGAAAATACGCGGCGAATGGCTATTATCTCCCGGCATTCCAGGATCGGAGACTGGGCTCAATATAGGTGCCCGTGCGTGGAAGGACCAGTCAGATGGCAAAACCGTTCGAAGTGATCACTGTTACGGAAAAGCGCGTCGCCTGCGACGGTGGAAAGGGTGCGCTCGGCCATCCGCGGGTCTTCCTGACGATCGACCACCATGACGGCAAGGTAACCTGCCCCTATTGTTCCCGCGAATTCGTCTACAGCAAGCCCGTGGCGGGCGAAAGCGCGGCCTGACGCGCTTCAGGTGGCAACCGGTTTGCGGCCCGAAAGCTGCCAGTAGAGATTTCCCTCCGTCTTTTTCACGGCAAAGCCCCTGAGTTCGCCGGCCTCCGACGAGACTTCGACATGCTCGAAGCCGGCGGCACGCAATTTCTCGGTCAGTGTTCTGCCGCTGAACGCGGTCCTGTGCGCCATGAAGTCATTGCCCCGGGCGAGCTCCCAAGAGGCTCCGAACAGCATGTCGAGGCCCGTCACCTCTCTCGGACCTTCCAGGGTATCCGCCTCATAGAGCTTGGTTTCGGGGCCATGCTCCAGAATGGCCCGGCAGATCGCGACAAGGTCGGGCGTCCGCACGATGGCGAAGCCGGTATCGTCCAGCACGCGATGGAAGTTGCTGAAGCAGAGCGGTACCTCGTGATAATCGAGGTGTTCGATATTGTGCTTCGAGAACAGCATTTGCCCCGTACCGTCCGCGACCTTTGACAGGGTCCGGATGTCGTCGACGATATCGGGCTCGACGTCGGGATCGAGGTCGATACGGATCTCCTTCCACTGGGTTTCGAAATCGAGTGGAGGTAGGGTTTCCTTGCTTTGGCGTCCGCAGCCGACATGCAGAAGTGTTTTCATCGAATGCGTATTCCGCTGTTAGCCGGGGTTTCCGTGATTTGAAGGTTATGGCTCATTCGGGCGTATCCACCATGTTCTGTACGCGCCCGGTGACCTCCCAGAAAAGGTTGTTCTCGACCTTCTTCATCGCCATGGCGAAGAGTCCGAGGCCGTTCGGGACCGTACGGATTTCCACTCCCTCGAATCCGGCGGCGCGAAGTTTGCGGTAGAGCGTCCGCTTGGTAAAGGCGGTGCGGTGCGCCATGAACCGGTTGCCCCTGGCGATTTCCCAGCTCGCTCCGAACAGCATGTCGAGGGCCATGACGTCGTGCTGTTCGCCATAGACGTTCGAGCGGTAGAGCGGCCTCTCCGGCCCGTGTTCGATCACCCGCCGGCAAATGCCTTCCAGATCGGGCGTGCGGATGGTTGCGAATCCCCGATCATCCAGCACCCGGTGAAAATTGGCGAGGCATTGCGGTACGACGTGGGACTCGAGATGCTCGATATTGTGCTTGGAGAACACCATCATCGCCGACCCGTCCGGGATCTTCGACAGGGTTGCGATATCGTCGACCACGTCCGGCTCGACGGATGGATCGATATCCACCCGGACCTCGCACCACTCGTTCTCGAAGTCGAACGGCGGCAGGATCTCGGTGCTCTGGCGCCCACAGCCCACATGCAGCAAAGTTTTCATCAAGTCTCGATTCGGCCTTTCCATCGGGGGCTTCATGCATACAGCCGCCGCACCGGGCGTTCAATCGCCCTGACCGCCTGTCCTTAGCCAAACTGCTTGTCATGAAGTGTTCCGCCGCTAGACTCCGGCGAGGTTTCCCCGACGCCCAAGCTGGACCGCAGCCATGACCGATCTCGCGATTCCCGACGATCAGACCGCCGCCTCGAACGGCGACAATCATCTCTATCTGGTCGACGGCTCCGGCTATATCTTCCGCGCGTTCCACGCCCTGCCGTCGATGAACCGGTCCGACGGCACGCCGACCAACGCGGTCTTCGGCTTCACCAACATGCTGCTGAAGCTGGTCGAGGATATCGAGGCCGATCATGTCGCCGTCATCTTTGATACCAAGCGGCTGACCTTCCGCAACGAGATCTTCGCCGACTACAAGGCCAACCGGGACGAGCCGCCTGAGGATCTGAGGCCGCAATTCTCGCTGATCCGCGATGCCGTCCGCGCTTTCAACGTGCCCTGCCTGGAGATGGAGGGGTACGAGGCGGACGACCTGATCGCGACCTATGCGAAGCAGGCCAAGCAGAAGGGGATGCGGGTCACCATCGTCTCCTCCGACAAGGACCTGATGCAGCTCGTCGACGACGGCGTCGACATGTACGACCCCATGAAGAACCGCGCGATCGGCCCGGATGAGGTTTTCGAGAAGTTCGGCGTCGGTCCCGACAAGGTGGTCGACGTCCAGTCGCTCGCCGGAGACAGCGTCGACAACGTCCCGGGGGTGCCCGGGATCGGCATCAAGACCGCGGCGCAACTGATCACCGAATATGGCGATCTCGACACTCTTCTGGCGCGGGCGGAGGAGATCAAGCAGCCGAAGCGCCGGCAGAACCTGATCGAGTTCGCCGAGCAGGCCCGGATCTCGCGGGAACTGGTTCGTCTGAAGGACGATGTCGAGGTCGAGGAACCGCTTGAGCGGCTCACGGTCGAGGATCCGGACCACGCGACCGTGCTCGCCTTCCTGAAGGAAATGGAGTTCAAGCGCCTGATCGCGCGCTACGAGGCCGAGCTCGCGGACGGCGAGGCTGCGTCGAGTGGAAGCAAGACGGCAGGCGCGCCGGCGGAGGGCTCGGTCGGCTCGCCGAAGCCGGAAGGAGAGGTCGCTTACGAACTCGTGCAGGAGGTCGCCGATCTCGAGCGCTGGATCGCGATGGCGCATGCGGAAGGGACGGTCGCGATCGACACCGAGACGACCTCGCTGAACGCGATGCAGGCCGATCTGGTCGGCGTTTCCATGAGTGTCCAGCCGGGCAAGGCCTGCTACATCCCGCTCGGTCACGAGAGCGAGGGCGAGGCGCAGGGCAGCCTGCTGGACGGCGGATCGGATAAGGAACGTCCGAAGCAGATCGATACGAAAGCGGCGCTCGACCTGCTAAAAGCTCTCTTCGAGGATCCGTCGGTCCTCAAGGTTCTGCACAACGCGAAATACGACCTGCTCGTGCTGGCGCAGGAGCGGAACGGCGGAATGAATGTCGCGCCGGTCGACGACACGATGTGCATGTCCTACGTGCTGGAGGGCGGTCTGCACGGGCACGGGCTCGATGAGCTCTCGGAGCTGCATTTCGACCACTCCAACATCAAGTACGCGGATGTCTGCGGCAAGGGGAAGACGCAGATCCCGTTTTCCCGGGTGGCGCTGGACAAGGCGCTCGACTATGCGGCCGAGGATGCGGACATGACGATCCGCCTGCATCGGACGCTTCGTCCCGAACTGCCGAAAGCCGGTCTGCTGACCGTTTACGAGACGCTTGAACGGCCGCTGATTCCGGTGCTGACGGGGATGGAGAAGGCCGGCATCCGGGTTGATCCGCAGATCCTGCGCGACATGTCGAAGGATTTCGAAAAGCGGCTGGACGAGCTTGCGGTGGATATCCACAAGCTCGCGGGCGAGGAATTCAATATCGGATCGCCGAAACAGCTCGGCGAGATCCTGTTCGACAAGATGGGGCTTTCGGGCGGCAAGAAGGGCAAGACCGGCGCCTATGCGACCGGCGCCGAGGTGCTCGACGAGCTCGCGGCGCAGGGCCACGACCTGCCGGCCCGGGTGCTCGACTGGCGCCAGCTCTCCAAGCTGAAATCGACCTATACCGACGCGCTGGTCGAGGCGATCAACCCCGAAACCAGGCGCATCCACACCTCCTATTCGATGACCGGGGCCAGCACCGGACGGCTGAGTTCCAACGATCCGAACCTGCAGAACATTCCGATCCGCTCCGAGGAGGGCCGGAAAATCCGCACCGCCTTTGTCGCCGAGCCCGGCAACAAGCTGCTGGCGGTCGACTATTCCCAGATCGAGCTTCGGCTGGTCGCCCATATCGCCGATATCGAGAGCCTCAAGCAGGCCTTCCGCGACGGCATCGACATTCACGCCCAGACCGCGTCGGAGGTGTTCGGCGTGCCGCTGAAGGACATGGATCCGACGACCCGGCGTAACGCCAAGGCGATCAATTTCGGCATCATCTACGGGATTTCCGCTTTCGGTCTCGCCCGCCAGATCGGCACCGAACCTGGCGTCGCGAAGAAATATATCGACGCCTATTTCGAGCGCTATCCGGGCATCCGGGACTATATGAACGAAACCAAGAGCGCGGCCCGCGAGCACGGCTATGTCACCACGATCTTCGGCCGCCGGGTCCACATCCCGGGGATCAAGGACAACAACCCGGCCCGCCGCGCCTTCTCCGAGCGCGCCGCGATCAACGCGCCGATCCAGGGCTCGGCCGCCGACGTGATCAAGCGCGCCATGGTGCGGATCGATCCGGCGCTCGACGAGGCCGGCCTGAAGGCGAAGATGCTGCTCCAGGTGCATGACGAATTGCTGTTCGAAGTGCCGGAAGCCGAGCTTGAGAAGACGACGGAGGTGGTCCGCCGGGTGATGGAGGGCGCCGCCGAGCCGGTTGTCGACCTGTCCGTGCCGCTGGTCGCCGATGCCGGGACCGGCGACAGCTGGGCCGAAGCGCATTAGAGCGGAGGCATCATGAGCAATCTGCCGAGACCGAAACCGAAGCCCAAGGCGAAACCGCTCCCCGTCACCGTCCGTCAGGCGGAGGAACGGGACAAGCCGCGGATGGTCGAGATCATGGACCAGTGCTGGGAGGCGACCTGGATGCCGTTCATGCCGCCGGCGGTCCCGGCCCGGTACCGGAACGAGAATCTCGGTCAGGCCTTCGTCGATCACGCCTGGCAGACCTGCCGGGTCGCCGAGGCGGACGACGGGAAAACCGGAATCGTCGGCTTTTCCTTCCTGATCGACAGGCAGATCAAGACCATCCAGATTTTGCCGGAGCATCAGCGCCGCGGCGTCGGCCGTGCGCTTCTGGTGGATGCCGAAGCCGAGCTTGCGAAGGCTGGGCATGCGGCCGTCTATGTGGAATGCGACGTCTTCAATGCCCGCGCGGCCGTGTTCTACCGCGCCATGGGCTACGAGGAGACCGGCCGGATCGACACCGACATCCTCGGTTACAAGGTCGCGACGCACGTGTTCGAGAAGAAGCTCGGGGATACTTGAATCGGAGCGACCGGCTCAGGCCGGTAGAGTGAAAATCAATCTTTGCGACACAGCACCATCGGAGTGTCCGGATTGATCGTGCGGTTGAGTTGAATCTGACGTGTCCAGCTCTCGGGACATGTCTCAAGGTTGAAGTAGGACATCTGGCCGGATGTGCCGGACACAAGCTGATTACGCGTATAGAACGCTGCTCCGGAACTGATGAGCGAGGAAAGGCTTGCCCCGTCGCAGTTGCTGTTTGGCGAGTTGGTATTGGCGTTGAAAGAGCCGTCGGCATTGAAGTCGTAATCAACATTCTGCGAGATACCGACGCTGTAGGTGTGGCGGTATCTGACCAGACCAGATCCCCCCTC
>NZ_JAEPQA010000017.1 GCF_017640745.1 Nisaea sp. | reverse complement strand
ACCTCAGCATCGTCAAGGCAAGCGGCCATCTGCCGCTGATGGAAATTTCCAGCCGCTACTGATCCCCGGAGAGACGCCATGAAAGATCCCCGCAAGAATGTCCGCGACATCTTCCCGCCGACCGGTCCGGAACTGAACGCGAAGAGTTGGACCACCGAAGCGCCCCTTCGGATGCTGATGAACAACCTGCATCCGGACGTCGCCGAGAATCCCCACGAGTTGGTGGTCTATGGCGGCATCGGCCGCGCCGCCCGCACATGGAACGACTTCGACCGCATCGTCGAGAGCCTGAAGGAACTGGAAGAGGACCAGACGCTTCTCGTGCAGTCGGGCAAGCCGGTCGGCGTCTTCCGTACTCATGCCGACGCGCCGCGTGTTCTGATCGCGAATTCGAACCTGGTGCCGCACTGGGCAACCTGGGAGCATTTCAACGAGCTCGATCGCAAGGGCCTGATGATGTACGGCCAGATGACGGCCGGCTCCTGGATCTATATCGGCAGCCAGGGCATCGTGCAGGGCACCTACGAGACCTTCGTCGAGGCCGGGCGCCAGCACTATGGCGGCAACCTGACCGGGAAATGGATCCTGACGGCAGGGCTCGGCGGCATGGGTGGCGCTCAGCCGCTCGCCGCTGTGTTCGCCGGTGCCTGCTGCCTTGCCGTCGAATGCGACGAAACGCGGATCGATTTCCGCCTGCGCACGAAATATCTCGACGAGAAGGCGACCAGCCTCGACGAGGCTTTGCAGATGATCGAGCGCTGGACCGCAGCCGGCGAGGCGAAATCCGTCGGCCTGCTCGGCAATGCCGCCGACATCGTGCCGGAGATCCAGCGCCGCGGCATCCGTCCCCATATCGTCACCGACCAGACCTCGGCGCACGACCCGGTGCACGGCTATCTGCCGCAGGGCTGGAACGTCGCCGAATGGCGCGAGAAGCAGGAGAGCGATCCGAAAGCGGTCGAGAAGGCCGCGCGCGCTTCGATGAAGAAACATGTCGCGGCCATGGTCGCCTTCTCGGAAAGCGGCGTGCCGACGGTCGATTACGGCAACAACATCCGCCAGGTCGCGCTCGAGGAAGGGCTGGAGAACGCCTTCGCCTTCCCGGGCTTCGTGCCCGCCTATATCCGCCCGCTCTTCTGCCGTGGCGTCGGTCCATTCCGCTGGTGCGCGCTCTCCGGCGATCCGGAGGACATCTACCGCACGGACGAGAAGGTGAAGGAGCTGCTGCCGGGCGACAATCACCTGCATAACTGGCTTGAGATGGCGCGCGACCGCATCGCCTTCCAGGGCCTGCCGGCACGGATCTGCTGGGTCGGGCTCGGCGATCGCCACCGGCTCGGCCTCGCCTTCAACGAGATGGTCCGCAAGGGCGAGCTCAAGGCACCGGTCGTGATCGGCCGCGACCATCTGGACTCGGGTTCCGTCGCCTCGCCGAACCGGGAGACCGAAGGCATGCGCGACGGCTCCGACGCGGTTTCCGACTGGCCGATGCTGAACGCCCTGCTGAACTGCGCCTCGGGCGCGACCTGGGTCTCGCTGCACCATGGCGGCGGGGTCGGCATGGGGTTCTCGCAGCATGCCGGCATGGTCATCGTCTGCGACGGCTCGGAGGCGGCGGACAGGCGGCTCGAGCGGGTGCTCTGGAACGATCCGGCGACCGGTGTCATGCGGCACGCGGATGCCGGCTACGAGATCGCCCTCGACTGCGCACGCGAGCACCAGCTCAACCTGCCCGGCATCCTCGGGTAGGACGAGCGCACGGCATGGTCACGCGATCGTGCGTTCATGTCAGCACCACCACTGACCAGCTTGCCCGGAAGCGCTTGAATTCCGCCTCCGGGCAAGGAGAATGCACCGCATGAGTTCCGCGACCGTCCGCCGGCCTGCCGCCAGCGTGTTTCCACGCCACCTGCCCTGGACCGACCGGGCGGGCCGGCTGTCGCGGCTGAAGCTTGCGGTCTTTCTCGCCCTGCTCGCGCCGGCGCTGCTGCTCCTCGCCGATGCGCTCGCCGGCACCCTCGGCGCGCGCCCCTGGGACGCGGCGGTCCACCGGGTAGGCTGGTGGACCACCCTCTTCCTGATAGCTTCGCTGGCCGTGACACCGCTCCGCCGCGCTCTGCGCTGGGGCGAACTGATGTCGATCCGGCGCATGGTTGGGGTGACGGTCTTTTTCGGCGCCGTCCTGCATCTCGTGCTCTATGCCGGACAGCAGGCCTGGGACCTGCCGAAAGTGGCGAGCGAGATCGTGCTGCGCTTCTATCTCACCATCGGCTTCGTCGCCCTGCTCGGCCTCGGGGCCCTCGCGGCGACCTCGACCGACGGCATGGTGCGCCGCCTTGGCGGGCCGCGCTGGCAGAAACTGCACAAGCTTGTCTATCCGATCGCCTTGCTGGCGC
Organism: Nisaea sp.; assembly: GCF_017640745.1. GTDB lineage: Bacteria > Pseudomonadota > Alphaproteobacteria > Thalassobaculales > Thalassobaculaceae > Nisaea. Next base: position 108,557 of record NZ_JAEPQA010000017.1, on the reverse strand, counting down.
TGGTCCATTTCTTCCTCCAGGTGAAGAACGACGTGACAGAGCCGCTGCTCTTCAGCGGTCTCTTCGCCTGGCTGATGCTCTACCGAGTCTGGAACTGGAAGATCGGCGCGCCCGGGACGGCCACGCTCTCGGCTCTCGCGCTTCTCTCCGCGACGCTGACCGCCGGCCTCGAAATCGTCATCATCACGCTGAAATACCCGGTCTCTGTTGCGACCATGCTGGAGGCGCAGTTCGATTTCGCGGCCGGCATCCGCCCCGTCTGGTGGGTGCTTGCGGCGGGCCTGGCCGTGGTCGTTCTTGCCGAGGTCCGCCGCAGGCAGAAAGCACGCACCGCCTGATCAGGCGAGCCGAGCCCAATTGTCCGCAAAGGGCCTCTCCAGCGCCCGCGCGACCAGTTCCAGCCGATCCTGACCGTAGAAGACGTCGCCGTCGACGACATAGGTCGGCGAACCGAAGAAGCCCCGTTCGATGGCATCGGCCGTGTTCGCCTCGTGCCGCGCGCCGATTTCCGGGGCAGCGGCCGCAGCGATCAGCGCTGCACCGTCGAGGCCGACTGCGCCCGCGAGCTTTTCCAGAGTGAGCAGGTCCGAGAGGTCTGCATCGTCCGCCCAGTGCGCTTCGAGGAAGGCATGCGCGAGGCGGTCGGTTCCGGGATCCGTCTCGCCATTGGCGATCAGCATCCGGTTCGCGGTCTCGTAGGAGGCCTGATGGTACGTCGGCGTCCGTCCCAGCATGCGCACGCCGCGATATTCGGCCCAGCGCTCGATCTCGCGGCGGAAGGCATAGTTCCGGTAGACCGGGTCCGCGATCCGCTCCGCGTTCCCCCGCGCGGCGACAAGCGTCCGGAGATGAAACGGCCGGTGAACCAGCACCGCGCCCGCGGCGGCGGCGATCTCCATAAGTTTGGCGGAGCCGATCCAGGCATAGCCGGAATAGGCGGCGTAGAAATATTCGATGCGCTTCATGCGAGACGGCTCCCGGTACCGGCACTGATCCTTCATGCAGCGCCCACCGTAGAAGGTGACACCGACACCTCTCCGTGGCCAGACAATGAAGATGAAGCGCAAGGGCGACCTGCCCGAGAAGATCTGTGTGACCTGCCGGCGCCCGTTCGCCTGGCGGCGCAAGTGGGCGCGCGCTTGGGACGAGGTGCGCTACTGCTCGGAGCGGTGCCGGCGATCAGCGAAGACCGGTCATGAGGAAAGCTCCGCGAGGAAAGACGCCGCGCTCTCTCGATAGGCGGCCTGTTTGTCCTCCGCCATCCGGTCCCAGGTCCGATAGACCGGACCGAGACGCGGATTGCCGTCCAGCTTCTCGCGGTTCCGGGCGAGGAAATCCCAATAGAGATAATTGAACGGGCAGGCGTCCTTCCCGGTTTTCCGCTTCACGTCGAAACGGCATTCCTCGCAATAGTCCGACATCCGGCTGATGTAGTTCCCACCGGCGGCGTAGGGCTTGGAGCCGAGCAGTCCGCCGTCCGCGAACTGGCTCATCCCGAGCGTGTTCGGCATCTCCACCCATTCATAAGCATCGGCATAGACCGCGAGATACCATTCATGCACCTCGTGCGGATCAACCCCCGCCAGCATGGCGAAATTCCCGGTGATCATCAGGCGCTGGATGTGATGGGCGTAGGCCTCTTCCTTCGTCTGCCCGATCGCGGCCGCGAGACAGGTCATCTCCGTCTTGCCGCTCCAGTAGAAATCCGGCAGCGGACGGTCGGCGCCGAAGAAGTTCGACTCCGCGTAGCCCGGCATCTTAAGCCAGTAGATCCCCCGGACATATTCCCGCCAACCGATGATCTGGCGGATGAAGCCCTCCGCCGCGTTCAGCGGGACGTCACCGTCCCGATACGCCTGCTCGACCTTTCGGCAGACTGCGAGCGGATCGAGCAGCCCCGCATTGATGTAGAGGCTAACGACGGAGTGATAGAGGAACTTCTCGCCCCTCAGCATCGCGTCCTGAAAGTCGCCGAAGCGCGGCAGGGCCTCCCCGACGAAACGATCGAACGCGGCTTCCGCCTGCTCCCGCGTCACCGCGAACCAGAAGGGCTCGAGATCCCCGAAATGATCGCCGAAGTCCTGGGCGACGAGATTGAGCACCCCGCGCGTCACCCGGTCCGGAGCGGTTTCGAGCGGCTGCGGCATGAAGAGATCCGACGAGGCGGGCTTGCGGTTCTCCGCATCGTAGTTCCACTTGCCGCCGGCGGGCTGATCGCCGTCCATCAGCAATCCCGTCCGCCGCCGCATGTCGCGGTAGAAATACTCCATCCGAAGCTGTTTGCGCCCCTCGGCCCAGGCCGCGAAATCCTCCCGGCTCGCTAGGAAACGCGTGTCGGGCAGGATCTCGACGGGGCGCCCGAGCCCCTCGCTCCAAGCTTCCATCTCCCGCAACAGCCGCCACTCGCCGGGCTCGGTCACCACGACGCGCGCGGCATCGTGACGGCGCGCAAAGCGCGCGACCTCGTCGCCGAGCGAACCCGTATTGTCCGGGTCGTCGTACCGGACATAATCCACCGTCCAGCCGTCGCCTCGGAGCTCTTCCGCGAAGTGGCGCATGGCCGAGAAGACGAAGGCAATCTTCTTCTTGTGGTGCCGCACATAGGTCGCTTCCGCCGCGACCTCGGCCATGAGGATTCGGTCAGACGCCTTGCGAGCCGCTGTCAGCGACGAAAGTGACGGCGTTAGCTGGTCGCCGAGAATGAGCACCAGACAGCCCGTCATGCGGATTTTCCTCTCCTGATCGACTAAGCGCTTTACGGAGAGAACACCGCACTGGATTGATCGCGGGGCGGCCGAGGAAAGCGGTCAGCTCTCCCGGCGCGCCTTGTGCTCGGCCAGGACCGTGTCGATCTTGATCTTCAAATGCGCGAGGGATACGGGCTTCGCGATATAGCCGTCCACACGCAGCTCCTTCGCCTTCAGCACCGTGTCGACCTCCGCATCCGCCGTCAGGAAGATGACCGGAAGGTTGGCGACATCTCTCGTGTTCAAGTTCCGGACCGTCTCAAGGAACTTCATGCCGCCCATAGGTTCCATGTGGATGTCGCAAAGGATCAGGTCGGGACGGACCCGGAGCAATTCCTTCATACCGTCAATGCCGTCGCTCGCTTCGTAAATCGTATCGAAGCCGATCTCCCTCAGCAGACGCACGATGATCCTGCGGATATGCGTCTCGTCCTCCAGGACCAGAACGCGTTTCAGGTCGTAGGCGGATTGAGCCCCGGTCATTTCCGATGCCCCTCTTGGTGAAAGATCTCCCGGACTGTCTCTTCGAACTCGGTCAGTGTCGGGGTCAGGATCTCGACCATGATCGAGGCCATAGCCTCGTCCTTTTCGTCGAGCGCTGCCTGCAGGTCACCGGCAATCCGGCCCAATCTGAGCGCGCCGACAGACAGAGCGGCGCCCTTTAGAGAATGTGCCGCATTTCGGGCCGCATGATGGTCACCGGATTCCAGTGCCCGCGCAATCTCCTCGATTCGCGGGCCCCAGACCGCCTGCGCGGAAAGAACGAATGCCCTGGCTTCCCCGTCGAGCGATCCGAATGCCTCTTCCATCGAGGACGGATCGAAGATCTCCCGGTCCCATTTGGCAGCGGCCTCGGCGGGAGCGCGGCTCTCTGCAGCTGCGCTGCGCCTGAGATCAAGCGCTTGCGGCAGGTACTGCGCCAGCATCGCGCCGAGCGCGCGGCTGTCGATCGGTTTCGTGAGGCAGGCATCCATGCCGGCATCGAGGCATTCGGCTTCGGTCTCGGCCATGGCGTCGGCGGTGAGTGCGATCACCGGGAGCCGTCGGCCGGTCTCCCGTTCCCGCAGGGCCCGGGCCAACGCCAAGCCGTCCATCTCCGGCATGTTGATATCGGTCAGCAACAGGCCGTAGCCACCCCGTTCCAGCGCCTCGAGCGCCGCCCGTCCGTCGGGCACCAGTTCGGCGGCAAAGCCCATGCGCGCAAGCATTTTCCGGATCACCGTCTGGTTGGTCTGGTTGTCCTCTGCGACCAGGACCAGCGCATCTGCCGCGCGCGCCGTCTCGGCGGACGGCGGCGCAAAGGAAAGATCCGGACGCGTTTCAGCCTCTGTCGCCCCGGCGGTTTCGAGACCGAGGGCAACGGCCACGGCGCGCCAGAGCTTCGGGCGCGTGAGCGGCTCGGCGACCAGCAGCGCGGCCTTCGCCTTTGTCCCTGGCGCCAGCGATGCCAATTGCTCCCGTCCGCCACAGAAAACGAGTACGCCTCCCGGCTTGCGCAACCGCTCCGCCTCTTCGGCGGCGGCAAGCGGTCCCGAGATCACCAGCTCTCCCGGAGCGGGTTCCGGCCCGGAATCGCTGACGATGGCGATATTCGAAACGCCGCCTGCCTGGAGGTAGCGCGCCGCGATCTCGGTTTGCTCAGGTTCCATGCCGACCAGAATCACCCGGGCGGCGGACAGTCCGTAGGGCGGGACCGGCGGCATGGACTCCACGACCGACAGCGGCAGCTCGAACCAGAAAGTCGATCCCTCCCCTGGCGTACTCTCCACGCCGATCCGCCCGCCCATCAGCTCCGCCAGACGGCGGCAGATCGAAAGCCCGAGACCGGTGCCGCCGAACTTTCGGGCGGTAGACTGATCCGCCTGCACGAAAGGCTGGAACAACAGGCTGCGCTGCTCTTCGGATATCCCGATCCCGGAATCGCTCACCTCGAAGCGGAGCCATCCGGCGCCGCGTGTCGCAAGTGCCCGGACTCGGATCCGGACTTCTCCGAATTCGGTGAACTTGACCGCGTTCCCCACGAGATTGAGGAGGATCTGCTTGAGCCGGGTCGGATCGCCGAGGCGCCGGTCGGCAAGGTCGGTCTGCATATCGACGACAAGCGAAAGCCTCTTCTCCTCGGCGCGGGGAGCGACGATTTCCGCGGCGGCGTCGACGCTCTCCATCAGCGAGAACGGAACCCTCTCCACATCGAGCTTGCCTGCCTCGATTTTCGAAAAGTCGAGGATGTCGTTGATGATGGTCAGCAGAGCGGAGGCGGACTCGCGGATCACCCGCGCCATGCTGCTCTGCTCGGCGTCAAGCTTGCTGACCGCGAGGAGCTCAGCCATCGACATGACGCCATTCATCGGCGTGCGGATCTCGTGGCTCATGGTGGCGAGGAAGGCGGATTTCGCGCGTGTCGCCGCTTCGGCCGCATCGCGGGCCTCCACCAGTTGCGCCTCGGCCCGGACGCGTGCGGCAACCTCGACCCCGAGCTTCACGACATAGAAAGAAACCGAACCGAAGGCCACGATCGCGAGGAACAGGAGCGCCACATTGCGCAGCAGGGTTTCGTGCGCGTCGGCGAGGATCGTATCCATGTCCTGCGCAAGATAGATGCTGATCGGCATCGCCAGATTCGGATCCAGATCGCCTTTGGTCGCGAGATATTCCCCGTCGCCCACATCGACGACCTGGACCGCATCCGTCTGCCGGACCGCCTCGATCAGGATCCGCTCGACGGAATCTTCGGCGCGGTAGCGTTCGAGGAACGCCTCGACGTCGGCCCGCTCCGAAGGACGGGCGCGGACCAGATCCGGATGCGCGAGCATGCGTCCCGCGAGATCCGTGGCGAAAACCATGTCCTCGAAGCGGGTCAAAGTATTGGCCGCATCGAGCAGGGTCAGCGAAAGGGAGGCGAGGGAAAGATCCACCCCGAGCACCCCCCAGAGCGTCCCGTCGTCCCGGTAGATGCGATGCGCGTAGGTGACACCGAGAGATCCGCTGGAGGCGAAGATATAGGGTTTGGTCCAGACCGGACCGCTGGAGGTGACGGCCGCCTTGTACCAGGGACGGCTGCGCGGATCGTACGGCTCGGCCTCGATCTGCTTCTCGTCCCAGCGCCCGTTTCCGCTTCCCGGCTGGAACCACCGGCCTTGAGGAAGACTGACAGGATCGTCGATGATCCGCCGGGTGAGACCGGCGGCGATGCCGCTCTTGCTCGACGGCACGAGGTCCTGAACATGCAGGAAACGGCCGTCCGGGAAACCGAGAAAAATACCGTTGATCTGCCGGGTCCGGAGCACCGGGCCGGTCGCGATGGCGAAGAAAAGTTCGCGGGCCTCGCTCTCGGAACGCGCGGTCAGACGTGCATCGACCATGGCTTCGTAGACCGCCGGTCCAGGCTCGAAGAGCCGGTTGAGCTCTCGCGTGAACGCGCTGCGCGCGACGGCGAGTTGCTCGCTTCCGCCGGCAACGAGTTCGCCGTGCTGCTTCTGATAGACCCAGAAGGATATGCCCGATCCGACTGCAAGGATGAGCAGAAAGGCGGCAAGCGATACCCAGGTCCGTTTCATCGAATTTCCTGAGCCTTCACGAGAGCCGCCCCCACTTATCTAAAATACCATGCAATGATGCATGGAATAACGCCTCTGAGAATCCTTTTTGTCGCCTTCCGATACTTTGCCGCGGCCGAAGGATGGCGCACCGGGCGAAGCCGGAGATCGCGGCGGCGGGCAATCTCTGCTTTCGGCTTGCCTTTGCCGGGCCTGCTGGGGCAGAAGGCCCGGCACGGGGGATGGTGATTGATTTCTCTTGAACAGGTGAATGCAACGGTTCCCGGCCGGACCGTGCTGAAGGACGTGACGCTGACGCTGCGCGAGCGGCGGATCGCCGTGATCGGTGCGAATGGCTCCGGAAAGTCGACATTCGCCCGGCTGCTGAACGGCCTCGTAAGGCCCAGCTCGGGGCGGGTGACGGTGGACGGGGTCGACACCGCGAAGGATGCGAAGGCGGTGCGGCGGCTGGTCGGTTTCCTCTTCCAGGATCCGGACAACCAGATCGTCATGCCGCTGGTCGAGGAGGATCTGCGTTTCAGTCTGAAAGCGCTGAAGCTCGACCGGCCTGAGGAGGACGCGGCGATCGAGCGGATCCTCTCCCGCTTTGCCCTCGGCCATCTCCGCGAGCAGCCGTCCCACAATCTGAGCGGCGGCGAGAAGCAGCTTCTGGCCCTTGCCAACATCCTGCTTCGGGCACCGCGCTATCTGGTGCTGGACGAGCCGACGACCCTTCTCGACCTGCGAAATCGCCGACGTGTGATGGAAGCGATCGACGCACTCCCGGAAACCGTCATCTGCGTCACCCACGATCTCGAAATCGCCGCCGGATACGAGCGCGTCCTGCTCCTGGAGGACGGCCGGGTACTCGACGATGGCCCCGCGGAGGCCGTGATCGCGCGCTACCGGAGCATGGCGGAATGAACCTGTCTCTCTACCAGCCCGGCACCTCGCCTGTGCACAGACTGCACGCAGTCTGGAAACTCGCCGGGCTCTTCGCTGCGGGCATCGCCGTCCTCCTGACGGAGTCTCCGCTCCTGCTCGCGATCGGCCTTGCCTCGGTGCTTGCCTGTTTCATGCTCGCCCGCCTGCCCCTTGGAGCGGTACTCCGACAGGCACTCCCGCTGTTCGCCGTTCTCGCCGTGTTTTTCGCCGCGCATGCCATCTTCACATCGCCGGAACTCGGCACAATCCTGGTCCTCCGTTTCGCGACGATCATCGGCTGCGGCCTGCTGCTCACGCTGACGACCAAGGTCTCGGACATGATGGCCGTGCTCGAGCGCGCACTCCGGCCGCTTGCCCTCTTCGGGATCAATCCGGCGAAGATCAGCCTTGTCTTCGCGCTGACTATCCGCTTCATTCCGGTACTCGCCGACACGTGGATGTCGGTACGTGCGGCCCAGCAGGCGCGCGGGCTCGGCGGCAATCCGCTGGCCCTCCTGGTCCCGGTGACGATCCAGACCCTGCGCCGCGCCGACCAGATCGCGGAGGCCATCGAGGCCCGCGGCGTCGAGCTCTGAGCAAACGAACAAGGAAGTTTTCATGACCACACGCGACCTCGTCCTGATCGCGCTCTTCGCCGCCATAACCGCGGTTCTCGGACTGTTTCCGGCCCTGACCCTGCCGCTGACCGGGGTGCCGGTGACGGCGCAGACATTGGGCGTGATGCTTGCAGGCTCGCTGCTCGGCGCCAGGCGCGGCGGTCTCGCTCTCCTCGTCTTCCTGGTTCTGGTCGCAGTCGGACTGCCGCTGCTCGCCGGCGGACGGGGCGGTGCCGCGGTTTTCGCCGGCGTTACGGCGGGGTTCCTGTTTTCATGGCCGATTGCGGCATGGCTGATCGGCTGGCTGACCGAGAAGACCTGGGAGCGCTACAATCTCTGGCGCGCCGTCGCGATCAATATCGTCGGCGGCATCGTGCTGGTTTATGCGGGCGGGATCGCCTGGATGGTCGCGGTCGCCGGCATCCCGCTGGACAAGGCGCTCTATGGCTCGCTCCCCTTCATCCCGGGCGATGCGCTCAAGGTCGCCGTCGCCGCGGCGGCGGCGATCGCATTGCGGCGCTATCAGCAGCACCCGCTCGGGCACCCCGCCTGAGAGGAAAGATCTTCCTGAACAAATGAAAAGCGGCCCAGTGGGCCGCTTTGTTTTCTTCTGACGCGAGACGCTCAGACAGCTATGTCGAGAGTTGTCCCGCGGTTCGGGTCGCCGGAATTCGGCAGCCGGTCGTCGCGCGCCTGCGTGCCCGCACCCGGATTGTCGTTCTCGCCCCGGCTGCTGGCGGATTCCGCAACGCCGGTCGACGGCTCACTCGCCGCGGTATCGAGCCGCGCCGTATTGCCCCCGTTTTCCTGCACCTCGCCGCGCTCTTCGCTCGCAGGAGCCTGCTCCTGCGGCCGCACGAGGCCCCGCAAATCTGTCAGTGATGCGCTGATCGCTGATCCGACAGCCATGATCGTCTCCAAACGAATGATCCGGAATTCTCCGGAAAACGCCTTCAAATATAGTTGCGGCCCGCGACAAGTTCAATCGCGGATCTTGCCAGCTCAGCCGAACGCGGCCCGGAAATCCTCGGCCAGCGTGGCCGCATCCGCCGCCGGAACGCCGATGCGGACGATCCCGTCAGCGATGCCGAGGGCAAGGCGGATCTCCTGCGGCACCGCCTCGTGGGACCGGCGCGCATAGTGCCAGTAAGTCCCGGGAAGGCCCGGTGCAAGGCCCGGACCGAAACATTGCAGCCGGCCAAGAGCGCCCGCGACTTCCGAAGCCGCCCCTTTCAGCGTCAACGACAGTTCCGCCGCGCCTCCGCCGGGATAGAAGAGGTCTTCCACGAAGTCTGCTTGCGCGAGGATGTCCGCCAGCGCCGCGGCACTGGCCGCCCGCCGCGCCATTTCCTCCGGAAGCCGCTCCAGGTCCCGGAGCATTTCCGCCGCCTGCCCCGGCTGAGGCAGAGCGTCATAGGCCGTCTGCAGAAACGCAAAGCGGTCCTCCGCGAAACCTTTTTCCCGCGAGAACGCGACCAGTCCGCCACGCACACCAGCGTTCTGTTCCGAGAACGCGCGTCCGGGAGCAGCGGAAAAGACGATGTGAGCCCCAGACGCGAGGGACTGTGCGCCCGCATCTGTCCACGCGGAGATATCGACAACGGTGGATATGTCGCGGGACCTGGCGAACCGCGCGAGCGCCGGGAGATCGGGGCTGGAAAGTTTCGGTCCGGCGAGCGCCTCGATCCAGAGCAAGCGCGTTTCGTCAGAGACCGCAGCCTCCACCGCGGCGAGGTCCGCCATGTCGGCGAACCCGACTTTGAGGCCCGCAGAACGCCGGCGAATGCCTTCGATCATCCGGTAGACGTCGGCCTGGAGTCCTTCGGAGACAAGGATATGCGCACCACCGTCGAGCAGATCGAGCAGGGCCGAGACCGCAAGCGGGGCCGACACGAAGGCATAACCGTTGCCCCCCTCGTTGGCCCGCGCGAAAGCCGCTTCCAGCGCCGCGACTTCCGGCGGCCTTTGGAATGCCCGCATGGTTCAGCGTCCGCCCAGGATCCGCACGCTGGTCCGGCCGAGCTCGAAGAGCGGCTCGAAACGGAGAAAACGCATCGAGGAATTGCCGACATAGGTGCGCCAGACCTCGATTGTATGGTCGATCCGGCTCATGCTGTCGCCGAGCTGGTAGAATCGCTTGCCGGCGGTGTTCAGGAACTTGATGAACGGCTCGGGGCTCTTGTGATCGCGGAACAGGATCTCGTAGGAATTGCGGTAGTCGGACAGCATCAGATGCACCGCCTTCCAGCGCTTCTGATATAGTTTCCGCCACTCGCCGAGTTGCTGGTCCATCGACATCTGCGCCATCGACGGCATCGAGTCGAGAGGGCGCGACTCCGAATTCAGCCAGTTCGCATAGTCTTTCCAGGTCTCCTGGCGCCGGGAGAAGACATAGTCGTAATAGATGATGCCTTTCCAGGCATAGAAGGTCTCGGCGGCGTCCGCCTCGCTGATCCGCATCGCCTTGATGACGGGCTTCAGCGCGTCCATGTCGTTGCCGTCCCAGAGCTTGTTCACCAGTGTCTTCAGGTATACGGCCCGGTTCGCATCCGTCACGCCCTCGAACGCGGTTTCGACGATCGGCTGGAACTGGCGCATGACATGGTCGCGAACGCGTCCGAACTCCGCCTCGGTGATCTCGAAATATCCCGGATGCGGATCGAACCCTTCCGACTCCATGCGCTCGCGGAACAGGAAGGGATCCACGGACGGCAATTCGTCGATGATCTTCAGGATCTTCAGATCGGCCGCGGCCTCCTCGGACGCTTCCGAGGCCGACATTCCCGCATGGAACTGCAGGGCGGTCCGCAAATTTCGGTCGTTCAGGAAGATCGACTTGCCGCCCTCGAGATCGGCTTTCTGATTGTAGGAAAAGAAGATCTTGGTTCCGACCGGATTTGTCGACGCCTCCCTCATGTCGTCGTCCGGATAGACTTCCTTCATGAAGATCGCGTTGTTGAGATCGCGAGTCTTGAACAGGAACTGCCCCGGCGCCCCGCCGGCGGCGAGCACATTCCTGTGCAGCGCCGCGCAGTTGAAGACCCGCGACGAGCCGGCCTGCAGCATGCGGGACAGCTGCTCGACGGCAAGTCGCTCTATCGAAACACGTTTACGCGTATGACCCATGGTCGAGAGTATGTACCAAAAGTTACATCCAGGCTTCGATCAAATGCGGGCCGGGCTCGTTCAGTGCGCGTTCGAACTGCTGGTTGAACTCCTCCGCGGTCGTCGCGCGGGTCGCCGGAACGCCCATTCCCGCGGCAAGCTGCCGCCAGTCGAGATCCGGCCGGCCGATCTCCAGCATGTCGAAGGCCTTTCGGCCCGGATTCTGCGCACCGACGTTCATCAGCTCGCCTTTAAGGATCTCATACGTCCTGTTGGCAAATATAACGTTAACCACGTCGCATTTCTCACGCGCCTGGGTCCAGAGCGCCTGAAGCGTATACATGCCGCTGCCGTCGCCTTCGAGGCAAATGACCTTGCGGTCCGGACAGGCGATCGCGGCACCGGTCGCGTAGGGCATGCCGATGCCGATCGAGCCGCCGGTCAGCGCCAGCCAGTCATGCTGCTCGGTACCTGCCGTGAACGGCATCAGACCCCGTCCCGAGGTGACAGATTCGTCCGCGATGATCGCATCCTTCGGCATGAAATGCCCGATGGCCGATGCGATGCTTTCCGGCGTCAGCTCGCCCGTCATCAGGTCAGGCTTCTTCCCTTCCTGACGAATCGGTTCGACATCCGTGGCTCCGACCTCGTCGGCGATGTCGCGCAGCGCCGCCAGCAGATCGTACCCTTCCGGCGCGACCTCGACGACCTTGCAGCTTTCCGGGATCAGCACGCTGGGCTTGTTAGGATAGGCGAAGAAGGCTACCGGAATCGGCGCGCCGAGCAGAATCAGATGCTTTACGGTGCCAAGCTGCTTCAGGGCGATGTCGACCGGATACTGGATGCGCTCGACCGGAACGCGGCCCGCGCCGCGCTCCCAGCGCCGGTTGCTGGTCTTGCAGGACAACCGGCAGCCGGTCTTGGCGGCAATACGCCCGGCCATTTCGAGCGCCTCGCCCATCAGCGCGGTGTCCGACATGTGGATCATGCATTCCTCGCCGGAGACCAGCGCGGCGGCGGCGGCGCGGACCGCCTCTTCCGACGCCTTAGGCCGGGCGACCGGCGGCACCGGCGCGGCCGGACCGTCGGACTCCTCCCAGGCGGTGTTCGCCGGGAGGATCAAGGTCGCGATCTGGCCAGGCACGCCCATTGAGGCCGCGACCGCTTCGGCCCCGTCCTTCGCCACGTCCTTCGCCGACATCGAGGTCCGAACCCAGCCGGAAACCGGACGGGCGATACCCTCGATATCCGCCGTCAGCGGCGCATTGTGCTCGACATGGTAGGTCGCGTGCTCGCCGACGATATTGACGATCGGCGTAAAGGCCTTCTTCGCGTTATGCAGGTTGGCGAGGCCGTTGCCGAGGCCGGGACCGAGATGCAGCAGGGTCGAGGCCGGCTTGCCGGCCATCCGGGCATAACCGTCGGCCATGCCGGTGACGACACCCTCGAACAGGCCGAGCACGCAGCGCATGCCCTCGACCCGGTCGAGCGCGGCGACGAAGTGCATCTCCGAGGTGCCGGGGTTGGAGAAACACACGTCCACTCCGGACGCGACAAGGGTTCGCACCAGGCTCTCTGCGCCGTTCATCTTTGTCCTCTGAAATCAGGGAGGTCGGGAAAGGAACAGGGATGATGGCAACGGGCCGCCGAAAGAGCAAGTCCGGCGGCCGCGTCACCCTGTCCGATTTGGCGTTAGCGCTGTTCTAGCCCGCGATCGCGTGCAGCTTGCGGGACTTGGCGCCGAGCTCGTGATCGTGCGTGCGGATGAATTCCTTCACCATCGGCGCGATCTCGCGCCGCCACCGCCCGCCGTTGAAGATGCCGTAATGCCCGACATTCTTCTGCAGGTGATAGTGCTTCATCGAGTCCGGAAGGTTGGACGCGAGGTCCAGAGCCGCCCTGGTCTGGCCGACACCGGAAATATCGTCCAGCTCACCCTCGACGCAGCAGATCGCCGTCCTGGTGATCGCTTCCGGCTTCACCGGATGCCAGCGCGCGATCATCTCGCCCTTCGGCAGGGAATGCTTCTGGAATACGGTCTCGACAGTCTGCAGGTAGAACTCCGCCGGCAGATCCATGACCGCGAGATATTCCTCGTAGAAGGCCTTGCGCTTATCGGCCTCTTCATCGTCGCCCTGCACCAGATGATCGAACAGCTCGTTCAGCGAGATCATGTGCCGGTCGAGATTCATCGAGATGAAGTTGGTGAGCTGGATGAAGCCCGGATAGACCCGGCGCCCCATGCCCGGATAGGGCGGCGGCACCATGGTCACGACATGGCGCTCGAACCATTCGATCGCGTGTTCCTTGGCGAGCTTGTTGACCGCCGTCGGGTTGCGCCGCGTGTCGATCGGCCCGCCCATCAGGGTCATCGAGGCCGGCGCGCAGATATCGCCCCAGCCGGACATCACGGATACTGCGGCGAGTACCGGCACGCTCGGCTGACAGACCGCGATCACATGCGTGTTCGGCCCGAGATAGTGTAGGAAATCGATGATGTAATCGATGTAGTCATTCAGGTTGAACCGGTCGGAGGTGATCGGCACGTAGCGGCAATCGTTCCAGTCGGTCACATAGACATCGTGGTCCGGAAGCATCGCTTCCACGGTACCCCGCAACAGCGTTGCGTAGTGCCCTGAAAGCGGCGCCACCACCAGCAGCTTCGGATCCTTACGCTTGGTATCGCGCTTGAAGTTCACCAGGCTGCAATAGGCACGATGGATGACGGCGTCTTCCTCGACCGCGACTTCCTTGCCGTCGATCACGGTCTTCTCGAGCCCCCATTCGGGCTTTCCGTACCGCCGCGTAACGCGCTCGAATAGCTCCGCCGCTGATCCGATCTGCCGTCCGATGGGCGTATAGGAGAGCGGGCTCCAGGGCGCCATGACCGAATTGCGCACCGCCTGCGCACCGAGGCGCCACGGCATGATCGCCATGCGGGTGGCTTCATACATATGATACAGCATTGCTTTGGCTCCGTTCTCCGGAGGACGCGGCGAAAGCCTGGGCTGGCCGCCGCAATCTCCACACCATTGACCGATGATACTGTCACTCTCTTTGCTGCATTGCACCAAAGAAAGTGGAACGCGTGTTTCAGATGCCGGACGCGGCGCTTAATGGACCGCCGGCGATTTCAGCAGTGCATCGCGCGAAATCGAGCGAACTTCCGCATTCAGGATCTCGCCGTCCCGCGCGAGAGACAGCGGCACGGTGACTCCCGCCTCGCCCAGTGCCCAGACATGGCGGAAGAACTCCGCAAGCGATTTGACCCGTGCATCGTCCACGGCGACGACGATGTCGCCAACCTGGATATTCGCCTCATCGGCAGGGCCGTTCTCGCTCAAAGCGGCGACCACGACCTGATCCTGAATCTCCGTGCCGAAGATGCCGAGCCAGGGACGCGGCGGCTTTGCGACCCGTCCGAAGGTCGAAAGCTGTTCAAGAATCGGTTTGAGGAGATTGATCGGCACCACCATGTTGCCGTCGATCGCGCCATCTTCCGTGGTCTGCTGCACCATGAGCGAGCCGATCCCGAGCAGACTTCCGTCGGGACCGATCAGACCGCAACCGCCCCAGTTGGGATGCGCCGGCGCGGTGAAGATGGCCTTGTCGAGCAGATACTCCCAGTAGCCGGCGAATTCGCGAATCGCCATGACCTCCGCTGCCACAGCACTCTTCGCGCCGCCGACGCCGCCGAGAATGACCGGATCGCCTTCTTCGAGAATGTCCGAATCTCCAAGCGGAAGCGCCGGGAGATCGAGATGCCCGAGAGCCTGCACGAGACCAAAGCCGGTCTCCTGATCGTACCCGAGCACATGGCCGGCAAGGGCGCGGCCGAAATTGTCGGTGATCCAGACCTGCTCGGCTTCCGTCACGAGATAGCCGATGGTCAGGACCAGTCCGTCCTCGCGGATCACGACGCCGTTGCCGCTCCGCTCCGTGCCGAGAATGTCCGCCGTGAAGGCGTCGTCCGGGATGGCTGTTCTGATACCGACCAGGGAGGCATAGACCCTGTCGAGATCGAAGCCGTAATCCTGCTGTCGAGGCGACTGTGCGCGTTCCTGTTCCATCATGTCCCGACGCTATGACAAATCCGGCCCCGGCGCACCACTATACAGACCCGTTCCGCGGTTGGAAGTCCGCACGGGCAGGGTCGCGAGAGGAACTCGGGCGGATGCGGCAAGACGCGGACTCGCAGAGCTCAGCGGGCCGAGTTGCCACGCATGTAGCGTTTCTCCGGACGATACGGATGAAACAGAGCATGCACGGACTTACGTACAATTTCCATTATGCGGACCATTCTGTCCTACTCCGTCGGCTCTGGGCCGGGCTCCGGCGCCCTTGCGCGATGCCCCGACCCTTTTTTCGGTTTAAATACGAAAGTATGCAATCGACGGGCCAAGGAGAGGCCCGATGCATTACGTTGCCTACTGTGCGATATGGGAATGAAGATAACGTAAAGAAACCAAGGGATTTGACCAAAATGCGCGGTGTGCGGACGGGCTGTGAAAAATCTCACTCCCGGATGGCAGCCGACGGGAACGGGCTTGTCTCGCCCCCCGTGCGCAAAAGATTGGCAGAGCGGCAATCGGATGACCAAAAGACCAGCAGCCTTCCTCGACCGCGACGGCGTTCTCAACCGGGACACTGGCTACCCGCACAAGCCCGAACAGATCGAGTGGATCCCCGGCGCCCGCGAGGCCGTCGCGCTGCTCAAGTCGCACGGGTACCTCGTGTTCGTCGTAACCAATCAGTCCGGAATCGCCCGCGGCTATTTCGGCCCCGAGGAAGTTGAGGCTTTACACGGCTGGATGGACCGGGAATTGCGCGCCGCCGGAGGGGGGATCGACGATGCCCGTTTCAGCCCTTTCCATCCGGATTTCGACGACGGCCGATTCAGTCATCTCGCCCATTGGCGCAAGCCCGGACCCGGCATGATCCACGATCTGCTCGAGCACTGGGACGTCGATCTCTCGCGGTCGTTCCTGATCGGCGACAACCTGACGGACCTGCAGGCGGCCGAGGCGGCGGGGTTGCCGGGTTTCCGGTTCACCGGCGGCAACCTCCGCGAATTCGTCGAAAAGGTCCTCTCGAAGAAAGCCGTCTGAGCGCCCGCAATAAAAAATGGTTTCCGTTTCCGCATCGCGGAACCTCAGCTTGCGCCGCTGCCCGGCGATCACGAGGATGCGCCGCGATTTAGATGATCATGACCCCATGCGGAAAGGGCTTCCCAATGACCAGCCGGACCGAGATCGGCAGCCTGCAGATCGACTCAGGACTTTACGAGTTCATCAATAAAGAAGCCCTGCCGGGCACGGGCGTCGATGCGACGGCCTTCTGGAACGGCCTGGACAAGATCGTCCGCGACTTCGCTCCGAAGAACCGCGTCCTTGTCGCCAAGCGCGACGAGCTGCAGAACAAGATCGACGCCTGGCACAAGGCCAATCGCGGCGCCGGCTTCGATCTCGACGCCTACAAGGCGTTCCTGAAGGAAATCGGATATCTGGTCGAGGAAGGCCCGGCCTTCTCCGTCGGCACCACGAATGTCGACGCCGAGATCGCGACGGTCGCCGGCCCGCAGCTGGTCGTCCCTGTGATGAATGCGCGCTACGCGCTGAACGCAGCCAACGCGCGCTGGGGCAGCCTCTATGATGCACTCTACGGCACCGATGCGATCTCCGACGAAGGCGGCGCCGAAGCCGGCGGCGCCTACAATCCGAAGCGAGGCGCGAAGGTCATCGCCTGGGCCCGCGACCTGCTCGACCGCTCCGCACCGCTCGCCAACGGCAGCCATGCCGATGCCGCCGGCTATTCCGTGTCCGGCGGTGCGCTTTCCGTCGCCCTGAAGAACGGCAGCACCACCGGCCTGAAAGACCCGGCCCAATTCGTGGGTTACAAGGGCGATGCGGGCGCACCGAGCGGGATCCTGCTGAAGAACAACGATCTGCATCTGGAGATCGTCGTCGACAAGAACCACCCGATCGGCAAGGACGATCCGGCGGGCGTCGCCGACGTCATCGTCGAGGCGGCGCTGACCACGATCATGGACTGCGAGGATTCGGTTGCCGCGGTCGATGCAGAGGACAAGGTGCTCGCCTACCGCAACTGGCTCGGCCTGGTGAAGGGCGATCTCTCCGACAGCTTTGTGAAGGGCGGCAAGGAAGTCGTCCGCAAGCTGAACCCGGACCGTACCTACACGGCACCGGACGGCAAGGGCGAGGTCCGGCTGCACGGCCGCAGCCTGATGCTGGTGCGCAATGTCGGCCTGCTGATGACCAATCCCGCGATTCTCTATGATGGCGGCAAGGAAATCCCGGAATGCATCATGGACGGCGTCTTCAATGCCGCCATCGCCCTGCATGACATCCGCGGCGCCAACAACGGCGGCAACAGCCGCGCCGGTTCGGTCTACACCGTGAATCCGAAGATGCACGGGCCCGAGGAAGTCGCCTTCATCGAGGCGCTCTTCGCCGAGACCGAGAAGCTGCTCGACCTGCCCAAGAACACTCTCAAGATGGGGATCATGGACGAGGAGCGCCGCACCACGGTGAACCTCAAGGAATGCATCCGTGCCGCCAAGGACCGGGTGGTCTTCATCAATACCGGCTTCCTCGATCGTACCGGTGACGAGATCCACACCTCGATGGAAGCCGGCCCGATGATCCGGAAGGGCGACATGAAGGCCTCTTCCTGGATCAAGGCCTACGAGGACTGGAACGTCGATATCGGGCTCGAATGCGGTCTGCAGGGCCATGCCCAGATCGGCAAGGGCATGTGGGCCATGCCGGACCTGATGGCCGAGATGCTGAAGCAGAAGAAGGCGCATCCGGAAGCCGGCGCGAACACCGCCTGGGTGCCGTCGCCGACCGCCGCCGTGCTGCACGCGACGCATTATCACGACCTGAACGTGAAAGCCCGCCAGGACGAGCTGAAGTCCCGCGGTCGGGCCAATCTGGACGACATCCTCTCGATCCCGGTCGCCGAGCGGCCGAACTGGGACGCGGAAACGATCCAGCAGGAACTGGACAACAACGCCCAGGGCATCCTCGGCTATGTGGTGCGCTGGGTCGATCAGGGCGTCGGCTGTTCCAAGGTGCCGGACATCAACAATGTCGGGCTGATGGAAGACCGCGCGACCCTGCGCATTTCCAGCCAGCACATCGCCAACTGGCTGCATCACGGCGTCTGCACCGCGGCCCAGGTCGAGGAGACCATGAAGCGCATGGCGAAGGTGGTGGACGGCCAGAATGCCGGCGATCCCGCCTACAAGCCGATGGCTCCGGACTATGACAAGAGCATCGCCTTCAAGGCGGCCTGCGATCTCGTCTTCAAGGGCCGCGAGCAGCCGAGCGGCTACACCGAGCCCGTGCTGCACGGCCGGCGTCTCGAAGTGAAAGCCGCCGGATAACGATGAAGCCGGTGTCCGGGACAGCTCTCGACGGCCTGATAGAGGCCGTCCGGACGCGGGTCCCGGACACCGGCATCGTTCACCGCACAGACGAAACGCTTGATTCGGATCCGGGCAGTTACCTGCTTCTTCTGCGGCTTCGATCGCCGCTGCTCGTTAGGATTGGAAAACGCGAGTCCCGTCTGCCGTCAGGTCTCTACGTATATTCCGGGAGCGCAAAGGGGCCTGGTGGCCTGAAGGCCCGCCTCGGCCGACACCTCCGCGGAAACGGTCAGCTACGCTGGCATATAGACCAGATTACCGCGCATGCGGATGATCGAGCCGGTCTGGCCTTCAGATCGCTCACGGAATGCGACCTGACCGCCAGGCTGCTCGAATGTTCCTCTTTTTGTGTACCTGTTCCGGGATTCGGTAGCAGCGACTGCAGCACCTGCAGGTCGCACCTGATCAGGTTCCAGGCGTCCCCCGAGGACTGATCAGTCGTCCTCGCGCGGCCGCAGGCCCAGATCCATGACCTGCTTGCGAGCCTCTTCGTCCTCGACCCCCTCGACCGCCGAGAGCAGCATCGCCGCCGCGACGACGCCTTCCATGTGGGCTTTGAGGGGCGACAAGCCGCGATCGAACGACTCCGCCACAGTCTCGAAATAGGCGTCTTCGATCATGCTAATCGTACTTTGGTCCACAACAACCTCTAGAGGACGAGGAGTAAACAGTCGATCCCGCCACCGGCCAATTCCGACCTTCCCTGATCCAGAGGATCAGTATTCCCAGGAACACGTTTCCCCGGGGATATCAGAGTGGAAGGCACCCAACCCCGCGCAGCGGCGGATCCGGTTTCCCAGACTAAACAGCAGCTCCTAACAAATAGTGACTCCGGACGTATCTTTCACGCCTTAAGCCATACACGTTTCGCAATCCGGCATTGCGGTTTCCGCCATTCCCGGGCGGGTTCTTCCGGTGGCTGACAGACGGCTCCCACGCGTGATCTAATTCGAACGGCAGCCAAAGGAGATCCCATGGCCAAGGGCAGCGGCGGCAAACACCGGAAACTCGGCCGCAAGGCCTATGAGAAGGCGCTCTATGACCTGCAGGTCGAACTCTGCCGCCTGCAGACCTGGGTCAAGGCAACGGGCGAGCGTGCCATCGTCGTGTTCGAAGGCCGGGACGCCGCCGGAAAGGGTGGGGTCATAAAGCGCATCACCGAACGCGTGAGCCCGCGTGTCTTCAGGGTCGTCGCCCTGCCCGCGCCGTCGGAGCGCGAGAAGACCCAGCTCTACGTCCAGCGGTATATCCAGCATTTCCCCTCTGCCGGCGAGATCGTTCTCTTCGATCGCTCCTGGTACAACCGGGCCGGCGTCGAAAGGATCATGGGCTTCACCGAAATGGAGCGCGTCGAGCATTTTCTCCGTACCATCTCCTTCTTCGAGCGCGAGGTCGCGGAGACGGGAATCAAGCTGATCAAGTATTTCCTCCATGTCGACCAGGAGGAGCAGGAAAGACGCTTCTTCTCGCGCATCACCGACCCGACGAAGCACTGGAAGCTGAGCGCGATGGACATTGAGTCCTTTCGGCGCTGGGACGAATATTCCATCGCCTATGACGAGATGCTGCGCGACACCCACACACCGGATACGCCCTGGTTCATCATCGATGCGAACGACAAGAAGCGGGCGCGGCTGAACCTGATCACCCATCTTCTCGCTCAGTTCGACTACAAGCCGATCCCGTTCGAGGCCCCGACGCTGCCCCCGCGCGAGACCATCAAGGGCGCCCCCCAGGACGGACCGCGCTACGGCGTCCGGATCCCGGAGCCCTATTGACGGCGCCTTGTTTCGCCAAGCGAAACTGAATTTCGAAAAGACTTGTCGCTCTCCCCCTCCGTTCGATATGACATAACAAAACGAATGGGAGGAAACGGTGAAGGAAGCCGTCATTCTGTCGACTGCCCGAACCGGGCTGGCGAAGTCCTTTCGCGGCGCGTTCAACGACACCCACGGCGCGACCATGGCCGGCCATGCGCTGGCCCACGCGGTCCAGCGCGCGGCGGTCGAGCCGGGCGAAATCGAGGACGTGATCCTCGGCTGCGGCCTGCCCGAGGCCGCGACCGGCAAGAACATCGCCCGGCTTTCCGCGATCCGCGCCGGACTGCCGGTCTCGGCCGGCGGCGTCACCGTGAACCGTTTCTGCTCCTCCGGCCTGCAGGCCATCGCCATGGCGGCGCAGCGCGTCATCGTCGACGGCGTGCCGGTGATGGCGGCGGGCGGCGTCGAATCCATCAGCCTGACCCAGGCCAACCTCAACCAGACCCGGCTCGAGGAGCCCTGGCTGATGGAGCACAAGCCCGAACTCTATCATTCCATGATCGAGACTGCCGATCTGGTCGCCGAGCGCTACGGCATCTCCCGCGAGGCGCAGGACGAATATGCCGTGCGGAGCCAGCGGCGCACCGCCGCCGGTCAGGAAGCCGGCAAGTTCGACGAGGAGATCGTTCCGATCACCGTCGAGAAGCTGGTGAAGAACCGGGAAACCGGCGAGACCTCCCGCGAGACGGTCACGCTGACGAAAGACGAGTGCAATAGGCCCGGCACCACGTTCGAAAGCCTCGCCGGTCTCGAGCCGGTGCGCGGCGCAGGACATTTCATCACCGCGGGGAATGCCAGCCAGCTCTCCGACGGCGCCTCGGCCTGCGTCATCATGGACGCGAAGCTCGCCGAGCAGCGCAACCTCACCCCGCTCGGTATCTTCCGCGGCCTCGCGACGGCCGGATGCGAGCCGGACGAGATGGGGATCGGCCCGGTCTTCGCCGTGCCGCGTCTTCTTGAGCGGAACGGCCTCAAGGTGGACGACATCGATCTCTGGGAACTGAACGAGGCCTTTGCCTCCCAGGTTCTCTATTGCCGCGATAAACTCGGCATTCCGGACGAGAAACTGAACGTCAACGGCGGCTCGATCTCGATCGGCCATCCCTACGGGATGACCGGCTCGCGGATGGTCGGGCACGCCCTCATCGAGGGCAGGCGCCGTGGCGCCAAATATGTAGTGACCACGATGTGCGTCGGCGGCGGCATGGGCGTCGCCGGCCTCTTCGAAGTGGCGTAAGGGAGCAGACGATATGGACTTGAACTTCACCCCGGAGGAACTGGCGTTCCGCGACGAGGTGCGCGCCTTCCTGAAGGCCGGCGTGCCCGACGACCTCCGCGCCAAGATCAAGGGCGGCAAACGTCTGGTGAAGGACGATTATTTCCGCTGGCACAAGGCGCTTTCCGAGCAGGGCTGGCTCGGCTCGAACTGGCCGAAGGAATTCGGCGGCCCAGGCTGGACGCCGGTGCAGAAGCATATCTTCGAGGAGGAATGCTACGCCTACGGCGCGCCGCGGACCTTGCCGTTCGGCGTCAACATGGTCGCCCCGGTGATCATGAAATTCGGCAGCCAGGCGCAGAAGGATTACTACTTGCCGCGCATCCTCGACCTGACCGACTGGTGGTGTCAGGGCTATTCCGAGCCGGGCTCCGGCTCCGATCTCGCCTCGCTGCGTACCAGCGCGGTGCGCGAGGGCGACCATTACATCGTCAACGGCCAGAAGACCTGGACGACGCTCGGCCAGTATGCCGACAAGATCTTCTGCCTCGTGCGCACGAACCCGAACGCGGCGAAGCCGCAGGAAGGCATTTCCTTCCTGCTGATCGACATGGAAACGCCGGGCGTCACCGTGCGTCCGATCATCCTGCTCGAGGGCGAGCACGAGGTGAACGAGGTCTGGTTCGACAATGTGAAGGTCCCGGCCGAAAACCTCGTCGGCGAGGAAAACAAGGGCTGGACCTACGCCAAGTACCTGCTGACCCACGAGCGCACCGGCATCGCCAATGTCGGCTCCTCCAAGGCGGCGCTGCTGCATCTCAAAGCCATCGCCCGGGACCAGGTGAAGAACGGCCGCCCGCTGATCGAGGACCCGCTGTTCCGCAACCGGATCGCCAAGGTCGAGATCGACCTGATGGCGCATGAGATGACCAACCTGCGGGTGCTGGCCGAGGTGCAGTCCGGCGGCGCACCGGGGCTGGAAAGCTCGATCCTTAAGATCCGCGGCACCGAGATTCGTCAGGAGATTACCGACCTCGCGAGGCGCGCGATCGGCCCGTACGCGATCCCGTTCCAGTCGGAAGCGCTGGATGAGGGTTTCAACGGGGAACCGGTCGGCCCGGACTATGCCGCGCCGATCGCCCAGCAATATTTCAACATGCGCAAGCTCAGCATCTATGGCGGGTCGAACGAGATCCAGAAGAACATCATCGCCAAGGCCGGGCTCGGACTCTAAGGGATTACAGGAAATGGATTTTTCGCTCAGCGAAGAGCAGCGCATGCTCAAGGATACGGTCGAGCGTCTGGTGCGCGAGACCTATGATTTCGAGACCCGCCAGAAGATCGCCGGCAGTGAGGAAGGCTTCTCCCGAGAGGTCTGGGGCCAGCTTGCCGAACTCGGCATGCTCGGCGTGCCGTTCGCGGAGGAATTCGGCGGACTCGGCGGTGGCGGCATCGATCTGATGATCCTCGGCGAGGCGATGGGCCGTGGCCTCGTGGTCGAGCCCTATCTCTCCACCGTCGTGCTCGGCGGCGGCCTGGTCGAGCTGCTCGGTTCGCCCGAACAGAAGGAAACGCTGCTGGGTGCCGTGGTTGGTGGCGAGATGCTGCTGGCTCTTGCCCATGGCGAGCCGGACAGCCGCTACGAAGCCGCCCATGTGCGCTGCACGGCGGAGAAGACCGGCGGCGGCTGGAAGCTCACCGGGCGCAAGTCGGTGGTGCTGAACGGCGCTTCCGCGGACATGCTGATCGTCTCCGCGAGGATCTCCGGCAACCATGACGACGAGGACGGCATCGGCCTCTTCCTGGTCGAGAAGGGCGCCGCGAACATGAAGCTTCACGGCACGCCCGCGATCGACGGCACCCACGTCGCCGAGATCGCGCTCGACGGCGTCGAGGTCGGCGCCGATGCCGTGCTCGGAACGCCGGGCGCCTGCTTCGCCGCGATCGAGGAAGTGATGGCCCGCGCCATCGTCCTGCTCGCCGGCGAGGCGGTCGGGGCGATGGAGGTCGCGGTCGACACAACGGTCGAGTACCTGAAGACCCGCAAGCAGTTCGGCCGTGCGCTCAGCCAGTTCCAGGTGCTTCAGCACCGCGCCGTCGACATGCGGATCGCGCTGGAGCAGGCGAAATCCCTCGCCGTCCTCGCCGCCGCACGCCTGAACGAGCCGCGGCAGATCCGCGAGCACGCGGTGAGCGCCGCCAAGGCCGGGATCGGCCAATATGCCCGCGCCGTCGGCGAGCAGGCGATCCAGCTCCATGGCGGCATCGGCATGACCTGGGAGGTTCCCGTCGCGCATTACGCCAAGCGGCTGGTGATGATCGATCACCTCTTCGGCGACACCGACCACCATCTCGAGCGCTTCGCCGCGCTCTCGGATGCGGCTGCGTAAGAGCAACCAACTTCAATCGTCATACCGGCGAAGGCCGGTACCCAGGGATGACGGGCTCCACCACATGATCCTCTGGGCCCCGGCCTGCGCCGGGGTGACGATGCAGGAGAGCTATCCCCTACCGCGATAGGGCGGCACGCCCTGGTCCGGCAGCCACACGCCCTCCGGCACCGGACCGGTCTGGAAGAAGACGTCGATCGGGATCCCGCCGCGCGGATACCAGTAGCCGCCGATCCTGAGCCATCGCGGCTTCAGCTCCTCGACCAGCCGCTTCGCGATCCCGACGGTGCAATCCTCGTGAAAGGCGCCGTGGTTGCGGAAGGAGCCGAGGAAGAGCTTCAGCGACTTGCTCTCCACCAGCCATTCGTCCGGCACGTAATCGATCATCAGATGGGCGAAATCCGGCTGCCCGGTCATCGGGCAGAGCGAGGTGAATTCCGGTGCCGTGAAGCGGACGACATAGTTCGTGTCGGCCATAGAGTTCGGCACCTTTTCCAGCACCGCCTCCTCCGGGCTCGCCGGCAGTTCGGTCGCGCCGCCGAGCTGGGTCAGACCGGAGAAACGGGTTTCAGAGGAAGTCATGGCAGCGGCTCCGCGTGTGTTCGGTCAGCGCCTTTTACGCCGATCACGCGTCGCCGCCAATCTCTCTAACCGGAACGCGTTCTAGCCGAGATCCCAGCCGGTCGCGGCGGCGACATCGGTCTTGTTGACACCGATCAGGGTCACCGTGCCGCCGTCCGAGAAGGTGACGACAGTATTGCCGCCGGTCTCCACGCCGCCACTGACGCCGAGCCCGGCCTCCAGAGCCAGCGTGTCCGTTCCCGCAGCGAAGTCGCTGACCGTCTCGTTGCCGCCGCCGAAGCTGAAGACGAACGTGTCCGCGCCGGCCCCGCCGGAAAGCGTGTCGTCGCCGGCATTGCCGGCGAGATAGTCGTCTCCTGACTGTCCATACACCAGGTCATTGCCTTGACCGCCATAGAGCGCGTCGTTGCCCAGATTGCCGTGGAGACTGTCGTTGCCGGCATTGCCGTAGATAATGTCATTGTCCTGGCCGCCAAAGAGCAGGTCCTCGTTCCCGCCGCCGGACAGGGTGTCATTGCCTTTGTTGCCGTAGACCACGTCGTTGTCGTTGTCGCCGCGGACCGTATCCGCGCCCTGCCCGCCATAGAGCGTGTCGAGGCCGCCGCCGCCGAACACCAGGTCCGCACCCTGGTTGCCGTAGACGATGTCCTCGCCCCAGGAAGAGCCGACGGTATCGTTCCCGGCGCCGCCCGCGAGCGTGTCGTCCTCGGCGCCAAGAGAAATGAACTGCGCCGCATCGTCGCCGACCACGTAATTCCGGCCCGCGCCGCCATTCACTGTCGCATTGCCCACGATCGCCGCGAACTCGATATTGTCGAGCTGCAGAGTGCAACCGCCCGGAAAACCCGAAGTGTCGATCACGAAAGCCTCGCCACCGCTTCCGGACTGCCCCGTCAGCTGGACGGTCGCCCCGGAGCTTCCGCCGGAAAAGGAAATCGTCCGTACGTCCAGCAGGGTGCCGCCCATCTGGCTGGTGAAGGTCTGACCGTGCCCCGACAGGAAGTTTTGCGCGCTCACGGACTGTTCCGTGGCCTGGATCTGCTGCGTCAGGGTCGTGCCGGCCGAACTTCCTGCGACCGCGGAGGCGGTTCCGCTGTTGATCAGGGAGACGCCGCTCGGCAGGGTTGCCGTCACCGTGTTGCCGTTGCCGGTACCCGAGACCAGCGTGCCGGTCGCGGGGCTGCCGGAAGTGTTCGCCAGCGTGAAGCTGGACGCGGTTCCGGCAACGTCCGCCGCCGTCTGGTTCGACTTCGGAAGGCCGCTGTCGCCCGAGGAAGAGTTTACCGATCCCGAGGAGGCGTTGGGATCCGTATTTGTCACCGTCATAATGGAGTTGCCGCCCGAGGCCGCCCCCGAGAGGTAGAGGCCGGTTCCGGGACTGGTCAGGGTGATCGTGCTGCTGCCGACGGTCAGGGTGCTGCCGATGCTTGAGGCATGCAGGCTGGTCGCGTAGCTCGTGTCGCCCGTAATCTGAATGACATCGCCGGCGGCAAGGCCGCTGATCGTGTCACCGTTGATTTCGGCGACGGTCCCGACATAGCTGTCATTGCCGTCCCCGCCGAACAATGCGTCGGTGCCGTCGCCGCCGGAGAGAATGTCGTTTCCGGCCTCTCCGGTCAGGTTATCCGACGACGCGCCACCGAGGAGGGTATCGTTGCCGGCCCCGCCGCGAATGAAATCGAGGCTGCCGCCGCCGGTGATGGAATCGTCGCCGTCGCCGCCATTGATCGTGTCGGAACCGAGCGAGCCGAAGATCCTGTCGTTCCCGACGCCGCCATCGACCTCGGCGCTTCCGGCGAGGATGATGCTGTCATCGCCGGCTTCGCCATAGATCGTGTCGCCGCCATCCCCGGTCGAGATGGTGTCGTTTCCATCGCCGCCATAGATCAGGTCGTTGCCGCCCTGAACGTAAATCGCGTCGTTTCCGGTGCCGCCATAGACGACTTCGTTCGCGTTGCCGCCGCCGATGAGATCGTCGCCTGCGTTGCCGTAAAGTATGTCGTTGCCGCCGAGGCCGCTGATCGTGTCGTTGCCGTCACCGCCGTAGATGATGTCGTTTCCGGAGCCCGCCGAGATCTCGTCGTCGTCGGCACCGCCGGAGATCGTGTCGTTGCCGCCGAGGCCGCTGATCGTGTCGTTGCCGCCGGCGCCGTCGAGCGAATCGTCGGAGTTGCTGCCCGTGATGAGTTCATCGGAGGGAAGACCAACGTGGACAGCCAGCCGCGCCGAATAAGAGGCGAGCGCCGTCGGGGCGAAGATCGTCGCGGCGCGCGCGAGCCCGTCCCAGCCGGCATCGCCACCGAGATCGGTTTGCGACGCATGCACAGGTACGCCGAGCCCGGCCTCGAGGCCGTCGACAAAGGCCAGTCCCTGGAGGCCCGCGCCGGTGGAGCAGGACATCAGGACGACATCGGCATCGCGAGAAAGTGCGGACCGGAGACGCGCGAGATCATCGGCCGAGCCGGCGAGAGCAGACCGGTCGATCGTCCGCCCCGACAGCGAAATCGCGCCCGGCTCGCCATGAGCAAGGATTGCGATGCGGCCGACCGGCGCCAGCCCTGATGCAACGGACGCGATCTCCGCCAGAGCATCGCCCTTACCCGTAAGCCGGTGGACCGTCGTCTCCGGGTCCAGCCCCGCGACGAGCAGTTCCGGATTGGGAACCGACGGATCGATGAAAAGCACGGTTGCAGCTCGGGTCATGACCGTACGCGCCTTACTGTCTGTGCGGGAAGGAACTGAATGTGGAGAATTTTCTATTGAAACGTGCAAATGATAATCCTGAGCCGAACGACCCTCGAAAGGGGGATAAGTAAAAATCATTGCTTTATCCCATCTATATTCTATCAAAAATTGAGAGGGTCAGTTCGGGATTTTCTGCGCCGTGCTGTACTCACACCTGGCAACAGCTCGAAATCCATAGGAAAAATTCCGCAGCCTCCTGCATCCGGAACCTGACACACTGTAATCCAATATTGACTATATGGGAATAAGGCAATGCGCGCATTGTCGCATGCCATAGATATTCTATGCCAATACGGCAATCCGTCGACGCAACCCTAAGTATGATAAAAACACTGGGATCTGGTTCCGGGAGACGGGAATGGAGGCCGGATATCCCGGATCGCCTACAGGACTGCTATGGGAAAGTGCGCTTCGAACGGCTAGCCCGCGAACCGGCTGCCGCCGCTCAGCACCCTGTAGGCGCTTCGGAACTCGCCGCGATCGGTATAGCAGCCGCGCAGATGGCGCTCGCCGCTGCTCGCCGTATAGGCCTCGCGGCCATGCACCACGCGGTGATTGTCGAAACAGATGCATTCGCCCGCATTGAGGCGGAAGCGCATGACGTATTTCGGATCGCGCAGCGCCCGGCCGAAGCGGAAGAAGGCCGGGTAGTAGCGGTCGAGGACGCTCTGCGGCAGGTCGAACACGTCGGCGATGTGCTGACTGATCGTGACGCCCTCGACCTCGCCCTCGCGATCGAGTTCGATCACCCGCTGGCGCGCCCGCATGTCAAAACTGTCGTGCTCGCAATAGAACGGTACTTCGGTTTCCGCGAGCAGGGCGAAATCCTCCGGATAATCGCGGCGGAACTCCTCCGCCACCGCCACCGCGTCGACGAAGATGCTGTTGCCGCCCTCGACCGAGTTGGCGCGGCAATGCAGGTACTGCACGCCTGGCGCAAAATCCTCCGACGGCAGGTCCGTGTGCAGTTCCAGTGCGGCCGAGGTGTAAGCCGTGTTGGTCGGGTTGATGTGGGTATAAACCTCGAACACCTTGCCGAAGAAGCTCGGGCGCACATGACCGGCGAGCGAGGCCGTCTCCTCCAGCGCCTCCGGCGTGTCCGGCAGACCGGTTACCAGCGCGACGCCCTCGACCAGGATCGCCTCGAGCCAGTCACGGCGCTTCGCCGCATCCGTCTTCAGCTCCGTAAGCGAGAAGCGCGGCATGTCCTTGTAATGGTCGGCGTACCAGGCGCGGCGCGGAAGATGCGCCACGTCCGGACGCGGCTTGCCGCTCCGGTAAGAGGCGAGAAAGTCGAGCGGGTAACGGCTGCGATGGCCGGAGCGCCAGAGCACGTCCAGCGCATCGCCGTCGAGACCGGCCTCGGCGGCGACCGGCGCTTCCGGCTCGGCGAAGAGATCGTAGCTTCGCTCGCGGGTCACCGGGTCGAAGGAGGTCGGGCAATTGTCCCGGAGCCAGAAATAGTTGAAATAGCCGCTGCTGCCGTCCGGAAAACCGAGATCGAGCCCCTGCTCCCCGAGCGTGACCACGCCGTCCTTGCGCGCCTGCATTTCCGATCCTTTCCGCGGCGAGGCCGCTTCATAAGGAGATATCCGCGAGGAGATGTCGAAATCAGACCAGAAACTGGCTGACCATCGACACGCAACCCCCTGTTTTCCATGAAAAACTTGAACCTCGCCCGGCCTCGTGAGAAGCCTCGAAAATCACAAGCTTCGATAAGATGGATTTATCGAATGCCGCATCACCTGCCGCCGCTCCGCCTCTTCGGCGTGTTCGAGACCGTCTGCCGGTCCGACAATCTGCGCGTCGCCGCGGCGGCTCTGAACGTCTCCCAGCCGGCGGTGAGCCAGTCCCTGAAGCAGCTCGAGGAGCATATCGGTGCCCGTCTGATCAACCGGGAGACGCGGCCCGCCTCGCTGACGCCGGAGGGCGAGATCCTGCTGCGCGCGACCGAGGACGGGCTGGCGCGGATCTCCGGCGCGGTCGAGGAGATCCGCCGCCGGGTCACCCGCAACGGCTCCGCCGTGACCGTCGCCTGTTCGGTCGGCGTCGCGACGCACTGGCTGATGCCGCATCTCGAGAGCTTCTACGCGGCCCACGGCGACATCCAGGTTAACGTCATCACCTCGGAGAGCGGCGCGCCCGCGATCGCCGGAGATATCGACATCGCCATCCGCTTCGGCGACGGGGACTGGAGCGACGGACGGGTCACACATCTCTTCGAGGAGCGCATCGAGCCGGTCTGCACCCCCGCCCTCGCCGCTTCCCTCGCGCTGACGCCGGAAAGCCTGCCCATCGCGCCGCTGATACATGTCGAGACCCGCGATCCGCGCTGGCTCGGCTGGACGGACTATCTGGCGGCTCTCGGCCTCGGCCGCCCGGCCAATCCGGTGCAGCTCCGTTTCTCGAACTATGTGCAGGCGACGCAGGCGGCCCTCGCCGGGCGCGGTCTCGCCCTTGGCTGGCGCTCGATCACCGGCGGCTACGAGGCGGAAGGACGGCTCGTCACGCCGGTCGCCGCTCCGCTTCACCCGCAAAGCGCCTTCTATGCCGTGAGCGCGCATGACCGCGCGGGAGATGCCGCGACGGAACGCATGCTCGCCTGGCTGATAGAGATCGGGGCGCGGTTTTCCGACTGAAAATTGGAAAATGGTCGTCATCCCGGACTTGATCCGGGACCTCATCGAACCCCAGGCTCACAAAGGTCCCGGCTCTACGGCCGGGATGACGGCTTTGATGTTTTCATAACCCCAGCTAATCGCAGCATCCGCATTTTTGCAGTGGCGAAACACGCGCGCCGGCGTCACGCTGAGCCGCAGATTTCCACCCGCCGGGAGAGTTCCCATGACCAGCCCCGTCGCCCTCGCGCGCAAGACCAATCTCGCCCACTGGCAGGAGCGCGTGGACCTCGCCGCCGCCTTCCGCTGGACGGCGCGGCTCGACATGCATGAGGGCGTGGCGAACCATTTCTCGCTGGCCGTGAACGAGGACGGCACCCGTTTCCTGATGAACCCGAACCAGATGCATTTCGCCCGCATCAAGGCCTCGGACCTGCTGGAACTGGACGCCAACGATCCGGAGACCCTGACCCGCCCCGGCGCGCCGGACCCGACCGCCTGGGGCCTGCACGGCTCGGTCCACCGGCGCTGCCCCCATGCGCGCTGCGTCATGCATGTGCATTCGATCCATGCCACCGTGCTGGCGAGCCTGAAGGACAGCCGCCTGCCGCCGATCGACCAGAACTGCGCCACCTTCTACAACCGCATGGTGATCGACGAACAGTATGGCGGCCTCGCCTTCGAGGAAGAGGGCGAGCGTTGCGCCGCAATGCTGACCGACCCGAAGGTCAAGGTCATGGTGATGGGCAATCACGGCATCCTCGTCATCGGCGACAGCGTCGCGGATACCTTCAACCGGCTCTATTATTTCGAGCGCGCGGCGGAGACCTATATCCGCGCCCTGCAGACGGGCATGGAACTGCGCGTGATGCCGGACGATATCGCAGAGAAGACCGCGCAGGAGCTGGAGGATTATCCGGGCCAGGCCGACCTTCATCTCTCCGAGCTGAAAGCGATCCTCGACGAGGAGGGTTCGACCTACGCCGGGTGAGAGTTCGCTCTCTTCCCCCCCCCCTTTTTTTTCAAATACGATCGTGGTCCCCCAAACCGCAGGGAGGTGGAGCCCCATTCGAAGAGCTCAGTTCGTCTTCCCGGGGTCCCCATTTCCATAGGGATCACAACCGTTAGCAGGGCCAGGAAATTATCAGTTCGACATTCCGACCCGGCCGACACCCGGGAGCTTCAGCGCAGGCTTCGTCACATCGACACCGATCGTCAGCCCGAGCACGTTGACCTCGATCCCTTCCTCAACCGCCAGCATCACGCCTGCCAGTCCCAGCAGTGAGATCTGGAATCCCGTCCCGCTTGGCGTCTTCGCAAAGACCCCGCCCTCCGGAATGAAATCCTTGCCGATCGCGGTCGGCGGCAGGTCGAGGCTGAGCTCGGGGACCTCGCGGGCGATATGGGCGGTGAAGGTGTTGCTGTTGGGGCCGGGCCAGATCCGGTACTCGTCCGCATGGGGATAGCTCTCGGCGGCGGCGAGGATGCGGGGGATGAGGATCTCGGCATCCTCGCCGCGCACTTCCGCCAGCAGTTCGGGTTCGGAGCCGAACCAGTAGCCGTCCGGCGTACCGTTCCGTACCCGGACTGCGGTTGAGCCGTAGCGGAGCTGCCAGCCCATCACCTCGAGCCGGGTATATTCCGAAGCGTTGGGCGGCTTCACCGCGAACCAGGTGTGGACGCCGA
Organism: Nisaea sp.; assembly: GCF_017640745.1. Taxonomy (GTDB): domain Bacteria; phylum Pseudomonadota; class Alphaproteobacteria; order Thalassobaculales; family Thalassobaculaceae; genus Nisaea. The sequence goes on along the minus strand of NZ_JAEPQA010000017.1, from coordinate 77,121 downwards.
AGATCCCGCGCCAGCTCCAGGCACGGCCGGCATAGACCTGCACCACCGCTTCTGGCGTCTCTTCGGGTTTAGGCGCGAGTCCGGAAGAATCGCGGCGTGCCTGGCTCCAGTGCGTCGGTCCCTCCGTCAGCCGGTTTACGGCGCTCGCCGCAAGCGGGAGCCCGAGCAGCAATATCAGCGCGAGGCAGAAGAGGGTGAGGCGCTGCAGCCGTTTCAATCCGCGAACCATCGATAAGAAATGGGCGCGGCGCCCCCGGTTGCAAGTCCCGCTATTCGGCGGCACTCCGGCTCGGCTCCGGGTGGCGGAAGGCCTCCAGCGCCTCGGCGCGCCGGCGGGCGGCGTCCTTCAGGTGTCGTTCCTTCACATGGCCGTAGCCGCGGATATGTTCCGGCACCCTGGCCAGCGCGACGGCGGCGGCGTGATTGTCCGCCGAGAGCGCAGACGCGACCGCGTCCATGTCCGCGAAATACTCCTCGATCAGGCGGCGCTCGGTCTTCCGTTCCTCGGTCTTCCCGAAAGGATCGAGGGCGCTGCCGCGCAGCCCCTTGAGGGCAGTGAGCAGCCTGAACGCGCCGAAGATCCAGGGGCCGTAGGCGCGCTTCTTCAGGTGTCCCGTTTCCGGATCGCGCTGCGCCAGCAGCGGCGGGGCGAGATTGACCTCGAGCTTGAAGTCGCCCTCGAACTGCTCGTCGAGCTGCTGGCGGAAGGCGGGATCGGTATAGAGCCGCGCGACCTCGTACTCGTCCTTGTAGGCCATCAGCTTGTAGGCATAGCGGGCGACCGCCTCTGTGAGGCTTTCTTTGCCCGGCAGCGCCTTCTGCTCGGCCTCGCGGATCTTCTCCACCAGCCCCTTGTAGCGCGCGGCATAGGCGGCGTTCTGGTAGGCGGTCAGTTCCGCGACCCGGCGCTCGATCCCCTCGTCGACGCTCTTCGAGAGGTCGAGATGCTTTGGCGGCTCGGTAACCGGGGCGGCGGCCTTCTCCACGGCGGCGAGGTCGTGCGCGGCGCGGCGGCCCCAGAGGAAGGCTTTCTTGTTGAACTCGACGGCGACGCCGTTCAGCTCCACCGCGCGCTCGATGGCGTCGGCGGAGAGCGGGATCAGGCCGAGCTGGTAGGCATAGCCGAGCACGAAAAGATTGGAGGCGATGCTGTCGCCAAGGAGGGCCGTGGCGATGCGGTTGGCGTCGAGGAAATGCGTCGAGTTCTCGCCGCAGGCCTTCTTCAGCGCCGATTTCACCGCTTCGGCCGGGAACTGCAGGTCCGGCTTCTGGGTGAAGGCGCCGTTCATGGTCGCCTGCGTATTCACGATCGCCGTGGTGTCGCCGAGGCTGACCTTGGAGAGGCCTTCCTTGCCCGCCGCCGTGATCATGTCGCAGGCGAGCATCAGGTCGGCGCCGCCGTCGGCGATGCGGACCGCGTGCAGCTCCTCCGGCTTGCCGGCAATGCGGACATGGGTGATGACCGAGCCGTTCTTCTGCGCAAGGCCGATCTGGTCGAGCACGGTGACGCCCTTGTCCTCCAGATGCGCCGCCATGCCGAGGAGGGCGCCGATGGTCACCACGCCGGTGCCGCCGATGCCGGTGACAATGATGTCGTAGGGCTTGTCCAGCTTCGGATGCGCGGGCTCGGGCAGGACCGGGAAGATCTCGCTGCGCTGCGCCGCCGGACGGTCGCCGGTCTTCTTCCTGACCTTGCCGCCGATCACGTTGACGAAGCTCGGGCAGAAGCCCTTCACGCAGGAATAGTCCTTGTTGCAGGTGCTCTGGTCGATCGCGCGCTTGCGGCCGAACTCGGTCTCGACCGGGGTCAGCGAGACACAGTTCGACTGCACGCCGCAATCGCCGCAGCCCTCGCAGACCTGCTGGTTGATGTAGAGCCTTTTCGCCGGCTCCGGCATCAGCCCGCGCTTGCGCCGCCGGCGCTTTTCGGTGGCGCAGGTCTGGTCGTAGAGAATGATGGTGACGCCCTCGGTGTCGCGCAGCTCCTTCTGCACCGCGTCGAGTTCGTCGCGGTGGTGCAGGGTGGCGAAGTCCGGCCAGTCAGTGCCGAGCGGATATTTCTCCGGCTCGTCGGTGACGATGCGCAGCGCCGCGACCCGTTCGGCCGCGACCTGCTTGGCGATCTCCAAGACCGAAAAGGCACCTTCCGCCGGCTGGCCGCCGGTCATCGCGACGGCGTCGTTGTAGAGGATCTTGTAGGTGATGTTCACCTTCGCGGCGACCGCGGCGCGGATCGCCAGCAGGCCGGAATGGGTGTAGGTGCCGTCGCCGAGATTGACGAACATGTGCTTGTGCTCGGTAAAGGGCGCCATGCCGATCCAGGGCGTGCCTTCGGCCCCCATCTGGGTGAAGGTCTTGGTCTCGCGCTCGGGCATCCAGCTCGCGAGGAAGTGGCAGCCGATCCCGGCAAAGGAGAGGCTCCCGTCCGGCAGTCTGGTCGAGGTGTTGTGCGGGCAGCCGGAGCAGAAATAGGGAATGCGCTGGAAGTCGGTCACCTCGGGGATCTTCGACTGCGCGTGGCTTTCGAGGAAGGCGAGCCGTTCCTTCAGGCGCGGGTGATCCTGCAGCTTGAGCAGGCGCGCGCCGAGGATGCGGGCGATCCGGCTCGCCGAAAGCTCGCCGTTCGTCGGCATGATTGTGGCGCCGGTCTCGTCCTTCTTGCCGACGATCTTCGGGCCGCGGCCGTTCAGTTCGTAGAGGATCGCCTTTGCCTGATCCTCGATCAGCGGCCGCTTCTCCTCAATGACGATCAGTTCCTCGAGGCCGGCGGCGAATTCCTTCAGCCCTTCCGGCTCCAGCGGCCAGGGCATCGCGACCTTGTAGACGGCGAGCCCGAGTTCTTCAGCTTCCCTGTCGGAGATGCCGAGATCGTCCAGCGCCTGGCGCACGTCGAGATAGGATTTGCCGACAGTGACGATGCCGATCCTGGGCTTCGCGCTGCCGAGCATCACCTTGTCGAGACGGTTGGCACGGGCAAAGGCGAGCACGGCGGGCAGCTTGAAATCGTGCAGCCGCGCCTCCTGCTCAAGCCAGGGGTCCGGCCAGCGTACATTCAGCCCGCCCTCCGGCATCGCGAAATCCCCGGGGGTAAGGATCTCGAGCGCCATCGGGTCGATCTCGATCGAGGCGGAGCTGTCCATATTCTCCGCCGTCGCCTTCAGCCCCGCCCAGCACCCGCTGAAGCGGGACATGGCGAAGCCGTAGAGACCGTAATCGAGCACGTCCTGTACGCCGGCCGGATGAAGCATCGGAATGCAGGCATCCATGAAGGCGTATTCGCTCTGGTGCGGAATGGTGGAGGATTTGGCGACATGGTCGTCGCCGGCAATCGCCAGCACGCCGCCATGCTTCGAGGTGCCGCAGAAATTGGCGTGCTTGAAAGCGTCGCCGGAACGGTCGACGCCCGGCCCCTTGCCATACCAGATGGAGAAGACGCCATCGTATTTGGCGCCGGGATAGAGTTCGGTCTGCTGACTGCCCCAAACCGCGGTGGCGGCGAGGTCTTCGTTCACGCCCGGCTGGAAATGAATGTGGTTCTTCTTGACGAACTCGCGGGCGCGCCAGAGCTGCAGGTCATAGGTGCCGAGCGGCGAGCCACGGTATCCGGAAATGAAACAGGCGGTGTTGAGACCAGCCGCGGTATCGCGCTGGCGCTGCGCCATCGGCAGGCGCACCAGGGCCTGGATGCCGGTCATGTAGACCCTGCCCCGGTCGAGGGCGTATTTGTCGTCGAGCGCGACGGTCTTGAGTGCCGTCATGGTCTCTCCCCGGTGGCTGCGGGCGCCGGTTTCTCCGGACGCTCCCATTGTTTCATTTGCAATTAAGGTATGCCCTCCGCCGGGGTGCGGCAATCGGCGCCGGGAGCGGGTTCGAAAAACGCAAGAAATCGACAAAGCCGCGCGACAGAACGACGCAGTTTTTCGTTAATCGGGGAGAGCGCGAAACGAAATGCCGGGAGGCCGCCCGCGAGACGCAAATGTGAAATATCCGTTTCGCATGCTTGGCGCCCCGGATTCGTTCCGGCATAAGAAATCCCGGAAAACTAAGGTCCTTCACCGATCCGGAAGAGGTTCATGACGGTACTGCTCACCGGCGCCGCGGGTTTCATCGGCATGCATGTGGCGGAGATCCTGCTGGCGCGGGGCGAGCGCGTCGTCGGGATCGACAACCTGAACAGCTATTACGACCCGGCCCTGAAGCATGCGCGTCTGAAAACTCTGGAAGGCCGCAACGGCTTTACCTTCGAAGAGCTGGAGATCGCCGACGACGCGGCGGTCATGGGACTGACGGAGCGCTATCCCGATATCGACCGGGTGGTGCATCTCGCCGCGCAGGCCGGGGTACGCTATTCGATCGACCATCCGGGCGACTATGTGCGCTCGAACCTGGTCGGCCATGCCAACATGCTGGAATTCGTGCGCGGCCTGATGGGCCGGCCGGGTGGCTGCAGGAGCTTTGTCTACGCTTCCTCCTCCTCGGTTTACGGGGCCAACAAGGAGATGCCCTTCAGCACCGAACAGAAGACCGACAGCCCGGTCTCCTTCTACGGCGCGACCAAGAAGGCGAACGAGCTCCTGAGCTATTCCTACGCCCATCTCTACCGCGTGCCGTCGACGGGGCTGCGCTTCTTCACCGTCTACGGGCCGTGGGGGCGGCCCGACATGTCGCCCTGGCTCTTCACCAGCGCGATCCTCGAAGGCCGGCCGATCCGGGTCTTCAACAACGGCGACATGATGCGGGACTTCACCTATATCGACGACATCGCGAAAGGCGTTGTCGCGGCGCTCGACAACCCGCCGTCGGGCGAAGACGGGGCCTGTCCGCACATGGTCTATAATCTCGGCAACAACACGCCCGTGAAGCTGCTGGACTATATCCGGGTGATCGAGCAAGCCTGCGGTGTTTCGGCGATCATGGACATGCAGCCGATGCAGCCGGGCGACGTCTACGCGACCTACGCCAATATCGACCCGGCGGCGAAGGACCTCGGCTATGCGCCGTCAACGCCGATCGAGGTGGGGATCCCGAAATTCGTCGACTGGTACAAGCGCTATCACGGGATATGATCGGCGACGCCTACGCGATGGAAGAAAGTCCGTTTTTCGCAACCAAAGTAAGCAACTTGAGAGATGCCCCACTGGGCTTCTTCTCTCCTCGTTCCCATTGACTAATCAGATTCTTCGAAACGTTTAGGTAGCGCGCAAAAACGGCTTGGCTTGCTAGTTCGTTTTCTCGAATAGCTCGAATTTCCGAAGCAGAGAACTCTCTTATTGGAGTTAGGCAAATTTCGTCAAATTCACGCAGAGTGCGTTTATCCAACAGCCCAGATTCATAAAAACCGGACACTGTTTCATGGATCGTCGCCATGACCTTGCTGTTGTAGGCCTTCGGCATTCTTACCTTCAATCTCAATCAAGTTGCCGTTTCGCACGGCTATGTCGAGATTATCGTCAGAAAAGCCTGCAATTAGCTTCGCGAATCTTTTAGCCGCCCGGACTTCGTCCGGTTTCAAGCTGGCTTTCTTCTTTTTCGCGTAAAGCCTGAAAAGCACGACCCTCTCTTTCGAGGGCACAATTACTATCGCGCGATAACCTCGGGACTTACCTTGATCGGGCCGCGCTATGCGTACCTTGTAAACGCCACCACCGAAGGAGGCGTCAAACCGGCACTCTTCGCAATGCTCGATCGCATGCCATAGATCATGTTCCGATAGTCCGAGGCGTTTTTGAGATCGCCAAAAATCCAACGTTGCAAATGTACGCACGGGACCCCCCAAAAACGTACGATGAAACCCAATCGGTGCCCGTTATCGTTGCCATTACAACCCCCTAGTTAGTGAACGGCCTAACCCAGATGCTCCATCGGATTCGTCAACCAAAATCCGGCAATCCAAGTTAAATCCAGCTCAACCGTTGACCGCGACGAATCGGCCGTTCAAGAAGATTTCATATTTCAGCATAAACTGCAACACTTAGTGTTACGATTGGCGATGGTTTTTGGCATATATAGAGGCTAATTATTGAGGGGACCAATATCTTGTGCTGTTTTTAGCAAGTTCTGAACCTCGCTACAGAATGACACCAACTCACTGAATTAGATCGACTTTTTGAGAATTCCTGTTGCGTAGTAGAGACGTCGAAGCCCCATAACTCTTAGAGTGACAAAATCGGCATAGCGGGCTGCAAGCGCCGGCTCTCTGAAGCAAAAAAGTCGTCATCCCATGCAAATGAGGACCCAGGGATCGTAGGGTAGCGACCTCGTTCCCTGGGTCCCCGCGTTCGCGGGAATGACGACCGTTTTTTGACACTCTGTTCGTCATCCCGACGGAGATCGGGACCCAGGGATGACGGGCAGAGTTTTATGATCCTCTGGGTCCCGGCCTGTGCCGGGATGACGATCCGGAGAGTTGTTCTAAGCCGCGTGCGCCACCGCGCCGGCCACTTCAGCAGCCTTCAGCTTCGCCGCGATGGTCGCAACGTGACGGCCCTGGCTCTCGGCGATCCGCAGCTCGATCTCGCTCGGCGTGCGGCTGCCGTCCGGGCCGGCGATGGTGCCGGCGCCGTAGGGGGAGCCGCCGCGCACTTCGCCGATCTCGGTGAGGGCCTGCTCGCTGTAGGGCACGCCGACGAAGATCATGCCGTGATGCACCAGGGTCGGCAGGGTGGAGAGAATGGTCGCTTCCATACCGGCGCCAGTGCCGGTCGACGTAAAGACGCTGGCGACCTTGCCGATCAGCGCGCCCTTGGCCCAGAGGCCGCCGGTCTGATCGAGGAAGTTCCGCATCTGGGCGGCCATGTTGCCGAACCGGGTCGGGGTGCCGAAGATGATCGCGTCATAGTCGGCAAGCTCTGAAGGCTCCGCGATCGGCGCGTCCTGATCGAGCTTGACGCCCGCATTCTTTGCGACCTCTTCCGGCATCAGCTCCGGAACCCGCTTCACCGTGACCTCGACCTTGTCGACGGACCCGGCGCCTTTGGCGATCGCGCCGGCCAGGGTTTCGATATGGCCGTAGGAGGAATAGTAGAGCACAAGGACCTTGGTCATGTTTGCCGTCTCCGGACAGGGGTTTGTTTGCTGCCTCCTTACCTGAGGTCATTCCCTTATCCGGACAATCCGGCTAGATTGAACCGCTCTGTTTCGTGGCGGAAACAATAATCATCCCGGGGAAAACATGCTGGAGAACCTGACCGGACTGGTGGTGTTTGCAAAGGTCGTCGAGGAGGGGGGATTCTCGAAGGCCGCGGCGAGCCTCGGAATCTCGAAGTCCTCGGTCTCGAAGCAGGTGAGCGCGCTGGAGGATCATCTCGGCACCCGGCTGCTCAACCGCACGACGCGCCGCTTCAGCCTGACAGAATCGGGCACCCTGCTCTACGAGCGCTGTCAGCGGATCGTCGCCGAGGTCGATGCGGCCGAACGCGAGGCCGGCTCGCTGCAATCGAACCCGAGCGGGCTGCTCAGGGTCAGTGCCGGGGTCTCCTTCGGGCGGGTCCAGCTCGCGAAGCTGCTGCCGGGCTTCCTGTTCGACTATCCGGACCTCTCCGTCGAGCTGGTGCTGAACGATCGCCGTGTCGATCTGGTCGAGGAAGGCTATGACGTCGCGCTCAGGATCGGTGACCTCGCCGATTCCTCGCTGATCGCCCGCAAGCTCTGCCCCGTCCGAGTCATCACCGTGGCCGCGCCGGACTACCTGAAGAAGCGGGGCGAGCCGAAACATCCGGACGAACTCGCCGGGCACGAGCATCTCGCCTACAGCTACCTCAACGAGGGCATGTCCTGGAATTTCAGGGTCGGGGACCGGACCCAGCATGCCCGCATCGCGCCAAGGGCGCTGGCGAACAACGGGGACGCGATCCTCACCATGGCGGAGAGCGGGGGCGGCATCGCGCAGATCCCGACCTTCATCTGCGCGGACAGCGTGCGCGCCGGACGGCTGAAACCGATCCTCTGCGGTTTCGAGCCTGCGGAGTTCGGTCTCTACGCGATGTATCCCCACGCGCGGAACCTGCCACTCAAGGTCCGGGTGTTCGTTGACTTCCTCAGCCGCAAGTTCCGCGGCGAACCCGACTGGGATCTCGGGATCGAAGGGCCCTGAACGGCCTTACCAGTCCTCGCTCACCTTGCCGGTTTTCCGGAAGCTCTCGATCATCCCGGCCAGTTTTTCCCGGTCCTCGCACCCCTTGCCCTCCTTGCAGAGCTCATCAAGCACGGCGAGTCGCTTGTCCGCATCCAGCACGCGGCCGGTTTCGAGATAAAGCGCTCCGGCATAGGCATTTGCAGCGAGGTGCTTCGGGTTGATGTCGAGCGCCTGCTGGTAGGCGTGCTCGCTATCGACGTAACGTTTCAGCTTGCGCAGGCTGAAGCCGACCAGCGACCAGGAATCGGCGTCTTTCGGGTCTTCCTCGACGAAGGAGCGCATGATCTCGAGACCCTTGGCGTATTCCCCGTCCTCGATCGCCTTGACTCCGGCGGCCCAGATCGGCGGGCGCTCGACAGCGCTATCGGTCTCCGGGAACACGGCGCCCGCGGGCTGCTGGGCGGCAAGCAAAATCCCGGCTGCGATCAGTGCGATTCTCATCATGTCCCTACCTTTCCGGCCCTAATTCCTAGAAAAGTCTTAGGTCCATGCCGGCTCACAGGCAACAGCAAGGCCCCGTCATCCCTACGAATTAAGGAACCAAGCGTTCTTCTCGAGAAACGACTGGCAATAGCGCGTCCAGGGCAAAGCATAGGCATAGGTTTCAATGCGCGCGAAGTCCCCCGGCCCCCGCTCCGGAAGGTTCCTGCGGAACCTGTCCAGATGCCGCACCGAGAGTTCAGCGAAGCGGTCCTCCAGGCTGCTCTCGGGCACAAAAGCGCCATTCAAACGGGCTTCCATTTCCATAACCGCGTCCAGCACCTCCTCGGGGCGGTTATCCTCAAGCAAGACCCCCTGATTCTCGAACCCGGCGACAGTGTTCTCGAGGAACAGATCTCGCGCGAGGATTTCGTCATAGGAGAGCGGTCTTCCGGTGGCCTTGTCGCGGTAGGTCTTGAAGAGAAGCAGATCACCCGGGTTCATCCATTGATCGTATTGCGCATACCCGTTGACCATAACCATCGGCCGGTTCATCGCCCGGACGATCGCTTCCGGACCGGACGAACATGTGATCGAGAAACGGGCGGTGGCGATGCAGTAAACATCGAGGATATCGCGATAATTCGGATGGTGGGGCAGGTCGACAAAGTCGCGACTTGGATGCGTCACGGCGACGGAACTCGGATCGCCCAGCCGAAAGATCCGGTAGCCTTTCGAGAGCAGGTAATCGATCGCCGGCATATAGTCGGCAACCCGCGCCGCCCGGAAGAAATTGTGTGTGAATTGCGGAAGAAACTGCTCGTCCCTGACATGCAGGACGACGGACGGCTTGTCGTCCTCGTATCCCATGGATCGAATCAAATCCCGGCCTTCTGCCAGCAGATCCTCCGGAGCGGTGAGATAACGCAGGGGCTTGCCGCTCTCGAGAGCCAGGACAAGGTCGCGTTGCAGAGCATCGTGCGTTGACAGCAGCCAGGTCATGGGCCCGATCTCGACGGCCCCCGCGTCGACATGGCCGAGCGAGATCAGCTTGCGCTTCATCGTTTGAGCGATGGTCATATGCGGCTCGAGCAATCGCCGGACGCCTGTACTGTGTTTGTGAAGCCGGGCGTCGTGGGTGATCACCACGATCGGGGCATGGGACTCACCGTAAAGGTTCATGAGCGCGAGTGGCTCGAGCACCAGATGGCCGATGCGGCCGGGAAGCGGAAATATGTAAGCGAGAGCGCGGCTTCCGTCCTGGATATGCGGTCCGACCGTTTCGAGCAGAGCGGTCATGTTCTCTTCGGAGAAGACATCTGCCGCTGTAAGACGAGTACTTTCTCCGTCAGACCGCTTCGCCCGTTCCATAAATCTCGCTCTCCCGTGAAGTCGCTTTCGTAAGGCTGAGTTTGCGGCGTCACTCCCAATGTGGATACGCCGCGCATCGGTCATTGGCAAATCGAGGCTACAGGGCGCGAGAGAGTCTGTCGTTCGGCAATTAACCCTGCGCGCTTTCACTTCATCATCGAATGCGCGGCGCTCTTGTTTCGCCTCCAGCTCTCCTGTCCACGATCACATCGCAAGACCGCTCGGAAGCCCGTTTCACAGAGGGCCGGACACAGGCCGCGAAGACAGACAATTCCGTCGAGACCAAGACTTCGCCGTACGGCCAGCGCTTTAACCCGCTGCTTCCGTCTCCTATTGGCGGTTGATCGCGACACACCTAAGTCCTATGAACCGCAGATCAGACAAGGTCGAAAGGCCAGACGTGACGCATTCCAACTCTTCCAGTCCCTCCTCTGGAACCTCGGGAGCACCATTGCTTTCCGTCATCGTTCCGGTTCTGAACGAGGCCGACAACCTGGCTCCTCTGATCTCGGAGATCGAGGCGGCGCTTGAAGGCGTCTGCGCTTTCGAGATTCTCTATATCGACGATGCCAGCACCGACCGGACGCCGGGGATCCTGAAGGAGCTTAAGGCAACGCGCCCTCACCTCCGGATCATACGGCACAACCGGACCTGCGGTCAGAGCGCGGGCCTCAGGAACGGAGTTCTCGCGGCGCACGGCGAACTGGTGGCCACGCTGGACGGTGACGGGCAGAACGACCCGGCCGACATCCCGAAGCTGCTTGAAAAGTACCGCGAGGCCGCTACGGGCAGCCAGCCGGTGATGGTCACCGGGCACAGGGTCAACCGCCGCGACACCGCCTCGAAGCGCTGGGCGTCGAAATATGCGAACAAACTGAGGCGCTTCCTTCTCAAGGACGACAATCCGGACACCGGCTGTTCGCTGAAGCTCTATGCCCGCGAAACCTTCCTGCGCTTTCCCTATTTCGATCACATGCACCGCTTCCTGCCGGCGCTTGCGAAACGGGAGAATTGCGTGGTGCATGTGGTTCCGGTAAACCATCGCCACCGCCAGCACGGCCAGTCGAAATATTCTAATCTTGGCCGGGCGCTGGTCGGCATCCCCGATCTTCTGGGCGTGGCATGGCTGCTGCGCCGCAGTCCGGGACGCCTCGAAGCGAAAGAAATCGACACGTGAACCTCGACTCGTTTTTCGACCTCTCTATCGAAGAGATGGTCATGTTGACCTTCGGATTCGTCGCCCAGGCCCTGTTCGCCGCGCGGTTCATCGTGCAGTGGGTGAAGAGCGAGATCGGCCGCAAGAGCGTGGTGCCGGTGGCCTTCTGGTACTTCAGCGCGGCCGGCGGTCTGATGATGTTGGTCTATGCGATCTGGAGGAAGGATCCGGTCTTCATCGTCGGCCAGTCCACCGGCCTCGTGGTCTATCTCCGCAACCTGCACCTGATCCACCGCGAGAAACGGGTCGCGCTGGCGGCAGCCAAGGACCAGGCCGGAGACGACTGAACGGCCGGTAATTTACCGTCTGTCATATTGCTGCAACCATTTCAGGGGACACCTTCCCTCTTTTCGACGTTCAGTTCTCCCGAGGTTCCATGTCCGTTTCCCTCACCAATGCCCGTGTACTTCTTGAAAGCGGCGCCATCGAGAAAACCGAACTGCTGATCGAAGGCGGAACGATCCAGGCCATCGGCGGCGGCACCGGGCGCGCGAGAACGATCGACCTCAGGGGACGGCTGCTGCTTCCCGGCATCATCGACCTGCATGGCGACGGTTTCGAGCGGAGCCTTGCGCCGCGCGCCGGCACCGAGTTCCCGATCGATATCGCCCTGATGGATGCGGATCGTGCCATCCTCGCCTCCGGCATCACGACGGCGCTTCTCGCCCAGGGTGTCAGCTGGGAAGGCCGGCTGCGCAGCGGCGCGACGGCGGAGCGGATCCTCGATGCCATCGAACGCGGCCGGCGCCGCTTCGGCGCTGACCTGCGCTTCCATCTCCGCTTCGAGATCTTCGCCATGGAAGAACAGGAGCGCGCGCGGAAATGGATCGAGGCGGGACGGGTCGCGATGATGGTGTTCAACGATCACTTGCCGCAGTACGAGGAAGCGCTGCGCGTCAACCCGGAGCGCATGCAGCGCTGGTCGCATATCATCGGCATGAGCTTCGACGAGTTCCGCGCCGAGCTGAAAGCGCGACGGGCCCGTGAAGCCGAGGCCGAGGAGAATGTCCGGGCGATCGCCGAAGTCGCCCGACGTGCCGGCGTTCCGACCGGTTCTCACGACGACGACACACCGGAGATGCGGGAAAAATACAATGCCCTCGGAGCGGAGGTCGCCGAGTTCCCGGTAAACATGGAAACAGCCCGGGCCGCGGGTGCGCTCGGCAACCCGGTCGGCATGGGAGCGCCAAACGTGCTGCGCGGCGGCAGCGCCTCGGGCAATGTCTCCGCGCGCGACGTCATCGAGGAAGGCCTCTGCGACTACCTGATCTCGGACTATTATTACCCGGCCCAGTTCCATGCCGCCTTCAAGCTTGTCGCGGACGGAGTCTTGCCGCTCGGAAAGGCGTGGTCCCTGGTTTCGGCGGGTCCGGCCCGTGTCGGCAACCTCCCGGACCGTGGCACCATTGCCGCCGGCAAGCGCGCGGACCTCATCGTGGTCGACGACAGCGAGGCCGGCCTGCCGCGCGTCGAGGCGGCCATGGTCGAGGGTAAGGTGCGTTATGCCGCCTCGGATCTCGGATTTTCCGCGGTTTCCGGACTGGTGCCGGCCTGACCGCTTCCCGCGTCGGCGGCGGAATGCGACACTGACCGCATGGACGATCCCGAACCTTTTCTCCTGAATGCGCATATCGCCGCCGGCGCCGTGTCGCTCGGCGCCGCGGCGATCGCCATCGCAGCGCCGAAAGGACGGCGCGTGCACCGTTTCGCGGGCCGGTTCTTCGTTCTGGCGATGACCGTCGTTTTCGCCAGCGCAGTGATGCTGAGTCTGCGTACGAATGACCTCTTCCAGCTGACAGTCGCGATCTTCAGCTACTACATGGTGCTGAGCGGCTACCGGGCGCTCTACCTGAAGCAACCGACGAAATCGGCCGATCTGCGCTTCCGAGCCGGTGCGCTCGACAAGGGAGCGGCCCAGTTCACGCTGATCGCCTGTTCCGGACTCTCGGCCTACGGGGCCGTCTACTGGTACACGGACCTGGCGCCGGTTCTGATGATTCTCGGCAGCATCGGCGCGCTGATGGCCTTGTTGGATCTGCGCCGGTTCCGGTCCGCGAGCGTCGGGCCAACGCGATGGTTCTTCACCCATATGATCCGCATGCTCGGCGGCACCATCGCGTCGGTCACGGCGTTCATGGTCACCAACATGGACATGTTGCCGCCGCTTGTCCGCTGGCTCGGGCCGACGCTGGTCGGCACCGTCGCGATCACGATCTGGGTCAGCGTCTACAAGGCCCGGTTCGCCAGGGGCGCCGGGCCGGAAGACGTGGCTGAGGTGCGGATCGTAGAGCCGTCCGAGGTGGACGAAGAGGAAGCCTAGATCTCTAGAGCTTGGTTCCGGCCATGGAGAGGATCAGTTTCCACTGCTCCGCCGTGACCGGGACGACGGAGAGCCGGGACTGCCGCACCAGGCCAAAATCCTCCAGCCGCGGGTCCGCCTTGATGTCCGCCAGGGTCACCGGTTTCTCGACCGGCTTCACCGCCTTGATGGTCACCATCCCGAAGCGGCCTTTCGCGTCGGTCGGGTCCGGGTGGTATTCCTCGATCACTTCGACAATGCCCACGATCTGCTTCTCGTTGACCGAGTGGTAGAAGAAGCCGAGATCGCCGATCTTCATGGCCTTCATGTTGTTCGAGGCCTGGTAGTTCCGCACCCCGTCCCAGCCTTCGCCCACCGCGCCTTTCTTGACCTGATCATCCCAGGACCAGGTATTCGGCTCGGATTTGAACAACCAGTAGGCCATCTGATCAGTCTCCTTGCAGGTCAGGAAGCGGACGGTCCCGCGTCCGCGAACTCCCAGCCGATCGGCCGGGAGAGAAGCTCTTTCACCACCGTGCCGGGATCGATGCCCCGGTTCAAGACCGCATCCACGCCCTCTGCGATTGGCATTTCCACGCAGAGGACACGGGCCCGGCGGTGCAGGGCGGCGGCGGTGAACACGCCCTCGACGACAGACGGGCTGGCGCCGAGAATTTCCTCCAGCGCCTCGCCTTTGCCGAGTCTTGTGCCAAGGGTGAAATTGCGCGAACTCGTACTCGAGCAGGTCAGCACCAGGTCGCCGAGCCCCGAGAGCCCCATCAGCGTTTCCGGCCTGCCGCCCAGAGCGACGGCAAAGCGGGTCGCTTCGGCAAGGCCTCGGGTGATCAGCGCGGCGCGGGCATTCTCTCCGAGTTCCATACCGGAGACGATCCCGGCGGCGATGGCGAGCACGTTCTTCACCGCGCCGCCGACCTCGGCGCCGATGAGATCGGTCGAGGCATAGGGCCGGAAAGTGCCGGAGCCAAAGGCCTCTCCCAGTTTCAGGGCCAATGTCTTGTCGGCAGCAGCGAGGGTGACAGCGGTCGGCTTGCCCACGGCGGCCTCACCGGCGAAACTCGGTCCGGAGAGAACGGCGACCGGATTGTCCGGCAGCAGCTCCGCGAGGACCTGGCTCATGGTCTTGTCGGTGCCGTTCTCGATCCCCTTGGCGGCGGAGATCAGCGGGACACCGGCTGGAATCGAGAATTCCGCGAGAGCGGCCCGCATATGCTGTGCCGGGACGACCAGAAGCAGGGCGTCTGCGCCGTCGATTGCGGTCGCAGGATCGCTCGTAACCGAGATCTGGTCAGACAGACGGACCCCCGGAAGGTAGACCCGGTTTTCGCGGAGGCGCTGCATTTCCTCCGCCTGTTCGGCCCGGCGAGCCCAGAGCGTGACCTCGCGGCCGGCTCTGTACGCCGCAAGTGCGAGCGCGGTACCCCAGGCACCGGCGCCGAGCACGGCAATCCGCTCGATTTTCATGCCTTCACTCCGGCGCCGATCGCCTTCGGCGCACCCGGATCGAGCGGCCAGCGCGGGCGCGGCGCGAAACTGAGCGGGTCGCTTTCTCCGGCACGCAGCCGTTCGATCCCGGCCCAGGCGACCATGGCAGCGTTGTCTGTGCAGAGCCCGATCGGCGGCGCGACGAATTCCATCCCGCTCTTCATCGCCAGTTCCGAGAGGGCGGCGCGGAGATGTTTGTTCGCGGCGACCCCGCCGGCGACAACCAGCGCATGTCCGCCCCCGTGCGTTTCGGAAAACACCTGGATCGCGTTGCGGCAACGATTTACGAGGCTTGCGGCAACCGCGTGCTGGAACGCGGCGGCAATGTCCGCGATGTCCTGCTCAGATGGGTCGCCAAGCGCAGAGACCTTCTGCCGGACCGCCGTCTTCAGACCGGAGAAGGAAAAGTCGCAGCCTGGCTTGCCGACCATCGGCCGCGGAAGCTCGAAGCGGTCCAGGTTGCCCGTCTCCGCGGCTTTCTCGAGCTCGGGACCGCCGGGATAGCCCATGCCGAGCAGCTTCGCGGTCTTGTCGAAGGCCTCGCCGACCGCATCGTCGATCGTCGTCCCGAGACGGCGGTACTTTCCAAGCCCCTCGACGGCGATGAGCTGGCAATGACCGCCGGAAACGAGGAGCAGTAGGTAGGGAAAGGGCACATGGTCGGTCAGCCGGGCGGTCAGCGCATGAGCTTCGAGATGATTGACCGCGAGATAAGGAATACCGCGCGCCATCGCGATGGCCTTCGCCGTCATGGTGCCGACCAGCACGCCGCCGATCAGCCCGGGCCCGCCGGTCGCGGCGACCGCGTCGAGCGCGTCGAAGCCGATACCGGCCTCCTTGAGCGCGCGGTCAATCACCGGACGGAGATGGTCGAGATGGGCACGCGCGGCGATCTCCGGGACCACGCCGCCGAAAGGCGCATGATCCTCGATCTGCGTGAAGACCACATTGGCATGGATCCGCCCGGAGCCGTCGACGACGGCAGCCGCGGTCTCGTCGCAGCTGGTCTCGATCCCGAGCACCAGCGGGTTCCCGCCAATTTCTCTTTGCTCTTCCAATGCCATGCGCTCCGGTCTACACAGTCCGCCCATGGAAGACCAGTCGAAAGCAAACGCTCTGATCCGCCTCGGCACGCGCGGCTCCAAACTCGCGCTCGCCCAGGCCTACGAGACCAAGCGCCGGCTTGGTGAAACCTTCCCGGAACTGGCGCCTGAGGGTGCGGTCGAGATTGTCGAGATCAAGACCACCGGCGACCGGGTACAGGACCGCGCGCTGGCCGAAATCGGCGGCAAAGGCCTGTTCATGAAGGAGATCGAGGCAGCTCTTCTGGAGTGCCGGATCGACATCGCCGTGCATTCCCTGAAGGATGTCGAGACCTTCCTGACCGAAGGCACCGAACTCGCCGCGATCCTGCCCCGTGAGGACCCTCGCGATGCGCTGATCTCGTTCAAGGCGGAGCGTATCGAGGACCTTCCCGAAGGCGCGGTGATCGGCACCGCATCCGTGCGCCGGGCGGCACAGCTCCTCAGCAGGCGGCCGGATTTCAAGACCGTCCTTTTCCGCGGCAATGTCGAGACACGGCTGCGCAAGCTGGCCGAAGGCGAGTGCGACGCGACACTTCTGGCGATCGCCGGCCTCTCCCGTCTTGGCCTCGGCGACCGCGCGACCCGGGTTCTGGAACCGGAAGAAATGCTCCCGGCGGTGTCCCAGGGCGCGATCGGCATCCAGTGCCGGATCGGAAATACGCCGGGCGACAAGCGGATCTTCGACTGGGCCCGCGGGATCAATGACGCCGAGAGCGAGACGCGGGTCAAGGCCGAACGGGCCATGCTTGCACGCCTCGACGGGTCGTGCCGCACACCGATCGCCGGACTTGCGGAACTGATCGGCGGCGGCATGCTCCGCCTGCGCGGCCAGCTTGCCGCGCTCGACGGCTCCGCGCTCTGGTCCGCCGAGGCGACCGGACCGGCAGACGCCCCCGAGACGCTTGGGGAACTCGTCGGCGAGGATCTGATCGCGCAGGCAGGCCCCGGCTACAAGGTCTGACCGTCGTGCGCGTCCTCATCACGCGAGCGGTTGAGGATGCACGGGCCCTGGCGGAAGACCTGGCCGCTGTGGGAATCGAAAGCGTGCTCGCCCCGATGCTGTCCTGCACCTTCCTCGACCCGAAACCGGATCCCGCGCTCCGGCCCGCTGCATTCATCGTAACCAGCCGCAACGGCGCCGAAGCGCTGGTCCGCTACACCCAGGAGCGCTCCGTTCCGGTTTACGCGGTGGGCGATGCCACGGCCGAACGCCTTCGCCAGCGGGGATTCGAGACCGTGGAAAGCGCGGCCGGCGATGCGGCGGCGCTTGTCGAGTTGATTGGCCGGCGGATGGAACCGGATGGAGGCCCGCTCGCTTTTGTCTGTGCCGAGGAGGTCGCCGGGGACGTTGAAGGGACGCTACGGGCGCGCGGATTCGATCTGCGACGCATCGTCGCTTACAGAAGCGTGCCCGCAACCGGACTTCCGCGAGAAGCCGAGACCGCGCTGCGCGACGGGACGCTGGACGGCGTGCTGTTCTTTTCGCCGAAAACCGGCCGCAGCTTCGTCTCCCTTGTCGGGAACGCGGACCTCACGGCATGCTGTGAGGGGATGACGGCTTTCTGTCTCAGCGAGGCCGTGGCCGGGAGCGTCGCAGCGCTTCCGTGGAGCGCGGTCCGGGTCGCGGAGCGGCCGACAAAGATGGACTTACTCGGGCTGTTGACCGCCCTATGTAACAAAGACGACTGAAAAAAATTTGCTGATTCCGCTGCGCCTAGATGCTTCGATGGCAGCGGAGCCTGAACGGGATGCAACGCGACCCGTGTCGTGGAACTGGAAAGACCTGAGGCGATGAGCGATCCAAAGAGCGATACCGGCGGACTCTCCGACAAGGAGGCCGTGGAGACGTTGAAAGACGTAGAGGATGCGACGGTGATCGATGCCGAGCCGGCCGAGAACCTCACACCGAAAGCGGTGTTCTCCTCGCGGACGAAGGTGATCGGGATTCTTGTTGTCCTACTGCTTCTCTCCGGCGGCGTCGCAGCGGCGCTCTACCCGCTCTGGCAGAACCATGCCGAGGAATTCGTCGAGGAAAACGGTCTTCCGGTTACCGTGCCCGAAGTGCCGCAGAACAGCTTTTACGCCGTCGTCGAGAATGCCATCGCCTTCCTGCGCGGGACGCCGGGCGAACCGGCGCCGCAACAGACCGCGGAACCTGCCGCCGGGGCGGAGCAACCGGTGGCGGAAGCGGATCCGTTGACGATACTTGCCGACCGCGTGGTCGCACTCGAGGCAGAGGTCGCAACTCTGACGCAGGACCTGCAGGCGGCCCGGGCCGCCGCCGACGCAGCGGCGCAGGCCGCGGGCGAGGCGTCTAACGCCGTCGGCGCCCTCACGGCCGGCTCCGAGGGGCCGTCCGAAGCGGAAGACGGACTGAAAGCCCAGATCGAGGCCCTGCAGGCCCGGATCGACGAACTCGCGGCACGGCAGGCCGTCGCCGTCGATAGCGCCGGCGGAGGCGGTTCCGCAGTCAACGAAGCGCTGCTCGGTACCATCGGCGCATTGCGCGAGCGGATCGTCGTCCTGGAAGCGCAGGAGAAAGTTTCCCCGTCAGACCTCAATGCCGTGGCCAGCCGCATCGAAACGGCCGAGAGCGGCGCCGGAGAACGTATTGCCAGCCTCGAAGCCGAACTCTCCGCGGTCCGCCAGCTTGCTGAAAAGCGCGCGCCCGAACGGGAGCGGGCCGGGCTGCTGCTGCTCGCGGTCGGCCAGTTGGAAGCCGTGACTGTCACCTCCGCGTCTTTCGCCGGTCAGCTTGGCGCCGTAAAGGATCTGACCACCGACGGAGACCCGGCAGTCATGGCGGCAGTCGAGACTCTCGAAGGTCACAGCGGCGGGGTGCAGACGATCGCCGCGCTTACGGAACGCTTCGACGGCATGGCGAAGGCCGTGACGCAGGCGAAAATTGCGGGAAGCGACGAGGGCCTTGTCGGCAAGACCCTGAATACGATGGCCGCTCTGGTGACGGTGCGCCGCACGGACGTCGCCGATGGCCCCAGCGTCGATGCCATTCTGGTGCGCGCCGAAACCGCGCTGGATGCCGGCGATCTCTCCGGCGCCCTTTCTGCGCTCGAGGAACTCAGCGGTCCGCCCGCGGATCGCGCAGCTGACTGGATCGCTGCGGCGAAGGCCCGCCTCACGGTCGACGACGCGGTCTCGAAGCTCCGTGGCGCCGCGCTTTCCTCCGTCGCGAAGGCTGGATAGCGCCATGTTCAGGATCTTCGGATTTTTCATCCTCGTCGGCGCGCTGGTCTTCGCCTCGATCCAGCTTGCCGATAATCCGGGACGGCTCACCGTTGAGTGGCTCGGCTACCGGATCGATACCTATTTCGGCGTCGCCCTGCTGGTTCTGCTGGGCGCACTCTACCTGCTGCTTATCGCCTATCGTCTGGTGCGTGGTCTGCTCGGTCTACCCGGCGGATTTCTGGACCGACGCGCGGCGCGCCGCCGGGACGACGGGGTGAACGCGCTCAGCCTCGGCATGGCCGCGATCGCGGCGGGAGACGCCGAAGAGGCCCGCAAGCAGGCGCGCCGGGCGGAAAGACTGCTTGATGATCCCGCCAAGACCCGCCTGCTGTCCGCCCAGGCGGCGGCGCTCGGCGGCGACAGCGATGCCGCGGGCCGCTATTTCGACGAGCTGACGGAAAGCCCCGAGACCAAGTTTGTCGGCCTTATCGGCAAGCTGCGCCAGGCCCTTGATTCGGAAGACCGGGAAACCGCGCTCCCGCTGGCCCGGAAGGCCCGGAACCTGCGGCCGGACTCCGCCTTTGCCGCCCGCACCCTCTTCACGCTCGAAACCGAGGCGGAAGATTGGGACGAGGCGCAGAAGACCCTTTTCGATGCGGTACGCCGCGATCTCATTCCGGAAAGTGAAGCCAAACGCTACCGCGTCGCCATCGACATGGAGCGCGCGCGCCTTAAGGAAGCTGAAGGCCAGCTTGGCGAGGCCGCCGATTTCGCGCAGCGCGCCCTCAAGGTCGAGCCGGCATTCGCTCCGGCGGTGAAGATCGTGGCCGCGGCCGAGACCTCCAAGGGGCGGATCAAGAAGGCGCAGAAACTGCTGGAAGATGCCTGGCAACAGGCGCCGCATCCGAGCTTCGCGAAACTTTATGCGGATCTCTGGCCGGAAGATTCACCGGCTCAGCGCTTCAAGCATATCCAGAAACTCGTCGGCACCGGGACGGAAACCACCACCGGGCGGGTCGCGCTTGCCGAGGCGGCGGTCGCGGCAGAGCTCTGGGGCGAGGCCCGGACGGCGCTGGACGCCGTGCCGGTGCCGGAGCGACGGGCCGCGGTCTTCCGTTTGCTGGCTTATCTGGCTCAGGCCGAACGCGGCAATGCGAGCGAAGCCCGCGCCCTGCTTGAGCGCGCCGGCGCCGCTGCGCCCGATCCTGCCTGGACCTGTTCCGACTGCGGCGCCACCGCCGAGGTCTGGACCGTGTCCTGCGGCAATTGCGGGCACTTCGCCAGCCTGTCCTGGAAACAGCCGCCCCGGGTCTCGACCCTCGTCAGCCTGCCGCCGGAAGCGTTCTCCGAACCGGTTGCGCCGGAGCCAGCGCTGATCGTGGGCGACATTGACGCAGCCGAAGCACCGGCGCCGGATCCGGCACCGGAACGGGCCCCCGTTCCGCCAGGGAAACCGGCCGCGGCGGCAGACGGCCCCTCCAAAGAGGGGGAAGACACGCCCAACCCCGAAGACGTGGTGCGCCGTCTCGCGTGACTCTTACTGCAAGCTGAGTTAAATTGTCGGTTGGTTCCGGTACAATACCGGTTTGGGGCAAGCCGCCCCGGGTGAGCATAGGGTCCAGAATGGAGCCGTTCCGATGACATCCATATCCTCAATATCGTCTCTGTTCCGACCCACTCCGCCGGAGCCCCGCACCGTCGGCACCTCCGATACTGCACGCGGCGAGAAATCCGCGCCCCTGCCCACGTTCCGCACAGCCGGCCCGGTCGCCTTCTCCGCTTCCGTCACCTCCGGCACCCGAACGCAGAGCGGTCTCTCGGAACTTCTCGGCGACGAACTTGGCACGATCTTCGGCGCCCTCAACAAGCGCGGCGACTCCGAGGCGTTTCTGACGGAAGCGCTCGACAGCCTGAAAGACCTTACGCAGAAGGCCCTCGAAGATCCGACCGTGAGCGGGATCCAGATCCGAATTTCGAGCGTCAGCCAGCAATTTCGCTCGGCCGACGGCGAAGGCGGCGTCTTTTCCAGCATTTCCCAGCTCTCGATCGAGGTCGGCCTGGTCCGGGATGGCAAGGTTGCCGCCGGCGATGTCGAACTCCTGTCTTTCGAAGGCAAGAAGCTGTCTCTTACCGAGACGCAGAAACAGTCCGGCATTGTCAGCGGCCTGTTCACCATCGATGACAAGGAAGCCCAGACCGCGCCCAACAAGGCGCAGTCCGCCGCAATCGAAAAGGCCCTGGAGCGGCTGCGTCTCGTCAATGACGCGCTGGCGGCTTTCCGCAAGGGCGACCTGCGTCCGCTGCAGGAGATCGAGACCCTGTTCCGCGGCGGCACGCTCGACGCCGAGACCGTCCGCGCGCTTTCCAAGGCCAAGGACGTCACCGGGAGCAAGGTCTTTCCGGGGAGCGGCATTCTCGAGCTCTAAGCTCTTCCGGCACTCGACAGCACTCCGGGCTTCCGGCTAAACCGGGCGCAGGGGACAGATGTCCCGCATAGCGCGCCCATACCGGATAGGCCCATGTATATCTCGACCGACGATCAGAAAAACGAAGCCCGCGCGTGGTTCGAAGCCCTGCGTGACCGGATCTGCGCGGCGTTCGAGAAGATGGAAGACGACTACGAAGGCCCGTTGAAGGACAGGCCCGCCGGCCGTTTCAAGCGCAAGAGCTGGGAGCGCGAGGGCGGCGGCGGCGGCGTGATGTCGTTGATGCAGGGCCGGGTCTTCGAGAAGGTCGGGGTGAATGTCTCGACCGTCCACGGCACTTTCTCGGAAGAGTTCAGGAAATCCATCCCGGGCGCAGACGAGGATCCGCGCTTCTGGGCCTCCGGGATCTCGCTGGTCGCGCACATGCAATCGCCGAAAGTGCCCGCCGTGCACATGAACACACGGCACATCACCACGACGAAATCCTGGTTCGGCGGCGGCGCGGACCTGACGCCGATGGTTCCGGAACAGGTCGACACGGACGCTTTCCATGCCGGTTTCAAGGCGGCCTGCGACAGGCACGATCCGGCCTACTATCCGAAATTCAAGGAGTGGTGCGACGAGTATTTCTTCCTGAAGCACCGCAACGAGCCGCGCGGTGTCGGCGGGATCTTCTACGATTATGTCGACGGCGATTTCGAAAAGGACTTCGCTTTCACCCGTGACGTCGGCACCGCCTTTCTCGAGACCTATCCGCAGATCGCGCGGCGGCGCATGAACGAGGACTGGACCGAGGAAGAGCGACACCATCAGCTGGTGCGCCGCGGGCGCTACGTGGAGTTCAATCTGCTCTACGACCGGGGCACGCTCTTCGGGCTGAAAACCGGCGGAAACGTCGAAGCGATCCTGATGAGCATGCCGCCACAGGTGATTTGGCCTGCCCCGGACGGTCTCTAAGGCACCAAGTGATACTCCTATTTCAGTTGGGATTCGGATAAGTTTGCATTAACTTCTTATTTACCGTCCGGTGAAGAGGTCGCCGGAGGGCGTGTTTTGTGTGGCATGAGTGATGTCGATATCCGGAGCGCTTTTATTTCCGACGACGATTTCGCCTGAAGGACCTGTTGCGTCTTTCGGTGCGGATGCGCGTACGAGAGAGCTGCAGCCGGTCGGCAACGAGCGCTTTACGCAGACGCGCGAAGACCAGGCGCAAGCCCCGACGGACGAACGGGGGCAGCAGACTTCGTCACAGCCGCCTCAGCCAATCGTAAATCCAGCCAATCTCTCCCAAGCTCAGGAAGCCGGAACGCCGTCTCAACCCGCGGCGGGCCCGGAGCAACAGGTGCAAGCCGGGAGTGACGAGGAAGCGCCCCGCGCGTTCGCCGATCCGACTCGGCTTCGCGAGATGCAGCAGGGCGAGGATGGCGCAAGCGACGAGATCAGGCTCGGACTCCAGGGCGACGAGGAATCGACCGACATTGCGGCACGCCTCGTCCCGGTGGACGGCGTCGAGAACGCCGAGTCAGTTGCCCTGGACGGCCGCCCGGACTCGATCAGGGTCGGAGACCTCATCAGCGAGGATCAGCGCCTGACCGGAGATCCGCTGGAAGTCCCCAATTACGACATCGATCCGGACGAGCGCTCGATCCAGATCTTCAATGAGCGCCTGACCCGGACGACCGAGGTCCTACAGTTCCTGAGCAGCCGCCCCACTGCGGGCACGGCACGCGGCGTCAGCATCGTCGTCTGAGCCGCCGCGCTTCAGGCGAAGCGCATTTCCGCCTCTCCAAGTCCCGGAAACTCGATCTTTGCGGCAACGCCAGGGCCTGCGAACGAGACCCCGTTCCAGGATCCGGTCGTGATCACATCCCCTGCCTTGAGGCCGCGTCCAGCCATGGAGCCGGTGCGCTCCAGCGCGTGATCGGCAAGCCAAGCCATGAGCGCGAAGGGATCGCCGCCCTTGAAGCTGCCGGTATCCTCGAAGACAACCTTGCCGTCGAACAGGACCCGGACCGGCTGATTGGGGATATCGAGCGCTTCCGGCACGGGCATTTCCCTACCGAGCACCAGAGAGTCGTTGGCCTGGAAGTCCATCAGCGCCCAGAGCGGATCGACTTTCGGCCAGTCCCGGAGACGCGACTCCACGATTTCCATAGTGACGATCAGGCTGGAGACCGCCGCACGCAGATCCTCCGCCGTATAGGGGACATCGCGTGCCGGGAGATCCCGGCCGAGGCGAAAGGCGATCTCCGCCTCGACGCCGAAATTGCGATGCGCCGCCGACGGCAGCACCTGGCCCGAGGGATAGAGTTTCGATGCCGCGATCGGCGCGGCCGTCGGCGCAGCGCCCGGGCTGCTGCCGACCTTCCAGGCGCCGGGCGTGCGTCCGAGCAGGCCGAAGGTGGCATCCTGGATCGCGAAAGCCTCCTGCTGCGTTGTAGGCGCGTCCCCGTCCGGGATGTCGGCGATCGGCACGCCGCTTTCGAAGGCCGCGTGGAGTTTCGCAGCGATTCGGGCAATCTTGTCGCTCATATCTTTTCCTCGGCAATCATCCGGCGGGTTTCGGCAAGGCAGGCGTCCCGGTCCGGAACAAAGTCCCGTGCGATCCACCACGCTTCCAGGCGGCGGAGAGCCTCGCCGACGGACGGGCCTCGGGCAAGCCCCATTTCCATGAGGTCTGCTCCGCGCACCGGCAGGTCCGGTTTCGGCCAGGCCTCCGACGCCTCGATCATGGCCTTGGCATTGGCGGAACTGATCATGCCGCGGGCAACCTGCAGGCGGACCATGTCCTCATAAAGCGCGTTGCCGAGGCGGTATATATCCGGCCGGACCGAGTCCGCACCCGGGTCGATTTCGGAGCTGGAAAGCGCATGGAAGCGGGTCGCTTCGGCATTCGAGAACCGCATGCGCTCTGAGGCGCGGAAAGCATGGCCGTGCCGTTCGGGCGCGAGGGCGGCGAGCCGAAGAACCGGGTCCGCCGCTTCGCCATCGATCTCAATCAGGCGCAACAGCGCCTCCAGATCGTAGGGGCCGGGCAGGAAGATCTGGAGCACGCCCGCGCTTTCCATCAGGTCGAGCACCGGAAGAGGAGACGGCGCCGAGAGAAGCTTGAGGAACTCGACCCGGATCCGCTCGCCGGACAGGCTGTCGATCAGTCCCGCGTTCTCGCGGCAGGCTCTGAGCCCGGCCGGATCGACCTCGCCCTTGCCGTAATAGGCGTGAAAGCGGAAGAAGCGCAGGATCCGGAGCACGTCCTCGCGGATCCGCGTTGTCGGATCGCCGACGAAGCGGACCTTGCCGGCCAGCGCGTCGCCGTGCCCGCCGAAGGGATCGTCGATACTGCCGTCCGGGCGCAGGAACATCGCGTTCATGGTGAAGTCGCGCCGCGCCGCGTCCTCGCGCCAGTCCTCTGTAAAGGCCACGACGGCGCGGCGGCCGTCGGTCTCGACATCGAGCCGGAGCGTGGTGATCTCGAAATGCTCGTGATTGACCACGGCCGTGACCGTGCCGTGATCGAGCCCGGTCGGAACCACGCGGATGCCGGCCTCATTGAGCAGTTCCATCACCTTTTCCGGCGTGTGGCGGGTGGCGATGTCGACATCGGCGATCGGGAGATCGAGGACGGCACTGCGCACGCAGCCGCCGACGAAGCGCGCCATATCGCCGTCCCGGTTCAGGACCTCCATGACGGCGCGGGTCTCGGGAGCCGTCATCCAGGGTTTCGGGGAAAGGCGCATAGACGGATTCCGGACTCAGATGCCGCGTTCAGGCATCGACGCGGGGCAACAGGACGTCGACGAAATTGACCAGCATGCCGGCCGTCGCGCCCCAGATATAATAGTCGCCATAGGGCATGGCGTAGAAGCTGCGTGTCTGGTTGTTCCATTCGCGGCTGTGGCGCTGGTGGTTCGCGCGGTCGAGAAAGAACGGCAGCGGGACCTCGAAAATCTCCTGCACCTCGCCCGGCTCGGGCCTGAGCTCGAACGGCGGGGTCAGCAGGCCGACGACCGGCGTGATCTCGAAACCGGTCCGGGTGCGGTAGAGATCGAGCTGGCCAACAACCTCGATATGCCGGCGGTGCACGCCGATCTCCTCTTCCGTTTCCCGGAGCGCGGTATCCGCCGGCCCTTTGTCCTGTGTTTCGGCCCGTCCGCCGGGAAAGCTGATTTGCCCCGGATGCACCGGCAGATCGTCCGACCGCCTCGTGAAGAGAAGCGTCAGACCGCCCTCGCGTTCGACCACCGGGATCAGGACTGCGGCAGGGCGCTGGCGCTCGGCCACTTCCATGCCGGGATTGAGATCGTGATCGCCGCGCCCGGCACCGTTCCGGGCGGCGCTCGTCAGCGCCGCACGCAACCGCTCCCTGTCAAAGATGCCGGTCATATAGACCCCAACTCGTGAAAAATACCGTCACTCCAGAGACCAAGCACAGTTTCGCCATCGCGCTCCATCGCTATCGCCTGATCGACCAAATCGTAGAATACCGATCTTGTGATCAGTGCATCCAGCCCGTTTCCGGTATCGATATAGGGGCGCGGCTCGCCGCTTTCCGGATTGGTCTCGACGCGAATCTGGTGTTCCGGTCCGGCGGCCACAATGCGGTCAAGGTTTGTGCGGAGCATGAGTCTCCGAGTTGTCATGTCCTCCGCGCCGGTCTCGTCGTACCATGCGGCGACGATGGTGAAAGGCGCATCGTCAACCGTGATTCGGCCGCGCTCGACCGGAGTGCGGAGCGAATAGCCGCCGTCGTCGTCCCGGTGGAGGACGGTGGCGAAGAGCTTCACTAGAGGGAGCCGATTGATAGGAGTGCCAAGATGATACCAGGTGCCGTCGCGATCGATGCGGATTCCGTAATGCCCCATATCGATTTGTTTGCGCGGTTCCGGCTTGCCAGTTGCTGCGGCTGCGATACGCTCTAACTGATCTGATGACGGGGGGAGATCGGAAGACGCGTTCGATGCGGTCATCGGTAATGGCTGCTTCTATGAGTTCTTCGGCGTGCGCCGGCCAGTTCCGGCGGGCCAGTGATTAGAAGGAAGTATAGAGTCCATGACCAATTCCTCCACTCTCGATCAACGGCTCGAAACCGAGACCGTCGAAAAAATCGATGCCCTCGGCGCCCGTATGGCGAAAGCGCGAGCGCAGGTAGAGACGGTGATCTTCGGCCAGCGCGACGTCGTCGACCAGACGCTGACCACGGTTCTTGCCGGCGGTCATGCCCTTCTGATCGGCGTTCCCGGTCTCGCCAAGACGCGTCTCGTCGAAACCCTCGGCATCGTGCTCGGGCTCGACGACAAGCGCATCCAGTGTACCCCGGACCTGATGCCCGCCGACATCATCGGCGCCGAAATCCTCGAGGAATCGGACGACGGCAGGCGGCATTTCCGTTTCGTGAAGGGACCTGTCTTCGCGCAGATCCTGATGGCGGACGAAATCAACCGCGCCAGCCCGCGCACCCAGTCGGCGCTGCTGCAGGCGATGCAGGAACGGACGGTTTCGGTCGGCGGCCATACCTATGAGCTGCCCGCGCCTTTCCTGGTGCTCGCGACCCAGAACCCGCTGGAACAGGAAGGTACCTATCCGCTGCCCGAGGCTCAGCTCGACCGCTTCCTGCTGCAGATCGATGTCGGCTATCCCGACCATGACGCCGAGCGCCGCATGCTGCTCGCGACCACCGGCAGCGAGGATGTGAAGGTCGAGCCGGTGCTGAGCGGCCCCGAGTTGATCGAGGCGCAGAAGCTGTTGCGCCAGATCCCGGTCGGCGAGAGCGTGGTCGAGGCGATCCTCGGGATCGTCCGTTCCGGCCGTCTCGAGACCACCGAGGTGGAGGAAGTGAAGCGCCATGTGGCCTGGGGGCCGGGACCGCGCGCCAGTCAGGCGCTGATGCTCGCGGCCCGCGCCCGCGCGGTGCTCGACGGCCGGCTTTCGCCCTCGATCGAGGATGTTCTCGAACTGGCGCCGCCGGTGCTCCGCCATCGTATGGCGCTGAATTTTGCGGCCCGTGCCGAGGGCGTCTCGCTCGACGACATCATCCAGCGGCTGCTGGCCGACTACCGCTGATCCGGGGCGCGCGCCATGCGTCATCACGCCGAGGAACTCGCCGGTAAATTCCCCCCGCTGCTCGTGGCGGCGGAACGTGTAGCTGCGACCGTCTCCCAGGGCATGCACGGACGGCGGCGGGTCGGCATGGGCGAGGCGTTCTGGCAGTTCCGCCCTTATCAGGTAACCGACTCGGTGCGCCGGATCGACTGGCGCCGCACGGCCCGGAGTGACGAGGTCTATGTCCGCGAGACGGAGTGGGAGGCTTCCCAGAGCGTCTGGATCTGGCGCGACGCCTCACCGTCCATGCGCTTCGCCTCCGATCGAACCCTGCCGGAAAAGGCGGCGCGTACCGATCTTCTGGTCCTCGCGCTTGGCGCGCTGCTCACCGAAGCCGGGGAACGGATCGCGCTGCTCGGAGAAGGGGCGCCGCCGCGCGGCGGGCGGAGCGGGTTGAACCTCTTCGCGAACACGCTGGAAAATGCGCGTAGCAGCGCCGCCAGCCTGCCGGCGCTTGAACATCTTCCGCGCCACGCCGTCACCGTCATGGTTTCCGATTTCATGGAACCGGCGGAGGACTATGCCGCGATCATCGGCCACTTCGCCGCCTCCGGCGTCTCCGGTTTCCTGCTGCAGGTGACCGACCCGGCCGAGGAGGCCTTCCCGTTCCAGGGGCGCATCCGTTTCGAAGGCACCGAAGCAGAGAGCGCGCACCTGCTCCGCCGTGCCGACAGGGTGCGCGAGGCCTATGTCGAGAAGCTGGCGCTGCACCGCGCCCGGCTGAAGGATGCCTGCCGTACGGCAGGCTGGTTCTTCGCCCAGCATGTCACCTCCGAAGCGCCGGAAGCGGCCCTGCTGCAACTCTATGCCGCGATGACGCGGCAGAACGGGTAGGGAAGCGCCATGCTGAGTCTCGGCCCGCTCGCCTTCGCGTCTCCGTGGATACTCACCGCGCTCATCGTGCTGCCGGCGATCTGGCTGCTGATCCGGATTACCCCGCCGTCGCCCCGCACCGTCGCCTTTCCGGCGATCCGTCTGCTCTATGGGCTGCAGTCGCCGGAGGAAACGCCGGACCGCACGCCCTGGTGGCTCTTGCTGCTGCGCCTGCTGTTTGCAGCCCTCGTTATTCTCGCGCTGTCGCAGCCCCTGATCGGCGCCAAGGAGGAGCTCGACGGCGGAGGTCCGGTGGTGATCGTCGTCGATAACGGCTGGGCGTCCGCGCCCGGCTGGGCCGAACGCAAGGCCGCGGCGCTGGACCTGATCGAGCGCGCCGAGCGGGCCGGACGGGAAATCGCGGTCTTCCCGACCGCGCTCTCGGACTCGGCGGCGCTGGAGCGCGGCGGCCTCATGGCGCCAGAGGCGGCCCGCACTTTCGTCAATGCGCTCGCGCCCCAGCCCTGGGCCAGTGTGCCCTCCGTCGCGGCGGAACGAATGGAGACGGCACCGATCCAGCGGCCGGCCTCGGTCTTCTGGCTTTCCGACGGGATCCAGGACGCGGACGATGCCGCTATGGCCGAGCAGCTGATCCGCTTCGGCGCCCTGACGGTTTATGAAGGCGGCCAGCAGCCGATCGCATTGACGGCCCGGATCGGAGACGGCAACGCCCTGACCGCGCGGGTCACGCGGCTGAAACCGGGCGCGCAGCAGATCGTGAATATCCGCGCCGTGGCAACCGACGGACGGGTGCTCACCCGCACAGCCGCCACCTTCGCCGAGGGCGAGCCGGCGGCGGAGGTGAATGTGGAACTCCCCCTGGAGCTTCGCAACGAGCTCGCCCGGCTGGAGATTGCCGACCTGCCCGGCGCGGCCTCCGTCGCGCTCCTCGACGAGAGTTTCCGGCGGCGTCCGGTCGGCCTCGTCTCGGGCACCGGCTTCGCCGATTCCCAACCGCTGCTGGAGGAGATGTTCTTCATCGACCGGGCCCTGTCGCCGTTCAGCGAGGTCAGCCGCGGCACGCTCGCGGAGTTCCTCGAGCGCGACATCTCGGTGATCGTCCTGCCCGATACCGGCCTGCTGCCGCCGGCGGAGAAGCAGAAGCTGTTCGACTGGGTCGAGAAGGGCGGCACGCTGATCCGCTTTGCGGGTCCGCGCCTTGCCGCCGCCAGCCTGGAAAACCGCGGGCTCGGCGAATCCGAGCTGCTGCCGGTCCGTCTGCGCGGCGGCGACCGCTCGCTCGGCGGCGTGCTCTCCTGGTCGGAACCGGCCGCGCTCGCGCCGTTCGACGGCGAGACGCCGTTCGCCGATCTCCCCGACTATGACAACGTGCTGATCTACAAGCAGGTGCTGGCCGAGCCCTCGATCGAACTCGCGGACCGGACCTGGGCGAGCCTCATCGACGGGACGCCCATCGTGACCGCCATGGCGCGCGAGGACGGCCGCATTGTCCTCTTCCACACCACGGCCAACACCGACTGGAGCGACCTCTCGCTCTCCGGCGCCTTTGTCGAGATGCTCCGGCGCATCGTCGCGGTCAGCGCGGGCGTCGGGCAGCGGGCGGAAGGCGGTGCCGCGGCACCGGTCGAAACGCTGGACGGCATGGGCCAGCTCGGAACGCCGCCGGCGAGCGCACGTGCCGTTTCCTTCCTGAAGGGCGAGGCCGCGTCGGTCGATCACGAGCATCCGCCCGGCTATTACGGCAGCGAGCTCTCCCGCACGGCGGTCAATCTCGGGCCGGAAGCGGCAAAGATGACGCCGCTGGAAGCCCTGCCCGGCGGCACGTCGCGGGTCAGCTACGGCGGCGGCGACGAACTCGATCTCGCGCCATGGGCGCTGACGGCGGCGGTCCTGCTGCTGCTCGCGGACTTCATCATCACCCTGGTGATGCGCGGCCTCGTGCCGGGCGTCGGCAATGCCCGGGTGCGCGAGACCGCGGCGATTCTGCTGCTCGGCGCCGTGCTTGCAAGCGTCCCGGCATCGGTTCAGGCACAGAACATCATCTCCAGCGGCGCGCCGATGAGTGAGGAGGACCGCTGGATCATGCGGGCCGCGCTCGCGACCCGGCTCGCCTATGTCATCACCGGGGACCGGGAGGTCGACGAGATCAGCCGTTCCGGCCTCAGCAGCCTGACCGAGGTCCTGACCCAGCGCACCGCCGTCGAGCCGCTGGAGCCGATGGCGGTCGATGTCGAGGTCGATGAGCTTTCGCTCTTCCCCCTGCTCTACTGGCCGATCACCGAGGCGCAGAGCGACCTGACGCCGAACGGCGTGGCACGGCTGAACCTCTATATGCGCAACGGCGGCACGCTCTTCTTCGACACGCGGGACCGGATCGACAGCGGCAGCGGCGCCGGTCCCGGCCTGCAGCGGCTGCGCTCCCTGACCCGCGAGCTCGACATCCCCGCGCTCGCGCCGGTTCCGGAGAACCATGTGCTGACCAAGGCGTTCTACCTGCTCGACAGCTTCCCCGGCCGCTACGAGGGTGGCCGGCTCTATGTCCAGCAGGGCGAGGGCGACCGCTCCAGCGAGGTCTCCCCGGTGATCATCGGCAGCCACGACTGGGCCGCCGCCTGGGCGAAGTCCGACGACGGCTTCTACCAGTTCCCGGTGGTGCCGGGCGGCGAGATCCAGCGCGAGATGGCGCTCCGCTCCGGCGTCAACCTGGTGATGTACATGCTGACCGGGAACTACAAGGCCGATCAGGTGCATGTCCCCGCCATTCTCGAAAGGCTCGGGCAATGAGGAGGATGGCACGATGATCGGATCCGCCGTCGGCATCGATTTCTCGCCGATGATCCCCTGGTGGGCGATCGCGCTCTTCGCCGCCGCCGGGATCGGGCTGGTGGTCTATACGGCCGTCCTGCGCGGCCGCGGGGTGGTGTGGCGCAGCCTTGCGCTCGCGGTGCTCGTCGCCGCGCTGGCCAATCCCTACCTGATCGCCGAGGACCGCGATCCGCGCAACGACGTCGCCGTGCTGCTGCTCGACGAGAGCACCAGCCAGAGCATCGACGGACGCACGGAGCGGGCCGCGGCGATCTCCGAGAACCTGCAGCGCCAGCTTCAGGATTTCGAGGATCTCGACCTCCGCGTGGTGACGCTGGACGGCGGCCGCGCGCGGGCCGGCAGCGGGCGTGACGGCACCCGCATCTTCGCCGCCCTGCGCGACGTGCTGGATGACGTGCCGCAGGGCCGTCTCGCCGGCGTGCTGGCGGTGACCGACGGGCAGAGCCACGACCGGGTGGAGGAACTGCGCGGCCGCGATCTCGGCGCGCCGCTGCATGTCATCCTGACTGGCAAGCGCGGCGAACGCGACCGTCGCCTTGTGGTCGAGCATGTGCCCTCCTTCGGCGTCGTCGGCCGCTCCGTCACCGCGAAGATCCGGGTCGAGGACGCGGAGGAAGCGGCGGCGGTGCCCTTCAGCCTCTCCATCGACGGCGTCGCCCAACCCGATCAGGTGATCCGCGCCAACCAGGTGGTGGAGATCGAAATCCCGATCACCCATGGCGGCGAGACCATCGTCGAGCTTACCGCGGCGCCGGGAGAGGACGAACTGACCATCAAGAACAACCGTGCGGTGCTCGCCATCAATGGCGTGCGCGACCGGCTGCGCGTGCTGCTGGTCTCTGGCGCGCCGCATGCGGGCGAGCGTACCTGGCGCGACCTGCTGAAGGCCGATCCGTCCGTCGATCTCGTGCATTTCACGATTCTGCGCCCGCCGGAGAAGCAGGACGGCACGCCGGTGCGCGAGCTCTCGCTGATCGCCTTTCCGGTGCGCGAGCTGTTCGAGCTGAAGCTGGACGAGTTCGACCTGATCATCTTCGACCAGTACCAGCGCCGCGGCGTGCTGCCGCGCAGCTACCTGCGCAACATCGTCGAGTTCGTGCGCAAGGGCGGCGCCTTCCTGGAAGCGAGTGGCCCGCCCTTCGCCTCGCGCCTGTCGCTCGCCAACACCCCGCTCGGCGAGGTTCTGCCAGCGATGCCGACCGGCGCCATCATCGAGGAGCCGTTCCGCGCCCATACCACGCTCGATGGCCACCGCCATCCGGTGACCTCGGGCCTGACCGGCGGCCCGCAGCTCGACGCCGACGGGATCGAGGCGGAAGGGGCGACCTGGGGCCGCTGGTTCCGCCAGATCGAGGCCGACGTGCTGCGCGGCGTGGTGCTGATGGACGGGCCGGAGGGCCGCCCGCTGCTGGTGCTCGACCGCTTCGGCGAGGGCCGCGTCGCGCACCTTTTGACCGACCAGATGTGGCTCTGGACCCGTGGCTTCGACGGCGGCGGCCCGCAGGCCGAACTGCTGCGCCGCACCGCCCACTGGCTGATGCGCGAGCCGGACCTGGAGGAAAACGATCTCCGCGTCCGCGTGCGCGGCGAGGAGATCGAGGTGATCCGCCGCTCCCTCGACGGCGAGCTGCCGGACGTGACCATGACCCTGCCGGACGGGGAGACGGTCACCCTGCCGCTCACCCGCACCGGCCCCGGCCGCGGCCAGGCGAGCTTCACCACCGACCAGGTCGGGTTGCACAGTTTCGCCGACGGGGTGCTGACCAAGCTCGCCGCCGTCGGCGCGCTCAACCCGATCGAGCTCTCGGACGTGCGCACCACGGATGAGTGGCTCGGCCCAGTGGCGGAGGAGACCGGCGGCTCGGTCACCTGGGGTGCCGAGGAAGCCGTCCCCGACCTCCGCCGCGTCCGCGCCGGCCGCGCAACGTCAGGCCGCGACTGGGCGGGGCTGATCCGGAACGAGGATTACATTGTGACGGGCGTCCGCACCGTGCCTCTGCTTCCGGGCGTGCTGGTGCTGCTGCTGGTGATCGGCGGGATCATCATGGCGTGGCGGCGCGAGGCGGGGTGAGGAAATGGCACAGACCAGAACGCCAACACCGACGTATCCAGCGCAAAATAATTCACACCAAAAAACACAGCATGATCGTTTTTTATATCATGCAGAATTTTTATCTAGGAAAGATATAATCAATGGGCGTAATCCATCTGTAGGTACTTTGCTGCCACGGAATTCTTTTTTCGAAGTCAGACATACCCAGATTTTTCATTAATGCCGATACCTCCTCGTGTCGCTTTTGCCCGTCATGGTAAACGGTCAAAGTAAAGGTGACCCCTGTAACGTCTTCCTCTTTGATTTGATCGCGCTTATTGGGAATAAATCGATTCTCGCGAAACGTGCTTTTCTTTATCTGACTTTTTATGTCATGAACAGAAATGGCTTTTATGAAATTCGTTTTCCCTCGAAACATTTCAACCTCGGGCTTGAAGATAGCCCAGGCGGGAACAGGGATCCCCTCACTGCACCCCTCTTTATCCGATACATGCTTAGCGGCCGGATTTTTCAAATTTAGGCATAAATCCATTGATACCTCGTCTATATCGTATTGCAATTCAAGCTTCTTAGTAAAAGAAAATACAACATAACGCTCAGGCACACCCTCAATGTCTACCGTTTTATAGATAATTTCCCTATTATTTTTTATTGTCGAATAATAGTCACTATCCCGATCACCATACGCGTAAAAATCCTGAAGACTGTCATAGGATGATTTTAAGTGGACAAACTCGGACAGGACAGGGAAGAACTCATCCCTCATGTTAAGAAAGTATTGCTGCAACTCGGATATTCTATTGTGATAAATGGTTGGTTGAAGTTTTTTTGGCGGCAGAAAATTTATTCTATTCAAAATCAATAAATCATAGTAATCATCAATATATATCATCTCGCTCTGATCAGTGCGCGAATTCGCCTGCGTCAAAATCCCAACCAGATTAAATCGACAATCAAATACTGGAGACCCACTGAAACCACGCTCCATCGATTGATTGAAGCGGAACCTTCTATTGTTTTCATAAACAATTGTCTCTGTCTTTGTTTGTATGCGATCGTGTTGCGGTTTGAGGGTGTCCAGGAAAAGATTTCTAGCGTTCAGTGCTTCGTTGCCTGATCGATTGGCTTCACCACCATCCATTATGCCCAGCCGCAAAAGAGGCGTGGCCCAGGATGCGTAGCCGTTGTCAGACGATTGCTCGCTCGGAGTTAACCGGATGATGGCCGCCTCTCTTACAATCTCATGCGCTGAAGGTGCGGATTTCAAAAAACCTCTTTCGAGCCTGAATTCATGCCCAAGCGCGTTTCTGGCTATCAGTTTGTTGAAGTCCTTGTTTTCCACGACATGCAGGGCGGTGAGAGTATGGCCACGCCCCGAAATGATGACCCCATGTCCAATTGGAACATCCTTAGAGATTTGCGAATCACTCAGACCGTTTCTTGAATTCGCGATCGGACGGCGCTGTTCAAAAAATTTCACAAGCCAACTATTTGCGGATTGATAGAAACGGTCTCTCAACCTGGGATCGCTCTCACCGCTATCGCAGACTTCAAACGCGTTCCCTGCATTTGGTGCCGCAAAGTTTGCGAAGAAAATCAATATGTACAAAATAACCGATAATTTTTTCATAATGTCGCCCTTCCATGTTATCGTTACGTCAATAGTTCAAAGCTATTAGACGAACCGTTATGGAATGCGAATTCTTTGTCTCCAAGTCGATGCCAGATCGAAAACCTAGAAATCCCAAACTACCATCGGCATTGCGCGAGACGGTGAAGCTCCACGTATAATCAGCATATTCGGGAATCAGGAATTTGCTATTATTGATGGCATCTGTGAAGACAACTTTTGTTTGTTGTATCGCCTCGGTTAGCGCAAGACCCTCGTCATCACTGATGTTTAAATCGGGTTTTGCTCGAAAATAAAACTTCAGCCGTCGAACATTTTGCGCGGATTGAGCTGTCTCCGCACCCAGTTCAATCATCGGAGTCTTTATTGCAAGGCCGCCGACGATTTGGGTTTTTTCGACCACACTCGCATCAAGAAGCACTTCGTCAATTCGAACAGGAGATTCACGCGTTGAATAAGTTTGCGCGTTTGCAATCTCTTTATCAATGAGCTCCAGTAGCTGAGAGAATGGAGCGAGCTCTTCGGAAAGAGCGTTACTCGACAGGGAAACGTTTAAGAAAACTATTAAAAGAAAATTTCGGAGCACAACAAATCCCCCAAAATAAAGTCGCTATATCTACTCTAAAAAAACCATAATATATCACTCGCCATGATTGAAAAAACATTTTTTAACTAGGTGTTTTCAGATGCGTGCCGTCTGGCGACAACTCTTCCTATGCACCGCATTTTGCACAGTGATTATGCTGCGCACTTCGGCTTTCAGCGGATTGATCCATTAGGAGCCGGAAAAAAAAACAGAAAAATCGTCAGCAATTCAGGCTATTTGCATCCTAGAGGGAACGCAGGGCGCGACCATCGCTGCGCAGAATCATCCAAACAAACTCATCCGCCGCATCACGCCGTCCTTCTTGATCAGCCAGTGCCAGAGCGCGCCGGCGATGTGCAGGCCGATCAGGCCGGCGACGGCCAGCGCCGCGAGACCGTGCAGGGCGAAGAGGGTTTCCGAGAGCGCCGGATCCTTGGCGAGCAGTCCGGGGAGCGTCCAGTTGAAGAACTCCACCGGATAGCCGCCGGCGGCGGTCGCCGCCCAGCCGAGGATAGGAAGCGCGATCAGCATCAGGTAGAGCAGATGCTGCACCCCGGTCGCGAGGATGCGCTCGGGCGGGGTCAGACTTTCCGGCTTCGGCGGTGCGCCGAGGCGGATAAGCAGGACGAGACGGAGCAGCATCAGGGCGAGGACCAGCACACCGGCGGTCTTGTGATACTTGTAGATCGCATTGGTGAGGTCGCCGCCGAAGGTCTTCATCAACCCATCGAAGCCGAGGGTGAAGAACAGGATGCCGGCGCCGAGCGCGGCGAGGACCAGCAGCGCGATGATCCAGTGCAGCCAGCGCTGCGGGAGGGAATAGCGGTCGTCCTGCATGGGGCTCCCTGCGGGGTGGTTGTGAGGCCGCGGGTAGTTTAGCCGACATCGGTGGGTATGCGACAGATGCTCTTCAAGTCGTTACCCCGGCGAAGGCCGGGGCCTTGTCGAGCATCGAGCCAGATCCGTCGAAAGGTCCCGGGTCGGGGTCCGGGATGACGAGTTTCTATTCATGACGAATTTCAGGAGGCCCTATCCCGTGATCGCCTTGGTCTCCAGGAACTCCGCCAACCCGAACGGACCGTTCTCGCGGCCGATGCCGGATTGCTTGTAGCCGCCGAAGGGCACGTCGCTGTCGCCGTAATTTCCGTTGATATAGACGTTCCCTGCCCTGAGCCGGCGCGCGATGCGCTGGGCGCGCGGCTCGTCGGCGGTCTGGATGTAGGCGGCGAGGCCGTACTCGGTGTCGTTGCCGATCGCGACCGCCTCGTCCTCGCCGTCGAACGGGATCATCACCAGCACCGGGCCGAAGATCTCGTTGCGGGCGATATGCATGCCATTGTCGACATCGGCGAAGATCGTCGGCTTGACGAAATACCCTCTCTCGAACCCATCCGGCTTGCCGAGGCCGCCGGTCACGACGCGGGCGCCCTCCTCGATCCCCTTGCGGATATGGTCCTGCACGCGCTCGAATTGGATCTTGTTCACCAGTGGGCCGATATGGTCGCCCGGCTGCTGCGGATCGCCGACCTTCACTTCCGCGGCGAAGCGCCCGGCCATGGTGACCGCCTCGTCATAGACGCTCTTCTCCACCAGGAGACGGGTCGGCGCGTCGCAGGACTGGCCGCTGTTGGAGAAGCAGTTCTCGATGCTGAAACGCAGCGCGGTGTCGAGATCCGCATCGGCAAACAGGATGTTCGGGCTCTTGCCGCCGAGTTCCAGCGCCACCCGGCGGATCCCGTTTGCCGCCGCCTTCATCACCTCCGTTCCGGCCCGGGTCGAGCCGGTGAAGGAGAGCAGGTCGATCCCCGGATGGGCCGAAAGCGCGGCGCCGGTGCAGAAGCCGTCGCCATGCACGAGATTGAAGACGCCCGGCGGGCAGCCCGCCTCGGCCAGCACCTCCGCCACCATGCCGGCGGAGAGCGGCGCGTACTCGCTCGGCTTCAGCACCATGGTGCAGCCCGCCGCGAGCGCCGAGGCGACCTTGGCCATCACCTGGTTGACCGGCCAGTTCCAGGGCGTGATCAGCCCGGCGACGCCCGCCGCCTCGTCGCGCAGCGTACTGCCGCCGCGCAGACTCGGACGCTCGAAGACATGCGCCTCCAGCGCCTCTATCGCGGAGGCCAGCAGCGTGTCGCCGCAGGGCGCCTGGCTTTCGCGGGAGAAGTCGCGCGGCGCGCCCATCTCCATGGTCATTGCCTCGGCGAATTCCTCCCGGCGGCGGAGATAGATCTCGCGCGCCCGGCGCAGCAGGTCCACGCGCTCGGAAACCGCCGACTCGCTCCACATCTCGAACGCATCCCGCGCGGCGCGCACGGCATAGTCCAC
This sequence comes from Nisaea sp., assembly GCF_017640745.1. Lineage (GTDB taxonomy): Bacteria > Pseudomonadota > Alphaproteobacteria > Thalassobaculales > Thalassobaculaceae > Nisaea. Next base: position 39,128 of record NZ_JAEPQA010000017.1, on the reverse strand, counting down.
GTCTTCCGGACCCCCGAGCGAGATCACCGCCACGGCCTCTTCGGTCGCCGGGTTCACGACCTCGAAATCCTGGCCGTCCATCGGCGCGACCCAGCTTCCGTCGATGAAGAATGCGCGTCGATCCAGCATGGCGTCCCTCCCGGCTGCAGATGTTGCCTCGGAAGCGTCCCCTAAGAGCGCCCCGGGGGTACAATTTCATAACCCGGCGCCTCCGGCTCGTCATCCACCATCTCTGGCGGGAAGCCGGGCGCGGTGATGTCGAGGCCCGTCGCCTCTTCCAGCCGCTTGATGATGTTGGGCGAGAACTCGCGCGGGCCGAAGCGCGAGATACCGTCGCGGAAGATGTTGCAGAGCAGCGGCGAAACCTCCAGCGGCACGCCGTTCTTCTCCGCGATCTCCTGGAACAGGCCGACATCCTTCAGCACCAGATCCATGGTGAAGCTGATGTCGCGCGAGCCGTTCAGGATCACCTGGCTCTCGGTCTCGTGGACGAAGGAATTGCCGGAGGAGATGCGGATCGCCTCGAAGGTCGTGTTGAGATCCATTCCCGCCGCCTTCGAGGTCACCAGCGCCTCGCAGAGCGTCACCAGATTGGCTGTCGCGAGATAATTGGTCATCACCTTGAGGACCGAGGCGGTACCGAGATCGCCGGTATGCAGGATGCGGCGGCCCATCATGGTCAGCACCGGCAGGATCTTCTCGAAGGTCGGCCGCGCGCAGCCGGCGAGGATCGCGATATTCCCCGTCGCCGCCCGGTGGCAGCCGCCGGAGACCGGACAATCGACAACCTCCGCCCCCTTCGCCGCGACCAGCGCGCCGAGCCGTGTCACCTCGCCCGCGTCGGTGGTCGACATCTCCGCCCAGATCTTCCCCGGGGCGAGCCCGGCGAGAATGCCGTCCTCCGCCTCCATCACCGCGGCCGAGATCGCGGGGCTCGGCAGGCAGGTGATGACAATATCGCAGGCCTCGGCCATCGCCTTCGGACTTTCGCCCGCAGCAGCGCCTTTTGCGAGAAAGGGCTGCATGTTTGCCGTGTCGAGGTCGCGCACCGTGAGGTCGGCACCGTTCCTGAGCAGACTGCCCGCCAGCTTCGCCCCGACATTTCCAAGTCCGATGAACCCGATCTTCATTCCGTCTCCCCCGCGATCTGAACTCCGGGCGAGCTTGCAGGCGATGGCGCCGAATGGGAATCGGAGAAATGCTTATCGGAGAGACCGGCTGACTTTATGACGCCCGCGCGGTCCGTTTCCTAACCAACAGAGAGCGCGAGCGTCCGGCTGATCTCGGAGCGTGGGCGGCCGCTCTCCTCGTGCCAGGCGTTGAAGGCGGCCTGGATCTTCGCCATGGCCAATTTCGAGGTCGCCGGGCCGTCGATCACGCCAGCCAGTCCCAATGCCGTGACCACGTCCTTCGAGAGAATGAAGCCGTCCCAGCCGATGAAGCGGAGGAAATACTGTCCCGTCGCGCCGCCAAGCCTATTGCCGTGCGCTTTCAGATACTCCATCAGCCCGATCTGGTCGGCCCGGTCCCACTTCGCCAGGAAACGCCCGGCGCTGCCGTCGAGCGCCGCCATCTGCTCGACCAGCAGGGCATTGTCGCGCACCGCGAGGATTTTCGGCTTGTTGCGCACGATGCGCTCATCCGCCATGAGCGAGGCCAGTCGCTCGGCGCTCATCTCGCCATTCGCCGCGACGTCGAAATGCTCGAAGGCCTGCTCGAAACCCGGCCATTTCGCCTCGATCACCTTCCAGGAGAACCCGGCCTGGAACACACGCTTGGCCATCTCCGCAAGGATGCGGTCATCGGTGAGAGCGGCAGGATCGCCCGGCCGCAGCCCTTCGGCGATGCGCTTTTCCAGCGCCGCGGCCCCGCCTTGTTGCGCCTCCGCCCGCCGTCTTATCGCGGCAAAACTCTCAACCGGCATCGCTCGCCTCCCCATTGTAGAGCTCGGTACTGAGATATTTGACCCCACTGTCGCACATGATGGTGACCACGACGGAGTCCGGTCCGAGACGTTCGGCCTCGCTGAGGGCGACGAGCACATTCGCCCCTGTCGAGGTGCCGGCGAAGAGCCCCTCCTCGCGTGCGAGGCGGCGGGACATCTCCATCGCGTCCGCAGTGCTGACTGTCGCCACCTCGTCGATCGGCGCCGGGTCCCAGAGCGGGACCACGAACCCCGCCCCGACACCCTCGATCCGGTGCTTTCCGGAGGGACCGCCCGAGAGCACCGCCGACTCGGCGGGCTCAATGGCGACGGTGCGGATCTCCATTCGGCGCTCTTTCAGGAACTCCGCCACGCCACGCGCCGAGGCCGCGGTCCCGGTCGCTTGGACGAAGGCATCGACCCGTCCCCCGGTCTGTTCCCAGATTTCCCGGCCCATCGCGTGATAGGCCGCAAGCTGGTCGACATTGTTGAGCTGATCGGTCCAGAAGGCTCCGGTCTCGCGCTGGATGCGGTCCGCCTCGGCAATCATCGCGCGGGTCAGCGCGGCGTCCATCGCGCCATTATCGCTCGGCAGCACGGTCAGTTTCGCGCCGAGCGCCTGCATGTGCCGCCGTTTCTCGATGCTGAAGGCGTCGGAAGAAACGATGTGCAGCGCATAGCCCTTCACCGCGCAGACCATGGCGAGCGAAACGCCGGTGCTGCCGCCGGTATATTCCACCACCGAGCCGCCGGGCGCGAGCCGCCCGTCGCGCTCCGCCGCCTCGACCATGGCAAGTGCCATCCGGTCCTTCATCGAGCCGGTCGGGTTCTCGCTCTCGATCTTCAGAAAAACCCGGCCCGCCCCGTCCGGCACGATGTGCTTCAGCTCGACCAGAGGCGAGTTTCCGATCCGGTCGATGATTGTCTGTCCCCGCATCATGCCCTCCACGTGTCGGGATGCGAGGACCATATGTGGCTACCTGAACAAACCAAAGAGCGATAATATTCACCATCATGGTCAATAATTTATCCACTAACTGGGATGATCTCCGCTACGTGCTCGCCGTCGCGCGGGCCGGGTCGATCCGTGCGGCCGCTCGCGACCTCGGGGTGAATCACGGTACCGTTCTGCAGCGGCTCAACGCGGTCGAACAGGCACTCGGCACGCGACTGTTCGGGCGGACGCGCAAAGGGCTTGAAGCGACGGCGGAAGGAATGGAGCTGGCCCGGCATGCGGCCGAGATGGAGACCGCCTTCCGTACGGCGAAGCGCCTCGCCGCCGGACGGGACGCCGAGCTGAAGGGGCCGATCCGGGTCAGCATTCCCTTCGCGCTCTGTCCGGCCGGGCTCGGCGCTGCGCTTGCCGGGTTCGCGGAAGAGTATCCGGAGATCGAGATTGAACTCGAGATCACCGACCGCTTCACCCGTTTCGCCGAGCTCGAGACCGATCTCTCCGTCCGCCTCGCCTTCGAGGTCGACGACGACGCCATCGGCCAGCGGGTGATGCAGTACCGCAAGACGGTCTATGCGAGCGCGGAGACCTGCGCGCTGCTGGAGCGGGATCGCGGCGCCGTCCGCTGGCTCGGCTGGGCGGAGGGCACCGGCTGGACCGAGGAGACCGGGATCACCGGCCTCGCCATGGCGCATAAATGTCCGGAGCACTGGAGCCAGATCGAGATCGCGCGGCACGGCCCCTTCCTGACGTTGCTGCCCTGTTTCCTCGGCGACTGCCAGCCCGGGCTGGTGCGCGTGCCCGGCGCAAGGATGATCGCGGACCGGAGCATCTGGATCCTCTCGCGCCCGGACCAGAAGAACCTGGCCCGGCTTCGGGCCCTGAAGGACGCGCTCAGCCGGCATTTCGCCGAACGGGGGACGTTCTACGAAGGCGCAGACGCGCGATAGATCTTGACGCTCAGTAAGCCTTGCCACGCGCCGTCACCGGCCAGAGGCATTCGACCGTGCCGCCGCGCACCCCGACATACCAGTCGTGGATGTTGCAGGTCGGGTCACAATGGCCCGGCACCAGCTTCAGCTTGTCGTTCGCCTTCAGCACGTTGCCCGGGTCTCGGATCGTCCCGTGTTCGTCGGAGCAGCCGACATATTCAACATCGTCCCGCCCGAAGATCACCGGCAGGCCGGAATCCACGCTCTGCACCTTGAGCCCGGCATCGCAGACCGCCTGGCCCGGCTTCGCCGTGCTCATGATCGAGGTGAGCAGGAAGAAGGCGTTCCTGAATTCGGAGATCGGCGCGCCGCTTTCGTCGAGATCCTTGCCGTAATCCGCATCCATGAACGCGTAGGAACCGCATTGCAGCTCGGTATAGACCCCGGAGCTGCCCTCGAACATGTAGCTGCCGGTTCCGGCACCGGTCACCGTCGGACAGGGAATGCCGGCCGCGACGAGCGCATCGCGGGTTTCCCGCGCGAGGGCGATGGCGCCTTCGATCCGCGCTTTCCGGTCGGCGAAGGCCCGCACATGCTGGGCCGCTCCGTGATAGGCCTGAATACCCGAGAAGACGAGCCCGGGCGCGGCCACGATCGCTTTCGCCAGCTCCACCGCCGGCGCGCCCGGCGCGACGCCGCAGCGCCCGGCGCCGCAGTCGATCTCGACCAGCACGGAGATCTCGCTGCCATGCCGGACCGCCGCCGCAGACAATTCGGCAACATTGTCCGCATCGTCGACGCAGAGTCCGAGTTTCACCTCGCCCGCGAGCCGGGCCAGCCGGTCGATCATGCGCGGGCTGCGCACCTGGTTGGTCACAAGGATGTCGGTGATGCCGCCGCGCGCAAAGGCCTCGGCCTCGGAAGCTTTCTGGCAGCAGATCCCTGTTGCGCCGCCCATCTCGCCCTGCCGTCGGGCGATGTCGGCGGATTTGTGCATCTTGCCGTGCGGCCGCAGCTTCACGCCCATTCCGGCGCAAAGCGCTCCCATCTTCCGGAGATTATGCTCGAAGGCGTCGAGATCGATCACCAGACAGGGCGTCTGAATCTCGCCCTCCCGCATGCCGACCGCCGCCGGCACGTCGTATCCGACTTCCGGATTGTTTGAAGACCTGCCGCTCATCCTTGTTTCTCCCTCAGTTCAGCCTCTCGTCGCGGCCAGAGCGACGACGATCAGCATCGACAATGCCATGCCCTTGTTGATCAGGGACTGGCTGCGCTCCGACAGGTCCAGATGCTTGAGCGAAACGCCGGCCCAGAGCCAGAGCAGGTGAACCGGAACCCAGATCGCGTTGATGATCAGGAATTTCAGCGCCAGTTCCATGCTCATGTTCTCGGGCATGAAATGAAAGCCGGAAAAGAGCGTGGTGTTGACTGCGTAGGCCTTCGGATTGATCAGCTGCAGCAGGAACCCGCCGACGATTCCCGGCGCGCTCTGCCGCTCGACGAAAGCGATCTTCGAGCCGGCCCAGCCAATCCTGAAGGCGAGATAAAGCAGGTAGGCGGCCGATCCATAGAACAGCACAGGCCCGAGGATCGGATTTGCCAGCACCACCGCCGCTATTCCGGTCACGGTCAGCACCGCCACGGCGTTGGTCCCGAAGAAGAGCCCGATCAGGAACCGTATACCGGCAGCGAATCCGTATCCGGCCCCGATGCCAGCTGTCGTCAGAACCCCGATCCCTGGCGTGATGATCAGGAAAAAGATCGCCGTTGCGAATGTAAGCATGTGAATCCGGAAGACTTGGGGGGCGGGAGGTGCCGGGTGGGGAGCCTAGCCCCACGGGCGAGGCTGTCAATCGGTTCGCCGGCTATCCCGGGAAGCGGAACGCGCACTCCGATCGCGCGCCGAATAGATGGCATTTAAGATAATTGAACCAGTATTCCAGAATTAACCGCTTCTTTATTATCTCGATGATAAAACGCTGAAAATTCCAGCAGGACGAGAGAAACGATGACCAGAATTCACCTCCTTGCACTCGGGTTCTTCATGTTTGCCGCGGCAATCGCTCCGTTCGGGTCCGCGTCCGCGCTCACCCTCTCCGAGAAAGCGGCGATCCAGGCCGCGATGCAGCGGCATGTCGACAGCACACTGGTCGACGGCTCGGTTCTCTATCTCGATCCGAATGATGGCGAGGTTCACAAACTGCATCCGGTCACGGCCCATCCTATGATCCTGTCGATGGCGGATCACTATGTCCTCTGCTTCGATTTCCGTGACGATTCCGGAAAGGACGTGCCGATCGACTACTACATGGCCCGGAACAACGGCGATTATGTCGTTTTCCATACCGCCGTCGCCGACCGCGCTCTGCTGCAGCGGTTGATGAAGGACGGACGCGTGAAGCGGGTTCAATAAACCAACGCACGGCTACTCTCAGGCTGATCCGATGGGCGCCAATCCTCCATTCCCGAGACTGCTGAAGGTCAAATTGCTGGCAATTGTCGGCGTGACCTTCCTTGCGCTCATCGTTCCGGGGATCTGGCTGTTGCTCGTCACCGCCTCGCTCGCCGACGAGGAGCTCCTCGCCAGCCGGATCGGCAATCTGACCGCCCGCACGGCCCTCGCCGTCGACCGGCACGCGGCCTACGACAAGCCTTTCCTCGCCCGCGACCTGCTGTCGCCGCTCGCCGCCGATCGTGCCTTCCTCTGTGCCGAGCTGACGAAAGGTAACGAGGCACCGGCCATGGCGATGCCGTCGGCGCAGGGCTGTCCGGAAAATCTCGACGGCATGGAGATCCGAATCCCGGCCTCCAAGAACGGGCTCTGGTCCTTGCGCGTGATGTTTACGGACAAGGAAATAAGGGAAACCCGGCAGTTCGAATATACCGCCGGTGCGACAGCGATAGCCGTCGCTTTCCTTGCAGCGCTGATCGCAGTTGTCGTTGGTTTCTTCTTCCTCGTCGACCGGCCGCTGAAGCGCCTTCTTGAAGCCATCCGGGAGTCCTCGGACTGCGGCGAACTGCAGACCGTGAACTGGCAGAGCCGGGACGAGTTTGGGCTGGTCGTTCAGGCCTACAACACCATGGTGGAGCGCGAGCGCCAGCGCGAGCTGACGCTGCGGTCCGTCAACGAGGAATTGCGCCGCTCCGAGGCGGATCTCGGGGACCTCAACCGGGATCTCGAAGATCGCGTGCGCGAGCGCACCCGCGAGCTCGAGATCGCCAAGAAAGCCGCCGAATTCGCCAACAGTTCCAAGACCCGCTTCCTGCGCGCGATGAGCCACGAATTGCGTACCCCGTTGAATGCCATCATCGGCTTCTCGGACATCATGGCGCACGGCACGCTCGGCAAGCTGGAGAACGAGCGCTACAGGGAGTTCTCGGTCGATATCCGCGAGAGCGGACGACACCTGCTGAAGATCATCAACGAACTGCTGGACATCGCCCGCATCGAGGCCGGACAGGACTCGCTCGAGGAGGAGATCGTCGGCGTCGATGCGCTGGTCTCCGAAGCGGTCCGGCTGGTCAAGCCGCTGGCGGACGAGCGGGGCATCGAGCTACAGCGGTCCGAGGTCGACCCGGAACTGGTGCTCGATGTCGATCCTACGAAAATGAAACAGGTGCTGCTGAACCTGCTCGGCAATGCGGTCAAATACACACCGGCGGGAGGCACGGTCAAAGCGATCGTCTCTCTCAGGCCGCGCCACGGCGACAGCCGCCGGGGCGGGATCGAGTTCCATATCTCCGATACCGGTCGCGGTATTCCGTCGGATCAGATACCGAAGGCGCTGACCGCTTTCGAGCGGCTCGACGACGAGATTACCGCGTCGCAGAGCGGCACCGGCCTCGGTCTGCCGCTGGCGCAGATGATGGTCGAACTGCATGGCGGCACGCTCACGCTCGAGAGCGAAGTGGATGTCGGAACCACCGTCTCCGTCTGGCTGCCGGCGGCGCGCGTCGGTTATCTCAGGAACGCCCTCGACGATCTCAAGGCGACAGGCACGCACTAGCCGGAAGACCCGTCTTCCGGCAGGGCAATCGTATTGCGCCAGGTCATTTCCGCCGATTGTGCGGTGCGATATAGAATATCTGCGGCCCCGCGACATCGCCGGAGATACCAGACGTGCCGATCGAAAACCCGGATGGACTGACCTCGGCAGAAGCAGGACGGCGTCTTGCCGAGGTTGGGCCGAACCGACTTCCCGAGCCGAAACTGTCGGGACCGCTCCTGCTGTTTGCCCGGCAATTCCTCAGTCCGTTCATCTACATTCTGATCGCCGCCGCCCTTGCTTCGCTTGCCATCGGGCAGATCCCGAGCGCGGTCTTCATCGTCGCGGTCCTGGTGATCAACGCCGCGATCGGAACGGTGCAGGAATACGCCGCGCAGAAATCCGCCTCGGCGCTCCGCAAGATGGTCCGCGGCACGGCCCGCGTCCGCCGCGACGGCATCGACAGAAGCATCGACATCGAAGAGGTCGTTCCGGGCGATCTCGTCCTGCTCGCCTCCGGCGACAAGGTCCCGGCCGATATCAGCCTTGCCACCGCCTACAACCTCGCCGTCGACGAGTCCGCACTCACCGGGGAATCCCTCGCGGTCACCAAAAATGCCGAGGCGCAGCCCGACCGCGACGCGCCCATCTCGGAACGGGTCGATATGTGCTTCGCCGGAACCGTCGTCACCCACGGCCGCGCCCTCGGCACGGTGACGGCGACCGGACTTTCCACAGAGATCGGTTCGATCGCGCGGGAGATCGGCGCCGGACGGCTGTCCGAGCCGCCCCTGATGATTCGCATCCGCCGCTTCACCTATAAGGTCGCGGGCGGCATCGGGCTCTCGATCCTTGCCCTGATTCTGCTGATGCTCCAGGTCGGCGGCTACGACACCCGCGACATGGCAATGATGTCGATCGGCCTCGCGGTCTCGGCGATCCCGGAAGGCCTGCCGGCGGCGCTGACCGTCGCGCTCGCCATCGGTATGGGACGCATGGCGAAGCTGCATGTGATCATCCGCAAGCTGATCGCGGTCGAGTCTCTCGGCTCCTGCACCTTCATCTGCTCCGACAAGACCGGCACCCTCACCGTCAACGAGCTGACCATCACGAAGATCGTCCTGCCTGGCGGCACCGAGTTCGAGGTCAGCGGCTCCGGCGTCGGGCCCGGCAGCATCGGCTCGCCCGAGCAGCATCACCGTCTCCGCGACATCTGCCTGACGGGTGTCTTCGCCAACGAGAGCTATCTGGATTATGCGGGCGGCGAGTGGGCCTCGGACGGCGACATCGTCGACGTCGCCTTTCTTGTCCTTGCCAAGAAACTCGGCCTTTCGCTGCGCCAGGTCCGCGCCGAGCAGGCGCAGCTGGAGATGATCCCCTATGAGTCCGAGCGCGCCCTCTCCGGCAGCCTGACCCGGCTCGGCGAGGGCGCCTGCCTGCATGTAAAAGGCAGTCCGGAAAAGCTGGCTGCCATGTCGAGCCACATGCTGACCCATGACGGCGTGGTGCCGATCGACCGCGCCGCCATCGAGGCGCAGTCGCTCGAGCTCGCACGGCAGGGCTATCGGGTGATCGCGCTGGGGCGGCGTGAAACCGACCGCTTCACAGGCGCCATCGACCAGCTCTCAGAACTCACCTTCCTCGGCCAGGTGGCGATGATCGATCCGGTCCGCCCCGATGCAAAGGAGGCCGTCGACAAATGCCGCGCCGCCGGTATCGAAGTCGCGATGATCACCGGAGACCATCCGGCGACGGCGGGCGCCATCGCCCGGGATCTCGGCATCCGGAACATCTCCGGCGAGGTCGTGACCGGCAGCGCCCTGCGCGAAGCCGCCGAAAAAGGACAGGATGCGCTCGATACCCTGGTGAAACCGGCGCGCGTTTTCGCCCGCATCGAGCCGCTGCAGAAGCAGCAGATCGTCGACTCTCTGATGCGCGCCGGGCATTTCGTGGCCGTCACCGGAGACGGGGTCAACGACGCCCCGGCGATGCGCCGCGCCAATGTCGGCGTCGCCATGGGCAAGCGCGGCACCGACGTCGCCAAGGAGGCGGCGGACCTGATCATCACGGATGACCGCTTCGCCTCCATCGTCGCCGGCGTCGAGCAGGGCCGGGTGGTCTATGGCAATATCCGCAAGGTGATCGCCCTGCTGGTCGCGACCGGTTTCTCCGCGCTGCTATTGTTTTTCCTGACCGTCCTCGCGGGCCTGCCGATGCCGCTCAACGCGGTGCAGCTGCTCTGGCTCAACCTGATCGCCAACGGCCTGCAGGACGTCGCCCTCGCCTTCGAACCGAAGGAGGGGAACGAACTGGGCCGTCCGCCACGGCGGCCGGACGAGCCGATCTTCGACCGGCGCATCATAGAACATGTACTGGTGACCGGCACGGCGATGGGGCTGCTCGCCTTCGCCGTCTTCGACTGGCTGATCTCAAGCGGCAGAGGCGCGGACGAGGCCCGCAACCTCACGCTGATGCTGATGATCCTGTTCGGCAACATCCACGCCCTCTCAAGCCGTTCGGAAACCCGCTCGCTGTTCCGCATCCGGTTCTGGGGCAACCCTTTCCTTGTCCTCGCCGTGCCGATCGCCCAGGCCGTCCATATCGGGGCGACGCATATCCCCTGGATCGCGGACGTGCTCTCGCTCCGACCTGTGGCAGTCTCGGAATGGCTGATGCTGCTCGGCGTCTCGCTGCTGCTGCTGGCGACCGAAGAAGCGCACAAATACTGGCACCGGCGCCGGCACCGGGCTCAGACCGCGAGGTAGCTCGCCGAGATTTCCGCGTCTGCCTCAAGGTCGACAAAGCTGCCGTCGAAGCGGATATGGCCGCTGTCGATGATCAGGGCGCGCTCGGCCACGGTGCGGGCGAAGCGCAGATTCTGTTCCGAAAGCAGGACGGTGACCCCGGCGTCTTTCAGGGCCCGGATCGTCCGGGCCATCTGCTCGACGATCACCGGCGCGATCCCCTCCGACGGCTCGTCCAGAAGCAGAAGGCGGGGATTGCCCATCAGGGTCCGGGCGATGGTCAGCATCTGCTGCTCGCCCCCCGACAAGGTGCCGCCGAGGGCGTTCCGGCGCTCGGCGAGGTTGGGGAAGAGCTCGAACAGACGCTCGGGCGTCCAGAGAGGAAGACCGGTGCGCGCCGGCTGGCGGCCGACCTCCAGGTTCTCGCTCACGGTAAGGTCGGCGAAAATCCGGCGCTCCTCCGGCACATAGCCGAGCCCGAGGCGGGCGATCCGGTGCGGCGGCAGCCGGGTGATGTCGCGCCCCTCGAAGAGCACCTTCCCGCTCTCCGGGCGAACGAGCTGAAGGATCGATTTCAGCACCGTCGACTTGCCCGCCCCGTTCCGCCCAAGCAGGGCCACCGCCTCGCCCTTGCCAACGGAGAAAGACACATCGAAGAGGATATGCGCCTTGCCATAGAAGCTGTTGACCGCGGCGACCTCAAGCATGGCCCGTCTCCGCTCCGGAACCGAGATAGACGCTCCGCACCTTCGCATCCGCGCGCACGGCGTCGGGCGTCCCGTCGGCGATCAGCCGTCCCCGGTCGAGCACCATGATCCGGTCCGCATGGCCGAAAACCACGTCCATGTCGTGTTCGGTGAAGAGCACGCTGATGCCGCGCTCGGCAACGATGCCCGAGACCAGATCCATCAGCGCGTGCCGCTCCCTCGGCGCCATCCCGGCTGTCGGCTCGTCCATCAGCAGAAGCCGCGGTTCTCCGGCGAGCGCGATGGCGAATTCGAGCCGCTTCACGTCACCATAGGCAAGCACGCTGGCCGGTCGGTCCGCCTGCTCCGCCATACCGACGCGCTCCAGCAGGGAGATGGCCTCATCACGGTGAAGGGCGCGAGCGCGGCGGAAAGGATCGAAACTCTGGCCATTCCGCGCCTGCAACGCGGTCTGCACGTTCTCCGCCACCGTCATGGAGGCGAAGACGGAGGTGATCTGGAAGGTGCGGCCGACACCGAGCGCCCAGATCTCGCGCGGTTCCATGCCGACCAGATCGACGCCCTCGAAACAGGCGGTGCCTGCGTCCGGGCGGAGCTCGCCCATCAGCATCTGGAACGAGGTCGATTTGCCCGCCCCGTTCGGTCCGATCAGGGCGAGACGCTCTCCCGCCCGGAGATCGAAGCCGAGATCCTCGACTGCGTGGACGCCACCGAAGGCCTTGGAGAGACCCCGTACTTCCAGCACCGCGTTCATGAAGCCTCCCGGCGTCGGAGCAGACGCCCGGCAAACCCCGCAATTCCGGTCGGAGCAAGGAGCACGATGGCGATGACCGCGAGGCCGAGCAGCAGCCGCCAGCTTTCGAGGCGGGAGAGCCAGTCCTGCAGCAGGGTCAGGGCCGCCGCACCGACGAGCGGTCCGCCGAGCGCGTCGACGCCGCCGAGGAAGACCATGATCAGCGCGTCGAAGGAACGCGCGATCTCCAGCGCGCTCGGAAAGACGCTGCCCTTGGAGAAGACGAAGAGCCCGCCCGCCAGCCCGGCCATGGTGCCGGAAACCACCATCGCCGCGAGCCGGACCCGGTCGACCCGGATGCCGGAGACGCGGGCCCGCTTCTCGGAATCCCGCGCCGCCCGGAGCGCGTATCCGAAGGGAGAATGCGCAAGGTGCCGCAGCATCAGGATCGCACCGCCGCCGAGGACGATGGTCAGGTAGTAATAGACCGTGCCGTCGGAGGCCCAGGCCGCCGGCCAGATCCCGATCAGCCCGTCGTCGCCGCCGGTCACCTCCGTCCACTGGAAGGCGAGCGACCAGAGCAGCTGGGCGAAGGCGAGGGTCAGCATGGCGAAATACACTCCGGTCAGGCGCAGGCAGAACCAGCCGATGGCGAAGGCAAGCCAGCCGCCCGCCAGCGGCGCCAGGAGCAGCGCAAGCTCCATCGGGGTTTCCGCGTAGGTCACGGCAAGGGCCGCCGCATAGGCACCGCCGCCGAACAGGGCCGCATGGCCGAAGGAGATCAGCCCGCCGAGCGAGAGCATGAAATGCAGGCTCGCGGCGAAAAGCGCGAGCACCACGATGTCGGTCGCGAGCACCAGCGCGAAATCGCTTCCGATGAGCGGCAGCACGGCGAGCAGTCCGATGAGCGCCAGTGCAGCGGTCCGCCAGCGCGGCCCGAGCGGCGCCAGCGGCCGGTCCGGGATCCCGGCGGCAGGAGGTCCCGCCTGCAGCTCGGCCCGGCCGAAGAGACCGTGCGGACGCACCAGAAGCACCACGGCCATGACGACATACATCAGCACCAGCGTGCTTTCCGGCAGGTAGAGCACGCCGAAGACATTGACGACGGAGATCAGCACCGCAGCGACGAAGGCGCCGCCGATTGACCCCATTCCGCCGATCACGACGACGACGAAGGCGGGCGCGAGGATACCGAGATCGAGCGTGAGGTCGGCCCCGCCCTTCGGGAGCTGCAGCGCGCCTCCCAGACCGGCGAGCGCTGCGCCAAGAAAGAACACGCCGCTGAAGAGCAGCGACTGGTTGATGCCGAGCGCGCCGACCATCTCCCGGTCCTGGGTCGCCGCCCGGATCAGGATCCCGGCCCGCGTTTTCGTCATCAGCAGCCAGAGGCCGAGCAGCACGAGCGGCGCCACTGCGATGAGGGCGAGGTCGTATTCCGGGACCGGCTGGCCGAACAGCATCACCGCGCGGTCGAGCCCCGGCGCGCGCGGCCCGAGCAGGTCCTCCGCCCCCCAGAGCATCAGGGTCAGATCCTGCACGACCAGCACGACACCGAAGGTCGCGACCAGCTGGAACAGTTCCGGCGCCTTGTAGAGCCGCCGCAGGATCAGGCACTCGACCAGCAGGCCGAAGAGACCGACGGCAACGGCGGCGGCGAGCGCCGCCGCCCAGAAGCCGAGCGGTCCGGTCAGATATTGCAGCGCCGTGTAGCCGCAATAGGCGCCCAGCATGTAGAGCGAGCCGTGGGCGAAATTGACGATCCGGGTGACGCCGAAGATCAGCGACAGTCCGGAGGCGACGAGAAACAACGCCGCCGCGTTCGCCAGCCCCGCCAGAAGCTGGGCAACCAGAAGTCCCATAAGACCTTCCCCGGCCCCTGCGCCCGGCGGTTACTCCGCCGGACGGAGCGCGCGCACCTCGTCGTCGGACGGCAGATAGTCGGCACCGTCGCGATAGCTCCAGTCCACCATCACGCCCTTGCCGTCCTTGACCGCCGTCTTGCCGACGAAGGCGCCCATGGTCGACTGGTGATCGATCGCCCGGTAGGTGATCTCGCCGACCGGGGTCGCGAGTTTCAGACCCTTGAAGGCCTCGACCAGCGCTTCGGTTTCGGTGCTGCCCGCCTTCTCGATCGCCGCGGCGATGGAGAGCATGGTGTTGTAGCCGACGAGCGAGCCGTTGCGCGGATAGTCCCCGTAGCGCTTCTCGTAGGCTTCCTTGAAAGCCGTGTGCTCCGACGTCTCGATCGCGTACCAGGGATAGCCGGTGACGATCCAGCCCTCCGGCGCCTCGTCCTTCAGCGGGTCGAGATATTCCGGCTCCCCGCCGAGCAGGCCGAGCATGGTCTTGCCGTCGAACAGATTGCGCAGCGACCCCTCGCGCGCGAATTTCGCGAGATCGGAGCCGAAGGTGACGTTGTAGATCGCCTCCGGATTGGCCGCGGCGAGCGCCTGGGCCTCGGCGGCGGCATCGATCTTGAAGAGGGCGGGCCACTGCTCGGCGACGAACTCGACGTCCGGCACGAGCTTGGTCAGCACCTGCTTGAAGGCCGCGACCGCCTCCTTGCCGTAGGCATAGTTCGGCGCGATGGTCGCCCAGCGCTTGGCGCCGGTCTTCGCCGCTTCCTCGGCCAGCATCGCCGCCTGCATGTAGGTCGAGGGGCGGAGGCGGAAGGTGTAGCGGTTACCCTTCTCCCAGACCAGCGCATCGGCCAGCGGCTCGGAGGCGAGATAGAGCTTCTTCTTCTGCTTCGCATAGGAGGCGAGCGCCAGGCCGACATGGCTGAAGAGATTGCCGGAGACCAGCGCGACGCCATCGCGGCTGAACATCTCCTCGGCGATCTTCACCGCCTCGTCCGGCTTGCCGAGATCGTCGCGCGAGACCACCTCGATCATCCGCCCGCCGAGCACCCCGCCCCTGGCGTTGATATGCTCGACCGCGAGATCGAGGCCCATCTTGTAGGGCACGGTGAAGGCCGGCAGCCGCGTGTAGCTGTTCATGTCGCCGATCTTCACGCTCTCGGCGGCATGGGACGGTGCGGTAGCGGCGGCGGTGAGCAGCGCCGCGCCGAGCGCAAGTCCGGTGAAAACGGTCCTGATGGTCATTCCGGTCCCTCCTCTGTGGCAGTCCGGCTGCGCTGTTGCTGCGCGCCGCGGCGCCGCTCGCGCCATCGGTCCCAATCCCGACTGCCCTTCAAACCTGGAAAAGGGGACCCTTCGACAAAGCCCCCCGCAAGTCAACCGTCACCCGCACCGCCGCGCGGGAATTTCCTGATCGCAGAACGGAACCAGTGACCCGGCATGAATTGGCGCCGGAGCCCGGCGACGGCAAGGCTGCGAAGTGCGGCGCCCGGCGTCCGGACTTGCCACCTGCCCCGCCCGCTCCCAGAATTCCCGAAAAACAGATCCGGGAGGGGGCGATGGCAGGGACCGCAACAGGCATCTATCCGATGCTCTACGCGCTGTTCGGCGCGGACGGAAAGCTCGACAAGGACGCGCACGAGGCCCAGATCGAGGCCTGTCTGCGCGCCGGGGTGCACGGGCTCGCGGTCGGCGGACTCGCAAGCGAATGCAACAAGCTGACCGTCGCGGAGCGCCGGCGGCATGTGGAATGGACGCTGGCGACAGTTGCGGGACGCCGCCCGGTCAGCGTGACGATCAGCGACAATACGGTCGAGGGCCAGATCGAGGGCGTGCGTCATGCGGCCGATCTCGGCGCCGCCTGGGCCGTGCTGCAGCCGCCGCCGGTGAAGACCGCCTCCGAGGCCGCGCTGATCGACTTCTTCGGCACGGTCGCCGACGCCTCCCCGGTCCCGGTCGGGATCCAGAACGCGCCGGAATATATCGGCATCGGGCTGTCCAACGCCGGGCTCATCGAGCTGAACCGCCGCCACCCGAACGTCTCGATCCTGAAGGCGGAGGGCCCGGCACTCTATATCGGCAAGCTGGCGGAGGACGCAGCCGGACGCTTCGAGCTGCTGAACGGGCGCAACGGCATGACCCTGATCGACGATCTCAGGGCCGGCTGCTCCGGCTGCATTCCTGGCGTCGAATGCTCGGACGTGGAAAGCCGGATCTTCGAGCTCTGGCAGGCGGGGAAACAGGCGGAGGCGGAGGCGCTCTTCCGCGAAATCCTGCCCCTGCTGCATTTCCTGATGACCGGGATCGACCACCTGCTCTGCTACGGCAAGCGCCTGGCGGCGAAACGCATCGGGCTGAAGGAGGTGCACGACCGCGGCCCGGCGGAAGCGCCGCATCCTTTCGGCCTGCAGGTGCTGGACGCCTGGTCGCGCGATCTCGGACCGCTCTGAGCCGCTAGCCCTTCGCCTCCAGCAGGTCGTACATCGCACCGAGCGCCGTCACGTAGCCGCGCGGGCCGAGGCCGCAGATCACGGCGGTCACCGCCGAGGACATGATCGAGTGCTGGTGCAGCGCGTCGCGGGCATGGATGTTGGAGATATGCAGCTCGATCTTCGGACCCTCGAAGATCTTCAGCGCGTCAAAGAGCGGCACCGACTGGAAGCTGAGGCCCGCCGGATTGATGATCAACCCGTCCGCCTCGTCCTCGGCCTCGTGGATCATGTCAATCAGCGTGCCCTCGTGGTTGCTCTGCCGGAATTCGATCGGCCCGCGCGCGGCCTCCCGGCACCAGCCCTCAATAGTCTCGAGCGTGGTGCGCCCGTAGATCGTCGGCTCCCGCTTGCCGAGCTTGTTCAGGTTCGGGCCGTTCAGGATGTGGATCGTGTGGGTCATTTCAGGTCCCCCCCCTCAGGACGTTTTCCCTTTTCTAGCCCGGGTTCCGCGGATGCAGAAGCGGCGGCTTTTCCACCTCACTCTTTCCCGACGTCCCGCATACGCTATCTCCCTTTCACAAACACAACCGGCCGCAGGGAGGCAGGGACATGGACGAACAGAAAATCGATCCGAAGATCTACGCGCTTTACGACGAATACTGCCACTCCGCGATGGAGCGGCGCGAGTTTTTGAGGCGGGCGGCGGCGATGGCCGTGGTGGGCGGTTCGGGGCTGGCGATGGCCCAGGCGCTGCTGCCGAAATATGCCGCGGCACAGACCATCTCCTTCACCGATCCGCGCATCAAGGCGACCTACGAGCTCTACGACTCGCCCGGCGGCAACGGCGGCGAGATGCGCGGCTATCTGGTGCAGCCGGCCGGCAGCGGGCCGTTTCCGGCGGTGCTGGTGATCCACGAGAACCGGGGCCTCAATCCCTATATCGAGGACGTGGCGCGGCGCGCGGCGGTCGCCGGGTTCCTCGCCTTCGCGCCGGACGGGCTCTGGCCCCTCGGCGGCTATCCGGGCAACGACGACGACGGCAAGGCGATGCAGGCCAGTCTCGACCGGGACAAGCTGATGGTCGACCTGCTGAACGGCGCGAAGTTCCTGAAGGGCCACGAGCTCTCGAACGGCAAGCTCGGCGCCACCGGCTTCTGTTTCGGCGGCGGCGTGACGAACTGGCTCGCGGTCGAGATGGGCGCGGATCTCGCCGCGGGCGTGCCGTTCTACGGACGCGCGCCCGAGGATGCCGGCGTCGCCAACATCAAGGCCGCGATGATGATCCAGTATGCCGAGGATGACCCGCGGGTGAATGCCGGCAAGGACGGCTACGAGGCGGCGCTGAAGGCGCACGGCGTCGATTACGAGATGCATGTCTATCCGGGCACCAAGCACGGCTTTCACAACAACTCGACCCCGCGCTACGACGAGGCGGCGGCGAAGCTCGCCTGGGAGCGGACGACGGCCTTCTTCCAGAAGCATCTGGCGGGCTGACCGCCTTCAGTACGGCCCCGGATAATGCGCCGCGACCTCGGTGCCGGCCTCGACCAGAAGCTCGATCATGCGCTTCTGAGAGAGCGTCGGACGCCAGCCGCGGCGCAGCGACAGGCCGATCCGGCGCGGGGCCGAGGGCACGTGGAAATTCAGCCGCGCGAGGATGTCGAGCGACTCCTCGTGCCGCACCTGATGGGCAGAGATCAGCGCGACCGCATCGCTCTCGGTCAGGATGCCGCGGATCAGGATCAGCGAGCTTGCCTCGACGATATGGGTCGGCGGGGCATCGCTGCCGGCGAACATCTCGTCGAACCTGGCCCGGGTCGGCGCCCCCGGGCGCGGCACGATCCAGGTATAGTCGGTAAGGTCCTCGAGGGTGAGATCGTCCCGCCCGGCGAGCGGATGTGCCGGCCGGGCGACAAGCTCAAGCCGGTCCTCGAAGAGAGTGCGCTGCTCGATATCCGCGACGATGCCGGGCTCCCGGAGCGCGCCGATCAGCATGTCGATAGCGCCATGGCGGAGCGCCTGCAGAAGCGCGTTATAGGGTCCGTCGACGACGCTGATATAGGCATCCGGGCGCTCGGCCAGAAAAGCGGTGATGGCGCGGGGCAGAATGTAGGTGCGGGCGAGCGGCAGCGTGCCGAGCGTGATCCGTGCTGTGTCGCGTCCGTTGCGGGCCGCGACATCCTCCATCCCCTGCGCCAGCTCGCCAAAGGCGAGGCCGGAATGGCGGGCGAGGCGCTCTGCCGCCCGCGTCAGCACGACGCCCTGCGACACCACCTCGAAGAGCGGAACGCCGGCATCCTTCTCGAGGCTGCGGGCGGTCCGGTAGAGCGCCGACTGGGACATGCCGAGTGAGCGGGCAGCAATCGAAAAATTTCCCGTCTTGGAGACCGCGAGCAGGGCCCGCAGCTGCGCCGCCGTGACCCGGCGCTCGAAATTCTCCGCCGGGCGGGAGCCCTTGCGGCCGCCAGTCCGCGCGCCGTCCGCGATATGGCCGAGCGCGCGCTTGGCCCGCAGCAGGAAAAGCTTGCCCGACTCGGTTAGGTTGAGCCCGTCCGCCGTCCGCTCGAACAGCGGTGCGTCGAGCAGGGTCTCCAGTTTGGCGATCGCCTGCGTCACGGCCGGCTGCGAGAGATGCACCTGCTCCGCAGCGCGGCTGATACTCCCGAGAGCGGCCGCCTCGCAGAACGCCCTCAAGTGCCGAAGATTGAGGCGATCAGGCTCCACGGCCGCGCTGCTCCACCATTCAGAAACACACCTTATGCATATTTCTTATATCGCGCATCGCCCTTTGAAGTTGGCCCCTTTCCGCATCGCGGCGCATAGTCGGGCAGAAAATCAAACTCAGAGGCCAAAATGTCCGAGAAGAAAACCGCGCTCGTGATCAGCGCGCACGCCGCCGACTTCGTCTGGCGCGCGGGAGGAGCCATCGCGAAACACCAGAGCCTCGGCTACGACGTCACCGTCGTGTGCCTGTCTTATGGCGAACGCGGAGAGTCCGCGAAGCTCTGGAAGGAAAGCGGCATGACGCTGGAGAAGGTGAAGGCCGCGCGCCGCACCGAGGCGGAGAACGCCGCCGCCGCACTCGGCGTCGCCGACATCCGCTTCATGGATCTCGGCGACTATCCGCTGATCCTGGAGCGCGAGGACAAGTACAAGCTGGTCGACATCATCCGCGAGGTGCAGCCGCGCTTCATGATGTCCCACTCGCACTACGATCCCTACAACACCGACCACATGTACACGACCTCGGTGGCGCTCGAAGCGCGCATGATTGCGCAGGCCTGGGGACACAATCCGGGAGAGACGGTGCTCGGCGCGCCGCAGCTCTATCTCTTCGAACCGCACCAGACCGAGCAGATGGGCTGGAAGCCGGACACCTTCCTCGACATCACCGATGTCTGGGACAAGAAGCAGGCCGCCATCGAATGCATGGAAGGCCAGGAGCATCTCTGGAAGTACTACACCAACGTCGCGGAGAACCGCGGCAACCATTTCCGGCGGAATTCGGGCGGCCAGTCCGGCGGGCGCAACGCGCGCTATGCCGAGGGCTTCCAGTCCGTCTTCCCGCGCACCGTCGACGAGCTTTGAGCCATGGCAGAACCCTGTTTTGACGTCGCCCACCTCGCCCATGTCGAGCTCCTGACCGACAAGTTCGAGGAGAGCCTGAATTTCTTCGTCAATGTCTACGGCCTGACTGAAAGCGGACGGGACGAGTCCTCCGCGTATCTCCGCGCCTTCGACGATTACGAGTATCACAGCCTGAAGCTGACCCGCTCGGACACCACCGGCGTCGGCCATGTCGCCTACCGCACCAGTTCCCCCGAGGCGCTGGAGCGGCGCATCAAGGTGATCGAGGAGATGGGCTGCGGCATCGGCTGGGTCGACGGCGATCTCGGCCACGGCCGCGCCTACCGCTTCACGGATCCGGACGGGCATGTGTTCGAGCTTTATTACGACACGAACAGGTACGTCGCCCCGCCGGAGGAAAAACCGGCGCTGAAGAACATCGCCCAGCGCTTCCACGGGCGCGGCGTCGGCGTCCGCCGGCTCGACCATTTGAACCTGCTCGCCACCAACGTCGAGGCGATCCGCGACTTCATGCAGAAGGCGCTCGGCTCCCGCGTCACCGAACAGATCGTGCTCGATAGCGGCGCCCTTGCCGGCTGCTGGTTCACGGTCAACAACAAGACCTACGACATCGCCTACACCAAGGACATGACCGGAGTGAAGGGCCGCTTCCACCACGTCACCTACGCGGTCGACCAGCGCGAGGAGATCCTGCGCGCCGCCGACATCTTCCTCGAGAACGGGGTCTTCATCGAGACCGGCCCGCACAAGCACGCCGTCCAGGGCACCTTCTTCCTCTATGTCTGGGAGCCGGCCGGAAACCGGGTCGAGGTCGCCAATGCCGGCGCCCGCCTGATCCTCGCGCCGGACTGGGAGACCGTCACCTGGACCGAGAGCGACCGCAAGAAGGGTCAGGCCTGGGGCCTCAAGACCATTGAATCGTTCCACACCCACGGAACGCCGCCCGTCGAGGGAGGAGCACACTGATGTCCGTCGTCGTCCAGAATATCGAGCGGGCCGATCCCGCGATCATCAAGGCACTCGGGGAGTGCGGCGTCGCCGCGGTGCACGAGGCACAGGGCCGCAAGGGACTGCTCGCCTCCTACATGCGGCCGATCTATGCCGGCGCCGCGGTCGCCGGCTCGGCAGTCACCATCCTCGCCCCGCCCTGCGACAACTGGATGATCCATGTCGCGATCGAGCAGCTGAAGGCGGGCGACATCATGGTCATGGCGACCACCTCGCCGTCGGACGCCGGCTATTTCGGCGACCTGCTGGCGACCTCCGCCAAGGCGCGGGGCTGCGTCGGCATGGTGCTGGATGCGGGCGTGCGCGACGTGAAGGACCTGACCGAGATGGGCTTCCCCGTCTGGTCGAAGGCGATCTGCGCCCAGGGCACGGTGAAGGAGACCCTCGGCTCGGTGAACGTGCCGGTTGTCTGCGCCGGCGCCGCCGTCGATCCGGGCGACATCATCGTCGCCGACGATGACGGGGTCTGTGTCGTGCGCCGCGCCGAGGCCGAAGAGGTGCTGGAGAAAACCCGCGCCCGGATCGCCAACGAGGGCGAGAAGCGGGCGAAACTGGCGAGCGGCGTGCTCGGTCTCGACATGTACGACATGCGCGGCAAGCTGGCCGAAAAGGGCCTCAAATATGTCTGACGGCGTCCGCGCCATGTGGATGCGGGGCGGGACCTCCAAGGGCGGTTACTTCCTCGCCTCCGACCTGCCGGCAGATACCTCGGAACGGGATGCCTTCCTGCTTCGCGTCATGGGTTCGCCCGACCCGCGCCAGATCGACGGTCTCGGCGGCGCCGATCCGCTGACTTCCAAGGTCGCCGTGGTGAAGCCGTCCAAGCGTCCCGGGATCGACGTCGACTACCTCTTCCTGCAGGTCTTCGTCGATCAGGCCATCGTCACGGATGCGCAGAATTGCGGCAACATCCTCGCCGGCGTCGGCCCCTTCGCCATCGAGCGCGGGCTGGTCAAGGCAGAGGACGGGGAAACCCCGGTCTCGATCTTCATGGAGAATACGGACCAGACCGCGACGGCGACGGTCCGCACTCCCGGCGGCAAGGTCAGCTACGAGGGCGAGGCAAAGATCGACGGCGTGCCGGGAACCTCGGCACCCGTCCCGATCGCCTTCCGCGACACGGCGGGCAGCACCTGCGGCGCGCTGCTCCCGAGTGGAAATGTGATCGACGTCATCGAAGGTGTGGAAGCGACGCTGATCGACAACGGCATGCCCTGCGTCATCCTGCGCGCCGCCGATCTCGGCATCGCCGGAACGGAGACCCGCGAGGAGCTTGAGGCGAACGATATGCTCCGGGCAAAGCTGGAGGCGATCCGCCTCAAGGCCGGTCCGCTGATGACTCTCGGCGACGTGACGGAAAAGTCGGTACCGAAGATGACCATGCTGTCTGCTCCCCGGAACGGCGGGGCGATCTCCACCCGGACCTTCATCCCGCACCGCTGCCACGCCTCCATCGGCGTGCTCGGCGCCGTTACGGTCGCCACCGCCTGCCTGACCGAAGGCGCGGTCGGCTCCGAGCTGGCTGTGATCCCGGACGGTCTGCGCAAAACGCTCTCCATCGAGCATCCGATCGGCGAAACCACCATCGTCGCGGAGATGGATGCGGCCGGGAGCGTCACCAGCGCCGCGATCCTGCGCACCGCGCGGAAGCTGTTCGACGGGACGGTTTTTGCCTGACAGAATGCGTCACTTTCTTCGCGACGGAACGAGATTCATGGACCAGAGAATTGCCTTCATCGGCTTCGGCGAAGCCGGCAGCGCCATCGTCAGCGGATGGAAAGATGTGCCGGACATCCGCGTCTTCGACATCAAGACCGACGACGAGGCTGAGCGACCCGCCATGCTTTCGCGCTATCAGGAATTCGGCGTCGCCGGCCGGATGAGCGCGGCCGAAGCAGTCCAGGATGCGGACATGGTGTTCTGCACTGTGACGGCGGACCAGGCGGCGATCGCGGCCGGCGGTTGCGCGCCGTATCTGAAACCCGGAGCGCTCTGGCTCGACCTGAATTCCTGCGCGCCCTCGACGAAGAAGAGCGCGGCGGAGACCGTCGAGGCGGCCGGCGCGCGCTATGTCGATATCGCGGTGATGGCGCCGGTCTATCCGAAACGGAACATGGTGCCGCTGCTGCTGGCGGGGCCACATGCCGAAACGGTAAAGCCGCTGCTGGAAGCCCTGCCGATGGCGCCCCGCGTGGTCGAGGGACCGGTCGGCTCCGCCTCCTCGATCAAGATGATCCGCTCCATCATGATGAAGGGCATGGAGGCGCTGACCGCCGAATGCGTGCTCGCCGCCGTCCGCGCCGGAGTCGATGACGAGGTGCTGTCCTCGCTGCAGGCGAGCAATCCCGATTTCGACTGGCGCGCCCGCTCCGCCTACAATTTCGAGCGCTCTCTCGCCCATGGCATCCGCCGGGCGGCGGAGATGCGCGAGGTGGTGAAGACCGTGGCGGATCTCGGCTTTTCTCCGGACATGGCGAGCGCGACGGTCGAGTGGCAGGCCCGCATGGGTGCGCTCGGACTCGGCCCGGAGGTCAACGAGGACGACAATTACCGCGACATCGCCGGCAAGGTCCTGAACCGGCTCGACACGAACGATTAGGCCAGCACGGCAAGAGTCCGCACGGCACCGCCCGTGAGCGCATAGACACAGTCCACCTCGGTGCCGTCCGGCAAGGCGTCCGACAGCCGGCGCACCAGCCGGAGCCGGGCCCGGCCGTCGCCGATCGAGGCGAGTTCCGCGTCTTCGAAGCCGGTAAAAGTACCGAGCGACGGAGCGATCGCCTTGTAGAGGCTCTCTTTGAGAGAGAAGACCAGCGTCGCCCCCTCCTCGAAGGAAACTCCCGCCAGAGCGGCGATCCCCTTCCTGTCGGCCGGGCGCAGGACGAGGTCGGATATCTCTTCCGCGACCTCCCCGGTCATGCAGATCTCGTAATCGAGCCCGAGGCCCCGGCACGCATCGGCGCGGATGACCGCGGCTGCCGCCAGTTGTCCCGCATGCGTGATCGATCCGAGATATCCGGCGGGCCAGATCGGTGCGCCCGACCGGTCCCGGCCGACCATATGCTCGGCTGCTCCTGCCGCACGCAAGGCCTCCCGGGCGCAGATCCGTCCGGCGAGATGGGCCGCGCGGCGCATCGGCACGGCCTCGGCCAGATCCTCCGGCATCGGGATGCCTGCCGCGGCGAAATCGGCCGGTTCCGAGAGACGGTGCTCGAAGACAGCCTCCGCCATGAAGACCGGAAGACCGGGCTCCGGAAAATGCCAGGATGCCGAAGGCGCTGGAAAACCGCTCATACCGTCCCTTCGATCCGCTTTCGGTCGCGACACCTTGTCGCAAAATATTCTGACAACCTACCGCATCGCCTGCTAAACTTCTGCAATTCTTGAGTTTTACATCGATCAACTCCGGGGACAGGCGAACGTTCCGAAGGAGGCCGGGTGCCAGCGAAGATCATCACCTTCGTCACCATGAAGGGCGGAAGCGGCAAGAGCACGTCCGCGATGTGCCTCGGCGCCTATTGGCACAAGCAAGGCGCCAAAGTCGCGCTGATCGATGCCGATCCGGCCGGAACGCTGGTGCGCTGGATCGAGGCCGGTGAGGATCTCGCGGACCTGGCGGCGGCCACCGCCGGCCCGGGGACGGTCGAGAAACAGATCGACGCCTTTCTGAAAGACGGGTTCGAGACCATCATCATCGATACGCCCGGTTTCCAGTCCGAGGCGACGGACGCGGCGATCCGCCGAGCGGACCTGCTGCTGATCCCGATGCGCCCCTCGCCGATCGACTATCAGGTGGCGGCCGACACGGCGGAGCATGTGGCCCGGCTCAGCTCCGCGCCGGTGCGCTTCGTCCTCAGCCAGACCACGCGGGGCAGCGTGATCGCGCGGCACATGCGCGCGCAGATGGAAGATGCCGGGCTTCAACCCATGAATGTAGAATTTCCGGCCCGAGTCGCTTATGGTGAAGCCGCTCTGGCGGGAACCACACCGAGCTATTACCAGCCCCGCGGCGCGGCCGCGGCGGAGATCGCACAATTTGCGGCCGAGACCGACAGACTGCTGTCTCGCCGCCGCGCGAAGGCAGGAAAAGCAAGCGAGACGGTATGAGCAAGAAACTCCCGGAACTGCGCCGCACACAACGGCCCGGCACTTCTTCCAGAACGACGGGACGTACCGCCGCGCGCCCGGCAAACACCGCACCCGGCGCTGAAAAGAGCGCCGCGAAAGCGGGGGCGAAGAAACCTGCCGCAGCGAAGAAATCCGCCGCGGCAGCTTCATCCGGAGCAGCAACGCGCAGCGCGCGACCGTCCTCAAGAACCACCGACAAGCGGCCGGAAAAGGCCGCTGCCTCTTCGTCAACCACGTCTCAAACAACCTCAGCAGGTGTTGCCATGACTGCAGAAACCGAAGCCGTCGCTTCCGAACCCGTTGTCGTCAACCACACGCTCCGGCGCGCCCAGGCGAACGCGATCGTCTCGAAATACGCCGCCTGGTCGTCCGCCTTCGGCGTGCTGCCGATCCCCTTCGCGGACATCGCCGGGATCTCCGGTACCCAGGTCGCCATGGTGGTGGCGCTCTGCAAGCATTACGACGTTCCCTTCTCCGAGAAGTGGGTTCGCGCGATCCTGAGCGCGATCGCCGGCGGCGTCGCGCCCTGGGCCGTGACCAGCGGTGTCGTCAGCACCTTCCTGAAGGGTGTTCCCGGCTGGGGCCTCGGTGTCGGCTTCGTCGGCATGGCGGGCCTCTCGAACCTCGCCAGCCGGACCATCGGCAAGCTCTTCATCGAGCATTTCGAGTCCGGCGGGACACTCGAAGATGTCGACACGGCCGCGATGAAGGCCTCGCTCTCCGAGGAAATGAAGAAAAAGAACTGAGTCCTCTCCCTGGGCTCAGAAGAAAAGCCGCGGTGGATGCCGCGGCTTTTTTTCATGTCCGGCAGTTGGACGCCCTTAGAAGGTGAGGCCGAGCGCCGCGTTCTCCGCCCGTCCCTTCGAGCCGGCGAAGCTGTGCAGACCGGCATCGAGATCGTGCCGCGTGCCCTCCATGACCAGTGACATCACCCGGCCGCGCTCCTCGAACAGCAGCCCCAGCTCCTGCAGATAGGCGAGGCTGTCGGCATTCATCTCGCGCGCCTTGGAGATCGCCTGCGGCGTTTCAAGCGCCCGCAGCAGTTCGACATCCGGATCGTCGAGTTCGTGCTCGACCTTGTGGCCGGTCCGCTGGTCCTCGACCAGCCAGCCATAATCGTCCTCGATCAGGCGGAGCCGCGGCGCTCCCGCCTCGGATTCCCAGCGCGCCCGCCACTTCGTCACCGCCTCGCGCAGATGCGCCAGATGCTCGGCGAGATCGACCTGGTAGGGCGCATCGATGTTCCGGTCGCGGAAATAGTAGGCCATGTTCCAGACCACCTCTTCCGGGAAGGGATAGTTCAGCTCGTGATAATCCAGCGGCTCGAGATCGAGCCCGAAGCTGTCCGCCTGGGTGAAATAGGGACTGAACCGGTCAAAGCGCACCGGGAAGACACCGGAGGGCGGCGGCAGGTGGGTCAGCCGCGGCAGGTTCTTGCGGTACATCTCGAAGGTCTCGGCGGACTCGCCCGGGAAGCCGACGAGCAGGTTCCAGACCGGCTTCACCCCCTCGGCCGCGCAGTCGGCGAGGAAGCGGATATTGTTGAAGGCGGTCGTACCCTTGCGCATCAGCTTCAGGGTCTCGGTCGCGATGGACTCGACCCCCGGCTGGACCTCGACCACCCGCGCCGTCGCCAGCGTCTTCAGCTGCTCGCGGGAAAGATCCGCCTTCACCTCGTAGAAGAGGGTGACGTGGTCCGGCACCTTCAGCGCCGGCAGCAGGTCGTCGGTGTAGGATTTCGGGATGATGTTGTCGACGCTGGCGAAGCGGGTCACCCGGTCCGCATACTTGTCGACCATCTCCTGGATCGTCTTGCGCGCGAGATCCACCCCCATCTCGCGGAACTTCATGGTCGCGCCGTTCAGGCCGCAGAAGGTGCAATGCGCCTTCTCGCCCCACCAGCAGCCGCGCGAGGTCTCGAAGAGCAGCTCGACCTCGTCCGCGCGATGGTCGCCGAAATGGCGCTGGTAGGAGTCGAGATAGACCTCGTAATCGAGCGGCACGTCGCTGTTGAGCGAACGCTCCGGCCCGTCGACCTTGATGCCCTCCACCTGCAGTTCCGGCTTCGCATCCGAGGGACGCTTTGCTTTCACCGACGGATCGAGCGCGGTGATCGAACGGCTGTTGCTCCGGCTGAAGATGCCGTCGATCCTCGACATGGCCTCGGTCTCGCCCGCTCTGAAGGCGTCTAGGAACTTCGGGAAATTGACCAGCGCGTGACCGGAGAAGACATAGTCGAGCCAGGGCACGTTGTTGACGATCTCGATCCCCATATTGCCTTCGCAATTAGCCCCGCCCATCAGCACCAGCGCCTTCGAACCCGTCTCCTTCAGACGCCGCGCCAGCGCGAAGCTCGGCATGTTCTGGAAGAACATGGAGGTGAGCCCGACGATATCCGCATCCGCCAGCCCGTGGGTCTCGATCATCTCGTCGAGAATGCGCGGCAGGTCGGCACGCACCGGCGCCAGTTCGCGGTGATAGCGTTCGACCTGTTCCTTGCCGAAATGGTGCAGGTAGCGGGCGAAATAGGCCTCGGTATTGTCGCCGTGCTCCGGGAAGGCGGCATGGCGGAACAGCCATTCACCAAAGCCGCAGGTATGGCCGGCGAGGCTTTCGGAAATCCAGGCATAGAGGTCGGGTCCGACCAACGCCCCGAAATCGTGGTTCAGGTAATGCACGCTGGTCTCGGCGTCGGAGAATTTCTCGCGGACCACGGTCTCGAGCTGGTGCAGCGCGATCGACGGGATCTGCAGCGACGAGAACGGCATGTTGACGAGCGCAATGCGCATGGACGGCCTCCCAGCCTCTTACTTCTCGCGGTCTATTCAGCCGCGCCCGCGACCTGCTCAATTTCGGAATGCATCCGGCCCATGCTGACCAGCACCCGGCGCGAACCGGTGAAGGGCCGGCGGGCATGCGAGGCCAGCATATTGTCGACCAGCATGACGTCGCCCGCCTGCCAGTCGAACTGCCGGGCCTCTTTCTGGAAGGCCGCGCGGACTTTCTCCAGCACCTCGCCCGGGATTGGCGTGCCGTCGCCGTAGCGCGCATCGCGCGGCAGCCCGTCCTCGCCGAAAATATCGACCAGATCCTCCAGTACGTCCTCGCCGAGCGCGGAGGCATGGAAGAGATGCGCCTGGTTGAACCAGAGCCGCTCGCCGGTGACCGGATGGCGCGCGGTGCCCTGACAGGTCTGCGCCGTCTTCAGATGGCCGTCCGGCGTCCATTCGAAATCAATATCGTTCGCCCGGCAGAAGCTTTCGACCTCGCCTCTGTCCTCGGTCTGGAACACCGTCTTCCAGTCGAGATCGAAGCCCTCGTGATAGTTCCGGATATAGCGGATGCCCCGGCGCTCGACCTCGTCGAGGATCTCGTCTCCGATATCCCGCGTCACCTTGCGCACGTCGGCGACCGGCGTCTGCCCGCCCGTCTCCGCCGGCTTGATGCAGCAGAAGACCAGACGCAGCGGCCAGTCGCGCTGATAGGCGTTTTCACAATGCATCAGGATCTCTTCGCTCGCCGGATATTCCGTCGCCGTCAGCACGCCCTCGAGCACTTCGGTGCGCGGGGTCGAGCGATAGACATAGTTCGCCGGCCGGCCGACCAACAGGTCGCGCACCGGCGGAAAGCCTTTCTCGTCGGACAGGCCGATGCCGCGAAGCACGACGACCGGATGAGTCTTCGCCAGGTCCTCGATGCCCGCGATATTGGCCGAGACCCAGGACGCCGCATTGTCGCTCGTGCCGTCCGCCTCGACGATGACAGCGAAATCCTCGCCCGCGAACAATTGCCGTACGGTTCCGTCTACCGTTGCCATCCCTATCGCTCCCCTTGCTCGTGCCAAAGCAATTCGATCAGCTTCGTCAGCCCCGCGAGATCTCCCTCGCGCAGCAATGTCTGATGTGTCCCTGCAGCCTCTTTAGCGGTCACGCGCTCGAATACCGCCGCCCAACCCAGCCCGTCGTCCGCTCCGGGACGTTCGGTGCCGCGTGCTTTTATGACCGCGGCCGGTCCGCTCACCGGCGCGAAGCGATGCTCCGCCGCGATGCGGACATTGTCCCGCGCGCGGGCCGCGATCTCCGCGTCGGCGCCGGCTTCCGCCGCCGCGGCTTCGATCTCCGCCGCATCGATTTCGGCATCGCCGGCTGACGGTGCGGCGGCATCCAGAAGCACCAGCCTCACATCCCTACCCGCTTTGCGCAACTGCGCCGAAACAGCGGCAGCGATAACCGCGCCGAGCGACCAGCCCGCGAGCAGGATGGGTGCAGCCTCATCCGCCGCTTCCATAACGACGTCCGCATAGACCTCTGCCTGTGCCGCGAGGGTCTCGAAACCGGCACCCTGCTCCAGGGCGACGATACGGCGCTCCCCGGCCCAGACATCGGCAAGCTTCTGATAGACAGCGCCGGATCCGTCGACCGGGTGAACAAGATAGGCCGCCGGCTCCGCACCGTCCCGCAAGGTGCGGAGCAGGCACGGACCGCGTTCCTCCTGTTGTCCCAACACCAGTACGGCAAGGCCTGCAGCGGTCGGATTGGCGAAGACCCGCGGCAGCGGCAGTTTGCATCCAAACGTCTCGCCCAACCTCGCCGCCAGACGAACAGCAAGGAGCGAGTGGCCGCCAAGGGTGAAGAAGTTCCGGTTCCGTCCCGGGCGCTTCCCAAGCGAGAGCACCTCTCGGAAAATATCGAGAATCTCCGCTTCGGCTTCAGAGCGCGGCGCCTCATCCTCATCTGCCTTGGCGCTTTCCGGCAACATCAGCGCGGTCCGGTCGACCTTGCCCGTGACGGTCATCGGCATCGCTTCGAGGACATTGAGGAAAGCCGGCAGCATGGTCTCGGGAAGCTTTTCCCCGAGCGCCCTGCGAACCTCGCCCGCAGCATTCTCGGCCGGCCCGGTCACCCATGCGGCTAGCGCCGGTCGCCCGTCCGCGCCCGAAACTGCCTTCACCGCCGCCTGCGCGACGCCGGCAACATGGCGCAGCGCATGCTCGATCTCGTCGAGCTCGATGCGCACGCCGCGGACCTTTACCTGCCGGTCTTCCCGCCCGACGAACTGGAGCCGCCCGGAGCCCGTGACCCGCGCCATGTCCCCGGTCCGATACATCCGCGCACCGTCCGGCCCGTCAAAGAACCTCTCCGCAGTCGCGTCGTCATTGCCGAGATAACCCAGCCCGACGCCAATCCCGCCGATCACGATCTCGCCGACCGCGCCCGGAATGGCTGGCTGCCCGTAGCGGTCGGTTACCGTGACGGACATCCCCGCGATCGGCGTACCGATATCGGACGACGTCCCGGCCGTGCAGAGCCCGTGCGTCGCGCAGACCGTGGTCTCGCAGGGCCCGTAGGCGTTCAGTAGACGACGCCCCGGCGCCCAGAGATCCGCAAGATCGGACGGCAGCGGCTCACCCGCAGCGACCACCGTCCGCAGATCCGGGAAGTCGTGCTCGCCGAGCGCCGCCAGGGCCGACGGCGTGATCGTGACATGGCTGACGCGGCGCTCCTCCAGGGTTGCAGCCAGCGGCGCGCCCGCCTGCAGCGCCTCGCGGTCCGCAAGAACCAGCGTGCCGCCCGCGCCGAGCGTCGTGAAGACTTCCCAGACCCAGGCGTCGAAGGCCGGAGCCGCCAGCTGCAGCACCCGGCTGCCCGGCCGGATTTCGAGATCGCTGCCGATGGTTCGGATCAGGTTGGCGAGCCCGGCACGCCCGAGCAGCGCCGCCTTGGGCGTGCCGGTCGAGCCACTGGTGAACTGGGCATAGGCGCCGTCCGTTCCCTCGGACACCTCGGCGAGCGTCCTGCGCATCTGTTCCCTGCGCGCTTCCGGCAGCGCAGGATCAATCAGCGCCAGGACCTTGCCCGACAGCAGCGCGGCGAGCGCTTCGACCACGCGCTCGACAGGATCGCCGGTCGCCACCATAGCGACCGGACCGGAAACCGGCGACACGGCGCGTGCCCGTCCTTCGAGGTCGGCATAGGTGAGCACGGCGCCATCGAAATCGAGCGCCGGCCGATCCGCATGTTCCGCCAGGCTCCGCGCCAAGAGCACATCCAGACCTGGAAGCTCCCTTGATTCGGGACCCTGCAACACGGAGCGCGGAAGATCCTCGTCGGCCACGGCCGAAAGCGCTCCGACGAATTGTCCGAGGGCTCCGACCAGGCCCTCGAAAAGCGTCGCGAAAGATCGGGTCCAGGCCGCGACCGTGGCCTCGTCCAGCAGGGCACCGTCATAGATGAAGCCGCCGGCAATCCCCCCTTTTGCATCTCGGGAGAGACTGACGGCGAGATCGAACGGCGCCGTCGCCACCGGCAGCGGGACCAGATCCGTCCCCAAAGCGTCGCCGGTCGCCGCCTCGCGCCAGTCCAGCACGGTCTGCAGCAACGGCGTGCGCCCGGAAAGGCGCTCCGGATTGACCGCTTCGACGATCCGGGCCAGCGGCAGTCCGGCATGGCTCAGCAGTTCCGTCATGCCCTCGCGGACACGGCCGAGCAGTCCGGCACCGCTCTCGGTGCCGTCCATGGTCAGGCGCAGCGGCAGGGTGTTGAGAAAGAGCCCCGCGACATCCTCGAACCCGTCAGGACGGTTACTGACCGGAATGCCGAGCACCAGATCCTCCGCTCCGGTCAGGCGGTGCAGGAACAGCGCATAAGCGGAGACCAGCAGGCCCTGCAAGGTCCCGCCCTGCTCCCGCGCCAGTGTCTCGGCACGGCGCGCAAGCTCCGGATCTATCCGCAGCAGCACCGAAGCGCCCCGAGACCGGTGCCCAGGCCGACGCGCCCGATCTGCCGGCAGATCGAGCGGACCCGGCGCATCGGTCAGCTTCGCTTTCCAGAACTCCGTCTCGGCCGCCTCCGTCGCGCAGACCTGATCGCCGCGCCATTTCGCGTAGGCCCGGTAGTCGGCCTGCGGCGCCGATGGCAGCGTACCGCCTTTCAGCAGCGCGGTCAGATCTCTCAGCAACACACCGAGGGTCGTTCCGTCGGAGACGATATGGTGCAGGGAGAGGACCAGCACGCCGCTTCCGGCACCGTCCCCGACATAGGTGAGCCGTGCGGTTTCGCCATTCTCGATGGCAAAGCGGCCTTCCGCATCGGCGCGCGCCGATGCCTTGACGGAAGCGTCGAGATCCTCGCCTCCACGAAGACACCTGATCGCGGGCTTCGGTGTGTCGGCAATCGTGACTGACGCACCATCGACACCGCCCGGATAAGACGTGCGCAAGACCGGATGCCGGTTGGCAAGGGCGGCAAAAGCCGCCGCGATTTCCGTTTCAGGGTCGTTCAGAGCAACACGGATCGCCGCCTGCATGACATAGGCGCTCGCATCGGCGCCAAGCGCGTGTTCGAGCCAGAGTTGGGCTTCACCGGGGGATGCAACGGGCGTCTCGCCCTCGGCCAACGTCCGCGCCGGACCGCTATCAGTCGCCGCCGTTTCCATCTTATCGAGCAGCGCGGCGATGCCCGTAGGCGTCAATCCCCGATGCACCACGTCGCTCGCGACCTCGCGGCCGAGCGCGCGTTTCAGACGGGCGACAATGCGGATCGCCGCGAGCGAGGTGCCGCCGGACTTGAAGAAATCCGCGTCGGGACCCAGATCCGGCTGTTTCAGGACCGTCCGCACGATCTCCAGCACCTCCGGCAGAAGCGCCGGTTCGGTTGCCCCGTCCCCACCGAAGAGACGGGCAGCCAGCGCCGCCGGGGTCGGCGCAGAAGCAAGGTCCGCAAAACTCGGCTCTACCCCGAAGTTCCGCTTCAGCCGCGCGATCAAACGGATCGCCGCAAGCGAGGTGCCGCCGGACTTGAAGAAATCGGTCCCCGCGTCCGCCGCATCGTTCTTCAGCACGGTCCGCCAGAGTTCGACCAGCGCCGCGCATTTTTCGGGATCGGCTCCCGTCGCCGCTTCGGCTACGGCGGGCACAGACGACGGTTCCGCCGCGAGCGCCGCGAGTTGCCGCCGGTCGATCTTTCCGCTCCCGGTCAATGGCAGCGCGAGGTGCTTCTGGATCTGGTCCGGCACCATGTGCGCGGGCAAAAGGGCCGCGAGCCGCGCCCGGCACTTTTCGGGATCGGCCTCTCCGGTCACGAAGGCGACCAGCCGCTTGTCGCTGCCCTCGCCGGCCGCGATCACCGCCGCGTTCTGAACACCGTCGATGGAACGAAGTCCCGCCTCGATCTCGCCAGGCTCGATCCGGAAGCCGCGGACCTTCACCTGCTCGTCCGCCCGGCCGAGATACTCGAGCGTGCCGTCGGCGCGCCAGCGCACGAGATCGCCGGTCCGGTACATCCGCGCGCCCGGCTCCGCAGCGAAGGGATCGGCGAGAAAGCGCTCCGCCGTCAGACCCGGCCGCCGCCAGTAGCCCCAGGAGACGCCCGCGCCGCCGACATAGAGCTCGCCCGTCACACCCGCCGGCAGCGGATCGAGATTGCGGTCGAGAACATAGAGCCTCGTGTTCCAGATCGCCTTGCCGATCGGCTCCGACGCGCCGCCGGAGGCATCCGCCTCATGCCAGGTGCAGCCGACCACGGTCTCGGTCGGACCGTATTCGTTCATCAGCCGGATATCAGGCGCGCCGCGGCGCCAGGGTGCGGTCGAGGCGACGGCCAGCGCCTCGCCGCCGATCACGAACATCCGCGCGCCTGTCTTCTGCGCCGCGACCGACTTCAGCTCCGCCAGCAGGTCGAGATGCGCGGGTGTCATCTTGACGAAGCCGTAACCGGCCCCGACGGCGAGCCGTTCGGCCAGTTCCTCGACGGCGCCTTCCTCGGGCAGCAGATGCACCGGCTTGCCCGCGACGAGCGGCAGCCAGAAGGACAGCACGGTCGCGTCGAACGCGGTCGCGGTCAGCACCGCGGTGCCGTCACCCTCGTCGATGGTGTAGGCGTCGCGCGCCCAGCCAAGATAGTTCATCACTCCGCGATGGGGGACCATCACGCCCTTCGGCCGTCCCGTGGAGCCGGAGGTGTAGATCATGTAGGCGAGATCGTCCGGGCGCGCCGCAATCCGCGCTGCCGCCGTGCCGCCGCCGCGCACATGCCGGAAGCCGGTTCCGTCCGCCTCGAACAAGGCAACTGTGTCAGCGACTTCCACGGAGGCACCCGCCGCGCAGATCAGCGCCGAGGGCTCCGCGTCCGCGACGACGTCCTTCAACCTTTGCTCCGGGACTCCCGGATCGACGGGGACATAGGCCGCCCCGGCCCTGAGCGCGCCGAGCATCGCCACCGGCAGGGCCAGCCCGCGCGGCAGTATGACGAGGACCCGGTCGCCGTGCCCGGTGCCTGCGGAAGCGAGCTGCCCGGCGAATGTTTCGGCCGCAGTGACCAGTTCACCGAACGTCAGGCGGCCGTCCGGCGCGGTGACCGCGATGCCGTCCGGATCGCGTTCCGCGGCAGCAAGGACCCCGCCGTCGAGCGTATCGTCCGGAACAGCCCGCACGTCGCCCGTTCCAAGCGTCTCGACCCGATGGCTTTCGCCGGTCTCAAGCAGTGAGAACTCAGAGAGCGCAGGATTCCCCGCCGCGCAGAGCCAGTCCAGCGCCCGATGGAACCGGTCCGGCACCGAGCGCGCGACCTCGGGCGGTAACACACCGAGCGCATGATCGAACCCGGCGCGGATGCCGTCACCGCTCCGCACCATGGACATCATCAGGTCGAACTTGGCTGTGCCCCGGTCGCACTCGAGGATCTCCAGCGCCACTCCCGGCAGGTCCGGAGGCGCGATCCCGGCATCGTCGAAATTGAAGAAACAGCGCACCGCCGGCGCCGTATCGCCGCGCTTTTCGGCGAGGCCGCGCATGATCTGCTCGAACGGAATCTCCCGCGCGTCGAGGGCATCGACCACCGCATCGCGCAACCGCCCAAGAAAACGGTCCCGCGTCAGCGACCGTTCGAGATCGACCGTGAAGGCCACGGTATTGACGAAGCAGCCCGCCGTGCCATGCACCTCGCTCCGGTCCCGCAGAGCCACCGGCATGCCGAGGGCGAGCCGGTCCCTGTCGCAGAGACGCCCGATCACGAGGCCGTAGGCCCCGGCGAGCAGGGCATAAAGGCTGACCCCGAGGCGCCGTGCCGTTTGCTCCGCCCGGCCGACGGTCGCGCCGTCCAGCTCGAAAGGCAGCATTTCGGCGCCGTTATCCGCCTCGTTCCGCAGGGCCGGACGCGGCGGCAGGCCGAGATCCTCCTCGATGGCTGCAAGCCGGTCGATGGCGGCCCGGCGCAGAGCCTCCGCCTCGGGCCGCGCGAGCTTTTCCTGCTGCCAGGCGCCCCAATCGGCGTATTGCAGATCCGGCTCCGGCAGCTCCGGCGCGTCTCCTTCGAGGAAAGCACGGTAGGCGGCCGCCAGCTCTTCCAGCAACAGGCGCAGCGACCAGCCGTCGACGGCGATGTGATGAAAAACAAGCACCAGAGCGCCGTCGTCCGGCCCGGCTGAAATATAGGCCGCATGCAGCGGGAGCTCGGATTTCAGGTTGAAGACATGTCCCGCTTCGCGCCGCGCGGCCGTCCCGAGCGCTTCCGGCGTTTCGACGGACGCGACCGTCAGAAGGTCCGGTGCTTCCTCGGCGATCGCCTGCACGGGCCCGTCCGGACTGTCGCGGTAGACCGTGCGCAGGACCTCGTGCCGCTCCGCCAGCCAGACAAGCGCCGCGCGCAGCGCGCCAAGATCCGCCCGGCCGCGGACGCGAAAGGCGACGGGCACGTTGTAGCGCGTGCTCCCGGGCGCCATCCATTGCTCGGCGAGGATACCGAGTTGCATCGTCGAGAGCGGCAGATCGGGTTCGAGGACGACATCCAGCCTGTCGCCAAGACCGTCGGGGCTCATGTCAGCTCCATGCCTTTCCTGCCGGACCGCCGCGCCCGGCGCGTGATCGGACCGTCACCCGCCGTGGCCGCGGCATCGCCCTCCGCCGGTCGCAGCGCATCCACCGCCCGTGCCATGGCCCCGAGGCCGGGCTGCTCGAAGATCGTGCGTAGCGGCAGCGCGACGCCGAAGCGCTCGCGGATCCCCGCAACGAGGCGGACGCCGAGCAGCGAATGGCCGCCCACATTGAAGAAACCGTCATCGGGCCGGAAGCTCCCCCCACCCAGAAGTTCGCTCCAGAGTGCGGCAAGCTCCCGCTCGGTGTCCGTGGCATATGCCACCGGTCCGGCATCCTCCGCTCTAGCCGCTGCCTCGGGCAGCGCAAGAGCCGTCCGGTCGAGCTTGCCGTTCGGCGTGAGCGGCAGCGCGTCGAGCAATGCGATCCGCCGCGGCACCATCCAGCCCGGCAACCGTTCGGCCAGAGCATCGCGCCAGCGTCGCGTATCCGTGCCCTCCGGCGCGACTGCCCAGCCGTAGAGCGCACGGTCGCCGGCGCTTTCGCGCACATCCACAACGACCTGATCGGCGCCGGAAACCTCGCGCAGCACCGCCTCGATCTCGCCCGGCTCAATGCGGAAGCCGCGCAGCTTGATCTGCCGGTCGATACGGCCGAGATACTCGACCGCGCCGTCCGCCCTTCGCCGGACGAGGTCGCCCGTCCGGTACATGCGGGCGCCGGGCTCGTCTGCATACGGGTCTGCGAGGAAAGCTTCCGCCGTCTGCCCGGGCCGTCCGACATAACCGTCCGCGAGCCCGGCGCCACCGATATAGAGCTCGCCGGCGACACCGCGCGGCACAGGCTCCAGATTGGCATCGAGCACATAGAGCGCCGTGCCCCGGATCGGCCCACCGATCGGCACGTTGCCTGCCCCCGCCGCGATCTGATCGACTGGGTAATGGCTCGCGAAAGTGGTCGTCTCGGTCGGACCGTAGACGTTGGAAATCCGGAGCCCCGGCCAGCGATCCAGCGCCGTGCGCATTGCATCCGGATCCACCCGTTCGCCGCCGACCAGGATCTCCTCGATCCCGGCAAACACATCCGCTTCGGCTGCGGCTGCACGATTGAAGACCGCCGTCGTGAGGAACATCGAATGCGGCCGTGCCGTGCCGAATGCCGCCGCGAGCGCATCCGGATCGTAGGTCGCCTCACGTCCCACGACGACAGTGGTCGCGCCGTTCAACAGGGCGCACCAGATCTCGTAGGTCGCGGCATCGAAGGCCGTGGTCGCAATCTGCGCGACACGCTTGCCGGGACCGAACTTCGCAAAGCCCGGCTCAACCGCGAGCCGAAGGATCGCACGGTGCGGCACCCGGATGCCTTTCGGACGTCCGGTCGAGCCGCTGGTGAACATGATATAGGCGGCGTCCGCACCCAGGGTCGCGGGGCACGTCACCTTGCCGCCCGGAACCTTGAGCGCATTGCAATCGACCGCCTCCACTCCGGCGGGCAGCCATGCCGTCCCGCCATCCGTCACCACGAACGCGAGACCGGCATCCGCCGCCATTTCGGCAAGCCGCGCTCCGGGCTGTTCCGGGTCGAGCGGGACATAGGCACCGCCCGCTTTCAGCACCGCGAGGAAGAGCGCGATCTGTTTGGGTCCGCGCGCCATGCTGACACCGACCGGCGTCCCTCGCCCGACGCCCCTCGCCGCAAGACCGGCGGCCAGTTCGTCCGTCAGGCGGTCCAGCTCGGCATAGGTCAGAGACGCACCGTCCTGGCCTTCGAGCGCCGGCAGCGATTCGTGCGCCGCCGCCATTTCCGCGAACCGCGAGACCACCGTGCCCTCCGGCGCGCCGCGCGCATCGACGATCTCCGCCCCCGCGATTTCCGCCGACCGCTCCGGCGAGCCCGGCGCGAAGAGGGAGACCGCCGCCAGATCCGTTTCCGGTTCGGCGACGAGATCGGAAAGCACCTTCTCGTAATATCGGGCGAAACGGCGGGCGCTCGCGTCGCTGAACAGGTCGGAGGCGTAGTGCACGACGAGGCCGAGTCCGTCGCCGAGATCGTCGAAGGCGAAGGTCAGGTCGTAACGCGCGCTGACCGCGTCGATATGCATCGGCGTCACCGTCGCACCGTCGAGCGCGAGCGCCATGCGGTCGGCCGGCTGCAGCACCAGCATGACCCGGAAGAGCGGTGTTCGTCCCGCTGCCCGGTCCGGGCCGAGCGCCTGCACCACCCGGTCCATCGGCAGATCCTGATAGGTGAATCCTTCCAGAACCTCGCGCCG
The DNA here is from genome assembly GCF_017640745.1 of Nisaea sp. Lineage (GTDB taxonomy): Bacteria > Pseudomonadota > Alphaproteobacteria > Thalassobaculales > Thalassobaculaceae > Nisaea. The sequence goes on along the minus strand of NZ_JAEPQA010000017.1, from coordinate 1,053 downwards.
CGCGATCTCGACCGCGTCGTCGAGCGAGCCGGCATCCTCGAACCGCAGACGCAGCGGCACCGTGTTGACGAAATAGCCGACAAGGTCCTGAACCTCTCCGCGGTCCCGTCCGGAGGCCGGGGCGCCGACGACGATGTCGCTCTCGCCCGAAAGTCTCTGCAGCGTGACGCCGAGACCGGCGAGCAGAAGCATGAAGAGCGTCGCCTGCTTGTCCCGCGCCTTGCCGCGCAGGGCCCGGGCGAGCTTTCCGGGCACGGGCAGATGCAGCATGGCTCCTTCGAAGCCCTGCGGATCGGCGCGCTGGAAATCCTCCGGTAGATCGAGGGTCTGCGGCGCCCTGGCGAGCCGCCGCGCGACCTTCTCGACATTCTCCGCCGTCTCCGGCGAGGCCATGCGCTCCCGCTGCCAGGCCGCCCAGTCGAAATATTCGATGGAGAGCGGCGGCAGGGCGAGTGCCCGGCCGCGGCAGCGGGCGTGATACGCCATGGTGAGATCGCGATAGACCACCGGGGCAGAACCGCCGTCGGTCGCACTGTGATGCATCACAAGCGCCAGCAGATGCCGCCCGTCGGGCAGCGCCGCGACGGAGGCACGGACGGGGATGTCCCGGCCAAGATCGAAACTCTCGAGCCCCTTTCGCTCGAACCAGGCCCGGATCGCCGCCTCATCGCTGCTTTCCAGGGTTTCCAGCGGGACATCGACCGGCGCAGGCGGCTGCACCTTCGCGATCAGCCGGCCATCTTCCTCGACGAGCACGGTCCGCAACGCCTCGTGGCGGGCGACGATGTCGCTGACCGCGCCGGAAAGCGCCGCCAGATCGAGCGGCCCGTCGATGACGAAACCGTCCGGGACGTTGTAGGCGTTGGAGCCTTCGAGGCTGGAGAGGAACCAGAGCTGTTCCTGCCCGAGCGACGGCAGCACGGTCTCCCGCTCCACCTTCACGATCGGCTTTTCGTCCGCCCTCTTCGCCTCTCTTACATGTTTAGCGAGGTCTCTGGCTGTGGGGTGAGCGAAGACGGCGTTTGCGGGGAGGTCTATGCCGAGCGCCTTGCG
>NZ_JAEPQA010000016.1 GCF_017640745.1 Nisaea sp. | reverse complement strand
TCATCTCCGCGTCCGCGCGAATGTCGAGACCATGGAGGATGCGAGCGCCGCCCGCCGCTTCGGCGCCGACGGGATTGGTCTGGTCGCGACCGAGCACACTTTCTTTGCTCCGGAGCGGATCTTGACCGTGCGCGAGCTGACACTGGCGCGCAACGAGCGCGAGCGGCGGCCGTCGCTCGACCGGCTGCTGCCGCTGCAGCGCGCCGACTTCACCCGGCTGTTCCGGGAGCTGCGTGGTTTCCCCGTGGCGGTGCGCCTGCTCGATCCGCCGCTCGACGAAGTGCTGCCGGAAACCGACAAGGATTATCAGGAGACCTCGGAGGCGCTCGGCCTGCCGGTGGAGGCTGTGCGCAAGAGGGTCGCCGCGGTGCGCCAGATCGTGCCGGTGCTCGGCCACCGAGGCTGCCGCCTCGCGATCTCCTATCCCGAGATTACCGAGATGCAGGTCCGCGCGATGTTCGAGGCGGCGAGCGCGGTGATGCAGGAATTCGGCGAGACCGTCACGCTGGAGATCACCGTGCCGCTGGTCGTCGGCAAGCGCGAGTTCGATTTCGTGCGCGTCATCGTCGACCGGGTGGCCGCCGCCGTCGAGCAGGAGACCGGCTGCACGATCAACTACCTCGTCGGCACCCTGATCGAGCTGCCGCGCGCCGCGCTCCGGGCCGGCGAGATCGCCAAGAGCGCGGATTTCTTCAGTTTCGGCACGGACGACCTGACCCGGACAGTCTTCGGCATGTCGCGCGACGACGCGGACGCCTTCCTGACCACCTACATGAACAATTCCGTCGTCGATCTCGACCCGTTCGTCACCCTCGATATCGAGGGCGTCGGCGAACTGGTGCGGATCGCGACCGAGCGCGGCCGGGCCGAGAACGGTGAGCTGCTGATCGGGATCTGCGGCGAGCATGGCGGTGACGCCAAGACCGTCCGATTCTGCCATTCGATCGGCCTCGACTACGTCTCCTGCGCGCCGAACCGCCTGCCGGTCGCCCGTATCGCCGCCGCCCAGGCCTCGATCTGATCCACGTCAAATTCCTATTTTTTGTGCGCCTATTGAGGCAGATCAATGCCGCTAGTTTAGAATTGTTCTAAGAACTGTCCTGGCTCAGATAACAAGAAGAAAAGTGAGCTTTCTCAGTCGTGTAATCCATTCCGCCGTTCTGGCGGGCGCATGACAAATGAAAGGACAGATACCGTGTTTGGTACAGCTATCAGGGCCTGCTCCATCGCAGGACTTTTCTCCCTGGCCCTCGTTTCGGATCCCTCGGCCCTCCGCGCGGAAGAGCTGATGGAGGAGGCGAAAGGCTATTTCGAGCCGATCCCCTCCGTCGTGCCGGCGGTGAAGGACAATGCCGTCACCCATGAAAAGGTCGAGCTCGGCAAGATGTTGTTCTTCGAGCCGCGGCTTTCCTCGAGCCACCTGATCAGCTGCAACACCTGCCACAATCTTGGCATGGGCGGTGACGACAACCTGGAGACCTCGATCGGCCACGGCTGGGCCAAGGGTCCGCGCAATGCGCCGACGGTGCTGAACGCGGTCTTCAACGTCGCCCAGTTCTGGGACGGCCGCGCCGATGACCTGAAAGCCCAGGCAAAGGGGCCGATCCAGGCCGGCGTCGAGATGAACAACCAGCCGCACGCGGTGGAGGTCACGCTGCGCAGCATGCCGGAATATGTCGAGCGCTTCACACGCGCCTTCCCGGGCGAGGACAAGCCGGTCACCTTCGACAACATGGCGAAGGCGATCGAGGCCTTCGAGGCAACCCTGATCACCCCGGCCTCCCGCTTCGACCAGTATCTCGAAGGCAACGCGAACGTTCTGACTGCGGACGAGAAGAAAGGCCTGAAGCTCTTCATGGACAAGGGCTGCGCGGGCTGCCATGCCGGGGTGAATATCGGCGGCGAAGGCTATTTTCCCTTCGGCGTGATGGAAAAGCCGGGTGCGGAAATCCTGCCGCCGAACGATCTCGGCCGCTTCCAGGTCACGCAGACCGCGGATGACAGCTACGTGTTCCGGGCCGGGCCGCTGCGCAACATCGCGCTGACCGCGCCCTATTTCCACTCCGGCATCGTCTGGAACTTGCGTCAGGCCGTGGCGGTGATGGGCGAGAGCCAGCTCGGCGAGAAACTCTCGGAAGAGGAGGTCGATCTGATCACCGCCTTCCTGCACACCCTGACCGGCGAGCAGCCGCGGGTCGAGTACCCGATCCTTCCGGTTAGCACGCCGGAAACGCCGCTGCCGCAGGAGATGGTCGCCAAATAACCAACTGACCGGGACCGGTCGGTGCGACGGGAGCGGGAGGGGTTTTCTTGCCCCTCCCGTTTTCTATGATCCGGGAGCCGCGTTGACGGCATCCGGCCGGCCTCTCACACTTCGCCGCAAAAGCAAGTGGAGGAGGCGATGGCGAAGAAAAAGGCTCTGGTCGTCGGGGCGCTCGGCGTAATCGGGCGCCGGCTGGTGCAACATCTGGAGGAGGTCGGCGGCTGGGACATCGTTGGCGTCAGCCGGAGGGCACCGGACTTCCCGACAAGGGCGGCGCATATCTCGGTCGACCTGCTCGACCGCGCGGATGCCGAGGCCAAGCTCGGCGGCCTGACCGACATCACGCATATCTTCTACACAGCCTTCCAGGCCCGTCCGACCTGGGCGGAGCACGATGCGCCGAACCTCGCCATGCTGGTCAATTCCGTCGAGCCGGTGGCGGCGGCCTCGAAGGATTTGGAGCATGTCCAGCTGATCGAGGGGAACAAGATCTACGGCAGCCATCTCGGGCCGTTCCGGACCCCGGCACGGGAGGAAGACCCGCCGCACATGCTGCCGAACTTCTATCACGCGCAGGAAAGCTGGTTGCGTGCGGCGCAGGAAAGGCAGAGGTGGAGCTGGTCGGCGCTCCGTCCGCACACGGTCTGCGGCTTCGCCGTCGGCAATCCGATGAATATCTCCACCTGCATCGCGGTCTATGCGGCGATCTCGAAGGAGCTCGGCCTGCCGCTGCGCTTTCCGGGCAAGCCGGGCGCCTGGGAGGCGGTCTACCAGGTCACGGACTCGGCCCTGCTCGCGCGCGCCATGCTGTTCTGCGCGACGGCGGAAAGCGCGCGGAACGAGGTCTTCAACATCACCAACGGGGATTTCTTCCGCTGGAAGAATGTCTGGCCGAAATTCGCCGCGCATTTCGACATGGAGCTTGGCGACGTGCAGACCATTCCGCTGACCGAGTTCATGGCCGACAAGGCGCCGCTCTGGGAGCGCATGGTGGAGAAATACGGGCTGATGAAGACGCCTTATGCCGATATCGCCGCCTGGCCCTTCGCGGATTACGTCTTCGGCACCGACTGGGACGTGATGACCGACACGCTGAAGATCCGCATGGCCGGGTTTCACGATTATGTGCGTTCGGAAGAGATGTTTCTCGACCTGTTCGAGGAGTTCCGCGCGCGGAAAGCGATCCCTTAAGCCCCGCTCATCAACATCATCCCGGCCGCAGAGCCGGGACCTCATCGAACGTAGGGCGGTGCCCGGCTTCACAAGGTCCCGGATCGGGGTCCGGGATGACGACAATCTAGAAGGCTCTTAAGCGTCCGGCCCGCTGTCCGGCTTGTCGCCCACCCGGTGCGGGGCATTGCGATGTTCGAGCTCAAGCAGCAGCGAGGTCTGGTCGTGCTCGGCGAAGCCGCGGGCGCTCAGCTTGTCGTAGAAATCCCGGACGAGGCCGAGGAGCGGAAGCTCGATCCCGCATTGCTCCGCGGTGGTGAGGACCGTGTTGAGGTCCTTCAGCATGTTGCGGACCGGAGCACCGGGGCTCCAGTTGCGCTCGAGGATACGGCCGCCATGTTCCTGCAGCACGCGGCTCTCCGCGAACCCACCGCGCAGCGCATCGCGCACCGCCGCCGGATCGGCGCCGCCGGCCTCGGCCAGCAGCATGGATTCGGAAAGCCCGGCGATGGAGATCGCGACGATCACCTGGTTGCAGAGCTTGGTGAGCTGTCCGGCGCCGCAGGGGCCGACGCGGAACGGACGGCCCATGGCGGCGAGCACGGGTGTCGCCTCGACGAAGGTATCCTTCTCGCCGCCGACCATGATGGCGAGGCTGCCGAGTTCGGCGCCCTGGGTTCCGCCGGAGACCGGCGCGTCCAGATGGCGCAGACCGAGCTTGGTGAGTTGCGTGTCGAATTCCTGTTCGGCGCGTGGAGCGATCGAGCTCATGTCGCAGAAGATCGCGCCCGGCTTCATCGCTTCCGCAACGCCGCGCTTGAACAGGATCTCGCTGACCGCATCGGCGTCGGTCACGCAGGTGCAGACGATGTCTGCCTCTGCGACCGCCGCAGCCGGGTCGTCGGCAATGGTGGCGTGGTGCGTAGCGAGTGCCTCCGCCTTCCCCTGGGTCCGGTTCCAGACCGTCAGCGGAAAGCCGGCGCGGGCAATGTTGGTGGCCATATTCTGGCCCATCCGCCCGATGCCGAGAAAGGTGACATTCGGTGTCATTCCCATCCCTTCGTCGCGGGCGCCGCTATCCTCTTTTCAGAAGATCCTTGGCCAGTCGGAACAAGCCATGGGCGCCTGTATACTCTCCCAGTTGGCGACAGCGTATATCACGGGCGCCCAGCGCCGGGGTGTAGAGATCGGTGAGGTCTGGGTTGCCGATTATGCAAACCTCTGATCCGGCAGGAAGATTGTGCACTGCGGCATAAACTTCGCTGCCGATCAGCAGGCCGGAGAGGAAGGCGCCGCTCTTCTCCACCGGGAGGCTTCCGAGCAGGGTTCCGGCCCGCACCGTGAAGAGCTGGGCCAGCATTCCGCCTTCCTTGCCGGCCGCCGCCAGGCCCTCGCGAAAGCCATCCCCGGACCAGACCGCATGCTCGATCGTGGTGCCGAGGATCGAATGGCGGCGCAGCAGGTCAAACAGCTCGCCGGTCATGTAGGTGTGGAAGTCGCGGATGATGCCGTCTTCCAGCAGCGCCCATTTGCTGTGCGTGCCGGGCAGGCAAAGCAGGTGGCGGCCGCCGCCGAGCTGTTCCAGGGCGCCGAGGATCTGCAGTTCCTCTCCGCGCATGACGTCGGCCCGACCGTCCTGCTGCGTCGAGAGGCCCGGCGCGATCCAGAAGGCATGTCCGGACTCCATCCTGCCTGCAATGGCCGCGGCGGCGAGGCCGGCCGGATCGGCGGGGCAGGGCAGGTAGGGCGCCTCGATCCAGCCCTGCCGGCTGCCGATCATTCCGCCCATGACGATCTGCGGCGCCTTTGCCGGATCGGCCGGCAGCCAGTCGCCGACGATCTGATGAAACGCGCCCTCGAAATCGCCGTCGTCGATCGCGCGGATCCCGGCCTCGGCGCGGCGCCGGTCAAGGATGGTGCCGTCCGCTGCCATGCGGAAAGCCCTGAGGCTCGTGGTTCCCCAATCGACGGCCAGAACGGCCGCGTCCTCTGCTGTCATCTCGTCCATGGTGACGTTCCCCGACGCGGCGCTGCCGCTGCTTGACTTGGCGGTATCCGGCTGCAAACCTCGCCGCCTGTCTTTTAGGCTGCAATCAAAAATCGTTTGGGGGAAGGAGCTATCCCATGAAGCTGCTGCGGTATGGCGCGCCGGGTGCCGAAAAGCCGGGAATTCTGGACGGCGACGGCAAGATCCGGGATCTGTCGGGCATTGTCGGCGACATCGACGGCGCTGCGCTGAGCCCGGAGGGACTGGCGAAGATCGCCGCTGCGGATGTCGGATCGCTTCCGGTCGTCTCCGGCAATCCGCGTCTCGGCGCCTGCGTCGGCGGGGTCGGCAAGATGATCTGCGTCGGTCTCAATTACAGCGACCATGCGGCCGAATCCGGCATGGAAGTGCCGCCGGAGCCGATCATCTTCATGAAGGCGACCTCCGCGATCTGCGGCCCCAACGATGACACGATCGTGCCGCGTGGCTCGAAGAAGCTCGACTACGAGGTCGAACTCGGCATCGTCATCGGCAAGAAAGCGAAATATGTCTCCGAGGCGAACGCGCTGGACTACGTCGCCGGCTATTGCGTGGTGAACGACATTTCCGAGCGCGAGTTCCAGGCCGAGCGTTCAGGCCAGTGGACCAAGGGCAAGAGCTGCGACACCTTCGGGCCGACCGGTCCCTGGATGGTGACCAAGGACGAGATCCCGAACCCGCAGGAACTCGGCATCTGGGCCAAGGTGAACGGCGAGTTCCGGCAGAACGGCAACACCAACACGATGGTCTACGGCCCGGCCTTCCTGGTGCACTATCTCAGCCAGTTCTTCACCCTGCATCCGGGCGATGTCATCCCGACCGGTACCCCGCCGGGCGTCGGCATGGGCTTCAAGCCGGAGCCGAAATACCTGAAGGCGGGCGACGTGGTGGAACTCGGCATCGACGGTCTCGGCGCGCAGCGCCAGACCTGCGTCGCCGACAGCTGATCGCCGGCCCATGGTCGATTACGACTTCTCCGGGCGTGCCGCCGTCGTTACCGGCGGCGCGCGCGGGATCGGTAAGGCGGTCGCGGCGCGGCTGTCCGCCGCGGGCGCCTCGGTCAGCCTCTGGGACGCGGATGCGGCCAAGCTCGAGGAAACTGCCGCCGAGATCGGCGGCACGATCCACACGGCAACGGTCGACGTCACCGACGACGGCGCGGTCGACCGCGCCGCCGCCGAGGTCGAGCGCGAGTTCGGCCGTCTCGACATCATGGTCAACAGCGCCGGTATCACCGGGCCGAACACGACGACCTGGCAATATGGCGTCGCGGACTGGCGCAAGGTGATCGATATCGACCTGACCGGCACCTTCCTCTGCTGCCGCGCGGCGGTGCCCTACATGCTGCGCAACAAGTATGGGCGGATCGTCAATATCGCCTCCGTCGCGGGCAAGGAGGGCAACCCCAACGCGCCCGCCTACAGTGCGGCGAAGGCGGGAGTGATCGGTCTCACCAAATCCCTCGGCAAGGAGCTGGCGGAGAGCGGCGTGACTGTGAACTGCGTCACGCCGGCCGCGGTGAAGACCGACATCTTCGATCAGATGACCGATGAGTTTATCGCCTTCATGCTTTCGAAGATTCCGATGAAGCGGTTCGGCGAGGTCGGTGAAATCGCGAATCTGGTCGCCTGGCTTTCCTCCGAGGATTGCAGCTTCAGCACCGGTGGCGTATTCGATTGTTCCGGAGGCCGGGCGACCTACTAGACCCCGGCGACCGGAAGTGGGGGAGCGGCGTGCAACGGATGAGCAGGGCCCGGCAGTCTGACGTGCTGATCCGCAACGAGGCGTTCTACAACGCCTTCACGACCCGCGATCTGGCGGCGATGGAAGCGCTCTGGGCGGGCGAGATGCACGTGAGCTGCATCCATCCCGGCGCGACCCCGATCTTCGGCCGTGATGCGGTGATGGAGAGCTGGGCGCAGATCCTGTCCGGCCCGGTGCGCACCTCTCTGCAATGCCTCGAGCCGAAGGTGCATTTCCTGAGCGAGGAGCTGGCGCTGGTGGTCTGCTATGAGCGGATTGGCGGCGAGACGCTGACTGCGACCAACATCTTCGCTCTCGAATCTTCCGACTGGGTGCTGGTGCACCATCAGGCGGGACCGCTCGCGAACGAGATCGCGGGCCACGCGGATGTGCCGTCGCCGCGCCTGCTGCAATAGCTCTCGCATCCGTCACGCGCTGTTTATTTCCCGTTCCCTTAGATCCGTGGCTAATCGGTCCTGACATTCTCGGGAGGATTGGCCCATGAGACGGATCTTTGCGGCCCTGTTTGTGTGTCTGATCTGGTCGGTGGCGGGAAGTTCCGCTGCCGTCGCGGAAATCCGGAATCCCTATTCGGGAACCGTCACGGTCGAGACCGGCCGGCCGTTCGACGCCTTCGTCAAGGCTCTGCCGGAGGCGATCAAGGTTCAGGGCTTCAACATTGTCGGCGTGGCCTGCGCGACCTGCGCCGCGCAGTCGCAAGGCGTGACCGTTCCGGGCAACCGGGTCTTCTTCTTCTTCAAGCCGGCCTATGCGGTGCGCATGCTGGCGGCCTCCGAGGCGGCGGGTATCGAGGCGCCGATCCGAGTCTATGTGACCGAGGGCAACGACGGTACCGCGCGCGTGACCTACCGGCTGCCATCCCACGTCTTCGGGGCCTACGAGGTCCCGGCGCTGGACACGCTCGGGGCCGAACTCGACGAAGACGTTCGTGCCATTCTCGACATTGCGAAAAAGGGGAGCGGCGGGTAAGAGGGGCGCCATGAGCATTGCCGTCCCGACATATCCGCTGCCGCAGAAGCCGCTCGCCCTGGTCCTTGGCGGGATCTTCGCCGCGATCGCGGCGCTGCATCTGCTCGACGGGGAGCCCCGGCGCCTTGCCCTGCTGGTCATCGGAGGCGGGCTCGGGGTCGCGCTCTATCATGCCGCCTTCGGCTTCACCGCGGCCTATCGGAACCTGATCCAGAGCCGGGATCTGAGCGGAATCGTCGCGCAGGCGGTGATGCTGACGGTCGCGATGATCCTTTTTGCGACGGTTCTGAACGACGGCGAGGCCTTCGGCTTCAAGGCCGGCGGCGCGGTGGCGCCGCTCAATGTCTCGCTGGTTACCGGCGCCTTCATTTTCGGCCTCGGCATGCAGATCGCCGGCGGCTGCGCTTCCGGCACGCTTTTTACCGCGGGCGGCGGCAACGCGCGGATGATGGTCGTGCTGGTCTTCTTCTGCGCCGGGTCCTTCTGGGGCTCGCTCGATATTCCGTTCTGGCACAGCCTGCCGTCGCTCGGCGCGGTCTCTCTCGGCCGCGAGTTCGGATATACGCTTGCTGTCCTGATGCAGGTCGGCGCGCTCGCGGCGATTCTAGGCGCTCTCTGGCTCTGGGGGGCGCGGCTGAAGAAACCGCTCTGGGACCGCAATCATCCGCTGAACGGGCGCACTCTGCTGCAGGGGCCCTGGCCTCTGCTGCTCGGCGCGCTGGCGCTCGCCGTGCTTGCCTACGCCACCCTTCTCGCCAAGGGCTACCCCTGGGGCGTGACATGGGGCTTCACGCTCTGGGGCGCGAAGGCGGCGGAGCTGTTCGGCTGGGACCCGAACAGCAGCACCTTCTGGGCGGTCGAATGGCGCCAGGGAGCACTCCGTCAGGGGCTGCTCGAGGAGCCGACCTCGCTGATGAATATCGGCATCATCCTCGGCGCCGGGATCGCCGCCTCGCTCGCCGGCAAGGTCGCGCCCACGCTGGCCATGGGATGGCGGCCCTTTATTGCGGCGGTCATCGGCGGGCTGATGCTGGGCTACGGCGCGCGGCTGGCCTACGGGTGCAATATCGGTGCCTTCTTCTCCGGTGTCGCCTCGACCAGCCTGCATGGCTGGGTCTGGATCGCGGTTGCGATCGTCGGCAATGTCATCGGGGTGAGATTCAGGCCGTTCTTCCGGCTCGGCTGACCGCAAAACTGGTCCATATGCGACGTTCGCATTCTGAATGCGACGAATTATCCTTTTTTCTCATAGCGTTATAACTTCGTTAACCGGCTGGCCTGCAATCTTTGCATGAGTGAGCCGGCGCATGGGGGCGTAGGCTTCAAGAATTGTTGCCCGAAGGAGGCCGCGCGATGCCCGCCGCCATTACAGCAGCTGCCGCACCGGCCGGCTATGGACGCGGGATTGCCTGCCAGGTCACCGCCATCTTCCTGTTCTCGATCATGGGCGTGCTCGTGAAGGGGCTGGGCGACCATTATCCGACCTCCCAGATCATCTTCTTCCGCAGCCTTCCGGCGCTGATCCCCCTGATGCTCTATCTGCCGAACCAGGGCGGCTGGCGCGCGCTCGCGACCAAGCGGCCGGACCTGCAGTTCCTGCGCGCGACCATCGGCGTGCTCTCGATGTTCGTCGGTTTCTATGCGCTCGCCAACATGGACTTCGCCTCCTACGTCACGATCAGTTATTCGGCGCCGCTCTTCGGCACCCTGCTGGCGATCCCCTTCCTCGGCGAGAAGGTCGGCATCCGCCGTATCTCCGCTGTTCTCATCGGGTTTTCCGGAGTGGTCCTGGCCGCCGCTCCGGACGGCAGCGGGATCAGCTTCTACGCGCTGCTCGCCCTCGCAGCGGCCTTCGCCTATGGCTGCATCATGGTGGTGATGCGCAAGCTCGGCACGATCGACAGCAGCGCCGCGACGGTCTTCTATTTCACCCTCGCCGGGGTCATTCTCGGCGGTGTCCTGATGCCGTTCGAATGGGTGACGCCTGAGCCGATGGACCTTGCTCTGCTTGCGGGTGTCGGCGTGATCGGCGGCGTGGCGCAGATCTTCATGACCGAAGCCTTCCGGCAGGCGCCGACGGCGGTGGTCGCACCGTTCGACTACACCGCCATGATCTGGGCCGTGCCGCTCGGCTATCTGGTGTTCGACAGCGTGCCCTCCGGTCAGGTCATCGCGGGTGCCGCGATCATCGCCGGTGCCGGTCTCTTTATCCTTTATCGCGAGACCAAGCTCGGCCTGAAGAAGCCGCGTCTGAAACGCTCCAGCCTCTAGGTCAGCCGAGCAGCCGTGCCACCTCGCCGCGGAGATGCGGCAGGATCTCAGCCTCGATCCAGGGATTCTTCTTCAGGAGATTGCCGCTGCGCCAGCTCGGATGCGGCAGCGGCAGGTAGCGCGGCCCGTACTCGCGCCAGCTCTCCACCGTTTCCGTCAGCGTTTTCTTCCGCGCCTTGCCGAGATAGTGCGCCTGGGCATACATGCCCGCGAGCACGACCAGTTCGATCTCCGGCATGTGGGCGAGCAGCGGGTCGTGCCACTCGGCGGCACATTCTGGACGCGGCGGCGCATCGCCGCCGTTCGGCAGCACGCCCGGATAGCAGAATCCCATCGGCATGATGGCGATCCGTTCCGAGTTGTAGAAGGTCTCGCGGTCGAGCCCGAGCCATTCACGTAGCCGGTCGCCGGAGCGGTCGTTCCAGGGAATGCCGCTCTCGTGCACCTTTGTGCCGGGTGCCTGGCCGACGATCAGGACCCGTGCGGTCGGACGGGGCACCACGACCGGACGCGGGCCGAGCGGAAGGTGTTCCGCGCAGATCCGGCAGGCGGCGATCCGCACGGTCAGGCCCTTGAGATCTTCAGGCACGGCGGAACCGGTTCCGCTCTTCCGGCGGACGGCGGAATATGGCGCGCCAGATCAGCGAGAGAAAGGCGTGCAGGATCCAGCCGAGCAGGATGCCGGCGATCCCGAACCGTATGTCGAGCGTCAGAGTGGGTTTGTAGGAGTTCCAGGCGGCTTCGGCGATCGCGGTATCGACATGGGTGAAGGCCGCCCAGGGCCGCAGCAGATAGGGCGCGGCCTGCAGTTCCCGGTATGCCGCGTCTAGGTTTTCCGCCCGGTCGCGTCGCTGCAGCATCCGGTCGGCGCCGGCCTGCACCGCCTGGTCTTCCGAAGCCCGGTAGCGCTCGGCAAAGCCTTCAAGGGTTAGCCCGAAGGCGGAGGCTTCAGCGACATCCTGGCGGTGCGCCGCCATCGCCTCGTCCCGGGCGCCGCCGAGGCGTTGCTCGTACTCCTGGACAAGCTGCGGAAGCTGCGATCCGCCGACGGCCCCGCAGGCGATGAACGCGATGAGGAACAGGTCGCGGAACATCTTCATCGCCGTCCTCCTCAGGCTGCCGGCGCGAATGCGCGGCCGTGCGGCATGTCGCTGATCCCGAGATGCCGGGCCAGAGTTTGACCTACATCAGAGAAACTTGAAAGGTGTCCGACCGGACCGCCGGGACGCGCCCCGCCGAGGATGAGGACCGGGATGTTCTCGCGCGTGTGGTCGCTTCCCGGCCAGGTCGGGTCGCAGCCGTGATCGGCGGTGATGATCGCTAGGTCGCCCGGACCGAGCAGGGCCTCGAATTCGGGCAGCCTCCGGTCGAAATGTTCCAGCGCGGCGGCATAGCCCGCCGGATCGCGGCGGTGGCCGTAATGAACGTCGAAATCGACGAAGTTCACCACGATGAGCGCGTTCTTGCCGGCCGTCCGAGTCTCTGCAAGCAGCAGGTCGAACATCGCATCGTTGTCCGGCGCCTTCACCTCGCGGCCGGTGCCGTCATGGGCGAAGATATCGCCGATCTTGCCGACGGAGATCACTTGCCCGCCCCGATCCGCATGGCGGCGCAGCAGCGTCGGCTCGGGCGGCAGGACCGAGTAGTCGCGCCGGTTCGCCGTCCGCTTGAAGGTCTCCGGCGTCTCTCCGACGAAAGGACGGGCGATGACCCGGCCGATATTGAGCGGATCGACCAGTTCGCGCGCCGTCTCGCAGAGCTTCAGCAGCCGGTCGAGGCCGAAATGCTCCTCGTGCGCGGCGATCTGCAGCACGCTGTCGGCCGAGGTGTAGACGATGGGTTTGCCGGTGCGGATATGTTCCTCGCCCAGTTCCTCGATGATCACGGTGCCGCTCGCATGGCGGTCGCCGAGCCAGCCGGGCAGGTTGCCGGCCTCGACCAGTTGTTCCATCAGCTCGCGCGGAAAACAGGGTTCCGTCATCGGGAAATAGCCCCAGTCGAAACTGACCGGCACGCCGCAAAGCTCCCAGTGCCCGCTCGGCGTGTCCTTGCCGTTGCTGGTCTCGGAGGCGTAGCCCCAGGCCGCATCGTCAGGGGCCTTGGTGAGACCGGGCGGAAGCCGTCCCGTGCTCGCCTCCGAGGCGTTCCCGAGACCGAGCCGGCAGAGATTGGGCAGATGCAGCGGCCCGCTCCGCTCCGCATTGTCGCCGCGTCCGGCGGCGCAGGCCTCCGCGATATGGCCTACCGTGTCCGACCCTGTGTCCCCGAAGGCGGCGGCGTCCGGAGCGCCGCCGATGCCGACGGAATCGAGCACGATGAGGAAGGCGCGTTTCATGCGGTCACCGTCTCAAGGATCACGGGACCGGGCGCCTTCGCCTTGCCGACGGTCTTGAAGGCCTGTCTCAACGTCTCTGCCGCGCGTTCCGCGTCGGCGGCGCTCCGTGCGTGGACGAGGGCAAGCGGATGCTCCGGCCCGACATCCTCGCCGAGCCCGGCGATCTCGGTCAGGCCGACCGAGTGATCGATATTGTCTTCGGCCCGGCGCCGGCCGCCGCCGAGTTCGACCACGGCGAGGCCGACCTGACGTGTATCGATGCTTGTCACGGTGCCGGGCCTGTCCGGCAGCACGGCGGCGGTATGGGGCGCGGTCTTCAGGGCCGAGGTCTCGCGCAGCAAATGTGTCGGCCCGCCAAGGCCGGAGACCATGCGCTCGAAGCGTTCCGCCGCGGCGCCGGAAGCGAGGGTGCCGAGCAGGGTGGTGCGGGCGCTCTCCCGGTCCTTGGCGAGGCCGCCGGTCACCAGCATCTCCGCGCCGAGGGCGATAACCACCTCATGCAGACGCTCGTCCCGGCGCTCGCCGGTCAGATAGTCGATGACCTCCCGGATCTCGAGCGCGTTGCCGGCGCTGTGGCCGAGCACCTGGTTCATGTCGGTGATCAGGGCCGTCGTCGGCAGCCCGGCGCCGTTCGCGACGTCGACGATGGAGCGGGCAAGGGCGCGGGATCCTTCGAGGTCGGCCATGAAGGCGCCGGAGCCGGTCTTCACGTCCATCGCGAGGCCCTGCAGGCCGGCTGCCAGCTTTTTCGAGAGGATCGAGGCGGTGATCAGCGGGATCGATTCCACTGTCGCGGTGACATCCCGGACGGCGTAGAAACGCCGGTCGGCGGGTGCAAGGTCCTCGGTCTGCCCGATGATGGCGCATCCGGCCTGGGCGACCACCTGGCGGAAGCGCTTCACCGTCGGCGCGGTATCGTAGCCCTTGATAGAATCGAGCTTGTCCAGAGTGCCGCCGGTATGGCCGAGCCCACGGCCGGAGATCATCGGCACGAAGCCACCCGCCGCCGCGACCATCGGCGCCAGCATGATGCTGACCTTGTCGCCGACGCCGCCGGTCGAATGCTTGTCCAGCACCGGACCGCCGAGATCACTCGCGTCCCATTCCAGCACGTTGCCGCTGTCCCGCATCGCCAGCGTCAGCGCGACGGTCTCCTCCGTCTCCATGCCGTTGAGGAACGCGGCCATCCCGAAAGCGGCGATCTGTGCCGGGCTCGCCTCGTCCTTCGCCATGCGCTCGACGAAGAGAGCGATCTCTTCGCTGGAGAGCGTCTTGCCGTCGCGCTTCTTGCGGATGATTTCCTGCGTCAGCATGCCGTGGCCCTATCGTCCCGCGTCGAGGGTCGCGAGCAACGCGTCGAGCAGGCTGCTGGCGCCGAAACGGAAGGTCTCCGGTGTCGCCCAGTCGGGACCCATGATCTTGTCGGCGAGACGAAGATAGGCGGCGGCCTGCGCCGTGGTGCGGATCCCGCCGGAAGGCTTCAGACCGACCGGCTTTCCGCTCTCCCGAATCGCTTCCAGCATGATGTGGGCCGCTTCGAGCGTCGCGGAGATCCGCGTCTTGCCGGTCGAGGTCTTGATGAAATCCGCGCCGGCCGCAATGGCGTCGCGCGAGGAGCCGGCGATGGCGGATGCGGTCTGCAGCCGGCCTGTCTCGAGGATGACCTTAAGATGCGCCTTGTCGCCGCATTCCGCCTTGCAGGCCGCGACCAGATCGCCGGCGGCCTTGCGGTTGCCGTTCAGCCAGGCCTCGTAGGGCCAGACCACGTCGACCTCGTCTGCACCGTCGCGCACGCACTGGTGCGTGGTCTCGACCGCGGCCGCGATGTCGGGGCGCCCGTGCGGGAAGTTCGCGACGGTCGCGACCCGGATCCCGGTGCCCTCCAGCGCCGTCTTCGCCTGGGCGACGAAGCGCGGCCAGATGCAGACCGCCGCGACCTTGCCCCGTGGCGTCTCCGCCTTGTTCAGCAGGGCTGCGACGATGTCCGGACAGTCGTCCTCCCCGAGGCTCGTCAGGTCGAGCATGGAGAGGGCGCGCGCGGCATCAGTCATGTATCGGATCCTTCAGGAATTGCAGCAGCAGCTTGGTCATGGCCTCGGCGATCGTCGCCCCCTGCGCCAGGGTATGCGCGTGATCGAGAACCTCGTTCGCGACCATGCCCGCACCGAAATTGGTTATACCGGAAATTGCGGCAACCTTGAGGCCCGCATGGCGGGCGGCCAGGACTTCCGGCACCGTCGACATGCCGACGGCGTCGGCGCCGAGAATGCGGAAGGCGCGGATTTCCGCCGGGGTCTCGAAGTTCGGGCCGAGGGCCCAGAGATAGACGCCTTCGTGCAGGGTGACACCTTCCGCTTCCGCGCTGCGCCGGAGCGCGGCATGCAGCGAGGTGTCGTAGGCCGTCGTCATGTCGAAGAAGCGCGGACCGAGAGAGGCGTCGTTCGGACCGGTCAGCGGATTGGCGCCGGACCAGTTGATATGGTCGGTCAGCATCATCAGGCTGCCCGGCGCCATCTCCTCGCGGAGGCTGCCCGCGGCGTTGGTCAGGACCAGGGTCTCGACCCCGAGCGCTTCCATCGCCCGGACCGGCAGCACCACGTCGGAGAGCGGGTGCCCCTCGTAGGCATGTGCCCGGCCCTGCAGGACGAAGACCTTGCGGCCGGAGAGCGTGCCGTGCACGAGGTGTCCGTGATGGCCGTCGACGCTCGGTTTCGGAAAGCCGGGGATTTCGGCGAAGGAGACGCTGGCCGCGTCCTCCACCGCGTCGGCGACGGAACCGAGCCCGCTGCCCAGCACCAGGGCGATCGCCGCGTCCCGGCCGGGGAGCGCTTTGCGGATCGCAACGGCCGCATCGTAATAAGGGGTCACGTCCGCTCCTTCACATAGGGGGTGCCGCTGGCCTTCGGTGCCACCGCCTTGCCGATGAAGCCGGCGAGCAGAACCACGGTCAGGATATAGGGGAGCGCCTGGATTAGCTGAACCGGGAAGACGCCGATCACCGGGATCTCGACACCCTGCAGGCGCACGGCGAGGGCGTCGAGGAAGCCGAAGAGCAGGCAGGCGAAGAGCGCCGGAACCGGCTTCCACTTGCCGAAGATCATTGCCGCCAGCGCCATGTAGCCCTTGCCCGCCGTCATGTCGCGCACGAAGGCGGCGGAATGGGCGGTGGAGAGATAGGCGCCGGCAATACCGCAGAGCAGGCCGGCAATCGCCATCGCGCTGTAGCGGAGGCCCGTGACGCTGATGCCGGCGGTATCGACCGCGGCGGGGTTCTCGCCGACCGCGCGCAGGCGCAGGCCGAAACGGGTGCGATAGACCACCCACCAGGTAAGCGGAACCATCGCGAGCGCGAGATAGACGAGGAAATTGTGGCCGCTGATCACCTCGGCATAGAAGGTGCCGAGGACCGGAATGCTGCGTGCGGCCTCGGCAAGAGGCAGCGCGTGCTCGGTGAAGCGGAACTCGGCGTCCAGCGTCGGCGTGCGGCCGCCCTGGTGGAACCAGGCGATGCCGAGCACGACGGTGAGGCCCGAGGCGATGACGTTGATCGCGACCCCGCTGACCACCTGGTTGCCGCGGTGGGTGATGCAGGCGAAGCCGTGCAGCAGCGCGAGCGCGACCGAGACAAGGATCGCGACCAGTAGCCCGGCCCAGGCCGACCCGGTTGCCGCTGCCGTCGCGGCGGCGGCGAAGGCGGCCGCGAGCATCTTGCCCTCGAGGCCTATATCGATGACGCCGGAGCGTTCGGCGAAGAGTCCTGCCATGGCGGCGAGGATCAGCGGCGTCGCGACCCTGAGCGTTGCGTCGAGGGTCAGCAGGACGAGGAGATAGGCTTCTTCCATTTCGCCCTCCTAACCCTTCGCCGCGGCGAGACGGCCGACCAGCCGCGCCACCATCGGGTTGAACATGTAGGCGAGCGCGCCGGAGAAGAGGATGATCAGGCCCTGGATCACCACCACCATGTCGCGGGTGATCTGCTCGAATTCGAAATCGAGCTCCGCCCCGCCCTGATAGAGCGCGCCGAAGAGCAGGCTGGCGAGGACGATCCCGACGGGGTGGTTGCGGCCCATCAGGGAGACGGCGATGCCGGTGAAGCCGTAGCCTGCGGTGAAGTTCAGCAGCAGCTTGTGCTGCACGCCCATGATCTCGTTGATCCCGACCATGCCGGCGAGCGCGCCGGAGAGCGCCATGGTCCAGAACACGGTCTTCTTCGGGTCGATCCCGGCATAGATCGCCGCCGTCTCGTTCCGCCCGACCGTGCGGATCGCGTACCCCCAGCGCGTGCGCCAGATGAAGAGGGTCACCAGCAGGGCGGCGACCAGCGCGATCAGGAAGGAGAAATTCAGCGGTGAGCGGGAGATGTCGATCCCGAGAGCGGCGAAGATCTCGTGCCCCTGCGGCAACCAGGCGCTTTCGGCGAATTCCCGGCTTTCCGGCGACATCTGGCCGGGCTTGATCAGCACGTTCACCATCAGATGCACCATCAGCGCCGAGGCGATGAAGTTGAACATGATGGTGGTGATCACGATATGGCTGCCGCGATAGGCCTGCAGCCATCCGGGCACCGCGGCCCAAGCCCCGCCGAACAGGGCGGCGGCGAGAATGGCCAGCGGCAGGAGACCGTACCAGGGAAGCCAGCCGTCGAGCGCGAGGATCAGCAGCCCGACTCCGAGCCCGCCGATATAGGCCTGGCCTTCGCCGCCGATATTGAACAGGCCGGCATGGAAGGCGATCGCGACGGCGAGTCCTGTGAAGATGAAATTGGTCGTGTAGTAGAGCGTGTAGCCGATCGCCTCGTCATAGCCGAAGGCACCGTAGAGCATCACTTCCAGCGCCTTCACCGGATCCTCGCCGACGGCGAGGATGACGAGGGCGGAGACCAGCAGGGCGGCCAGGATGTTCAGCGCCGGGATGACGCCGATATCGATCCAGCGCGGCAGTTTGACCGGTTGGCTCATGCGACCTCGTCTTCGGGAATGTCCGCCATCATCAGGCCGATGCGGCGCGGATCCGCCCCGGCAGCGTCCATCTCGCCGACGATGCGGCCGGCGGACATGACGAGGATCCGGTCGGAGAGCGACATGATCTCGTCGAGCTCGACGGAGACGAGCAGGACCGCTGCGCCCCGGTCGCGCATCTGGACCAATGTGTTGTGAATGAACTCGATGGCGCCGATATCGACGCCGCGGGTCGGCTGACCCACCAGAAGCAGCTTCGGCTGCGTCTCCAGCTCGCGCGCCAGCACGATCTTCTGCTGGTTGCCGCCGGAGAACATGGCGGCGGTCAGCTCGGGATTCGGCGGGCGGACGTCGTAGCGCTCCATCTCGGCCGTGCAGTCGGCGATCGCGGCCTCCCGGTCGAGCAGCAGGCCGCGATTGAAGGCGGGCCAGTCGTGATGGCCGAGAATGTGGTTCTCGTGGGCGGAGAAGGCGGTGACAAGGCCCATGTGGTGCCGGTCCTCCGGCACATGGGCGATGCCGAGCCGGCGCGCCTCGTGCGGGTCGAGCGGGGTGTCGTGCCCAACGGTCCGGGCGCCGCCGACATTGAAAGACCCGTCCGAGATCCGCTGGATACCTGCGAGCGCCTGCAGCAGCTCGCTCTGGCCGTTGCCGGCAACCCCGGCAATGCCGACGATCTCGCCGGCGCGGACCTGGAAGGAGGCGCTCTTCACGCGCTCGACGCCGCGGCTATCGGTGACGGTCAATCCCTCGACCGCGAGCACCGTTTGCTTCGGTTCGGCCGGTTTCTTGTCGACGCGCAGCAGGACCTTGCGGCCGACCATGAGCTCGGCGAGCTCCTCGGCGCTGGTCTTGGATGTGGTCCGGTGCGCGACCATCTCGCCCCGGCGCATCACCGAGACGCTGTCGGTCGCCGCCAGGATTTCGCGCAGCTTGTGGGTGATCAGGATGATGGTGACGCCGCGCGCCTTCAGCGCGGCGAGAATTTCGAACAGCCGGTCGGCCTCCTGCGGTGTCAGCACGCCGGTCGGCTCGTCCAGCACGAGGATGCGGGCGCCGCGGACCAGTGCCTTCAGGATTTCGACACGCTGCTGCTGGCCGACCGAGAGATCCGAGATCAGCTCGTCCGGATCGACGGTGAGGCCGTAATCGTTCGAGAGGCGAGCGAGTTCCTTCCGCGTCGCCTGCTGCCCCGCTTCCAAGAGCGCGCCGCCCTCGGAGCCGAGCATCACGTTGTCGAGCACGCTCATGGTTTCCACCAGCATGAAATGCTGATGCACCATGCCGATGCCGAGATCGATCGCGGCCCGACTGGACTCGATGGTCACGCTCTTCCCGTCGACCAGGATCTCTCCCGCATCGGCCTGGTAGAAGCCGTAGAGGATCGACATCAGGGTCGACTTGCCGGCGCCGTTCTCGCCGACGATGCCGTGGATCGTTCCCGGCATGACCCTGAAGGTCACGTCGCGGTTCGCCTGAACCGGCCCGAAGCTTTTCGAGATGCCCCTCAACTCGATGGCGGGCGGCTTGCCGCCGCCCGCCACGGGCCGAATGTTATCGGATGTCATGCTGTGTCTGGGCGCGTGCCGTCAGTACGGGCAGGTATTGTCGGCCATGTAGTCATGGACCTTGATTTCGCCCGACTTGATGCCGGCTTCCGCCTGGGCGACGAGCGCCTTCATCTCGTCGGTGATGAGCGCCTGGTTGTGCTCGTCCAGCGCCCAGCCGACGCCGTTCTCGCCGAGACCGAGGACGTTGAGCCCCGGCTTCAGCTCGCCCTTGCTGCCGGCCATGAAGACGTTGTAGGCGGCGATGTCGACGCGTTTGAGCATCGAGGTCAGCATGGTGCCCGGATGCAGGTAGTTCTGGTTGCTGTCGACGCCGATGGCGAGCTTCTTGGCATCGTCCGCCGCCTGCAGCACGCCGAGGCCGGTGGAACCGGCGGCAGCGAAGACCACGTCGGAGCCGCGGTCGAACTGGCTGCGCGCGAGTTCGGCGCCTTTGGTCGGGTCGTTCCAGGCGGCCGGCGTGCTTCCGGTCATGTTCTGGATCACCTTGATGTCCTCGTTCGCCCAGAGGGCGCCGCCGACATAACCGCAGGCGAAGCGGCGGATCAGCGGAATGTCCATCCCGCCGACGAAGCTGATGGTGCCGGTCTTCGAGGCCTTGGCGGCAAGCACGCCGACCAGGAACGAGCCTTCATGCTCGTTGAAGACGATGGACTGCACGTTCGGCACGTCCACCACGCTGTCGATGATGGCAAAGCTGAGATCCGGGAATTCCTTGGCGACCTTCTCGATCGCCGGTCCCTGGGCGAAGCCGACGCCGAGGATCGGGTTGGCGCCGCGCCGCGCCATGCGGCGGATCGCCTGCTCGCGCTGGGTCTCGTTGGTGACCTCGAACTCGAGATAGCTGGTGCCGGTTTCCTTCTTGAAACGTTCGGCCCCTTCGTAGACGCCCTCATTGAAGCTCTTGTCGAATTTGCCGCCCATGTCGAAGACGACGGCCGGCTTGAATTCCGCGGCTTCGGCGGCGGTGCCGAGACCGATCGCGGCGATTGCCGCCAGTACCCACTGTTTCATTTTTTGCCATCCCTGTTTATTGAGGTCCGTCGGACCCGTTCACGGACTGCATTCCGTGGCGACAGTCTAAGAAAGAAAGACAACGGAGTCCTGAGTCTTTTACCAATTGGTCGAAGCGCGCACCGCTCTCTCGCGTGCCCGCGGCGGAGTACCCGATGAGCGCACCGCGCCTCAAGTCGAAATTGCTGGTCCAGGCCGGTCTCAGGCAGTGCATGGCACTCGGAATCATGGCGACGGTGGTGCGCTCTGGCGACGACGATGCCGGCGCCGTCTATCTGAAGATCAACCGCCTCGGTCCCGGCTTCACAATACTGGCACTCGCCCGTGAGATGGACGGCAGCCTCGCCTGGCTTTCGCGCACCGGCGATGCGCCGGTCCCGGAAAAGGAGGCCGATGCGGTGCTGGAGCGCGAGCGCCGAATCGATCCGGATATCTGGGTGCTTGAGATCGAGGACCGGGAAGGGCGCAATCCGCTCGAAGGTGCATTGTTCCTCTAGGGCCGGGGGGTGTAGACCCGGTTGCCGAACGGAACCCGTTCGGCTCCGGAACGGCCCCCGATATTGTAATTTTGCTTTCGGCCCATACCTCTGGACCGTCTGAAACAGTGCGGAGAGGGTCTGCCCCGATGGAGATCAACGCCGATTTCTCGCGCTTCGTCGCGACCGACAGCAACCAGCTGCCCTGGGTTCCGTCGCCGATGCCCGGCGTGGACCGGCGGATGCTGGACCGGATCGGGGACGAAGTGGCGCGGGCGACGACGATCGTGCGCTACGCGGCGGACAGCAAGTTCTCCGCCCACACCCACGGCGGCGGCGAGGAGTTTCTCGTGCTCGACGGCACTTTCTCCGACGAGCATGGCGATTACGGGCCGGGCATGTATGTCCGCAATCCGGTCGGCTCCAGCCATTCGCCCTTCACCCGCGCGGGCTGCACGATCTTCGTGAAGCTCTGGCAGATGCGGGAAGAGGATCAGGAGTTCGTGCGGATCGACACGCGCGCGCCGGACGCGCGCTGGGAAGAGGGGGCGGCCGACGGGATCGCCGTGCTGCCGCTCTTTGATGCGGAGGACGAGCATGTCTACCTCACCCGCTACGAAGCGGGCACGGAGCAGCCGCCCTTCGAGATGCCGGGCGGCGGAGAGTTTCTTGTGCTGGAAGGTGCAGTCGAAAGCGGCGGCATGCGCCACGAGACCGGGAGCTGGCTGCGCTTTCCGAAGGGTGCGCGCGCCGCGTTCAGCGCGCCGGAGAAGGCGCTGATCTGGACCAAGACCGGCCATCTGGCCGGTCTTGGCTCCTGAAAGTAGTTATTCGGCGTCGGCCGCGACCTGGACCTTGACCATCTTGTCCGGGTCGACCGGCGGCTCGCCGCGCTTGATCATGTCGACATATTCCATGCCTTCGACCACCTCGCCCCAGACGGTGTACTGACCATCGAGGAAGCGCGCGTCCTTGAAGCAGATGAAAAACTGGCTGTCGGCGCTGTTCGGGTTCTGCGCCCGGGCCGCACCAACGGTGCCGCGCCGGAACGGGGCGTCGGAGAATTCCGCGTCCAGCTTCTGACCGGAGCCGCCCATGCCGGAGCCGGTCGGATCGCCGGTCTGCGCCATGAAGCCGTCGATCACCCGGTGGAAGACGATGCCGTCATAGAAGCCTTCGCGGGCGAGTTCCTTCACCCGCGCGACATGCTTCGGCGCCAGATCCGGTTTCAGTTCGACGACCACGCGGCCGTGGTCGAGGTCGATATAGAGTTGGTTTTCCTGATCGCTCACGTTTCGATCCTTTTTCTTTTCCGTGTTCGGGTCTGAGAGACTTGAGCCGGTTTACTTGACGTCCGCGGCGACGCGCAGCGCGACGATGTGATCTGGGTTCGCCGGCGGTTCGCCGCGCTTGATCATGTCGACATATTCCATCCCCTTCGAGACCACGCCCCAGACCGTGTACTGGCCGTTGAGGAACTGGCAGTCCTTGAAGCAGATGAACCACTGGCTGTCCGCGCTGTCCGGATTGCGCGCCCGGGCGGCGCCCACGGTGCCGCGCACGAAGGGGGCGTTGGTGAACTCGGCCTTCAGCTTCTGGCCGGAGCCGCCCATGCCGGTGCCGGTCGGGTCGCCGGTCTGCGCCATGAAGCCGTCGATCACGCGGTGGAAGATAATCCCGTCATAGAAATTCTTGCGGGCGAGTTCCTTGATGCGCGCGACATGGTTCGGCGCGAGGTCCGGCCGCAGGGTGATTTCCACCCGGCCATATTCGAGATCGAGGTAAAGGGTGTTTTCGAGGTCCGCCGCGCGCGCCGGTCCGCCAAAGGCGATCGCGGCAAGCAGCACCAGCAGGACGAAGAGACGTCGGGCCATGCAAGCCTCCGTGGTTGAGCACTCCGGCGCACCATAGACGACCGCGCTCAGCGGGCAAGCGAGAAGAGCCGGGCCGTGTCGATATGGCTTTCGAGATGGTCGGCGAGCCGGTCGAGCACGCCGTCGATCTCGACCTCGAAGGAGGTCTCCGCGAAACGCGCCGCACCGAGTTCCGCGAGGAAGGCGCGGCGAAAGCCGTCGGCCGCGAACATGCCATGGACATAGGAACCGGCGATGTGTCCGTCGGGCGAGCGCGCGCCGTCCTCGTGCGGGCCGCTACCGCCGTCGATGACGGCGAACGGACGGGCGCGGCCGGGGCCCTCGGTGCGGCCGATATGGATCTCGTAGCCCGCGATGGCGGTTCCGTCCCCGGTCGTCCCGGTGATCCGGGTCAGTGCCTTTTCCGGCGTCAGCACGGTCTCGACATCGAGCAGGCCGAGACCGTCTGCCGATCCTGCCGGTCCTTCCAGCCCGTCCGGATCGTGCACCCGGCGGCCGAGCATCTGGTAACCGCCACAGATGCCGAGCACCCGGCCGCCGCGGCGGACATGTGCCGCGATGTCCACGTCCCAGCCCTGGGCGCGCAGGTCCTTGAGGTCGCCGATGGTCGATTTGGAGCCGGGGATCAGGACCAGCGCCGCATCGGCTGGAAGCGGACGGCCAGGCTCCACGATATCGACCGTCACCTCCGGTTCGAGCCGCAGCGGGTCGAGATCGTCGAAATTGGCGATCCGGGAGAGCCGTGGCACGGCGATCTTCAGCGGTCCGGCCTCCTCACGCGCCGCATGTTCGAGCGCGACGGCGTCCTCGGCGGGCAGCCTTCGCGCCTCCGGAAAATAGGGAACGACGCCGAGAGAGGGCCAGCCGGTATGGTCCGTGACGATCCGCAATCCCTCGTCGAACAGCGAGACGTCGCCGCGGAACTTGTTGATCAGGAAGGCGGCGATGCGGTCCCGGTCGGCCTCCGGGATCACCTTATGGGTGCCGACCAGCGAGGCAATGACGCCGCCGCGGTCGATGTCGCCGATCAGGACGACAGGGCAGTCGACCGCTTCTGCGAAGCCCATGTTGGCGATGTCGCCCGCGCGGAGATTGACCTCTGCGGGGCTGCCGGCACCCTCGACGAGGATGAGATCGGCATCGGCGCGCAGGCGCTCGAAGCTCTCCCGCACCGCGCCGAGCAGCTCGGGCTTCATCGCCTGGTAGGCGCGGGCCTTTGCATGTCCGCGGACCTTGCCCTGGACCACGACCTGCGCGCCGAGCTCGGATTCCGGTTTCAGCAGCACCGGGTTCATGTCCGTATGCGGCTCGATCCCAGCGGCGCGCGCCTGCAGCGCCTGCGCCCGGCCGATCTCCCCGCCGTCCACTGTGACGGCGGCATTGTTCGACATGTTCTGAGGCTTGAACGGTCGCACGCGAAGACCGTTCCGGGCCGCCAGCCGGCAGAGCCCGGCGACCAGAACGGATTTCCCGACATCGGAGCCGGTTCCCTGGAACATCAGCGTTTTCGCGGTCATGACAAAGGCCTCTTCGCACGCCCCGGCGAGACCCGCCACGCTTTTCGTATTTTGTGCGTTCTGTTTACGAAATGTTCAGGTTTGACGCGTAAAAAGGGTATCAGGCCAGCAGGAATACGCTGGCAAAGTAAAGTTCGAGCCATCCGACTTCGCTCCCTCCCTCTCGGCTCGGACCAGGGCGGCCTCTCGGGGCCGCCCGCTTATTTTGCTTCCTCGAAAATTGGTGAAAACTGGCAGATTCTAGCACTTTTTCGAGTCTGCATTGATATAGAACAAAACCGGTCTTAATTTCCGTATTGACAATCAGTCGCAAGAGTCATCATATGCGAATGACTCTCAATTGCGGAATTCGCACGATGTATGTGTGTCTTTGCAACGGCTTTACAAATCGATGTGTGGATCGCGCGATCGATTCGGGCGCGCGGACCGTGGGGCAGGTCTATCAGAATGTCGGATGCCGTCCGCAATGCGGAACCTGCCGGAACACCATCCGCGAGCAGCTCGCCGCCCGCACCAGCGAAGCCGAGCTCGCCGTGACGGATGCCGTCTAGGTCAGTCGATCTTACCTAAGTCACTGTAATATTGAATGTTATTCGCAATATAGATTTTGCGAAGTCCCTTGGAATTATTCTAAAGAGTGGTATGTTCGCCTCCAGGACACCTATTCTGGAGCAAGGCCGATGAAGGGCGACAAGAAGGTTCTCGAGTTTCTGAACGCTGGTCTGAAGGGCGAACTCACCGCCATCAACCAGTACTTCCTGCACGCCAAGATGCTGCAGGATTGGGGTTTCTCGAAGCTTGGGAAACACGAGTACGACGAGTCCATCGACGAGATGAAGCATGCGGAGAAGCTGATTGCCCGCATCCTCTTCCTCGAAGGCATTCCGAACCTGCAGTATCTCGAGAAGCTGCTGATCGGCGAGGACATCAAGGAGATCTTCGAGGGCGACCTCAAGCTCGAGCATGATGGGATCGCGAACTACAAGGCCGGTATGGCCCATTGCGAGAAGGTCGGCGACTACGTCACCCGCGACCTCTTCCTCGAGATCCTGACTGACGAGGAAGGCCACGTCGATTACATCGAGACGCAGCTCGGGATGATCGAGAAGATGGGCATCCAGAACTACATGCTGCTGCAGTCCGAAGCGAACGAGATGGATTGATCCGGCACGCCGGACCACGACCAGATCGCGAAAGGCATCCCGCTCGCAGGAGTGGGGTGCCTTTTTCGTTTAGGCCTGCATCGCGTCGGCCGGGCGCGTGCTTGTCCGGTAGATGGTTCCGGCAAGATGCAGGGCTGCCTGCGCGGTTGCTGCCGCCCCGGTGGCCTCCATCCACATGCCGAGACGCGATTCGACGAGATCCTGTTGCCGGTGCCGCGCCGCGTTCAGGATCCTCAACAGGACAAGCTCGTCGATGCTGATCGTCGCGGCCGGTGTGGTGGCGATCGCAAGCTCGCGCCGGCTTGCCAGGGTCAGCAGGGTCATCATCCGGTTGAGCGGAGCGAGTGCGGCGACCAGACCGGAGAATTCAAAGGCCTCGAGCAGAGAGCCGGTGGCGCAGCAGCGTTCCTTGTGCGCCCGCATCCATTGCCGCATCGCCCAGAGGATCAGAGCGTCGAATTCCTCGATTGCCGGTTCCGATGCTCCGGCAGAGGCCGATCCGTTTCCCGTGCGCGCCTTCATGGCGCTTACCCCGGTAAGAAGCTGCAGCACGTCCTGTCCCTCCCAGCGTGTGGTCAGGCGACAATATTGATTTTGAGAATGAGTTGCAATTAAATTGTCTTGGGCACTGTGTCAGCCGCCGGAAGAATTCGCCAGAGCCAGCCCGGCTTCGACGATGGTTCTGAGAGCCGTTTCCGCATCGCCGGGATCGATGTTATCCGCCGCTGTGATCGCCGTTGCCGCGAGCTGGCCGTCGCGCGCCATCCGGACGAAGAGCTGCGCCAGCGCCTTGCCTGGAAACTCCTTCTCCGGATTGTGCACGACCTGGATGCCGCCGAGAGTCTCGATCCGGCGTGCGGTCACCAGATGTTCGAGATTCCAGGGGATGATCGCCTGAGGTGTCCCGGCCATGGCACCGGCGACGGCCGTGGAGAGGCCTCCGTGATGCACCAGCAGCCGCGCCTTCGGCATGATCTCGTTGAACGGCAGGGGGCTGGGGCTGACCTGGAAGGTTCCGGTACTTTGCTGTGCCGCCTGCTCGGAGCCCAGACCGCTGATATAGGCCCGGATGTTCAGCTTGCTCTGCTTCAGCGCGTCCATCACCGTCTTGAGGCTCGGGTGGCTGCGCGGCATATAGAAAAAGACCCCGTCTTCCGCGCGCTGCTCCAGCGGAAGCGGGCGGATCCCCGTCGGCATGTTGAAAGGCGGCAGGGTTTCCTCGCTCCGGCTGTCCGCATAGGGATCGACGATCGGCAGGGTGAGCGGGAAGGAGCGGTCGCCGTGGAAGGCGTCGCTCAGGAAATCGAGCTTCGCCTCGCCGCGCAGGCGCAGGACCTTGTTCACCATCTCCAGCAGGCGGGCCTCGTGATCGATCGAGAAGGCCTCGAGCTTGGACTGCCAGGGCCGGATCGGCGGCATCTCGCGCCCGCCCGGCGGCATGGTGTAGCCGTTGCCGATGGTGAGCGAGGGCACGCGTCCCCGGGCGGCGATATTCAGCGTCGGGCTGAAATCCCCGACGACGAGATCCGGCTGCACGGCGGCGAGAAGTCCGCACCAGGCCTCGATACGCGCGGCGAAGCCCAATTCGTTGCCGTAGCCGATCAGGGTCAGCACGTCGGCGAAGGAGTGGGTCGGCACCTGCCGTGCCTTCGGGTCGGTCGGCATGCGCCAGTTCGGGATCGGCAGCAGATGGTAGCCTTCCGGCAGGCGGGCCGTCGACGGGTTCCAGAACGCGTCAGCGCGCTCGTTTTCCTGGAGTGCCAGAAAGATCTCCGCACCCTGTTCGCGGAACGCCCGCGCGATCGGCTTGATCCGATTGATGTGGCCGAGACCGGCGCCGAATTCCCACCCGAATAGAATACGCATGAACCCGTGACTTTTCAGTGCCTTGAATTCTTCGCATAGTGACGCCGCAGATTCGGAAAGCAAGTCGGGAAAGACATCGATATGGAACAGGCGCGCCAATTGCCGGTCGGAGAAGAGATCTTCCTCGATCACATTGCGCATTTCGTCCCGGACATGGCGGAAGCACACCGGGACCTCAACCGGCTCGGCTTCGTGCAGACACCCTACACGGAGCATCGGCACCGGCTCGACGAGAGCTCGGATCCGGTGCCGTCCGGGACGGCCAACCGCTGCATCATGCTGCCGGAAGGCTATATCGAGGTGATCGCCGTCTCCGATGCCACGACGGAACTCGGGCAGCGGACCCAGGGGCAGCTCGACCGCTATGTCGGCCTGCACCTGATCGCCTTCTCCTGCGTCGATCCGGAGAGCGTCCAGGGGCGCCTCACCCTGACCGGCTTCCATCCGCAGCCGCTGGTGCATCTGAAGCGGCCAGTCACGCTGCCGGACGGCGGGGAGGACGAGGCGGCTTTCACCTGCTGCCGCGTCCGCCCGCAGGACATGCCCGAAGGCCGCGTGCAGTACGTCACCCATCTGACCGAGGACATCGTCTGGCAGGACCGCTGGATGCGGCACGGCAACGGGATCATCGCCCTGCGCGACGTGATCATCGGCGCCGAGGTGCTCGACAAGACGGCCGCGCGCTATTGCTGGTTCCTGAACCGGGGCGGGCCAAAGCCGGTGAACCCGCATATCTGGCGCGTTCCGCTCGATCGGGGCGGGGTGGTGATTGCGGACGAGGAAGGGCTGGAGCAGCTTGTTCCGGGCGCGGAACTGCCCGACGAAGGTCCGCTCGTCGCCGGATACGGGCTCCTCTCCGCCGATCTGGCGCAGACGGAGAGCTTCTTCCGCGAGCGTGGCTTCGAACCGGAGCGCGTCGGGCCGTATCTCCGGATGGCGCTTCCGGAGACCCTCGGGGGCACGCTTTTCATCGCCGAGGAGGATGCCGATTTCCCCTGGGCGATCGGATAGAGGCATACTTCAGCCGGCGAGGCCGGGCCCGGAGGAGGAGAGAGCGATGTCGAGAACTTTGGTCGCGACGATAATGAGCGCCACCGGGGATAACCAGGAGGAGTACGTCTTCACGACCGAGGACGACGATATCTGGCAGAAGACACCGCTCAACATCATCCGGGCCTTTGCCGAATATGTCGACGAGAAGGTGTTTCCGAAGGAAATGGTCGATTTCGAGATCAACGCGTCCTTCAAGAACGAGGAACACAAGTGCGTCACGGCCATGGGGCAGATGGTGTTCGAGCGCGGCCGCATTCCCTTCACGCTGATGATCGGCGAGCGCAAGGTGCCGAAATAGGCCCCGCTTCCGGCGCCCGGTGCGCTATATGGATTCCATGACAGACAGTTCGACAGAGAACGTTCCGGCGCTCCCGCCGCTGGAAGGCGCCGAAAGACTGCGTGCCTGGTGGCACCTGATGATGACGGACCACGGGTTCGTCCGCTCGATCTATCTCAACAAGCACCGCGTCAGCGACGAGCTCTGGCGCTCGGCGCAGCCGTCGCCCTGGCATCTGGAGCGTCTCGCGGACCAGGGGTTCCGGAGCGTTCTCAATCTGCGCGGTGCCGAGGAAGACAATTACCGCTACCGCCTGGAGCGCGAGGCCTGTGAGCGTCTGGGACTCCAGCTCGTGAGCCTACCTATCCGTTCACGCAATCCGCTGAAACCGGAAATCCTGAAGCAGGCGATCGAGGTCTGGGACAAGCTGGAAGCGCCGACCCTGATGCACTGCAAGTCGGGCGCCGACCGCACCGGGCTGATGAGCACGCTCTACCTGCACCTGGTCAAGGGCGTGCCGGTGCGCGAGGCGATGGATCAGCTTTCCCTGCGTTTCGGGCATCTCCGCCATGGCCGGACCGGCATCGTCGACCATGTCTTCGAGCAGTTCGCAGCACGGCACGACGAGACCGGGATCTCCTTCCGCGACTGGGCCGAGACGGAATACGACCCCGACGCGCTCCAGGCCGGCTTCCGTGCCGACTGGTTCGAATCCCTGATCGTGGACAAGATCCTGCGCCGCGAATAGGCGCAGGATCCGGTTTCAGGTTCCGGCCTCAGGCCGCGATCTTGCCGCCGAGCTCGTCCTCGATGAAGGCGCGGATCACGCTTTCCATGCCTTCGTCCTGAACGAATCCGAGCGCCTGCGCCTTCTTCGTGTTGAAGGCCGGCGGCCAGCCGCGGACGATCTTCTCGATGAAGGGATCCGGCGCCCAGTCGATCCGTCCGGCGACGGCCGGTCCGGCGACATTCTCCAGCGCCTTCGCCATCTCTGCCACGGAGATCGAGAAGCCGGGCAACGAAACGGTGCGGGAGGCCCCCCAGGCGTCGCCAGCGAGGTTATGCGCGTGCACCGAGTTCTCGATGATGCTCCGCGGCGAGGCGAGCCACATCTTGGCGTCGCCCGCGACCGGACAGACGGCGCGCTGGCCCTGCAGGGGCTCGCGGAAGATCGAGCTGGCGAAGGTCGAGGCTGCCTTGTTCGGCTTGCCTGGCCGTACCACCACGGTCGGGAACCGCAGAGAGCGTCCGTCCACGAAGCCCTTGCGGCTATAGTCGGAGACCAGCAGCTCGCCGATCGCCTTCTGGGTGCCGTAGGAGGTCTGCGGCGTGGTCGCCGTCATGTCCTCGACGATATGCGGCAGATCGCCGCCGAACGCGGCGCAGGAGCTGGCGAAGACCATCTTCGGCACGCCGTCCGCAGCCCGGAGGATCTCGAGGATCGTGCGGGTCGCATCCAGATTGACGGCCATGCCGAGATCGAAATCCTCTTCCGCGCCGGCGCTGACGATGGCGGCCAGATGGAAGACGCTGTCGGTGTCGCCGGGAATGGCTTCGGCCAGCAGCGCCTCGTCCGTGATGTCGCCGGCGAGGCTGCGCACGCGGGAGTCCGAGGTGAGCGCTTCCGGCGCTTCGACCACGTCGAGAAGGGTCAGTTCGGTGACGGGTTTGCGGCTGCCGTCGGAGGCGACGAGCGCGTTGCTGTCGAGCAGGCGGCGGGCCAGTTTCTGGCCGATGAAGCCCGAGGCGCCAGTGATCGTGACCTTCATCGCATCCACTCCTTGCTCCAGCCGAGTCCCGCGACGGTCTCGCCGCGCGGCTTGTACTCGCACCCGACCCAGCCTTGGTAGCCCAGTTCATCCATCAGGGCGAAGAGGTAGGGGTAATTGATCTCGCCCACGTCGGGTTCGTGCCGGCCGGGCACGCCGGCGATCTGTATGTGTTCGATGACGCCCAGCTGCTCCCGCATATGGATCGCGAGGTCACCCTCCATGATCTGGCAGTGATAGAGATCGAACTGCAGCCGGACATTGGGGGCGCCGACGGCGTCGAGGATCGACAGTGCCTGCTTCTGGTAGTTCAGGAAATAGCCCGGAATGTCGCGCGTATTGATCGGCTCGATGATCAGCGTCTTGCCGCGTTCTGCGGCCAACGGCGCGGCGCGGCGGAGATTGCCGATCAGGGTCTCGGTACAGGCTTCCCGCGAGGTGCCTTCGGGAACAATGCCGCTCATCACGTGCAGGCGCGGGCAGTCGAGCGCTTCGGCATAATCCAGCGCTTTCGCAAGGGCGTCGGAGAAGTCCTCTTCGCGGCCCGGCATCGCCGCGAGCCCGCGTTCGCTCTTGTCCCAGTCTCCGGGAGGCAGGTTGAAGAGTGCCTGCTCGAGACCGGACTCGTCGAGTTTCGAGCGTATCGTCTCCGCCGGGAAATCGTACGGAAACAGAAACTCGACACCCCGGAAACCGGCATCCGCCGCCGCCTTGAAGCGGTCGAGAAACGGCAGTTCCTGGAACATCATGGACAGATTTGCTGCCAGCCTTGGCATGAAGCCTCCCCTGTCGCCATTCTTGATGGGCGCTGTATATCGCACGGACGTGCGCTTGCTTGAGGGCGCAGCCTACAGCAGACTGCCTCGCCCGATCCATAATCCGTTTCATTGAGGGAGGTAGGCCGCTATGGCGCCCATTCTCGGCTGCATCGCCGACGATTTCACCGGAGCCACGGACCTGGCGAACATGCTGGTGCGCGGTGGCATGCGGACGGTCCAGCTGATCGGCGTTCCGGCGACGGACACGCCGGTGCCGGACGTGGACGCGGTCGTCGTCGCCCTCAAATCGCGGACCAACCCGGCCGACGAGGCGGTCGCGCAATCGCTCCAGTCGCTGCAATGGCTGAAGGCCGCGGGGTGCCGGCAGTTTTTCTTCAAATACTGCTCCACCTTCGACTCGACGGACGACGGCAATATCGGCCCGGTCGCCGACGCCCTGATGGCGGACCTCGGAACGACCGTCACGATTGCTTGCCCGGCCTTTCCGGAGAACGGGCGTACGATCTTCAACGGCCATCTCTTCGTCGGCACGCAGCTCCTGTCCGACAGCCCGATGCGCAATCACCCGCTGACGCCCATGACGGACAGCAATCTCGTATCGGTCCTGCAACGACAAACTAAAAAGCCAGTTAAATTGATCCAATTCGCTACCGTCGATGCGGGTGGAGAAGCGGTTGCGGCGGAACTTGCGGCACTCAAAGCTGCGGGAGGAGGCATCGCGATTGTCGATGCCGTACTTGATAAGCACCTTGAATCAATTGGTTATGGGGTAAAGGATCTGCCTCTCATCACCGGCGGGTCGGGGATCGCTATCGGCTTGCCCGGGAACTACCGGCGCGCAGGTTTGCTTGCGGAACGGGGTGCCGCGGGTGCCCTGCCCCAGGTTCGGGGGAGTGCCGCCGTCCTGGCCGGAAGCTGTTCGGCGGCGACGCTCGGGCAGATCGCCCGTTTCGAAGCGGGACACCCTTCCTTCGCCGTGGATGCGCTGCGCCTCGCGCGCGGCGAGGATGTCGTGGCGGAGGCCCTCGGCTGGGCCGCCGGCCGGATCGCGGACGGTCCCGTGCTGATCTATGCGAGCCAGCCGGCCGAGAAGGTGCGTGAGATCCAGAAGGCACTCGGCCGCGCCGAGGCCGGCGCCCTGATCGAGGAGGCGATGGCCGCGATTGCGCGTGGCCTCGTTGCCTCTGGTACCCGCAGGCTTGTCGTTGCCGGGGGCGAGACTTCGGGCGCGGTGGTCTCCGCGCTCGGGATCGAGGGATTGCAGATCGGCCCGCAGATAGATCCCGGAGTTCCGGCCACCGTCTCGCTCGGCGGAGAACCGCTCGCGCTCGCCCTCAAATCCGGCAATTTCGGCGGCCCGGATTTCTTCGCGAAGGCGCTTGCCTCCATGCCCTGAAGACAGGCGATCAGGCTTTCGGCGGCGGGAACACCAGGGAAACCGAGGTGCCGAAATTCGGATTGCTCCTGATTTCGACGGTAACGCCGAACGGGGCAAGCTGCTTCTTCACGATGGAAAGGCCGCGACCGGTGCCCATCTCTCCTTGCAGGCCCTCGACCGGTTTCACCGGGAGGAATTTCAGGACCTCGGACAGCTTTTCTGCCGGCATCCCGATCCCGGTATCGCGGATCACCATGATCACCGCGCCGGTGGCGGGGTCGCGCTTGCCGATCACGGCGACCGTTCCGCCCGCGGGCGTGAACTTGATCGCATTGACGACGAGATTCCCGAGCACGTCCTCAAGAATTGCGTCCGGAACCGGAACCTTCGGGAACTCCCGGTCGAACCGCATGTCGAGCGTGATTTTCTTCTGCTCCGCCATGGCGCTGTAGCGGGCGATCATGCGTTCCGCGACAGCGCGCGCGTCCGTCTCGACGCCAGCATCGTCGCTGCCGGCCTCCTCGCCCAACAGCAGCCGGTCGCAGATTCGCACCAGAGCCTCGGCGGCATCGTGGGCGATGTCCGAATATTGCTTGTATTTCGGATGGCTGTGACGGCCGTGCCGCTCGGTCTTGAGCAACTCGGTATAGGCAAGAAGCGCGTTGAGCGGATTGCGCATCTCGTGCGCCACATCGCTGACGATGTCAGTCCTGGTGCCGAGAGCGTTCAGCTCCGTGTCGTCGTCGGACGGGATTTGACCGTCGGTCATATGGGATCTCTGTGTACCCATGCGGGTATCACTTCCATCTATTGTTGTATTCGCTTCCGTGGACAGGAACCTTCAGTGAGGTCCGGAATGCATGGCGCGGTGCGGCCCGCCGGATAATTGGATCCAGCCGGCCGCAAAAAGTATCTCACAATCTGCGCCAAACCTGCAGTGGAGATTATCGCGCTAAATTGCCAACTTTTTATTAATGCGACTCGCGCATCACCGGCGTGCCGCTCTTTCCGACGAGGAAATCGAGATCGGCGCCTTTGTCGGCCTGCAGGACATGCTCGACATAGAGTTTCGAATATCCCCGGTCATAGGGGGACTCGAATCCCTGCCAGGCGGCCCGGCGCTTTTCCATTTCCGCGTCGGACACGTCGAGATGCATGCGCCGCGCCTCGACATCGACTTCGATCATGTCGCCGTTCTGAACGAAGGCCAGCGGACCGCCTGCGGCAGCCTCGGGAGCCGAATGCAGGATCACGGTGCCGTAGGCCGTGCCGCTCATGCGGGCGTCGGAGATCCGGATCATGTCCTTGATGCCCTTCTTCAGCACCTTCGGCGGCAGACCCATGTTGCCGACCTCGGCCATGCCCGGATAACCCATCGGACCGCAGTTCTTCAGTACCATGATGCAGGTCTCGTCGATATCGAGCGCCGGATCGTCGATCTTCGCCTTGTAATCCTCGATATTCTCGAACACCACGGCGCGGCCGCGATGCTTCATCAGTTCGGGCGAGGCGGCGGACGGCTTGATGATCGCCCCGTCCGGAGCCAGGTTGCCGCGCAGCACCGCGATGCCGCCGTTCGGCTTGAAGGGCTTGTCGACCGGGAAGATCACGTCCCGGTTCCAGCATTCGGCGTCCTTGGAGTTGTCCCAGATCGTCTTGCCGTTGACGGTCATGGCATCCTTGTGGATGAAGTCCCCGAGCTCGCGGATGATGGCGGGCAGGCCGCCGGCATAGAAGAAATCCTCCATCAGGTATTCGCCCGACGGCATCAGGTTCAGCAGGCAGGGAACGTCGCGGCCGAGCCGGTCCCAGTCGTCCAGCGTGATGTCGATCCCCATGCGCCCGGCGATCGCGAGCAGGTGCACCACGGCGTTGGTGGAGCCGCCGATGGCGCCGTTGACCATGATGGCGTTCTCGAAATTCTCCCGCTTCAGCACATCGGAGAGGCGGATGTCCTGGCGCACCATTTCGACGATGCGGCGGCCGGCCATCTGGGCCAGTACGTTGCGGCGGGAATCGACCGCCGGAATGGCGGCGTTGTGCGGCAGGCCGGCACCGAGGGATTCCACCATCGAGGCCATGGTCGAGGCGGTTCCCATCGTCATGCAATGACCGGCGGAACGGGCCCCGTCCTGCTCCGCGTCCATGAATTCCTGCAGCGTCATCTCGCCGGCGCGGACCATCTCGGAAAACTTCCAGACATGGGTGCCGCTGCCGACCAGCTCGCCGCGATAGTGGCCGTTGAGCATCGGCCCGCCGGAGACGGTGATCGTGGGCAGATCGCAGCTCGCCGCGCCCATCATCAGCGAGGGCGTGGTCTTGTCGCAGCCGACCAGCAGTACGACGCCGTCCATCGGCAGACCGCGGATCGCCTCCTCGACATCCATCGAGGCGAGGTTGCGGTAGAGCATCGCGGTCGGACGGAGCTGGCTTTCCGAGGTCGAGAAGACCGGGAACTCGACCGGCATGCCGCCGGCCTCGTAGACGCCGCGCTTCACCCGCTCCGCGATGTCGCGGAAATGGGCGTTGCAGGGATTGAACTCGGACCAGGTGTTGCAGATCCCGATCACCGGCCGGCCGTCGAACATGTCGGCCGGGATGCCCCGGTTCTTCATCCAGGACCGGTGCGCCCAGCCGTCCTTGTCCATCTTGCCGTACCACTCGGACGACCGGCGCTTGCCCTTGTTCGGATCCTTCGGGTTCGAATTGTCTTCGGCCATCCTGCCAGCTTCCCCCTGTTGTCGGCCCGGCTCCATGGCCAGACCTCGTTATCGCGTTTCGTTAACCGTCTCACCGGTTTGGCGGGCGGTCAAGACGGGGCAGCGACAGCGGCGGCTCAGCCGTTGTCGGCGGCCCAATCCGTCAGCTTGCTCATGAAATCGACGCATTCCTGGACCTGCGAGCGTTCAATGAACTCGTCCGGCTGGTGCGCCTGCTGGATATAGCCCGGCCCGAAGATCACGCCCGGGACGCCGGCTTCCTGGAAAAAGCCGGCCTCGGTGCCGAACGAGACCGCACCCGACTGGTTGAGCCCTGTCAGGTAGCGGACCAGTTCCTCGGCGGCGGAGTCCGTATCGGGGATCAGCGGCGGAACGACATTCACCAGTTCCATCGTAATCCCGGCATCCGGCGAGAAGGCCTTCATCTCCGGGTTCAACTCATTCTCGATATAGTCGCGCACGCGCTGCTCGATCGCTTCGCCGTCATCGCCCGGATGGATCCGCATGCCCCAGCGGAACTTGGTGAATTCGGGGATGATGTTGTGCGCGGTGCCGCCTTCTATGATGCCGAGATCGATCGTCGTGTAGGGCGGGTCGAACGGGCTGTCCTCGTACGGGTTTTCGCGCAGCTCCTTCTGGATCGTTTCCAGCAGGTTGATGATGCGCGCGCCGTACATGATCGAGTTGACGCCCCGGTGCGGCTCGCTCGAATGGCCGGGTATGCCGCGGATCGTCGTCATCAGGCCGCGGCTCCCCTTGTTGCCGCCGATGATCTTCATGCCGGTCGGCTCGCCGACGATGACGGCGGTCGGCAGCGGCAGGTTTTCCGCCATGTCCTTGATCAGGCCGCGCACGCCGATACAGCCGACCTCCTCGTCGTAGGAGAAGGCGAAATGGATCGGGGTCTTCAGGTTCCGCTTTTTCATCTCCGGCGCCATGGCCAGCGCAATGGCGCAGAAGCCCTTCATGTCCGCCGTTCCGCGGCCGAAATATTTTCCGTCCGCTTCCCACATCTTGAACGGATCATGGCTCCAGTCCTGACCGTCCACAGGAACCACGTCGACATGTCCGGAGAGCACGACGCCGCCCTTGTCCTCGGGGCCTATGGTGGCCCAGAGATTGGCCTTGGTGCCGTCCTCGTTGAAGGTGGTCCGGGTCGGGATGCCCATCTCTTCGAGATAATCCCGCGCGTAGTCGATAAGTTCGAGGTTGGAGAGCCGGGACGTCGTGTCGAAGGCCACAAGACGTTCCAGCATGGAAACGGAGCGGGAGAGCATATCGCTCATATCTGGTCGTATACCTTTCGGCCGGCGTTCAGCGGCGCCAGAAAGAGGGAGAGAGCATCACCAGAACGGTGAAGAGCTCCAACCTGCCCAGCAGCATGCCGAATGACAAGAGCCATTTGGCGCTGTCGGGCAATGAGTCGAAATTGCCGGCCGGCCCGATGATCGGCCCGAGACCGGGCCCGACATTGCTGATCGCGGTGGCTGCGCCCGAGACTGCGGTGATGAAATCCAGGCCGATCGCGGCGAGCAGCGCGGCAAGGATGCCGAAACACAGCATGTAGAGGAAGAAGAAGCCCATGACCGACTCGGAGACCGTCTCCGGGATCGGCTTGTGGTTATAGTAGGGAATGAAGACGCCGTGCGGCCTGAGCAGGCGCTCGATCTGCACCTGCGCGGTCGCGTAGAGCACCTGGATGCGGAAGATCTTGATGCCGCAGGTCGTCGATCCGGCGCAGCCGCCGACGAACATCAGGCAGATGACGAGGGTGACGGGAAAGCCGCCCCAGATTCCGTAATCCGTCGTGGCATAACCGGTTCCGGTCATCACCGAGATGATGTTGAAGGCGGCGTAGCGCACCGCGTCATGCAGCGGATAGTCGAGCTCCTGCCAGTTCCAGATCGTCACCGAGCCGACCACGACGGTGACGATCGCGAAGAACCACTTCACCTGGCTGTCGCGGAAGATCGGCCGGATCGAGCCGCGCATCATGCGCAGGTAATAGACGAAGGGCAGGCTGCCGACGATCATGCCGGCGACCACGATCCAGTCGACCACCACATTGTCGAAATGCCCGACCGACGCGTCCTTGGTCGAGTACCCGCCGGTCGCGATCGTGGTCATCGCATGCGCGATGGCGTCGAAGCCGGGAAGGCCCGCCGCCCAAAGACCTGCCGCCCAGGCCGCGGTCAGCGCGAGATAGATACCGCTGATCCCGCCTGCCAGCTGTGCCGCGCGGGGCACGACCTTGTCCGGCGTGTCGAAAGCTTCGGTCTGGAAGAGCTGCATGCCGCCGACGCTCAGCATCGGGAGCACGGCAAGCGCCATGACGATGATCCCGATGCCACCGAGCCATTGCAGCAGCGCGCGCCAGAGCAGGATGCCGGGCGGCGCGTGATCGAGGCCGACGATCACGGTCGAGCCGGTGGTCGTGACGCCGGACATGCTCTCGAAGAAAGCGTCGGCGACGGTCATGTCGAGCTGCGAAAAGGCAAAGGGCAGGGCCGCGACCATGGCGATCGTCAGCCAGCTCAGCGTGGTCAGCAGGAAGGCTTGCCGCAGGCTGAGGGTCGAGACGGACGGGCTGTTCGTCGTCAGCATCAGCGACACGCCGATGAAGAGCGACAGGGCTGCCGCGCCAGTGAACACCTCCCAGTCGGGATTGCCCAAGGCGAGATCGACGCCGGCCGGCAGAAGCATGGCGATTGCCATGATCGACATCAGAAGGCCGACAATATGAAGGACCGGACCAAAGGCGACCAAGTCCAAGCTCCCCTTGCGTTGCGCACAGAGCGTGGATCATTGGACCGCCATCGGCGCGATGTCCAGTCCGGAAAAGGCGGTGCGGGTATCCGCGCCCGGGAAGGGCGCGGCCCGATGCCCGCCGTTGGGGCCTAGTCGCCCTTGGTGACGAGGTCGAAGAATTCCTTGCGGAGCTCGGCGTCCTCCTTGAAACAGCCGGTCAGGGACTTGGTTACCATGCTTGCGCCGGGTTTGCAGACGCCGCGCGTGGTCATGCACTGATGGACCGCCTCGACCAGCACCGCCACCCCTTTGGGCTCCAGCACCTCCTGGATGGTGGTGGCGATCTGCGCCGTCATCGTTTCCTGGATTTGCAGGCGCTTGGAGAAGGTCTCGACGACGCGGGCGAGTTTGCTGACGCCGACCACCCGGTTATTCGGCATATAGGCGACAGAAACCTTGCCGATCACCGGAAGCATGTGATGCTCGCAGTGCGACTCCATGCGGATGTTCTTCAGCAGCACCATCTCGTGGTAGTCTGCGGTCTCCTCGAAAACGCGCTCGAGATAGACCTGCGGGTCGCTCGAGTAGCCCTTGAAGAGCTCCTCGTAGGACCTGACGACGCGCTCGGGGGTCTCCACCAGACCTTCACGGTCGGGATCGTCGCCCGCCCATTCGATCAGTGTGCGAACGGCCGCTTCCGCTTCTTCGCGCGATGGGCGCTGCCGGACGACCTTGATCCCGGCGTCCTGACCGGCTGCGGCCTCTGCGCGCAGTGCGTTGTCGTATGGCGACATTTTCATTTCCTCATAAATCAAGGGCGCATGAATTGTGATGGGGTTACGCCCTCAGTGTTCCCATGGATGTCCCGCATCCGCTCAGTGCGGCCGACCGGCCGCTTCCGGAAGATCCAGCGCGAAACTGGGTACCGAAACCGTGAAGATCTGCCCATCCGGACCCGTCATGTCGTAATGACCGCTCATGAATCCGGATGAGGTTCCGAGCGGCGTACCGCTGGTATATTCGAAAGAAGAGCCGGGTTGGATCAATGGTTGTTCGCCGACGACGCCCGGACCGTCGACGGTCTGTTCGCGTCCGAGGGCATCGGTGATGCGCCAGTGGCGGGCGCGCAGCTGAACCGCGTCTGTTCCGAGATTCTCGATCTTGACGCTATAGGCCCAGACGAAACGGTGTTCTTCCGGGTTCGAATGATCGGGAAGATAGCGCGGCTCGACCACGACTCTAATCGCGCCTGTAATCTCGCTGTACAACCGTTGAACTCCCTGCCCGCGTGCCCGGGGACCGTTCCAATCCGGCGGCCCTGTTCTTCGGACGCTAAATGTGGCGCTCCGTAGCGAAGAGTCCAGACCTTCCTTACCGTGCCCCGCCGCTCTCGATGCGGCAAGGGGAGCCGGGTGCACAAAGGCTCACCATGTCGTGACTACAGACGCCCGCCAAATCGCAACGGATCAGCCGTAGATGAACAGTCCGTCGCTTACGGAGCCCGGGGAGATGCCGACGAGGGTGACGCTTCCGCCGCCGCTGAGCGTGATCAGCGTGTTGGCGCCCGACGCCGCTGCCGTGTAGGTCGTCCCGGTATTGACCAGGATACGGTCCGACCCGATCTCGAAGTCGTTGAACACGTCGTTGCCGGGGTTGGAGCCGATCATCGAGATCGTGTCCGCGCCGCTTCCGCCGGCCACCGTGTCGTTGCCGCCGTTGCCCGCGAGCATGTCCGCGCCGAGGCCGCCGAAGAGCACATCGTCGCCGCCGCCGCCATAGAGCGTGTCGGCATCGTCGCCACCATACATCGTGTCGTTCTCGAGATTGCCGTAGATCAGATCGGTGCCGGCATTGCCGTAGATGATATCGCTGCCCTTGTTTCCGGCCAATCTGTCGGCATTGTCGCCGCCGGCCAGGATGTCGTTCCCGGCGCCGCCCATGATCGTGTCCTCGCCCGCGTCGCCATAGAGCGTGTCTTCGCTTGTATTGCCGTAGATGATGTCGTTTCCGCTACCGCCATAGGCCAGGTCGTTGTCTTTCCCGCCATAGAGCAGATCGTTGCCGTCGCCGCCGTTCAGGAGGTCGTTGCCGAAATTCCCGTAGAGGAAGTCACGTCCGTCGTTCCCGAACAGGGAATCGTCCCCGGTGCCCCCGATGATCGTGTCGGAATCCGCGTCGCCTGAGACCTGATCGTTGCCGGCGCCTGCGATGATCGTGTCGTTTCCGGCGCCGCCAAATATGGAGTCATCGCCCTGGCCGCCGAACAGCGTATCCATGCCGGCATCGCCGTAGAGGCTGTCTGCACCGACGTTCCCGTACACCACATCGTTGGCATTCCCGCCATAGAGCAGGTCGGCGCCGAGGCCGGTGCCGCCATAGAGCACGTCGTTGCCGTCTCCGCCGGAGACGGTGTCGCCATCCGGCCCGCCGGTGAAGGTGTCGGCTGCCGCCGTCAGACTGGCCGATATCTTGGTCTGCGTTCCGAGCAGATTGACTCCCGAAACGGTCACGCCGAGCGTGCTGCTGAAACTGATCGTGATCGTTCCGGCGGAATTGAACAGATAATTCTGGGCGAAGGTAATGACGTGCGCCGCGTTGCTGTTCACGGTGATCGTGGCATAACCGCGGGCGGAATCGAGACTGGAGGCGATAAGTGTTCCGGATGTGATCGTCAGAGTTCCGGTATCGGACGTCAGGGTCGCGAGCCCGGAAATCCCGTCTACGGTTGAG
Organism: Nisaea sp.; assembly: GCF_017640745.1. Taxonomy (GTDB): domain Bacteria; phylum Pseudomonadota; class Alphaproteobacteria; order Thalassobaculales; family Thalassobaculaceae; genus Nisaea. Next base: position 70,776 of record NZ_JAEPQA010000016.1, on the reverse strand, counting down.
GAGACCATTCTTACCTCCGCTTCAGCCGATTTCTTCGGCTTCCCGATATTGCCTGGCACACATCACGCGCACCCCGGCTAATTTCTTAGCTTCGACAAGTTTAATGTTGGTTAAATGTCTATCAGATGATTTCACTTGTAAGCAAGGCAGTGCTTGCGCATGTTTGGAGCGTTGCGGGTGTAGTTCAATGGTAGAACATCAGCTTCCCAAGCTGAATACGTGGGTTCGATTCCCATCACCCGCTCCAGTCCTCTTGGGCGATTTGGCGGATGTGAAAATTCCGTAAAGCTCCCGAATTCCCTATGCAGGGCAGCCATGCACATCTCGCGACTTGAATTTCACGGCGAATTTCGCTATTTCCCCCTCGCGAGCTAAGGCTCGTCGGTTTCATGTAACTCGATCCCTCCATCGGCTTTGACCTGACTGGTTGGGATCCTGCCCAAATTCGGCGTTTAAACGAGATCTGGCTTCCGGTGCCGACTTTTCGGCTCGTTCCGGGAGTCCCTCACTGGACCGCTTACGGCCGCGCCGCCCGACCGACGAGACGCTGACAAAAAGGAGAACTAAATGCAGGACAAGCCGCTCACCGGAAAAAATATTGCAATCATGGTCGCCAACGGGTTTGACGAAATCGAGTTCGTCGAGCCGCAAAAGCAGCTGCTGGCCTCCGGCGCGACGGTCAAGGCCGTTTCCCGCGCTACCGGTCTGGTCAATGGCTGGTACGACGGCTCTTGGGGCCATTTCTTCCCGGTTGACGCGGACTTGGCCGATACCCTGGCCGTCGATTACGACGGTCTCGTCGTTCCGGGTGGTGTCCGCGGCGTCGAGAAGCTTGCGGAAGACCCGCACGCCCAGCGCATCCTTAAGGCTTTCCTGCGCGCCGGCATGCCGGTCGCGCTGATCGGTGACGCGGCTTCCCTGCTGGTCACCATCGAGGACGCCAAAGGCCGGACCGTCACTTCCTCCGCCGACACCCGCGAAGCGCTCGAAGCCGCCGGTGCGAGCTGGGAAGAGACCGCGTCCGTCACCGAAGGCAACCTCGTGACCGCGAATGGCGCCGAAGGCGTTGCCGATCTGGTGCAGAGCTTCGTCGCGCTGGTCTCGGCTTACGAAAGCGACGTGACCGAAGCCGCCTAAGGCACCTTCCGGTCAATACCTGACGCTGACGGCGTGGATTTTCGGATCCACGCCGTTTTTATTTCTGTCATGCTCCGGGACTGCCGGAACCTGAGACAATTGCGAGCCGCGCATGACCGACATTCCTTCTCCCTGTGTTGCCGTTTGCCAGATCGACCGCGAAAGCGGCTACTGTCTCGGCTGCTGGCGCACGATCCAGGAGATCGCCGGCTGGGCGCGTTTCGAGAATGCCGAACGGCTCCGGATCGTCGGCGAGCTGCATGACCGCCGGGGAACGGCGGCACCAAGGCCGCGGCGGCGCAACCGGCGCCGGGGGGAAATGAGGCGGGCAGATGCCGACATGGGAGAGTGAAATGACAGCACCAGTATTCCATCTGATGGACCGCGCGCCGGCACCGGTCGCGCCCTACAGCCATGCGGTCGAGATCGACGGCTGGTGTCTGATCACCGGCCAGCTCGCGACCGATCCCGAGGATGATGCGAGGCCCTTGCCCGAGGGGATCGAGGCGCAGACCCGGCGCACGATGGAGAATCTCCGGATCGTGCTGGACGGGCTCGGGCTCGATTTCAGCCATGTCGTCTCCGCCCGTGTGTTCCTGACGGAATTCGAACGGGACTACGAGGCGATGAACGCTGTCTATGCCGAATATTTCAACGCCGAAACGCGTCCGGCGAGGACCTGCATCGGGGTCACGGGCATCGCTCGGAAGGCGCTTGTCGAGATCGACTGCATCGCATACCGGACCCCAAAAAAATAGCCATATAAACCCCTTGACTCAGGCGCACATAATGCGCACGTTTCGAGCACGAAATCCGGCCGGGAAGGCGCTGCGAAATCGCGGAGCAAGCCCGGTCGAATTTTTTTACGCGGATTTTGAGATTTCGCTTGCGGAGCAAGGGAAAAAGCCTCAGAACCCCGCGCCTATATCCGCATCGTGCGGAAACGAAAGGAACGCCAGACCATTCCGCCCAACGGTGTTGCGGCAAGCGGGATGCGACGGGGTAACTGGGACATCTACTGGATAGGAGGGGTTGATGGATCGAAACATCGCCTTCGCTGATTTGGGGATGGACTCGGATACTCAGCCGAGCAGAACCAATTCCGACATCACCGGCACGGCCAAAGGTCACGATGGCACGGTCATTCCGCTGACTCCGAGCTACTCGGATTCGTCGCTCGACCATTTCGTGAAGAAGGACGGACTGGTCTTCGCCGGCACGCACCTGATTATCGATCTGGTCGGCGCCTCGCGGCTCGACGAACTCGAGCATATCGAGGAGACGCTGCGGGAGGCCGTCGAGGTCTCTGGCGCCACGCTGCTGCACATTCACCTGCACCATTTCACGCCGAATGGCGGCGTGTCCGGTGTCGCGGTGCTCGCAGAGTCGCATATCAGCATCCACACCTGGCCGGAGCGGGGCTATGCCGCGCTCGACGTGTTCATGTGCGGAGATGCCGAGCCGCATAAGGCCATTGCAGTTCTGCGCCGGGCGTTCCGTCCCGACGCGGTGCAGCTCAATGACCTGAAGCGGGGCCTGACCGTATGAGTGAGTGGTTCAACGAAACCCTTCACAACGGATACGGACAGCGGCTGACAATGGACAAGGTGCTCTTCCGGGAGCGGACGGAGCACCAGGATCTCGTGATCTTCGAGAACAATGTCTTCGGGCGCGTCATGGCGCTCGACGGCATCGTTCAGACCACCGAGGGTGACGAGTTCGTCTATCATGAGATGCTGACGCACGTGCCGATCCTGGCCCATGGCCGGGCGAAGCGCGTGCTCATCATCGGCGGCGGCGACGGCGGCATGGCCCGGGAAGCGCTCCGCCATACCTCCGTCGAGCAGGTGACGATGGTCGAGATCGACCGCGGCGTGGTCGACATGTGCGTGAAGCATCTGCCGTCGATCAGCAACGGTGCCTTCGACAATCCGCGGCTCGACCTGCAGATCGCCGACGGTGCCAGGTTCGTCGAGGAGACGGATGGCAGGTGGGACGTCATCATCGTCGATTCCACCGATCCGATCGGTCCCGGCGAGGTGCTGTTCCGCGAGAGCTTCTACAAGGCCTGCAAGCGCTGCCTGACCGAGGGCGGCATTCTCGTCACGCAGAACGGTGTGCCGTTCGTTCAGGGCAGCGAGGTCACCAATTCCTTCGACCGGCTCAGCCCGCATTTCGCCGATGTCTGGTTCTACACCGCGGCGGTACCGACCTACCAGGGCGGGTTCATGGCGTTCGGCTGGGCGACAGACGATCCCGCGCTGCGCCAGACACCGGTCCCGGAGATCGCGCCGCGCTTCGCAGAAGCCGGGCTGGACTGCCGGTATTACACGCCGGAAGCCCATGCGGGTGCCTTCGGTCTGCCGGCCTTCATCCGCAAACTGATGCGGTCATAACCGCAGAAAAATTGCGCTTCGGGCTTAAGTCTTTTTTTACGTCCACGCGCCAGGGTGGTGCTCAGGGAAGCGCCGTTCTCCCCCAACGGCATCCGGTCGCGGCCAGACGCAATCCCCCTGACCTGGCGCGTGATCCTTCCTGAACTCCCCTCGGGGCTCGTCGCAGGCGAGCCCCTTTTGTTTGAGCTTCCGTCTGCGGTCTCGAAAGCCCGGCAGCGGGCATGCTATGGTCCGGCCGAATCAAACACTTGCAGGCATGCATGGCCGCCAGCGCACCGACTTTCTCCGTCCTCGTCGTCGCCTATAATTCGGGCGCGCACCTGCCCCGGTGCCTTGCCGCCCTCGAGGCGCAGAGCTGCCGCGACTTCGAGGTGATCGTGCTCGACAATGGTTCGTCGGACGGTATCGCGATCGACCTCTCCGTCCTCTCCGTGCCGGCCAGACTGGAGCGGAGCCCGGACAATCTCGGTTTCGCCGCCGGCAACAATATTCTGGCGCGCAAGGCGGAGGGGGGGTGGCTCGCCTTGCTCAACCCCGATGCCTTTCCCGAGCCCGACTGGCTCGTGGAGGTTCTGGCGGCGACCCGGCGCTATCGCGGCGTCCATGTCTTCGGTTCGACCCAGCTGCTCGACGAGAATCCCGGCCTGCTCGACGGGGCCGGGGATCACTACAGTCCGCTCGGCCTCGCCTGGCGCGGCGACCGGATGCGGCCTGCCGGCACGATCGCCGAGGACGGCGAGGTGATGGGGCCCTGCGCGGCCGCCGGAATCTACCGGCGCGACGCGTTCCTTGCCGTCGGCGGCTTCGCCGAGCGCTTCTTCTGCTATTACGAGGATGTCGATCTCGGCCTCCGGCTCCGGCTGAATGGCGAGCGCTGCATTCAGCTCGCGCGCGCCCGGGTCCGGCATGTCGCATCAGCCATCGCGGGGGTAAATTCGGACTTCTCGCGCTATCACATCACCCGCAACCGGATCTGGACTTTCCTGCGCTGTATGCCGGCGCCGGTGTTCCAGCTCGTGCTGCCGCTGCTGCTGGCACAGCTGGCGCTCATCATCCTGCTCGGCCCGGTGCGCGGTGACGGTCCGGTCCGGCGCCGGGCGATCCGTGACGCTTTCGTGAACTTCCGCACTGTCATGAAGGAGCGGTCGGAGATACAAGGGAGGCGAAAGGCTGGCCTTGCCGATTTCCTCGGCGCGCTGAGCTGGAATCCCGTGAAGCTGCGCGGGGCTAAGGGGGACCGGAGAAAGATCCGGTCGGAAAACAGGGCGGACGGCAGTGCGCCATCTGGGGTGGAGCATGCAGCAGACTAGCGTCGTCGCGGTCGTCGTTTCTTACCGGCCGGACGAGCGTCTCTTCCGCGCGCTGGACGCGCTGGCGCCGCAGGTTGGCCGGACCGTCGTCGTGGATAACGGCTCGGACGCAGAAGCGGTCGGCCGGCTGGGCGCGCTCGCGGAAGCTTCCGGAGGCGGGATCACGCTGATCCGGAACGATGAGAATGCCGGTCTTGCGGCGGCGCAGAACCAGGGCATCCGCTTCGCGCTGGAGGACGGTGCGGACTGGATCCTGTTGATGGATGACGACAGCATTCCGGAGCCGAACATGGTCGCTTCCATGCTGTCGGCCCATGCCGCCCACCCGGAAGGCGAGCGGATCGGTCTGGTGGCCCCGCTGCTCGGGGACGAGGAAGGCACTCTGAAGGCTCGTGCCTATGTGTCGAAACATGCGCTCCACTTCCGTCCGGTGCGCTTCGGGCCGGGCGACGTGCTCGATGATGTCGCCTTCGCCATGGCCTCGGGCAGCCTGGTCAAGGCCGAGGTGTTCCGCGATGTCGGTCTGATGCGCGAGGATTTCTTCGTCGACTATATCGATTTCGAATTTGCCTTCCGCATGCGCCGCGCCGGATGGAAGCTGATCGCGGTGGGCGATGCGCGGCTGCAGCACCGGCTCGGCGAGTACGAGCAGAAGACGCTCTTCGGCCGGAAATTCTGCTTCAACAGCCATTCCAGCTTCCGCCGCTACCACATCTACCGCAACCGGCTGCGGGTCTGGCGGGCCCACGGCCTGTACCTGCCGGCCTTCTTTGCCTTCGAGTTCGCCTCCATCGGCATCGATCTCGCCAAGCTGATCCTGCTGGAGGACGATAAGCTGGAGAAACTTGCCGCGATCGGCCGCGGGGTTGTGCATGCGCTTCTCGGGCGGAGTGGTGTGAAGGCCGGCTAGAACGCCCCCGCCGCCCAGGCCACGACGAGATAGCGCCCTGTCTTCGCAACCGCGACCAGCAGAAAAAACATCCAGAACGGTTCGCGCAGGATGCCCGCCGCGAAGGTGAGCGGGTCGCCGATGAAAGGCGCCCAGCTGAGCAGCAGGCTCCATTGCCCGTATTTCCGGTACCAGCCGCAGGCGCGGTCCATCTGCTTCTGCGAGATCGGGAACCATTTGCGGTCGCTGAAGCGGTCGACGAAGCGGCCGAGGATCCAGTTCACCACCGAGCCGAGCGTGTTTCCGGCGGAGGCGACCGCGAGCAGCAGGGGCAGGGAATAGTCGCTGGTCAGGATCAGGCCGGCGAGGCCGATCTCCGATTGCGCCGGAAAGAAGGTGGCGGCGGCGAAGCAGAGCAGAAACAGCCCGCCATAGACGCCCAGTTCGGTAATCACGCGCGCTGCCCCCCGGCGAAGGAGGAGCCCGGCACGGGGGGTGCCGGGCTCCGGTTGCTCAGGGCAGTACTGTACCGGCTCGAGGGACCGGTTGTCCCGCCCTAGGCAAGATCCCACCCGGCGCTCGCGGCGAGGCCGAGCGCGGATTTCGCAACGCCGATCAGCGTCACGGTTCCGCCATCGGAAAGAGTGAGCACCGTGTTTCCGTCACTTTCCGTCGCCGTATAGGTCAGGCCGCTCTCAAATTGCAGGCTGTCCTCGCCCGCCGTGAAGTCGCTCACCCGGTCATTGCCGCCGCCGAAGGAGAAGACGAAGGTGTCGGCGCCGCTGCCGCCCGCGAGCGTGTCGTCGCCCCCGTTTCCCGCAATCATGTCATTGCCGTCGCCGCCGGAGACGGCGTCGTTGCCCTGACCGCCATAAAGCATGTCGTTCCCGAGATTTCCGGAGAGGCTGTCGTTGCCGCTGTTGCCGTAGACGATATCGTTGCCCTGGCCGCCGAACAGCAGATCGTCGTTCTCGCCGCCGGAAAGCGTGTCGTCGCCCTTGTTGCCGTAGACCACGTCATTGTCGTTGCCGCCGAAGGCGGTGTCGTCGCCCTGGCCGCCATAGAGCGTGTCCATCCCGCCGCCACCGAAGACGGAATCGTCGCCCTTGTTGCCGTACAGGATGTCCTCGCCCCAGCCGGAGCCGACCGTGTCGTTGCCGCCGCCGCCCATGAGCGTGTCGTCCTCGGCGCCGAGCGAGATGAACTGGGTGGCGTCGTCGCCGACCGCGTAGTTCTGGCCCGCCCCGCCGGTCACCGTGGCCTGGCCGATGATGGAAGCGAACTCGATATTGTCGAGCTGCAGGGTCGAACCGGAGGGCATCGACCGGACGTCGATGACGAAGGCCTCGGACTGGTTGCCGCTGCCGCTTGCGGAGATCACGATCGGTTCGCTGACCGAGCTGCCCGTCGTCGTCGGCACGATGGTCCGGATATCGAGGGTGGTGCTCGTCGCGAGCTTGTTCAGATAGGTCTGGGCGCCGCTGACGAGCTCCGTTCCGGCGCTCGAGTTGCGCCCGGTGATGGCGCTGACCAGCGTGGTGGCCGCGCCGCTGCCGGATTGTGCCGTCGCCGGGCCTTCCGAGGTGATGGTGACGGAGGGCGGAAGCGTCGCGGTGACCAAGTTACCGCTATTGCCGGTATTCTCGATGATTGCCGCCGACCCGGATGTGGAGCCGGTGTTGGCAATGGTCCGCGCGCCGCCGGTCACCGTGTCCTGCGCGCTGTCCGAGACGGTGACCGGGCCACTGGTGGAACCATTGCCGGAACTCGGGGTGCTGGTTGCCGGAACGGCGAAGGTCAGGACCGAGTTGCCGCCTGACACCGTCCCGGTGATCTGCAGGTTGCTTGCCGCACCGGAGAAATTCAGCGTGCCGCTGCCAAGGTTGATGGTGGATCCGAGGGTCGTCCCGTTCAGGCTGGTTGCCAGGCTGGTGTTGCCCGTGATGAGGATCTGATCGCCGGCCTCGAGTCCGGAGATGGTATCGCCGTTGAACTCGGATACGGTCCCGGCAAAGGTGTCGTTGCCGGCGCCGCCCGCCAGGAGATCGGTCCCGCCGCCACCGACCAGGCTGTCGGCACCGTCTCCGCCGGAGATCACGTCGTCGCCGGCGAGTCCGAAGATGGAATCGTTGCCGGCCTCACCGGAAATCGTATCCGCCCCGCTGCTGCCGGTGATGACGTCGTCGCCGCCGCCGAGCGCATAGTTCTGCGCGGTCGAGGCGTGGGCCGTGATCGTGTCTGCGCCCGAGCTGCCTGAAATTGTCTCGACGTTGGAGATGTTGGCGCGGGTGAGGAGATAGGATCCGGTGCCCAGCTGAACGACGTCGTTGCCCGTACCGCCGTCGATCAACTCAATGAAGGTTGTATGGTCGAGGTCGCCGTCATTGATCACGAGGACGTCGTCTCCGGCCGCGCCGGACATGGTATCCGCACCCGATCCCCCCGAGAGGGTGTCGTTGCCGTCGCCGCCGTTCAACCGGTCACCGTCGGCCAGACCGATCAGAAGGTCGTTGCCGCCGTAGCCGTTGATTTGGTCATCCGAACTGCCACCGCTCAGCGTCTCGTCGACGGCGGTGATCTGGTTGCCCTCGACCAGAAGTCCCAGCCGGTGCGGGTAGAGCGCGAGCGCCGCTGCGCTGACATGATTCTGCGCCGCAGGCAGAGCTTTCCAGCCGGCAGCCCCGCCGACCTCGTCATGCGCGCCGTGTACGGTGGCGTCGAGCGCATCCTCGAGAGTCCTGAGGAAGGCGCGTCCGATGGCACCTGCCCCCGTCGCGCAGGCCAGCAGGGTGATCTCGGCGTCTTTCGCAAGCGCTTCACGGATCCGAGCGAGCCGCCGCACGTCGCGCCGGAGGGCACGAATGTCGATCTTCCGGCCGGAGAGCCTCAGCGTGCCGGCCGAGCCATGCGCCAGGATGACGACATGCCGGGCGCTCTCGTCGTGCGCCTCCAGCGCGGCTGCCATCGCGTCAAGCGCGTTGCCAACGCGCGGCAGGTAATGAACGGCGGTTCCGGAAGCCAGCCCTGCGAGCAGGATTTCCGGATCGAGGATTTCATGGTCTACGAAAAAGACCGTCTGCGCGGCACGGGAAGCGGGAGCGGTTTCGGAGGAAACAAGCTGGGCGTCGAGCATGGTCTGTACCGGTCCTTTCTGGGGTGCAAACCGACGGGAGATAGCGTCGCCTTTATGGCAATGATCAGAAATTTACATAAAATTAATAATAAAACAAGCAGCAATAGAATCCTTTTTGAGTATGTGTGTATTGCCGTGGTCGAGGGACATGTCAGATCGACGGGATCAGATGTTCTTGGCGCGTAACCTTATGAAAATAAGAGCATATCGTGCCCAAAGCGCAAGATTGACGAGGGCAACCAATGGATTTTTCCAGCCGCCGAAATGCTTTGAAAAATAGAGTGTTCCGCCCAGCGTTTTCTGTTTTTCGATAAAAATCCCGGTCGTGTCGCTGGTGCCCTGGGCGTGGGTGGCCGCAAGCGTCGGGTCGAACCAGATATGTCCGCCGGACGCGCGCACCCGGTAGCAGACATCGACGTCTTCCATATGGAGGAAGTAATCCTCGTCCATCCCGCCGATCTTCTCGAAGACGCGCCGCGGGAAGAGCAGGAACGAGCCGGAGATGCACTCCACCTCCGTCAGCCCGTCGGGTGACGGCGTACCGTGCAGGTTGATCCGCTTGAAGCCGAGACGGTAAAGGCCGGAAACCTCGACGAGGCAGGTCCACGGCGTCATCAGGTTGCGCCGGCAGCCACGCTGCTCGCTGCCGTCGGGATTCTCGACCCGGACCGTATAGAGGGAGATGTCGGGCCGTTCGGCGAGCCGCGCCAAAGCACCGTCCAGCGCGCCGGGCTTCAGCACGGAATCGGGATTGAGCAGCAGCAGATAGGGGCTCGACGTCGCGCGCGCGCCCATGTTGCAGGCCCGGCCGAAGCCGACATTGCCGTGCCCGGTCAGCAGCGTCACGCGCTCTTCGCGTTCCGCGAGCGCGCGGAGTTCCTCGACGGTCTCTTCCGGATTGCCGTTGTCGACGACGACGATTTCGCGCGCAGATGCCTCGCCGAGCACAGAGCGGATGCAGTCCATCAGGCACGGGCCGGTATGGTAACTGACGATGACGACGGCGCAGGCGGGGCGGTCGGTCGGGGGCGTGAGGTCGCTCATCGCTCTGATGTGCCACGATTCGCGGCAGGCGCCAAGGGCTCGCCGCTTGCCGCCGTCGCGGCGTGCATGCTATAGCCCCGCAGGCCCTGAAGGCCGCGTAAATCCAAGGGGAGACAGGGCCTTGCAGGTCGAGCCGCTAGAGATCTCGGACGTCAAGATCATCACGCCGAAAAAGTTCGGCGACCATCGTGGATTTTTCTCCGAGACCTATAACCGGGGCGCCTTCGAGGCTGCCGGTCTCGACTACACCTTCATCCAGGACAATCACTCCTTCTCGGCACCGAAAGGCACCCTGCGCGGGCTGCATTTCCAGACCCCGCCGCACGGCCAGGACAAGCTCGTCCGGGTGATCCGCGGCGCGATTTTCGATGTCGCGGTCGATATCCGCAAGGGCTCGCCGACCTACGGCAAGTGGGTCGGGCGGACGATCAGCGCGGACGAATGGAACCAGATCCTGGTGCCGGTCGGCTTCGCGCACGGGTTCTGCACCATCGAGGAAAATACCGAGGTGCTCTACAAGGTCACCGGCAAGTACGCGCCGGACTGCGAGGGCGGCCTGACCTGGAACGATCCGGCGCTCGGCATCGACTGGCCGCTCGACGGCGCGCCGATCCTCTCGGCGAAGGACGAGGCCTATCAGCCCTTCGCCGAATTCGACAGCCCGTTCATTTACGAAGCCTGAGGAAGACCGACCGTGAGCGACATCAAGACCGTCATCGTCACCGGGGGCGCCGGCTTCATCGGCTCCGCGGTCATCCGTCACCTGATCGCCGACACGGACGTGAAGGTGGTCAATCTCGACAAGCTGACCTACGCGGCGAACCTCGCCTCGCTCGACGAGGTCAGCTCTTCGGACCGCTACGCCTTCGAGCAGGCCGATATCTGCGATGCCGCGGCGCTCGACCGGATCTTCGCGAAGCACAAGCCGGACGCGGTGATGCATCTCGCCGCCGAAAGCCATGTCGACCGTTCGATCGACGGTCCGGCGGACTTCATCCAGACCAATATCGTCGGCACCTACACGATGCTCGAAGCATCGCGGAAATACTGGAACGCGGCGCCGGATGCGGTGAAGACGACCTTCCGCTTCCACCACATCTCGACCGACGAGGTGTTCGGCTCGCTCGGCGACGAGGGGCTCTTCACCGAGGAGACTGCCTACGACCCGCGCTCGCCCTATTCCGCGAGCAAGGCCTCGTCCGACCATCTGGTGCGCGCCTGGATGGAGACCTACGGCCTGCCGACCGTACTCTCCAACTGCTCGAACAATTACGGGCCCTACCATTTCCCGGAAAAGCTCATCCCGCTGATGATCATCAAGGGTCTCGCGGGCGAACCGCTCCCGGTCTACGGCAAGGGCGAGAACGTGCGCGACTGGCTCTATGTCGACGATCATGCCCGTGCGCTCTGGACCGTCTGCTCGAAGGGTGTGCCGGGCGAGAGCTACAATATCGGCGGCAACGAGGAGCGGAAGAACATTGATGTCGTGACTGGCATCTGCTCGCTGCTCGATGAGCTGGTGCCGCAGCAGGGCGGGAAGAAATATTCCGATCAGATCACCTATGTGACCGACCGCCCGGGGCACGATTTCCGGTATGCGATCGACGCCTCCAAGATCAAGGCCGAACTCGGCTGGGAGCCGTCGGAGAGCTTCGAGAGCGGGCTGCGCAAGACCGTCCAGTGGTATCTCGACCGCAAGGACTGGTGGCAGCCGATCCTTGACCGGAAATATTCCGGCCAGCGCCTCGGCACCGGCTCCAAGGGGTAACGCCATGATCCTCGTCACCGGCGCCGGCGGACAGGTCGGGACCGAACTGCTCGCGCGCGCCGCGAAGCACGGACACGAGGCGAAGGGACTGGTTCGCGCCGATCTCGATATCTCCGACGCGTCGGCGGTTCGGGCGGCGGTGCAGGCGGCGAAACCGTCGCTGATCGTCAACGCGGCGGCCTATACCGCGGTCGACAAGGCCGAGGAGGACCGGGACGCGGCCTACGCGATCAACCGCGACGGCCCGGCCAATCTCGCCGCGGCGGCGAAGGATGCGGGCATCCCGCTGATCCATATCTCGACCGACTACGTTTTCGATGGAACCAAGGACGGGCCGTGGGTCGAGAGCGACCCGGTGGCACCGCTCGGCGTCTACGGCGCCTCGAAGGAGGCCGGTGAGCAGGCGGTGCGCGCGGCGCTGCCCGAGCATGTCATCCTGCGCACCTCCTGGGTCTATGCCGCGCATGGCGGCAATTTCGTGAAGACCATGCTGCGGGTCGGCAGGGACCGCGACGAACTGCGCGTGGTCGCCGACCAGTTCGGCGCGCCGACGTCCGCCGGCGACATCGCGGACGCGATCCTGACCATCGCCAGCCGCATCCGGGACGGCAAGCGCGACGGCTGGGGCACCTACCATTTCACGGCGGAGGGCCGGACCAGCTGGCACGGTTTCGCCGAGGCGATCTTCGCCCGCGCGGAAAAGGTCTGGGGACGGCGCCCGTCGGTGGCGGCGATCCCGTCGAGCGAGTATCCGACGCCGGCGAAACGGCCGGCAAATTCGGTGATGGATTGTGCGAAGATCATCGCGGCCTTCAACGTGCCGCGGCGGCCCTGGCAGGACGGCCTCGACGAGGTGCTCGACGTGCTGCTGGCCGGAGAATGAGTGATTAGGAAAGGGAGAGGGATGAAAGGGATCATCCTCGCCGGCGGGTCCGGCACACGGCTTTATCCGCTGACCGTGAGCGTTAGCAAGCAGATCCTGCCGGTCTACGACAAGCCGATGATCTACTATCCGCTGAGCACGCTGATGCTGGCGGGGATCAAGGACATCCTGATCATCACCACCCCGGCGGACCAGGAAGGTTTCAAGCGGCTGCTCGGCGACGGCAGCCAGTGGGGCATCAGCCTCGAATACCGCGTCCAGCCCTCGCCGGACGGACTGGCGCAGGCCTTCATCATCGGCGAGAGCTTCATCGGCGACGACCGGTCGGCGCTGATTCTCGGCGACAACATCTTCTACGGCCATGGCCTGACCGAGATGCTGCAGCGCTCGGCCGACCGCGAGACCGGCGCCTCGGTCTACGGCTATTATGTCAGCGATCCGGAGCGTTACGGCGTCGTCTCCTTCGACAAGGACGGCAAGGCGGAAGAGATCGTCGAGAAGCCGGCCAATCCGAAGTCCAACTGGGCGGTCACCGGGCTCTATTTCTACGACCGGGACGTGGTCGAGATCGCCAAGTCGATCAAGCCGTCGCCGCGTGGCGAGCTCGAGATCACCGACGTCAACAAGGTCTATCTCGAGCGCGGCGACCTGCATGTCGAGCGCATGGGCCGCGGCTATGCCTGGCTCGACACCGGCACGCATGACTCGTTGCTGCAGGCGTCCGAGTTCGTGCGCACCGTCGAGGAGCGGCAGGGCCTGAAAATTGCGTGCGTCGAGGAAATCGCCCACCATATGGGCTATATTGACGACGCGCAGCTCCTGAAGCTGGCCGATCCGCTGGCGAAGAGCGGTTACGGTCTCTATCTGCGCTCGTTGCTGAAGGGATAACGCACCGGAACGGAGCCTGCATTGGGCCGCCTGATCGTACTCTATGTCGCTTTCGTCTTTCTCATCGGCGGGGGCTTTTCCTGGCTGATTGTCGATACGCTCGGACCACATGACGGTCCTGCGCCGACGCAAGCTGCGGCACAGACACTAACGGTCGCTCAAGCCACGGCGCCGGCCCCTCTCGATCTTGGCGGTCTCGAGCCGTCGCCCTTGCCCCTGTCTCTGCCGATTGCCTGCCAGCCGGGCAAGGACTGCTGGATCGTGAACTATGTCGACCGGGACCCGGGCAAGGACTTCCGCGACTATGCCTGCGGCGATATGGGATATGACGGCCACAAGGGCACCGATATCGCCATCGCCCATGCTGGACTGCTCGAAGAGAATGTGCCGGTTCTGGCGGCTGCCTCCGGCAGCGTCGTGGGCGTGCGCGACGGAATGGCGGACGTGTTCAACCGCGGCGCAAGCCGGGACGATCTGAACGGCAAGGACTGCGGCAACGGCGTCCGCATCGATCATGGTGGCGGTTGGGCTACCCAGTATTGCCACCTGAAGAAAGGCAGCGTCGCGGTAAAGGCGGGCGATACCGTCGTCGCCGGCGACCGGCTCGGCAGCGTCGGTCTTTCCGGAGCGACGCAGTTCCCGCATATCCACATCACGGTGAACAAGGACAATGCCGTGATCGACCCCTTCGCCGGGATCGACGGGGCAGGGGAAAGCTGCGGTCTCGGCAAGGCACCGCTATGGGACAAACCGGTCCTGCGCCAGCTCGCCTATTATTCGCCTTTCGCCCCCAATGCCGGTTTTGCCGACCGCGTGCCAGACGCCGCAGAGGCCAAATCCGGAAAGCTGGGCGGCTGGGCGCCCTCGGCGGACAGTCCGGCCCTGGTGTTCTGGACGGAGCTCTACGGGACGCGAGCGGGAGACCGGCTTGAGGTGAAGCTGGTCGGCCCAGATGGCGAGAAGATCGCGGACAAATCCGAGACTCTCGACCGGAACCGCAACTGGCTCTACCGGGCGATCGGACGCAAGGTCCGGGGCAGTTGGGCGCCGGGAACCTATGTCGGTACGGTAAAGGTCACGCGGCCGGACGGGCCCGGCCAGCGGCAGTTCGAGCAAAGCTTCACGACTACCCTCAGATAGTCCCGAGACGGACTCCTGTCTTGATCTCGCGCGGTTCTTCCGGCAGCGCGAAGGCGGGCCGTTCCGGCGTGATCGAGAGGTTCGGATTGTAGGCCGGGTCGTCTTCCAGCAGGTCACCCCAGCGCTTCACCATGAAGGCGCGCTCCCGGTCGTAGAGCACGGCCTTCTCCGGCGTGATCACGGTTCCCCGAGAGGCGGATTCGTGATGCACCAGCACCGCATGCGGGGTCCAGAGCACCCGGTATCCGGCCCGGCGGATGCGCAGGCAGAGATCGATATCGCCGAAATCGACTGCCAGCGCCTCGTCGAACCCGCCGATTTCCTCGAAAACATCGCGGCGCAGGACAATACAGGCGCCGGTCACCGCGGAGAGGTTCTGCGCCTGCATGGCACGGCCCCAGTAGCCGCCGTCATTCTCCGCGATCTTCAGGTTGGTGTGCCGCGCGACATGGGCGCCGGCGAGGGCGATCCCCGCATGCTGCACGCTCCGGTCGGGATAGAGAAGCTTGGCGCCGACAAGTCCGATCCCGGGACGCGCCGCCTCCCCGATCATCTCCTTCAGCCAGTCCGGATTGGCCGGCTCGATATCGTTGTTGAGGAAGCAGAGATAGGTGCCTGTTGCACCGGCAGCTCCGAGATTGCAGAGCCGGGAGAAGTTGAACGGGCCCGCATCCTTCAGCACGGTGACATTGGTCCGGCGCGCCAGCCCGTCGAGATAGCGCAGGGTGGCACCGTCGTCGCTGCCGTTGTCGACGATGCGGATCTCCAGATTCGGGTGGTCGGTCTGATCGAGCAGCCCGTCGATGCAGGTGCGGAGCAGGGCGAGCCGGTTCTTTGTCGGGATGACGACGGAGACGCGGCCATCGGCGGGCAGGGGACGGACGAGGCGCCAGCGGCCGCCTCTGAGCTCGGCGCGCGCGTCGGAACCCCGCCGTTCCAGAGCATCGCGGATGACCCGGCCGGTGGCGGCGATCGCATAGGGCTTGGTCTCGACAGAGGCGGCGGTGGAAGTCGCTGTCGCCCGCCAGTGATAGAGAATGCGCGGGACATGACCGATCCTCTCCGGCACGGTCAGTTCCGCCACCCGTTGCACCAGATCGTGGTCCTGGCTGCCTTCGAGGCCGAGACGGAAGCCGCCGACCTCCTCCGCCAGCGACCGGCGGATCACGCTGAAATGGCAGATGTAATTGGAAATCAGCGAGAGATCCGGGTCCCAGACCGGTTTGAAATGGGGAGAGAAGCGGGTGCCCCGATCGTCGATCTTGTCCTCGTCCGAATAGACGAGATCGAGCTCGGGATGCTCTGTCAGTGCCCGGGCCATTTCCGCCAGCGCGTCCGGAGCCAGGCGATCGTCATGGTCGAGCAGCCCGACGAAAGTTCCGCAAGCGATCCCGAGCGCCGAGTTGGACGCGGCGGAGATATGTCCGTTTTCGGGGCGCAGGACCAGTTTCACGCGGGGATCCTGCGCGGCCGCCTCTTCGAGGACCCGGACGACTTCCGTATCGGTCGAGGCGTCGTCGGCGATGCAGAGTTCCCAGTCCTCGAACGTCTGCTCCCGAACGGAAGCGATGGCCTCGCGGAGATGGTCCGGTGCCGGGTTGTAGACCGGCAGGAGCACTGAAAAGAGCGGGTTGCCGCTGGCGAGAGCGTTCACCGGCGCGCGCGCCTTGCCGAGGGCAGCGGATTTCTCCAGCCATTCCTGATACTGTGTTTTCGGCAGCGCGGCGCCGTCTGAACCACAGCGCCGATGTGCCTCGGCCGCGAGCAGGAGAAGCTCGTCCGGCGGTGTCGCGTCGGCATTTATTTCATCCAGCACCTGCAGTGCCCGCTCCGGCCGTCCGGCGGCAAGCAAGGCCCGCATGTAGAGCATCGCGGGCTCAAGGCCTTTGCGGCTGACACACCACCAGCGGGTGGCGGCCGCCGCGTCGCCGGTGCGCGCCGCGACGACAAGGGCCCGCGCCGCCTTCGGATCTACGATCTGCGACCTCCGCGTGCTGATTTCCGCACCGGGCTTGCCGAGACGGCGGCGGAGTTGCGCCTGACGGGCCAGTGCGGGGCCGTTCAGCGGGCGGATGGCGAGGCTGCGGGCGAGATGGGCGAGGCCTTCCTCGCGGGCGCCGAGCGCGGGCTCGACCACGGAGAGATTGAACCAGGCATCCGCCGCTTCCGGCCGCAGCAGCGCCTCGCGGCGGAAGGCGTGGATGGATTCGGAGAGCCGGCCGGCACCGTGCAGCGCAGCGGCATAGCGGGCATGTGCCGCCGGGTTCAGGCCATCGAGACGCGCGGCCTCGCCATAGCGCCGAAGGCTTTTGCCCGGCTGCTTGGCTTCGGCATAGATCCAGCCGAGCAGTTCGGCCGTTCCGGGATGGTAGGGCAGGAGGATGCGCAGGCGCTCATAGTGCCGTGCCGCCTTGAGGGATGGGCCTGCGGCGCCTTCCAGATCCGCGTAAAAGGCCAGCGCGGTCGGGTTCGCTGGCTGGCGCAGCAGGGCCCGCCGCCAGGCCTTCCTCGCCGCATCCGGGAGACCCCTGCGGGCTTCGATCTGGCCGAGATGGATGAGCGCGGACGCATCGTCTCTCGCCGTGCGCGCGACATGCCGGAACAGCTCGGCCGCATCTTCGGCCCGCCCGTCGGCGAGCGCCGCCTGCGCCTGTCGGAAGGCTTCGGCGGCACCGAGCATCGGATCTTATCCGGCGGCCGGTTTCGGCGGCAGCGCGAGGCGGATATTGAGCTCCTTCAGATGTTCCGGCGTCGCCTCGCTCGGCGCGCCCATCATCAGGTCCTCGGCCCGCTGGTTCAGCGGGAAGAGGATGACCTCGCGGATGTTCGGTTCGTTCGCCAGCATCATGACGATACGATCGATGCCAGGGGCGATGCCGCCGTGCGGCGGGGCGCCGTACTTGAAGGCGTTCAGCATGCCGCGGAACTTGTCTTCCAGCACCTCGGCCGAGTATCCGGCGATCGCGAAGGCCTTGTACATGACCTCCGGCAGATGGTTCCGGATCGCGCCCGAGCTGAGCTCGATGCCGTTGCAGACGATGTCGTACTGATAGGCGAGGATATCGAGCGGGTTCTCGTTCTCCAGCGCCGCGAGGCCGCCCTGCGGCATGGAGAACGGGTTGTGCGAGAAGTCGATCTTGCCGGTCGCCTCGTCCAGCTCGTACATCGGGTAGTCAACGATCCAGCAGAGCCGGAAAGTGTCCTTCTCGACGATGTCGAGATCGTTGCCGAGCTTCACGCGGGCATTACCGGCGAGCTTGGCGGCTTCGCCTTCCTTGCCGGCGGAGAAGAAGATGGCGTCGCCGTCTCCCATGCCGGTCTGTTCCTTCAGGGCGGCGATCTTCTCCGGCGTGAGCCGGTTCGCGATCGGGCCGCGTGCTTCGCCGTCGCCGAAGATGATGTAGCCCATGCCCGGCGCGCCTTCGCCCTGGGCCCAGGAATTCATCCGGTCGCAGATCGCCCGGCTGCCGCATTTCGGACCCGGCACCGCACGGACCACGCCGCCGCCGGCGACGACCTTCGCGAAGACGGCGAAATCGCTGTCGCGGAAGATCTCGGTGACGTCCGAGATCTCGATCGGGATGCGCAGGTCCGGCTTGTCGTTACCGTATTTGAGCATCGACTCCTTGAACGGAATGCGCGGGAACGGGCCCGGCACCTTCCAGTCGGAGAATTCCTCGAACACGCCGGCCATGACCGGCTCGATCGCCTTGAAGACGTCTTCCTGCTCGACGAAGCTCATCTCGACATCGAGCTGGTAGAACTCGCCCGGAGAGCGGTCGGCGCGGCTGTCCTCGTCGCGGAAGCAGGGCGCGATCTGGAAATAGCGGTCGAAGCCGGAGACCATGATCAGCTGCTTGAACTGCTGCGGCGCCTGCGGCAGGGCGTAGAACTTGCCCGGATGCTGGCGCGCCGGCACCAGGAAGTCGCGCGCGCCTTCCGGCGAGGAGGCGGTCAGGATCGGCGTCTGGAACTCGAAGAAGCCCTGCTCGACCATGCGGCGGCGGATCGAGGAAATGACCTGGCTGCGCAGCATGATGTTGTTGTGGATGCGCTCGCGGCGGAGATCCAGGAAGCGGTAGCGCAGGCGGGTTTCCTCGCCGGCATCTTCGTCGGCGTTGACCTGCAGCGGCAGCACCTCGGCCTCGGACTGGACCTCGATTTCGTCGATGCGCAGCTCGATATGACCGGTCGGCAGCTTCTCGTTGACCGTCTCGTCGGTCCGCTTCACGACGCGCCCGGTGATCGTCACAACGCTCTCGACGCGGAGCTTCTCGACGGTCTTGAAGGTCTCGTCCTCGATATCGACCACGCACTGGGTCAGGCCGTAATGGTCGCGCAGGTCGATGAAGACCAGCTGGCCGTGGTCGCGGCGGCGGTGGATCCAGCCGGACAGGCGGACGGTTTCGCCGACATGGTCTTGGCGGAGATCGTTACAGGTATGGCTGCGATAGCGATGCATGACAGATCAATCTTTTCGGAAATTCGCGCGCGGCATCTCCTAACGCGCGGCGCCGCGCCCGGCAAAGGAAAAATGGCTCTGACAAACCGGTTTCCCGCAATTCTTGGTTTTTCCCGGCAGCGCCGGCACGGGCCTTTCTCGACGCTAACGGAAATCGCCATTCGCTATTAACCCGATGTTAATCGGGGACTCCTACCTTCCGTCGCGAATTTATCGAAAATTAGACTCAACTCTCTTCGAAAAGGAACGCCAGCTTATGAGGAAAGTCTTCTCTGCCTTTGGAGCAAGCCTCTTGTTCAGCACCTTCGCGATTGCGGCGGATGCGGAAACCGTCATCGAAACCGGTAAACTCGCATCTGCCCCTGCTCTGGACGGCAAGGCCGACGATTGGTCCGGCGTCTCGGGCACCGAAATCGCCCTGACCGGCGAGGGCGGGGTCGACAAGGTCACCGTCAAAGCCGCTGTTGTCGGCGATATGATCTATTTCCTCGCCCAGTGGGCCGATGCGACCGAGTCCAGCAACCACAAGCCTTACGAATGGGATGAGGCCAGCGGAAAGTACAAGCGAAGCCGGCAATTGGAAGACCGCCTCGCGTTCGCCTTTCCGATCAGCGGTGATTTCGCCGCGAACCATGTCGGCGGCAATGTGATGACGACGGACGTCTGGCACTGGAAGGCCTTTCGTTCCAACGAGGCGGGCCTCGCTCATGACAAGAGCCATGTGACCTCAACGGAAGAAACGAAGAAGGCCAAGAAGTTCAAGACCGAGGCCGGTGGCGAGATCTATCTCAGCCGTCCGAGCGACGAGGGCGACAAGCTCTACAAGGCGCAGAAGCACAAGGAGAAGGTCGGCGACGTGATGCCGAGCTACGAGGTCAACAAGGAAGCGAAGGGCAGCATCGCCGACGTCAAGGCGAAAGGCGTCTGGAGCAACGGTATGTGGACGCTCGAAATGGCGCGGAAACTCGACACAGGCCACGCTGACGATGCGGTCATCCCGGCGTCTGGCGACGTCATGATGGCCATCGCCGCCTTCAACGATATCGACGGCGAAAAGCACAGCGTTTCGAAGGAAATCACGCTGCGCGTGAAGTAAGCGACTGGGCTTTTATTGGGGTAAGCGGGAATGTCTTCAGAAACCATCGAACAGTCACCGGCCGTC
Organism: Nisaea sp.; assembly: GCF_017640745.1. GTDB lineage: Bacteria > Pseudomonadota > Alphaproteobacteria > Thalassobaculales > Thalassobaculaceae > Nisaea. The sequence continues at coordinate 50,564 of NZ_JAEPQA010000016.1, read as the reverse complement.
GGAAAAATGGGGATTCCGCTGGTCGGACTGATCATCGCGTCCTTTATCCTGGTCGTGGTGTCCTTCGGCTCGATCCTCGCGGTCGGCGGAATCAGCCTGACCGGGATCCGGACGATCGCGGAGCGATCTGCGAACGAAGACATTCCCGCGGTCATCGCGGAGCAGACGGCAGCCCGGAAGATCGTCGAGCTTGGCATTCTCGCCCGCCGGCTCGAACAGCCCCTCTCGGACTCCGATGCACTGCTGGCACAGATGTCCGAAACCGCCGACGGTGCGCGGGCCTTCCTGAACCAGGAAGGTTTCGCGGATCTCGAGACGGCACTGTCGCTTGCCCGCGATGCGGCCGCACTCAAGGCGGAAATTGCGGCGACCTCGAAAGAGGTCGGCGACGTCTTGACGGCGGCACGTGACGGCGTTGCGGAACTGCAGAGCATGCTTGGGGCTATTTCCGAGGACAATGCAACGGTACTCGAGGAACAGGTTTCGGATGTCGACAGCGACGACGCCGAAGCCCTGCTGGAGATCCTCGAGGAGGTCGGCGAACAATCGACGGTCACGGTCGCAAGTTTCTCTCTGTTGTCGAACGTTCGGGATATCGGCGGCATCCTCAACGCCGCTGCCGAGGCGTCCGACCCCGAACAGATCGAGACCCTAGCCGCCCGTTTCGCCACGACCGAGGAGCGGATCGTCGAGCAGCTCGACGAGCTGCCGGCGACCGGCGACTATGAATTCATTCCGGATACCGTTTCCGCCGTCACCGACGGATCGGGGGTGTTCGAACTGCAGGCGTCGCGCCTCGAAGGGCGGCGGAAACTCGCCGAGGATTTCGAGCAGATCGAGCAGAGCATCAGCAGGCTCGAGGCCAGCCTGACATCGGGGGCCGAGGCGAAGGTGCTCAGAAGCATCGGCAATATCGTCGCCTTCGTGGAGAGTTCGTTCCGCAACAGCACGATCGCCGCGCTCGGCATCCTCGTCATGGTCGCCGTCGCCTGCAGCGTTCAGTATTTCTGGATCGTGAAGCCGGTCGGCGCGCTGGCCTCTGTTCTGACGCGGCTGTCCGGCGGCGACCGCTCGGTCGAGGCCCCGCGCTCGCGGGTCCGCGAATTCATCTCGCTCGGCGCGGCCATCGTCGCCTTCAGGAATTCGCTCGACGCCCAGGAGAAGGCGGAACGGGAGCAGGCGGCGGAACGCGAGGCGTCCGCCGAGCGCCGGATCAGTGCACTGCAGGGCATGGCGAACGAGATCGAGACCAATGCCGGGCGTGCGGTGGACGCGGTCTCCGCCAGGACCCACCGGATGGAGGAAGAGGCCGAGACCATGGCCGAGTCCGCCGACACGGTCCAGGGCAATACCGAGCGTGTCGCGGCGGCGGCGCAGCAGGCCCTCGCCAACGCGGAATCCGTTTCCGTCGCGACCGAGCAGCTGAGCGCCTCGATCCGGGAGATCTCGACGCAGGTCGCGAGTGCGACACGGTCGACCAACAACGCGGTCGAGGCTGGAAGCCAGTCGCAGCAGACCATCAGTTCGCTCTCGACCGCGGCGGAGAAAATCGGCGAGATCGCTACGCTGATCAGCAATATCGCGTCGCAAACCAATCTGCTCGCCCTCAACGCCACCATCGAGGCCGCACGGGCGGGCGAGGCCGGTAAGGGCTTTGCGGTCGTTGCCTCGGAAGTGAAGAACCTCGCCACCCAGACGGCGAAGGCGACCGAGGATATCGCGGTTCAGATCGCGAACGTCCAGCAGGCGACGCGGGACTCCGTCGGCGCCGTCTCCGGCATCATCGACCGGATCACCGAAGTCGACGAAATCGCCGGGGCGATCGCCGCCGCGATGGAAGAGCAGCAGGCGGCAACCCACGAGATCGCCCGGAACGTCGAGGAGACCGCCGCCGCGGCCCGTGAGGTTTCGGTCAATATCGAACAGGTTTCCTCTGAAGCGGAAAACACGAAGCAGCGCGCCGCCAGCGTCCGCTCGGTGGCGGACGAGGTCAATGCCTCGGTCAAGGAACTGCGGAGCGAGATTATCCGCTCGGTGCGGACCTCGACGGAGGATGTCGACCGACGCAGCGCGGGGCGCCGGAAGATGGGAAGTGAGGGCCGGCTCTCGGTCAAAGGCTCGGTCACTGCGGTCACGATCGAAGACCTTTCGGAAACCGGCGCGGGGGTTCGGGGAGAGGCCGTGAGGACGCTGAAGGCCGGCGCCGAGATAATGCTCGACTCCGGCGAGACTGGCTCCCGCAGGGCGCGGGTCGTCAAGGTCGACGACCGGCGCGCGGGGCTCGAGTTCGTCGCCTAGGCACGCCCGCGTACCCGGCTACACGACCTCGAAAGTCACGCTCGCTGAATCGGAATAGCCGATCAGATCGATCCGCGTGCCGCTGCTCAGCCGGATCACCGTATCGCCGAAACTGTCGGCCGTGACGCTGGTTGCGGTAACGCCGCCGGTGAGCTGGATCGCGTCCTCGGCCTGGTAGCCGTGGATATAGTCCCAGCCTTCGTTGCTGTTGGCGTATCTGAACCTGTCGGCGCCGAGATTGCCGTAGAGATCGTCATAGCCGGCGCCGCCGGAGATCGTGTCCGCGTCCTGGCCGCCGAAGATCGTGTCCGCGCCGGCATCGCCGTTGATGATGTCGCTGCCGTGGTTGCCGTAGAGAATGTCGTTACCGTCGCCGCCGTAGATCGTGTCGGAGCCTTCGCGCTGTGCCAGCGGGCTGCCGCTGACCGGCCCGTTGTTCTGCCCGCCGAAAATGGTGTCGCTGCCGCTGCCGCCGAACAGCAGGTCGGTCTCCTTGTTGCCGTAGATCAGGTCGTTGCCGGCGCCGCCCGAAATCGTGTCGCTGCCGCCGGCGCCGCTCAGCACGTCGTCGGCAGAGCTGCCGAACAGGCTGTCGGCATTTTCCGTGCCCGCGGTGCCGGGTGTCGTGGTGCCCGATCCGGCGGCACCGTAGAGCGACTGGATGACCTCGATATCGTAGCTGGTGATGGTCGAGAGCGAGGTGTCGAGGAAGGTCGACATGATCGAGGGGGTGTGATTGATGTGGTCGAGGCCGAGCCCGTGACCGGCCTCGTGGATCGCGGTCGAGAGGAAGTACTGGGTGTCCGCCTGGTCCATGAAGATGATGACGGAGTCCGTGCCGGAGACCATCCGTCCGTCATTTCCGACATCGATATAGTATGCTGTTCCGAGCACGCCACCGCGGCCGTCGGAGTTCGGTTCCCAGGCGATCACCCAGTCCGCGTTGGCGGCGCTCGTTTCGTTGAAGGTGATGTTGGCGACATTGCTCCAGGTCGCCATCGCGGTCTCGAAACGGGCTTGGTAGGTGCTGTCGAAACTGCTGTAGCCGAGAGACGAGCCGTCGAACGAGTAATTGATCGTGGTCGTCCAGGTGAAGCCGAGAACGTCGGAGGAGCGGACGCTGAGCCCGCCCTCGCTCGCGCGCTGCAGGTCGCTCGATCGGGGCTCGGAGAGGCCGTGGTCGTGGCTGTACTGGCCCGCGAGGCCGACGCTGTGCCCTTCGGATGCTCCTCCGAGACCTGTGTTGCTGTCGCTTGCCATTTGCTGACCCTACGCCTCTCTATGCGCAGATTGACCGCAGATTTCCTCAAAACTCATTAAGGTAATGTGCGGCAGACGGCCCGATCTTCCAGTGGCCGATCCCACTTCATGATGCGCGGGAGCGATCAGAAGGCAGGCGTCGGCCGGATGAAGCCCACCAGGGTTCCGGCCCAGTTGCGGACTTCCTGCGAGCAGGTCTTCTCGATCCGGCCTTTCTGTTCCGCGTCGATCACCCCGAGCCGGACCAGAACGGCGAGCACGGCGGCGTGCGATGCCCGGCCCGCACCGTCGTCGATCTTGATCGCGACACCGAGGCCTTTCTCCGGAATGGCGGCGGTGTAGTACCCCTCCGCTCCGCCTTTCAGGATGCAGCTCTGGCCGGTTTCCGCGAGCACCACGGAATTGAACTGGCCGGTGCCGGCAAGCATCAGCGGATTGGCCGCGCAGGCCTTGGCGACGCGCCGGCAGGCGGCGGCGCGTTCGGCGGGGAGTCCGTCCGGCGCGGCGAAACGGGCCATGGCGTAGGCGATGCCGCGCAGCGGCGCGCCGAAGACCGGGATGCCGCAGCCGTCGACGCCGCGCGCCGTGCGGGAAAGATCCATCCCGCCCATCTCGCCGATCAGCTCGATCAGCCGGGTCTGCACCGGATGGTCCGCTGCCGTGTAGCCTTTGGTCGGTTCGCCCAGATGCACCGCCGTGGTCAGCATGCCGGAATGCTTGCCGGAGCAGTTGTTATGCGCCCGGGTCGGCTCCGTGCCTGCCCTGATCAGGTCATGCGCGGCCTTCTCGCCATAGGGGAGCTGCGGTCCGCATTCGAGATCCTCGACCGAGAGCCCGATCCGGGAGAGCCAGGGCACGACCTTGTCGGTATGGATCGGCTCACCCGCATGGGAGGCGCAGCAGAGCGCGATCTCGGCCTCCGAGAGATTGAAGGCGTCGGCCGCGCCGCTCTCGATCACCGGCAGGGTCTGCAGCGGCTTGATCGCCGAGCGCGGATAAGTCGGGCGCTCCACGTCGCCGAGGCGGAGCACGTCCTTGCCGCTGGCATCGACCACGGAAACGATGCCGCGATGCACGGACTCAACCATGTCGCCGCGCGTGACCTCGATCAGCAGGGGGGCGGCATCGACGTCCGAGATGTGCGTGCGCACGATACGGTCGTCAGCGGCGAGGCTGTCGGGGCTCATGGGGCGTCTCCTGATATGTCATGGTTTTGTCCGGCGCTTTCGGCCGGTCTCCGTGCTTTCATGGCAACTTGCCTTGGAGCACGGGTTTGTGCAACACCGTCGCCATGCGAGGATATTTCGGAGTAGGCGTCGAGGGGATCAGCAAGTCCCGGAACGCCGGTGCGATCTACAGGACGGCGCATGCCTTCGGCGCCAGCTTTGCGTTCAGCGTGCAGGCGGCGATCTCGCTGCAGGAGCTGAACCAGGTGGACACGTCGGGAACGACGGACTCCCTGCCTTTCTATCATTTCGACACGGTGGAGGAGATGCTGCTGCCGCGGGGCTGCGCCCTGGTCGGCATCGAGATCACCGACGACGCGGTGGTTCTGCCGAGCTTCCAGCATCCGAAGAACTCGGCCTACGTGCTCGGCTCCGAGCGCGGCGGCCTGACCGACGAGATGATCGCGCGCTGCGACCACATCGTGAAGATCCCGACCAAGTTCTCGCTCAATGTCGGTCTCGCCGCCGCGCTGGTGATGTACGACCGCCAGACCTCGCTAGGCAATTTCGCCCGCCGTCCGGTCATGCCGGGCGGGCCGACGGAGCAGCAGCCCGGCAAGGTGCCCGGCTTCGGGCCGCCGCTCTGGGTCCGCAAGAAGCGAAAGCGGGACGCGGCCGCGGAGGACGCGGCGAACGACTAGGCGCGCGTGATGCGGTCGAAGAAACGCACCAGCGGGTTCGAGAATTTCAGTGGCCCGCCGGTAATCGCGACGCAGATGCAACCAAGCTCCGGGTCCGCCGTCGGGGCGTGATGATCGTCCTCGCCGTTCACGGCGAGATCGCCGCGCCCGTAGCGGCCGGCCGCATCGCTGAAGGCCCCGTCGAGCACCAGCGTCAGCTCGGCGCCCTCATGGCCGTGGTCCGGTACCGCGCGGCCGGGCTTCAGGCGGATCAGGGACATCTCGAAACGGTCGTCATTGACCGGAATGCGGCATTCCTCGATGCCCGGGCCGCGCTTGCGCCATGCGAGCGATCCGAGCGGGCCGCCGAGATAGCTCCGTAGCGGCTGCGGGACGATCTCCTCGGCCTCCAGATCCGAACCGACCAGGCCGGCCGCATCTTCCGCCGGCGAGTCGTCGTTCGCGGAGATTTCCGCGAGGGCCGCGTCCAGGGCACTCGCCGTCAGCGGCACCGGTTCGATCTCGTCCAGCAACAGACCGCCGATATCCTCGAACTCCGCCACGGTCCGGCGCAGGTCCGGGCGCAGGGCAAGCTGGGTCGCCACCAGCACCGAGACCGCCTCGGGCAGGGCGCCGCTGGCATAGCCGAGCAGCAGTTCCTCGACCGCCTGCTCGCTGCTTAATGAGATTGCTTCAGCCATGGTCACTCGAAATCCTTCATCTCGTGCCTCAGCCGGGCGAGCGCCAGACGGATGCGCGACTTGACCGTTCCCAGAGGCAGACCGCTTTCCTCGGCGATCTGACTGTGGGAGAGGTCCTCGTAAAAGGCCCGCCGAACCAGCTCCGCCTGCTCCTCCGGCAGGGCGCGCATGGCGGCGGCGACCCGTTTGCCCGCTTGGGCATTCTGCAGCGTCCGGTCGGGAGCGGGTTCCTCCGACGGGACCAGGGCCGGATCGTTCGGATCCAGCTCCGGACGTCTTTCCCGGCGCAGGCGGTCGATCCGCTTGTTCCGGGCGATGGTGAAGATCCAGGTGCTGGCGCCTGCCTGCCGGCGGTCGAAACTTTCCGCCTTGCGCCACACCATCACCATCGCTTCCTGCGCGACATCCTCCGCAACGGTCGGCTCGGCGCCGAGCCGCATGAGGTAGGATTTGAGCCGCGGAGCGAAATGCTCGAACAGGCGGCGGAATGCCTCCTTGTCGCGCCGCGCGGCGATGGCCTCGATCAGATCGTCATGAGTCATGGTCAAGCTGTGTCTGGCTTTCCTGCCGGTCATACGGATCGGTTCTACCGTCTCCGTAGCCCGCGACTCAAGATCGCGCTCCAGCATGGGTGTGCAGATTTGCTCTAACATGACGATGGTGATACGGGTACGCGAAGCAGACGGATCATTCGCCTCCCGAATTAATTTCGGGCGAAATTCTTCTTAGTCCCGCCACATTCTTTGCATTGAATAATGTCCGCTCAGATGGCATCCAAACTAACAGACGTGATAACCGGAATGGCTGGCTCAGGACCCATGACGCACTTCCGCTCGTTCTTGCTCGGAATCGTACTTGCTCTCGGCACCGCCGGCGCCGCGCAGGCCCAGGAGCCGCAAACCATCGGCCGCAACAGCGACTGGATCGCCTACACCTATCAAAGCGGGGGCAAGACGGTCTGCTATATGGCGAGCACGCCGCTCAAGGCCGAGGGCAATTATTCCAAGCGCGGGCATATCTATGCGCTGGTGACGCATCATCCGGATTCGCAGAGCCGCGGCGAGTTCAGCATCGTCACCGGCTATACCTACAAGACCGACAGCGAGGTCGAGGTCGAGATCGGCGGGCAGACCTTCCAGCTCTTCACCGACAACGACCGTGCCTGGGCGCCGGACGCGAAGACCGACAGCGCGATCGTCAACGCCATGATCAAGGGTGCCAAGATGGTGGTGAGCGGCCAGTCCTCGCGCGGGACCAAGACGACGGATACCTATTCGCTGACCGGCTTCACCGCGACCAAGAAGCTGATCGACCAGACCTGCAAGAAGTAACTCCGCCGCCGGAATCGTGAGAAGCCACGCGGGAGCGGCATGGCTGCTCTCTGCCGATTCGGCTTGCCTTCGGCGGCTGTTGGACTCATTTTAGCGCCCATGTCGACAGTAGCAGTTTCAGCCCCTGAAGCGCCGGTTCAGCCCGCGCTTAAAGATCTGGTCGGACTCGACCGCGACCAGCTCGCGGAAGAGCTGAAGGCGCTCGGCCTGCCGAAATTCCGCGCCGGACAGATCTGGCACTGGATCTACCACAAGGGCGTCACCGATTTCGCCGAGATGACGACGCTGGCGAAACCGCTGCGGGCGGAGCTCGCCGCGCATTACAAGATCGGCCGCCCGGAAATCACCCGCGAGCAGTGGAGCACGGACGGTACCGCCAAGTGGCTGCTGAAGTTCGATGACGGCAACGAGGCCGAAGCGGTCTTCATCCCGGACGACGATCGGGGCACGCTCTGCATCTCCAGCCAGGTCGGCTGCACGCTCACCTGCTCCTTCTGTCATACCGGCACCCAGCGCCTGGTGCGCAATCTGACCGCCGGTGAGATGGTGGCGCAGATCCTGGTCGCGCTCGACCGGCTGAACGGCTTTCCAACAGCGCAGGAAGACCGGCGCCTGACCAACATCGTGCTGATGGGCATGGGCGAGCCGCTCTACAATTTCGACAATGTGAAGCGTGCGATGATGATCGCCATGGACGGCGAGGGCCTCGGCCTCTCCAAGCGCCGGATCACGCTCTCGACCTCCGGCATCGTTCCCGAGATGGAGCGCTGCGGCGAGGAGATCGGGGTGAACCTTGCGGTCTCGCTGCATGCCTGCAACGACGAGCTGCGCAACAAGCTGGTGCCGATCAACAAGAAGTACCCGATCAAGGAGCTGATCGAGGCCTGCAAATCCTATCCCGGCGTCAACAACGCGCGCCGCATCACCTTCGAATACGTGATGCTGAAGGGCGTGAACGACAGCCTCGAGGACGCGCGGGCGCTGGTGAAGCTGATCGAGGACATCCCGGCCAAGATCAACCTGATCCCGTTCAATCCCTGGCCCGGCGTCGAGTACGAATGCTCCGACGACGAGACCATCGAGGCCTTCGCCCAGGTGGTTCTGAAGGCGGGCTACGCCTCGCCGGTGCGGACTCCGCGCGGCCGGGACATCCTGGCGGCCTGCGGCCAGCTCAAGTCGGCGAGCGAACGGCTCCGCAAGAAGGACCGCATCGCGGCAATCGCCGCTGCGAGCGCGGGGTAGGCGCGGTCAGACATCAGGGTAGATTGATTTACTCTTCGAAAACGCCGTAATCACAATAGGTTGCGGCGTTTTTCATTCAATGGGCCTTGCCGTGATCCGCCGTCTTCGTCGGTTTGGACAATATCCCATCGATCTGCCGGCGGTGTTTGCAGTCTCGTGTTCGCGCCTAACGCGACCTGTCCCCAGCACAGCAACACGGATGTCGAGGAAAGCTACATCTCTGTGGCTAGTGCCTGGTCGGAGAACGAGATGGCGGTCTAAGCGCCGGGCGCGCCGATCCTTAACAAGCCGGGGCATGAACGCCGGATCACCACAGGGAACATAGATCCCTGCCTGTTCGCCTGGGCCTGGATCGGGCCGAGCGACTCCTTGACCGCGCAGGAGATGAAATCTCCAAGATGCGGAAGAAGGACCTGAGCGGACTCGCGACGCTCGCGCCGGAAGCCGCAGCCGTTTTAGGGCGCCCGAATAGGCTGTTCCCCACTGTGTAATCGTGGTATTCGACCGGCCAAACGAGCGTTGTTTGAGACGTCAATTTGTGGGTCGCCAGCAAGAATTCGCTCTGCTTTGCCGGCTTGGGAAGTTGACAGCTCGGCGCGAACAAAACGGCCCAGAGCGCGGATCGCCCGGGCCAGGTAAAATGGGTCTGTCGGGAGTTGGGGCGCCTCGGGATGAAGAACAAGCACCACGCGCTGCTAATTCTGAGTAACCACAAGCATAGCATCGTCAAGCGGCAGATTGCCTCCCTGGAGATCCAGGGCTTCAAGGACGATATAATTTTTTGCGACGGGTCACCCGAAAACATTGCCGAGACCGGGCTTCGCTTGCCGGAACACGCACGCCACATCCATCTTCCGCCGTCGACAAGCGGCGCCGACGGCATCAACCGCAGTTTCTTCAGACGCATCCGTACAGCGGTCGAGGCGACGGACGCGGAAATCATTACCCTGTGTCCGGCCGATGATTTTCTCTTCATTCCGGTGGTGGCGCAGGCCGTCGATCTCATGATCCAGAAGCCGGAATTTTCGACCTGCCTTTACAACGGCCTGACATACATGAAGGGCGAGGTCGCCGACTACCGCCAGGTCGCTATCGGGCATGGGGACTGGCGTAAGCGGGTTGCCTTCCACGCGATTGGTGGCAGCTCGACCTTCTGGGCCTCGCATCGACGGAGCACACTCGCCAAGATCGTTGCGCATGTCGACGAACTCGACGTTTCACATACCGTCATCGAGACGACGATGTATTTCCTGATGATTGCGCTCGGTAAAGTCGCCCGCATCAACAGGCTCGGTCGGGTTCGCGACATCTTCGATCCACCGCGCGACAAGCCCGGAGAACTCACCGGGTTTAAGGATTTCGGATTCTGGACCGAGGTCTCGAACGACCTCCGACGGATCACGCCGATCGTGGTCGACATCCTTAAGGCAGAGTATCCCGAAATGGCCGAGCGTGAGATCATCGACATCTACATCGAATATTTTGCGTCGTTCTTCGCTCTCCGCTTGGATCGGTCCGGACCCTTCAGAATTCCGGAGAAGACGCAACGCTTCAAGGCGGTCGATGCCGCCAATTCTATGGCAACGCACGACGAACTGCTTCGGGACTACAAAGAGAACTGCGTTCCCGTGGTCCGGCGTGTGCAGCAGTTGTTGATGACGCCGGAGCTCGCGGCTTCGGCTGCCGGACGGTAGGGCTGACGCAGCGCATTGCGCGACGGGGGCCGTCGAGGGTCTGATGCGTTCTCCTGAAACAAGGATGGATAGGGTATGCAAGCGGTAATTTTGTGCGGTGGGCTCGGGACGCGGCTGCGTGAGGAAACCGAATTCCGCCCCAAACCGATGGTATCTGTCGGCGAGCATCCTGTCCTGTGGCACATCATGAAACACTACAGTGTGCACGGTATCACCGATTTCATCGTCGTCCTCGGCTACAAGGGCGACGTCATCAAACGCTATTTCCTCGAGTACGAACTGCAGAACTGCGACGTCACGCTCGAGCTGGGCAAGGGCGGCATCCTCACCAAGCACGACCAGCATGGCGAAGCCGACTGGCGGATCACACTGGCTAATACCGGCGCCGAGACGCTGAAGGGCGGCCGGATCAAGCGTATCGAGAAATACATCGAAGGCGACATTTTCCTGGCGACCTACGGCGACGGCCTGTCGAACGTAGACATCACCAAGCTGATCGCGTTCCACAAGTCGCACGGCAAGATCGCCACCGTGACAGGCGTCAATCCGGCGGCGCGGTTTGGCGAACTGCGGGTCGACGGCGACCGCATTATGCGGTTCGCCGAGAAGCCGGAGAAGCCGCGTGACTATATTAACGGTGGCTTTTTCGTCTTCGATCGGCGGTTCTTCGATTATCTGACCCCGGACGAGCATTGCGATCTCGAAACGGGTGCGTTCGAGGAACTGGCCCAAAATGGAGAGATGATGATCTTCCGGCACGACGCTTTCTGGGGATGCATGGACACGCAGCGCGACGCGGACTGGCTCCGCTCGCTATGGGAGTCCGGGAAAGCCCCCTGGAAGACGTGGTAACCTCCTGTACCCGAACAGCCCGATAGATCCCGACCTATGCCCAAGTGCCGTAGCTGCAACGCCCCGCTTAAGACCCCATTCTGCGATCTCGGCGCGACCCCGCTCGCCAACGCCTTGGTCGCCCCTGACCGGCTCCCATTCGGAGAAGTCCACTATCCGCTGTTCGCCTGGGTCTGCGACGACTGCCGCCTTGTCCAGCTCGACGCCTTCGTGTCGCGCGCCGAGATCTTCTCGGACTACCCATACTTCTCCTCGTTCTCGACGAGCTGGCTTGAACATGCCCGGAAGCTCGTCGAGGGTTTGACCAGGCGCTTCGGCATCGGCCCGCAATCGATGGTCTACGAGATCGCCAGCAACGACGGCTATCTCCTGAAGAACTTCGTCGCTGCCGATATTCCCTGCCTCGGTATCGATCCTGCGGCCAATATCGCCGCGGCCGCCAACTCCGCTGGCGTGCCGACCCATTGCGCCTTCTTCGGCAAGGCCTGCGCGGAGGAGGTCAAGGCCCGTCACGGCGCCGCCGACCTGATGATCGCCAACAACGTCCTGGCCCATGTCCCGGACCTCGCTGATTTCGTGTCCGGCTTCAAGGCGCTGCTGGCGCCGGAAGGCGTCGTCAGCTTCGAGTTTCCACACCTGTTGCGGCTGATCGAAGACGTTCAGTTCGACACAATCTACCACGAGCATTTCAGCTATTTCTCGCTGCTCTCTGTCGAACGCCTGATGGTGGCTTACGGGTTACGCGCCTTCGACGTCGAGCAGTTGCCGACCCATGGCGGATCGCTGCGGCTCTTCGTCTGCCAGGCCGACGCGGACCGAGAGGAGACCCAGGCGCTGCGAGATCTGCGCGCTGTCGAGGCGGCGTTCGGCATGGCAGAGGAGCGGGCTTATGCCAGGTTCCAGGACAAGGTTTCGGCGGTCAAACGGGACTTCCTGCGCTTCCTGCTCGACGCTGCGGCGGCAGGCAAACGCGTCGCTGGGTACGGTGCCGCGGCCAAGGGCAATACGTTTCTGAACTACTGCGGCGTCCGCAAGGACCTGATTTCCTTCGTCGTCGATCGCAGTCCGCACAAGCAGGGCTTGCTGCTACCGGGCTCGCTGATCGAGATTTCCGGACCGGATCGGATATTCGCCGAGAAACCCGACTACATCGTCATCCTGCCGTGGAACCTGAAGGAGGAGATCGTCGCGCAGCTCTCCGAGGTTCGGAGCTGGGGCGGGCAGTTTGTGGTTGCGGTGCCGAGGCTGGAGATCATCCCGTGACGCTGCGCTTCACGCCGACGGGCATCGACGGCACCTGGATCGTTGACACCGAACCGTTCGCGGACGATCGCGGCGCCTTCGCCCGGATCTTCAGCCTGAGTGATTTCAGGAAACTCGGGCTCGAAACCGGCTGGCGCCAGATCAGTGCCTCGAGCAATTTTGTCAGGGGCACGCTACGCGGGCCGCATTTCCAGCGAGGCGACCGGTCCGAAGTCAAACTGGTGCGCTGCGAGCGCGGCAGTATCTTCGACGTGGTGGTCGACCTGCGTCCGTCGTCTCCGTCCTTCGGGACCTACGTGTCTCTCGAACTCTCCGAGGCCAATCGCCGAGCGGTCTACGTGCCCAAGGGGTGTGCCCACGGTTTTATGACGCTTGAGGACGACAGCGTCGTTAACTACTTCATCTCCGAGGATTTTGATGCCGCTGCGTCGAGTGGCCTGTTGTGGTGTGACGAGGAAGTCGGCATCGAATGGCCTTTCGCGCCGGTCAGGATCTCGGAAAAGGACAGCAGGCTGCCGCGTCTGGCGGATCTTCGCGCGGCCAGGGACCCGGGCGTCTTTCCGGGCGTCTGATACCGTGCGCGGCCTTTCCGCCGCCGCGCCTTGTGACAGATATCTCTTTGGATATACTGCGGGCACGTTCAAAAGCGTGCCCCCCTTTCTAATTGCGAGATCCGAGCTGTGCGAATATTGGTGATTGGAAACTTGGGCTACATCGGCCCGGTCGTCGTCGAGCATCTGCGGCGGACCTTTCCGGACGGAGCAATACACGGCTTCGACACCGGGCTTTTTGCCGGTTGCCTGATGAGCGGCGGCTTGCTCCCGGAAGTGGCGCTGGACAACCAGCGTTTCGGCGATGTCAGGCGATGCCCGTCGGACGTCTTCGCAGGGGTTGATGCCGTCGTATATCTGGCCGCACTCTCGAACGATCCGATTGGCAACGCCTTCGAGAAGCCGACCATGGAGATCAATGCCGACTGCGCCGTCGCGGCCGCCAGGATGGCGAAGGCGTCCGGTGTTCGGCATTTCGTCTTCGCCTCAAGCTGCTCGGTCTACGGCGCCGGCGGCAACGAGGCAAAGGACGAGAATGCCAATCTCGCGCCGCAGACCGCGTACGCCAAGTCGAAGATCGCCGCAGAGCAGGGGCTGGCTGAACTTGCGGACGCTTCCTTATCGGTCACCAGCCTGCGCTTCGCCACCGCCTGCGGCTTCAGCCCGCGCCTGCGCCTCGATCTCGTGCTCAACGATTTTGTCGCCTCGGCGCTGAGTACCGGCGAGATCGTGGTGCTCTCGGACGGCAGCCCGTGGCGACCGCTGATCCACGTCCGCGACATGGCTCGGGCGATCGAGTGGGCGATCGGGCGCGACGCTGACGTCGGCGGGGCCTTCCTCGCGGTTAATACCGGCGCCGATGCCGGAAACTACCAGATCCGCGACCTCGCCGAGGCGGTCGCGGCCGAACTTGGCGGCATCCAGGTCTCGATCAATCGCGACGCCTCGCCGGACAAGCGCTCTTACCGGGTGAGTTTTGCCAAATTCCACGAGCTCGCCCCGGCACACCAGCCACGCTTTACGCTCGCGGATTCTGTTCGCGACCTTGCCAGCAACCTCAGGCGGTGCGGCTTCTCGGACGCCAGGTTCAGGGACGGATCGCTGATGCGGCTCAATTTCATCCGGCAGCTGATCGAGGGCGGCGCCCTCGACAGGAACCTCTGCTGGGTACGGGTTTAGACTGATGAGCGCAAACAACGAAAAGGCCGCGGCCGACGCACTGGCCAGCGAAGCAGAGGCGTTCGACAAGCGCATCACCGAGCGACGCCAGCACGGTTTCGTCGCCGATCTGCGGCGCATGCAGCCGAGCGAGTATTTCTACAAGAGCTTCTGGCGTCATCCCCATTACGCCGATCTCTATGTCGGCGAGATGTGCCGCAACTACCTTAAGTTCTTCGCCGAGCATGTCACGCCTGGGGCCCGCATCCTCGATCTCGGCTGTGGTCCCGGTTATTTCGCGCTCGAACTCGCCAGGGCTGGCTACCGGGTGACCGCCATCGACATTTCCGAGAAGAGCGTCGCTACCGCCCGCGCGGCTCTCGCCGAGAACCCGTTCCGCGACGGCTTCGGTAGCCTCGAATACCATGTGGGATCCTACGACCTTGCTCTCGAATTCGGCAGCTTCGATGGAGTGCTGGCGTCGGGCTTCCTGCATCATATCCCGGAGATCGACGAAGCTGTTGAAGTCGTCGCCCGCTGCCTTGTGGACGACGGCATCCTGGTCTGGCATGAGCCGGTGCATTCGGGCTGGACCCGGACTGACGCGGCATTCGTCGCGACCATCCGGGCGCTGCTGGCGGCATCGGGTCTGTGGTACGAGCCGAACCTGCCGGACGGTCTCGACGGGCCGGGACTGCTCGCCCTGACCGACGACATTCAGCAGGAATACATCCTGGAACGTGATCCGAACGAGGCCGACGGTCAGTCTCCGAACGACCTCTCACTCGACGGGCCGGAAATTGTGCGCAGCGTATCCGCAGCCTTTGACATTGTTCATACACAGCCTAGCTATTCATTTGTATACCGGCTGATGGGCGGGATGCGGGGTGATCAGGAACAGCTCAATCGCCTTGCCTCGCTGCTGGCGCTGATCGACCGTACTTATGTCGATGCCGGAATTCTCAATCCGAACTATTTTTACGGCGTTGCCCGGAAACGTGCGGTAAAGGATAATTGTTAGAGCAGTGTTCGCGGCGGCGAGCTGGAGGGCTACATGAAGATCTATATTACCGACGACGACATGTGCACGACCCAGAAGCTGAACTTGGCGCGCGTTCAGCGCTGGCTTGAGGCGAACGGGGCGAGTGTCGTCGACGACGTGGACGCCGCTGACCGTCTGCTCTGCATGACCTGCAACGGCTGGTCGCTGCTCGAGCAGAATTCCTACGACCGAATTAACAAGTACAAGGACAGCTTCAAGGGCGAGATGATCGTCATGGGCTGCATCGTCGACGCGCATCCGGGCAAGGTCAAGGAGATGTTCGACGGTCCAGTGGTCGGCACTAAGGGCGACAAGCCATATTCATTCGCCGACATCGAGGCGTTGTTCCCGGATTTCGAGATCAAACTTGCCGATGTTCCGGCCCAGTCAGTGTTCCGGCGCAAGGAAGACTATCGCGACTTCAACCTTTCGAAGCGCTTCATCAACATCGCCGAAGGCTGTGCCTTCAGCTGCACTTTCTGCACCCACAAGCCTGGCCTCGGCAATCGCCGCAGCCGGCCGCTCGATGACATCATGATGCAGATCGAGCAGTGTGTGCGCGAGGACGTCAAGATCATCAACCTGATGGGTATGGAGACGTCGCTCTATGGCATCGACGTAGGCTCGTCCTACCCGGAACTGCTGCGCGCCGTGCTGGAATACGACGAATCCTATCAGGTGCATGTCGCCCAGTTCCAGCCGCAGGGTATCTACCGCTATTACGACGATCTGCTTGAGCTGTTCAAGAACAAGCGGGTGACGGATATCCAAGTGCCGATACAGTCGGTTTCGGCCCGGGTCATGAAGATGATGAACCGGCGAGAGTTGTCGCAGTATGTCGGTCCCTTCATGAAGGAAGTCCGCGCTGTCAACACGCGCGCGATCCTGCGCACCGACGTCATCATAGGCTGGCCAACCGAAACCGAGGAGGAGCGTCTCGCCTCCCTCGACTTTGCGGGCCAGCATTTCGATGAGGTCGCGCTCTATTCGATCGAGCTGCATCCGGACCTTCCGGCATGGAAATACGCCGCAGACGCCTTCAGCCCCGAAGAACTCGTGCGGATCCGGCGCGAGTCCGTCGCTTATATGAGCGACAAGTACGGCATCGTGGTGCATTCCGGACAGCAGGAAGACAACATGATGAAGGACGCCGAGCAGAAACGCATGAAGCTGCGCGAGTTGCGCGCCGCGTCCTAGGCCGATCCGACGCGCCTCGCGTTTCCGGGGTGCTTCCATCGCACAACACACCGTCGTATGAGACACGCGAGTTATGTCACAGGTGGCTGCCCGTTGGGTTGCCGCAATCAGGAATGGGAGTTACCGGTCGTGGATGACCAAGCTGAATTCGAGCGCGAGAACCGGGAAGCCGTCAACCGCATGGTCGCCGATCCAAAGATGACCGAACTTACCCGGGCTTGGTTCGATCTTAGCTTCCGGCATCGTTATCCGTACAATTTCAAATGGATGGGCATGCCGATCATACAATATCCGCAGGATATCGTGGCGATGCAGGAGCTGATCTGGGAAGTTCAACCCGAGGTCATCGTGGAGGTCGGCATTGCGCGCGGGGGCTCCATCGTTTTCTACGCCTCGCTGCTCAAACTGCTTGGTGGGGACCGTGAGGTCATCGGCGTTGACATCGACATTCGCCAGCACAACCGGGAGCGCATCGAACAGCACCCGATGTTTAGCCATATCAGCCTGATCGAGGGCTCCTCGGTCGATGCTGGCACAGTAGCCTCGGTCGAGAAGGCAGTGTTGGGCCGCAAGCCGGTTATGGTCATCCTTGACTCCAACCACACCCATGAACATGTCGCCGCCGAACTCGACCTTTATGCCGGCTTGGTCGGCGTGGGCAGCTATCTCGTGGTCTTCGACACCCACTGCGAGTTCTTGCCGCAAGATCTGCTGAGCGACCGGCCGTGGGGCACCGGGAACAGCCCCTATACCGCGGTCCAGGCCTTCCTGGAGAAGGACAAGCGCTTCGTCCGCGTGCCGGTCGAAGACAAGCTGCAGCTTTCCTGCGCACCCTATGGTTACCTCAAGCGCGTCGCTTGATCGGACGGCATCGCTCAGGTGGTGAAACCGACCCAGCGGAGCCGGGCGCCCGCCCGATCGCGCAGCTGCGCGATCGGCGAGTCGGCGGCGGGCTCACCTGCGGCCAGCGCTTCGAGCATCCCGGCCTTGTCGGGCCCAGCGATCATGAGGATGCTCCGAGCCTGAAGCAGCTGTTCGAATGTCATCGAGATTCGGGCGCTACCATCTTTCGGCCGCCGCGTTGCGATACAGGGACCGTCTTGCCGCGCTGTGTCGTTCGCATTGAAGAGCGAGGCGGTATGGCCGTCTGGGCCGAATCCGAGGAGTGAGACCGCGGCCGGCCAGTGGCAGGCGGCGAGCCGGTCACCAGCCTCCTTCGCTGCCGTTTCCACTGATTCGGCGCTGCCGCGGAGACTGACGATGTCCGCGCCGGTGCCGGCGAAATGCGTGCGTGCCATGCCCTCGTTGCTGTCCGCGTGATCGACCGGCACGAAGCGCTCGTCGGACAGGGTGACGGTGACGCCGCGCCAGTCGGGCCGGGCGGCGGCGACCGCCTGCAGGTAGCGCGGCGGCGTGCTGCCGCCGGACAGCACCAGGGTGGCCCGGCCATAGGTGGCGAGGTCTGCGTCGGTCTCCCTTCGCACGATTTCGGCGAGCGCGGCGGTGAGGGCCTCGATCGACGCGAAGCGCTCGACGCGGCCGGATCTCATCCGCCCTGGCCGGCGACGACCTCGACCGGGTCGCCGAAATCTTCAAGCCCGGCAATCGCCGCCCGGCCCATGGCCAGCACCGCCTCTTCCGAGGCGCCGCCGATATGCGGCGTACCGAGAAAGTTCGGCAGCGACAGCAGCTCCAGATCCTCTGGCGGCTCAGCGGTGAAGACATCGAAGCCGGCGGCAGCGAGCCGGCCGTCCTTGAGCATCACCTTGAGGATCTCCTCGTCGACTAGGCCGCCACGGGCGAGGTTGAGCAACACGGCATCGGGCCGCATCAGCTTGAGCCTTTCGGCCGAGAGCAGGCCGCGCGTCGTCTCGTCGAGCGGTATGTGCAGGGTGACGATTTCGGCCCGGGCGAGAAGGGCGTCGAGACCAACCGCCTCGATGCCGTGCTCGGTATAGAAATCGGGGAAACTGCGCACGTCGTGAACCAGGATTGTGCAGCCGAACGGCTTAAGCAGGCGGACCAGGTCCTTACCGACATGGCCGCAGCCGACGATGCCGACGGTGCGGCCCGAAAGCTGGCGGCCCTGGAGCTGACGCCACTGTCCGGACCTGGCCTCGGCCGCCGCCGCCGGGACATGGCGCAGCAGGGCGATGGCGAAGGAGACTGCGAGCTCAGCGACCGAGCGCTTGTTGACGCCGGCGATCCAACCGAGGCTGACGCCGTGCCGGCGCATCGCCTCGAGATCGATCATGTCGGTGCCGACACCGTATTTACCGATGACCTTGAGCTCGGGCACGGCTGCGAAGAGCGCGTCGTCGAGCCGCTCCAGTGCGGTGATTGCCCGTTCGTGCCCTTTCAGGAAGTCGATCAGGGCCGTCCCCTTGAGCGAGACGCCTGCGTCGTTGAAGGTGGTGTTCGGAAAGCGCGCCAAGAGTTCGGCTCGCAGCACCGGATGTTTCGAGAATGACCGAGAGGCGACGGCGACACGGACCGGTTTCATGCCGCAGCCCTTGCGGTCTCGAGATAGTCCCGGCAGATCCCGCGCAAGGTATCGTCCATCGGGTACTTGTCTCGGGAGACCTTGCCCGACCTGTCCGCGAGGATCAGCGTCACCGATCCGGCGCCCTGGTTCTTCTTGTCGCGGGAAAGCGCGGTCATGAAGGCGTCGAGCGGGACCGGATGGGTCTCGAAGCCGGCATAGTTCTTCCGCATGACCGGTTGCATGCGCTGGTAATTTTCCTCCGAGCCGACCTCGAGCTTTGCCGCGACGTAGTTCGCCATGTTCATGCCGATTGTGACGGCGATGCCATGCGGGATCGCGAAGTCGGTCGCGGCCTCGATGGCGTGCCCGAAGCTGTGACCGTAATTGAACACGTTGCGCGGTCCCTGGTCGAACTCGTCACGCTCGATATAGGCCTTCTTGATATTGAGCGAGCGCCGGATATAGCCCATCATCACCTCCGGTTCCGCGAGGATCCGGGCGTAGTCTCCGGCGATCCGGTCGAACGAGTCAGGCCCGTCGATGACATGCACCTTCAGCATCTCACCGATGCCGGAACGCACGTCGCGCTCGTCGAGCGTCCCGAGGAAATCAGTGCTGATATGGACCTCGCGCGGAGGCGTGAAAGTGCCGAGGATATTCTTGGCGCTGCCCGAATTGATCGAGCTCTTCGACCCGATGCAGGAATCCGCCTGGGCGAGAAGGGTGGTCGGATAGAACACCCAGTCGACGCCACGCAGCATCGTCGCGGAGAGAAAGCAGGTGATGTCCTGGATGATGCCGCCGCCGATCGCGATCAGCCGCTGGTCGCGCCGCAATCCCTTGTCGACCAGATGGGCGACATAATCGGGCATCCGCTCCAGAGACTTGTTGGTTTCCTTCGCATCGATCTGTAGTACGGACCGATGCGCGAGGATTTTCGCCATGCGGTCGGCATAGAGCTCCGCGACGTGGGCATCGACGAGAAAATGCGCGTCCGCGGGGACGTTCGCGTTCAGGCTCTCAAGCGCGTTCGGATCGAAATGAACCGTGTAGGGCCCCTTGTGCGACTGAATGGTCATCGTCTCAGACACGGGTGAAGCCTCCGTCGATGGCGATGTTCTGACCGCTTATATAACTATTCTCGGGCCCTGAGAGCCAGGCGACGAAGGCGGCGATCTCCTCTGGCTTGCCCAGTCGTCCGACCGGGACCTTGGCGGTCAGTTCGGCAATGCCAGACGGGCCGAGGACCCGCTGGGTCAGTTCGGTGTCGATGAATCCGGGAGCGACCGAGTTTGCGAGGATGCCGTCGCCGGCGACCTCGGCGGCGAGCGCGGCGGTCATGCCGTCGATGCCGAACTTGCTGGTCGAGTATGGCGCCCGCTGTTCCTTGCTGATCTTGCCCCAGATCGAGCTGATATTGACGATCCGGCCCCAGCCCTTCGCGCGCATGCCGGCGAGCACGGCGCGGCAGAGGATCATCGGCGCCAGCACGTTGACGCGCTGGATGCGCTCGAAATCCGCCGTGTCGATCTCCCCGAAGGGCGAGATCTTGTTGATGCCGGCATTGTTCACAAGAATGTCGAAACCCTCGTCTGCGATGGATCTGGCGAAAGCCTCGGTCGCCGCAGTGTCGTTGAAATCGATCGCCTTGTATGTCGAACCCTCGGGTCCGGTACCATCCGGGGAGGTGCCGGTCACGGCGACGGCGGCGCCGTCGGCCATCAGACGGCGGGCAATGGCCGCGCCGATGCCGCGGGTGCCGCCGGTGACGAGGGCTTTGCGGCCCGAAAGCGACCCACTCATGAAGCGGCGGCCCGGTCGATATAGAGCGCCGTCGACGGATTTTCCGCCAGCGTGGCCTCGGCCCGAGCGCGATCCTTCTCTGTGTCGACACCGATGGTCTCGATCTCGGTCTTCACCGCCATGATCGTGTCGCCATGCTCGATGAAGCGCAGCATGTCGACGGATTCGAGCTTCTCAAGCGGCGTTTGCGGCAGGGCGCTGAAGCGGTCGAGATGGGACTTGGCGAAGGCAATGATGCCGGTCTGCTGGTACATCGGCACGGTCGCCGCCCGGGCCCGCGATGGGATCGGCGCGCGCGAGAGATAGAGCAGCCGTCCGTCCGGCGCGACCACGACCTTCACCGTGTTCGGATCCTCGTGATCCTCGATCCGGTAGAGCCGGCTGACCAGATTGACCACGGGGCCGCCGGTTGTTTCGTAGACACGCTGCATCTCTGCCAGCATATCAGGTCCGACGAGAATCTCGTCTCCCTGGACCATCAAAACGAGATCGTCGTCGGCGAGATCGAGCTTCAGATTGTCGATGCCTTCCTGGACCCGGTCGGTGCAGCGCTCATGGCTATCGGCCGTCATCACGGCTTCGCCGCCGGCCGCTTCGATGCAGTCGGCGATGACCTGGTCGCAGGTCGCGACGATGACCCGGTCGAAGCCCTCATGCAGACGGCAGCGGTGAAAGATGTGCTCGATCATGGGCATGCCGAGCAGTTTGCTCATCGGCTTGCCAGGAAACCGGCTGGAGCCCATGCGAGCGGGAATGATGCAGACGGATTGCATGGTTCGTTACCCGTTGTTCAGCAGTTCGGTGACGATTGCGGAGTCATCGCGGAGCTTTTCCGCGAGGAAGACCATATCGTCCCCGTAAGCGATAAAACTATAGCCCTCGCCGACGCGGCGGCGCAGCAGATCTTCGTCAGGCATCACGACATGGACACCGCCCGCCTTAGGCGACTGTTTCATGGCCGAGGTCACCCGGTCGAGGCAGGCGACGACGTCCGGATGTTCGAAATTTCCGGGATGCCCGAGCGAGCCCGAAAGGTCGTAGGGGCCGATGATGAAGCCGTCGATGCCGTCGACGGCGAGAATTTCGTCGATGCACTCGGCAGCCCGATAGTGTTCGATCTGCGCTATGAGGACGGTCTCTTCTTCCGCCCAGGCCTTGTAGCGCTCGAAGCCGAGGCCGTAATCCTGCGCCCTGGAAAGGCCGACGCCGCGGCTGCCGCGAGGCGGATAATAGATTGAGTCGACAGCCATCTTCGCGTCGTCTGCGGTGCAGACCATCGGCACGATCACGCCATGCGCACCGGAGTCCATGGCGCGCTTGATCAGAAGGGCATCATTCGCGCCGACCCGGACAAGCGGAGCGCAGCCAGACAGCTCGATGACTTGGATCATCTGGAACATCTCATTGGTGGCGATGCCAGTATGCTCCATATCGACGACAAGCCACTCGTAGCCGACCTTGGCCATCATCTCGGCAATTGGCGGGTAGCCGAAGCTCAGCCACGAACCAATCGTCAGTTCGTCGTTCTGCAGTTTCTTCTTCAAGGACATGAGCATGCTTCCCAAGGAGTCGGTTCTGGTGCGTCGGCGCGGGAGCCGGCGTTGCCTAAGACTTCAGCGCCGCCGCATGAAGTCGGGCAGCGGTACCTGCCGCGGGGTATTCTCAAGCGCCCATTTGGACCGCCAGGCCGGGTCGGCGCAATAGATACGATAGACAAGTTCCATTGTGCGGTAGGCGTCTTCGATATTCCCGCTTTCGACCGGCCGATCCTCGAGGATGGCTGATGCAAAGGTGTTGACCTCGCGCTCCCAGGACGGGTCCTTGTTATAGCGCACGGTCTGCTCACGCGGATCTCCCTGATCGTCCTCATCCGGATATATCACCGTCATCGTCTCGGCGCCGTAGCTCTTCGAACCGGACAGAATGCCGCTGAGCACAATGCCGCCCTTTTCCAGACCGATATCGAGATGGAAGCGGTGGCGCCACTGAGTGGCGCTCGAATGCAGCATTGCGACGGCGTCACTTGTGGAGCGCATCAGTGCATAGGCGTTGTCTTCGACGTCATGCTGCCAATGGCTGTTGCTGACGAAGCTGAAGACGTCGACGAACTCACCGGCGAACAGGCGCATCAGATCGACGAGATGGATGCCCTGGTCGAGCAGGATGCCGCCACCGGCGACAGCCCTTTCCGTGCGCCAAGAGGATTTTTGGCCGAAGCTGATGAACTTCGATTTGCCGTAGACGCCGCGAAGGTTGAGCACGCGCCCGAACTCGCCGGATCGGATCAGTTCGAGAGCATCGTTCACCGACTCGTGGTAGCGGTGGTTGAAGCCGTACATGACCTTGAGGTGCGGAGCGCGCGCCGACGCTTCGGCGACGCGGGCGATGTCATCGAGGTCGCGTCCCGGCGGCTTTTCGCAGAACACGTGCAGACCGCGCTCCAATGCCGCGATCGTGACTTCCGGCGCGATGTCGTTGGTCATGCATACGAACAGCGCGTCGAGTTCATGCTCGAATAGCGGCTTGTAGGTGCGGTAGCCGCTGACCCCGTCAACGATGCCGTCGGACACGAATTTCTGGTCGCAGATCGCGATCAGTTCGAGATGCGGATGGAGGTCGATGAAGTGACGTCTGCGTTTGCCTACGACGCCATACCCCGCGATGGCGACGCGAAGGGGGCGAGCCATGTCTGTCCCTGCAAATGCGTTGAGCAAGCCTGTGAAAAGGTACCCCAACCATAGAGGCTCGATAGGGGGATTTAAAGCCTCTTCACGCGCGCGACGGCTCTGGCGCGGTGTTTGCTGCAAGGCGCCGGACTGACTGAGATTTCATCCTCTTCCGCGTAAGGTGTGATATAGGACGGCCCCGAATCGAGTTACCGAACACAAACCGTTTACGGGGACAGCATGACCACGACGCCGAGTTCCACATCGGCCCCACGCCGCCGCGCCGTCTTCTTCCTGCGTCACCACAACGACATCGACCACATCACACCGATCATCTGGCGCTGGGCCCGGGAACCGGGTCACGACGCCCTGGTCGTCATTACGGAGTTGTCGGTAAGCCTCGGCGATTTCAGGCTGCGTTTCCTCGAAAGGCAGCCGGCAATCGAAGTGATATGGAAAGGCACCCTCGTCGAGCGCACCGCAAAGGCCCTGGGCCGGGGCGACTCCAGCCGCAGCACCGCCGGAGAAATCGTCCAGTACCTGATGAGCGACGGAATCCCGCTCGTCCTCGCATTCGACTGGGTCGGCGCCGAACTTGTTGCCTCCGTCGTCAAGGCGTCAAAGCTTCGAGGCGTCAAGACGGTGTCGCTGCCGCATGGTGACGATCCCTACGTCAATTATCTGATCACCAGGGACGAGATCGATTTCTCGGAAGTCGGGAAGTGGTTCAACAATGTCCCCATCTTCGACATCTTGGTTTCGCCGAGCACGGTCCATGCCAAGCGGGCTGGACCGAAATGGAAGCACAAGAATCGGGTGCTCGGTTCGCCGCGCTATTGCCCCGAGTGGCGAGGGCAACTCCGGGCCCTGCTCGCGCCCATCGAGACCGCGGAGATGGAGCGAAACCTCAAGATCGTCTTCTTCATCCGCAATGCCAAGTACGCTGTCTTCTGGGAGGAATTCACGCGTCTGCTATCGCTCGTCATGCAGTTCCCGAACATCAACCTTGTCGTCGTCCGGCACCCGCGACACTTCGAGGTCGACGGGCAGGAGGAAGACGTGCCGCTGCCCGATCCAAGGACTCTGCCGCTCAAGCATTCGACCTCCAGGCTGGCCTACGTCGCCTCTGACGCCTACCATTCCTCGCAATGGATTGGTTGGTCCGATGTCGTCTTCTCGCTCGGGACCACGGCCGTTTACGAGGCCATACTGGACGGTAAACCGGTGTTCGAGATTGAGTACCTGCACCCCAACCGGTCCGTCGTCAGCACGATGTTCCGGAACTCAGACGTCCAGAGTCGCGACCATATCTACGACTGGATCAAGCGGCTCTGCGATGATCGTGCCGCCGCGGCTGCCGGGTTCTACCGGAAAGAGGAGCTGGACCGTTTCCGGCGAGAGTGCATCGAGCCTGGTGGGGCTGACGTGCTCGGCGGCTACGTCGAAATGCTCAAGGAGCTAGCCGATTCCGGGCAACTGGGCTATAGCGGCACCTGAATTTCGGGACGTCGCGGGGCGCGACCCATGGAGGTTTTGCTTCCATGCGGTATCGGAGGGTCCGATGAGCGTGGACGTAATGCTGGTGCATGTAAATGAAACGAATGACGTTGGGACTGAATCTTGGCCGGGTAGACCCGTCCGCGACGCTTTTCGAAGGCACGCGAATCCTCGCCCATGTCGAGGAAGAGCGCTTCTGCCGCGTCAAGAAGGCCGTGAACCGGTTTCCGATCGAGGCGATCAAATATTGTCTCGCGCAGGTCGAGGGCGGGCTTGACGGCCTGGCGGCGATCAATATCGGCTTCGACCTAGATCGCTTCACCCTCGACGTCCCGGTTTACTATCTCGAAGAGTGGGCGAAATATCCGGACAAACCGGCCGAGGCGGCACGCTACGAGATCGGCCGGTTGAAGGAAAAGCATCCTGACAACGTCAGGGCCCGAATCACCGCCGAACTGACCGCGGCCGGCCTTGTGACCGGGTCGATGCCGCCGATCCACTGGTTCAACCACCATTACTGCCACGCGCTGTCCGGCCATCTCGCCAGCCCCTACCGGGACAGCCTCGGCATCGTCGCCGACGCCAATTCCGAGATCGACACCTTCAGTGTCTGGGAGTGCCGTGGCACACGGGTCGAGCGTATCTATGCCAAGCCGCTGCCCCATTCGCTCGGCTGGCTATACCGCGCCTTCACGCTGTTCTGCGGTTTCGACGCCTATGAGGGCGAGGGCATGCTGATGGGGCTCGCGCCCTACGGCAAACCCGACCCGGTTCTGGCGGAAAAGGTCGCGCGCATCCTGCCGTGGCGCACGGACGACGAAGGAGCGTTCGAGTTCGACGTCGATGCCGAATACGTCTACCTCGGCAAGCGCTGGCCGGGAAACGACAAGCTCACCGAGAAGCTTGTTGCCACGTTCGGCGAGCCTTGCCCGCCCGGGACCGAAACGCCGTCGCAATACTACAAGGATCTCGCCTACGCTGTGCAGGAGCGCTTCGAGGAGACCCTGCTACGCATGGTCGACCGTTTTGTTGCGCAGACCGGGCTACGTAACGTCACGCTGTCCGGCGGCGTGTTCCTGAACTGCAAGGCGAACGGCCGGATCTGGAAGGAGCTCGACTCGCTCGAAGGCATATATATCGTACCGGTCGCCAGCGACGACGGTATTGGCGTCGGCGCCAACATGGCCTATGCCGTCGAGAATTTCTCGACCGAGCGCTCCGACTATGCCCTTCCGGACGTCTATCTCGGCCCCGAATTCTCGAACGCGGATATCAAGCGGGCGATCGACAGCTTCTCGCTGCGCCGCACGGTGCGTAACGACGCCCAATACAAGGCGCTGGCAAACACGCTTGGGCTCGACGAGGCCCAGGTGCGCCGCGACCTCGCCGGCGACGCCGGCCATGCGCAGCTGAAGGCTCTGGCTGGCCAGCATCTCGCCGGTCACTGCTCGCATGTCGAGGATCTTGCGACCTATGTCGCCGAGCGCCTGGCCGAGGGCAAGGTGGTGGCCTGGTTCCAGGGCCGGATGGAGGCAGGTCCCCGGGCACTCGGGGCGCGCTCGATCCTTGCTGATCCGCGCGACATGGCGAGTCTCTATAAGGTCAATGCCAAGGTGAAATTCCGCCAAGTCTGGCGGCCATTCTGCCCAAGTTTGCTCGACAGCGCGAAGGATGCCTATTTCTTCAAGCCGACACAGTCGCCGTTCATGATCAACACCTTTGGCACAACCCCGCTTGCCAAGGATGTCGCGCCGGCGATCGTGCATGTCGACGAGACGGCGCGCCCGCAGTTTCTGGAGCCGTCGGCGAATCCGCTGTTCCACGATCTGATCTCGGCCTTCCACAGTCTGACCGGCGTGCCGATCGTCATGAATACGAGCATGAACATCAAGGGCGAGCCGATCTGCTGTACGCCCGAGGACGCCCTCAATTTCTACTTCCTGACCGATGCCGACGTGCTGGCGATGGGCAATTACGTGCTTGAGAAGAACTGATGGGGCAGGGTGTGCGCCGTGACGGCGGCGAGCCCTCGAAAGTGGTTGGCCAGATGCGGCGACGGATCGTCTTTTTCCTGCGCCACCATAACGATGTCGACCATATCACGCCGGTGATCCATTTCTGGAGCCTGGTCGAAGGCAACGACGCCTTCGTCGTCATGCTAGACGAAGACGTGGATCTGAATGATCCGAGGCTCGCCTTCCTCGTAGCAAAGAAAAATGTCCGCGTCGGTACGCTTGCCCAGTTGGCGCGCTCCACCAATCAATGGCTCGGCCGCCCGCTCCGCGAGAACCGCAGGGTCAGCGAGATCGTCGATTTCCTCGCTCGGGGAAGCGCGCGTATCGCGTTCGCTTTCGACTACGGTACCGCGCCGGCGACCGTCCCACTGCTCGCGGAAGCGCGTAAGCTGGGCATCAAGTGCGTCGCGCTGCCGCACGGCGACGATCCCTACATGAATTACATGATTACCACCAATGACCTGATTTATGACGGGCTGACGAGGTCCCGACGGGTCGGGGACTTCGACCTGTTCGTAACGGCGAGCCGCATCACGGCCCGCCGTGCTGACGAGGGCTGGCACGACAAACACGAGGTTCCCGGATCAGCAAGGTTCGCCGATGAATGGCTGCCCGAACTCGAGAAGATCCTGCCCCCGGCCGTCTTTCCCGGCAGCGAAGGCAAGCTTAAGCTCGTCTTCTTCCTGCGCAACGCGAAATACCCAATCTTCTGGGAGGAACTCGGGCGCCTGCTGGCGCTCGTGCTGCAGTTTCCCGGAGTCTATCTCGTCCTCGCCGGTCATCCGCGCCAGTATCTCGATGGGACCAGGACGATCGACATCCCAACGCCTGGAGCTGAGGATGTCAGCCGTCATCCCAGCTCGAGCATGACCTATGTCGCTGCTGACACCTACCAGGGAACGCAGCTGATCCGCTGGGCCGACGCCGTGCTCTCGCTCGGCACCAGCGTGGTTTACGAGGCGGTGCTGCGCGGCAAGCCGGTGTTCGAGATCGAGTATCTGCATCCCAACCGGACGGTGGTCGGCACGCTGTTCCGCAACGCCGACATTCAGTGCCGCGACCAAATATTTCAGTGGATCGCCAAGCTGTCGAACGACCCGGCAGGTACCGCCGCCGGTTTCTACCGCGCCGAGGAGATGAAGCGGTTCCGTGAACAGTGCATCGACCTCGGCAAGCCCGGAACGCCGGAACGCTACGTTACATTACTCCAGCGTCTCGTCGATGCCCGTGATATGTCAAAAGCTGCAAGCCGCGCCGCAGACAAGAGCGCTGATTAAGGAGACTTTTGCCGCCGGCGCTTCATTGCGCCCGGATTGCGGTCATCCGGCGTGCCCCAGCCGAGCGACAAATCTAGGATGGCGTGGATCAGAGCGCTGTGCGCCACTTCGACGAAGCCGTATTCGTCGCCGGCGACATGGAAGTTGAGATCTCCGGAAAGGCGCAGCGGATTGTCGCTGTCGAAGCCGGAGAAGGTGATGACGCCGCATCCCTTGTCCCGGGCCCGCTCCACCGCTTTCAGAATGTTCGGCGAGGAGCCGCTGCTGCTGATAGCAACGAGAATGTCGCCCTCCCGTCCATAATAGCCGACTTGCTCGGCGAAGATCGCCTCGCCCCCGACGTCGTTCACCAGAGCGGTCAGCATCGCGCCGTCATTCAGGGCGAGGGACCGGATGCCGCCGTTCTTGGAGAAGTCGAGCGCATAATGTGAGGCCATTGTGGCGCTGGCCCCGTTACCGATGAAGATGAGCTTGTTGCCGGCTTCATGCGCGGCCCGTCCCCGGGAAAGGAAGGCCTCGATCCCGGCGCCGATCGTCATCGGCCGTCCCGCGAGATCCGTGACGCTGGCTTCGCGGGTCAGGCGCGCCAGGGTGTCGAAATAGTCCGCAGTGCGGTCCGTGAGGCTGCCCATCGTATATCTGTTCCTTTGATGGCCCGTGCTGGCCCGTATAGGACCGTTCAGTCCACAAGATTGTCTTTTACCACATCTCCGCCGGGGGCGCCGTTGTCATCGTTTTCCGGTTTGCCGGTCGTGACGACGCGAAAGCCGAGTTCGTCCTCGGGCGGCAACGTGGTCATCGCGGTCAGCACGCCTTCCTTGCGGGCGTCCAGAAGCAGGCGTCCGAGCGGCTGGAAATGACTGCCGCCGCCCTCGCCGTCGGGCGCATCGATCAGCACGCGGACAGAGCGCGGGGTGCGGAACCGGCTGCGCTCAAGCATGCGCTCGACAGAGGCCGCGGAATGCGGGAGGTCGAGGCCGCGCAGGTCCAGCTCGTACTCCGCGTCGCGGCTGTCGCCGAAGAGCGGTTTCAGGTCTCCATGATCGGCCATCCGGCGCAAAATCCCTTTGTTCGAGCATATTTCTTTCAGATCATTTGGGCGATAATCGCTTCAACTGCAAGGCCGGGGACCCGGTATCGAAAATCGTACCGGATTCAGTTGAAAACACAGGGGCCGTTCCTTATTTCTGCTCTGACGCATTTTTTTGACCTTCGGCTCGTTGGGAGTGAGAGATGGACTTGCAACGCAAACACATGACAGCCGCCGAGGCGGAGGCCGCCCAGATCGACGTCGGCCTGCGCAACTACATGCTCGGCGTCTACAACCACATGACGATCGGCCTCGCGCTGACCGGCTTCTTCGCGCTCGGCACCAAGATGCTGGCGATGAGCTCCCCGGCCTTCGCGCAGCTGATCTTCGCCTCACCGCTGAAATGGGTGATCATGCTGGCCCCGCTCGGCATGGTGTTCTTTCTGGCTGCACGTGTGCAGTCCATGTCGGCCTCCGCGGCACGGACGACCTTCTTCATCTATGCCGGCGTGATGGGCCTCAGCCTTGCCAGCATCTTCTTCGTCTTCACCGGCGAAAGCATCGTGCGCGTGTTCTTCATCACCGCCGCCGCCTTCGCGGGCCTCAGCCTTTACGGCTACACCACGAAGAAGAGCCTCTCCGGCATGGGCTCGTTCCTGTTCATGGGGCTGATCGGCATCCTGATCGCCAGCGTTGTGAACATCTTCATGGCCTCGACCATGCTGCAGTTCATCATCTCGGTCGGCGGCGTGCTGGTCTTCGCGGGTCTGACCGCTTACGACACTCAGAACATCAAAAACATGTATCTGGAGTCAGACGGCCACGAGGTTGCGACCAAGAAGTCGGTCATGGGCGCCCTGCAGCTCTATCTCGACTTCATCAACATGTTCATGTTCATGCTGCAGCTGTTCGGCAATCGCGAATAGCCCTGAGGGCAGACAGCATTCGGAAAAGGCCGCGCCGGGCAACCGGCGCGGCCTTTTCTTTTCCTCGGCATTTCACGGAAAAAGCGTTAACCCCTCCTAAAGACTAATTTATATATAAATTCTTGCGGCTGGACGTCCGGCCGCGAGCGCATAGGTTGAGTTGAAGGCGCGCAAGCGATGGCGGTTCAGACACTTTACGAGGTGCACACCCTCAAGGGCGGTAGCTGGGCGGTCGATTCGACCTATCCGGACCGCGACGGCGCGATCGAGGTCGCGAAGTCCCTGCACGGCGAAAAGCAGTTCCAGGCCGTGAAGGTCGTCAAGGACACCTACGATCCGGCCACCGGTCAGGGCAAGGAGATCGTAGTGTTCGACACCACGTCCAAAGTGGGCCGCGACAAGCCGGCCCCGGCGGCTGCCGAAGCTCCGGCACCGACGCCTCCGGGCGCCGCGGCCGTCCTCAATCCCGCTCCCGCTGCAAAGAAACGACCTCACAAGGGCACGAACACCAAGAGCGATTACGCAATGGCGATCAAGGTTACGCTGTTGCTGGTGCTGATTCTTGGAGGCGGGCTCGGCGCGATCTTCCTGCTGCACAATGCGGGCGGGTTCTTCCAGAAGATGTTCTGATCAGGGCCAGCGCCTGTTGATCCGCTGCATGCCAATGGCCGTGAAATGCTCGTCGAAATCGGTCGGCGGGCCGGCGATGTCGTGAATCAGCCTGACCAGTCCGTAGCGGATTACCGGAATCTCCATGCCGGTCTCGCTCCATTCCGGCGGCAGAGGCAGCAGGCAGCGGTTGCGGCCGACATTCACCACGATGTCCCGGAAGGCGAGGCGGCCTTCCCAGTAGCAGTCGAGCAGGTGCGTGCGCGCATTCTCGCCCGCGTAGGGGTTCGGCGCGGGAATGTGATAATTGGCGGTTTCCACCATGCCGAAACCGAGCGTGATGCGGATATCCTTCTTCAAGGTGAGGTGCAGCTTGTGCTGATCGGCGGCGAGGCCGATTTCCTCGCCCTTCGCGTTCCTCCTTGTGACGAGGCGGTGGCGATAGGTCGGACGCAGGATCGGGGTCCAGTCGCCGATCTCGCTGTCGGAGATCCGTTTGACGAGTTCCCGAAGATCCATGGCCGCTCAGCCTTCCAGGCGCGTATCTGACGGATCGCGCAGCGGCCATTCGGGAAGTTCCCGTCCGGTCGCTTCCTTGATGACCTGCCGGGCATTGTCGAGGATCATCCGGGCGCGCGTCTTGAGCCTTTCCGAGCCGAGGATCGCTTCGGCAATCTCGGGCTGCGAGACCAGCAGCATGACCTCGTCGAGGCATTCGCTCAGATCCGCGGCGGCGGCGATGATCTGCGCATTCCCCTGGCGTTCGGTTGCTTCGCCGCTCCAGCTGATCGTGCCGATCTGAGCCGGCGCCGCACCGCGCGCGTAGGACCAGAGCTCGCCACTCTGGTTCATGCGCCAGGGGCCGGGCGTGTATTTCGGCATGTCGGACCTCCCGCGTCTCTCGCTGCCGCTCCGCGCGCTACCCTGTCCCGCATTACACACGGGATTCTCAAGACGCCACGGCTCTGCTACGATACTACAAGATATTGTAGGTCCTTCGAGGCTCTTTATGAAATTCTCCCAAATCTGCTTCGCTTTTCTGCTGCTGCTGCCGCTTGGCGGATGTGGCCTCAGCGACCTTTTCGGGAGCGGAACGGAAGAGATGAAGGTCCGCTCCCTGGTCCGTGACGAACTGGACCGGGCCGAGATCGAGCGCGGGCCGCGCCGCCGGCAATATATCGACGACCGGGTGGCGGAAACCATCAAGTCCCAGGATACCGGCGCCGCGCGGCTGACCGAGGTCGAGACCCAGCTTGGCCAGCTGCAGACCGAACTCAGCATCGTGACGCGCCGGATCGAGAAGCGGATCGACCTCGGGGAGTCGGCCGGTTCGGACGGCCGCGCCGCTGTTCCGGCGGCCGGAGTGGACGTCGCCGAGTTGGACCGGATGCGGGACGATATCGACGCCGCGCTGCGCGCCGTCAGCAAGCTCAACGCGGATATGGAGAACCGCGAGGCCCAGGACAGCGCGCGCTTCGAGCGTCTCGAACTCAGGACCAGCCGGCTTGCCTGGCCGGAAGGTGGCGGAGCCCGGGGGCTGCATCTTGCGTCCTACAAGTCCCACGATGCCGCTCTGGCCGGCTGGGAAGTCATGCGTACGCAATATCCCGATCTGCTCTCCGGCCGGGAGCCGACGATGGTGGAGGTGGAGACGGTGGCCGGTCTTTTCGTTCGCCTTATGGTCGGCGTCGGAGAGTCGAAAGAGTGGCTGACCGAAGTCCGGAACCGTATTCGCGAACAGGGCGAATACGCGATGATCATGCCGGTACCGGGCCGCGCGGCCGGTCCGGCGGCGGACGATGACGGAATCATTGTCCCGGAAGCGCCGAAGAAGCTGCTCCCCGGTTCGTGAAACCGGCTTGATCCTGGAGGAATTTCGGGAAGTGGTGCCGCAGAAGGGACTCGAACCCCCGACCCCATCATTACGAATGACGTGCTCTACCAACTGAGCTACTGCGGCATACCCTGCGCGGGAACGGCTACTTAAGACGTCCCGGCGCACGGTGCAAGGAGAAAATCGGCGCTTCCCCCGCTCTCCCGAAGCGCCGGCGAAACGGTCTCCGTCAGTTATGGAAGCGAATGGCGATCCGGCGCTCCGTTTCCGCGAGCGTGTTCAGGCCGGGAAGAATTTCGGATTCGAGGAATTCCAGCCGTCGCTGATGGCCGCCGCCGCGGGTGCTGAAACGCTCGGTCCAGAGATTGAACTTCACCACGAGACCGCAGAGAACGCTGCCGGTCGCCGCGTGCTGTTCGGTGATCTGGGACCTGAGGCAACGGAAGGACTCGGCCGTCGGGTTCTCCCAGAACTCGGTCGAACTCTGGTCGAAATAGGTGAAGCGCTGGCGCACGGACTCCACGATCTCCTGCAGGGACTGGAGGCCCTGGGCGACGCGGATCTGCAGAGAAGCGTTGTCGCGGGCGATCGGGGAGCGGAGGAATTCCTCGGTCCACGGCCGGAACAGCCGGATCCGCTTTTCGGATTCCGTGAGGCAGCTGCGGAAATATGAGAAGCCGAGGAAGGTGTCGCCGTAATTCTCGAGAAAACGCGGGATGGCCCCGACCGTGGTTTCGAGATCGGCCGCGAGCCGCTCCAGCTCCTTCAGGACGGTGTCGCGATCCGGATTGCGCAGATACTCGACGAGATTGCCGTAGCTCTCAAGCTGCCCGCCGTCCTTCGCGAAAAGGCGCCGGATGATCGGCCGTGTGTACTGTTTCATGAACTGGGTGAGTTCGCGGTATTTCTCCGGCGAAAGCTTCAGCGCGTCGTAGTGCTCGAACCCGATATCGAGCTCCCGAAGCGCGACGCGCAGGGTATAGACATCATAGCTGCCGATCGCGGCGAGGCGCTTCAGCATGGCGATGTCGCTCAGCAATTCGGGATCGCTCGAGTTGAAATGGCCGGGCAGGGAGTCCGGCCGGACCTGCCCGCTGCCGGATCCGCCGTCGTTGAACAGTTCGACCACGCTGTTCAGCTGGGCATTCTTGATCAGGGAATGCCGTTTCAGTGCCTGGGTCTTCAGGGGCAGCAGACCGAGGGGCAGCCGGTGAAGGCTGTCCATTTCGGTGGTGTCGATTGTCAGACCGACGGGACCGAACTCGGCGGCGCCGACCTGGAGCGGGGACATTTCCATGCCTCCAAATCAGCAAGATCGGTGCCGGTACAAGGACTCGACGCGAGTCCAAAGACTTAGTGCCTGTTGTTGAAATGAAATCTCGATTGAGCCTGGTCGAATTCTTCGGGTCTTGTCCGAATCTGCCTAGCAGGAGGCAATAGATTCCGCCCCGAACGCGATTCGGCAAAACCAGGCTCTCGGTGAGGATGTACGCTCTCGGCGCAAGTCGTCGATGAATTGCGGGACGGATGCCACCTCCTCTCCCGGCATTTCCTCTCCACATGCCGTCATCGGCCAGATCCCGACCAGGAGGTCGCGGGCCGTCCCGCCGCCGATCGAGAGCGGCAGGATCATGCTGAAATAGCGCGGCCTGTGGCCCGATGGGTTCTCGATGGCGTCGAAACGGGCCTCAGGCTGACGGGTCTCCGCGACCGCGCGCATCCGCCGGAACAGGTCGGCACGCCGGTTTCCCGTTTCCTTCTGCGCCATCGCGGTGGCTCCGCGGCGGAAGGTGTTGGAAAGTTCACTCACCCTTTCCCCCACGAGGTCGTACTGGAACCCGTCCGGAAGCGCCTTCAGCAGAGCGAGGTGGGGAAGCAGGGGAGCGCCCAGCGCCAACGGGTCGAGTGCCTGGCGCGGCTTGTCCTCCGGCATCTCCGACCAAACACCATAGAGTCTGCAGATCTGATCCCTGTTCACCAGCAGTTGTGATCTTTCTGATGTCACGATATGCCTCCCGAACCTGGAATTGCATTTTCATACAATACCACCGAAATGCGATTCGTTTGACTCCCGAAACAGTCGCGATCTCCGGCGCGGTCCGGACGGCCCGGACGACGGGCTATGCGCCGTCCGAGTGGAAAGCTGGTTTGTCTTGTCAAAGGTGCTGTTATATTCTCCCAATCCGAAGATGGTCCCGACAGAACGGAGCGTTGTCAGGGAATGGCTGAAGCCAGCATGGAATCGAGGGTTGCCGCCCTGTGCCTCGAAAAAGGGCTGAAAATGACGGAGCCGCGGCGCGTCATTGCGCGCGTGCTGTCGGAAGCGGAAGACCATCCCGACGTTGAATCGCTGCATGAGCGGGTACGGGAAATCGACCGCTCGATCTCGATCGCCACGGTCTACCGGACCATGAAGCTGTTCGAGGAAGCCAATATCGTCACCAAGCGCGATTTCGGCGACGGCCGCGCGCGCTATGAAGAGGTGAATGGTGAGGAAGATCACCACCACCACATGATCGACGTGACCACAGGCGACGTGATCGAGTTCTACAACGAGGAACTCGAGGCGCTGAAGGACTACATCGCTCGCGAACTCGGCTTCGAACTGGTCGATCATCATCTCGAACTGTTCGGCGTGCCGCTGAAGAAGGCTGAAGCCAAGGCGGCGCCGAAATACAAGCCGAAGGCCAAGACCAAGATCATCAGCGGCAAGCCGCCCGTCTGATCTTTTTCTGTCCGTTCCCGTAAGTTTCACTCTGCCGTTCGCCGCCATTTCCTCCGCTGCGCGGGGCGCGCTACCATTTGCCGAAGAAAAAGAACCGGCAAATGGGAGGGGACTGATGCGTATCGGATATCTCGGGGTCGGCGCCATGGGGCTGCCGATGTCCGGAAAGCTGCTCGACGCCGGGCACGAACTCTGGGTCTTCGACGTGCGGGCGGAAGCGATGCAGCCTCTGCTGGAGCGTCAGGCAAGGCGTGCCGCCTCGCCGAAGGACCTCGCCGACAATTGCGAGATCGTGGTCGTCTCGCTGCCGACGCTCGGCATCTTCCGGAACGCGCTGAATGGAAAGGACGGTCTGCTGGCCGGTTCCGCGATCCGCACTCTGGTCAATACCTGTACCGTCGGCGGCCCGTTCGTCGAGGAGGTGGAGCGGGCCTGCTCTGGTAAAGAGGTCACGCTCGTCGATGCGCCGATCAGCGGCGGGCCGGCGGGTGCGCGGGCGGGAACGCTCTCCGTCATGGTCTCCGGCGATCCCGAAACCACCGAAGCGCTGAAGCCGGTGTTCGAGGCCTGGGGCAAGACCGTGGTGATAGCCGGCGACCGGCCGGGCATCGCGCAGGTCATGAAACTCACGAACAACATCGTCTTCGCGACCGCGCTGGTCGCCACGGTCGAGGCCATGGCGATGGCCGAGAAGGGCGGCGTCAAACCCGAGGACATGCTCCGGATCCTGAACAACGGAACCGGCCGCAGCTTTGCGAGCATGAGCGTCTTTCCGGATTTCCTCCTGGCCGAGGGCGCCAGTTTCGGCGCGGCCGTCGATATTTTGATGAAGGATGTCGATCTCGCCATCGAGCAGGGCGAGGCGCTGGGCATTCCGATGTGGGTCTGCCAGACGGCGCGCCAGGTCTTCAAGCACGGCGTCTTCAGGGGCTACGGCCCGCGCGACCTGTCGGAGATCCGCGCGATGGTCCTCGAGGCCTGATCAGGCCGCGGCGGGTTCGGACAGGAGCGCGACCGAACGGTAGCGGATCAGCCAGGTCAGACAGAGCAGGTTCACGATGTTGAAGCTGACGCCGACCACGAAAGCGAGCGGGTAGTAGCCGGTCAGGTCGAAGATCCAGCCGCCGAGGAAGCCGCCTGTCGCCATGCCGACGGTGCCGAAGAAGAACACCACGCCCATGCGCCAGCCGACCTCGCCGTGCGGGTGCATCTCGCGCGTCGCGAGGGCATAGGCCGGCACGATGCCCCCGAAGACCAAGCCGAAGAGGGCGGAGACGAGGTAGAGGCCGGTCAGGCTGTCGACCACGGCGAAGAGCGAGAGCGCGAGCGCCTGCAACGCGGCGCCGATGAAGATCGTCTGCAACCCGCCGATCCGGTCGGAGAGGAAGCCGAAGCCGAGCCGGCTGACAGCGCTGCAGGCAAGCAGCAGGGAGAGCATCTCGGCGCCCCGCGCCGCCTCGAAACCGAGATCGGTGCAATAGGCGACGATATGGACCATCGGCATCGCCATGGCGACGCAGCAGCCGACGATTGCGAGGGAGAGGAAGGCGAGCGGCATCTGCCGCATGGCGGTGGATTGCCGGACCGGCGCACTGGCGCCGAGGCCCGCCGGCTTCGGCTGTTCTGGCGGCGGGCGGCGCAGGATCAGCACCAGGGGCAGCATGACGCAGACCGAAAGCGCGCCATAGGCGAACCAGGTCTGGCGCCAGCCGGCTTGCTCGATGCCGTAATTGAAGATCTGCGGCCAGATCGCGCCGGCGAGGGCCTGTCCGCTGGCGACGATGGAGACCGCGATGCCGCGCCGCCGGTCGAACCAGCGTGTCGTGTTCGTCAGCAACGGGGCAAAGGCGGCGGAAGTGCCGAGAAAGCCGATCACCGGCCCGCAGAGCAGGAGCAGCACCCACTCGTTCGCGGCAAAGCTGGCGGCCATGACGCCGCTCCCCGCCACGACCGCGCCGAGCAGGACCGGCTTTCCGAGTCCCGCCCGGTCGGCCCAGAGCC
This sequence comes from Nisaea sp., assembly GCF_017640745.1. Taxonomy (GTDB): domain Bacteria; phylum Pseudomonadota; class Alphaproteobacteria; order Thalassobaculales; family Thalassobaculaceae; genus Nisaea. The sequence goes on along the minus strand of NZ_JAEPQA010000016.1, from coordinate 13,261 downwards.
CCATGACGATGCCGCCGAGGCCGGTGCCGAGCAGCAGCAGGGAATAGGCGAGCGACGGCACCCAGCGCGGCCAGCCGAAACCCGCCGCGATCGGTTTCAGGCTGACGACCAGCAGGTAGGAGGGCCCGAAGGCGACCATGATATAGGCAAGCGAGGCGGCGACGATGATCCAGCCCTGGCGGGTTTCGATCGAGCCCGGATGGAGGCTTTGGTCGCTGGTCCCGGACATGGTGCGTTCCCGCTATGGGTCAGGTACCCGAACGGTCGATCAGGTGCAGAAAGGATCCGAAGACGGATCCGCTGCAGCCGCCGATCGTCCCGAGCTCCGCGCCAGAGGCATCGGAGATCCGGAAGAGCTGCGTTCCGGCAACGGAACCGACATCGCAAGCATAGTGGAATTCATGCCCGCGCCAAACGCTTCCGGCAGGGCCGAGCGGAGTGGCGGCGAGCGCTTCGGCGACACGGTAGCCGAGATGGCGTTTCGGCGCGGCGAAGCTGGTTGCGTGTGGCAGAAGGGCGAGCATCGGATGCGCCTTGCCGTCGGCGTCGGTCAGGCTCTCGCCCAGCACCATATAGCCGCCGCACTCGCCGTAGATCGCGGCGCCTGATCCGGCCAACTGCCGAACCGCCTTCAGGAAGGTTCCAGCCGACGCAATGCGCCCGGCATGGAGTTCCGGGTAGCCGCCGGGCAAGTAGACCGCGTCGGCATCCTTCGCCGGCGCTTCGTCTGCGAGGGGCGAGAAGAAGGAGAGGTCCGCTCCTGCCTTCCGCCAGTCGTCGAGGACATGCGGATAGGTGAAGGCAAAGGCCGCGTCCCGGGCGACGGCGATGCGCTGACCGAGGGGCGGCAACGGCGCCGCCGCCGCGCTTCCGTTCGTGGCCGTGCTGCCCGCGCGGGCCGCGGCGATGATCGCCTTGATGTCGAGCTCCGCGTCCATCTTGTCCGCGGCCTGATCGAGGAAGGCTTCGAGGTCGGGATGCTCGCCTGCCTGGACGAGGCCGAGATGACGGCTCGGGCGTTCGATCGCCTTGTCCGCGCGGACGGCACCGAGCACCGGATGGCCGTTGTTCAGCAGGGCCCGCCGGAGCATTTCCTCGTGACGGGCACTGCCGACCCTGTTGAGGATGACGCCGGCGAGCGTGATTTCCGGGTCGAAGTTCGCGAAACCGGCGACGAGGGCTGCGATCGACTGCGCCTGGCGCGCTGCGTCCACGACGAGGACGACCGGCCAGCCGGTGCGCCGCGCGATGCTGGCCGTCGAGCCGTCGCCGAAGGGATCGTGTTCCTCGCCGAGATTGGCCCCGTCGAAGAGGCCCATGACGCCCTCCGCCACGACCAGGTTGGCATCTGACGGACGGGCGGCGGCAAGCGTTTCCGGGCGCATCGCCCAGCTGTCGAGATTGGGGCAGGGGCGCCCGGTCGCGGCGGCATGGAAGGCAGGATCGATATAGTCCGGACCGATCTTGGCGCTTGCGACATCGATGCCGCGGCGCCTGAGCGCGCGCAAGAGGCCGAGGGTGATCGTGGTCTTGCCGCTGCCCGAGGCAGGCGCGGCGACGATCAGGCCGGTCGGCGTGCTCATCCGGTCTGTTCGCTGTCGCCCCGTCCGAGGCCGAGCGGATCCGCGTCCAGCTCGCGGCCGTCCTCGGCGCCGAGCCAGTCGAGCCCGGCGCGCAGGCGGACGATCTCGCCGATCGCGACGATGGCCGGCGGTTTTACCTTATGGGCGTCGATATCGGCGGCGGCCCTACCGAGTGTCGTCTCCAGCACGCTCATTTCCGGCAGCGAGGCGTTGGTGACCACGGCGACCGGTTCCTCCGGCGAACGGCCGGCGGCGATCAGCTTCTCCGCGATCGCGCCGATATGCTTGATCGCCATGTAGAGGACGAGCGCCGGGCTGCCCTTGGCGACCGCTTCCCAGTCGACGCCGGTCACATTCCCGGTCGCGTCGTGGCCGGTGATCATGGTCACGGCATGGTTTGTGTCCCGGTGGGTGAGCGGGATTCCGGCGAAGGCGAGGCCGCCGATCCCGGCGGTGATGCCGGGGCAGATCCGGAACGGCACGCCGGCCTGGACGAGGGAAAGCGCTTCCTCGCCGCCGCGTCCGAAGACGAACGGGTCGCCACCCTTCAGCCGCAGCACCCGCTTGCCCTGGCGGGCGAGCTGGATCAGGCGGAGCGTGATGTCGGCCTGTTTCGGCGAGGGCTTGCCGCCGCGTTTTCCCGCGTACTCGCGCGGAGTCGCGTCCGGCGCGAGCGCGAGGATATCGTCGCCGACCAGCGCGTCATAGACGATCACATCTGCCGCCTGTAGGGCGGCATGCGCCTGCAGCGTCAGCAGTCCGGCATGGCCGGGGCCGGCGCCCACCAGCCAGACGCTTCCGGGCGCGAAATCGGCGGCGAAATCAGTCAACTTGCTCATCTCTCAAACCTACCCCCGCACTTTCCCCAATACCAGCGCGGTAACGTCCCCATCCTTGCCGCGGAACTTTGTCCGCTCTGCCGTGCGGGCGTCCTCTTGCCGCGCGAATTCGACATGGATGGCGGCGCCCGGACGGTCTAAGACATTTCCCATGGCAAGGAAACCGGACGGACCTCTGAGGCGCGGCTGGACCACGGGCGCCTGCGCGACGGCGGCGACGAAGGCGGCCTATACGGCGCTGCTGACGGGTGCGTTTCCCGACCCTGTCTCCATCACGCTTCCGAAGGGCGAGCAACCGTCCTTCGCGCTCTCTCGCGAATCGCTTTCGGATGGCGCCGCGACAGCCGCCATTGTGAAGGATGCGGGCGACGATCCCGACGTCACCCACCTCGCCACCATCTCCGTAACCGTTCGACCCGGCGCGAAGGGGAGCGGCGTGACCTTCCGCGCGGGCGAAGGGGTCGGTACGGTGACCAAAGCGGGCCTGCCGATCCCGCCGGGCGAGCCCGCGATCAATCCGGTCCCGCGCGACCTGATGCGCGGCGTCGTGGCGGAGGTCGCGGCGGCGCATGACGGTTCCGGCGACGTCGAAATCGAGATCTCCGTTCCCGGCGGGGAGGCGCTGGCACGCAAGACCTGGAACCCCCGCCTCGGCATTGTCGGCGGGCTCTCGATCCTCGGCACGACGGGCGTGGTCGTGCCGTTCTCCTGCTCGGCCTGGATCCATTCCATCCATCGCGGCATCGACGTTGCGCGGGCAGAGGGCTTTCCGCTGATCGCCGCCTGCACCGGCTCGACCTCGGAGGCGGCGGTGGCCAAGCGGCACGGGTTGCCGGAAACCGCCTTCATCGACATGGGCGATTTCGCCGGCGGCATGCTGAAATATCTCCGCCGCCATCCGGTGCCGAAACTGATCATCGGCGGCGGCTTCGCCAAGCTGGCGAAGCTGGCCGAGGGTCACATGGACCTGCATTCCGGCCGCAGCCAGATCGACATGGACTGGCTCGCCGCCCGGCTCGGCGAGGTCGGAGGGGCCGAGAGCCAGGTGCGGGCGGCACGGGAGGCGAATACCGGACTCGAAGTGCTGAACATCGCGAAGGCAGCGAATCTGCTGCTGGGTGACCGGATCGCGACGCTGGCACGGGAGGAGGCACTGCAGGTGCTGGACGGCGCCGGGACGGAGGTCATCGTCGAGGTGTTCGACCGCGAGGGCACCCTCGTCGGCAGCGCGGGCGAGGTCTGAGGTATGGCGCGCCTGCTCGTTCTCGGCGGGACCGAACTTGCGAACAGTTTTGTCGCGGCTGTGCGGGAGGCCCATCCGGATCTCGAAATCATCCTTTCGCTCGCCGGACGCACGCGCGACCCGAAGCTTCCGGACTGCGAGGTCCGGACGGGCGGTTTCGGTGGCGCCGAGGGGCTGGCGGAGTATTTGAAGACGGAGGGCATCTCCGCACTGGTCGATGCAACCCACCCCTACGCGGCGCGGATCTCCGCCAACGCGGCCGAAGCGGCTAAGGCTGCGTTGGTGCCCTGCCTGCATCTGATCCGGCCGGAATGGAACCGGGAGCCGGGCGACAACTGGCATATGGCGGCGGACAACGAGGCTGCGGCAGACATTCTGGACGAGCTTTCCTCGAACGCGCCTCTGACCGTGTTTCTCTCCATCGGCCGCCAGGACCTCGCGTCCTATTTCTTGCTTTGGAACTGCGCCTTCGTCGTGCGCTCCGTGGAGCCGCCGCCTGAGGAAGACCTGCCTCCGGACGCGAAACTGGTGCTCGCGCGCGGGCCGTTCGGCGAGGCGGACGAACTGGCGTTCCTCAGCGAAAACGCGGTCGACATCCTGGTCTCGAAGAACAGCGGCGGGAGTGCCACCTACGGCAAGATTGCCGCCGCCCGCAGGCTCCGTATCCCGGTGGTGATGGTGGAACGTTCGGCGCTTCCGTCAGGCGAGGTGGTCGGGACGGTGGTGGATGCGGTCGATTGGGTTGCGGCCCAACTTCGGTAATCGTCATCCAAAGATAGTCTTCATCCCGGCGAAAGCCGGGACCTCAGGCGGACAGGCGCTCTACGTTCAAAAGGTCCCGGCTTTCGCCGGGATGACGATTAAAAATTGGAAGCAGGCTCAGACCTTCGCTTCCGGCCGCAGCACATGCGTATGGGCGGCGTCGTAGAGCGCGCTGTCGCGGAAATCCTCCTCGCTGAGGACGCGGCCGACGAGGATGAGGGCGGTCCGGGTGATCTTCGCGTCCCGCACCTTGCCCCGGATATCCGAGAGCGTGCCGCGGATCACCTGCTGGTCCGGCCAGCTCGCGCGGTAGATCACCGCGACGGGGCAATCGGCGCCGTAATGCGGGGTGAGCGCGCGCTCGATATAGCGCAAATTGCGGATCGAGAGATGGATCGCGAGGGTCGCCTTCGAGCGACCGAGTTCCTCCAGCTCCTCGCCCTCGGGCATCGCGCTCGACTGCATCGTGGTGCGGGTGAGGATGATGGTCTGGCTGATCTCCGGCAGGGTCAGCTCGGTCTGCAGGGCCGCCGCCGCGGCGGTATAGGCGGGCACGCCCGGAATGATCTCGAACGGGATTCCCACAGCGCGCAGGCGGCGGATCTGTTCGGCGATGGCGCCGTAGAGCGAGGGATCGCCCGAATGCACCCGGGCGATATCCTCGCCGCGGCCGTGCGCCGCCTCGATCTCCGCCATGATCTCGTCCAGCGTCATCGGCGCGGTGTCGATCACTTTCGCACCCGCCGGCGCATGGGCGACGACCGCCTCCGGCACCAGCGAGCCGGCATAGAGGCAGGCGGGGCAGCGCGCGATCAGGTCGCGGCCCTTGATCGTCAGCAGGTCCGGATCGCCGGGTCCGGCGCCGATGAAATAGACCGTCATTCCGCCGCCTCGTCTTTCTTCTGATCCGCCCTGATGGAGGTGCCCGCCTTTCCGGCATAGCCGCGCGGGGTATAGACATGTTTGCCGTCGTAGCGGGTCTCGGACGAGCCCACCATAACCAGCGTCATCATGTCGACCTGGTCGACCGAGAGGTCCTGCAGCGTGGTCACCGTCACCGTCTCGTCCGGCCGGCCGAGCGAGCGGCCGAGGATCACCGGCGTCTCCGGCGGGCGGTGCTGCAGCAGTACCTCGCGCGCATGGGCCAGCTGGGTGCGGCGTCGCATCGAGACCGGGTTGTAGAAGGAGATTACGAAATCGCCCTCGGCGGCGGCCTTCACGCGAGTCTGGATGGCGTCCCAGGGGGTCAGCAGGTCGGAAAGCGAGATGGTGCAGAAATCGTGGCCGAGCGGGGCGCCGATGCGGGCGGCGCAGGCCTGCAAAGCGGAGATGCCTGGGGTGACGAAGACCTCCAGTCGCGCCCAGTCCTTGCGCCCGGCCTTGTCGAGCAGCTCGTAGACCAGCGTCGCCATGGCATAGATGCCGATATCGCCGGAGGAGACGAGGGCGACGGACCTGCCTTCCGCCGCGAGGTCGAGCGCGTAGGCGGCGCGCTTCTCCTCCTCGCCGAGGGCGAAATCGTGCCGCTGCTTGCCTGCCGCAAGCGGGCCGAGCAGGTCGATATAGAGTCCGTAGCCGACGATCACCTCGGCCGCGCGGATGGCGGCGGAGGCTTCCGGCGTGCGCCAGTCGGCGGCCCCCGGTCCGATGCCGACGAGAGCGAGACGGCCACGCGCGGTACCGGATGCTGTTACGTCAATGATGGCAGGCGCCTCGGCGATGGCGCAGGTCGCACGTTTCGATTTCCGCTTCGGCACGGTCAGCGCCGCGCCCGGCCCGGCCGCGGCGAGCGCCGCGCCCTCACTGACGCCGTGGCAGCCGACCTCCTTGAAGACGATTTCGGACGGCGTGGCGAGACGCGGGGTTTCCTCCTCCAGCCGCGCGGCGTCGTAGAAGCGGACAGGACGCCCGAGATGTGCGCCGAGGGCGTGCACCGCTGCCTCGTCCATCTTCACGTCGATGGAGAAGATGCCGGCGACGGCGTCCGGCGCGAGACCGGCCTCCGCGAGTGTTTCGTCGACCAGTTGGATCAGCTCTTCCGGTGCCGCGTCGCGCTCGCAGCCGACGCCAATGGCGAGGCGCTCGGGATGGTAGGTCAGGGTGCCGGAAGCGAGATCCGCGCGCCGGATCGACGCGGCGAGTTTCAGCTCTGCCGTGTCGTCCCGCTTCAGATCGCTTGCCGCAAGCCAGTCGAGCGCCGGGTCGATTGCGGCGGCCTCCCCGCGGAGCAAGGCGGCGGCAGCGCTCTTGTAGTCGCTCCCCGGCGCGAGATGCCAGCCTGCGGGCGGGGCGTCGAGGGCAATCCCGAGTGCTAGGTCGCTTGCCGTGGTGATCGCCGCGACGGCGCCAAGCGTCTTCGCTGCCTCACGGGCCAGATCGTTGGCGCCGCGATGGCCGCCGAGCAGCGGGATCACGGCCGATCCGTCCTCGGCGATGGCGAGAACGGGCGGCTCGGAGGTCTTGTCGGCGATCAGCGGCGCCAGAATGCGGATCAGCGCCCCTGCAGCCCCGACGAAAAGGATCGGCTCGCCCGCGGCGAAGAGGCCGCGCATATGCTCCGCCACATCGCTGAAGACCCGGTTCGCCGGCGCCGAGCGGGCGTGCAGCTCTTGCCCGAGGCTCTCCGCGAGCTTTCTCCCGGTGGCGAGGCCCGAGGGGGAGAGGACGACAACGCTCATAGCTCACTTCCTTCGAGAAAGGCTTCGCCGCGCTTGTGCAGGAGGATCATGGAGAAATAGGGCACGGTTTCGGGATCGACCTGGTCGAGGGCGAGGCAGCGCTGGTTCTGCATCGTCGCGTGCTCGATGTAGCGGGCCTCGTCGGCGTGGCCGAGCTCCGTCAGTAGCGCGTGGATGCGCTTAAAGTGGCGGCCGATCTTCATGATCACGATCCCGTCCGCAAGCTCGATCCGGCGGCGCAGCTCAGCATCGTCAAGCGGAGCGGGGAGCACGGTCAGCACGTCGTTGCGCGAGACCAGCGGGGCGCCGAGCGCGGCGGCGGACGCCATCGGCGAGGAGATGCCCGGCACGACCTCCACCGGATGGTCTTTCGCCAGCCGCTCGTAGAGATACATGAAGGAGCCGTAGAAGAACGGATCGCCCTCGCAGAGCACGACCACGTTCCGTCCTGCCTTGAGCGCGGCCCTGATCCGGAGCGCCGCTTCGTCATAGACCTTCGCCGCGGGGAACCGGGAGGCGACCATCGGCATGCGGATGGCGTATTCCTCCAGCCCGAGCGGGATATGCGGCGCAGCGATTTTCCGTGCGAGGCTCTGGCCCACTTCCGGTGCCGGATAGCAGACGAGGTCCGCCGCCTGCAGCCGTTTCACGGCCTTGAGAGTGATGAGGTCGGGGTCGCCCGGCCCGACGCCGATGCCGGTCAGAAATCCGCCCATGATCTAGCCCGTTCCTCCCGGACCCGGCTTGCGGCAGATCCATTGCGTGACCGGCATCAGTGGGCGCCAGCCGTGATAGGGGCCGACCGGCTCGAGCCGCGATACGGCGATCCGGATCAATTCTCCGCCAAGCATGGAGCGGGCTTCCGTCAGTTCGGCCTCGCCTTCGAGCGTGACCACGTTGGCGACCAGACGGCCGCCGGGTCGCAGCGCATTCCAGCAGATCTCCAGCAGTCCGGGCGCGGTGATGCCGCCGCCGAGGAAGACGGCATCCGGTTCTTCCAGCCCGTCGAGCGCGTCCGGCGCCTGGCCTTCGACGATCCTGAGGAGCGGCGTGCCGAGGGTTTCGGCATTGCGGCGGATCCGCGCGACCCGCTCCGCTTTCGGCTCGATCGCGATGGCGCGGGCCTGAGTGTCCGAACGCATCCATTCGATACCGATCGAGCCGGACCCGGCGCCGACGTCCCAGAGCAGCTGGCCCGGCCCAGGACGCAGCGCGGCCAGGGTCGTAGCGCGGATTTCGCGCTTGGTGAGCTGGCCGTCATTTTCGAAGAACGCGTCGTCGAGGCCCGGCGTGGCGCCGAGGGCGACCGGGCGGTCCGGCGTGGAAAGCTGTACCGCGACGGTGTTGAAATCCGCCCCCGGTGCATGCGTCCAGTTTTCGGCAAGTCCGTCCAGCCGGGCTTCCTTCGGCCCGCCCATATGCTCGAACACGGTGATCGCACTCTTGCCGAAGCCGGCGCCGGTGAGGAAGGCAGCAACCTGTCCCGGCGTCTCCCGTCCCTCGCTCAGCAGGATCAGCTTCGCGCCGGGCTGCAGGGCGGCGGCGAGCAGGGAGAGAGGGCGGCCGTGGACGGTGAGGGTCCGCACCTCCGCCAAGGGCCATCCGAGCCGGGCGGCGGCGAGAGAGAAGGCAGACGGGGTCGGGATGACGACCATTTCGTCGGCCGCTATCACCTTCGCGAAGGTCGCGCCGATGCCGTAGTGCATCGGATCGCCGGTCGCGAGCACGGCGACTTTCCGGCCGCGCAGCTCTTGGAGTCGGTCGAGGAAGCTTGGCAGCGGCGAGGGCCATTCGATCCGTTCGCGCCCGTCTACCGGCAGCATGGCGAGATGGCGCGCGCCGCCGATCAGGATCTCGGCGCCGTCCAGAAGCTCGCGGGCGGACCGGGACAGCCCTTCCAGCCCGTCTTCGCCGATCCCGATGATGCGGAGCCAGGGCGCCTCGATGCTCATGTCGCTGCGTCCTTGCCGGCGAGGATGGCGAGCGCATTCACAGCTGCCGATGCCATGGCACTGCCGCCGCGCCGGCCCGGAAGCGTCAGAAAGGGCGGAAGGCCCCCCGTTCCGGCGAGAGCCGCCTTCGACTCGGCCGCACCGACGAAACCGACCGGAAATCCGAGGATCACCGCCGGGCGCGGGCCGCCGTCGAGAATCAGCTCGATCAGCCGGAAGAGCGCCGTCGGCGCGTTGCCGATGGCGATCACAGCACCGTCGAGTTTTTCCCGCCAGAGCCCGACCTGGGCGGCAGAGAGGGTCGTCGCCTCCTCCTTCGCGAGCGCCCGGAGATGGGGATCGCGGATCAGGCAGACCACTTCGTTCTGCGTCGGTAACAGGCGGGGAGTGATGCCATGCGCGACCATGGCGGCATCGCAGATCACCGGCGCGCCGAGGGCCAAGGCTGCCCCTCCGGCGGCGACCGCGCCCTCGCTGAAGATCAGGTCCGGCGCGATTTCCGGCATGCCCGAGGCATGAACCAGCCGCACCGCCACCTCGGCCTCGGCGGGATCGAAGCGCGTGAGATCGGTTTCCGCGCGCACGATCTCGAAGGACTGCCGGTAGATGGCATCCGGATCTTTCTCGTAGGAGAAGACGGGCGCGGACATGCGGCGGGACTCAGTTTTCGGTCAGTGTGCGCGGGCCGAGCGGATGGTCCGCATGCGGGTACGGGTGGTGGTGATGGTCGTGCCCGTTGTCATGTTCGTGCCCGTGGTCGTGGGAATGGCCGTGCCCGTGACTATGGCTGTGATGGTGGTGTCCGTCGCCATGATGATGGTGATGATGCCCGTGATCATGATGGTGATCGTGGTCATGGCCGTGTCCGCCACCGGTCCCGATGCCCTCGACGTGATGGTGGTGGCTTTCCTGCGGCAGACCGACCTCGTCCTCGAAGCCGAGCACCTGCTGGCGGTACTTGCACATCTGGCAGTTCATGTTGCCGGTGCCCTCGTCGATCTCGCGGATCCGGTCGAGGAAGGTCTCGATCACCAGCGGATGGTCGTTGAGATAGGGCGCCTTGACGAACTCGATCTCCGGATGGCGCGCCGCGACCTTGTCGACATAGTCGTAGATCCGCGTGACCAGGATCCCGGTGAAGAGGAAATAGGGGAAGACGACGATGCGCTTGTAGCCGAGTTTGGCGGCATGCTCGAGCGCCGGTTCGACCAGCGGAAAAGTGACGCCGGAATAGGCGGTCTCGCCCCAGCCGAAGCCCATGCCCTCCCAGAGCATCCGCATGACCTTGGCGACGTTCGAATTGGCGTCCGGATCGGAGGCGCCGCGCCCGACCACGACGAGCATGGTCTCGTGCCGGGAGACGCCGTCGCCGGCCGCCTTCAGCGCTTCCTCGATGCGCTCGCCGGCGGCGCGGATCATCTTCAGATCGATGCCGAGCTCGCGTCCGTAGCGGATCGTCACGCCCTCGGCGCCGGCCGCGTAGGTGTTCAGCACGGACGGGATGTCGTTCTTGGCATGCCCCGCGGCGAACAGCATGCCCGGAACCGCGAGCACGTCGGTGACCCCGCGCTCGCGCAGCGCGTCCAGGCCGTTGCGGATGATCGGGGTGGCGAATTCGAGATAGCCGTAGTCGACCGGCATGTCCGGCAGCTTTTCCTTGATCCGGACCGCAAGTTTCGCGAACTCGTCGACGGCTGCCTGATCGCGGCTGCCGTGCCCGCAAATCATCACGCCCTGTTTCCCGCTGGAAGTCTCGTTGGTCATGCTCATCTCATCCCCACCGCCGCGCGCACGGGGACGCGGAGAAGATGTCTCCGCCCACGAGCCGCCGCGGATATCCTTTTTCATGGATCTATCCGCCCCCGGTTGCACTCCGGGGCGCCCGTCACGTCAGTGTCCCGGGCCGCTCCGTTCTGGATAGAGGGTTCAGCCAGGCCGGGCAAGCGCGGAAGGGGCGGAAACTGTTCTGCAAGCGGCGCGTCGGACACGACAGCGGACTGCTTGGTCCCGAACGTGGAGCCAAGTTGCGACTTCTTGCCGTCAGACCGGCTGCCCGTCTATTAATCGCACTGTCTTCCACCCATGCGATCGGCGATTATGCGCTACAAACGTCTTTACCTCCCGATCGAGGAGGTAGCCCGCGAACTGAACGCACGGCTTTCTCTTGTGCTGCGTGCCGTTGCAAGCGGATATGCGGTTGTAATCGGCGACCAGTGGTCGATGGTTCGAAACCTTGACAAGCTTCTGCCGGGCGCGGTGTTCCTCAAGGGCAGCAATCAGATCCAGACGAATTGGGCGAAGCACGCGAAGGATTGCGGGCACCGCGTTGTGGCGATCGACGAAGAAGTCACGGCCATGTCAGACAAGAGATTCGTTTTGCAGGGTGTGACATCTGAATTCCTCGGGAATTTGGATCGATTCTTCCTCCAGGGCCGCAATCAGCACCGGATCTTTCTGGATGCATTTCCCGGGCATGCGGAGCGGTTTGCGGTGACGGGAAATCCCCGTTTCGATCTCTTGTCGCCCGCTATGACCAGAGCTTTCGAAGGAGATGTCGCGCGGATTCGCGAAGAGTTCGGTCGCTACATTCTCGTCAATACGAATTTCGGTGCGGGGAATACCGGCCACGGCAGTCGGGAACGGTTCATCGAGATCTGCGAGCGGGTCGGATACGCGCGATGGGACAATCCGGATGATCGGGCGTGGTTCGAGGCAACTTTCGACTTCGAAGAAACTAATCTGGTGCATTTCGGGGAGATGGTCCGGGCGCTCAGGGACCGGTTTCCGGATCATCAGATCGTCTTGCGTCCGCATCCGTCGGAGGATCACACGTTCTGGCGACGAAGCCTGGCCAGCGAAGATCGGGTTCATGTCATGTTTGCGGGGACGGTTGTTCCCTGGTTGCTCGGAGCCGACATACTAATTCACAACACCTGCACTACAGGTACAGAGGCCATGGTCCTTGGTGTGCCGGTTGCAGCTTATGCGCCTTACACGAACTGGATCGAGAGCATCTTTCTATCGAACCTCGTGACCCCCGTTTATCGTGATCTGGAGGGACTCTTTGGGGCGGTCCAATCGGCGATCGACGACCGTGGGGGGGCCGTATCGGCGATTCGCGATGCCTTCGGCGAGAGCTTGGCCGATCATATCTCCCTAAACGGCGAATGCGGAGCGACCGAAGCCATCATGGCGGAAATCGAGGGTTTGGAGCTGACGCCGTTCGAAGGTCATCTGTTTCGGAATAAAGATGCCAGGCTAGTGCTGGTCGCCCTGGACGAATACCGCAAGAATAAGATGGACTTGACGCGTGAGACCTTGATCCAGAGCCTGCAGAACATCTCTCGGGGCCTCGGTGCGGCGGCGGCGGTCCGGGTCCAGAAACTCTCGGAGTCCATGCTCGCTGTCTTCCCGCCGCCAGCTGGTTAGCGGAAATGCGCGCGGGATGGAAAAATTCTCCATAGCCGGGCATGATCCCGATCCAAATGCTGGATGTTTCTGAAGGAGAAAGTTTCGTGTCACGACGTTTCAACAAGGTCCTGATCACGGGTGGGGCGGGGTATGTTGGCAGCCTTCTGATCCCGCAGCTTCTGGACCTCGGCTACGAGATCGTGTCCTACGATATCCAGTTCTTCGGTGACGACTTTCTGCCGAAAGACCATCCGAAGCTGACCTCGATCAAGGGCGACATCCGGGATACGGCGGCGCTGAAGCAGGCCTTGCAAGGCTGCGATGCGGTGATCAACCTCGCCTGCATCTCGAACGACGCCAGTTTCGAGCTCGACGAGTCGCTGAGCGAGACGATCAATTTCGACGCCTTCGAGCCGATGGTGATCGCGGCCAAGGAAGCGGGCGTGAAGCGCTTCATCTACGCGTCCTCCTCCTCGGTCTACGGCGTCTCCGACCAACCGGACGTGAAGGAGGATCACCCGCTCCTGCCGCTGACGCTCTACAACAAGTTCAAGGGCATGTGCGAGCCTCTGCTGTTCAAGCACCAGTCGCCGGACTTCGTCTGCGTGACGATCCGCCCGGCGACGGTCTGCGGCTACGGCCCGCGCCAGCGCCTGGACCTCTCGGTCAACATCCTGACCAACCACGCGATCAACAACGGCAAGATCACCGTCTTCGGCGGAGAGCAGCTGCGCCCGAACCTGCACATCCAGGACATGTGCAATCTCTACAAGCTGCTGCTCGAGGTCGAGGA
>NZ_JAEPQA010000015.1 GCF_017640745.1 Nisaea sp. | reverse complement strand
AAATGTCGTCATTCCCACGTGCATGGGAATGACGACCTGTCTGTTGATAAACTCAGAGCTTTGCCGCCGATATCCCATGCGCGGAGAGCTGCACGATTTCGCCCTCGGGGACACTGCACCAGTGGGCGCCGCGTTCGTCGAGCGGCTCTGAGGCAAGGGTGAGGCCGCCGGTGGCGAAGCTTTCCGAGACATAGAGGGTCGGGCTCAGCCCGTCGCTGGAACGGCGGAAGCCCCAGATCTCGCTGCCGTTGCTGAAGACGCAGGTCAGCCGGTTCGGATGAGCGACCTTGCCCTGGACCTGCTCGATCCGGGCGATGGTGCGGCGGATCGCTTCCGGCGGATCCTCGTCCAGTCCCTCGGCGAGGGCGAGCAGGAAGAAGAGCTCGGAGTCTGTGGTGCCGCGCCGGGAGAGGTAGAGCGTGTCCGGCAGCAGCGCCTCGAGTTCGCGGCGGATGCGCGTGAAATCCGCAATCTCGCCGTTATGCATGAAGCACCAGCGCCCGTGGGCGAAGGGATGGCAGTTGGTGCGTGCGGTCTCGCCGACCGTCGAGGCGCGCACATGGGCGAGGAAGAGCCGCGAGGCGATCATCCGGCAGAGGCTGGTGAGATTGCCGTCCGACCAGGCGGGCAGCACGTCGCGGTAGAGACCCGGCCGTTGGTCAGCGGCGTACCAGGCGATGCCGAAACCGTCACCCTGGACGGCGAGTTTGGCCTCGGTAGCCGCCTGGCTCTGCTGCAGGAGCGAGTGGCGGGGTCTGATGATGATGTCCTCAAGCGCGACATCCGCGCCGAGATAGGCGGCGACACGGCACATGGAACTGCTTGGCTCCGTCAGGCATGCGAAGGCGATCAATTGCCACCCGGAGCATGCCGGAGGAAACGTTTTCTTTCGGTTAACTCGCAGAAATTTCGATCGGGTTGGCAAGGCCCTCGACCACTTCGGAGAGCGGCTGGTCGAGCAGCAGTTTCGGGTCGACGATCAGCTTCGAGGAACGATTGCCGCCGCCGAGGATGATCTCCTTGCGGGCCATCACGTCGGCATCGATCCAGAGCGGCAGGTCTGTCGGCAGTCCGAGCGCGGTCACGCCGCCGATTTCCATGCCGGTCAGCTCCCGCGTCTCTTCCGCACTCGCGAAGGAGACCTTTCGTGCGCCGAGTTTCTTGCGCGCGACCTTGTTCACGTCCAGCCGGTGGGTCGCGAGCACGACGCAGGCGGCGAATTTCAGTTCGCCGGTCTTGGAGCGGATCAGGATCGTATTCGCCGAGTCTTCAGGCGCCTTGCCGTAGCGCGCGCAGAAGACCGCCGTGTCGGCAAGTTCCGGATCGCAGTCCATCACCTCGAACGCGTAGGGAGAGGCTTCGAGAATGGCGCGGATCTCCGGAAGGGTGTCGGTCATGGAACAGGCCTCTTGGTTAAGAAATGCTGCTGTGCAACGATAATACAGCGCGACCCATCCCGGGGCGCCGGATCGACTTCGACAAAGGATCATTTCATGCTTAGAGCCTTCGCCCTCGGCGCCGCAATGCTTGTTGCGGGCACCTCCACCTCCTTCGCCCATATCAATCCCGCCGAGCATGGCTCCTTCGCGGCCGGTATGTCCCATCCGTTCCTTGGCATCGACCACGTCCTCGCCATGATCGCCGTCGGCATCTGGGCCTTCCAGATTGGCGGCCGGGCGCTGGCCGGCGTGCCGCTCGCCTTTGTCGGCTGCATGGCCGTCGGTTTCGTGCTGGCACTTTCCGGCGTTGCGCTGCCCTTCGTCGAGCCTGCGATCCTGGCCTCCGTCGTCGCTCTCGGCCTGCTGGTCGCCGCGGCCGTTCGGCTGCCAGCCGGTGCCTGCGCGGCTGTCGTGGGCGCCTTTGCGCTGTTCCACGGCCATGCCCATGGCGCGGAAATCGGTGCCGCCAGCGCGCTGACCTACGGTGCCGGCTTCGTCGCCGCGACCGCGCTGCTGCATGTCGCCGGTCTCGGTGCGGGCCTCGGCCTGCAGAAGCTCTTTGCCGAGCGCGCGACACTCGCCCTCGCGGTTACCCGCGGCATCGGCGGCCTGACCGCCGCGATCGGCGTCGGCATGCTGATGGCCTGATTGCAGGCTCCTTGAATACAAAAGGCCGCCGTCCGGTCCGGATGGCGGCCTTTTTGATTCCGGAGGTTTCCGGGTCACGGCGTGACGACGATCTTCCCGATATGGCCCGCCTGCTTCATGTGCCGGAAGGCGTTGGCCGCCTCCTCGATCGGGAAGGTCTTGTCGAGCACCGGCTTGATCTTGTGCAGCTCCATTGCCCGCGCGAGGTTGCGCAGCCCTGCCTGTGAGCCGACGACAACGCCCTCCATGCGGACATTCGGGCCGATCAGCTGCAGCACGTTGAGCGGCACGGTATTGCCGCCGACGAAACCGATCACGCCGATGAAGCCGCCGAAGGCGACGGCGGCGAAGGACTGGTCGAGGGTGCTGCCGGTGGTCTCGACGACGATGTCGGCGCCGTGCCCGCCGGTCGCCGCTTTCACCGCCGCGCCCCATTCCGATGTCTCGCGGTAGTTCACCACGTGATCGGCACCGAGCTTGCGCAGGAGATCGGCTTTCTCGGCCGTCGAGGTGAGGGCGACGACCTCTGCGCCCGCCGCTTTGGCGAGCTGCAGGGCGAAGAGCGCCACGCCGCCGGTGCCCTGGACCAGCACCCGATCGCCGCATTTGAGCCCGCCCTGTTCGAGGCAGGTCCAGGCGGTCAGCCCGGCGATCGGCAGGGTTGCCGCCTCGGCATCGCTGAGGCCGGCTGGGGCGTGGATCGCTTCGTCCGCCGGGATCGCGACATATTCGCGGAGCACGCCGGGCAGAGGGCCCCCGAGGGTCTGCTTCGTGCGCTGCTGCTGCGTCACCCGCCCGTCGCGCCAGCCCTGGATGTAGCAGGGCACGACCCGGTCGCCTTCCTTGAACGCGGTCACGTCCTCGCCGAGCGCGAGCACCTCGCCGCAGCAGTCGGAGCAGGGGACGTAGGGCATCGGCAGGGTCGGCATGTAGGAGCCGGAGAGCACCGCGAGGTCGCGGTAGTTCAGCGTGACCGCCTTCACCCGGATCAGGATCTCGCCGCGCTTCGGCGCCGGGATCGGACGTTCGACGACCGCGAGACTGTCGATGGAGAAGGAGGAGGCCTCGACGGCCTTCATGCTGCCGGTCGGATGGGGCATGGGAGCGTTCCGTATCGGTGACGAGGATCAGGCGGGCAGGATCTTGCCCGGGTTCATGATGTTCTGCGGATCGAGCGCCTGCTTGATTGCCTTCATGGCGCCGAGTGCGGCCCCGTGTTCCGCCTCCATGTAGCGGATCTTGCCCTGGCCGACGCCGTGCTCGCCGGTGCAGGTACCGCCGGCCGCGATGGCGCGCATCACCATGCGTTCGTTGTGACCCTTGGCGGCCTCGACCTCGGCCTTGTTCTTCGGATCGATGCAATAGCCGACATGGAAGTTGCCGTCGCCCACATGGCCGACGATGCCGGCCTTGAGCCCGGTCGCGGCGAGGTCCTTCTCCGCCTCCAGGATGGCTTCGGCGAGGCGTGAGATCGGCACGCAGATGTCGGTCGCCATCACCTCGCAGTCCGGCCGCATGGACTTGATCGCGTAATGCACGTTATGCCGCGCTTCCCAGAGCTTGTTGCGGTCCTCGGCCTTCTCGGCCCACTGGAAGGCGCTGCCGCCAAACTCGCCGGCGATCGCCTCGACGGCTTCCGCCTGTTCCTTCACGCCGGTCTCGCTGCCGTGGAATTCGAAGAACAGCGTCGGTTTCTTCTCGTAGCCCTCAAGGCCGGAGAAGCGGATGCAGGCTTCCATCTGGCTGTCGTTCAGCAGCTCGATCCGCGCCATCGGAATGCCGGACTGGATGGTCAGGATCACGGTGTTGATTGCGCTTTCGAGATCGCCGAACTGGCAGACCGCGGCCGAGGTCGCCTCGGGAATGCCGTAGAGCTTCAGCGCCACCTCGGTGATGACGCCGAGCGTACCCTCGGAGCCGACGAAGAGGCGGGTCAGGTCGTAGCCCGCCGAGCTTTTCCGGGCGCGCTGCGCGGTGCGGATGATCTCGCCCGCGGCGGTGACGACGGTCAGCGAGAGCACGTTCTCCCGCATCGTTCCGTAGCGCACCGCGTTGGTACCGGAGGCACGGGTCGCCGCCATCCCGCCGATCGAGGCGTCGGCGCCCGGATCGATCGGGAAAAAGAGGCCCTGATCGCGCAGATGGGTGTTGAGCTGCTTGCGGGTGACGCCGGCCTGCACCCGGCAATCGAGATCCTCTGCATTCACCTCGAGGATCTTGTTCATGTTGGAGAGATCGATGCAGATCCCGCCGGACAGCGCGCCGATATGACCCTCGAGCGAGGTGCCGGTGCCGAAGGGGATGACCGGCACATGATGCGCGGCGCAGAGCCGGACCACTTCAGCCACTTCCTCGGTGCTGTTCGTGAAGACGACACCGTCCGGGGGCATCGGCGTGTGATAGCTTTCGTCCTGGCCGTGCCGCGCCAGGACGGCGGGCGCGGTGGAAAAGCGGTCGCCGAAGCGTGCGCGGAGCTGCTCCAGAACCGGTGCGATCTCCGAAGCCTCGATACGGGCCTGCATGGCGTTTTCTCCCATCTGATTTTCCGGCCAGACTATCCGTGCTCCCGGGTGCGCTCAATCGCGGAATAGGCGCGGGCGCAATGCCGCGCAAGAAACGGAGTTCTTGCCGCATTCGTCTCGTGTAGGCAGAGGTTCGCTGCCCGTTTCGCGGCGGCGGCGGACGGCGCGGCGGGATAGAACTCTCCCGCACGGGTGCGATCTCTCGACCGGAAAGACCTGAACGGCATGAATGCAAGAGTGAACCTGACGATGGGGCCGGTGGAATGGGGGATCCTTATCCTGCTTTCCGCGGTCTGGGGCGGCTCCTTCTTCTTCGTCGGCGTCGCCGTCGCGGACGTTCCGCCGCTGACCATCGTGCTCGTCCGGGTCGGCCTCGCCGCGCTGGTCATGCAGATGGCGCTGCCGCTCTTCGGACTCCGTATGCCGACGGACTGGAAAGCGCTCCGGGCATTCCTGATCATGGGCTTCCTTAACAACGCGGTGCCGTTCTCGCTGATCGTCTTCGGTCAGACCCGGATTGCCAGCGGTCTTGCCTCGATCTTCCTCGCCGCGACGCCGATCTTCGGCGTCCTGGTCGCGCATTTCATGACCGACGACGAGCGGATCAAACCGCTCCGCGTGCTCGGCGTTGCCTTCGGTTTCGCCGGTGTCGCTTTGATGGTGGGCGAGGACCTTTCGGGTGGTATCGAAGGCACCCTGCTCGGCCAGATCGCTCTCCTCGGCGCCGCGCTCAGCTACGCTTTCGGAGGCGTCTTCGGGCGGCGCTTCAAGGGGATGGGCATCGAGCCCGTGCAGACCGCCACGGGACAGGTGACGGCCTCGACCCTGCTGCTGATCCCGGCGGTCATCCTCGTCGACCGGCCCTGGACCCTGCCGATGCCCTCGACCGGGACCATCGCCTCGCTTGCCGGGCTGGCGCTGCTCTGCACGTCCTTTGCTTATATTCTCTATTTCGAGCTGCTCAAGCGGGCGGGGGCGATGAACCTGCTGCTGGTGACCCTGCTGGTGCCGGTGAGCGCCATCCTGCTCGGCGTGCTGTTCCTGAACGAGAGCCTCTCCGCGATGCATCTCGTCGGCATGGCCCTGATCGCGACCGGCTTGCTGGCGATCGATGGACGGGTGTTTCGAAAGATCACGGCCGCCCGGGAGATTTCATGAGTGGCGATAGCTCCGGATGCTAAGATCCCCTTGTTTCAATCGCGCACTTAGCAGAGGCATGAGGAAATGTGGCGTTTAACAATTATTGCATTGTTATTGTTCGGGATACCGTCGCAGGCGTCGGCTGGTGCATATACCGACAAGGCTGCCCGTTGCCTCGTCGTCTCTACTCTGAAGAGTGAACGTGCGGATCTGGTGTTGTGGATGTTTCTTACAATGCGCGATCACCCGGCTCTGAACGAACTCCCGAAACAGCCGGATTCGGTCGTTGAAATATCAAATAGAAAGACGGCTAGCCTGATTACAGAGTTGATTTCTGACCGTTGCGTCGAAGAATTTCGCGAAGCCAGAAAGCACGATGGGCAAGAAAGCTGGAAAGCCAGCTTCGCCATTTTGGGGCAAATTGCGGGTGAGGAACTAG
Source organism: Nisaea sp. (assembly GCF_017640745.1). Lineage (GTDB taxonomy): Bacteria > Pseudomonadota > Alphaproteobacteria > Thalassobaculales > Thalassobaculaceae > Nisaea. Next base: position 113,514 of record NZ_JAEPQA010000015.1, on the reverse strand, counting down.
TCGCCCATCCGCACGTGCAGAAGAGCCTTCAGGGATTTGCAGAGTTCATTGATCTGGAAAAAATCAATGAGGCCTTAACGGACTAGTATCAGCGAGTCGCTAGTAACAGGCCGGTGTTCTTTGAGGGCGCTGCGAGTTTACGATATGCCCGCCGCGTCCCAAGTCACCGGCATCTCCAGCGGACCCCGGAAGGCCCAGCCGCCGAACGGAACCTCGCCGGCGAGCGCGAGACCCGGTAATCTCTCGAAGATCATCGGCAGGGCGACCTCGGCGATCAGGCAGCGCGAGGCCCAGGCGCCGGCGCAGAAATGCGGGCCGGCGCCGAAGGCGATGGAGTGCGAGGTGTCGCGGGCGATGTCGAAGCGTTCCGGGTCCTCGAACACGGCTTCGTCCCGGTTGCCGGAGCCGAACATCAGGAACACCCGGTCCTCAGGCTCGAAGGTGACGCCCTTCGCCTCGTAGCGTTGCGCGACCCGGCGCGGCGACATGCCGATGGGGGAGATCCAGCGGGCATATTCCTCGAAGGCCTGCAGCCAGGTCGCCTTGCCGTCGCGGACGAGGGCGAGCTGCTCCGGATGGGTCAGCATGGTCCAGACCAGGCCGGCGATCACGTCGCGCGGCTCGTTCTGGCCGCCGGAGATGGTGAGCTTGATATTCGCGCGGACGGCCTCTTCGGGCAGGCCGGCCTGCATCTGCACCGAGAGCATGGAGCTGTCCGGCGCCTCCCGGAGCAGCGGCATCATGCCGTCGATATGGCGGTCGATGGAGCCGGTGCAGTCGTGGCAGCGCGCCTCCACTTCGGGGTCGCCCGCATAGTTGGCGCAGCCGTCGATCATGCCCTGGCTGACCCGGTCCATCTCCTGCCAACTCATGTTGGTGAGGCCGGTGATCGCCTTCAGCGCCTCGCCGGAGACCCGCTTGGCTACATCCTTCACCATGTCGGCCGTCCCGAGCGGACGGAGTTCCTCAAGCGCCTCCGCGGTCTTCTCCTCGAACTGCGCCTTCCAGACCGACTTCACCGTCTTCGGCGAGACCGAGGGGAAGATCGCCTTGCGCTCGGCCATGGGCGCGGCGCCATCCTTGCGCATCAGGTTCTGGCCCATCAGAACGGTCATCAGGCCCTGGGGCTGGTCGGAGGAGAAGATCTCGACCTTCTTCTCGTTCTCGAAGATGTCGTCCCGTCGGGTGAGCAGGGTGGCGCCGAGCTGCGGCACATAGGCGATCGGCGCCTCGGCGCGCATGCGCTTCAGATCGGGATAGGGATCCTGCCAGAAGGTTTTCGGATCGATCTCGTAGACCGGGGCAGTGGACATGGGCGCTCTCCCTCCGGGCTCAGGGCACGCGCAGCACGATGCCGTCGAGCTCCGGCACCGCTAGGAGCTGGCAGGAAAGGCGGCTCCCGGGCAGGCGCTCCGGCTCGGCCATGTCGAGCATGTCGTCCTCGTCCGGGGAGATATCAGGGAGGGCTGCCGGCGCCTCTTCGATGACGACGTGACAGGTGGCGCAGGCGAGGCTGCCGCCGCACTGGCCGACGATGCCGTCGATCGCGTTGTCGAGGGCGGCCTCCATCAGATTGCCGCCGGTCTCGACAGCGGCCGTCTTTCGCGAACCGTCCTGCAGGATCCAGGTGACGCAGATCGTTTCCATTCCATATCCCTCGTCTCTTCTTTTGTTGTCATGTCAACAGAGCTGTGTTGTTGAGTCAACAGGCTCTCTCTGGGATGCTGGCGCCTTCATGCAGGGAACCAAAAGGCGCGCGATGGCGGACGAGACCAACGATCTCCCGGACTCTCTTTTCCTCGTTTCCATCGCAGACGAAGCGGGCGGGGAGGCGCAGGAGACGCTGAGCTTCCGCCGTACGCCGACCGTGCTGCTGACCTTCGCCGCCAATCGTTTCACCCGCAGCGCGGCCCGGCATTACCAGGAGCGGTTTGGCATCGGCGCGATGGACTGGCGCATGCTGGTGATGCTGACCCGCGAGCCGGGCAGCAGCGTCAGCCATGCCGCGCGCACCATCGGCATCGACAAGGCCGCGGTCAGCCGCTGCCTGAAGCGGCTCGAGGCGGACGGTCTCGCCGCACCGGACGACAGCGCGCGGCGGCGTGACTGGTACCTGACCGCGAAAGGCCATGCACTCCACGCCGAAGTGCTGGATGTCGCGCTGGAACGCCAAAGGAAGTTGCTGGACGGTTTCTCGGAAGAGGATGTCGGACGGCTGAACGGTTACCTCGCGCGCTTCCTGGACAATCTCGACGCGCTGAATGGGGAGGACCGGGAAGAGGGGGGCTCCCCCCAATCGTCATCCCGGTCCTGATCAGGGACCTTCCTGCGAGAAGCTCGACGTTCGATGAGGTCCCTGCTCTGCAGGCGGGATGACGGTTCTTTGTAAATTTAAGGGAGTACGAAAACTTTCTCTCTTTTTCGTGTTTTCTTGGAACAAGAAATAAATATCGCTCTTTTGTCTTCCATCGTAGAATACGCTCTTGCCGATTGCAAGAGGCAGTCAAAACAAGAATCCTGAAACCTGCGGCCGGCATCTCTACCGAAAAAGAACGCTGATGAAGCGTCCCGCCGGACCGTCGCCGGAGTGCGACCTGCCGCCGCGGGCGCAAGGGAGCAAGAGAATGTTTCTGAAAGTGGTTCCAGGTGTTGTGGCGCTCGTCCTCGTCGGCGGCGCGGCGGGCCAGGCCGCTGATCTGCCTGTCCGCAAGAATCTCATCGTCAACGAGACCGCACTGGTCAGTTTCATCCAGGTCGGGGTCGGCGAGGACGGCGACGTCGTCTCGGTCGAAAAGGGCGCGACCTCGGCGCCGGTCGAGGGCAAGATCGAGACCGTCGCACTCGGTCTCGTTGGCTACCTCTGCAATTTCAAGCAGAGCAAGGTGACCGGGGAAGCGGGCGAGGGCGCCGTACTGACGCTGCGGTTCCAGGAGAGCGACCGCACCCTGAGCGTCCTCCAGGGCGATCAGGTGCTGCTGCAGGATACCTGCGACGCGACCAAGTGAGGTTGCAGCGCCTTCGGACGAGCAAAAGAAAAGGGCCGCGGAAGCGGCCCTTTTCTGTTTAATCGTCATCCAGGACTTGATCCGGGATCTTTTGCCGCCGCTCACCGCGTTCGACAAGGTCCCGGCTCTGCGGCCGGGATAACGGCGTGAGTATTTTTTACGCGTCCGCGCCGATCTGCACGTCGATGCCCTTGGTGTTCAGCATCTCGAGCAGCTCGCCGGTCTCGTACATTTCGCGGATGATGTCGCAGCCGCCGACGAACTCGTTCTTCACATAGAGCTGCGGAATGGTCGGCCAGTTGGAGAATTCCTTGATCCCTTCGCGGATCGCCGGATCCTCAAGCACGTTGATGCCCTTGAACTTCACGCCAACATGGCTGAGCACGCCGACCACGGCGGCGGAGAAGCCGCATTGCGGGAAGACCGGGGTGCCCTTCATGAACAGGACCACGTCGGTCGAGTCGATTTCGTTCTGGATACGCTGGCGGGTTGCGTCGTCGAGCATGGCGGGGTCCTTTCCTAGGTCCGTGTGCCGTTCAGTCAAATAATTATAGCAAAGTCCGTTCAGCCGGGCGTGCCGGTCTGCAGTGCCAGGGCGTGCAACTCGGTGCCCATGCGGCCCTGCAGGGCCTGGTAGACCATCTGGTGCTGCTGGATACGGGTCTTGCCTTCAAAGGCGGAGGAGAGAACATGGCAGGCATAATGATCGCCATCCCCGCGCAGATCCTCGATCGTGACCTGGGCATCGGGGAACGTCTCCTTGATGAGGCGTTCGATCTCTCCGGCTTCCATTGCCATGTGTTTTTGTCCCTGCTTCGTTTCTTGTCGGTCTCAGGAGGCGGCCATGTAATCCGGCAGCCAAGCCTCGAACTCCGACCGTAGCACCGAGACGGATATGGAGTCACCGGTGGCGAGTTTCAATTCGCCGTCTGCGGTGGTCCGTCCGATGACGGTCGCGGAGACGCCTGCCGCAGCGGCCGCGTTCAGCACCGCGTCCGCATCCTTCGCCGTCACGACATAACGCGCCTGGTCTTCGCCGAAGGCCCAGGCATGGGCGGGCAGATCGGCTGCCGGCTCGACCGCTGCGCCGAGTCCCTTCGCACCCAGCGCCATCTCGGCGAGCGCAATGGCGAGGCCGCCGTCGGAGACATCGTGACAGGCGGTGACCTTGCCACCCTCGATCAGTCCGCGGACGAAGTCGCCGTTCTTCTTTTCCAGCGCGAGATCGACCGGCGGCGGTGCGCCTTCCTCGTGGCCCTGGATCTCGCGCAGATAGATCGACTGGCCGAGCCAGCCCTTAGTTTCGCCAATTACGACGATGGCCTCGTCCGCCGCCTTGAAAGCGACGGTCGCGCGCTTCCCGATATCGGCGATGACGCCGACACCGCCGATGACCGGGGTCGGCAGGATCGCCTTGCCCTCGGTCTCGTTGTAGAGCGAGACGTTGCCGGAGACGACCGGGTAGTCGAGCGCGAGGCAGGCGGCCTTCATGCCGTTAATGGAACCGACGAATTGGCCCATGATTTCCGGCTTGGTCGGATTGCCGAAATTCATGTTGTTGGTGATCGCAAGCGGCTTGGCGCCGGTTGCCGTGATGTTGCGCCAGGTCTCGGCGACGGCCTGGGCCCCGCCTGTCTCCGGCGCCGCCTTCACGTAGCGCGGCGTGCAGTCGACGCACATCGCCAGGCCCTTCTTGCTGTCGCGCACGCGTACCAGCGCCGCGTCGCCGCCGGGGCGGATCGCGGTGTCGCCCATGATCAGGTGGTCGTACTGTTCCCAGATCCAGCGCCGGCTGCAGAGGTCCGGGCTGCCGATCAGGTCCTTCAGCGCGCCGGTCAGGCTCGCCGGGGCCGGAACGGAGGCGGGATCGAGCACCGGAGCGGCCGGGGTCGGCTGCCACGGACGGTCATATTCCGGGGACTCCGCGACCATCGGGGCGATCGGAATGTCGCCGACGGTCTCCTCGCCCATCTTCAGCACGAGATTGCCGGTCGTGGTCAGGTGGCCAATGACGGCGAAATCCAGTTCCCATTTGTCGAAGATCGCCCGCGCCTCGGCTTCGGCTTCCGGGCCCGGCTTCAGGATGATGAGCATCCGTTCCTGGCTTTCGGAGAGCATTAGCTCGTAGGGCGTCATGTTCTCTTCGCGGGCCGGGACCTTGGCGAGGTCGAGCTCGATGCCGAGACCGCCCTTGCCCGCCATCTCGACGGAGGAGGAGGTGAGGCCGGCCGCGCCCATGTCCTGGATGGCGATGATCGTGTCGGTCGCCATCAGCTCGAGGCAGGCCTCCAGCAGCAGCTTCTCGGTGAAGGGATCGCCGACCTGCACGGTCGGGCGCTTCTCCTCGGAATCCTCGTTGAACTCGGCGGACGACATTGTCGCGCCGTGGATGCCGTCGCGCCCGGTCTTGGCGCCGACATAGATCACCGGGTTCCCGGCGCCGGCGGCGGCCGAGTAGAAGATGCGGTCAGCGGGCGCGAGGCCGACGGTCATCGCGTTGACCAGGATGTTGCCGTTATAGGCGGGATGGAAGTTCACTTCGCCCGCGACCGTCGGCACGCCGATGCAGTTCCCGTAGCCGCCGATCCCCGCAACCACGCCACCGACGAGGTGCCGGGTCTTGGCGTTGTCCGGGCTGCCGAAGCGCAGCGCGTTCAGGTTCGCAATCGGGCGGGCGCCCATGGTGAAGACGTCGCGCAGGATGCCGCCGACGCCGGTCGCCGCGCCCTGGTAGGGCTCGATGAAGCTCGGGTGGTTGTGGCTCTCGATCTTGAAGACTGCGGCCTCGCCGTCGCCGATATCGATCACGCCCGCGTTCTCGCCCGGCCCCTGGATCACGTGCGGTGCCTCGGTCGGCAGGGTCTTAAGCCACTTCTTCGAGCTCTTGTAGGAGCAATGCTCGGAATACATGGCGGAAAAGACGCCGAGCTCCGTCATGTTCGGCTCGCGGCCGAGGATCTTCAGGATGCTGGCGTACTCGTCCTCGGACAGGCCGTGCTCGGCTACGATTTCCGGGGTGATGGCGACGTTTGCAATACTCACGAAAGGGCCCTCACCAGTCCGTCGAAGAGGCCGCGGCCGTCTGTGCCGCCGACCGCGCTGTCGATTGCGTTTTCCGGGTGCGGCATGAAGCCGAGCACGGTCTTTTCCTTGTTGAAGACGCCGGCGATGTTGCGGGCGGAGCCGTTCGGATTGCCGGCCGCGTTCATCGCGCCGTTCTCGTCGACATAGCGGAAGGCCACCTGGCCGTTCTGCTCGATCTCGTCGAGGGTCTTCTCGTCGGCGAAGTAATTGCCGTCATGATGGGCGACCGGGATGGACAGCACCTGACCGTCCTCGTAGCCGCCGGTGAAGAGCGACTGGCTGGTCTCGACCTTCAGCCCGACATTGCGGCAGATGAACTTCAGGCCCGCATTGCGCATCAGTACACCCGGCAGCAGCCCGGTTTCCGTCAGCACCTGGAAGCCGTTGCAGACCCCCATGACCGGGATGCCCTTGTCGGCCTTTTCCTTCAGGCTTCTCAGGACCGGCGAATGGGCGGCGATGGCGCCGGCCCGCAGATAGTCGCCGTAGGAAAAGCCGCCCGGGACCACGATCAGGTCCACATCGGGGATGTCGGTGTCTCGGTGCCACACCATGTGCGGCGCTTTCCCGCTGGCCTGTTGCAGCGCAACAGCCATGTCGCGCTCTCTGTTGGTGCCGGGAAAAACGATGATGGCTGATTTCAACGCGGGGCCTCTCGATTGGGGCTGGGTCAGCGCGGCGGAAAGTACGGGAGGCGGCGGCCAAGTGCAAGCGGTGTTGCCGGATTCACGCTGCTATCACGGCGATCGGGGAAGCTTCCTGCGTCGCTGACCGTTTGGGACCTCAAAGCGGACAACGGGCTGAAATTGCAGATGCAGATTGACGCGGCATCCGGCCCGGCGAGATGATGTGCTTTAATACCAGTGTATGTTGGGGCGCTGGTGAAAGGCGGGGGGGCGTGGTGTTGCATCAGGTCGAAGTCGGGGACGTCGATTGCTTCCCGCTTCTGGAATCGATCCTTGATGCCATCGGGCAAGGCATCTTGGTGGTCGACGAGGAACTCGCCGTCGTCGCCGCCAATCGCAAGTTCAAAGAGCTTTTTGCTCCGGACGACGCCGTGCCGCCTGCGGTTCCGACATTGGCCGGAACGATATCCGGAATCGGTTGTGCCGCTGAAATCATCGAACATGTCGAGGCGGGTCGTGCGTTGGGAGCGCTGTGCATCCCGGTAGGGGACACGATCCAGGAGGTCCAGGGTTGCGCGGTTCCCGGAACCGGTTACCTGCTGACCTTTATCGACGTCACGGAGCGCGCCCGCTCGGAACAGGCGCGGGCCGAGCACGAGCGACGCGTGCTCGAGATTCTCGACCATAGTCCGATCGGCGTGAATATCGTCGGATCGGACGGGCGCCGGCGCTATTCAAACCGCAAGATCCAGGAAATGTGTGGCTACGGCGTCGATGAACTCGTAGGCGTCAAAGCCGCGTCCCATTATGCGGACCCGTCGGTTCGTGAGCGCCTCATGCAGGAGATGACCAAGACCGGCGCCGTGGAGAACAGAGAGGTCGAGTTCGTTCGGAAGGACGGAACGCCATTCTGGGTTCTGCTGTCGTGCCGGCCGTTCGTCTATGACGGCGAGGATTGCGTGCTCGGCTGGGTTTACGAGATCACCGACCGGGTCGAACTCGAGCGCAAGCAGATCCGCAGCCGGGAGGAACTCGAGATCCAGATTCTCGAACTGCGCGATCGCGAGGACCGGATGGCGGACCAGGCGGCGGAGCTCGAATCGCTTGCAATCCGCCTGTCCGAGTCGGAACGCAGGATGGCGGAACTGGCCAATTACGACGGGCTCACGGGATTGCCGACGTCGCGTCTCTGCATGGACCGCTTGCTGCTCGCGACGGCCTTTGCCAAGCGGCAGCAAACGCTGACCGCCGTGTTCTATGTCGATCTCGACGGCTTCAAGGTGGTCAACGACACATTCGGGCACGATGCCGGAGACGTAGTGCTGAAAGAGGCGGCACGGCGCATGAGTTCATGCTTCCGGGAAGTCGACACGGTCGCCCGGATCGGCGGCGACGAATTCCTCGTGGTGCTTTGCGGATTGGGCTTCCGGGAAGCCGCGGTGCCGCTCGCCGACCGGCTGCTGAACTGCTTCACCGAAAGGTTCGAGTTCCCTGAAGGGAACGCGACGATCGGCGCAAGCGTCGGCATTGCCTTCTTCAACGGCGCTTCGGACACGCCTGAATCAGTCATCAAACGCGCCGACAAGGCCATGTATGTGGCGAAGAAAAGCGGGAAGAACCGCTACGTCATGAGCGAGGAACTGGACGCCTGAGGCGTCTTCAACCCTCGATCTCGACAGTGTAATTCTCGATCACGGTGTTGGCGAGCAGCTTCTCGCACATGGCGGTCACCTGCGCGCGCGCCTTTTCCTTGTCGGTCTCATCGAGCTTGAGCTCCAGGAACTTGCCCTGACGGACCTGGTCGACGCCGGCAAAGCCAAGCGCGCCGAGCGCATGTTCGATGGCCTTGCCCTGGGGATCGAGGACGCCGTTCTTGAGGGTGACGTGAACCGTGGCTTTCATCTTCTCACCAATTTCGCTTCGTTCCGGTGCCGCCGTGCGGCTTACTGAATGGCTTTCGGGCCCTTGAGGTCCATCGGACCCGCTTCGGGCAGCACGCCGAGCCGGCGCGCGACTTCCTGGTAGGCTTCGCGGACACCGCCGAGATCGCGGCGGAAACGGTCCTTGTCCAATTTCTCGTCGGTCTTGGTGTCCCAGAGCCGGCAATTATCCGGGCTGATCTCGTCCGCGAGCACGATCTGCAGCGTATCCTCGGTATAGTAACGGCCGAACTCGAGCTTGAGATCGACGAGCCGGAGGCCGACGCCCACGAAAAGGCCGGTCAGGAAATCGTTGACCCTCAGCGACAGCGCGATGATGTCGTCGATGTCCTGCGTCGTCGCCCAGCCGAAGGCGGTGATGTGCTCTTCCGCGACCATCGGGTCGCCGAGCTCGTCGGACTTGTAATAGTACTCGATGATCGAGCGCGGCAGCAGGGTGCCTTCCTCGATCCCGAAACGCTTTGCGATGGAGCCGGCGGCGACGTTGCGGACGACGACCTCGACCGGGATGATCTCGACCTCGCGCACGAGCTGCTCGCGCATGTTCAGGCGGCGCACGAAATGCGTCGGAATCCCGATTTCGGAAAGCCGCGTCATCAGGTATTCGCTGATCCGGTTGTTCAACACGCCCTTGCCGGTGATCACACCGTGCTTCTCGTTGTTGAACGCGGTCGCATCATCCTTGAAATACTGAATGATCGTGCCTGGCTCGGGCCCCTCGTAAAGGTCTTTGGCCTTGCCTTCGTAGAGTTTTCTGCGTCTTGCCATGGGGTTCCCCGCCTCATCGGTCTGGCGGTCGGTTTCCGGGATGCGGAGCGCCCGCCGCCGCGGCGGCAGGAAATGCGCGCTCCATATAAACATAAGGTCCGTCAAAGACAATCGGGGAAGAAATCCATCGCCTGGCAGGGTTCCCGGAAGCGACCTGCCTGGGAAGTCTACAGCCTCTGGGTACTGCAGCTGAATCGCGGCAGGGTCCTGTTGGCTGCGTTTGCTACTTTTGATTTAAAATATAGTAAATAAAAATTATTTATAATAGATGGACTCTCAGTTTCCAGTGTACGTTTGGAGATTATTTGAGTGTGTGAATATTGAATTATGACTGCTTGTGATCTGTACGCCAAAGCCATGCGTAAAGGAGGGTTAATAACGAAGAATACACCTTGGGGACCGGATATGACCTTTATGTTCGGCCGTGGCGACGCCGCGGCGAAACTTGACGCGCTCGACAAATCGCAAGCGATCATCGAGTTCCAGCCGGACGGTACGATCATTACAGCCAACGCGAACTTCCTGAAGACGATGGGATACAGTCTGAAGGAAATTGTCGGCAAGCATCACAGCATGTTTGCGGAACCGGGCTACAAGGACAGCGCCGAGTACCGTGCGTTCTGGGAAGATCTGCGCGCCGGGAAGTACAAGGCCGCGCAGTACAAGCGGATCGGGAAAGGCGGGAAGGAAGTCTGGATCGAAGCATCGTACAATCCGATATCGAACGGTTCGGGCCGCCCCTACAAGATCGTCAAGTTCGCGACCGACATTACCGAAAAGACCAAGCAGCAAGCCTTGCTGGTCGGTCAGATCGAGGCGATCCGGCGTTCCCAGGCCGTCATCGAATTCGAACTGGACGGAACGATCATCACTGCGAACGAGAATTTCCTGAAGACGATGGGCTATGGCCTGAACGAAGTCGTCGGCAAGCATCACAGCATGTTTGCCGAGCCCGGCTATGCGCAGAGCGCGGAATACAAGGGTTTCTGGGAAAAGCTTCGGGCGGGTGAATTCGCGGCCGGTCAATACAGGCGGATCGGCAAGGGCGGCAAGGAGGTCTGGATCGAGGCCTCCTACAACCCGATCCTCGATCCCAACGGCAAGCCTCTCAAGGTCGTCAAGTTCGCGACAGATCTGACCAAGCGCAAGCAGGAGAATGCGGAGCTTGCCGATGCCTTCGAACAGGGCGTGAAGCGTACGGTCGAGAGCGTGGCGGCGTCCTCCGGAGATCTCGAAATGACGGCGCAGACGCTGGCCGCCAACGCCGAGCAGGCCAACCAGCAGTCCGCGACAGTGTCTTCCGCGACCGAGGAGCTGACCGCGTCGGTGAACGAGATCGCCCGGCAGATCGCTGAATCGACCCGGGCCGTCGGCAGCGCGGTCGATGCGGCAGACAAGTCCGAGAAGATGGTATCCGAACTCCTGAGCGCGGCGCAGAAGGTGGGAGAGATCACGAAGATCATCGCCGAAATCGCGGAACAGACCAACCTGCTGGCGCTGAACGCGACGATCGAAGCGGCTCGGGCAGGAGAGGCCGGAAAAGGCTTCGCTGTCGTCGCTTCTGAGGTGAAGAACCTGGCAAACCAGACCGCCACGGCGACGGAGGAGATCGCCCAGCAGGTCAAAGGCATTCAGGACTCGACCCAGACGACGGCGGATTCGATTGGCGAAATCGCCAAGATCATTGCCCAGGTGAACGAGATCGGCACGACGATCTCAAGTGCCGTCGAGGAACAGTCTGCAGCGACTCAGGAAGTGTCCGTCAATATCAGTGGCGTCGCCCAGGCAACCCATGAGAGCGGCGAATCCGCCACGACAGTACTGAACTACGCGCAATCTCTTTCGTCGCAAGCTGGTGAACTTAACCAGCAGGTCGAGCAGTTTCTGGCCCGGGTCCGCGCAATGTAATCCGCATATTCGGCACCGGGGCGATAAACGATCCGCCCCGGTGCCGGGATGCCGTATCAGGCGGCGATTTCTTTCTCGAACCTGTGGAGCGTCTTGGCGAGCCGCTCCGCGATCTCGTCGACTTCCTCTTCCGTTACGATCAGCGGCGGCGTCACCATGAGCCATTCGCCGTATTTCCCGTTCGCCGTCCGCCGCGAGTAGAGCAAAAGCCCGTTCTGCATTCCGATTTCGATAAGGCGGAACACCGCCATCATCGAGGCCGGAGGGATTTGTTTCGTCTCCCGGTCCATGACGATTTCTATGGCGTTCAGCAGACCCATGCCGCGGACGTCGCCGAGGACGCGGCTTCCAGTCTGAATCTCCCGCAGTCGAGTGCGCAGTCGCTCCCCCATCCTCGCGGCGTTCGTCATCAGGTCGCGCTCGATGAGCTCGCTCACGACCGCATGGCCGACGGCGCAGCTCAGCGGATTGGCGGCATAGGTGTGGCCGTGCATGAAGCCGCCGGACCGGGCGACGGTATCGACCATGGCGGCGGAGGCCAGAACCATGCCGAGCGGCGTGTAGCCCGCGGCGATGCCCTTGGCGAGCGTGATGATGTCTGGCTTCGCGTCGGGCCAGTGTTCGGCGCAGAGGAAGGTTCCCGTGCGTCCGGCACCGCACATCACCTCGTCATAGATCAGCAGCACGCCATGCCGGTCGCATATTTCGCGGACGGTCTTGTAGTAATGATCGGGCGCGACAAGCGCTCCCGTGGCGAGGCCGCCGACCGGCTCCATGATGAAGGCGAGAACGGTCTGCGGGCCTTCCGCGACGATGGTCGCTTCAAGCGCGGCGGCACAGTGCCGGGCATAGCTGTCCGCATCGTGATTTTCCGGCAGCCTGTAGGCGAAGGGAGCCGGGACCTTCGGCATCACCTGCATGACCTTGGCGAAGATCGAGTCGGAGACAGGGTCGCCGCTGACAGAGGCGGCGCCGAGCGAGGCACCGTGATATCCGGGATCCCGGCCGAGCACCTTCCATCGGTCGGGCTCGCCACGGGAGACGGCATATTGCCGGGCGAGCTTGATCGCCGCTTCCGTCGCTTCCGATCCGCCGGAGACGAAGAAGGCGCGCTCGTAACCGGGGCCGGCATGGCGCGTCACGAGGTCGGCGAGATCGATGTTCGGCTGGTTCTCGAAATGCGGCCGGCCGGCGAAGCAGATTTTCTCCGCCTGCGCGCGCATGGCTTCGACCACCCGCATGTTGCGATGGCCGAGATTGGTGGTCACCGGTCCGGAGCAGGCATCGATGTACTTGTTGCCGTCGGTGTCCCAGAGCCAGACGCCGTCGCCATGGCTGACGACCGGACGCCGCGGCGCACCGTCGGGAAGGTAAAACACGTCGACCGGACCGCCGCGGTCGCCGAATGATCCGGACGCTTTGCTCTGTTCGTTTGCCACCCTGCGCTCCCATTGCGATTTCGAGGCCGAAAACGCGTCGAAGAAATCATATTATTGTACGGTGTACAATAGCTGTTCGCGCTCGCTCAACTACGGTCCAGCTGAATTTCGAGGCCGGCGATCAGTGCGTCCGTAAACATCTCGAATCCACTTTCCAGAGAAGCCTGGTTCCCGTTCTGCCAGCGCAGTATCAGGGCGCGGTTCAGAAGCCGGCGCCGCTCTGCAGCCAAGGTCGGATAGAGCGCCGGATCGGCGGCCTCGACGCTGGCGGTCAGAGAGGTCTCGAGCTCACCTTCCGGATCCGGAAAGACGTGCGCGAACTCCTGTGTGGCATAGCCGCACATTCCGGCGATGATGCTGTTATAGGCGGCCAACAGCCGCTCGCCTTCGAACCCGGCGCCTGCAAGTGTCGAGAGGATGGCTTCGACGAGCTTCAGATCGACGCTGGCGCTCGAAACGAGATGTCCGCCGACCAGGGGGGCGACGTTGGGATGCATGCGTACGATGTCGCGGTAGCGGCGGAACAGCTCTTTCAGCCAGACGCGCCAGTCCGGGTTTTCCTTCGGGAGGACATCGGCGAAGAGGGCCGCGATCACGCGGGCGATCAGGAGATGGCGGCTCGGCACATGCCAGTAGAGTGCGGTGGGATAGACCCCCAGCGCCTTGGCGATGTTGCGGATGGAGAAGTTGTCCAGGCCTTCGCGGTCAAGCAGATCGATCGCGGCGGCCACGATGGTCTCGCTGGATAGGGGCGTGCTCTTCCGTTTTCGTCCGAGAGCTCCGCTGTTGCCGGTTTTCCGCTCCGCCGCCATCTTCTCAGTCCACCAGATCGACGGGATTGTAGGGGTGTTGGTCGGGAGGGCCTTCGGCAAAGCGCCAGACCGGATTGCGTCCCGGATCTGCCGGCAGGGCGATCAGCGAGGAAGACACCGTCGCGAAACCCTCGCCGTTGTCCAGGTTGATCGCGGAACCGTAATCGGACGCATCGCCGCGGCTGCGGTCCGCGAGGAGTTTTTCCCAGCCAGACCAGTCTCCGCTTTCCGGATCGGGCGCGGCGGCGATGCGGAACCGGGGCAGGGCGCGGCGGACGCGCGCGCTCTCCGGATCGTTCACGTCGTACGCTGTGAAGACGGAGAGTCCTTCCGGAACCTCGAAGACATCGATCTCTCCGTCCTCGCGCCCCTCGTTGCGCAGCCAGAAGGCTTTTTCCGCGTCGGCGACGAGCATGTTGAAGCTTCGATAGCTGCTGCCTTCCAGCTCTGCGAGCGCTTTTGCCGCCTCTTGCGCCTCGGCATGCTCCAGTGCTTCGAGGACGATCTCGCCGCGGCTGCGCTTACCCGCGGCGGGCCCGAGCGATCCGCGCCGGTTGAGGATCCCGGCGACGACCCCGTGGTGGTTCAGGCCGAGCCAGGAGCCGCCGCTCAGCTTGTCGAGACCGGCAAGGGTTTCAGGACGGTCGGGCCAGTGGCGCGCGGGAGGCAGCCACGGCCGGGACTGCATTTCGTCGCGGTTGGCGGCAATCAGAACGGGCCAGGCATTGCCGGGGCGGCGCAGGAGAATCAGGGTGCACATGGGAGAGACCCTACGCTTCGGAAACATTTTTTGACAACTGGACGATTTGCGGCAATCTGCCAGTTAACAGATCGCGCTGGGCCTGATAGGTTGCCGCCGATTTTGAGGCCCTAAGCCGACGTCCGGCAGACGCGGCGGGCCGCGACGGGATAGAGACGAGGGAGTATTCGACCGATGTCAGGTTTCGACAAACGCCAGAAGGGTGAAGAAGCGAAGTTCGCGCTCGACGGGGAACTCGCCTTCAAGGCCTCTGTCCGGCGCAACAAGCTTCTTGGCCTCTGGGTGGCGGAGACGTTCCTCTCCAAGACCGGCGAGGACGCGCAGGCCTACGCCAAGGAAGTCATCGCGGCCGACATGGAAAAGCCGGGCGTCGACGATGTCGTCGAGTTCGTGCTGAAGAGCCTGGAGGGCACCGGTGCGGATCTTTCCGAACATCGCATTCGCCACAAGATCGAGGAACTGAACGCGGTGGCAATGGAGCAGATCAAGACCGAAGGCTGATCCTCGCCTCGAACGAGCCACGGATACGAAAACGGCGCCTTGTGGCGCCGTTTTTATTTTTCGTTCCGGATCCCGTTTCGCCCGGTCGTTCACCCACGTCCTTTTCCGTCATGCATCAGCAGCCGCTGCTCAAAGACGTAAAGCGCGACTTGGATCGAATTCGGTGCAAACCGTTCAATGCTCCACAGGTTCGCAACCGATCGACAAATAGTCGTTCCGGAATTCCAAAGCATTAGAATATCCAGTGGTGACTAAACGCGTCTGCCGGTTTCATAACCGACTCTTTCGCGCGGGCCTGCGTCATCTATTTTTCTTGCATCGTGGTAAAATGTTTAAAAATTTGTATGATTTCAGGGTTAAAAATTGTTAACCAAACTGAAGTCTGAGTACCCTCTTAGGGGCATTTGAGAGGGAATTAGCATGACCGATCATTTAGATAGCCAAGGTCTTGGCGGGAACACACCGTTCGCATTCCGGTTCTTTGCTGGCCTGGAGTTCTGACCATATGTTGCAGGATCTGGACACCGCCGTACTAGCGCGGGCCGCGGATCTGTTCGTTGCCTCCGAAACTGCCGATCGGAACCCGGCGGACGGTGCCGCGGACGGCTTTCTGCATGCCCTTGGCTACCGGGAAAATGTGGGTGGAGATCCCGAGAGAGAGGCACACCGGGGGGCACTTCTGAAAGCGGCGACAAGTTTCGATCGCGTTTTTCTGCTTTCCGCTCGTCATGCGCCGGGACTGGTGCTGATGGGAGCCGTAGTCCGGCCGGATCCGACTGCAGGGCACGCCCCCGGCAGTGTGACCGGGTCGGGGCTCGATCTCAAAAGCGCATTTGAATCCTGCATTGGTGAGGGCATCGAATTCCTCTCCCAGTTCGAACAAGACGGTGACCTGGCCGGTTCGGGTGTTGAAGAGCCTCTGGTCGACGTGTTCCCAGAGGCCGACGGCGTGCCTGACTGGAGTGGAGGCGACAGGGTCCGCGGAATTGATCTTGCTACAGACACAGAGGTTTCACTCCCGTTCGATCGGTGCATCCGCAGCCTGAGGCGTTCCGGCGCGGCAAGCCCTCCCTTCATGCTTGGAACCGGGTGCGGTGCCGGCGACACGCTGGATGCGGCTGCGCTTCACGGTCTCTATGAGCTGATCGAACGGGACGCCGCCGCACTCTGGTGGTGGGGGCGGCGCAGGGGGCGTCCACTCGCAGCCGAGGAACCCGGGGTTCGGAGCGCTTTGCTCTACCTGGCAACGCTCCGCGGAGAGAGGCTCGGTCGGGTCACGTGGTTCCTCGACATTACAACCGATGTCGGCGTTCCGGTGATGGCGTCGATTTCGGTGGACCGGGACGGATCGCACGTTGCCTGCGGTACGGCCTGCCGCGCTTCCGTCGCCGCCGCCCTCCAGTCGGCCATCCGGGAAATGTGCCAGATGGAAATGGCCTACGATGTTGTACGGGCGAAGGAAGCGCAGTCCGGCGCGGAGGCCCTCAACGCGGTCGACCTCCGGCACAAGGAGCGTGCGGCGGTCCTGAGCGCAGACGGGTGCGAGCATCTTCATCCCGCCGGAGTGCCGGCACGGTATATGCCGGTTGCGGATGACGATGCCGGACCCGAGCTCACTCTTCCGAGGATCGTGCAGCGTCTCGGAACTATTGGAGCGAATGTCTATCGGGTCGATCTGTCGCGCGAGCGTTTCGGTGTTCCCGTGGCTCGGATGATCGTCCCGCAGCTGCAACTCTATCCAAGCAAGGTCGTCAGCCCTCGTTTGAAACGCTGTTTTGACGAATCCGGCATCGACGATCCCCTGTTTCCCTTGCACTGATGCATTCGGGGCGGTGAGGCATGGCTGAAATAGAGATCATGGACCCGACAGATGGCGGCGCAATACGCGCCCCCAGCAAAACGCTCAACCTATCCCTCGTTGCGGAGCAAACCGCGGTTGTCGGAAACCAGCGACTTGATCTGAAGCGGCGTAAACTCCTGGCATTGCTGGGTTATCTGGCGCTCAGCGAGGGTCGCACGTCATCCCGGGAGCGTCTGGTTGGTCTGCTCTGGAGCGAGACCCCGGAAGCAAATGCGCGCACATCCTTGCGGCAGGTGCTGCATTGGCTGAGGCGATCCTGCGACGAATCCGGCTACGAAGGCCTGTTTATCGACAAGTTGACGGTTTCCCTGAATGAGGAAACCTTGCTGGTCGATGTCTGGCAAGTGATAGAGGCGGCGGACAACAAGAAGGTACACCAGAAGCTGCTGGATGTTGCCGATTTCCCCGGGAAGCTTCTGTCCGACCTTGATGATCTGGATCCGGCTTTCCGCATGTGGCTCATGGCCCGCCGGGAAAGTCTGCGCGAACGCCTTTCCCGCTCGCTGGAGGAGATCCTGACCGACGAGGCGGTCAGCGAGACGGAGCGCGTGCGGGCGGCCGAAGCGATCGTCAATCTCGATCCGACACACGAGGAATCCGTGCGCTATCTGATGTGGGCGCGGGCAAGCTCCGGCAACATCGGCGGCGCCCTCAGAGTCTACAAGATTCTCTGGGACGTGCTCGACGAAGACTATGCAATGGAGCCCTCTGCAAAAACCCAGGAGCTGGTCGCCAGGATCAAGAGCGGCGAGTTCGATACGGTGTCGGAAGGCTCCCCGCAGGCAAGACCGGTGGAACCTTCACCGATCGCGACTGCTGCGGTGGTCGCGCCCGACGCACCGCGCATGGTCATTGCCGTCGAACCGTTTTCGCTCGAAGGCGCGCATCCCGGACAACACCACCTGCTCATGGGGTTCCGGCATTTCCTGATCGGTTCCTTCGTTCGCTTTCGGGAGTGGCGCATCCTGGATCTGCAAAGCTCCCAGCTTGCCCGTTCCAATCCGGATGTGCGCTTCGTGGTTCAGGCATCCGTCCTTGGCAAGCAGGACGAAACCAATGTGGTTCTCACTCTCAAGGATACGGATACCGGGTTCTACGTTTGGAGCGACCGTTTCACGCTCGGGATAGACGATCTGATCATGTCGCAGCAGAGGATTGTCCGTAGCGTGACCGCCGCGCTCAACGTTCACCTCTCCATCGGCCGGATGCTGCGTCCCCTCGAGTCCACGGCCATTCCGACCCACCTCTACGATACCTGGTTGCGGGGCCAGGCATTGATCAATCGATACGATCCGGGCGACTGGCAGGCCGCCTCCAATCTGTTCGAAGAGGTTATCCGGCGCGCGCCTGATTTCGCGCCCGCTTACAGCAGCCTTGTGCAATTGAAGAACGCCCGTCACATCGTTCATCCGGGCGTGTTCCGGAAAAGGGAGAACCAGGCGAGCGCGCTTGGCCTCGCCTGGACAGCGGCAAAACTCGATCCGGTGGACTCGCGAACCCATCTCTGTCTTGCCTGGGCCTATGCTTTCGACGAGCAGTTCGAGCCGGCCGAAATGCATTTCGATCTTGCGCGTGAATTGAACGACCTGGATCCCTGGACCCTGTTGTCTGTCGCTCAGGGACTAGCCTTTCTCGGCGACGACATCCGCGCCGAGAAATTGGCCGCCGAAGGTATGGCAAACTGCGTCGAACCGCTCCCCCTCCACTGGGGATACCTTGCTGGCGTGAAATTCTTCCTTGCGGACTACGAGGGGGCACTGGAAGCGGCCACGCTGGCTGGCGATTTTCTCTGCAACAACGGTGCGTGGCGGGCGGCATCCCTGGTCCAGCTCGGCCGGGCGAAAGAAGCCCGGGAGGAGGCGGCGCGCTGTCAGGCCAACATCAGGCGGCGATGGCAAGGTGGTGAAATCAAGCGTGACAGCGAGATGACCGAATGGCTTCTGCAGCTGTTTCCGATCCGCAAGACGAGGGATCGGGAAATCCTGCGTCGCAGTCTTGAACGCGCAGGATTTCCCATGGATTGAAGTGGCGTCAGGCCGTTCAGGTGCAGTTTGCGAGGGTGTAGTCCCCGATGCGCGCGGCGTGAAAGACCATGACATCGTCGATGTTCGGCTCGGAGTCGAACGCGTCGTGGTAGAATTTCGGAATGACGTATCCGTGTTTCACGATGAAACTCTCGGAGTCGTCGAGGAAGTCGGTCGGCGGCAGCCGGATATCCAGGCGTGAGGAATCGGCCCGGAAGACATTCAGCGTCTTGAGTTCGTTCGCGCCGGTTGGGTAATTCGCTTTGATGCCTTCGTCTTCCAACTGCTGCTTGAAGGCTTTCAGATCGGCCGGCGGCTGCTTGATCCCGCGCGCCCAGTCTTTGATCAGTTGCCCGAACTTGGCGTGATAGCCGTCGTCGATTCCGAACCGGTTCAATACGTCTGTCATTTTTGTCTCCTTGTTTATGAGTCCCTGTTTTCCCGGACTTACAGAAAACTTGGTGAGGCAGTGGAAAGTCCGGAGCGCTCGGCGAGTGTCCGCAGCAGGGCGGGCATCGTCCGAACCGTTTCGAATCCAGTCGCGGGGTAGCTTGCCGTGCCAGTTTCGGGCGCGATCGAATCCAGCCGGCGAAGCAGGACTTCGGCGACAATCGTTGATCCGAGGACGCCGAGATGGCGGCCGTGCGCCTCGGCCATGGCTTCGAAAAGAATGAAGAAGAAAAGCGGCGGGTCTTCCGCGATCGTGTCGATCTGGAGCTCGCTCAATGCCTGTCCGCTACGGCTCCAATTGGTGGCCAGCCACGCCTGCAGTCTTGCTCGCAGTCCGGTGATGTCGGAAAGCAATGGCGACATGGCGATCAGATCGGGCTGACGCTTCCCGATCTCGGCGATCAGGGCCGTAACGGACCACAGGTCCGCTGAAGCTCCGCGCAAGAGATCGCGATGGGCGAGTGTCTCGGTGGTTCCCCTCAGCGGAAAGCCGAAGCCATCCGGGACCTCAAGGCCTGAGGAGAGACTCGGGCCGATACGCCGGCTGAGATTGACGAGGCTGGGATCGTCGAGTTCGAAGAAGCGGGACCATTCGACGATCCACTTCTCGTTCAGCGGCATGCTGTAGGGCTCGCGGAGGGAGTTCGTCCGCAGGATGTCTCCGATCGAAAACCCGGGATGCCCGGTGTTCAGCCTGTAACTCGGGCGGATCATGGCGTGGCCGAACCTGAATGCCGCATGGGAGAATTCCATGGGCATGCGCTCGTCGGCGTCGGTCTCGAGGTACGGGCTCTTGTCGGTCTCGTAATGCCGCAGCACATCCGGATGCAGGATCCGCGGGAGCAGGTCGTGCCGCACGATCCGCCGGTAGGTTTCGGTGACGATCCGGCGTGCCTGGCCGAACCTGTACTCTTCGGCGACCTCCTGCGAATATTCGGGGGGTACCGCTCCCTGCGCTTCGAGGCTCTCGATCACCGTGTTGTGGAGCCAGATGAACACGGTCAGAAGCTGGGAGATGTTCGCGTTGTCGTCATTGCGGGGATCCGCGAGCAACGCCTCTGTCGGGCCGTTGCGCGGGAAAGAGTTGTCCTCGTGTGCATAGCCGCGGCCGATATCCCTGAACGCGGGTTTGGCGGCGGGCACCAGCTTGTTGCTTTGCCGCATGCGGCTCAATTTCAGGCGCGACCTGAAGCCGAATTTCGTCGAGGCCGAGTAGGCGTGGGGACATGCGGCCGGACCCGAGCCATAGAGCGTATCCAGATCGAGTGAGAAGGTCCTGTGGTTCCTGAGTTCGCCGATCCGTCGGTCCATACGGGGGAAAATAACCGAGGCCTGCACGAGATCGTGGGCCACGAGTTGCAGCAGGTAGGTATAGCCTGCGGGAATATCGGGATTTTCCCAGGCTTCCGCGGCTTCACCCTGATAGGCGTCCCAGATGCGGTCGGAGAACAGGAAATGGTGTGAAAGACGGGTCAGCAGGTCGTCCGCCCGGCGAAAGTCGTCCCGGGGGAGGGTTCCGTGCAGGCGATGGATCTCGCTGCCGTTCGGCGGGCGCAGGAAATGCCTGAACGCTCCGCTTCCTGAGTCTTTGGCATGCTTGAAGCGACAAGTCCCGTCCGGACTTACCGGCAGCGGTGTTCCGCCATGCGACTTCATTCCGATCCCCCCACCCTGCAAATTTCCGGCGCGCCGGCTTTGACCGGCTGCGCCAGAGAGTTTGCGATGGCAGGATCTTCTGAGGAGGGCGTTATCTGTCCGTTATGGTCCGGGCGTGAAAATCGCCTGAGTGTTATTCCTCGCCGAAGACACGCTTGAAAATCGTGCCCACATGCTTGGTGTGGTAGCCGAGGTCGAACAGGGACTCGAGCGCGGCATCGTCGAGATGCGCCTTCACCTCGCTGTCGGATTTCAGCAGTTCGAGGAAATCCTTGCCCTCCAGCCAGACCGGCATGGCGTTGCGCTGCACGGCCTTGTAGGCGTCCTCGCGGCTCATGCCTGCCTGCGTCAGGGCGAGCAGCACGCGCTGCGAGTGGATGAGGCCGCCGAGCTGGTCGAGATTGGCCTGCATGCCCTCCGGATAGACCAGCAGCTTGTCGATGACGCCGGTGAGGCGGGCGAGGGCGAAATCGAGGGTCACGGTCGCGTCCGGGCCGATCATTCGTTCGACGGAGGAATGCGAGATGTCCCGCTCGTGCCAGAGCGCGACATTCTCCATCGCGGGCACCACGGCGGAACGAACGAGGCGGGCGAGGCCCGTCAGGTTTTCGGTCAGCACCGGGTTGCGCTTGTGCGGCATCGCCGAGGAGCCCTTCTGGCCGGGCGAGAAATACTCCTCGGCCTCGCGGACCTCGGTGCGCTGCAGGTGGCGGATCTCGGTCGCCAGACGCTCGATGGAGCTGGCGATCACGCCGAGGGTGGCGAAGAACATGGCGTGGCGGTCGCGCGGGATGACCTGGGTCGAGACCGGTTCCGGCTTCAGGCCGAGCTTCTCGGCGACGTGTTCTTCCACGCGCGGGTCGATATTGGCGAAGGTCCCGACGGCGCCGGAAATGGCGCAGGTGGCGATCTCCGCCCGCGCAGCCTCGAGCCGCGCCTTGTTACGGGCGAATTCGGCGTAATAGCCTGCGAGTTTGATGCCGAAGGTGACCGGCTCGGCATGGATGCCGTGGCTGCGGCCGACCGTCGGAGTCATCTTGTACTCGAAGGCGCGGCGCTTGATCGCGGCCAGCAGCGCGTCGAGATCCTTCAGCAGAAGGTCGGAGGCCTGCGTCAGCTGCACGGCGAGGCAGGTGTCGAGTACGTCTGAGGAGGTCATGCCCTGGTGGACGAAGCGGGCCTCGTCCCCCACATACTCTGCGAGGTTGGTGAGGAAGGCGATGACGTCGTGCTTGGTTTCCCGCTCGATTTCGTCGATCCGGTCGATCTCGAAATTGCCGCGTTCCCAGACGGCCTTGGCCGCTTCCTTCGGAATCACGCCGAGTTCGGCCTGCGCATCGCAGGCATGGGCCTCGATCTCGAACCAGATGCGGAACTTGTTCTCGGGTTCCCAGATCTTGACCATCTCGGGGCGGGAATAGCGCGGGATCATGTGCGTCCTCGGTGTTCGACAGAATGCGGGCGGCGCCGGAAAGCGGGATGGCATTCGGGCAGGCGGGGTTTTATCATCGCCGTCCGCCGGAGTCACGCCATCGGCGGAAGAGCGACGAGGGAGCGACTTCATGAAAATCGACGGCAAGCCGCATCGCACGATCTGGCCGGGCAAGGACGGCGTTTCGGTCGAGATCATCGATCAGACGAAACTGCCGCACCGGTTCGAGATCGCAAGGCTTGAAACGCTCGCCGACGCGGCGCATGCGATCAAGGCGATGCTGGTGCGGGGCGCTCCGCTGATCGGGGCGACGGCAGCCTACGGCATGTGGCTGGCGATGCGCGCCGATGCCACAGATGCAGGGCTTTCAAACGCCTATGACCGGCTCTACGAGACCCGACCGACGGCGGTGAACCTGCGCTGGGCGCTCGACGCCGCACGCCGGAAGCTGAAGCCGCTGGCCCCCGAGGCGCGCGCCGATGCCGCCTTCAGGCTCGCAGGCGAGATCTGCGACGAGGATGTCGGCATCAACCGCGCCATCGGCGAGGCGGGGCTCGAAGTCATTAAGGTGATCCAGGCGAAGAAAAAGCCGGGCGAGACCATCAATATCCTGACCCACTGCAATGCCGGGTGGCTGGCGACGGTTGATTGGGGAACCGCGACCGCGCCGATCTATCTCGCGCATGATGCCGGCATTCCGGTGCATGTCTGGGTCGACGAGACGCGGCCGCGCAATCAGGGTGCCAGCCTGACAGCGTGGGAACTGGGTAATCACGGTGTGCCGCATATGGTGATCGTCGACAATGCAGGCGGTCATTACATGCAGCACGGCATGGTCGATATGGTGATCACCGGGACCGACCGGACGACCCGGAGCGGTGACGTCTGCAACAAGATCGGCACATATCTGAAGGCGCTGGCGGCGCATGACAATGGCGTGCCTTTCTATGTCGGCCTGCCGTCGCCGACCATCGACTGGACCATCTCTGACGGCGTGCGGGACATTCCGATCGAGGAGCGCAGTTCGAAGGAGGTGACGGAGATGACGGGACGGCTGCCTTCGGGCGAGGTCGCGACGGTCACGATCACGCCGGAACGGAGCCCGGCGGCGAACCCGGCCTTCGACGTCACGCCGGCGCGGCTGGTCACCGGTCTGCTGACCGAGCGCGGATGCGCCGAAGCGAGCGAGGAGGGATTGTTGAAACTGTTTCCGGAAATGCAGCAGGTGGGCGAAGACTGATGGCGAAGCGTATGGGAGCGGCCGAAAAGGCACTCCGGCAGGAAGTGATCGACACCTGCCTGAAGATGAACGAGATGGGCCTGAACCAGGGTACCTCCGGCAATGTCAGCGTTCGGGTGAGCGAGGATCCGAAGGAAGGCTTCTTCCTGACCCCGTCGAGTATCCGCTACGACCGGCTGACGCCGGAGGACATCGTGCGGATGGATCTCGACGGCAATGTCGAGGGCAAGCACAAGCCCTCGAGCGAGTGG
This sequence comes from Nisaea sp., assembly GCF_017640745.1. Lineage (GTDB taxonomy): Bacteria > Pseudomonadota > Alphaproteobacteria > Thalassobaculales > Thalassobaculaceae > Nisaea. The sequence continues at coordinate 89,757 of NZ_JAEPQA010000015.1, read as the reverse complement.
CGGTTTCATCTCGACATCATGAAGGCGCGGGAGGATGCGGGCGCCATCGTGCACACGCACGGCATGTTCGCGACCACGCTCGCCTGTCTGCACCGGGAGATACCGGCTTTCCACTACATGATCGCGCTGTTCGGCGGCCCGACGATCCGCTGCGCGCCTTATGCGACCTATGGAACGCAGGAACTGTCCGATTACGCGCTGCAGGCGCTGGAAGGGCGCAAGGCCTGCCTGCTCGGCAATCACGGCCTGATCGTGCTCGGCCCGCATCTCGAACGCACGCTGGCGCTCACCGTCGAGGCCGAGACGCTCGCGGCGATGTACTGGCGTGCGCTGCAGATCGGCCAGCCGGCGATTTTGCCGGACGAGGAGATCGAGAAGGTGGCGGCGAAATTCGGCGTGACGGGGTATGGTGGGCGTTGAGCGGTCTTGTTGAGAAGGGAGCGCTGCGATGATTGTAAGACGTCTCTTCCTGGAAGCGGCCCGTCGGATCGCGCAAAATCCGGAGGTCCAGCAGAAGGCGGCCGATATGGCGGCACAGGTTTACGTAAAGGCCCGTCCGAAACTGGAAAATGCGGGACGGCATTTGAGCGAATCCGCTCGTGATGCGGCGGCGGAGCATGATCCCCTCAAGGACCCTCTCGGTTTTGCCAGGTCATTGAAAAAGCGCGCGTTTCCGCCCGAAAACTAGACGTTGCGCGCGATCCTGTCGCCGTTCGCCCGTTACTTCAGGACCAGTCTTGCCATCACAATTGACATATTTATCTAAAATACAATATAAATGCCGTAATTAACCTTGAGCGTGATGGTTTCACGCGCCGGTTTCGGGCAGAACACGTGCTGGAGACCGGTCTGAGCAAGCAAGGCTGGATATGGCACTCGGTCCGATAATCAACTTACCTCTGGTCCCGGCACAGACCGGCGAGAGGCAGGTCCCGGTCCAGCCGAACGAGGCTGACGGCCGGCGGTCGCGTACGCGCGAACTCGATCCCACCGACAGCCGCTTCGTGCAGGAACTCCGCGCCAGCGACCCGCGTGCCGAGCAGCAGAACCGGCAGCGCCAAAATCCGATCCCGCTGGAGGAGATCAGCGCGGATCTGCCACGTGGTTCGATCCTCGATATTACCGTCTAGAAGTTTCGGCTGAGTGCGAGGTTCCGGAACAGGGTTTCCGGTTCGAACGGCTTGGTGATGTGACCGGCCATTCCGACGGACTTGCTCTTTTCGATCTCCTCGGCGACCGCATTGGCGGTCAGGGCGATCACCTTGAGGTCGCGGTAGCGCGGATCGGCGAGGATGTGGCGCGTCGCCTCGTGTCCGTCCATTTCCGGCATCTGCAGATCCATCAGCACGGCGTCGATCTCAGGCGGCGTTTCCGACAGCAAGATGTCGACCGCCTCCTTGCCGTGAACTGCCGGAACCACCGTGATCCCGGCGCCTTCCAGCAGGACGGTCGCGATCTCCCGATTGATCATGTTGTCTTCGACCAGAAGAACTTTCAGGCCCTTGCACGCGGCACGCCAGTCGCGTTTGTCTTCAACGGTGGCGGTTGCGCTTTCCGCGGCAATTCTGAGCCGCAATTCTGCGTGAAAGGTACTTCCCTCGCCGACGGCGCTCTCGACCCAGACCCGGCCGCCCATGCGATCCGCAAGCTCCCGGCAGATGGCCAGCCCCAGGCCGGTTCCTCCATAGCGTCGCGTCGTTGACGCATCGGCTTGGTGGAAGGGCTGGAAGACGCCGGATACTTCTTCCGCCGTCATACCGATTCCGCTGTCCTGCACGGCGAAATGCACCAACGCTCTCTCGTTTCCGGACTCTTCGACCGACACTTTGAGCCGCACCAGGCCGGAATGGGTGAACTTGATCGCATTGCTACAGTAGTTGATGAGGATCTGGCCGATACGGTGCGGGTCGCCGAAAAAGTTTCTTGCCGCCGCGCCGTCCGGATCGATCTCGAACCTCAGGCCTTTCTCATCGGCGCGCGGTGCGGCGATCTGGCCGACGGAGTCGAGTACCTCTTCGAGCGAGAAGGGAATGTCTTCGATATCGAGCCGTCCAGCTTCGATCTTGGCGAAGTCCAGAACGTCGTTCACGATCCGGAGCAGCGCGTTCGACGAGGACTGCACTTTCGAGACGATGTCCAATTGTCCCTGCGTCAGATCGGTGTCGCTGAGGATGTGATTGAGCCCGATGATTCCGTTCAGCGGCGTGCGGATCTCATGGCTCATGCGGGCGAGGAAGTCTGATTTCGCCCGGTCGGCCTGTTCGGCCCGGCTTTTGGCGATACGCATCTCGGCTTCCGCGCGTTCGGTCTCGCGCAACTGCCGGTTCAACTCCGACGTCCGTTCCTCGACGCGTCTCTCCAGTTCCTCGTTTGTCGAGCGGAGCAGGGCCTCGACCTGTTTCTGCTCTGTCACGTCCCGGTACGTGGTCACAAAGCCATTGTCGATCTTGCGCCGGACCACTTCGATGATCCGTCCGTCCTTGCGCTCGCGCGTCGTCGAATACGCCTTGCCATTCCACGCGGCGGCGGTCCTGGCGGCAACGATCTCGTCTACGTTACCAGCGCCGAAGGCTCCATTCTCTGCCTGATAGCGCAAGATTTCCGAGAGGTGACATCCCGGATGGTTATAGCGCTCGGGAATGTCTATCAACTCGAACGCCTGGGGGTTGGCGGCAACCAGTTTCAGATCCCGGTCAAAAAGCGAGATGCCGTAATCGACCGTCTCCAGTATGGTCTCAAGTGCTGCGGTTTTCTCGGTTAGCTCTTCGTTGTTGGCCTGCAGCAGCGCTTCGAACTGCTTCTGCTCGGTTACGTCGCGGTAGGTCGCAACGAAACCGATCTCGATCGGATTGCGCGAGACCTCGATGACCGTTCCGTCGGCGCGATGACGAATTGCATGGTAACGTTCGGGCCGTTCCGCCAGGGCGGTAAGCCTTTCCACGATCTCGTCAATGTCGCCGGGGCCGAATTCGCCCTGCGCGGCCTGCAGGCGCAGGAAATCCGAAAAGTGCACGCCCGGCCGATTCATTTCGTGCGGGACCTTCATCAGGTCGAAGGCCCGGGAATTGGCCGCAACCAGATTGAGATCCTTTCCGAAGAGGGCAATGCCGTGATCGAGCGCGGCCATAATTGCTTCAAGTGCGGATGTCTTTTGCGACAGCTCGGCGTTGTTTGCCTGCAGCAGAGCTTCGAACTGCTTCTGCTCTGTGACATCGACATATGTCGTGACGAAGCCGCCTTCTACCGGCCTGCCGGTAATCTCGTAGATCCGGCCGTTTGATTGTTCGCGAACGAAATTGTGAGGCTCGAACTTGCGCGCGAGTTCCACGCGGGAGCGCACCTGTTCCTCGACGTCTCCCTCGCCATATTCGCCGCGTTCTGCAAACAACCTGATGAAGCTCTCGAAGGGCGTGCCCTGTCTCCGAAGGTGCTCCGGAACATTCATCATTTCGAAGGTCTGCCGGTTCGCCGCGACGAGATTGAGCTCGTTGTCGAACAGCGTGATCCCGTATTTGACCGATTCCAGAATGGTCTCGAGCGCCGCCGTCTTTTCCGAGAGCTCGTTTTCTCGCGCCTGCAGTTTTGCGGTGCGCTCCCAAACCAGGTCGTCAAGGCGTTCGTTAGTCTGTTCGAGCTCTTTCTGGGAGTTACGCAGCTCGGTAATGTCGTCATAGGTGGTGACGAAACCGCCGCGGACCGGAACGCCGCGAATGCGCAAGACTGTGCCATCCGGACGGACCCGCTCGAAGCTGTGCGCTTCTGCCCGGCGCGCGAGTTCGACACGTTCCCGGACCTGATCTTCGATCTCGCCGGGCCCGTATTCGCCGCGCTCGGCATTATGCCGGAAAAATGCCGACATCGGAGTTCCGGGCGTGCCCATCCAGTGCGGAAAGCCGAGCAGATCGAGATAGCGGCGGTTGCAGACGACGAGCTTCAGGTCCTCGTCAAAGTAGCTGAGGCCCTGGCTCACGTTCTCGATCACGGACGAAAGCACGCCCTGTTCCGAGGCGTCGCAGTTTACTTCAATCAACGGGCAGGTTTCCGAGCAGCACGCTATTCATCGAACGGCATTCTAGTCCTCTGATGGTTAACGTTTGGTATGCATCCGTTTTAGAGCTTTCGGGCGATGTGATCCTCGATCAGCGCTTTGTAATATCTCTGCAGCGAGCTGGTCACAATTCCAGGCACCGTGCCGTTTCCGACTGTCTTGCCGTCGATTTCCGCGACCGGGGTCAGGCCGCCGAACGAGCCTGTCAGAAAGACCTCCTCGGCTCCCATGCATTCGACCAGCGAGAAGTTCTTCTCGAATACCGGGATGCCATTCGCGCGGCAGAGGTCGATCACCTTGCGCCGTGTGACGCCGTTCATGCAGTAGTCGCCGGTGGAGGTCCAGACCTCGCCGCGCCGGACGATGAAGAAGTTGCAGGCGTTGGTCGTGTTGACGAAGCCGTGCGGGTCGAGCATCAGGCCCTCGTCGGCACCGGCCTGTTCCGCCTGCAGGCAGGCGATGACGCAGTTCAGTTTCGAATGGGAGTTCAGCTTCGGGTCCTGGGAATGCGGCAGGCCGCGGACCTGATGCACGGTGGCGAGCCGGATACCGCGCTGCTTGAGGCGTGACGCCGGTTTCGAATGTTCGAGGATGATGACGACCGTCGGGCCGCTGCGGGAGAGGGACGGGTGCTGGAACGGTTTCACCTTCACGCCCCGGGTCACCATCAGGCGGCAATGCACATCCGTCTCCATGCCGTTTGCCGCGGCAGTCTCGTTCAGGGCATGAAGAAGTCCCGCGCGATCCATGCCGATATCGAGGGAGACCGCCTTGCAGCTTTCGAACAGCCGGTCCATGTGCTCTTCGAAGAAAACCCAGGTTCCTTTATGCAGGCGCATGCCCTCCCACATGCCGTCGCCGAGCAGGAAGCCGGAATCGTAGACCGAGACCTTCGCCTCGTCCCGGTGCACGATCTCGCCGTTGACCCAGATCCGGATGTCCCGGTTGCGCGGATCCTCCTCGGCATCGTGGGTCGTTGTGCGCGCGTCGATCATGTCCGGTCCCCGTTCCGGCGGTTGCTCCATGTTCACTTTGGCGCCGCCGTGAACTGATGACAATTCACTCAGGCAGTGCTGCCTTCGGTGGCGATTGACCGGCGGGGATGTGCATGCGACTGAGACGGTTCCCGTTTCCGCCGGAGAGACCGTGTGAGCACCGAGACCGGAACAATTTCAGCGACACCGGCCAAGGCACTGCTTCTGGCCGGATGGTTCTTCGCCTCGGTCTTTTTCCTCTATGCCTTCGTCCTCAGGGTCTCGCCATCGGTCATGGTCGACGACCTGATGCGCGAATTCGCCGTCGGCGGGGCGATCCTCGGCAATCTCTCGGCGGTCTATTTCTACGTCTATGCCAGCATCCAGATCCCGGTCGGCGTCGCCATCGACAGGCTCGGCGCGCGCCGGCTCGCGACCGGTGCGGCGGCGATCTGTACCGCTGGCGTGATGGTTTTCGCGAGCGCCGAAACGATCGAGATGGCCTATGTCGGCCGGTTCCTGATCGGGCTTGGCTGCGCCTGCAGCTTCGTCGCCGCGCTGTCCGTGGCTGCGATCTGGTTTCCGGCACGCTTCGCGCTTCTGGGGGGGCTTGCCCAAGCCCTGGGCGTCCTCGGCGGGATCCTTGGGCAGGCGCCCTTCGGCTATGCGGTGGAACAGATCGGCTGGCGCGACACCAATTGGGCTGTGGCGATCGGTGGCGCTGTGCTGACGGTCTGCCTGTTCCTCACCGTACGCGACAAGGTGCAGGCGCATGACGAGCCGGCGCGCCCGCTCCTCGAAGGGTTGAAACGCGCGCTTTCCAACCGGCAGACCTGGCTCGCCGCGGCCTTCGGTGTCGGCATGACCGGATCCATGCTGGCGTTCGGCGGGCTCTGGGGCGTGCCGTTCCTGATCGAGGCGCGCGGGATGACGAAGCCCGAAGCGGCGGCGCTCGCCTCGGTGATGTTCTTCGGCTGGGGGATAGGCGCCCCGGTTATCGGGTGGCTTTCCGACAAGCTGGGCAAGAGGCGGCGCTTCATGGTCGCGGGCGGCCTGCTGGCGACCGTGGGGATCTCGCTGGTGATCCTTTTCCCGGCAATGCCGCTGCCGCTTCTGCAGGCGGTGCTGGCGCTGCAGGGTTTCGGGTCCGCCACCATGGTGCTGAGCTTCGCCGTTGCCCGGGAGCACAACCCTGCCTGGGCCAACAGCGCCGCGCTCGGGATCATCAACAGTTTCGTCGTCGGCAGCGGTGCCGTGCTGCAGCCCTTCATCGGGTATCTGCTCGATCTCGGCTGGCAGGGACGGATGGTTGACGGTGCGCGTGTCTATGCGCTGGAAACCTTCGAGACCGCTTTCCTGATCCTGCCTCTCTTCTGTCTCGCCGGTGTCGCGGCGGCTTGTTTCATCCGGCTGCCGCATAACCGCTAGCCGTTTCGCTCAGAGCAATCCCCGTGCCTTGAAACTGGTATGGGCGGCGCGGCCGACGATGATGTGGTCGTGCAGCACGATGCCGAGCACCGAGGCCGCCTGGCGGATCTGGTTCGTCATCTCGATATCGGCCTTGGACGGCGTCGTATCCCCGCTCGGGTGATTGTGCACCAGGATGAGGGCCGTCGCGCCGAGATCGAGGGCGCGGGCGACGACCTCGCGCGGATAGACCGGGGTGTGGTCGACGGTGCCTTCCTGCAGCACCTCGTCGGCGATGATCCGGTTCTTCTTGTCGAGGAAGAGCACGCGGAACTGCTCGCGCTTCGAGAAGCCCATCGCGGCCCGGCAATAGGCGATGAGCTGATCCCAGGAGGAAACGACGGCACGTTCGCGGACTTCCTCCTGCATCAGCCGGATTGCGGCGGCACGGACGGCCTTGAGCGCGATCGCCGTGCTTTCCCCGACGCCGCGGACCTTCATCAGGTCTTCCGCCGGGGCGGAGATGATCTCGGAGAAGCTGCCGAAGCGGTCCAGCAGCATTTTCGCCAGCGGCTTCACGTCGCCACGCGGCCGCGACTGGAACAGCACCAGTTCCAGCAACTCGTAATCCGCGACCCGCTCCGGGCCGGTCTTCAGGAAACGGTCGCGGAGCCGGCGCCGGTGGCCGGCGTTGTAGTCTGGGTTCAGAAGATCGTCGCGTGGCACGGAAGCGTCCTCCCCTCGGGATCCTTGGCATTGGAGCCATGGGAGGGGCGGGACGGTTTTCCGGGATCAGATCTCGTAGGGCGGCTTGGTATAGCCCTTGGGCGAGAGCGTGAAGATCTCGCAGCCGTCGGCGGTGACGCCGATGGAATGCTCGAACTGGGCCGAGAGCGACCGGTCGCGGGTCACCGCGGTCCAGCCGTCGGGCAGGATCTTCACCGCGTACTTGCCGTCATTGATCATCGGCTCGATGGTGAAGAACATGCCTTCCTGGAGGATGGTGCCTTCGCCCTTGTTGCCGTAATGCAGCACGCTTGGCGGGGCATGGAAGGTGCGGCCGAGACCGTGGCCGCAGAAATCGCGCACGACGGAGCAGCGCTGGTCTTCGGCATATTTCTGGATCGCGTAGCCTACATCGCCGAGGGTCGCGCCGGGCCGTACCTGCTCGATGCCGAGCATCAGGCAGTCATAGGTGATGTCCATCAGGCGCTTGGCCTTCACGCTGACCTTGTCGCCGACGCCGTACATCCGGCTGGTATCGCCGTGCCAGCCGTTCAGGATCACGGTGACGTCGATATTCAGGATGTCGCCGTTCTCGAGCTTCTTCGGCCCCGGAATGCCGTGGCAGACGACATGGTTTATCGAAGTGCAGATCGACTTCGGAAAGCCCTTGTAGCCGAGCGGCGCGGGGGTCGCGCCATGCTTCAGGATGAAGTCGTGGCAGAGCTTGTCCAGTTCCTCGGTGGTCACACCGGGCTGAACGTAGGGCGTCAGATAGTCGAGCGTTTCCGCAGCGAGCTTGCCCGCCTGACGCATGCCCTGGAAATCGAGCGGGCCGTGCAGCTTGATGGCGCGGGAAGACTCATCCTGGGCGAGTGAAGGATCTTGCATTCTGTTCCATTTGCGCGCGGTCCGGGCCGCGCCTTGTCTCTAGGGTGCCCGCCATAAATGCGGACCGGGGCCGCCAGCGTCAAGTCAATCCGCGCCGCAAGACGCGTGCTCAGGGCCAGATGACGGGCAGGGCGCGGCGCACCGAGATCGCCTCCGCCGTGATCTCGCAATCGTAGCAGATCGCCTCGACACCGGCCTTGCGGGCGGTGCGCAGGGCCTCGGCATAGCCCGGATCGATGTCTTCCGCGACGCAGAACCGGTCGCAATCCATCCGCTGGACGAGATAGACCATGACCGCCCGGTTGCCCTTTGCGACCTCGTTGCCGAGCTCGACCAGATGCTTCGCGCCGCGCTTTGTGACCGCATCCGGGAACTCGGCGGCGCCCGGATTGGGGCCGTCGTCGCGCTTCAGGTGCACGTTCTTCACCTCGGCGTAGCAAATGCCTTTCGCCGGATCCTCGAGATAGAGATCGATGCGGGAATTCTCCCCGTAGCGCACTTCCCGGCGGAGAGATGCATAGCCGGCGAGTTCCGTGATCGCACCGGATCTGACCGCTTCCTCGACGATGGCGTTCGGATGGCCGGTATTGATGCCGACGAGGCCGCCATCGGTCCCGATCAGCTCGAAGGTATAGGCGAGCTTGCGCTTCGGATTGTCCGATTTCGAGAGCCATACCGTCGAGCCCGGCTCCTGCAGTCCGATCATGCCGCCGGGATTGGGACAGTGCGCCGTCACTTCGGTCCCGTCGGCGAGTCTCACATCCGCGAGGAAGCGTTTGTAGCGCTTGATCAGAATGCCTTCGTGGAGCGGTGTCGGAAGTTGCATCGGGGCGTCCGTTGTTTCATGGTTCGCTTGCTCTAAGTTCCCGAGACCTCATAGCAATCCCGGTCCGCCATGTCAGACGAAACCGTCACTTCCGCCTTTCTCATCATCGGCAACGAAATCCTCTCCGGCCGCACCAAGGACAAGAATCTCGGCTTCCTCGCCGAGAAGCTGACCGAGGCCGGGATCCGCCTTTCTGAAGTGCGCGTCGTGCGCGACGAGGAGGGCGAGATCGTGGAGGCGGTGAACGCTCTGCGCGAGCGATACACCTACGTCTTCACCTCGGGCGGCATCGGGCCGACCCATGACGACATCACCTGCGCCTCCATCGCGGCCGCCTTCTGCCTGCCGGTGATCCGCAATCCGGAAGCGATGCGGCGCATGGAGATCCACTACAAGACCATCGGCCGCGAGTTCAACGAGGCGCGCAAGAAGATGGCCGAGACGCCGGAGGGCGCCGAGCTGATCGACAATCCGGTCTCGACCGCGCCGGGCTTCATCATCGGCAACGTCCACGTCATGGCGGGCGTGCCGAGCGTCTTCCAGGCGATGGTGCTCGAGCTGCTGCCGAAGCTGAAACATGGCGAGAAAATCCAGTCGCGCGCGGTGAGCTGCACCCTCGGCGAGGGCGTGGTCGCAGAGGCGCTGGGCGAGATCCAGTCGCGTTATGCGGATGTCGAAATCGGCAGCTATCCCTATTTCCGCGCCGGCTATTTCGGCACCACGCTGGTCGCGCGCGGCACCGACATCGCGCGGCTGGACGCGGCCGCGGAGGAGATCCGGCAGATGATCCGGGACAAGGGCGGTGAGCCGATCGAGGCGAGGCCAGAAGAAGACGCAGAGGAGACGCAGAATGCCGGTTGAGATCGAGCGCAAGGAGGTCGGCACCGGGAGCGTGGTGACGCTGACCTGGGACAATGCCGAGAAGCTCAACATCGTCAATTCCGAGGGGATCGGCGCGCTGACCCTGGCGATCTCCGAGCTGGAGGAGGATGACAGCCTCCGCGCCATCGTGCTGCGCGGCAAGGGCACGAAGGCCTTCATCGGCGGCGCGGACATCAACGAGATGGCGGCCTGCGACCCGGAGAAGGCGGAAGCCTTCATCTCCCGCCTGCACGGCCTGATGAAGGCGATCCGCGAGTGCCGCGTGCCGGTCATCGCCGCGATCGACGGCTACTGTCTCGGCGCGGGCATGGAGATTGCAGCCTCCTGCGATATCCGCATCTCCTCCGACGAGGCGAAGTTCGGGATGCCGGAGGTGAAGGTCGGCATCCCCTCGGTGATCGAGGCGGCGCTGCTGCCGCGGCTGATCGGCTGGGGCAAGGCAAGCTATCTCGTCTATACCGGTTCCATCATCGACGCGCGCACCGCCCGCGACTGGGGCTTCGTCGAACGACTGGTGACCTCGATGTCGCTGCCGGAAATCGCCGCCCAGACGGCACGCGATATCGCCGAGGCCGGACCGGTCGCGATCCGTATCCAGAAACAGCTGCTGAAGGTTTGGGAGGAGGAACCGCTCGAAGCCGGCATCGAATCCGGCATCGAGGCCTTCGCCGCCGCCTACGAGACCGGCGAGCCGCAGGCGATGATGCGGGCGTTCCTCGATGCAAAGAAAGCGAAGAAGGGCGCCGCCTGACACATGCGCCGGATGGCCGCGCTTCCGGTCCTGATCATGGTGCTCCTTCTCGGAGCCGGACCGGCGCGTGCGGCCTCCGTCGATGGCGTCTGGGGTTTCGTCGGGGATGACGGTAAGCCGCGCTGCAGCGGCACGGCCGTGCTGGTCTTCCGGGACGGGCAATATGCGCGGGTGCTGCCCAAGCTCGGCACGCTCGCGGGCGAGAAGGTCTATGTCTTCGGAAGCTCCACCTACCGGATCTCCGGAGATCGCCTGGAGGTCGAGCCTGTCTATACCTGGACCGCGCCCGAGCCGGCCCGGTCCTATCTCATCAGGCGCGGCGCCGAGCCGGCTCTGGTCCGCGAGGGCGAGCAGCCGGCGACGCTGCGGCCCTGTCCGGAGCTAGACGCTAGTCAGTTGATTCCGTGATGCTTTCGGGCGCATACTCGGAGCAATGACAGGCAGGCGGGAGGACCGGTCCCATGGCTGATCAATTTTCCAGCGCGGAACCGCAGGACGAAACCCCGGCGCGGCGCCCGGCACCGAAGCGCGAGCATCTGCCGGAACTCGACGCCGAGACCCGGCGGGAATTCATCGCACTCTACACCGATGCCTCCGAGAATCTCCGCTTCGCCAAGGCGCAGCAATGGCACACGCTGGTCTATTTCTCCGCCCTCTGCGTCGGCGTGGTCGCGGTCGGCGTCTGGCTCCGCTGGGGCGATGTCAGCCTGATCGCCTTCCTATTCTACCTGCTCTGGATCTTCAGCATCGCCACGGTCGGCACGATCCTGATGCTGCAGAGCTGGCAGAGCGGCGAGGCGAAGAAGCAGGCCTTCATCCGCGCCCATCTCGGCGAGCTGACCCGCGCCGCGCTGGCGCAGAAATCGCGCGTCACCGGCGATGTGCACCGCTACATGATGCTTGCCTTCATGCTGCTCTATGTCGAGATGGCGACCCTCGCGGTCTCGCGGATGCTCTGGCCGCACTTTTGATAGGGGTATCTGGCGCGTTTCTTGCGTTCCTTTGGTTTCGTCCACTTGTCAGGAGGCACGAAATCATGGGCACGAACGTTCTGAGACGACCCGATACCGGCGCGGGAACCCCGGCGTCTACCGCTAAAGGCTGGAAAAAGCTTGATCTTTCCGAGCTCTTCTCGCGGGAGTTCCGGATCGGCAAGGACGGCATCTATTGCGCCGCGCTCTCGGCACAGATTGCCGGGCAGGAAAAAGACGCCGGCTCCGACTGACGGGAGAGCGGTGTGGTTGATGCAATCATTTACCAGGGTGCTTCAGGCGACCTGTTGAGCGGCGGCAAATCGGCGCCACTCGATGTCGGCAAGGCGAATGTGTTCCGGCAGACCTTCAACGGCGTCTACAGCAATCTGATCGATCCGGAACCCGAAACGGACACCGGAGCGACGGAGGGGCTGTCGCCCGCGGCCGCGGCTTTCATGGCCTATATGATGAAGACTCCCGAGGAGCTCTATTTCGAGCGCATCCTGAAGGAGAAAGGCCTCACCCCCGAGCAGTACGAGATGTTGCCGCAGAAGGAGAAAGCGGCGCTGCGCGAGGAGATCATGGAGGAGGTGAAGCTCCGCATGGAAGAGGATGCGGCCAAGAAGGCGGCGGGCAAGGAGGTCTGACCTCCGGGCCTCAACATCTGATCGAACGCAAGAGGGCGCCAGAAGGCGCCCTTTTTGTTTTTTGTCTCTTTTATCCCGTCATCCCGGGCCTGACCCGGGACCTCAGGCAGAATAGAGCGAAGACCGTTGTCGCAAGGTCCCGGATCAAGTCCGGGATGACGGTTAAAGGTGGATGACGTCCAGAACCTATTAAGGTTCGGCCCCCGTCCTCAGACCCCGCGAGCGGCTTCCTCGAGCAGGGCGGGGTTGCTGACGATCCCGCTGCCGCTCGGCAGGTTGGCGAGCTCGTCCGCAACCGCGCTTGCGAGCGCCAGCGCATCCTCGCGGGAGAGATTGTCGTTCACGCTCTCGGCGACCGAAGACGCGCCGCGCGCGCCGCCGCTGACCGAAACGGAGACGGCGCCCTGGGCGCCCTGGCTCTGCGCCGGGCCCTGCGGTCCGTCCGTCCGTTTCGCGGGCGTGGTCTGCGTGCGCGCGACGTTCTGCGATGCGAGCGTGCTCTTGATATCCATGAGGAATCCCTTCGGCTTTCGTGCCTGTATGAGGGAACTTTAGCTTTCGACGGGCGTTTTGTCACCAGCGCCATGGTCTGCGCCCGGCGCCGGACGCGTTTTCCTGACCGCGATCCGGAAGTCCGCGCAAGCCGGTGGAGCGAATCATCGGCTGAAGCGGAAGGACGGGCGGACGCGTTGGAGCAGATACATCAGTTCATCGACAGCTACTACGTGGCGGAGTGGGCCTCGATTTCCGGCCTCGTCATCTCCTTCTTCGGTTTCGCCGTGACGATCCTGAACGTCGTCCGCTCGCGCGACGCCGCGACCCGTGCCGAGGAGGCGGCCGAACGGGCGATCCGCGCGATCACCGGGATCGAGATCGTCGACGGCCTTGCCGACGCGATCCGACTCCTCGACGAGATCCAGCGGCTGAACCGGCTCGGCGAATGGCTCCTGGTGCTCGACCGCCACCGGGCCTTCCGCAACATCGTCGGCGACCTCAAGGCGAACGACTCGATCAGCAAATACAAGAATATCGGCCGCCTGCAATCCGCCTTCCAGCACTCCTGCACCATGTCGAACACGATCGAGCTCTTTCTCGACGGGGGTGGCACGGCGCAGAGCGTGAACGTGGCGCAGATGAACAAGGTTCTTTCCAAACAGTCGGAACATCTCGGTGCCCTGATGGTCGAGATCCGCACCGCCGTGGGAGCAAAGCAATGATCAGCGAGAAACTGGGCGAGATGGTCGCCCGCCTGAAGCAGCGCACGGAAGAGGGCAAGGTCGACTGGGAGGAGACCTCCACCCGCGGCCGCTTCCAGACCACCCTGAACGACCATTCCCTCGTCATTGCCGAGCAGGAGAACGAGGACGACCCGGAGGTCATGGATTACTGCGTCACGATCTACAATCGGGACGGCGACGATATCGAATGCTTCACCGACCGCGACCTCGGCGAGGTGCCTGAAGCGAACGCGGAAGAGACCTATCGGGCGATGATGAAGGAGATCCACGCCATGGCCCGCCGAAAGGCGCTCGGTGCGGAAGAGGCGGTGGATGCGATCCTTGAGGTGCTGGACCAAACCGAAGAGGAAGAGGGGAAGGATCCGAAATAGGGCCGCCTTTCTCTCGGCGTGATCTGGCCGCTATCATGCGGGCATGAAACGCCGCATCGACCTTCCCGTGCTTGCGGGGCTCGTTCTCCTGCTGTGCCTCTCCCGGACGCTGCCCGCGCTGGCGGACGAGGAAAAGCCTCTCGCCTTGGTGCCGCCGGAGATCCACGGGCTCTGGGAAGTCGCGGAAATCGACTTCGCGGGCATCAGCGCCGTCGGCCCGGAGGAGGTCGGCAAGTTCGTCGGTCGCCGGATCGAGATCGGCAACGCCCACATGGACCTGTTCGGCTACCGCTGCCGCATCGACCGGTACGAGGCGGAACTGATCGACAACAATGTCGGTTTTTTCGGCGAACGCTTCCTGTTTTCGAATCATCTCAAGACCTCCGGGCTGCGCAAGGCGCCGGACTTTTATCCCGAAAGACTGATGCTGGAGCTGAAATGCGCCGAGGCGGATAGACCCTTGGTCGCGGAAGAGGACGCGGTCTTCTTCTGCCTTGCAGGCGGTAGGCTCGACGGGAAGGGCTTCGACTATTTCGGCGAGGGCGTGCTGGTGACGAGCTGCGACGGGGCGGATTACATCCTAAGGCGGGTCGCAGTATAGCACTGGTGGCCCCGGAGGGACTCGAACCCTCACGTCCGAAGACTCGCGATTTTAAGTCGCGTGCGTCTACCAGTTCCGCCACGGGGCCGGCCGGGCGTTAAGCAGTTCTAGCTACAGGAAGTTCGCCGCCGCGCCAAGACGTCCCGGCGCGGCGAAAGATAAGGCAAGGGCGGTTACTCCGCCGCCTTGGCGGCCGCGCCCTTGTAGACCGGCAGGCGCCAGTCGGCGTGATCTTTGGTCCGGCCCTCGCAGACGTCGATATAGGTCTGCTGCAGCTTTTTCGTCACCGGGCCGATGGCACCGCCGGAAAGCGGCAGGCGGTCGATCGAGAGGATCGGGGTGACCTCCCAGGCGGTGCCGCAGAAGAAGGCCTCGTCGGCGGCGGCGAGCTCGCTGCGGTCGACGGACCGCTCGACGGTCTCGTAGCCGGCCTCGCGGGCGAGCTGCAGCACCGTGTCGCGGGTGATGCTTTCCAGAATGTCGTTCGAGGTATCGGGCGTGATGACCTGGCCGTTCCGCACCATGAAGAAGCACATGCCCGGGCCCTCGGCGACCTTGCCGCGGCTGTTGAGGAAGATCGCGGTGTCGTAGCCGTCCACCGTCGCCTGCACGGTGGCGAGGCGGCCGTTATTGTAGTTGGCGTTGCACTTCACCCGCATCGGCATGGCGTTGTCCGGCACGCGCATCCAGGAGCTGACCTGCGCGCTGATGCCGTTCAGCACGTTGGCCGAGCGCGGCCGCTCCAGCGCGGTGATGGCGAGGCCGACCGGGCCGCAGGCGCCGGGGCCGCCCATGCCGGCGACATAGCAGGAGGTCATGATGTGCAGGTTGGTGCCGGCGAACTTGTTGGCCTTGAGCAGCTCCAGCGTCTTCTCGGTGACGAGATCCGCCGGGATCGCGCCGTCGAAGCGCATGAAGCGCTGGGAGAAGTCGAGCCGGTCCATGTGCTCGTGCATGCGGAAGAGATAGAAATCCTCGTCCTGCTCGTTCCAGTAGGCGCGCAGGCCCTCGAACACGGTGGTGCCGAACTTGAAGGCGGCCGAGGCGACATGCACCGTCGCGTTGTCCCATTCCACGATCTCGCCGTCGATGACGGCATATTTCGGCGTCGACATTGCCGCGTCCTTTCCTGTGTTCGTTGAGCGGGGACAGGCTGCCGGCGGGCGCCGCACGCCCATTGGTAGTCTGACCCCCTGAATTGTTCTGATGACAATCCGGCGTTTGTCGGCCAGGCCGCCCGGTGCCATATTTCGAGCCTAGAGCGTTGCCGGACCTGCTACAAGCGCCTCTCCGGCACCCCTGAAAAGAAGGACGAGACGGAATGTCAGGTGCAAGCGACCGCCAGGACTACAACATGCGGCTCGCCTATATCGCGCTGCTTTGCGGCGGGATCATCGGCGCGCTGAGCTTCGGCATCCGTTCCGGCTTCGGTGTCTTCCTGCCGCCGATCACCGCCGAGCTCGGCGTCGGGCGCGAGGTCTTCGCCTTCTCGCTGGCGATCCAGAACCTGCTCTGGGGCGCGACCCAGCCCTTCGCCGGCGCGATCTCCGACCGCTACGGCCCGTTCCGGGCGATCTGCGGCGGCGCGCTGATCTATGCCGCCGGCACCGTGCTCGTCGCCTATTCGACCTCGGCCGGCATGCTGCATCTGAGCGCGGGCGCGCTGGTCGGGGCGGGGCTCTCCGGCACGTCCTTCGGCATCATCCTCAGCGCCGTCGGCCAGCTCTTCCCGCCAGAGCGCCGCTCCTGGGCGCTCGGCGTGGTCGGCGCCTCGGGCTCGCTCGGCCAGTTCCTGCTGGTACCGGTCGCGGGCGGCCTCGTCGCCAGCATCGGCTGGAAGGACGCCGCCTTCTTCATGGGCCTCGCCTCGCTGGCGATGATCCCGCTCGCGTTCGCCTTCTGGACCGTGAAGGGCACCAAGGCCAATCCGGTTCCGGCGGACCAGAGCGTCGGCCAGGCGCTGAAGGAGGCCTTCACCTACAAGAGCTACTGGCTGCTGGTTGCGGGCTTCTTCGTCTGCGGCTTCCAGGTCGCCTTCATCGCCGTGCACCTGCCGGCCTATGCGACCGATCTCGGCCTCACGGTCGCCATCGGCGCCAATGCGCTGGCGCTGGTCGGCCTGTTCAACGTCATCGGTTCCTACAGCGCGGGCGTGCTCGGCGGGAAGTTCTCGCGGAAATATCTCCTCAGCCTGCTCTATCTCGGCCGCGGCGTGGTCATCGTCGCGATGCTGCTGGCGCCGCCGAGCGAGATGATGATCTATGCCTTCGCCGGCGCCATGGGGCTGCTCTGGCTCAGCACCGTGCCGCTGACTTCGGGGCTGGTCGGGCAGATCTTCGGGATGCGCTACATGAGCATGCTGTTCGGGATCGTCTTCTTCAGCCACCAGATCGGCTCGTTCCTCGGCGTCTGGCTCGGCGGGCGGATCTTCGACGAGACCGGGTCCTATAACGGGATCTGGTATATCTCGATCGCGCTCTCGGTCTTTGCCGGACTGGTGCACTGGCCGATCCGCGAGCACGCCATCGAGCGGCAGCCGGCACCGGCGGAATAGCGCCGGCGGTGCCTCAGGCGCCGTTCAGCAGACGGATGCCTTCGAGGCGCAGCTGGTTGGCCTTCTCCGGGCCGAGCAGCAGTTCGGTCATGCGGACCTGGGTATAGAGCTGACGCTGGGCGTCGTCGGGATCGAGTGCCGAGGCGTTCCGGCTCCGGATCTTGCTCAGCAGGGCCTCGGACTGGGCGCCGATATCATGCTCCAGCTCCGCGAGCCGCTTGTTCACGTCGCGCTCGATGCCGAGCTCTTCCGCGAAGCGGTCGGTGATCATCAGCGAGACGATCCGGTCCTCGACGGTCTTCTGCGCCGCGACCGGGTCCCGGCCGCTGTCCAGATCGCCGAGGGACGAGAGGCTGGACGCGACCTGTCCGTCGACCGCCTCCAGCATCTCGCGGCGGACGAGATCCGCCATCTCGGTCTTTGTACGCTGCACCTGCCGGTTCTGCATGCGTGAACCGGAACCGCTGACGGCGCGGGCGGCACCGAGGATGTCCTTGACGAATTTCTCCGTCTGCAGAGCCAGGTCCTGACCGCTGGTCGAGCTGTGGATCTTCTCCTCCAGGCCGCGGATTTTCTCCTCGGTCTGGCTGACGATGGCCTGGTTCGCGATCTCGGTGATCCCGGATACGTCGGCCACCGTTCCGGCGTCCTCGGCGCGCTGCATGATCTCGACGATCATCGACGGGTTCTGCAGCCGGGCGAGGATGACGAAGACGATGAACTGGGTGTTGGCTGGACGCTGGCGGTGCACGGTGTTGAGCGCCGTGCAGATATGCTCGAGATGCGCGTTCGTCACCTGGCTGAGGCCGGAGGACGGCAGGGCTTTCCGCAGCTCCATGACCGGCACGGCGACCTCGAGGACGCCGACCATCTCGATCAGCGCCTCGAAAACGGGTTCGCCGCCAAGTTGCTCGATGATCGCCCGTTTCTTGTTCTTGTCCCGCTCCGCGTCGGTGAGCACCTGACGGAGCCGGCCGGCGGCATAGCGCCAGAAGCCGGTGCCAAGCTCGATCAGCGCCGCGTCGTTGTCCTTCTCGATCTCCTCGAGATCGTCCTGATACCGCTGCACGCGATGGGCTTCGGCATGTTCGAGGAACAGCTTGTAGCAGGGCACGATGGCGCTGCGCGGGATCCGTCCGACCGCCTTGCGCGGTTCTCCGGAGGTGTAGAGCAGGTCGGCGAAAGGCTCGGCGAAGAACCGCACCAGGGTCGCCTGGCGCTCCGGCTTCAATATCGCGAGCCGGGGGCGCAGTTTCGCCATGACCTGGGCGACGGCCGGCGCCTTCTTGCGGTCGAGCGAACGCTTCTCGAGCTCTGCCACGAGATTGGTGAGGTCAGCCTCCGGAATCCGGAAGAGCTGTCCGTCGAGATCGCCGAGATTGATCGGGCTGCCGTCCGAATCTGAACTCATTCGCCTATCCGAAGCTCCTTGCCAGGACCTTTTCCTGCCTGAGCATGCTCTGCAGGTCGATGCTGCTCTGTCCGCGCACTTCGTTGCGGGACGCCGAAAGCCCGAGACGTTTCGCGAAATCCAGCCATCGGGCATGGCTTTCCCTGTCCACTTCGTCGCGCGGCAAAAGCGGCAGTCCGGACAGGATAACCGAGACCGCCGCAAGTTGCTCTTCCCGGCTTGCGCGCAGCGCATTCTCCCAGATCGCGAAGATCACCGGCCAGCCGTCTTCGAGCCACGGGATGCGCGCGCTGAGCCGCTCGAGATCGAGCTTGTGGCGGGACCAGTTCTGCAGCGTTCCGGAAGGGTTGTTCGCAAAGGCGTCGATCTCGTCGAACGCGGCCTGCCAGTAGAGATAGGTCTCGTCGAGTACCTCGGTCACCAGGCCCGCCGGGTGGCCTTCCGGCAATTCGCTGGTCCGCATCCAGTCCCTGAAGGAGCTGCGGAAATGATCCGCGTCCGAGAAGATCTTCCGCAGGCGTCCCGCAGGCTGATGGCGCGGCAGCCCGACAAGTTCCAGAAGGTCTGCCCACTCGGTCATCGCCAGGGACAGGGTATCTGGGGCGATGTTCAGCATTCTTGAAATACGGCCGAGCAGACCCTGTACTTTCTGCTGTCCCGCCGGAAGGCTGAGGGCCGCGAGGCTGAGGTCGAGATCGGTGTCGAGAACCGCCTTCACCACGTGGCTGGTGAGGGCGAGGCTGATGCGCAGCTGGATCTCCGTGGAGCGGGTGCTCGCCGCGTAGGCGGCCGCCGCGGCATCCTCGCCGGCGAGACCGGTAACCGAGGCGCGAATCACGGCATCGCGGACCGCATCCGGCGTGACGGTTTCTATGTCGCTGATATTCTCCTGCAGCACGCGATCGTAGACCGTCAGCTTGAAAGTCTCCGGCACGCCGTTCCAGCCGATGACATAGACTCCACGCCCGCCGGAGAGCCCGGAAATAACCATCTCGAGGCGTCCACGCTCGCCGTTCCGCACCCGCGCCATGGCCACGCTCGGCGTGGTGAATGGGACCGCAACGCCCCGCTCGGCGAAGCTCGCAGGCCAGAAATGGGTCGCTGTGGTCGATTGGTTCGCCATACCTTCGTTGTCCGTCTGCCCAGTTCTACCGTCAGCGCGATCAAAGGGTCTTGCACCCTGCATTTGGCCGCAAAAAGATCGCATTTTCAACGGAATTTCAGAATGTTAACGGTTTCGGACAAGAGTTGCAGAAACCTAAAGGTCCTTCGCGCCGCCCGCCTTACTGCTCACGGTTGCATCCATATTGGCGAGCATGTCGTTCAATTGCTCGAACCTCAATGCGCCTCTGACGCCCTCGCTCCGTGACCGGTCGAAAATGTTCCTTATGTGCATCAACGAAGTGCAGCAATAGCCCAGCAACCAGTACCGGTAATGCGATGTAATCAGGAAGTTTCGAAACGCGACCGGATCTCCTTCTTCAATAAATTTCCGGTAGCATGAATCGAAATCCTTGAATATCTGGTTAATATTCCCGACCACGTTCAGAATCTTTTTCAGTACGCGCTCCTTGAACATTTTTTGCTGTTCGAGAAAAGCCCGGTGCTGCCGGTGGTCTATCGGCAGCGACTGCTCTGATTTGATCCATCCGATGACTTCGGCGATCTGCGGTTTGTTTTCCTCGAACTGGTACTGATAGAAGGAAACGCCCTTCCAGGCGCTGAAGACGTTGGCGACTTCCTTGTTGTCGATCTTGAAAGCCTCGATGAAGAGCGCGGCTTCCGGGATCGTCGGGTCCCAGATCGCGTCGATGAAACGCTGCGTCTTGGCGCTGTCAGTGTCGTCGGCGCCGAGCGCCTTGGCGACAATCGGGCGTACCTTGTCGCGAATCACCGACTGAATGTTGTCTTCTTCGCCATCCTTCATCTGCAGATAGGCCGGGTTGTAGGAGAGTTTTTCTCGGTCCAGCGCGGTCTTGAGCAGGAACGGATCGAGCGAGGGCAGGTCGTCGATCAGCGACAGGCGTCTGAAGTCGCGGGTCATCGCCTCGGTCATGTGACCTTGCGCGATCCCGACGTAACGCTGCAGCAGCTCCTCGGAGTCCTTCTGGCGCAGATAGACCGCATAGCCGCCGTCCTGCGGGAACTCCTCGTTGTTCGGGATATAGATGGCGGTCTCGACCGGACGCTCGTCGGAGAGGGCGGCGTCCTTGCCGCCGAAATCGATCTTGGTCTTGTCGGAGACCTCGACCTTGAAGTTCGGATACTTGAAGATGATGACGCGGTTCAGGCTCGGGATCTCGAAGAAATTCTGTCCCTGTTCCAGATCGAGCGTGATGCCGAGGACGTTCCAGGTGACGCTCGGCGGCCCATAGATGATCTGGTCCAGGATCGGCGTAAGCTTGCGCCGCTTTTCCTGCGCACCGCCGCCATTGCTCTGCACCAACATTCCGCGCTCCCGGGTGAACCGACAATATCTATGCCGCCCTGTCTAAGTTTCGGATAGTGCAGGATCGGGAACCGGGAATCCAGTTGTGTCACCCGGACATATGTCGGTTCATACCGGGGGTCGAATTCAGCGTGACGACCCGCCCAGAATGCGGAAGCGCTTGAGATAGGCCTGTTTCGCCGCGGTCGGCGACATCGGTTCGATGATCATATCCGTGCCGGTCTTCGGTTTTCCGAATATTTTGTCCGCTTCGGACTTCGAGAAGCCGGCCAGTTGTGTCGCCTCGAGGTAAGCCGCGATTCTGTCCGCGCGTTTGATCTTGGCGGTGATCTCCGCCGGTAGTCTGGCCGGCAGCCCGAACCTTACATGCACCGCGCCCTCGAGCCGTTTCTCGACTTCTTTGTAGTCTGGACCGATGACCGCCTTGAAAGGGGTGATCATGTCGCCGACGACATATTCCGGGGCATCGTGCAGCAAGGTCGCCAGGCGCCATTTCAGAGCCAGGTCGGGATCGAGCCGGTGAACCAGTTTCTCGACCAGGATAGAATGTTCGGCGACCGAATAGGGCCAGCGGCCCTCGGTCTGTCCGTTCCAGCGCGCCACCCGGGAGAGACCGTGCGCGATATCCTCGATCTCCACGTCGAGCGGGGAGGGGTCGAGCAGGTCCAGTCTGCGGCCGCTCAGCATGCGCTGCCATGCCCTCGGCCCGGTGGCGGTTTTCGCGCGCGTCACGTCCTCTGTCCCTTCTTGCCGGTTCGGCGGCGTCCCAGATAGACGAGAATGCCGAAACCGATCAAGGGAAGGCTCGCGCAGGCAAGGACGCGGTTGGCTATCATGATGCTGCGGCTCTGGAAGCGGTCGAGCTCCATGATCAGGATGCAGCGGTCGCGTGCCTCCGTTTCTCGGTAGGCTGCCTTGCAGGTTTGTTCCTGGAGCATATAGGTTCGCTCGACAGGTGCGAGATCTTCAGACCAGCGGTCGAGAAACAACCAAGCGAACGCACCGATCCATAGAATGGAAACGGCGATGAAAGCCGGCCAAATCACGCTGGATATCAACGGTTTTGCTTGTGATTGTTTCGCCATTTTAGACAAAATGCATGGAAACCAAGTGATTGAAAGAATTTGTTCAGATGTTGATGCGATTCTGTTACCGTGATTTCAAGAAGAATTCGCACAATAAAAATGGAGATTTTACTGTGCATCTCAAGGTTTTCGCCAAGTCCATGCTGGCCGCCGCCGTCGCAACCGTTTTCCTGTCGGCGGCACCGCAACCCGCCGGCGCTTACGATCCGCGCGGAATGACCGGACCGGGATTCCTCGCTCTTGCCGACGGGCGGCTGATTTCCGGCTGGCTGACCGAGGGGAACCGGGCCTTCTACTTCAAGCTCGAGAAGCGCAAGGTCTACTCGCTGCATGTGCCGGCGCAGAACGGTTTCGAGGAATTTTACGAGACGGGAACCGTTCGGCCGACCAAGGAACATTACTGCCTGACTCCGTTCGACAGCGAGACCGAACGCTGCCTCCGCGTCCGCCTGCTCGAGAACAACGAATTCGAAAGCACCGACGACGAGGGCAATCGCATCTCCCGCTGGTGGCTTGCGGCACAACAGTAATCGCGGATCGGGGGAGAGGCCGCTCTTGACCTCTCTCCCCGTGCGTTCCAGTTTTGCGGTCTGACTTTCCTGATTTTTTGCGCCAGGACATTCGATGACCGCCGATACGCAAGCCGTCCCGCCCGCCGGGGGAGCCTTCTCCGACGTCAAGGTCATCAGCCTGATCGGCGTCGCGCATTTCTTCAGCCATTTCTATATCCTGCTGTTGCCGCCGCTGTTTCCGGTACTGCGAGAGCAGTTCGGCGTCAGCTTCCTCGAACTCGGCCTGATCATGACGATCTTCAGCGGTGCGACGGCGAGCACGCAGCTTCCGTTCGGTTATCTCGTCGACCGGTTCGGCGCCCGCTGGATCCTCATCGGCGGGTTGGCCCTCGAGGCGCTGGCCTTTCTCCTCATCGGTTTCGGCGACACTTACTGGGGGCTTCTGGCGCTGATGGCCGTCGCCGGCGTCGCGAACGGGGTCTATCACCCGGCCGACTACGCGATCCTCTCCGCCTCGGTCTCCGGGGCGAGGATGGGACGCGCCTTCAGTCTGCATACCTTCGCCGGTTTCGCCGGTTTCGCTGTGGCGCCGCCGCTCGTCATCTTCCTCAGCGAGATGATGGGATGGCGCTCTGCGCTCGTGGTTTGCGGCATTGCCGGGCTCGTCACCGCGGCGGCGCTACTGATCTCGGCCCAGAGCCTCCATACCAAGCGCAAGACGGAGGAGGGAGCGGCTAAACCTGCTGCGGCGTCGGCCTCAAGCCGCGCGCTGTTGTTCTCGTTCCCGATCCTGATGTGTCTCGGCTTCTATACGATGACAGCGATGGGGTCGGGCGGCCTGAACAACTTCCTGGTTTCCGCGCTCAATCTCGTGCACGGCACCGAGATTCCGGTCGCGACCGGCGCGCTCACCGGCTATCTCGTCGGCACGACGATCGGGATCCTGTTCGGCGGTTACCTCGCCGACAAGACCTCCAACCACAATGTGGTCGCCGCGTTCTGTTTCTTTGCGACCGCGGTGATGATCGCCATGGTGGCGACGGTCGATCTGCCGGAGCCGCTGCTGCTCGCATCCTTGACGGCGCAGGGCATCATGCATGGCATGATCATGCCGTCGCGCGACATGATCGTCCGCTCTGTCACGCCGGACGGGCAGTACGGCAAGGTCTTCGGCTTCGTGACCACCGGTTTCAGCATCGGCGGCATCGTTTCGCCGATGATCTTCGGCTTCATCCTCGACGAATTCGCGCCGGAGCTGGTGTTCTATGCCATCGCCGGTTTCATGATCCTGTCGATGTTCACCGTCTTCACCTCTGTCCGCTGGCGTCGGCAACCAGCGGCGGATCCTGCCTGATCCGGCTTTCCCGGAGCCAGATATAGAGCCCGGCGCCGATCACCAGCACAGCGCCGGCGCAGGTCCAGAGATCCGGAAGCGTGTCGAAGACGAGCCAGCCGAAAAAGGTTGCCCAGAGCATCTGCACATACTGGAACGGCGCCAGCAGCGACGCGAAGGCGTAGCGGTATCCGAGGATCAGCAGGCATTCCGCCGCGAGCGCGAGCAACCCGATGACAGCGAGTACCGGCCAGCTTTCGGGTGATGGGAGCGGGCCGGTCCCGGGCAACATAAAGGCCGAGCCGACGAGCCCGGTCAGTCCCGTCAGGAACGTGGTCGCGGCAATCGGTGTCCCCGTGCCCGCATGGCGCGTCATCAGTGTGAAGACCGAAAAGAAGAAGGCGGTCGCCAGCACCATGAAATGCGCGGGGGAGAGTTCCTGCAGGCCGGGGCGCAGTATCACCAGGATGCCGCCGAACCCGACGGCGACCGCGCTCCAGCGCCTGATGCCGACCTGCTCCTTCAGAAAGAGAACGGACAGCCCGACGGTGATGATCGGCGCCATGAAGGTGATCGCTGCCGCCTCGGCCAGCGGCAGCTGCGTGATTGCAGTGAAGAAAAGCACGGTGGAGACGAACATGAAGCCGCCGCGCAGCGCGAGGAAGCCGAACCGTCGTCCGCCCAGCATCGTCCTCAGGCCGAGAAATGGCGTCAGGGCCAGAAGGACCGCGAAATGAACCGCATAGCGGAAGAAAGTCACCTGCTCGACCGGCACCATGGCGCCGCTTTTCTTGACCAGCATGTCCATGGTCGAAAAGCAGGTGAAGCCGGCGATGATCAGGCAGATCGCAAGGGCGGGTCGGTGGGCGCTCGCGCCGGTCATGGTCGGGTCCGATCCGGAAGAGGGTGGGTCAGCGTCTGATCGGGGTCGGTGTCGGCGGCTGCTTCTTCACCTGCCGCTCCCGCACCCAGACATAGAGACCGGCGGCGACAATCGCCCCCGCGCCGATGAATGTCCAGAGGTCCGGAACATCTCCGAACAGGAAGAATCCGTAGACAGTCGACCAGACGATGATCGTGTACTGGAACGGCGCGAGGATCGAGGCACTCGCATAGCGGTAGGCATAGATCAGGATCTGGTGGGAAACCCCGCCGATCCCCCCTATCACCATCAGCAGCAGCCATTCCGTCAGGGTTGGCGTTTCCCAGTAGAAGAAGGCCAGCAGGCAGGCTCCTGCGGTGCCGATCATCGCAGTGTGGAACAGCATCGCGACCGGATCCTCGGTGCGGTTCAGGGCCCGGGTGAGGAGCGCGAAGACGCTGAACATGGTCGCCATCGCCAAGACCAGGAAATAGGCCCAGTGGATGTCCTGGAACCCGGGACGGAGCACCACCAGCATGCCGCCGAAGCCGATGGCGACGGCGGACCAGCGCCGGATGCCGACCGTCTCGCGCAGGAAGAAGGCCGAGAGGGCGACGGTGATCAGCGGCGCGACGAAACCGATCGCGTTGGCTTCGGCCAGTGGGATCTGGGAGATCGCGGTGAAGAAGCAGAAGGTGGAGGCGAGCAGCAGCAGGCCCCGGATCGCCACCTTGCCGGTCTGGCTTGTCTTGAAGGCACGCCGGACTCCGAGGATTGGAAGGATCATCACCATGGCGAGGAAGTGGAAAAAGTAACGGCCCCAGATCACCATTTCGACTCGGATCGTCTCGGAGGTGAACTTCGCCAGCGCGTCCATCGTCGCGAACATCGCGATCGCAACAACGCTGAGGCCGATGCCGAGCGCCGGATTGCTGAGGCCGCCATCCCCGGCGGTTGCGGGCGCTCGTGTGTCGCTCATGAAGAATGCATCCTGAAAAGGGGTGCGCACGATCGGCGCACACGCTCCTTAGCCGGTGACCGGAGCGTTGGCAAACGTCGTTGCGAGAAGAAAGCCTTCGCGTCAGCGCGCGATGCGCACCGCCTGGCAGAACTGACGTTTGGCCTTGAGTGCGCTGCAGGCCTTGCCGGCATCGGCGCGGGTCTCGAAGGCCGCACCGACGAGCCTGACGAAAGTCCCGCGTCCGTCGCCTGCATCGAACTCGATGGTCTTGAGTTCAAGCGCGCCGAGATCGTCCGGATAGCGCTTCTGCAATGCCGTCCAGCCGCGACGGGCACCGCTCTGGGTGCGGTAGGATTCGAGGTGGATGCCCCATTTTCCGGTCGCGCTCGGCGCGGTCATGCCGGTCTCGGGCTTTTCCATCTTCTCTTCGGCGGCGGCCTCTTTCGGAGGCATTACCTTGTCTTCCGTCATGGTCTCCAGCTTGGAGACGACGGATTCGAGCCGCGAAATAAGCATCACCAGACGCGTATCGTCCATGGCTGGCATGCTTTCGCCACGCTCCTCCGCCTTGGCCATCCTGTCGTCGGTTCCCGCCATCGGGGTCTCCGCCTGCATCTTGTCTGCTGCGGCGATCCTCGGATTGACGACGTCGGTCTTGTGCGTCGGCTGTTCGACCGTCACCGGCATGCTGGCCGTTCGGTTGTCCGCGAGATTGACGGACATCAGCTCCTTGCGGGAACGCGAGTTCGCGAAGATCCGCTCGCGCAGCACGTAGTTCTGGGCCACGGGCGCGTAATAGAGGCTCGTCTCCACATCCTTGCGCTTGCAGTCGATCCGGAAGGTGGTGAAGGTCCCGGCGGGGACCGTGACGTCTTCCTGCCCGGCGACGACGCAGCGTAGTTCGTCTTCCCAGCCGGTCGGCACCTTCTCGCTGTTTCCGCGGATGCCGAAGGCGACGATATTGCCTTCCTGCAGCGGGAACAGGGTCCCGGGATTGCCGATCACGGTCTGCCGGCCGCGTCCAAGTTCCGGATGCGAGGACCAGGACAGTTGCGGCGTGACGAGTTCGTTCGTGGTGGTCCAGATCAGCCCGGAATCGTTTGTCCAGGTCACCCGGTCGGGAGTGACGCCGACAACCTGCTCCTGCACGACAGTGCCGTCATCGTTGAAAACGTAGGTGTCGCCAGGTTGATAGAGCGGCTTCGGCGCCGGCGGCAGCTGGGCGAGCGGTTCCTTCGCCGGAAGCGCCTCGTCCGCGCTGAAAATGCCGAAATCGGGGATCTCGAACGAGCACGCGGAAAGCATGCCGATCAGGGCCAGGGGAAGAAGACGTCGGGAGAGTAGCCGCATCGTGTTTTTCGTCGCCTGAAAGGGGCGCCGCACCCCGGGTCAATAGCCGGAAAAATATCCAATATCTTGGCTTTAGTGTCAACTCGACCCCTAGATGATGTTGCAACGGTGAAAGGCTGAAACGGCACGGGGCGAGCCGTTGACAGAGCTTCTTCGCAGCCGCACTCTTGGGCTCTCATCTGAGGCCCGCCGCGCAGTCCTTGCGGTTTTACCGGGCCATCACCGAAAGGACATTGCGATATGGTTACGGCGAAAGCGGATCTGGTATTGCGCGGGGGCAATGTGTTTCTCGGCCGCGGTGCCGGATTTGCCGAATCGGTGGCAATCTGGGGTGGCAAGGTCATCGCCCACGGCTCGGATGCCGAACTGGACGGGCTGGTCGGCGACGGGACGAAAGTCGTGAATCTCGGCGGCCGTCTCGCGGCGCCGGGCTTGAACGACGCGCACCAGCATCTGCTCTCGGTCGGGCTGGGCCTCTCGGAGATCGACTGCAAGAAGGACACCCGCCTGCAGGACCTGCTGGCGAAGGTGAAGGAGCGGGCGGCGAAGGCGAAGCCCGGCGAGTGGATTTTCGGCCGCGGCTACGACCATTTCGAGCTCGATGCCAAGCGTCATCCGTTCCGCGAGGAACTGGATCAGGTGGCGCCGAACAACCCCGTTTATGTGAAGCGCACCTGCGGCCATATGGGCGTCGCCAACAGCGCCGCTCTGTCCCTGGCAGGGATCGACGAGTCGACGCCTCAGCCCGAGGGCGGCCATATCGAGAGCCAGAACGGCAAGCTGACCGGTCTGCTGCAGGAGCGGGCGCAGGAAAACATCACCGCGGTGCTCAGCGATCACACGATCGACGCGTTGGCCGAAGGCGTGCGCGCCGGACAGCGGCACAATCTTTCTCTAGGCTTCACCAGCGTCACCGATCCGGGCGTCGGTTTGCGCCAGGGCTATGACGAGTGGCTCGCCTACCAGCAGCTGAAGCGCCAGGGCGGCTTCGGCCTCCGCATGCATCTGATGCCGCTTGCCGGCGCCAGCGGCTGGCCCGACCGGGCGATCGATCTCGGCCTGATGACCGGGGACGGAGACGAGTGGCTCCGCGTCGGCCCGATGAAGCTCTTCACCGACGGCAGCGCCGGCGGCAAGACCGCGGCAATGTTCAGCCCCTATCTGAATGAGCCGGAAAATCTCGGCATCATGATCTACGAGGACCGGCAGCTCTTCGACTATGTGAAGGACTATCACGACCGCGGTTACCAGGTTGCGGCCCACGCCATCGGCGACCGTGCGATCGAGCAGATCCTGACTGCCTACGAGCTGGCGATCGGCAACGACGTCGAGAGCCAGGGCAACCGCCGTCACCGGATCGAGCATTGCGGCTTCCTGTCACCGGAGCAGCTCGCCCGCATGAAGCGGATCGGCGTGCTGCCGGCGCCGCAGGCGATCTTCATGTACGAGTTCGGCGATCTCTATGTCGACGTGCTGGGCGAGGACCTGGCGGCCAAAGCCTATCCGCTGCGCTCCTTCCTTGACGCGGGCGTCCATCCCTCGGCGAGTTCGGACGCGCCGGTCTCCTCGACCAATCCGTTCCAGAACATCTATTCGATGATCACCCGCAAGACCAAGCGCGGCACCGTGCTCGGGGCCGACCAGCGGGTGAGCCTTGAAGAGGCGCTGCATTGCTACAGTTATTGCGGTGCCTACGGTTCCTTCGAGGAGGACATCAAGGGGACGCTGGCGCCGGGGCAGCTCGGCGACGTCACCGTGTTCGACCGCGACCTCTTCGCGATCGAGCCGGAGGAGATCCTCGAGGCCAACGCCGATCTCACCATCGTCGGCGGGGATATCATGCACGACCGCCTGGGCGAGGCGGCCTGAAGTCAGCAAAGCAGAGCCGGAAGCCGGCCCGGAACAGAGAGAGCAGGGACATGTCGAAGACCACTTTGATCAAGAACGCGGCCTGGGTGATCGGCTGGCAGGCCGGGGCGAACGGCAGCGCGGCCGGACACCGATTCTTCCACGATGCCGACGTCGCCTTCAGGGACGGCACGCTGATCCATGTCGGCCCCGGTTTCGAGGGCACGGCGGACGAGACCGTCGATGGCAGCCGGATGATGGTTATGCCGGGCTTCGTCTCAATCCACAACCACCCGACTTCCGAGCCCGGCAACAAGGGGCTGAATGAGGAACTCGGCAGTCCGAAGCTCGGGCAGAGCGGGCTTTACGAATACATGCCGGTCTTCCGGATTCTCCCGGAGGCCGCGCCCTATACGACGCGCTACGCCATTCACGAGATGCTGAAGAGCGGCGTCACCACCTTCGCCGATCTCTCCGGCGCCCGGGACACCTGGGTCGAGGACGTCGCCGACACGGGTATCCGCGCCGTGCTCTGTCCGATGTACCGGGACGCCGTCTGGTCGACCAAGGACGGGCATTCGGTGGTCTATGACTGGGACACCAAGGCCGGCGAGAAGGCGATGGAACGCGCCATCGAGATCATCGAGGAGGCGGACAAGCATCCCTCCGGCCGCATCTCCGGCATGATGGGCCCGTCCCAGATCGATACCTGCACGCCCGAGCTGATCAAGGCCTCGCACGAGGAGGCCAAAAGGCGCGGCATCAAGATGCAGATCCACGCCGCGCAGAGCGTGGTCGAGTTCAACGAGATCACCCGACGCCACGGCCTGACGCCGCTCGAATGGCTCGACAGCCTCGGCGTGCTGGACGAGACCACGATCATCGGCCACTGCATCTTCCTGAACGACCATCCCTGGCTGCACTGGCCGCAGGCGGACGACTTCAATCTGCTGGTGAAGTCCGGTGCCAATGTCGCGCACTGTCCGACCGTGTTCTGGCGCCGTGGCATCGCGCTCAACCATGTCGGCCGCTACGTGAAGGCGGGCATCCCGCTCGGCCTCGGCACCGACACCTTCCCGCACAATTTCATTCACGAGCTCGAAGTCGCGATGATCGTCGGCCGCATCATGTCCGGCGATTACAACAACGCGACGACGGAGGAGATCTTCGACGCCGGCACGATCGGCGGCGCCAAGACCCTCGGCCGCGACGATATCGGCCGGCTCGAGGTCGGTTGCAAGGCGGACCTGGTGATGGTCGATCTCGACCATGCCTACATGCAGCCGGTGCGAGATCCGCTCCGCAGCCTGCTCTATTCCGCCGGCGACCGGGCGGTGAAACATGTCTATGTCGACGGCAAACGCGTGGTCGATAACGGCGAGGTCGTCACCATCGATGTCGCGGAAGCGGCCGCGAAGATGACCGAGTACCAGAAGATCACCATGTCGACCGTGCGCCAGCGCGACTGGGCCCAGCGCCCGATCGAGACGCTGTCGCCGATGAGCTATCCCGACGCGCACTGAGGAGCGGACACATGAGCGAATATGATCTGGTCGTCCGCGGCGGTACCGTCGTCAACGCCTCGGATATCGTGAAGGCCGATGTCGGCGTGAAGGGCGGACGCATCGTCGCCCTCGGCGAGAAGCTCGGGGCCGGCGCGAAGGAAGTCGATGCGTCGGGCCGGCTGGTGATGCCGGGCGGCGTCGACAGCCACTGCCATATCGACCAGCCTTCCAGCACCGGCGGGCGCAACGCGGAGACCTTCGAGAGCGCGACCCGGTCTGCGGCCTGCGGCGGCACCACCTCGGTGATCTGCTTCGCCCCGCAGCAGAAGGGCGTCGGCCTCGCCGACGGCGTCGCCGCCTATCACCAGCGGGCGAAGAGCGCCTGCATCGATTACAGTTTCCACATCGTCATCAACGATCCGAACGACGCGGTCGTCGGCGAGGACCTGCCGAAGCTGATCGGCGAGGGTCACCGCTCGATCAAGCTCTTCATGACCTATGCCAGCAACCGGGTCGATGACGGGCAGATCCTGCGCATCCTGGAGGTCGCGCGGCGCAACCAGGCGCTGGTCTGCGTCCATGCCGAGAACCACGACGCGATCATGTTCATGACCGAGAAGCTGCTCGCGGCGGGTCTGAACGGCACCAAGTACCATTCCTGGTGCAAGCCGGCCCTGGTCGAGCGCGAGGCGACCTACCGGATGATCGCGCTGGCGGAGTTGATGGACCAGCCGATCCAGATCTTCCACGTCACCTGCGGCGAGGCGGCGGAGGAGATCCGCCGGGCGCAGCAGCGCGGCCTCAAGGTCTTCGCCGAGACCTGCCCGCAATATTTCGTCCTGACCGAGAAGGATCTCGACCGCGATGCGCGGGAAGGGGCGAAGTACCTCTGTTCGCCCGCGCCGCGCACCGAGGCGGAGCAGGAGGCGCTCTGGGAATATGTGCGCTCCGGCACCCTTGGCAACGTCACCTCGGATCACGCGCCCTACAATATCAACGATCCGGACGGTAAGTTCTGGGCCGGCGACAACGCGCCGTTCAGTCGCATCGCCAACGGCGTGCCGGGGCTCGAGACCCGGATGCCGATTGTCTTCCACGAGGGCGTGGTGAAGGGGCGGCTGAGCCTGCAGGAGTTCGTCGCAGTGACCTCGACCAACGCCGCGAAGCTCTTCGGCCTGCATCCGCAGAAAGGCGCGATCGCGGTCGGCGCCGATGCCGACATCGTGGTCTGGGACGCGGAGAAGAAGACCACGATCACCCAGGACATCCTGCACCACGCGACCGACTACACGCCTTACGAGGGCATGGAAGTCACCGGCTGGCCGGCGGCGACCATCGCACGCGGCTCGGTCCTCTGGCAGGACGGCAAGGACATGTGCGAGCCCGGCTTCGGCAAGTTCCTCGCGAGGGAGCCGTACGACTATATCAAGCCGCGCGGGGAGTTTCCGACACCGTTTGATCCGGTCGCCGGAAAGGTTATGGAATAATCAGTCAGAATAAGTTTCGAACAGAGGAGCACTTTGATGTCCCGCATCCTGACCATCGGCGCCGCACAGCTCGGCCCGATCGCGCCGGAGGAGTCCCGCGCCAGCGCCGTCAAGCGCATGATCGAGCTGCTGAAGCAGGCGGGCGACCGCGGCTGCAATTTCGTCGTCTTCCCGGAGCTCGCGCTCACCACCTTCTTCCCGCGCTACTACGAGGAAGACATCTCGAAGATGGACCACCATTTCGAGCGCGAGATGCCGGGGCCGGAGACCCGGCCGCTGTTCGAGGAAGCCTCCAAGCGCGGCATCGGTTTCTATCTCGGCTATGCCGAACTGACGCCGGACGGGCACCGCTACAACACCGCGATCCTGGTCGACGAGACCGGCAAGATCACCGGCAAGTACCGCAAGGTGCATCTGCCAGGGCACTCGGAATACGATCCGAAACGGCCCTGGCAGCATCTCGAGAAGCGCTACTTCGAGCCGGGCGATCTCGGCTTCGGGGTCTGGCGCCAGCAGGGCGGTATCATCGGCATGGCGATCTGCAACGATCGCCGCTGGCCGGAGACCTACCGGGTGATGAGCCTGAAGGGCGCCGAGCTGATCGTGCTCGGCTACAACACGCCGGACGTGAACACCTCGGCCTTTGAGCCGAACCATCTGCGCATGTTCCACAACCATCTGACCATGCAGGCGAATGCCTACATGAATTCCTGCTTCGTCGTCGGCGTCGCCAAGGCGGGGATGGAGGACGGCTGCATGCTGATCGGCGGCTCCTGCATCATCCAGCCGTCGGGCGAGATCGTTTCCCAGGTCTCCTCGGTGGATGACGAGCTGATCACCTATGCGGCCGATCTCGACCTCGCCAAGATGGGCAAGGAGACGGTGTTCAACTACGCCAAGCACCGGCGGATCGAGCATTACGGGATCATCGCGAGCCAAACCGGTGTCGAACTGCCGCCCGAGCTTGCCGACGCGGCGGAGTAGGGCGGGCACATCGCCTTCACGTGCTCGTCACCTTGGGTGAGGCGGACTTGGCGCTATAGTCCTGGCACCATAGATCAATAACCCGCCCGGTCTTCCGGGCGGGCCGTTCGAGGTCCGGAGTCCCAATGTCGAGGTTCGCCAGCTTCATTCTTGCCGTTTTCCTCGTCGCCTCTGCCGCGATGCAGAGTGCGCGCGCCGGGCAGGTCGAGCGGATCCGCGTCGAGGGAGAGCTGATCGATACCTGGTGCTACGTCACCGAGATCATGTATGCGCGCGGCTCGGCGCATTATCAGTGTGCGGTCTGGTGTGCGGTCGGCGGCATTCCGGTCAGCATCCGGGCCGAGGACGGCACGCTCTATGTCGTGCTCCGTGTCGAGGCCGACACGCAAAACGTCTCCAATCCCTCGATGGTGAAGATCCAGAGCCACAAGGTCACGGTCGATGGAGACCTGATCCGGCGGGACGGGGTGAATTACCTGCTGGTGACGCAGGTGGCGGACGACGACGGCGTGGTCGATCTCACGCACGAGAAGTTCGGCATCCAGCCATGGGGGATGTGAGCATGGCCCGGCACCTTCTGCTGCTTCTCCTGCCGTTCCTTCTCGCCGTTTCCATGCCGTCGCACGCGGCACAGAAATGGGGCATCGACGGCGAAATGACGGCGCAGTTCGAGGCGAAGGTCGTCGACATGCTCTGCGAGCTGAGCGGAGACTGCCCGGAGAATTGCGGCGGCGGCAAGCGCCAGCTCGGTTTGCTGCGGGACGACGGGCGGCTGCTGATGGCGGTGAAGAGCAACACGCTCTTCGCCGGGGCGACGCTCGATCTGCTGCCCTATTGCGGCGGGCGGGTCGAGGTCGACGGACTGATCATCACCCATCCCTCGATGGTCATCTACATGCTGCAGAAACACCGCAAGCCCGGCGCGGTCGACTGGATCCAGGCGACCGCCTTCGCGAAGGACTGGAAGAAGCGCAACGGCACGACGGACGCCAAGCGCTGGTTCCGCCGCGATCCGCATATCGGGGAGGTCATCGGCACCTACGGCAAGGTCGGGCGGCCGGATCTGGTCCCGCCGCCTGCCGAATAGGGGCTGCTGTGACGCGGTTTCTCCTTGCTGCTTCTTTGGCACTGGCTGTGCTGTTCGCAGCATCCGCGGCTCGCAGTGCGGACCTGCCGTCGCTGTTCGGCGGCCCGTTCTCGCTCATCGACGAGACCGGCGCGAGGGTCGCACCGGACAGTTATGCCGGAAAGTTCATGCTGGTCTATTTCGGCTATTCCTATTGCCCCGACATCTGTCCGACAGACCTCGCCGTGGTGGGGCAGGCGCTGGACAGTCTCGGGCCGCTGGTGGAACGGGTGCAGCCCCTTCTGATCTCGGTCGATCCCGAGCGCGACAGGTGGGAGTCGCTCGCCGCTTTCACCGATGCCTTTCATCCCGCCCTGGTGGGCCTGACCGGAACCGAGGCGGAAGTCGCGGCTGCTGCGAAAGCCTACCGGGTGCATCGTCGGAAATTCCGGCTCGACGGCGCGTCTGAGGACGATTACCTCGTCGACCATTCGACCCTGACCTACCTGATGGGCCCGGACGGCCGGTTCGTTACCATGTTCCCGCGCGGCACCACGCCGGCGCGGATGACCGAGGTCCTGCGGAAGTATCTCTCCGGCTGAACCCGCTCAGCCGTCGAGCGGGATGATATTGTCGAGATAGCTGTCAGCGTTTGCCCGCAGCAGGACGTTCAGGATCTGCCCGTAGGCGATGCGCAGCATCTGGTTGTTCGAATGCAGCAGGTTCTCCCGCACCTTGTTGATCAGACGCTGGTTCGCACGGACGAGCGGGCCGGTGAAGTCGATCGGGGTCGTGCCGTCGATGCCTTGCGGTATGAGGGTCAGGGTAAGCCACTGGCTCGGCAGGCCGCCGTTACGGGTGGCAATGATGAGATCGCCGTCATTGGCCTGCGGCAGCCCCAGATTGGCGTTGTTGACGGCATTGGCGTCCTTCACTTCGGCTTTCATGGTCACGGGAAACCAGATCCTGTCGCCGATCCGGCTCGCCTTCAGCGTCAGCAGCGCAGCCAGAGCCCAGTCGCATGAGAGCTGCTCCGCATCCACAAGCGTCCGCAGGCCGGACACGATCGGCGCTTCGGCGGTCAGTGCGCCGCAAACCATCTTGCCGAGACCTGTCTGACCCAGCACGCCGGCGGCAGTGACGACGGCTTTTCTCGTCGTGTCGTTCGGCTTGATCTGGCTGGTCGCGAGCGCCTGATGCAAAAGGAACAACGGTTCGAAGACCTGCACGTAGAAATCGTCGGGCAGCGGGTGGAACCCGTAGAGCCGTTCGTAATCGTCGGCGAAGTTGGAAACGAGCAGGCCCGGCGCTTCGAAGGGGATGTCGTTGGGCAGCTTTGCGTTACCGCCGGGGCGCGGAAAGACCGCCGCCATGTTGCAATGGTTCCAGGCCGTGATCAGCCGGTCGATCCGCTTGCCGGACTTGTGAGCGCTGTGGCTCTGGCCCGCCGCGAGCTCGATCAGAAGATTGAGGTTCTCCTCGCACTGGTATTCCCAGTTGCAGACCTTGACGTAGGCCTGATTCTGCTGCGGGTTCGCCGGGATCTTGTCGTAATAGACCCGGTCCTGCAGGTAGAACCATTCGGGCGAGGCGATGCGCGGTATGGCGACGTCGACGAACTCGCATTTCGCTGCGCCGTGTCCGACATCGGCCCGGTAATCGTCCTTGGCGATGTCCTTCGGCTGGCTGACCGAGATGCCCGGAAACCTCAGGGCCGTGCGGATCAGATCGAAATCGTCGATCAGGTTGTTGGCGTAGAGCGAGAGGTTGTAGGGCGATTTCGGACGCTTCTGCTCGCGGGTCTCGAATTCGGCCGTGTAGAGGAAATCGTCGAACGGCCCGAGCTCCTTCAGCGTGCGTTCGGACTCGGTGTAGGTGAAGTCCGACGTCACGACCTTGAAGATGTCATAGGGCAGCTTGGTTCGGTTGACCTCACGCGCCTGCTGTTGCGCGATCGCCAGCTCCGTCACCTCGAAGCCGAGGCTGTCCATGCGGCCGGGGGCATAGGGGAAGAAGCTGTAGTCCACGTCGAACCACTCCGACTTCACCCGGCCGACATCGGAGACGAAGAACAGTTTCTCGTCCCGGTCGCGATAGACCAGCAACTGGTTGCCGGAGCTGGCGGTGATTGCCTGAAAGGCCCGCTGGATGTCCGGGCCGCGGATCCCCGAAAGCGCCGGTTCGAGCCCGGACAGGCACTTGGCGATGGTCAGGGCGTCGGCGTTCACCGGGTAGTTCGCGCCGTCGATCGGCGGCGTCAGGTCCTGGGAGAGGAAGTCGACAAGGTGGGAGAGTGCCTCGACCTGATTGCAGAGATAGAGCGGGGCCTGGAGGGCCTGGTTCGAGAGGATCTGGGTGAGGTTGGCGAAGCGCGTCGTGCCGATGGTCTCGGCCAGCAGCATCTTGATGCGCTGCGCGACGGAGGCCATCACCGCGCCGGTGGTGAGGCCGGGCGGATAGGCTTCTTTCTCGATCAGCAGATTGAAGTCCGCGTCGCCCGCATAATTGTTCCAGACCAGCCGGTTCGGCGGGTTCTGGGTTGCCTGGGCTTCGAGGTTCTCGATCCCGAGACCGCCCTTGACGCTGAGCGAGGTCAGCTTCGCGAGCGTGACCTGCTTGGCCGGCGCCGGGAAGAGAGGCACCGTGTCCGCGTTGAACGCCTTGATGAAGGCGGTGGTGTAGGTCTCGAGCTCGTTCCGGATCGGCTTGATCTTGAGAAGCTGGCCCGTGACCGCGCTGTCCAGACTGCGTTTGTGATCGACCGAGATTTTCCTCACGCGACTGCTCCGTCTCCGCATTGTCCCCGGCCGCGCCGGAGGCTGCCGGTCGCGGTATCAGGTCGACGCGTGAGAAGCGGTCAATGTGAAGTCGTTCCTCGCGGCCGCGGTGCGGCCGGGACGGTCAGTCCGGGCGGTTCATCTCGAAGACTTCGGAAACGGCGCAGTAATCCATGTATCCGAGGCGGCCGACCGGCTGGTACTTGGTGACGTCGAGACGGCCGTCGGCGACGTATTTCTCGTCGATATGGATGCCGACGACCTCGCCAAGGATGATGCAGTTGCGCGCGGTGTCGCTCGCCGACGGAAGCTCGATGGTGCGCAGGTACTTGCACTCGAGATGCACCGGCGCGTCCTTCACCCGGAGAGGCTTCACATACTGAGAGGGCAGGCCTTCGAGGCCGGCATGCTGCATCTCGTCCTTGCCGTGCGGAAAGTGGATTGCTGTTTCGTTCATCTGCTTCGCCTGTGCGGCGCCGACGATGTTGCAGACGAACTCCCCGGTCTTCTCGGCATTCATCTGGCTGTCCTTCGGCGAGCCGTCTGGCCGCGAGCCGCTTGAGAAGATCACGCAGGGCGGGGCCCAGGAGACCGCGTTGAAGAAGCTATAGGGCGCGAGGTTGGTCACACCGTTCTCGTCCAGTGTCGAGATCCAGCCGATCGGCCGCGGCGAGATCGTCGCCTTGAACGGATCGAAGGTGAAACCGTGTTCCTTGTGCTTGCCCGGCTCGAAAAACATGCGCCTCGCTCCTCCCTGTCGCGTGTAAGCCAGAGCGGAATGCCACAAAGCCGGAGGGCGCGCAACGGGGCGCGCCTGAACGGGTGCCATTCCCTGCCGACCCGTATCATGATACCGCTTCGCCCGGAGGAGAGCGGATATGACGACGTTTCCGGAAGAGGATGCGAGGCTGCTGGAAAACCTGCGCGCCGAGTTCGGCAAGCAGGAGACGATGCAGCGGCTCTTCCAGACCGTCCTGCCCCATATCGAAGAGGGGCGGCGGACGCTGGTCTACATCCTGGCGCAGGTCGACCGCATCGGGCACACGGCGATGGAGCCGTTCTTCGTGAAAAGCCTCTACGGTCCGCATTACGACCGCATCCTTCTGGTGACCGGGGAGGGGAGCGGTGCCGGCTACAATCCGTTCATCCTGCAATGCCCGGGACCGGAGTTCGTTCACGTTCCGACGGCCGATCCGATCCTGCCGCTGCTCGGCTTTCTCGACGGCGGTATCCTCGACCTGAAGCTTTTCCATCTTTGCCTCGCCTCGCCGCAGCGCGTGGTCCGCGACTTCGGGCGTCACGCCGTCGCAGGCGGCGAGATCCGCTATTACGAGCTTCCGGACGATATCCGGGAGCGCGGTGAGGCGTTTCTGGCCGCGTCCGGTATGCCGGAGGGAAATCCCTTCGTCATGCTCCATACCCGTGACATGAGCTATCTTCCGGAGAAGGCGCATCATGCCTTCCGCTGCGCCGATATCCGCACCTACAGACAGGCGATCCGGCGCTTCACCGAGGCGGGTTACTGGGTGTTCCGCCTCGGGGACCGGAACAGCATTCCGATGGAAGGCGCCCCGCGCGAGGCGCTCGACGCGTTCCTGCATCCGGCCTACAGCCAGGCGCTGGACATCTTCCTTTCCGCCCGCTGTGCCTTCGCCTTCAATCAGGCCTCAGGGCCGGAAGCGCTGGTCCGCGCCTTCGGCCGCCCGGCCGCGACGGTCAATCTCGTCTATGAACTCCTGCGCCTGCCGCTGAAGAACGACCTGCTGCTCTTCAAGGACTATGTCTCGTCCGCCAACGGAATGCGGCTGTCCTATCGGGAGATCCTGGAACGGGGTCTTCCGGCAGTGGGGAGCGGCGAGGTCTTCGCGAAGATGGGCGTCGAGATCCGCGAGAACGACGAGGGTGAGCTTGAGGAAGCGGCCCGGAGCATGATCGACCGCGATCGAGACGGGACGGATGTCACCGCGGATGCCGAAGCGCTCGATAGCTTCCGGGAACTCGGTCTGGCATACGAACAGCGGCTGATGGCCGATCCGGTCATGCAGAGGGACAACCACGATTTCTACGCCCATGCGCACGGCTTCGGCGTGCCGGCGCCCTCGGTTCTCGCGCGAAAAGGTTTTCTGGACCCTGCCTGACGGCTGGTCTATCTAGCGCGCTGCCTGCATTTCCCGGACCCGCCCATGCTCTACCAGCTGTTCGCGATCATCGCCCCGGTTTTCATCTGCTCGGCCTTCGGCATCGTCTGGGCACGTTTGAAGCTGCCTTTCGACAATGAGTCCGTCACCTCCATGGTGACCCTGATCGGTACGCCCTGCCTGGTCTTCGGAACCCTGGTCGGCCTGGAGCTCTCCATCGACTCTCTGCTGCGGATCGGCGCGGGCAGCGCCCTGGTTGTCGCGGTGACGGTGGCCGTGATCGTGCCGGCACTCTTTCTCTGGCGGAAATCTCAGCGCGCCTACCTTCCGGCCCTAATGTTCCCGAATGTCGGAAATATCGGCCTGCCGCTCTGCCTCTTCGCTTTCGGCCAGGAAGGCCTGGCGCTGGGGATTTCCTATTTCGCCGTGCAGGCGGTCACCATGTTCACCGTCGGCAACGGGATCGCGTCCGGGAAATTCGGCATCGGATCGCTGACCCGCAATCCCATCATCTACTCCGTCGCGGCCGCGCTGGTCTGCATCTTCGGCGGGATCGACGTGCCGAAATGGATCATCGACACCGCCGACCTGATGGGCGGCATGTGCATTCCGCTGCTGCTGATGACGCTCGGCGTGTCGCTCGCCAAGCTGCGGCTTTCCAACCTGCTTGACAGTCTCGGGGTGGCCTTGCTGCGGCTGGTGGTCGGCTTCGGCGCCGGTGTGTTCGCGGCTTGGGTGCTCGGGACCAGCGAGATGGAAACAGGCGTCGTCATCCTGATGTCCAGCATGCCGGTCGCGATTTTCCCCTACCTGTTCGCGGTCCGTTACAACCGGGAACCGGAGACCATCGCGGGCTGCGTCATCGTCTCGACGGTGCTCGGCTTCCTGACCATGCCGGGCCTGCTCTATCTCGTTCTGGAGCTTTCCGGGAAGGCCGGCTGAGGACGCTTACGGCGTCAGGATCTGCCGGATCGCCGTGCCGTCTTCCATGCGGTCGAGCGCGGTGTTGACCTCGGAAAGCGGCATCCGGTGGGTGATCAGGTCCTCGACCGGCAGCAGGCCTCGCTGGTGCATGGCGATGAAGCGCGGGATGTCGGTGCGCGGATTGCAGCTTCCGACGTAGGAACCCTTCACGGTCTTGGCGCCGGTGACGAGCGCGGCCACGTCGAGCTGGAACGGCGTCTTCGGATCGACCAGACCGACCGAGACCACCGTGCCGCCGCGCCTTGCGCTGTCGTAGGCGATCTCGAAGGCGCCGAGCTTTCCTGCAGTCTCAAAGGCGATATCGACGCCGCCCGAGGTCAGGTCCATAACCTCGGCCGCCGCGCTGCGATCGCCGGAATGGATCACGTTGCTCGCGCCGAGGCGTGTCGCGTGCTCCAGCTTCGCCGGATCCGGATCGACGGCGATGATCTGCGAGGCCCCGGCGGCGCGGGCGCCGAGAAGGGCGCTGAGCCCGACTCCGCCGGCGCCGGCAATAACAACCGTATCGCCGGCTCTGATCGCGGCGGTGTTCAGAACGGTTCCCGCGCCGCACATCACAGCGCAGCCGAAGAGCGCGGCGATGTCGAGCGGCAGGTCTTTCGGGATCCGGACCACGGATTTCTCGGAAACCAGCGCGTATTCGGCAAAGGCGGAGAGGCCCATGTGATGATGCACCGGCGTGCCGTCGAGCGAGAGACGCGGGCCGCCGGAGAGCAGCTCGCCCTTGCGGTTTGCCGCGAGCCCCGGTCCGCAGAGATGGGCTTCGCCATCGAGGCAGGCAGGGCAGGCGCCGCATTGCGGCTGGTAGACCAGCACCACGGGATCACCGGTGCCGACCGAGCCAACTCCGGGCCCGGTCTCGACCACGGTTCCGCTCGCCTCGTGACCGGGAACAATCGGCATCGGCCAGGCGCGGACGCCATTGATCACTGAAAGATCCGAGCGGCAGAGGCTTGCCGCGGCGATCTTCACCAGGACCTCGCCTTCGCCAGGCGCGGGGACGCTGACGGTCTCGAGCGAGAGCGGCTTGTGCTCGGCGTATGGACGCGCCGGGTTCGGCGCCCTCAGAACCGCGGCTTTGAACGCGTGGCTCATGCGAATTCGAGGGCGAGATAGGAGTTCATCACGCTCTCGATTGTCTTCTTGTCGAGGTCGCGGACGATGAAGACGAGGCGGGAGCGGCGGTCCTCGTTTGGCCATTTCTCGATCTTGGCCGGCGGATGGAACATGTGCTGCACGGCATGGACCACGACCGGCTCGTCTTCCAGTTCCTTCAGGTTCAGCAGACCCTTGATGCGCAGGATATTCGCGCCGTGGGTCTGCGCCATCATGTCGAGCGCGCCGGCGATCCGGTTCCACTCCAGCGGCTCGTCGAAATAGAGCACGAAGGAATGGATATGATCGTCGTGCCGGCTCACATCGTGATGATGGTGCCCGTGGTCATGATCGTGGCCGTGATCATGATGATGGTCGTGGTGATGCACATGGCCTTCGGTCGCCCGGTAGGCCTCCTCGCGGAGCCATTGGGAGACGTCGGTGCTCTTGGTTTTCGGATTGTAGAGCCCGGCGTTGAAGAGCACGGACGGGGACACGTCACCCTGCACGGCCTTGATCACCGGCGCCGCCGGATTGAGTTCCGCGAGCCGTGCCTCGACCTTCGCGACCTGCTCGGCGTCGGTAACGTCCGTCTTGGTCAGCACGATACGGTCGGCGACGGCGGCCTGTTTCACGCTCTCGAACTGCTTGTCGAACTGCTCCATCGCATGGTGCGCGTCGACCACCGTGATCACCCCGTCGAGGCGGAAGCGCGTGACCAGGAACGGATCTGCCATCATCGTGTGCAGGATCGGCGCCGGATCGGCGAGGCCGGTGGTCTCGACCACAATGCGGTCGAAGTCCGGGATCAGGCCTTTCGCGCGGTCCTTGAACAGTCGCTTCAGCGTGTCCACCAGATCGCCACGCACGGTGCAGCAGAGGCAGCCGCTGTTCAGCAGCACCACGTCCTCGTTCGACTCCATCACAAGCGCGTCGTCGAGCCCGACCTCGCCGAATTCGTTCACGATGACGGCGATGCGGTCCATCTCCGGGTGGCGCATCAGTTTCGAGAGCAGGGTGGTTTTCCCGCTGCCGAGGAAGCCGGTGAGGATGGAGACCGGAAGCCGGTCCGGTTCGCTGGTCGTATCGGTCATGGTTCCGCCCGTTCTGGCGTGGGTTGGTCAATGATGGTGGTGGTGATGCCCGTGATCGTGCCCATGGTCGTGGTTGTGATCGCAGGCGCCGTCATGCGTGTGGTCGTGGTCGTGACGATAGGGCACGA
Source organism: Nisaea sp. (assembly GCF_017640745.1). GTDB lineage: Bacteria > Pseudomonadota > Alphaproteobacteria > Thalassobaculales > Thalassobaculaceae > Nisaea. The sequence continues at coordinate 47,801 of NZ_JAEPQA010000015.1, read as the reverse complement.
CGGCCGCTTCGTCCAAGCGTCCGAAGAGCGAGCGGAAACTCGGGTCGCGTTCGACCTCCGCCGGATGGCCGGTGCAGCAGATATGGCCGTTGAGGCAGAGCACCCGGTCGGTGCCGCGCATCACGAGATGCAGGTCGTGCGAGACCATGATCACCGCGGCGCCGGTTTCGGCCCGGATCGCCTCGATCAGCCGGAACAGTTCCGACTGCGCGGCGACGTCCATGCCCTGGGTCGGCTCGTCGAGCACCAGGAGGGACGGTTTTTTCAGGATCGCGCGGGCGAGGAGGACCCGCTGGGTCTCGCCGCCGGAAAGCGCGGCAAGCTGGCGGTCGAGCAGGTGGCTGATCCCGGTCCGCTCCGCGACCTCCGCGACGCGTCCGCGCACGCCCTTCATGCCGAGGGTCAGGAAGCGGCGCGGGGTGAGCGGCATGGTCGCGTCGATCGCGAGTTTTTGCGGCACGTAGCCGATGCTCGTGCCGGCGGCGAGCGTCACGCTGCCGCTGCCCGGGCGCACCAGGCCGAGGATGGCCCGAAGCAGGGTGGTCTTGCCGCCGCCGTTCGGGCCGATCACGCTGATGATCTCGCCCCGTCCAAGGGCGAAGCTGACATCCTGCAGAACCGCACGGCCGTTATGGTCGATGCTGAGGTTCGCGATGTCGAGAAGCGGCGATGTCCTGTCGAGCATGATTCAGGCCGCGGCCGATTTGCAGGCAGGACACAGCCCCTTGATCTCCACCGTGCTTTCCTCTGCCTTGAAGCCGTGACGTCGGGCGAGGGCGGTGAGCAGAGCGCTCAGTTCCTCGTCCTCGACCTCGAGCGCGGCGCCGCACTCCCGGCAGATCAGGAACCCGCAATCGTGGCCCGCCTCGGGATGGCTGCAGCCGATATAGGCATTCTGCGACTCGACCTTGTGCACGAGCCCCTGCTCCATCAGGAACTCAAGCGCCCGGTAGACGGTCGGCGGGGCGATCTTGGTGCTCGCCTTGCCGTCCCGGTCCGCGTCTTTCTGCATCTCAGAGAGGATATCGTAGGCGCCGACCGGCGCATGGCGCTGCCAGACCAGTTCCAGCACGCGGCGGCGGGCCGGCGTGATGCGGGCGCCACGCTCCGCGCAAAGCCGCTCGGCCGCGCTCAGCGCGTCGTCGAGGCATTGGCCGTGATCGTGGTCCGGACTCGGAAAGCTTTCGTCGGGCTTGTGCACCTGTGTGGCATCCGTCGCAGTCGAAGTGTCTCTGATGCAATAGTATAATGTTTCATATCCACGATCCAAGGATCGGGATGATCCGGTTCCCTGCTGCCGCCGTAACGCAGGATAGGCTGGTTCGGATGCGACCTCATCCGGCCTCGCATGCTGGGATGGAAAGATGAAACCGTTTTGCGCCCGCTTGCTGGCGCTGATCGCACCGGCGCTGATCCTTACGGGCCTCCTGCTGCCCAACGCCGTCACCGCGTCCAGTCTCGTTCCGAAGGGCTGGGCGGAGGATGGGCTGATCAAGTTCAAGGTCTATCGCGAGGGCGATCCGCTTGGTGTCGTCATGTTAAGATTTGACATCAAAGACGGAAAATATCTTGTTGATACACAGACATTATTCGATTTCAGAATAGGGCCGTTTACGCTCTATTACTACGCTCTGCGGGCGCAGGACGAGTGGGACGGGAACAAGCTTCTGCGCGCCCGCGGAGTGGTGAATGACGACGGAGATGTCTTTATCGTCGACGGTGAGTCCGCCCCGGAAGGGTTCCGCTTTTCCGGGCGCGAGGGGGAGCATGTGGCGCCACCCGGCGAGTCGGTTCCGTCGACCTACTGGAATTTCGCCCTGACGGACGCGACCAAGCTGATCGACCTGCAATACGGGCGGCTGCGGAACATTACCATGACCGAGGTCGGTCAGGAGACCATCCTTGCGGAAGGTAGGGAAATCGACGCTCTGCATTACCGGATGCGGGGCGAGCTGGACCTCGACATCTGGTACGGCCGTAACGGCGAGTGGGTGAAAATGACCTTCGTGCATGACGGTGCCGCGTTCGAATATGTCCGCGTCGCGCCACGCGCAGGGGACAGGGACCGCTTCATCGAGCTGGACGCGGTGAAGAGTGCGGGTTCCGAGACCGTCCGGGTCGTGCTGGAGGACCTCGAATGAGCGCGCGCTGTGTCTGGATCACCGGTGCCAGTTCCGGGATCGGTCTTGCGCTGGCCGAACGCATGATGCGGGACGGCTGGACCGTCGCTGGTTCGGCGCGGTCCGCAGAGGCGATGGCGGAACTGGAAAAGCGGCACCCGGAAAAATTCTTCGCCTATCCGCTCGACGTGACGGACGAGGCGGCGGCGAAGGAGACCGTGGCGCGCATTCGTGAAGAGCGGGGTCGTCTCGACTTGGCGGTCCTTGCGGCAGGAACTCACCTGCCGGTCGAGATCGAGGAACTCGAGACGAAGCCGTTCCGGACCTTGCTCGAGGTCAATCTGATGGGCGTGGTGAACTGTCTCGCGGCCGTCGTGCCCGGCTTCATCTCTGCCCGCAAGGGCCACATCGCCGTGGTGTCCTCCGTCGCGGGTTATGGCGGGCTGCCGACGGCGGCAGCCTACGGTGGCACAAAGGCCGCGCTCAATAACATGACGGCGGCGCTGAAGTTCGATCTCGACCGATATGGCGTGAAGACCCAGCTGGTCTGCCCGGGCTTCGTCCGGACGCCGCTGACAGACAGGAACCCGTTCCCGATGCCGTTCCTGATGGAGCCGGAGGACGCCGCGGAAGCGTTCTACAAGGGCCTGCAGTCCGATCGGTTCGAAATTACCTTTCCGCGCCGTTTCGCGATCATTCTCAAGCTCTTGAACGCTTTGCCATACAGTCTCTATTTCGGGCTGGTGAAGCGGGGCACGGGCAAGTGACAGGATTGGCTGAAGATCGGCTGGCGGCCTATGCCCGCTGCTACGAGACGCTGACGGAACAAAACCTCGGAGCGCTTGCCGCGTTGCTCGCTGAGAATGTCCGTTTCAGGGACCCGTTCAGCGATGTCACCGGGCGCGGCAAGGTCATTGCGATCTTCAGGCATATGTTCGAGGCGATGGACGCGCCGGCTTTCGAAGTGCTCGACCGGGTTTCCGGAGAGAGGGCCTGCTATCTCAAATGGCGCATGACCGGACGGGTGAAGGCGGCCGGGGACCGGGAGATCGAGATCGTCGGCCTGAGCGAGATCGAATTCGACGATGACGGCCTCGTCTCCAGCCATATCGACCACTGGGACGCCGCCTCGCAGGTGTTCGGGCTGGTGCCCGTTCTGGGGCCGGTGCTCCGCTGGCTAGGCCGCCGATTTACGCCCGCCGAATGATCCCGTGCGATTGACCGCATTCTTGGCGAAGAACAGGGTGACGGTGCCGATGGTGATGCCGAATTTCGAGACTTCGGCCTTGTTGATCATCACCCCGCCGGGCTGCAGGAACATCCAGTCGTCGAACCGCACCTTGATCGTGTTGTCCCCGACCTTTAGCATCAGGTCGTAGGACCAGTTGAGGGCTTTGCCTCTGGCAACACCCTTGGCGACACCGACCACGTCGTCGGCGCGGCCTTCATAGAGCCCGTCTCCGGACTTCATAATGTGCCAGATACGCTGCTCCTTTTCGCCGTCGCTATAGTTGAAATCCTCGGTTAGCGTCAGCGTGGTCCCATCCCAGTCGCCCTTGATGTCGACGAGGAACTCCCGTTTCAGGTTGCCGAACCGGTCCTCGAAGATTCCCCAGGCCTTGGTCTGGCCCGCGAAATACTCTTCGGGTTTCAGTTCCGGTCCGGTTCCGGCGAAATCTTCGATCTGCATGTTCGAGCAGGCTCCGAGGGTCAGGAGAACCACTAGAATGTACGGAAGACGGCGGATCATGGATCAACTCCCGGGACTGGTTTCTGCGGATTTCAGGTCGATTTTCCGGCGCAGCTCGGCCTGCTTCTCGGCGGTGACCGGAAAGCCGCGCATGATTGCGATGGCCGCGAGCTTCAGGACCACCGGTGCGGCGCCGTAGAGCAGGGAGAGCGTGAGAAGAGCTTCGGCGTCGTTCTCGCCCGCGGCATCGAACCCGGCTATCTCCAGCACCGGAAAGGCGATGCCGACGGCGAGCGCCAGTGCGAGTTTTGTCGCCATGCCCCAGAGCGCGAAATAGAGCCCGGTGCGCGCGCCTCCGCCCTCGGCTGTATCGACATCGACAACGTCGGCCTGCATCGAGGGCGGCAGCACGAGATCGGCGCCGAGACAGAGGCCGGTGCCGACACAGATGGCGAGGAAGGCGAAATAGTCGCCGGGTCCGAGCAGCGGCACGGTGGCGAAGATCGCGCTGTTCAGCAGCATTGCGACGATCCAGGTCCGGTGCTTTCCGAGCCGGTGGCTCACGAAGAGCCAGAGCGGCACACCCGCGATGCCTAGCAGGAAGTAAGTGAGCAGGAGCGTGTCGACGGCCTCCGGCAAGGCGAGACCCTTCTGGACGAACAGGACGAAGAGGGTCGCCGCCAGCCCGTTGGCCAGCCCGTTCAGCAGATACGAGAGGATCAGGCGCAGAAAGGGCTTGTTGCGGATGAGCAGGGCGGCGCCGGCACGCCAGTTATCCACCGTCTTTCGAACCGGGGCTGGTCCCGGAGGTGTTTCCGCGACCAGCCCTGCCGCCAGCAGAACCGAAAGCGGTAAGGCGAGGATCAGGAAAACGGCGAGCGCCGTGAGGACCTCACCCAGATCATTTTGGCCGCCGGAGGCCGCGATCGCGGCTGGCATGCCGGAGGCCAGCAAAGTGCCGAACACAACCATTGTTTCGCGGAACGCGGTGATCCGGGAGCGCTCGTGATAGTCGCCGGAGAGCTCGGCGCCCCAAGCCGTATAGGGCAGCTGCACCATGGTCCAGCCGAGATAGAGCACCGCGCTCCAGGCGAAGAGATGGAGCACGCCGGCACCGTCCGGCGGAACGAAGAGCATATAGACGGCAAGGCAGGTCAGCGGGGTACCGGCGAGGATCCAGGGTTTGCGGCGGCCGAACCGGGTCGCGATCCGGTCGCTCAGCAGGCCGATGACAGGATCCGTGACCGCATCCCAGAGCCTGGCCGCCAGCAGGACGAGACCGACCGCGGCAAGACTGAGCCCCCGGTCCTGCGCGTAGAAGGACGGCAGGAAGATGAAGAGCGGAACGCCGAGCGCGGCGAGGGGCAGCCCGGGAAAGCCGTAGGCGAGGAGCTTCAGCCGCGAGAAGGGCGAAGCAGCGGTTTCTGCCGTCATGCCCTCACGCGTGCTTCAGCGCGATCTGCCGGACATCGATATGGCCCGCGCGGAAGCCACCCTCGCAATAGCAGAGGTAATAGTCCCACATCCGCCGGAAGCGTTCGTCGAAGCCGAGTGGGGCGATCTCGTGCCAGCGCGCGTGGAAGCGTTCCCGCCACATGGCGAGGGTGCGCGCATAGTGGCTGCCGAACCCGTCATTGGCGAAACATTCGAGGCCCGAGGCTTCAATGTGCTCGGTCAGTTTGCCGACAGAGGGCAGCATGCCGCCCGGGAAGATGTATTTCTGAATGAAGTCGGGGTTTCTCCGGTAGGTCTCGAAGCCCTCGTCGTCGATGGTGATGATCTGCATCGCGGCATGGCCCGTGTCTGTCAAACGTGCGCGGACCTGATCGAAAAAGGTCGGCCAGTACTTCTCGCCGACCGCCTCGAACATCTCGATCGAGGCGATATGATCGAAGCGTCCGTCCACGTCGCGGTAGTCGCAGAGCTGGATCGAGACCTTGTCGGAGATGCCCTCGCGCTTCGCGCGCTCGATGGCGTAATCGTGCTGTTCCTGGGAAAGCGTCAGGCCGACCACCCGGGCGCCGTATTCGCGCGCCGCGACCGAGGCAAAGCCGCCCCAGCCACAGCCGATCTCCAGCACGGTCTGGCCGGGCTCGAGGCGCAGCATGTCCGCGATCCGCCGGTACTTGCGCCTTTGCGCCGGCTCCAGGTCTTCCTCGCCCGCCTCGAAGACGGCGGCCGAATAGGTCATGCTCGGGTCGAGCCACTTGCCGTAGAACGCGTTCCCGATGTCGTAATGGTGCGCGATGTTGCGCCGGCTGCCGCGTTTCGTGTTGCGGTTGGCGAAATGCTGCAGCGACTTGAAGAAACGCCCGATGCGGGTACCGTCGATGGCGCGGGAGAGGGCGCGCTGGTTCTGCGCGCCGAATTCGATCAGGGCGGGGAGATCTGGGGTATCCCAGCCGCCTTCCATGTAGGCTTCGCCGAAGCGCACGTCGCCGCCGAGCAGAAGCTTCCGGCTGACATCGTCGGAGGAAAGTCTGACTTCCGCGTGGGGGCCGGGAGTCTGGCCTTCGAAGCGATAGCTCTCGCCATTGGGCGCATGCACGGTCAGCGTGCCGATCCGCACTGCCCTCAACATGATGAGCAGGGCCCGGGTCCACGGCATCAGCATGTCGGTTCGTTTCGGTCTCAGGCCGGTCATCGGAAGCGGATAGTCGGCCGTCTTTTGATCAGTCATTCCAGCTCGCCCCATTCTCAATCTTCTTGCTTACGCTGCATGCCGCCCGGCGGATGATTTGCCGATCACGGTTACGGCATTTTCCGGCTCGGCCGGCCTCTCATGGAAGACCGCGCCCTTGACCCAAAGCTTCAGAGCCTCCCAATGGATCCCGGTGACGACCTTCAGAGTGAGGAGCGGATAGAGGGCTGCCATCTTCAGGATCGAGCCGTCGGTGAGCGTCTCTCGGCGCCCCGTATGGGTCGCGATCAGAGTCTCTCCGGCCGGTGTTTCCTGACGGATCAGGATCGAGAGTTTCTCGCCGGGTTCCTTCAGCCGGAAGCGGTAGGTCGATTTCATCTCCATGAAAGGCGAAACGTAGAAGCCTTTGTCGCAGCTCTGCAGGATCGCGCTCTCGGATTCGTGCGCGTCCTCGACGGGGATCAGGTAGCAATGCTGCTGTCCGAACGTGTTCTTCACCTCATAGAGAACTGCCTGCAGGTGCCCGTCCCGGTGGTGACAGAAGTAGATCGTCAGCGGGTTGAAGACGAAACCGAGAATTCTTGGAAAACAATGTGATGTAATGCGACCTTCGCCCGATTCGAAGCCTGCGGCCTGGAGCTGGGCGCGGACCCAGCCCGCCACCGGCATGCCGTCGCGGCTGCCGTGGTCCCGGTCGAAATAGGAGAACAGGTTGAAGCGGTTGCGCGAGAAGAAGCGCAACCCGGAGGAAAGCTCGTCGAGCTCGTCGAGATCCACCAGCATCGAGAACACGCGGTAGACGAAGCGGTGCCGGAAAGGCAGCAGGCGCGCATGCATGACCGCCCCGCGATAGAGGCAGGATGCGGAGGCGATCCGTTCTGCCCCGTCGTCCATCTCAATCGTCTCCCGTCGCAAGTGCCGCTGCTTCGGAATTCTGCCGCGCCAGCCAAATCTGGCTCGCGGGCTCGACCGTGGTGTTCCAGGGAACCGTGATCCCTAGACCGCGCGCAACGGCGATCGCGGCTTTGAGGCCGTCCTCATGAAAGCCATAGCCGCAGTAGCTGCCGCAGAACCAGGTATTGCGGCTACCTTGTATGGTTCCGAGATCGGACTGCGCACGCACGGCGGCGCTGTCGAAGACCGGATGGGTATAGTTGAAGCGCGCGAACTCAAGCGCGGGATCCGGCTCGCGCAGCGGATTCATTGTGACAAAGAGCGGCAGTCCTTCGTCGATGCTCTGGAGGCGGTTCATCCAGTAGGTGAGTGCGACGGCCCGGTCCATGTTCCGCCGGCCCTCGGCGAGATAGTTCCAGGAGGCCCAGGCCGCACGCCTTCTCGGCATCAGGCTGCGGTCCCGGTGGAGCACCGCGACATTGTCCTGATAGCTGAAGCAGCCGAGCAGATTGCGCTCAGCGCTGTCCGCATCGCTCAGCATGGAGAGTGCCTCGTCGCCATGGGCGCCGATCACGATCTGGTCGTAGAAGGTCTCCGAACCGTCCGGCTCCTTCACCATGACGCCGCTCTCGAGGCGGCGAATCTCGCGTACCGGATGGCCGATACGGATCTGACCGCCGCGTTGTTCGATCTCTTCCGCAAGCCGGCGCACATAGCTCTGCGAGCCGCCGTCGACGGTGAACCATTGCGGCCGGTTCATATGTTTCAGAAGGCCGTGATTGACGAAGAAACGAACAAAGCTGCGGGCCGGGAAGGCGAGCATGGTCTCGACCGGACAGGACCAGATCGCGGCCGCCATCGGCAAGAGATGATCGTAGAGAAATCCGTCGCCGTATCCCTCGCGCTCCAGGAAGGCGCCGAGAGTGATGTCCGGGTCGTGCGGTTCGTCAAGAAGGCGTGGAGCCGCTGCGAAGAATCGGGCGACGTCGGCCAGCATCCGGTAATAGCCGGGTTTCAGGAGGTTCGTCGGCTGGGCGACGAGCCCCCGGAGCGAGCCCTCGTACTCGAGCGCGCCATCGCCGACCGAGACGCTGAAGGACATGTCGCTCGGCTTGGTCCTGACGCCGAGCCAGTCGAACATTCCGATCAGGTTCGGGTAGGTCGCCTCGTTGTAGACAATGAAGCCGGTATCGACGGGAACAGCCTGGCCGTCGTAATCGACGGTTACCGTATTGCTGTGTCCGCCCAGTCGATCATTGGCTTCGTAGACGGTCACCTGATAGCGCGATGACAACAGCCAAGCCGCGCCGAGTCCGGCGATTCCGCTTCCGACAACAGCTATACGCATCCACTCACTCCCCCGGGGCAAACTCTATTCTGAATTGTGCGGCATGTGCAGCATTTCGCTGTGGTTAACCCCACGCGGCTACCTTTTCGGGTTCCGCATCGCCCAGATTCTTGTAGGCGGCGAGGGCGCGATCGCGACCGGCGGCGAGATCGACGATCGGGTCAGGATAGTCGGGCGCCGGGTCTCCGGGCGCTTCCCAGGGCTTTTGCAGGCAGCGGTCGGGCACGTCGGCAAGTTCCGGCACCCAGCGGCGGGTATAGTCGCCGTCCGGATCGAATTTCTCGCCCTGCAGGACCGGATTGAAGATGCGGAAATAGGGGGCGGCATCCGCTCCGGATCCGGCCACCCATTGCCAGGAAGCCGAATTGTTCGCGAGATCGGCGTCCAGCAGGGTGTCCCAGAACCACGCTTCGCCCTCGCGCCAGTCCACCATCAGGTGCTTGATCAGGAAGGAGGCACAGATCATCCGCACCCGGTTGTGCATGTAGCCGGTCTGCCAGAGTTCGCGCATGCCGGCATCGACAATGGGAATCCCGGTCTGCCCGCGCTGCCATGCGTTTAGCGCCTTGTCCGACCTGTCCCAGGGGAAGTGCTCGAACTCCGGGCGCAGACAGGCCTCGGGAAGGTCCGGATTGTGGTAGAGCAGGGAGTAGGAAAACTCCCGCCAGACCAGTTCTTTCAGGAAATGCTCCGCCGATCCGGCAAAGGGATTGCGGTCCTCGGCATGGCAAAAGGCGATCGTACGATGCCAGATCTGCCTCGGTCCGATCTCGCCGAAATGGAGATGCGGGGAGAGGCGCGATACGTAGGGCTTCGCCGGGAAGTTCCGGCCGTCCTTATAGTCTTCCAGCGCAGTTTCGAGGAACCAGTCCAGCCGGGCCTGGGCGTGGGCCTCGCCGGGTTTCCAGTGCTTGTTGAAGCCGGATGCCCAGTCGGGCTTTGTCGGCAACAGGTTCCAGTCCTCGAGCTTTTCGCCCTCCGTGGAAGCCATGGCGCCACGGATATGCTCGGGCGCGGGGAGCGGCTCCGCCGGATCGCCGAGCGCGCGCAGGGCACGCCAGTAGGGCGAGAAAACCTTCGGGGCCGTACCGGATTTCGTTTTCACTGCCCACGGTTCGAACAGAAGTGAGGCATTGAAGCTTTCCGTTCCGATCCCGTCGCTTTTCAGGGCCTGTTTCAGATTCTTGTCGCGCGCTATGGCGAACGGCTCGTAGCAGCGGTTCCAATGGACCGCGCCGGCGCCGATCTCGGATGCGAGGGTGCGGATGGTCTCAGCCGCGTTCTTCGAGCGGACCAGATGCAGCGTGGCGCCGCGCCTTTCAAGTCTTTCGGAGAGCGCGGCGAGGCTGTGATGCAGCCACCAGCGCGATGCGCCGCCCGGCGCCCATCTGCCCGGCGTTTCGTCATCCAGAACATAGACGGGAAGGACCGGCGCACCAGAGTCCACAGCGGCCGTCAGAGCCGGATTATCGCTAAGCCGCAGGTCCTGGCGGAACCAGACAAGGATTGGTTTCTCGGACAAAATGCCACCCGTAATTTGCTGCTGTGGCGATACGGCAGGCGACGGCAGGCGGATCACTTTGACTCAAGCGACGGCCTTGCTCGGAAACCGGTAGAGGCGGCGCGGGCCGAGAAACAGAATCTCGAAGGATCGGCCGAGGACCGCTCCGATCGCCGGGTCGCGCACGCTGAGCCCACCGGTGAGGGTGCCGAAAGCCGGCATGATAAGGCGCTGGCCGTTATGTGCGAAGCAACGGCCGGACAGGTGGCGCTGTCGGGTCTTCACCCGTGCCGACGGGTGAAAATGGCCGCTGATCTCGCCAATGCCGTTGCGGTTGCTCTCGTGGCGGAAGGTGAGTGCGCCGACCGTTTCTTCGAGGCTGTTGCGCCCGGGAAGATCCTCCGGCAGGTCCGGGTCATGATTGCCGGTAACCCAGCACCAGTCGCGACCGGCAACCAGGGCGGCGAGGGCATTCCGGTCGCTCTCCGACATCCGCCCGGGACCACCCAGATCATGGAAATTGTCCCCGAGGCAGATCACCCGCTCGGGCGCGTAGGCCGACACAAGCAAAGCAAGCCGTTTCAGGGTCTCGGCCGTGTCGTATGGCGGCAGATGCACCCCGCGCACGGCGTAGCTCGAGCCTTTCTCCAAATGCAGATCGGACACGACGAGCAGGGAGCGCTCCGGCCAGAACAGGATTCCGGCAGGATCCGCGGTCAGGGCGACGCCGTTGAGGTGGAAGGTTTCGACGGACATGCTGCTGCTTTCGCCGATCCGCTCTACGGGGTCAAGGCTGTGCCGGAGACCGTATCAGCCGCAGGCCGCAGAACCGGACCTTGTATTCCGGTCGAAACTCCCCATCTGTTCGGTACGTTTAGAAGTCGATGTAAAAAGACCCAAGGACCGCAACGGCGGTCGCCAGAGTTCTCTTCCCCGACAAAACGAACGGATTTCAATCGCGCCGGACCGTCTGCGGTCCAGGACGCTGCGCAACATTTGCAAGGTGACTATGAATTACGAAACGAACTTCCTGACGAATTACGGACTGCACAACTACGTCTCCTTTTCCCGCACGGGCGGCGAGAAGGTCTTCTCGATCGACGGCTCCGAAAACCCGAAAATGATCGAACATGCCCGCCATCTCATCTCCGAGATGTGCGGAGACGCTCCGAGGATCGTCATTAACTGACCGGCGTTTCAGATCGGCAACTGGGCCTGCATGTTGCCGCCCGTGGCCTCGGCCACCAGCTCCGCTTCGGCCTCCTCCAGCAGGCTATCGACGGCGCCGCCGTAAACCTGCTCCTTGCCGATCTCCAGCAGGATCGGGACCGCCAGGGGCGAGACCCGATCCAGAGCGCGGACGTCTATCTTTCCCTGAACCTGAACGAGAAGGTCCGCCAGACGGCGGATGTCGGTGAGGCCGCGCGCCGCGTCGGCGCGCGTCGCCTTCAGCAGCACGTGGTCCGGCTCGTGGCTTCTTAAGACATCGTAGATGAGATCGGCGCTGAAGGTGACCTGCCGGCCGGTCTTCTCGTGTCCCGGCAGCTTGCGCTCGATCAGCCCGGCGATCACCGCGACATTGCGGAAGGTGCGCTTCAGCAGCGTCGACTCAGCCATCCACTCCTCGAGATCGTCGCCGAGCATGTCCTGGTCGAACAGGGCCTCTACATCCTCCCGGCGCGGCTCCTCCAGTCCCCAAACCGCGATCACATAGTCGCTCGCGACGAAGCCGAGCGGGTCTAGTCCGGCACGCTCCATGCGGCGGGTCAGCAGCATGCCGAGGGTCTGGTGCGCGTTCCGCCCGGCGAAACAGTAGGCGACAAGATAGAACTTGCCGGAGCGCGGGAAGATCTCGACCAGCAGGCGGTCGCGCTTCGGCATGACCGAGCGCCATTGCTGCATGCGGAGCCAGTCCTCGACCGGCGCCGGCAATGCCGGCCAGTCTCGGTCGTCCTCCAGCATCACACGGACCCGGTCGGAGAGATGGGTCGTGAAGGGCAGGCGCCCGCCCATATAGGCTGGGACTTCAGGCTCCCCGTCGCCGCCTGGGCTGACCTCTACGACGGTCTCGCGCACACCTTCGAAGGTCAGGAGCTGGCCGGCGAAGAGGAAAGTGTCGCCCGGTGTCAGGCCCTGGACGAAATATTCCTCTATCTCGCCGAGGAAGCGCCCGCGCCGCATCCGCACCTTCAATGTCACCGCCTCGACGATGGTGCCGACATTCATCCGGTAGGCACGTGCAACTCTCTCATTGACCACCGAGAGCAATCCTTCGGACGTCGGCCTCAGCCGGCGGAAGCGGTCGTAGGTGCGGAGCGCGTAGCCGCCGTCGGTGACGAAGCGCAGCACGGCGTCGAAATCCTCGCGCGGCAGATCGGCGTAGGGCGCGGCGGTGCGGACTTCCTGATAGAGCCGGTCCGGATGGAACGGCCCGGCGCAGGCGGTGCCGAGGATATGCTGCGCCAGCACGTCGAGCGCGCCGTCGCTCGGCAGGTCGCCGTCGAGCGTCATCTCCTTCACCGCGTCGATCGCCGCCTGGCATTCGAGCACCTCGAAACGGTTGGCCGGAATCAGGATCGCGCGGCTTGGCTGGTCGAGCCGGTGGTTTGCCCGGCCGATCCGCTGCAGCAGCCGGGAGGAGCCCTTCGGTGCCCCGACCTGAATGACCAGATCGACAGCCGCCCAGTCGATGCCGAGATCGAGCGAGGAGGTGGCGACAACGGCCCGGAGTCCGCCCTTGGCCATCACCGCCTCGACCTTGCGCCGCTGCTCCGCAGAGAGCGAACCGTGATGCAGGGCGATCGGCAGGTTCTGCTCGTTCACCCGCCAGAGCGCCTGGAAGAGGATCTCCGCCTGCGCCCGCGTGTTGACGAAGACGAGCGTGGTCTCGGCGCCGCAGATCTGCTCGTAGATATCCTCGACCGCATAGGTCCCCATATGGCCGGACCAGGGGAAATGACCCCGGCCGATCATGATCTTAACCTCCGCCGCGGCAGCGCCGCCGCCGGTTACCCGGGCGACATCGGACTGGCCGGCGCGTCCCGTGGGCGAGAGATAGGCTTCGAGCGCCTCCGGATAGGCGACGGTTGCCGAGAGGCCGACACGCCGCGCATCCGGTGCCAGCCGCGCCAGCCGGGCAAGGCCGAGAGCCAGCAGCTCGCCGCGCTTGTTCGGGGCGAGGGCATGCAGCTCGTCGACGACGATGGTGCGCAGGCGTCCAAATATTTTTTGTGCGTCGGTGTAGGAGAGCAGGAGGGCGAGGCTCTCCGGCGTGGTGAGCAGGATGTTCGGCGGGGTGCCGCGCTGGCGCTGTTTCTTCGACTGGGACGTATCGCCCGTCCGGGTTTCTGCCGTGATCGGAAGGTCCATCTCCTCGATCGGCAGCAGAAGGTTGCGGTGGATATCGACTGCGAGCGCCTTCAGCGGCGAGATGTAGAGCGTGTGCAGGCCTTCGTGGGGCGCTTCCGCGAGCTCGATCAGGCTCGGCAGGAAGCCGGCGAGCGTCTTGCCGCCGCCGGTCGGCGCGATGAGTAGGGCGTGTCGTCCCTGCCGCGCCGCGTCCAGCATCTCGATCTGATGAGGGTGCGGATGCCAGCCTTTCTCGTCGAACCAGTCGCGAAAGCTCTGGGGCAGGTTGGGGGTGGCTATCGGGGATGTAGCGGCGGCGTCCGGCATTGTGCAAAAGTGGCGGTCGTCCGGGCGCGCGGCAAGGGGTTAATCGGCGGCGTCGACCGGCGCGCAGGCGGCCCAGGCGGTCGCCGCTTCTTGGTCCTCGAAGCAACGGAACCGCTCGCCCCGGAAGAGAAAGCCGAAGGCTCTGTTGACGAGCTGGGTGATCCAGTAATTGTCGGTCAGGATCGCGACGCGCTTGTCGGGATTCCGAAATTGCTCGACCTCTTTCCATTCCTTCGCGATCTGCTGCAACGCGCCCCAGGTCCAGTTCCCCGAGCCCCGGTCTTCCATCACATCGACGATCACGTTGAACCAGACGATGTCGGGATAGTCTTTCCAGATCTGGGGAATGTCTTTCAGCAGATCGTAATCGGAGACGCCGCCGCGGAGCTCGATGAACAGCAGCTTGCGTTCCGGGTCGACCGACCAGATGACGTTCTTCGACTTCCGCTGCGGGAGCGGGCTTTGTTCAATCCTGGGCATGGCGCGCCCGCAACATCGCTCAGGCCGTGCCAGTGTACCAGGACGGGTTCCGCTTCTCCGCGAAACTCTTCAGCCCTTCGGCGGCCTCGTCCGATTGGCGCTTGGCCGCATGCTGGGCGACCAGTTCCTCGAAATACTCGTCGGAGAGCGTGATGTTCGCATGGTCGAGAATGACCTGTTTGGTCTCGGTCATTGCGATTGGTGCCGAGAGTAGAAGCTGGTCGATCACGGGAGCCGCCGCGGCGTCGAGACCTCCTGTCGGGCAGACCTCGTGCACGAGACCCATTTCGGCCGCCTTGGCCGCGCCGAAGCGCTCGCAGGTCAGGGCGTAGCGCCGGACGTTACGCGGGCCCATCGCGGCATTCAGATGCGGAACGATGATGCCGGCCATCACGCCCCAGCGCGCCTCGGTGATGGCGAAGATCGCATCCTCGCTGGCGATCACGACGTCGCAGGCCGCGACAATGCCGACGCCGCCGCCGAAGCATCCGCCATGCACCAGCGCGATTGTCGGTTTCGGGAAATCATTGAGGCCGCAGACGGCGGAAGCGGTACGGCGGGAGACCGCGACGTTCTCTTCCGGGGAAAGCGCACCGATCTCGTTCAGCCAGCGCAGATCGGCTCCGGCCTGGAAATGTTTGCCGTTGCCGCGCAGCACGACAACCCGCACCTTCTCGTCCGCGCCGCACTCCTCCAGCGCGTCGATCATGCCCTGGATGACATCGCCGTTATAGGCGTTGTTCACCTCGGGACGGTTGATTGTGACGGTCGCGACGCCGCGCGGATCTTTGGAAAGCAGGACGACGGGGTCGGACATGGGGGGGCTCTCTGCTGTCTGGGATGAGCTTTCGGATCTGGGAGATCCAGACTAAGCTCGGAACGGCTAGGCTCCAACCCCTATGTTGCTGATCATAATCAAAAAAATAGCCGGACACAGGATGTGTCCGGCTATCTTGTTTGTGCGCTTGCGAAGTGTCAGGCTGCTTTCGCCTGGCCCTGTCTCAGGTCGCCCAGCGGGTCCGCGTCCTCGCCGTGGCGGGACATTCCGTCGATCATGTCCTGGGCCGCGCCGGCCTGAAGAACCGACCATTTCCGCTGCATGTTCTCGAAATAGACCCGCGGATGCTTGTTGTTTTCGATGATCATTTTCCGGATCCAACTCTGAATAATCAGTCATTGCAGATTTAGGAGATTGTGTGAGCGGATGGAATTGAGAATGCTGCAGTGCAGCAATGCATTGATCTCATATCGTGCATAATGAGGGCGAGGTGTGGCGCGTTGATTTGTGTTTCTTCAGGTATCTCGTGCTGGAGTCTCGGGCTCCGGTCGGGTAAGTTCCGGCAGCTTCAGATTCCGAAACCCCGAGGCCTTCCTTGAACAGTTCCGACATCAAGTCCCGCATCAAGATGATCCTCGATGCGGAAGCCGCGGCCATCAACGCGATCCGGGTCGACGATACCTATGAGCGGGCCCTCGACATCCTGCAGACCACGCCGGGCAAGATCATCACGACGGGCATGGGCAAGGCGGGTTTCATCGCGCACAAGTTCGCGGCGATCCTGAGTTCGACGGCGTCTCCCGCGTTTTTCATCCATCCGAGCGAGGCGGCGCACGGCGATCTCGGCATGGTCGCGCCGGGCGATTGCATCGTCGCCTTCTCGACAAGCGGAAAGACCCGCGAGGTCCTGGAATTCATTGAGCTCAGCCGCCATGTCGATGCGGGCAAGGTGATCGGCATCACCTCGCACCCCGACAGTGGGTTGCGCGATCTGGCGGACGTGATCATCGACATGGGGGTGATCAAGGAGCCCTGTCCGCTCGGCCTGACCCCTTCTGCCAGCATGGCGGTGATGGCGGCGGTGAGCGACGCGCTGGCGCTTGTGCTGATGGAGCGCAAGGGCGTGACGCGGCACGAATATGGACTTCGCCATCACGGCGGCTATCTCGGTAAGCAGGCACGCACGGACAATATCGAGTAGGAATGGCAAGAGCCGCACGCAGGGCAAGCTGGATCAGGGTCCGACCGGAGGGCCTGCTTGTCGAGCCGGGCGGCTTCTATGTCGACCCGACCCGCGCCGTCGAGCGTGCGGTCATCACCCATGGTCATGCGGACCACGCGCGGCCGGGTCACGGCGCGGTCGCGGCGACGCCCGCGACCCTCGCGATCATGCGGACCCGGTATGGGGAGACGCCGTTCGGCACCGGTCAGCCGCTGGCTTTCGGCGAGACGATTTCTATAAACGGCGTTTCGGTGCGCCTCGTGCCGGCCGGCCATGTGCTCGGCAGCGCCCAGGTGGTGCTCGAATACAAGGGCGAGCGGGTCGTTGTCTCCGGCGACTACAAGCGCCGTCCCGACCGCACCTGCGCGGGGTTCGAGCCGGTACCGTGCGACGTCTTCGTCACCGAGGCGACTTTCGGGCTGCCTGTCTTCCGTCACCCGCCGGACGAAGATGAAATCGCGACGTTGATGCATTCGCGGCGTCTCTTTCCGGAGCGCTGTCACGTCATCGGCACCTATTCGCTTGGCAAGGCGCAGCGGCTGATATCGCTGATCCGGGCGGCGGGATACGACAGGCCGCTCTATCTGCATGGCGCCCTGATCCCGCTCTGCGATCTCTATCAGGCGCATGGCGTCGATCTCGGCGAGCTGTTGCCGGCTACGGCGGGGGAGAAGGGCAAGCCGCGCGCGGATCTTTCCGGCGAGATCGTGCTCGCGCCGCCATCGGCGATCGCCGATCGCTGGGCGCGGCGCCTGCCGGATCCTGTCGTTGCCATGGCGTCCGGCTGGATGCGGGTGAAGCAGCGGGCGAAGCAGGGCGGCGTCGAACTCCCTTTGGTGATCTCGGACCATGCCGATTGGGACGAGCTGTTGCAGACGCTCGACGATGTCGGCGCGCCGGAAGTCTGGGTGACGCACGGGCGTGAGGAAGCATTGGTTCATGCGGCACGGCAAAAGGGGATCGAGGCCAAGGCTCTCAGACTGCTCGGTTACGAGGAGGAGGGCTGATGTTGCGCTTCGCCCATCTGCTCGACCGTCTGCTCTACGCGCCCCAGCGCAATACCAAGCTGAAGCTGATGGCCGATTACTTCCGCTCGGCACCGGATCCGGACCGGGGCATCGCGCTCGCGGCGCTGGCGGGCGCGCTCGAAGTAAAGAGCGCCAAGCCGTCAATGATCCGGGCGCTGGTGATGCAGCGGGTCGATCCCGAGTTGTTCGGCTGGTCCTACGATTTCGTCGGCGATCTCGCGGAGACCACGGCGCTGATCTGGCCCGAGCGCCCGACCAACCGGGCGGCGCCCGCGCTTGGCGAGATTCCGTCGGAACTCGACGGGCTAAGTGCGGCGGCCGCTTCCGAAGTCATCGAAAGCTGGCTCGACACGTTGGACGCGACCGGACGCTGGGCGCTCCTGAAGCTGGTGACCGGTGGAATGCGGGTGGGTGTGTCCGCACGCCTCGCCAAGACCGCGCTTGCCGAGGCCTTCGGCCGCGAGGTCGACGAGATTGAGGAGATCTGGCACGGGCTCGAGCCTCCTTACGGCGAGCTCTTCGACTGGCTTGAGGGGCAATCCGATCAGCCGGACATGAGCCAGCGCGCGGTCTTCAGGCCATTGATGCTCGCCAATCCGCTGGAGGAGGGCGATCTTGCCCGTCTCGATCTCTCGCAATATGTCGCGGAATGGAAATGGGATGGCATCCGGGTGCAGATCGCGTCCCGCGGTGGCGAGGTGAGACTCTATTCGCGGACCGGCGACGATATCTCCGCAGCCTTTCCCGACATCGTCGATTTAGTGTCCTTCGAAGGCGTACTCGACGGCGAACTGCTGGTTCAGCGTGACGGTGAGGTGGCGCCGTTCAACGATCTGCAGCAGCGTCTCAACCGCAAGCGCGTGACGCGCCGTATGCTGCAGGACCATCCGGCGCATATCCGCCTCTACGATATCCTGTTCGACGGTGACGAGGATCTGCGATCGCTGCCATTCACGGAGCGCCGGGGCCGGCTGGAGCGCTTCCTCGAGCGCGAGCAGCCCGAGCGGACGGACCTGTCGGAGATCGTGAACTTCGAGGATCTGGAGGCGCTGGAAGCGCTTCGCGATGCCTGCCGCGGCGAACAGCTCGAAGGGTTGATGCTGAAACGGCGGGACAGCGTCTATATCGCCGGCCGCCCGAAGGGACCCTGGTTCAAGTGGAAGCGCGACGCGCTCACCCTCGACACCGTCGTCATGTATGCCCAGCGCGGGCACGGCAAGCGCTCGTCCTTCTATTCCGACTTCACCTTCGGTGCCTGGCGCGAGGGAGAAGGCGGGCCGGAGCTGGTGCCGGTCGGCAAGGCTTATTCCGGCTTCACCGACGAGGAGCTGAAGCGGCTCGATAAGTGGGTGCGGGATAATACCGTGCAGCGCTACGGGCCGGTCCGCGAAGTCGCGCATGGCCTCGTCGTGGAGGTCGCCTTTGACAGCGTGCATCGCTCGTCCCGCCACAAGAGCGGCGTTGCCATGCGCTTTCCGCGGTTCCACCGCATCCGCTGGGACAAGCCTGTGGAGGAGGCGGACCGGCTGGAGAGCCTCGAGAAGCTGATCGTCTGAACAGCGGGTACGCGCGCTTCCAACCCAAGCCGTTTCTTGATAAAAACGGATAACCTGTTGGAATCCGAGATGAATGACCGCGCCGCAGACCGTATTCTCTTTCAGCTGAAGACCCGGGGTCCTCAGACCATCGGGGAACTCGGCGCGCGCTTCTCCATGACCGGGGAGGCGGCGCGCCAGCATCTCGCCAAGCTGGCCGACGCCGGTCTGGTCAGACATGAGGACAGGCCCGAGGGCCGCGGTCGGCCCAAGCGCTACTGGGCGCTGACGGAAGAGGGCAATGCACGGTTTCCTGACAGTCACGCGCAGCTCACCGTCGACCTGCTCCAGTCGGTCCGCGACCTGTTCGGCGAGACCGGTCTCGACCGCCTGATCGAGAAGCGCCGCGCGGAAAATCTTGCGGCCTACAAGGCAGAGGTCTCGGAGGCATCCACCCTTCGCCAGAAGCTCGAGCGGCTGGTTGGTCTGCGCGATCGCGAAGGCTACATGGCCGAATGTTCCGGGACGGAAGACGGCGGGTACCTGCTTGTCGAAAATCATTGTCCGGTCTGCGCGGCCGCTGCCGAATGCCAGGGGCTGTGCCGGGCCGAACTGGAGCTGTTTCAGGATGTTCTCGGGCCGGATTGCGTGGTAGAGCGCACTGACCACATTCTTTCGGGGGCGCGGCGCTGCGCCTATCGGATCACGCCCAAATGAATCGCATCAAACGGCACAAGGTTTCCGCGCTGGTCGGCCTGCGCAAACCGGTTCCCATTGGCATCGGCCACAATCAGGGGCCGCCGCTCAGCAATGTCTGGCACAAGACGCACTGGAAGAAGGCAAGCGCCAAGGCCTGGGAGACGCCGGACCGGCTGATCCTCCAGCGCCGCATCAAGCGAGCGAAGGAACTCGGCATGACCTACCGGGAATATGTGCTCGAGATTCTCGAGCGCGGGAAGCATCTCTGAGCAATTCCTTGCTTTCCGGCACGGGGCCTTTGGATGCACTGGTCAGTGCATCAGACTGAGAAGTTGCCTGGCTCCGTCCGTGATCTGTTCCGGATGACCGGACTCGTCGACCAGGACAAAAGCCGAACGTCCGCTAGTGAAGAGTGCGACGGATTTTCCCTGATAGTCGAATGCAGTGAGCGAGGTGTCGCTTCCGTTTGCATCTCTCGCGATCGCGAATAGCAGTATGCGTCCGAACTCAGGCGTGTCGAGATCGATTGCAACGCCCGGGCGCTCGGGCGAAGACACAACCTGGACATCGCGAACGATCCAGCCCGTGGGTAGGGCCGGCAATTTAATACCGAGCGCACCGACGATTTCCGCCGTGTTGAGATCCGTGCTTTCAGGCTGCGAGACCATCCAGTGCCGGAGATCCAGTGCGGCCTGAGCGTCGAGGGCTGCTTCTATCAGTGGATGAGCATTGGCGGTTCCGAAAGTCTGCAGCACCGTGTTGGTAGACCAGCCGGCGGCGAAAATGAAGAGCGACGCTGCGATCGGGGCGAACCGGTGCAACGCGTGACGTCTCTGCAGGCGGCCTTCCAGACGGCGAGCCCCGGCAAGGATCGCTGCGGACGGGGGCGTGTCCAGCTCTGATAGCGACAGCCTCAGTCCTTCAATGTTCCGTGCGTCCGCAAGCATTTCCGCCGCGCGCTCCGGATTGTCGGCCAGATGGTCCGCGACGATATATGCGCGCTCCGCATCGAGCCGTCCCTGCAAAAACGCCAGAAGATCTGCTTCGATTTCACGCGGAGCCTCAGTCTGATCGCTCATTATGTCCTCCTACGATCTTGAAGCTGCGCGCCTTGAGGCCTTTTCGGCCGGATGTCTCGAAATCTCTCAAAGCTTCCCGTGCACGGCCCACCCGGGACATGACGGTCCCTGTCGGTACGCCGAGGATTTTCGCCGCTTCTGCCAGTTCAAACCCTTCCACGCCAACCAGATGGAGCGCTTCTCTCTGCTCCTGTGAGAGCGAAAGGAAAGCTTCCCTGATCTGTCGCAGCCTTGCGGCCGGTTCACCGCTCGGTGCACTGAAACCGGGATTAAGGTCCATCCAAGCGCGTTCTCTGGCCTGGCTCGCCCTCGCGCTGCGGCGTTCGTCGATGAAGATGTTGTGCAGGATCGACATCAGCCAGACGCGCTCATCCGCGCCTTGACGGAAGGTCGCAGCTCGTTCATGTGCCCGCAAGAACGTCGACTGGACAAGATCGTCCGCAGCCGAGGCGTTCCGGGTCAAAACCCGGGCATACCTCCTAAGGATGTCGATCTGTCCCACGATGTCGATTTTGTCACCTCTCATTCGTATGTCCGTCAAATTTCACGCTACGGCCTCGGCCGGTTGCGCTTCGGCCTCGGTGTCGCCGGGCTGGGTCTTTTCCGGTCCGATGAAGTGGGCGTTTTCCTTCCGGATGCGCGCAGCGGCATCATCATAGAGGAAGGGCAGGAACGCGTACCGCTGCCCTTGGGTCACCTTGCTGACCTTGTGCAGAAGCGAGCAGGAGAACACGACTGCGCCACCCGGAGAGGCCTTGTAGGAGCGGGATCCGTACTCGGGAAAACTCACTTCGCCACCCTCGAAGTCGTCATTCAGATTGACCGAGACGGCGAAACGCCGGTGGGCCGTGCCCTTCGAATCGTTGTCCCGGTGCGCCGAGAAGTGCCCCCCGTCTTCGGCCGCATAGCAGGCAACGATATTGCGCTCCATCCGTGTCACCTTGAACTGATGCACCTTGGCGATTTCTGGGACAACCCGGCGAACGAACCGCATCTGCAATTCCCGGATCAGCCTGTCGTCTTTCAGGGTGACGTCCTTGCGCCGCTTGAAGCGTGGGTCAAGCACACCCAGCGTTCGCCCTTCGACCTCGCGCATGAAGCCGCTTTCTTTCCCTCCCTCTGCCTCATAGACCCCGATCAGGTGCCGGCAGAGCTCGGGCTCGAAGACCCGGGGCAGGTAGAGGATAGGCGCCATCAGCTCGGTCCCGGCGAAGCGCGCCGGAGGGTTCAGTCCCTCGACGAGCGAGATGGTCGCGATGATGTCGCCTTGATCCGCCTGGAACGGGATCGCTGCGATCACCCGCATTGTCGGGTCGATGATTACCCACTGGCGCATCAGACCGTCCAGGGCGTTGGTCGGGCTCGCCGTACGGGGCAATGCGCCGTAAAGCTTCGCTGCCTTGAGATCGAAATCGTAGAAATGCCTGTGACCCGGACTCCGGTGGGTAAGCCGGGCCTCGCTTTCGTCCGTCGGGTCGATGCTTACGCCAAAGAAGCTGGCATGCTTGTCGTCGAAAAGGTCCGGACGGGAATATGCTGCTTTGCAGGCGCGCTGTGCATGGCTTTCGGAGGCACTGCCGAAAAAACACAAAACGAGGTAGCGCCCGCCCATGCTTTCGAGCGCGAATTTCGCGTGTTTGACGGTTCGTAGCGAGAATCCCGGCGCGGGATCTCCCGGCAGCATATGGGTTAGGCTTTCAGACAAAAGGGGGAAGGTCATTTTGCTCGTATCCCGACTCAACTAAATCGGATACGGAGCCGCGCCGGGATTTCATCCCGGAAATATCGCGATCACGAAAATAATTCCTTTAAGGGCAAACGCCCGGCTACTTGGGCGTCTGCTAATCGTCCGTCAACGCCCACCGCCGTTGCGCGTCAGGCTGAAATTTTCCTCGACATAGGCGAGCAGCTCCGCCACCGACTCGTTCACCGTCTTGTCGGAGGTATCGACCGTCAGCTCCGGCGTCACCGGCTCCTCATAGGGGGCCGAAACGCCTGTGAAGTCCTTGATTTCTCCGGCCCGCGCCTTTTTGTAGAGGCCTTTCGGATCGCGACCCTCGCAGGTCGCGACATCGGCGGCGACATAGACCTCGTGGAACAGGTCGGGTGCGATCGAGCGGGCGCGGTCACGGTCTGCGCGGTAGGGCGAGATGAAGGCGGTCAAGACCAGAACGCCCGCGCTGGCGAAGAGCTTCGCCACCTCGCCGACGCGACGGATATTCTCCGCCCGGTCTTCCGGCGCGAAGCCGAGATCGGAGGAGAGCCCGAAGCGGATATTGTCGCCGTCCAGCACATAGACCTGATAGCCCTTTGCGAAGAGCTGCTGTTCCGCCTCGATGGCGAGCGTCGACTTGCCGGCGCCGGAGAGGCCGGTCAGCCAGAGGATGCCGCCCTCGTGGCCGTTGGCGCGGGCGCGCAGATCCGGCGTCACCCGATGCTCGACCGCGGTGATGTTGGTCGAACGGACGTCGCCCCGGGCCCGCTGGTCCGGATAGCCTTCCATGAAGATGATGCCGCCGCCGACCGTGTCGTACTCGTCGACCAGAACGAAGCGGCCGGTCTTCGGGTTCTCGGCAAATTCGTCGAGCGCCAGCATGGCGCGGGCGCGCAGCGTGACCTCGCCGATCCCGTTGCGCTCGAGCTTGTCGCCCGCGCTCGAGGTCAGGTTCTCGACGTCGATCACGGTCTCGATCGACTGCACTTCGACCGTCTGCTCGTTGGTCGCGAGCTTCAGCTTGTAGCGCTTGCCGACTTCGAGCGGCTTCTTGCCGAGCCAGAAGATCCGGGCGCGGAACACGTTGGTCTCGATCGGCGGGTTGCTCTCGTGGCTGATCACCTGACCGCGCTCGATGAAGAGCTGCTCGGAAAGAGTGATGCCGACGGACTGGCCCGCAGACGCGCCGAGCGCGGGGTCCTTCACGTTCCAGCTCTCGATGCTCTTGACCGTGACGGTCTTGTTCGAGGGCGAGATCAGGATCCGGTCGCCGGTATGAATGCGGCCGCTCTCGATGCGGCCGGCGATGATGCGGCGCTCGTCGAACTTGTAGACGTCCTGCACGGGCAGGCGCAGCGGACGGTCGGTCGGCAGTACCGGCGGATTGAAGCCGTCCAGCACCTCGACAAGGTGCGGGCCCTCGTACCACGGCATCCGGTCCGGACGCGCGACCATGCCCTGGCCTTCGCGGGCGGAGATCGGGACGATGGCGGCGGCTTCGAGGCCGAGACCGGAGAGATACTTGCGGATCTCGCCGGTCAGTTCCTGATAGCGCTCCTCGCGATACTCCACGAGATCCATCTTGTTGATCACGACCGCAACCTGACGGACGCCGAGCAGGTGCAGGATATAGCCGTGGCGGCGGGACTGTTCCTGCATCCCGTCCTTGGCGTCGATCACCAGCAGGGCCGCGTCGGAAAGCGCGGCGCCGGAGACCATGTTCTTCAGGAACTCCTTGTGACCGGGCGCGTCGATGATGACGTAGTTGCGCTTATCGGTATTGAAGAAGATCTGCGTCGTGTCGATGGTGATGCCTTGGTCGCGTTCGGCCTGCAGGGCGTCGAGCACGAAGGCCCATTCGACCGGCATGCCTCGCCGTTCGGACATCTTGATCACCGCCTCGGCCTTGCCGTCGGGCAGGGAGTCGGTGTCGTGCAGCAGGCGACCGATCAGGGTCGACTTGCCATGATCGACGTGGCCGACCACGACGAGCTTGAGAGCGGGGCTTTCGGAGGAGAGGGTCATCGGAAAATCTCTTTGTGCGGTTCTGACGCGTGCCGCGATTTACATGTAGCCCGCGGTGCGGAGCCGTTCGAAGGCGTCTTCCGCCTCGTGATCCATGGCCCGGCCGCTGCGCTCGGCGATCGTCGTCGCTTCCAGTTCGGCGATGATCTCCTCGATCGTGCTGGCCTCGCTCTGGATCGGGAAAGTGATGTCCTGATCGCCGAGGGAGCGGTAGCGCTTGCCGTTGTTCGAGAAATAGAGATCCACGATTGGAATGTTCTCGCGCTGGATGTAGCGCCAGATATCGAGCTCCGTCCAATGCAGGATCGGATGGATGCGGATATGCGTGCCCGGGGCGAAGTCGGTCTTGAACTGGTCCCAGAATTCCGGCGGCTGGTCGCGGAAGTCCCATTCCGCGTTCTCACCGCGCGGGCTGAAGACGCGCTCCTTGGCGCGCGTCGCTTCCTCGTCGCGGCGGATACCGGCGATGACGGCCTGGATGTCGCGTTCGGCGATCAGCCGCTTCAGGGCCTCGGTCTTGCGCGCGGCGGAACGGGTCGCCGGCGGCAGCGTCGGATCGATCTCCTCGATCGGCGGGCAGTCCTTCACGATTAGGTTCACGCCCCACTCGGCGGCGTACTTCTTCTGGAAAGCGTACATCTCGGGAAACTTCTTGCCGGTGTCGCAGAACATCAGCGGGAAGGGGACATGGCCGAGAAACGCCTTTCGGGCGAGCCAGACCATGACGTTCGAGTCCTTGCCAAGTGACCAGAGCATGCCCATGCGGTCGAACTTGTTAAAAGCCTCGCGCAGAATGTAGACACTCTGCGCTTCCAGCGCGTCGAGATGATCCATCGGGCCGGTGTTTCCGTTTCAATTCCAAGTGGAGCGCGGTTTCTAGGCCCCATATGGCGACTTGTCAAAAGCGCAAAAGGGTATCGGGAACGATTTGCACGTTCCTGTCACGTATTTGCAGCTTCAGGCGAAAGCCTGACCTTTGTCTTGGACGGAACGGCGAAACATTGTTCCGGCGCGGGGAGCTTATCCGGTGAAATAGACCGCGTTCGCCAGAGCCGGGCGGTCGAGTGCGAGATCGCTCGCTTTCAGGCCTTGAGAGGAAACCTCTTCCGGTAGCGCCGCGCCGCGGGCGAGCGCGGCGGAGGTCATGCCGAGGCCGGCCGAGGTCTGGATGCCGTAGCCGCCCTGGCCTGCGAGCCAGAAAAAGCCCTCGAGACCGGGCTCAAAGCCAACCACCGGGGTCTTGTCCGAGACGAAGGACCTGAGGCCCGCCCAACGGCTGTGGAAGCGGCCGACCTTGAGCGTCGTCGCGTTCTCGATCCGATCGACGGCGATGGCGAGATCGAGGTCTTCCGGCTGCGCGTCTGTCGGCAGGGACGGGGTCTCGTCCGCGGGAGAGCCCATGAAGCGGCCCGCTTCGGGTTTGACGTACCAATCCTCGTTCACGTTGACGACAGCCGGCAGCTTGTCAGGATCGAGCCCTTCCGGCGGATCGAAGGTGAAGGCGGTGCGGCGCTTCGGCACCAGGCCGATCGGTTTCGCGCCTGCCATCTTGCCGATCTCGTCGGCCCAGGCGCCGGCGGCGTTGATGACGACCGGGGCCGTGAAGGTTCCCGCCCGGGTCTCGACACTCCAGCCGTCGGGGCTACGCGTCAGGCCGCGGACATCGGCGTCGGTGACGAGCTTACCGCCCTTGTCCCGCATGCCCCGGATGAAGCCCCAGTGTAGGGCGTGCACATCCATGTCCATGTCGTTCGGATCGTAGAGGCCGCGCACCGTCTTTTCCGGATCGATGGCGGGGAAGAGATCGAGCAGGCGCTGGCCCTCGACGATTTCAAGGCCCTTGATCGTCGCGGCCTGTTCCGCGTAGGCCGCCTCGAGCGCGTCCACTTGATCGGCTTCGGCAATGGTCAGCGACCCGCGTGGGGTCAGGATCGGATCTTGCGCAAAGCCCTTGGGCGGGTTGAGGAAGAACGGTTTTCCGGCACGGTTCAGGGCGCGGATCGCGGCATTGCCATAGCTCTCGATATAGAGCGCGGCGGAGCGGCCGGTCGTATGGTAGCCGGGCTGATCCTCGCGTTCCAATAGGATGACGGAGCCGTGCGGCGCGAGGAAATAGGCGCAGGAAGCGCCGGCCATCCCGGCCCCGATGATGAGGAAATCCGCGTGCTGAATCGTGTTGGTCATGATGCTGGTGTTCCGAAGGTGGGACCCGGACCTTACGCCCATGCGGCGGAGCGGCTCAAGGGGGGCAATGGTTCCGGGCGGCCAGCGCATTCGTTCCGGGAGGGGCGTTGACAGGACCCGGCATGACGCAGTCCGATCGCAATAGACGAACAGGGATCATAAGGGGATTGAACATGGCTGCGGCTGCCTACGATATCGTGCTTGAGGGCGGTGACGTCGTTGACGGAACCGGCGGGCCGCGCCGGCGCGCCGATGTCGGGATCCGCGACGAGAAAATCGCCGCGGTCGGTGATCTCTCGGGGGCCGAGGCGGGCAAGCGAGTGGATGTCAGCAACCGCATCGTCGCCCCCGGCTTCATCGATGTGCATACCCACGACGACCGGATGCTGCTCTCGCAGCCCGATTTCGACGCCAAGGTGAGTCAGGGCGTGACCACGGTGGTGGTCGGCAATTGCGGTATAAGTCTCGCGCCGCTTGTCCTCGACGTTGCGCCGCCACCGCCGCTCGACCTGATCGGCGATCCCGACTGGTACAAGTTCCGGACTTTCGACAGCTTCCTCTCTGCTGTGGAGCAGGCACCGGCGTCGGTGAACGCGGCCTTCCTGGTCGGCCATTCCACGCTCCGTGTCGGGACGATGGACCGGCTCGACCGGGCGGCGACGGGACAAGAGATCAAGCAGATGCGCGGCCTCCTGGAGGAAGCGCTGGATTCCGGCGCTGTCGGGTTCTCGACAGGCCTGTTCTATGCGCCGTCCCATAAGGCGCCGACCGAAGAGGTCATAGAGCTGTCGCGCAGCCTGAAGGCCTTCGGTGCGCGCTACGTCACGCATATGCGGAACGAGTCCAACGAGATCATGGACTCGCTGGAGGAAACCTTCACGATCGGCCGCGAAGCCGATTGCCCGGTGATCGTCTCGCACCACAAGGTGCAGGGGAAACACAATTTTGGGCGCAGCTGCGAGACGCTCGCCTGCTTCGAGAAGCATATGCACCATCAGGATATCGGTCTCGATATCTATCCCTATTGCGCCTCCTCGACGGTGCTGAAGCCGGATTCCATCGCCCTCTCCGAACGGGTGAAGATCACCTGGTCGAAGGCACGGCCCGATCTCGCCGGACGCGATCTCGCGGATATCGCGAAGGAACTCGGTTGCGACATCTACGAGGCGGCGGAACAGCTGCAGCCGGCGGGGGCGATCTATTTCTCCATGAGCGAAGAGGACGTGCAGCGCATCCTCAAGTTCGAACACGCCATGATCGGCTCCGACGGGCTGCCGCATGACGAGTTTCCGCATCCTCGGCTCTGGGGCACATTCCCGCGCGTGCT
The DNA here is from genome assembly GCF_017640745.1 of Nisaea sp. Taxonomy (GTDB): domain Bacteria; phylum Pseudomonadota; class Alphaproteobacteria; order Thalassobaculales; family Thalassobaculaceae; genus Nisaea. Next base: position 19,861 of record NZ_JAEPQA010000015.1, on the reverse strand, counting down.
CGGCCACTATTGCCGCGATCTCGAGCTTTTCCCGTTGGAAGAGGCGGTGCGGCGCATGACCGGTCTTTCGGCGCAAAAGTTCGGCCTGAAAGGCCGCGGTACGGTGGCCGAAGGAAACTATGCCGATCTCTGCGTCTTCGACGAGAAGACGGTCATCGACCGGGCGGATTTCGACCACCCGACAGCACCTGCAGGCGGGATCGAGAGCGTCTTCGTCAATGGCCGCATGGTCTGGGGCGGCGGCGCCCATACCGGCGCGCGGCCGGGCAGGGCGCTCCGGCGCGGTGCGACGCTCGCGGCCTGACCGTTTGCGGCTAGCGGGTGTAGTGCGCCTGCAGGCTTTCGGTTATGGCGATGATCTGCTGGTCCGTCAGTTTCTCGAACTGGACATGGACCCCGGTGTCGGTTTGCCGGACGACCCGGGCGGTCACATTGCCGGCTTCGGGAATGTTCAGCGCGATTTCGCTGTTCGGCTCGACCGGCAGATCGGCGACGATATAGGCGCCGCCGATCGAGAGATCCTGGATCGCGCAATCAACGTCCTGACCGTCGATTCTGAAGATCGAGATATCACGGCGTGGTTCTCTCAGATCCCGGCGCCGGTCCCCTTCCTTCGGCATGTCCACATAGAGCCTGAGCGCGGCGATGTCATGCAGGATGTCGGCCAATTCTGCCGCCAGTTGATCGTCTGTCATTGTCGCGAGAATGCGTTCAACGCTCACCTGAAGGCCAGCGAGACCCTCGGAGACGGGCTTGGAGCCTTCCGGCCGTGGAGCTGCACCTGCTGTCACACGTCACCTCATCGAGGTTGTATCTGACTCCCGAAAACTATTGCCGAAGCCCGGCGATCTGTACAGGGAGTAGGTTGACGCGGATCAATCAGAAATTGGCATTTTAAACGGACAAAGTGCTTCGTAGGCGGCACTCGCAGCGAAAACTTTATCTTCGCGGAACTTTGCCGCGACAATCTGCAGACCCGCCGGCAGGCCTTCGGCTGTGAAGCCGCAGGGCACGGAGGCGGCCGGTTGCTGCGTCAGGTTGATCGGGTAGGAGAAGGGTGTCCACTCGGTCCAGCGCCGCATGCCAGACCCCGCCGGAACGTCCGTGCCGGCGTCGAAAGCCGCCGTCGGCATGGCTGGCGTCATCAGCAGGTCATAGCGGTCCAGAAGCTGGTTCATATCGTAACCGAGCTTTTCCCGCGCCCGGATCGCGTCCTGGTATTCGGGAAGGGTGATCTCGAGCCCTTCGAGGCAGACTTCGGCGAGGCCGGGATCGAGCAGTTCGCGCTGGGCCGGCGTGAGGGCCCTGTAGGCGTTGGCCGCGCCGGTGAACCAGTGCGCCCGGAAGGTTTCCGCCGACGAGGCGAGGTTCAATTCCACATGCTCGACATGGGCGCCGAGTTCGGTGAAGCGGCGGACTGCGGCCTCGACGAGGTTCGCGATTTCCGGATCGACTTTCGCGAAACCGAGATCCGGGCTGAAGGCGATCCGCATGCCGCGGACGGAGATGGCGGAGAATCGGCGGAAATCGCGTCCATCGTCGGGTGCGGTGTACCAGTCCGCGACATGCGGCCCGCTCATCACCTGCAGCATCAGCGCGGCGTCCGCGACGGTCCGGGTCATCGGGCCGACATGGGAGACCGTTCCCATCGCGCTTGCGGGATATTGCGGAACCCGGCCGAAGGTCGGCTTGATGCCGTAAATGCCCGTATAGGCTGCGGGAATCCGGATCGAGCCGCCGCCGTCGGTGCCCTGATTCAGTGCGCCCATACCGGTCGCGGTGCAGGCCGCGGCGCCGCCCGAAGAGCCACCGGGTGTTTTCTCGGGGTTCCAGGGGTTGCGGGTAACCCCGGTCAGCGGGCTGTCGGTGACGCCCTTCCAGCCGATTTCGGGGGTCGCGGTCTTGCCGAGGAAAACGGCACCGTGATCGCGGAGCCGCGCGACAAACGGTGCGTCCTCAGGCGCCCTGTAATCGGGATCGGTCGTCTTGGAGCCGCGCCGGGTCGGCAGTCCCTTCACGTCCGCAAGATCCTTGATGGTCGTCGGAACGCCGTCCACGAGCCCGACCGGGCGCCCCTTCAGCCAGCGTGCCTCGGACTCCTTCGCCGCCTCAAGCGCACCCTCGGCATCGATATGGACGAAGGCGTTCAGTTTCGCATTGTGGCGCTCGATGGCGCCGAGAGCGGCTTCCGTCGCCTCGACCGGAGAGAGGGTTCCGGCGGCATAGGAGCGGATAAGATCGGTCGCGCTCATCATCGCGATTTCACGGCTCATGTCGTGTTCTCCAGTATCTTTCGGGCCGCTTCACTTGACCGGTTTCGGCCAGGACGGATCGCGGAATTCCTGAATCTCGAAACGGTAGTTGCCGATGCCGCGGAAGAAGGCGGAATAGACGTTGAACTTCTCGCTGTAGGCAGGAGCTCCGTCGAAGCTGACGCCCTTGGCCTTCATCTCGTCGTAGAAGCCGTCAACATCGTCGGAGACGAAGGAAATCGTTACCGCCGGATCGGCCGAGGGCGGGCGGTTGGTGCAGACCCCGAGGAAGGCGTTCGGCGCCACTTCGTAGATATGGCAATGGTCGTTCTGGTTCAGCGCCAGCCGGAACCCGAGTGTCTCGCCGAGGAAGGCCGAAGCCGAAGCGAGGTCACCGGTGTAGATGAAAGACAGCATTTGCCCGACGGACGGCATGGCGGCGGCGACTCCCGAATGTGATGCGGTGACGCTCGAACGGCGTGCGTCACCGGTAAGGTGGGAAGCCAAGTCTAGGACTCTTCACCTGGCCGGCGCAATTCGGGGATTGCCTTTGTCGCCTACTGATAGGGCGCGATCGAATCCGCCTGCAGGGAGTACCCGACTTCCGCCAGGTCGTTCGTCTCGTTCAGGATGCCGAGCGTGCCGGCGACATGCACCGGTTCGAACATTTCCCGCGGGTCGTAAGGCTGTTCCGTGCGGACGAGGATAAGCTGGTTCGGTGGCGGCGGGGGTACGTGGATGCAGGCGCCGACATAGGGCACCAGGATCAGTTCCTTGACCCCGACGCCTTCATAGTCGAGCGGGATAATGTAGCCGGCGATGCGGATGTTCTGACCGATCAATTCCTTTACCAGATCCTTGCCGTAATCGTCGCTGGTCTGCGCCGGAGCGCCCCCGTGCTGGACCACTCCGAGACGGTTCATGGTCGCCTGCAGGCGCTCGTCCGCATTCGGGATGAGATCTTCCCAGAGAATGTCGCGCGGTGTCTCCGAAGCTCGGGCGATTACCGGCAAGCCTGCCATTGCCGGAACAGATCCCGCGAGTGCGAGGAAAGATCTGCGGGAAAGAACCAGAGAGTTGCTCACACCAGCCTCCTATTGCCGGATCGTCATGCCGTCCGCGAGAGATATCCGGTATGCGCGCAGGGCGGGAAACAGCCCTGCAACGATACCAGCGAGAACGAATATTCCCAAGATCGCCGCTTCGCGCGCGGTCGGAAGCGTGAAGGGCAGGTAGAGCCCGAAGGCCTGGTCGGCGAGAGGTCCGGCGACCGCCAAGCCGGTCAGAAACAGGGCGGTTCCGGCAACCGCGCCTGCGAGCGAGAGCAGGGCGGCCTCGAGCACGGTCAGCAGCGCGATAGTGCCGGGGCCTGCGCCGACGGACCGCAGGATCGCCATTTCCCGACGCCGTTCCGCAAGGCTGGAGAGAATGGCTGCCATCATCCCGATGACGGCGGTCAGGACGACCATCGCGGAAACACCTGCAAGAGCGGTCTCGGCCACGCCGATGAGCGACCAGAGCTCCTGGAGCGCGACGCCGGGCAGCACGGCGAGCAGCGGCTCTTCCGGGTACTCGTTGATGAAGCGCTGGAGCTTGAAGGTCTTCAGTTTCGAGGTCACGCCGACCAGAGCCGCGGTGATCGATTTCGGAGTCAGATCCATCTGCCGGACCGCGTCTGCGCCGGTCGACTGACCAGGAATGCGGGCGCCGCTTTGCCAGTCGACATGGATCGCCTCGATTGCGGCGAGGCTGACATGCACCGTCCGGTCGACCGGGGTGCCGGTCTTCTCGAGAATACCGGACACCCGGAATGGCATGTCCTCATGCCGCGTAAAGCCGATCGCGCCGAGCCCATGGGCGACCACGATCGGATCGCCGACCTTGTAGCCGAGTGTCTCTGCCACGTCCGCGCCGAGGGTCGCATCGAACAGGTCGCTGAACGGTTCCCCAGCGCGCATGGTCAGCTTTTGTCCACCGCGGAAGCGGTAATGCTCGAAATAGGCCTCCGTGGTGCCGAGCACGCGGAACCCGCGATGGCTGTCGCCGAGGGAGAGCGGTACGGTCCAGGCGACCTCGGGCTGCCCGGCAATGTCCCGGTAGCTTTCCCAGGTCATGTTGTTGGTGGCATTGCCGATGCGGAACACGGAATAGAGCATGAGCTGGACGCCGCCGCTGCGCGCGCCAACGATCAGGTCCGTGCCGGAGATGGTGCTGCCGAAGCTTGTGCGGGCCCCGGTGCGGACACGTTCCACCCCAAGGAACAGCGCGATGCTGACCGCGAGGGCGAGCACGGTGAGCAATGCTGTCGCCCACCTGTTGGCAATGGAACGCCCCGTAAGTCTCAGCAGAATCACGCCGCCGCCTCCGTTCTGAGAACGTCGGTCGTGCGGACGACGCGGTCGAAGCGCGATGCGAGGCGTTCGTCGTGGCTCACCATCAGCAGGCTCGCACCGAGACTGTCGAGCTGCGCGAAGAGGAGGTCGAGGAAACGCTCCTGGCTGGAGCCGTCGAGCGCCGAGGTGGGCTCGTCCGCGACGATGAGTTCCGGGCCGCCGATCAGCGCGCGCGCGGCGGCGACGCGCTGCTGCTGGCCGGTGCTGAGGCCGGAGGCCGGACGATGCCGCATCTTGCCTTCCGGCAGGTCCAGTCGGGTCAGCAGTACGTCGGCGGCGTCCGCATCCCCGCCTGCGCGGCGCGCGCGTCCGGGGGCGAAGGCAAGGCCGAGGCGCACATTTTCCAGCGCCGAGGCATAGGGCAGCAGATTGAACATCTGGAAGATCACGCCGATATGCTCCGCCCGGAAACGGTCCCGCTGCGCCGATGAGAGGGTGGAGAGATCCGTCCCGAGGATTTCGATCTTTCCCTCGGCCGGCGTCGAGATTCCGCAGATCAACCCCAGCAGGGTCGACTTGCCGCCGCCGGATGGGCCGAGCAGCAGAACCCGCTCGCCCCGCGCAACCTGAAAAGCGTCGACGGCGATGCGGAAGCCGGTCCCTTTCCACTCGAATTGCACGCCGGAGAGGGCAATCGCAGGCGAACTGTCGTCTGGTCGGGGATGGGGCGCTGCCACGGTTCGTTCCGGGATAGAGGTGTTCAGTTCTTGAGGGAGAGCATAGGCGTATCGCGCTCCACCTCATACTTGAACTGACCCCGCGCGCCGAGAACCGTCACGTCGAGTTCCTCGCTATGCGGAAAGACGGCGAAAAAGGGAAACTCGATTCCCGACAGCCGGGACGTGTCGTCGCAGGAGATTTCATAGGCCACGTGGAACTCGGAATGCTCCGCTTCCTGGGAGGCGGACTGCTTGCCGTGATCGTCGTGGCCGTCTTCGACATGCGCCTGCTCGAAAGTGCAGGTGGCTCCCTGGAAACTGAAGAGCGCGGCGCCGTCCTTCAGCTTCTTCTCCGCGTCGATCATCGCAGCCTTGTCGGCATCGGATTTCGCCTCGTGCTCGAAGCCGACGATATCCGCACCGGGAATTTGGAGCTCCATCAGCACGCTGTTGCCTTCGATCGCGATGTTCAGCTGTCCATGGCCATGCTCATGGGCGCCGGAGGAACGTGTTTCGCTCGCGGCGACGGGTGATGCGGCCAGGGCAGCAAGCAGAAGGGCGGCGGATGCGGAACGGATCATTTTTGGAGCTCCGGGAGCGATGAGTTAAGTTTGAAATATTATAACATAACATATCAACTTCGCCAGATACTATCGGGGCTCCGGGTTCAGTTTTGCGGCTGGATATTGATCTGTGCGCCGTCTCTGGGAGTGCAGTCTCCCGAAAGCCATTGCTGGACCATGCTTTCCTTGCAGGCCGCCCATGGCCGGTCGACGCCGCCGCCGAACTCCTCCTGATAGATCGTCGCCATCACGATCACGGCCAGCAACGCGGCCAGTATCCACATGCCTCGGCTCATATCAGCCCCCTTTCTCCCGTCCAAAAGTGGGGTCACGTCACCGATGATAAAAGGGGGCGTTTGCCCCGACTTCGGTCATTCGGCCCATTCGACGATGTGATCGATCAACTGCTCGTCCGGCACCAGATCCTCCGAAACGGCGCGTCCCCGGACCGATATCCCGGCTTCATGCACCATCTCCGGGTCGCCGCAGACAAGGGGGTGCCAGAACGGCAGATCCTTGCCTTCCTTGACCAGCCGGTAGGCGCAGGTCGAGGGCATCCAGACCAGATCCTCGAGAAGCTTCGGCGTCAGGATCACGCAATCCGGCACCTTGGCCTTCCGGTTCGAATAGTCCTTGCAGCGGCAGGACTGTCCGTCGAGCAACTTGCAGGCGACGTCGGTGTAATGCAGGTCGTCGGTCACATCGTCGATCAGCTTCACCAGACAGCATTTTCCGCAGCCGTCGCAGAGCGCCTCCCACTGCTCGCCGCTCATCTGCTCCAGCGGCGTGGTCTTCCAGTATGGAAGGTTGGACGTGGCGCTCTCAGCCGTCATCTCAGTCCTTGCCGGCGATCCGCGCCAGAACGGGCAGCAGCTGTTCGCGGAAGGCTGCGGGATTTTCCGACATCGGGAAGTGCCCCATCTCCTTCATGATGATCGCTTCGGCGCCGGGAATGCGTTTTGCGGTCTCGATCGTGTTCTCCGGCGTGCAGGAATAGTCGTATTCGCCGGTCATCAGGAAGACTGGGCAGGCGCCGGTGTCGATCGTGCTGCTATCCCGTGCGTAGTCGCTGTCGGTCCGGTAGAAATGCATGTCGCCCTTAAAGACCTCCGGACCGCCCTGGTAATAGTGCCAGAGCGTTTCCCAACGGAACTCGTCCGGACTTTGCGGCGCGACGAGGCCGGAGACGAGGGCGGCGCAGAAATCGCCGCGCAGGAACTCCGGGCTCTCCAGCCAGCTGTTGTCGTACCAGGGCGAGGGATGGTCGGAGCCCTCGAGGCCGATGACGCCCCGTAGCGCGGCGCCTTTCTCCAGCGCCAACCGGACGACGACCCGGCCGCCCATGGAGCAGCCCATCACCACCGGCCGGTCGAGGTCGAGCGCTTCGGAGAAGGCTTCTACCGCAGCGACGTAGAAACTGCTCGTCAGCTTGTATTCCTCGTCCTGCCAGCCTTCCGGCGGGTTGGACTTGCCGTGCCACGGCAGATCGAAAGCGATGACGCGGAACCGGTCGGTGACGGCACTGTCGCACATAAGGTGCCGGTACTGGCTCGAATGCGCACCGGCGGTGTGCAGGCAGAGCAGGGGAATGCCGCTGCCGGCCTCCTCGAAATAGATCCGGTAGGGACGGCCCTCGATCTCGAGATGCACGTAGCGCCCGGTAATCGGCTCGATCCTTGAGCTCATTTCCCCGCCTCCTGACGCAGGGTCCGGGGGAGGGCGAGCAGTTCCTTCACGTAGCGCAGATTGTGCAGCAGCGGCGCGGTGTTGCCTTCGAGCCGGGCATGCCCGTAGCGCGTCATGGCGAAGAGGTCCTGGTAGCCCGGTGGCGGTGCGTCGGACCAGAAAGTCTCCCAGACCTCCCTCGGCGCTCGGATGGCGAAGTCCCAGCTCCGCATCTTGAACGGTCCGACCTCGACGGCGCTGACGGCGCCGTTCTCGACCGTGACATGATAGGGCGTGTCGCCGACCTCGAGCAGAAAGGCGGAACGCATGTAGCGGCCGATGTGGCGCAGGTGCGGGCGGCTGGCGACAGCGTCCGTCAGACAGTCGAACATGGTGTCTCTCTCCGGATCAGTAGACGGCGCGGCCGCCGGACAGGTCGAAGCAGGCGCCGGTATTGAAGGTACATTCCTCCGACAGCAGCCAGCACACCATGGTGGCGACTTCCGCGACGGTGCCGAGACGCCCCATTGGACATTTCGAGATCATCACCTCGACATGTTTCGGGTCCGCGTTCGCAACCATCTCGGTTTCGATTGGTCCGGGTGCGATGGAGTTTATGAGGACGCCGGTATTCACGAGTTCCTTGCTCATCGCCTTGGTGAAGGCGATCACGCCGGCTTTTGCCGCGCTGTAGGCAGGGGCGTTCGGCGTGCCTTCCTTGCCGGCGATCGAGGCGATATTCACGATCCGCCCATAGCCGCGATCAACCATGCCCGGCGCGACGGTCTTGGAGCAGAGGAAGACGCCGGTCAGGTCGATGTCGATGACCCGCTTCCAGTCCGGCAGCGCGTAGGAGGTGGTCGGAACTGTCGGACCGATGATGCCGGCGCTGTTGACCAGCAGGTCGATCGGGCCGATGGCGCCGACCGAATTGGCATGACCCACTGCGACGCTCGCTTCCGAACTGACATCGACGGTTGCTGCCGACAGACCCGAAGGATTTCCGAGTTCCGAGACCCTGGCCGCGAGCGCCTCCGCATCCACGTCCCAGAGGGCGACCTTGCCACCACGTTCCAGAATGCGTTTTGCAACGGCAAGGCCGATGCCTTTCGCGCCGCCCGTCACGATCGCCGCGCGACCGGTAAAATCCCCATCCTTCAATGTGCTTCTCCCCAAGCCTTTTTTATGTGCAATCCGGACTCGTTGGCTGGTCCGATGTTACTTCGAGGCGAGCGTGAATTCTCCCTCACGGATCCGGTCGGGCCATTCGGCCACCATGTCCGCAACGGCCTGCTCGCCGTAATTCTCGATCATATCGGTCAGGGCCGCAAAGATTGCGGATGAGGCGACCATCTCCGGTGCGCAGCCCTGGTCGACCGCTTCGTCCCAGGCCTCGAGGATGAGTTTCAGCGCGACGCGTTTCTGTTCGTCGTCCGGCAGAACTCCCGCATCCGAGTCCGACATATCATTCTCCGACTTTTTATTGTTCCCGCCCGAAGGGCTTTATTCGATGCGGCTTCGCTTGAGGCCGGCACCGAGCGAACGCTAGACTGATTCCAAAGTCAGTGGGAGGAAAAACATGACTGAAAAGCACGAGTTCCTGCATCACGTCGGGGATGAGCATCCGTTCGTTGCGCGCGGGCTCCGGAGCTATTTCGAATATCGCGACCTCGGAATCGAAGATGCCTCCAAGGGCGATGTGGTGTCTCACGTGATCAAGGCACGCGACGGACATAACGCGACCGGTGCCTGGCACGTGCACGACTGCAAGTTCCAGATGTTCTACGTCCTGAAAGGCTGGGCGAAGTTCGAATACGAGGGCCAGGGCGTGCACATGATCAAGGAGGGCGATTGCGTTTTGCAGCCGCCGATGATCAAACATCGCGAAATTGAACATTCCGAGGACCTCGAACTGATCGAGGTCGTAGCGCCGGCGAATTTCAAGACTTACGAAGTCGACGCGCCCGAAAGCTGACCGGGCGCGCGGCCCGCCGGACAAGGAGGGCCTGGCCATATCCCAGAACCTGAGCTGGCAGGACGGATCGCTCCCGTTTTCGGAGCGGTTCGGCGACGTCTATTTTTCCGCCGAGGACGGTCTCGCCGAGACCCGCCACGTCTTTCTCGCAGGGAACGGCCTTCCCGAAGCCTGGGCCGGGCGGGAGACCTTCACGATCGGCGAGACCGGGTTCGGGACCGGTCTCAATTTCTGTGCTGTCGCCGATCTGTGGCGCCGGACACGGCCGACCGGCGCGCTTCTGCATTATGTGAGCATCGAGGGGTTTCCGCTCTCTGCCGGGGAGTGCCGCCGCGCGCTCGAACGCTGGCCCGAAATCGGCGAGGTCGCCGGGGCGCTGGCCGAACGCTATCCCGATCCGGTGCCGGGGCTGCACCGCATTCATTTCGAGGAATGGGGGATTGTCCTGACACTCGCAATCGGCGAGGCGGGGGACTTGCTTTCGAAATTGAAGGCCCGCATCGATGCCTGGTTTCTCGACGGTTTCGCTCCGTCCCGAAATCCGGAGATGTGGCGTGAGGAGGTTCTGACGGGGATCGGGCGTCTCACCGTCGCGGGCGGTACGCTCGCGACCTTCACGTCGGCGGGGGCGGTGCGCCGGGGGCTGGCCGCGGCCGGATTCGAAGTCACCAAAATGCCGGGCTTCGGGCGCAAGCGCGAGATGTCGGTGGCCCGAAAGCAAGAGAATGTGCCTGATGAACGCCCCGAATTTGCGCGGCTGGCGGCGCCGGTGGCCGAGCGTGGCCGGAACGCCCGTATCGCCATCGTCGGGGGCGGCATTGCCGGCGCGTCGCTGGTCCGCGCGTTTCGGCGGCGAGGCGTTACGCCGGAGCTCTACGATGGCGGAGGCATCGGATCGGGTGCTTCGGGAAATCCCCTGGCGCTCGTCATGCCGCGCATGGATGCGGGCGACAGTCCGGCCGCCAGATTCCATGCGGCGGCCTACCGTTATGCGATCGAGCAATATGGCAGAAGCGAAGCCTGGGACCCGGTCGGCGTTCTTGTCATGCTTGAGCAGGAGGCATCGCTCGTCCGGGCGGAAAAGGCACGCGGACATGACTGGAATCCGGCCGCCCGCGCCGAACTCCTGGACGCCCGGACGGCAAGCGATGTTGCCGGAGTGGAGTTGAACTGCCCGGGACTTTTCCATGCCGATGCAGGACTTCTCGGGACCGAAAAGCTGCTCCGCGAATGGATCGACGGGGCTCCATGTGTCGGGCGCTGCGTCGCCGGTCTGGCGCGGACCGGAAGCGGCTTGAGGCTGCTTGACGATCATGGCGATGTTCTGGGTGAAGCCGACACGGTGATTCTTGCTGCAGGTATTGGCAATGGAAGCTTTTCCGCGGGTGACTGGCTTCCGCTCGCGCCAGTGCGCGGTCAGCTCTCCATGGTCCCGGCGCTCGGACAAGACGACCCTCTGAGATGCGCGCTTTCCTGGGGCGGCTATCTGTCGCCGGTGCGGGACGGCATCCGTTTTCTGGGGGCGACGCACGATCCGGTGAACCGGATCGGCCCGGGGTGGGACGATGCGGTGACCTATGAGGATCACCGGCGCAACCACTCCAACCTTCCGCCCTGTCTGGCGGATTTTGTCGCCACTCCGGACGCGGCCTGGACTGGCCGTGCGCGGCTGCGGGCCGTGACGCCGGACCGCGTGCCGCTATTCGGAGCGCTGCCGGACGGAGTGGATCTACGGTCGGCTTTCGCAAAGCCGGTTCCGCGCGGCGGACCTCTCCTTCCGGCATCGGACATTCTCGTGCTCGGTGGGCTCGGCTCGCGCGGGTTCGTCACCGCGCCGTTGGCGGCTGAATTGCTCGCGGCAAGGCTGTTCGGGGAGGTTTGGCCGCTTGAGATGGCGGCGGGGCTGGCCGGCGACCCGGCGCGTTTTGCCGTTCGGGCCTTTCGCCAAGGGCGCCTGGATGCTTTTCTTGGCTGAGATGTCGAAAAACCGACGTGCCAGTCCCGGTTGGAAAACCTTTCGTTAAGCTTCTACGTAGATAGTTGAAAAGGCAGACAACATCGCGATCTTTGTCGATCCATCGTTTTGGTCTGCAGGAACGGAAAGCTCGCGATCGTGCCAGGTCAAACCAAGCATAAGAATGTGCTCTTTTCGCTCGTCGGCGAGCGGTTGACTCTCGCCCCGGCAGTCGCCTCAGCAATTGCTTTCATTGTCGTTCTGGCAGCCGCCCTTTATGCGCAACTCATGATCGAGGCGCGCGATAACGAGGAGCGTGCCGCGCAGCATGAATTTGCCCGTGCCCACATCTCCCAGAACCTGCAGAACTATCTCGATGCGCGGTTTCGGTCGATCGACGGGCTGGTTGCACAATTGGCGATGTCCGAAGACGCGGTCAAAGAGGCGGAATTCGAGGCGCTGGCCCGGCGGTTTCACGAAGATTTCGATGGTGTGCAGGCTGTTAACTGGATCGATCGCCACGGTGTGGCGCGCTGGATCGTTCCGCTTGAAGGGAACGAGGCGGTCAAGGACAGGGACCTGAGTGCGCTCGATGGACCCGGAAGCGTTATCGCGGCGGCTCGCAGGGATGGCCTGCCGCATGCGACGGGTCCGATAACCTTGCTGCAGGGGGGAATCGGGTTCGCGAGTTATTTCCCCCTTGTCCGCAGCGGCGAGATGCTGGGGCTGGTCAATGTCGTTTTTCGATTTAACGACCTCGTCGAAAGCATCGCAGCGCTCGATCCGCGCGGCCGGTTGTCGGTCGGTCTCTACCATGGAGACGCGTTGGTTGCCGAACAGTCGAATACCCCGGATACGCCGGCCGTCTCCAGCCTGTCTCACGAACTGAAGATTCTCGACCAGGTGTATCGACTGGAGGTGAGGGCGCATGGCTCAAGCCCGGGTCTCGTTAGTCCGATGATGCCCGTGCTTTTCGTCAATATCCTGTTTGCCGGTGCGCTCTTCCTTGCGCTTCGCCAGATCGGCTTGCTGGCCCGAAGCGAGGCACGCTTCCGGGATCATGCGGAGATCGCCTTCGATTATCTGTGGGAAACCGATGCAGATCAGAGGTTTACCTATGTGTCGGGGGCGTTCGAAAAAATCGTCGGTCGTCCTGCATCGGATTTCCTCGGCCGTCGATTGTCTGAATGCGACGTGAGCGGCATGTCGGAAGCGGCGTTGCGCGAGCACAGCGCGACCATGGGACAACAGAGTCCGTTTACAAATTTCGTTTTCTTCGTGGAGCGTCCGGACGGGACGAAAAGCTGGATCTCCTCATCCGGAAAGCCGCTCTATAGCTCAAGCGGACGTTTCATCGGCTATCGCGGCGCGGACCGCTCCATCGACGAACAGGTGGCGACCGAACGCCGGTTGCGGAAGGCGTGGGAGCACGCCGAGGCGGCCAACAGGGCGAAAAGCAATTTTCTCGCCGGCATGAGTCATGAGCTGAGGACGCCGCTCAATTCGATCATCGGCTTTTCGGAAATTATCCGTGATCAGATGCTTGGGCCGGTCGGAAAACCGCAATATGTCGAATATGCGAACGATGTCGTGACCTCGGGCCGGCATCTCCTGTCGCTCGTGGACGACGTGCTGGATCTCTCCAAAATCGAGTCCTCCACATTCGAACTCTCCGAGGACGAGGTCGAACTGGCGACTGCTTTTGATTTCGTCTGCCGTGGATTCCGGCGCCTCGCGGAATCGCGGGGGATCTCGATCGAGCTCGACGTCGGCAAGGATGCCGCTTGTTTGCGCGCGGATACCAGGCTGATCCGGCAGATGGTGATGAATCTCGTCTCCAATGCGATCAAGTTCACCGATCGTGGCGGGAAGGTCCGGATCCTGTCGGAGCGGGACGATGCGGGATGCATCCATATCAAGGTCCGGGATACGGGGATCGGAATCCCGGAAGAGCACCTTGCCCGTGTTCTGGAACCGTTCGTTCAGGTACGGGAAACAGCCCTGCTCAGCCACGAGGGCTCGGGCCTCGGCTTGTCGCTCGTGAAACGTTTCGTCGAGCTGCACGGCGGTGTGGTCGATCTTCAGAGCGTTCTCGGCCAGGGAACGACGGTCGATCTTGCCTTCCCGACAAATCGAAGCATCGGTCATTAGGACAGGGAAATGGTGCCGGTTGAGGGACTTGAACCCCCGACCCTCTGATTACAAATCAGATGCTCTACCAACTGAGCTAAACCGGCATCCTCAGATTTCTGCGGGATACAGCCTGCGGCGCCGGCAGTCAACAGAGACGGTTGGCGGGACGCCTGCATGGGGCGCAGGCCGGGCACGTCATGTATTCCGACAGCCGGCTCTAAATGTTCGAAACAATCAATTTCGGCGGATCGAAGCGCGGCAGGGAGCCTGCCGTCACGACATTTCTCGCAGCCCGCATGAGGTGTGAAATCGGCGCATGATCTTCGCATAGCTGCTTCAGCGCCTTCAGGGCCTTTTCCAGTTTCGAGATTTGACTGTCCGAATAGACCGGGGCCTCTCGCCGCGGCGCCGTGGCTTCCTCGTAACGGGTCACGATGTCCGATATCAGAGCCGAAAGGTCCTCCGCCGCACGGTCGATCTCGCCAGCATCGGCTCCAATCTTGCGGAGCTGCGCCAAGCGGACGTTGAGTTCAAGCAGTGAGTATACTTGCTGGTGGCGAACGTAAAGCTCGCGGTCCCGCGGGTCCCGATTGTTCAATTCTAAACTTTCGAGCATCGATCACTCCGAGCCGATTTACGACTGCATGTCCTATCCAAAAACAGAACTCCACCGCGTCTGGATGAGCCTGCCGATTGAATTTTAAGCGGGAAATCGTGAATCGCTCGTGAATCGAATTGAGATAAATTTCCCCAATTTGGCATATTTTTTTTATTGGAATCGGGTGTGTTTTCTTTATGTTCTTCTTTTGTTTCTGTAATGCATACTTATTTGCGTCAAAAAGAGTGTGAACTCTGAAAAGAGTTTGGCCTGCCGCGGCAACTTTCGGGGAAATGGGAATGAGCTTATCGAACGTGGTTCCGGATTCTGCTTTCAGTTCGGAAAGGCATGAAAACCCGCGGAGCGGCCGGGATTTTGCCGGTATGTCGCTGCGGAGATCCTGCGATTTTTTACGTCGCTCCGAATTATGTTTATTAATTCTTAAGCACAATGAGGGATTATGCCTCCCGAGACGAAACCTGAACGAGCTGGTTCGAATGAGCGTCGAAGTGCAGGAAAAGAAATCATCGGCCAAAGCCAAGGTGGACGAAGAAGCGCTTGATTCGCTTCACACCATGCCTTTGTCGATCATTCCTCTGCAGACTCCAGGGCTCAAGAAAGCCTTCATGATCAAGAATGCGCGCCTCGAAAGTGCGATCGAATTGTTTCGTGACGGCACGTCTGGCAGCGGTCAGGTCGAGCCGAAGGAGCTGCATGGCTATTTTCAGGATGTCGGCGGCGCGCTCTCGCACGACCTGATCATTCTTGAAAAGCTTTCGACTCTCGAATCTTTCGACGTTTATTCCCTGCGCCTTGAGCTCAGAAACCTCGAGATCGGGTTCGAGGATTATTCGGCATTGCAGCTTTCCGACGCCAAGCGCGCGGAACTCACCGAATACATGCGAGCCTTCACGCGGCCTCTCATCCAGCGTGTCTATGGCGGCGACAAGTCGGAAGAGATCAGCGACGTCGGGCAGATCATCAAGATGGTCGCCTCGCCGAACCGGAACGAAGCGGTGGCGCAGCTGAAGCGGCTTGCCGAGGAACTTAATACCGAACTGACCGAGGTCCCCAAGTTCCTCGAGCGCTATGGCGACATTTTTCTGTCGCTCTCCTATTTCCGCAGCTGTCTCGACAAGATCATGTCGCAGCTTCCGTCCTTCATCAGCTGGATGGAAGAGCTGCACAGCAACTACCAGATCCAGAACGACCGGGCGCAGCTGAAGGTGTTGATGGATATCGAGTCGGATCTGAATGAGATTTCGACCTCTCTCGTTGGCCGGTTTGAATATTTCAATCACCGCTCGCACGCGTTCTGGGAAAATATCAGCGCCGATTCGTTCCAGTCCTTCCAGGAGCTGGTTACCGCGCACCATGTGAGCATCGGTGCCGTTCTTTGCGGTCTGGCCGTGAAACTGAATCTCTACGAGGCGCGCTTTCCGAACCATGGCGGCGGACCGGTGAAGCGTCTGGAATTCATCAATTCCGAAATCAAACCCGGCCTCAAGCGGATCAAGGATATCGAGCAGAAGGTCGGTGCGGTAAGCTAGGGTCGTTCCGGAGCAGCCGAGGCCGCCGGAACGCAACCGATTTCCTGGTTGTGTGCCTTCCGCTCGGCAAAATGCTTCGCGCCGAGGAGCGTCCGACGTTATGTGCTCATCAAAGGCCGCTCAGCAAAAAGCTGCCGGCGACATGACCGAACTGAGCTCCGAATCGCAGGCCGACTTATTGCAGATGGCCGAAAGGCTTGCCCGGTTCGGCTACTGGCGGCTGGATCTCGGTTCAGGCTCGATCTTCTGGTCCGATGAGGTTTTCCGGATCCACGGCCGCGATCCGTCAGCGGGTCCGCCGAATCTCGAGACGGCGTTGAATGCCTATGTTCCCGAGGACCGCGCGAAGGTCGAAAGCGAAGTCCGCCGCTGTATCGAAAACGCGCAACCGTTCGAGTTCTCGCTGCGAATTCGCCGTCCCGATGGCGAGGTCCGCAATGTTGTTTCACGCGGGACGCCCGAGCTGGACAGCAGCGGCAAGGTCGTCGCGGTCATCGGGGTTTTCCTGGATATCTCTCAGCGCCGCGATGTCGAGCAGGCACGTCGTGTCAACGAACTGCTGCGCCAGACCATCGACGCGCTCGACGAGGCGGTCAGCATATATGATCCAGACGACAGGTATGTATATGCAAACCCGAAATATTTCGAACTTTTCCCCTATCTGAAAGACATCGATAACCTCGAGGGCATGACCTTCGAAGAGGTGCTCCGCATCAGCCTCAAGAACCGCGTCATCGACAGCCCGCTGGCGTTGAACGATCCGGAGGCTTACGTGGCTCAACGCATTGCGGCGCGTCGGGCCGGTGTATCGGACCTCGGCGTGCGCCTGCACAAGAGCGGGCACTGGTATTCGGCGCACGAGTTCCGCACCGAAACGGGCGCTCTGATCACCATGCGTCGGGACGTCACCGAGACCCGTGCAGCCAGCGAGGAACTGGAAAAGGTCAAGGAGCGCTATGAACTGGCGGTTTTTGCCGGTGGGATCGGCGTTTGGGAATATGACATCGACGGCGACGGTTTTTTCTGGTCGGACTTTGCTTCCGATATTCTGACCGGAGGACTGGAGGAGCCGCCGAGTGCACTGGATGCCCTGATCGGGATTGTGCATGCCGAGGATCTTGCCCATTTCAGGGGGCAGTTCCGGGCCTGCATCGCGCATCGCGCGATGATGGACATCGAGGTGCGTGTCGTTTCGCGCGACGGACGCGTGAACTGGGTTCATTGGCGCGCCCGGGCGATCAGGGACTCAAGCGGATCCGTAGAACGGATCGTCGGATCCATCGTCGATACGACACGGCGCAAGATCGACCAGGAGCGTGTTGCGCGTAGCGAAGCCCGCTTGCGCGACATCGCTCGCACCGTCCCGGGCGTGCTCTGCCAGTGGTCGTTGGGCAAGGACAAGCAGCCATTCTTCACTTATGTCAGTCCGAAGGCCGAGGAAATCTTCGGTTTCGAGGATTCAAGCCCCATCGGTGTGACAGACGGTCTGGTGCCGGTCGAAGACGATCTGGCGACCGTCAGGGAGGTGCTGGAGCGCAACCTGCGGACCGGTGACCAGGTGCGCTTCGAAGCGCGTTACGAACTGCCGCTCAGGGGGATCCGCTGGATACGCAGCATGTCACAGGTCGTTTCGGTTTCCGAAGAGAGGACCGATCTGACGGGTGTGCTGGTCGATGTTACAGAGATCAAGGAAGCGCAGGAGCGCATCCAACAGAGCGAGCGGCGGCTCAATGACGCCATCGAAGCGATCGACGAGGCCTTCGCATATTACGACGCGGCCGACAGGCTCGTGATTTTCAACGACACCTATCGCAAACTGCGCCCGGAAATTGCCGAGCACGTCGTGCCGGGACTGCTGTTCGAGGACTATTTGCGCCTCCTGCAGAAGCACGGTCTGCTTCCGAAAGATGTCGACAATTCAGAGAGTTGGATCCGGGAACGGATGGAATGGCATCGCCATCCCGGAGAGGACCCGATCCTTGTCGACGTTCCCGACGGCCGCGTCTTCCTGATCGCCGAACGCGCGTCCAAAGACGGCGGAACGGTCTCGACGGTAACCGATGTAACCGATCTGAAGCGCCGCGAGACAGCGCTTGAGAGCGCGCACGCGCAGTTATCCGAACAGCATGATGCTCTCGAAAAGCTTGCGGCCGACCTCGACGCCGCCCGTGTCGCGGCGGAAGCCGCCAACGAGGCCAAGTCCCAGTTCCTGGCGATGATGAGCCATGAAATCCGCACGCCGATGACCGGACTCCTCGGCATGGTCGAGATGCTGCGGGCGGAAAAGCTGAACGAGTCTCAGCAGGGATATCTCGACGTTCTCGGGCAGTGTGCCAGAACCTTGCAGAATTTGCTGAACGACATTCTGGATCTGTCGAAGATCGAAGCCGGGCAGCTCAAGCTCGAGTCGATTGAGTTCGATCTCGCGAAGACGGCGCGCGAAACGGTCGATCTTTTTCAAAGCGCTGCGGCCGACAAAGGCATCAAACTTCTCTTGTCGGTCGAACCGCACACCGTCGGAAGATTGCGCGGCGACCCCTTGCGGTTCAAGCAGATACTGGCGAACCTTGTCAGCAACGCGGTCAAGTTCACCGCGGAAGGCAAGGTCGAACTGCGCCTCGGGTCATCCCTCGAGGACGGCGCTCTGATCGTTCGGGGGAGTGTCTCGGATACCGGGATGGGAATCCCGGAAGAGGCCATGCCTCGGCTGTTCAATCAGTTTGACCAGGTCGATACTTCGACGACCCGCAAATTCGGAGGCTCGGGGCTCGGGCTGGCGATCTGCCGCAGGCTCGCTATTGCCATGGACGGCAGCATCAGCGTCGAATCCGAGGTGGGGAAAGGCAGCAGGTTCAGTTTCGAGTTGAAGTTCGAAGCAGCCGGAAGCCGGCAGGATGCTGCCGGAAATTCTGAAGCGGCCGATCGCGACGAAAGTCGGGTGACGGAGGCTGATCCGAAGAAAATGCCGGGCATTGATATTCTTCTTGCGGAAGACAATGCGCTCAACGCGGATCTGATTGCGATGATGCTCGGCAAGTGGGGGCACAGGACGGAGATCGCGTCCGACGGCCTGGAAGCCGTGCGCAAGGCTGAAGAGACGCGGTTCGATCTTATCCTGATGGATATGCAGATGCCGGAGCTGGACGGACCGGACGCGACGCGGGAGATCCGTGCAGGAACCGGTCCGAACCGGAATACTGCGATCATTGGACTATCCGCCGATGCGATGCCCGAACACCGGATGAAATACATGGAAGCAGGGTTGACGGAGTTCGAAACCAAGCCGGTAGACTGGCCGCGGTTGCGGCTCTTGATTGCAGGCCTTTACGAACGCGGTCTGATGCCGAACGCCAGCGGGAAATGAGTGGGTTAAATCTCTCAATCTTCCGGGACGGATCGGTTGCGGCGCATTTCCCTGACGGAATAGATCGCGCCGACAAAAATCACGATCGAACCGACAATTGTCCAGAGGCTGGGAATCTCCTGGAAGAACATCACACCGATCAGGCCGGCGAAGACGAGGCGGGTATATTCCATCGGTTGCACGGCGGAGGCCTCGCCATGCTTGTAGGCCTTGATGTTGGAATATTGCGCCAGCGACATCAGAACGCCGGTCAGCACCATCATCGCCACTTCCTCATAGGTCGGCGTTTCCCAGAACAGAATGGCCGGAATGGCGAAGGCGATCGTCAATCCGAAGGATTGATAGGTCATGATCGTCATCGGCGATTCTGTCTTCGTCAGAATCCGCGTCAGGATCATGACGGCGGCGACAAAGACCGCGGATGCCATCGCAAGACCGGCATAGAAATCGATACCGTCGAAGCTCGGTTGCAGGACGATCAGCACCCCGGCAAATCCGAACAGGGTCGCCCCCCAGCGCTTGAGATCGACCACTTCCTTCAGGATGAGAACCGCGAGCAATGTAATGAACAGGGTGCGTGCGAAGGAGATCGCCGTGACTTGCGCCAGCGGCATGTAGATCACGGCGGTGAAGCCCGCAGCCATGGCGAGCAGGGAAAACCCGACCCTCAGGCCGTGCAATTGCAGGCGTTCGGTCTTGAAACCGGCCGGAAAGGAACGGAAAAGCTGTGGCCCGAGGATGAGGATGACGCAGAT
>NZ_JAEPQA010000014.1 GCF_017640745.1 Nisaea sp. | reverse complement strand
ACCGGATGCAGTTCCTGATCCCGCGACAGAGAACCAATGCTCTGAGCGAGGATCTGCGCCGGACCACCTACAGCTTCCGGCAGCTGACGGATGAGGAGCGGGCCTCGGCGCGCCCGCTCGAGATCAAGGTCGTGACGGTGGACCCGGGCGATACCGAACCTGTCCTCGCCTCCGGCGTTCCGCATCCGGGCTACGAGGTCCGCTTCTTCAGGGTCATGAACGGACTGGAGACCGACGGGCTGCCAGCCCCGGGAACGCGCGTGAAGACGGTCGGGCCGCGATAACGGTTTCAGATTTCGGTATAGAGATCCGAACTCCGGTCGACATTCCGGCTGATATGCTGCTTCAGCTTCAGCATCGCACGGTGTTCGAGCTGTCGGACGCGCTCCTTGCTGACGCCAAGCACCACGCCGAGTTCCTCCAGCGTCGCACCGTCCTCGACCAGACGCCGGCGCTGAATGATGGTCTGCTCCCGCGGGCTGAGCTCGCAGAGCGCTTCCTTGAGCCATTTGGATCGGGTCTCGGCGTCCCGCATGCCTGTCACGATATCTTCCGGCGTCGGACGTTCGTCGGATAGCAGCTCCAGCCATTCGTCCTCGCCGCTCTCGCCGATCGGCGCGTTGAGGGACTGATCCGATGCGGACATCCGCTGTTCCATGGCCTCGACATCCTTGAGGCCGACACCGAGTTCTTGCGCGACACGCTGTCGTTGCTCGTCGAGGCTAAGCTCCTCAGACGCCTGCTGGATCTTCGCCCTGAGACGGCGGAGATTGAAGAACAGGGACTTTTGAGCAGCAGTGGTGCCCGTGCGGACAATCGACCAGTTGCGCAGCACGTAATCCTGGATGGCCGAGCGGATCCACCAGCTGGCGTAGGTCGAGAAGCGCACTTCGCGCTCCGGCTCGAACCGGGCGGCGGCCTGCATGAGGCCGACATTGCCTTCCTGGATCAGGTCACCGATCGGCAGTCCGTAGTTACGGTATTTCGAGGCGGAGCTCACGACGAGGCGGGTGTAGGAGCGAACCAGAAGATGGAGAGACTTCTCACACCCCTCCTCGCGCCATGCGCGCGCAAGCTCAAGCTCCTCTTCCCGTTCGAGGAGCGGTTCGTTCATGCTCGACTTGATGTAACTGACGTTGGCGCGCCGCGTTTCGGGGTCGTCGATATGTGCCATAGCTCCACCTCCACACCGCACCAGTGATATTTCTCACGATGCTCTACGGTCCCCCGAGGAAATCGGATCACTGGAGGGGTGTTTTGGCGACTCTTATCGGATCACAAACGCGAGAGCGCATACGGCTGAGTGCAATGGGCAGCGGGTTCAGACACAAAGTTGGTCGACCATCGCCCCACCGCGGGTGAGACAAACGGCGTTCAGCACGCCGTCGAACCCGGCTCCACCGTCGAGACTGAGTGTCGATTGGGTCTCGACGATGCCCTCATGCGCCGGATCGAAGCCGCGCACGACTTTGGCGAACCCGCCGTAACCGGCGTCCGAGAGAGAGGCAAATCCCTGGCTGTTCCACCAGAACCCGTCTTCCTGATCGGCGAGCGGACGGACCGGATCCAGCCCGGTGCTGACGAACAGCAGACCTCCGTCCTCCGTGTATGCTGCCCGGCGGAACCCGGCCATGAATTCGTTGTGCCCGGGATGCGCACGGATGGCCTGGCGCAACTGGCCGGTCCAACGGCTGACGGCGAGCAGCCCCTCCGAAATCGCGGCGCGTGCCTGCTGCTCTCGGCCGCCATAGGCTTCGAGGGTCGCCGCGGCACCGCGCTTCAACATCCAGTCGAGAATTTCGTCGCAATCGCCGGCGAACTGAAGCTGCAGCATCTTGCGCCACATCTCCTCCTGGCGGCCGCGCAGGAACACGATATCGTCGGGATGGGTATAGGGCGGCTGGGCCAAGACAAGGCGCCGGAACCGGAGCAGCTCGTCGACCGTCTCGATGATCGACCCGCCATGGCCGTAATAATTTCCGAGATAGACGATCTTGTCGCCCGGCTCGAATCGCTCGCTCATGGCGGCGTGCAGGGCCGCGAGCCGCTCCGCATCTCCATGGATAGAGGCCACCGCCCAGACACGCGTGCAGTTGCGCAGAATGGCGAAGCGGGCGTCCGTTGCGAGCGGAAGGCTCGGCTGGCCCATTTCTGATTTTGCCGCGTCTGACATCGCTTTGCTCCTCCCCTCCAGATAGCAATTCACACGCCGGACGCCAACGGTCGAAGTTGACCCTGGGTTCCTCGAAACGAAACAGGCGGCGCCGATGGCGCCGCCTGCAAACATGAAATGTCCGTTTGGGCTGACTGCCGGGATCAGGCAGCCGCCATGATCTTCTCGAGCCGATCCGTCGCCGCGTCCTCGTCGATCTTCTCGATCGCGGCAAATTCACGCGCCAGACGGTCGAGCGCGGCCTGGTACATCTGCCGTTCGCTGTAAGACTGGTCGGCTTGGCCGGTATTGCGGCGCAGGTCGCGGACGACTTCGGCGATGGACACCGGATCGCCGGAATTGATCTTCGCCTCGTACTCCTGGGCACGGCGGGACCACATGGTCCGCCGCACGCGCGCGCGGCCCTTCAGCTTGGTGATCGCAGCATCCATCTGCTTGCGCGTGCTGAGGCGGCGCAGACCGGAATTGTTGGCTTTCCCTACCGGAATCCGCAGAGTCATGCGGTCTTGTTCGAAGGTGATCACCAGCAGATCAAGTTCAGTCCCTGCGATTTGCTGAGTTTCGGTGCCAATGATCTTACCGACGCCATGGGTCGGATAGACCACGAAATCCCCAGCCTTGAACTCCACTTTTTTTGTCATTCGTCGGTCTCTCTCACTTGTCTGGACCACGGGCTCGCATCAAGCGCGGAAGGCTATCGGCGGGCGCCAAAAAAGCGGGCCAATGCCCGCCTTCGCGGATACCGCTCGACTATGGTCCGAAACCTTCCCGGATACGGCGGCGAGGCGAGACGTTTTGCCCCACCGAATTCACACACATTATCACAAAATTCATCAAATTGGGAGTCTGCGGGCGCATGGCCCGCCCCCGCAGGGCGCATGGCTTACAATTTTATGACAAATGCGCGAAATCCTGAGGTTAATCGCCCTTGCCCGGAGCCGGCGAGAAAAACTTGTCGAATTTTCCTTCGACGCCCTGGAAATTATCGGCGTCCGGCATGGCGTCGATCTTGCGCGTGATGTTCGGCCATTGCTCGGAATATTGCCGATTGAACTCGATCCACTTTTCCGCTTCCGGCTCGGTATCCGGCAGGATCGCCTCGGCCGGGCATTCCGGCTCGCACACACCGCAATCGATGCATTCGTCGGGATGAATGACGAGCATGTTCTCGCCTTCATAGAAACAGTCGACCGGGCACACTTCGACGCAGTCGGTGTACTTACACTTAATGCAGAGATCGTTGACGATGTACGTCATCAAAAGACTCCATGCCCGGCGAACCTCGTCGGTCTCGTTAATGAAAAACGGGTTATTCGGCAAGCCCGAGTTTCTGCATGACACGTTTGCGCGCTGCGCCGCTTTCCTGATCCGAGACATAAATCAGCCCCGTCACCCGGCGCATCAGGCTGGCCTCGTGATCGTGCAGGACGCCGTCCGCATAGGCGACTTCCCAAAGCATTTCCATCAGTTCGACCCGTTTGTCGTGATCGAACTCGTCCCGAATCACCCGCGTGTAGCTGTAGAAATCGACGCTTTGCTCCATTTCGGCGACGGCATCGTCGATCAGGCGTCGGACATCCGTCTCCGGCAGGCCGAACCGGCGTTCAAGCAGAGCCTCGATCGCGCGGCGCTCTTCCTCACCGAACTCTCCGTCGAGGGACGCCGCCTTCACCAGCAGGGTGGCGACCGCCTCGGCGACGCCGTCCAGCTTTGCAGCCTCACCGGCGCCGTCGGCGCCGAACTTGTCGAAAAAGGTCTTCAGCGAACCAAGCATGAAAAATCCAATGGCAACGGGAAATGCCCCCTATCTAAGCCCTCTGACGAATTTGACAACCTGCCGCTCCGGCCTGACCGCGCAGCTACTCGTCGCGTGAGCGGAGCTGGTCCGTCTGCCGCCGTTCCCGCTTCGTCGGCCGTCCCGCCCCGGGATCGCGCTTCGCTGCGGGGGCCGGCGCGGGCGCTTCACCGGGTTTCGGTCCCGCGGGCTCGATCGGCGCCAGATCCTCGTACAGCAATTGCGCTTCCGGCGCCGGGCCGCGGCGCTCGGCGAGGAACAGGACCTTCACCACGCGGATATGCGGGCCCTGGGGAAAGGTCAGGACGTCGCCCTCGCGCACCAGCTGGTGCGCCTTGGTGACGGTCTTGCCGGAAAGCCGGAGACGTCCGGCGCCGAGCATCTTGTTGGCGAGCCCCCGGCTCTTGAAGAACCGGGCGCACCAGAGCCACTTGTCGAGACGCTGGGTCCCGGCTTCGCTCATTTCGCCAGTTTGAGCTGCTGCAGCACCGCGAAGGGAGAATCCTCGGGCCGCATCGCCGGACCGTTCGAGCTGATGACCTTCGGACCTTTCGGCCCCCGCGGGCCACCGTCTTTGCGCTTCGGCCCGCGCGGACCGTCCTTGCGCTCACCGTTCGGCCGACCCTTGCGCTCGCGCTTCTCGCCGTCGCCGGCCTGCTGCCCCGGCTTGCCGTTCTGACGGTTGCGCTCCGGCCTTTTCTCGCCTTCCAGCCGTTTTTCGCCCTCGGGACGGCGCTTCGGCTCGCGGCGGCGGGCGATGAAGCGGGGCTCGCCCTCGACATCCTCGCCGCGGCGGTAGCCGAGATCGGTCAGGATCTCCGCCATCGCCTCGTGCCCGACTCCGGCCAGAGAGAGCATGTCGGCCGAGATCGCGAAGGCCCCCTCACGAGCGGCCTGGCGCACCATCTGGGCGACGCGTTCCAGCATGTCGGCACGCACCGCATGACCGCCGACCCGCTTGTAGCCGATGGCGAGATAGAACTCGTCGCTCGCATCCTCGGACCGGGTCACCATGACGCGTCCCGCCGGCGGCGGTCCGCCTTCCGGGAACTGGCCGGAATGGACGCTCCAGAGCATGGCGCGGAATTCGACGGCCTTGGGCTTCAGCAGCACCGGCAGAAACACGGTCTCGGTGCCGAAACGGATGCCCAGACGGGCAAGCGACTTGCGCTGCTCGTCGTCGAGATCGCGGCGCAGCGAGGAGACCTTGTCGGCGGAGACCCCGCCGACGCCTTCCAGCACCTGGTACGCGATCCCCCGGGCGGCGCCTTCCAGCTCCGCGCCCTTGATCGCCGTCAGGGCGCCGAGGCGCTCCTCGATCTCGCCGGAGAGCCAGGCGCGCAGCCGGGTCTCGATCCTCTTGCGCATCTCGCCGTCGAGCAGTTCCTCGTTCGCGACGCGGATCTGCGGCGAGAGGATATCGGCACCCGCCTCGAGCTGGGCGATTTCCGCCCCGAGCCAGATCACCGATCCTTTCGGCCCGATCGAGAAGGCCGCGTTGTCCGCCGCCTCGATCTGACCGGTCCGCCGGGCGAGTTCCTCCGGCAGGACTTTGCGCGCCGCCGTCAGAACCGGCTTCGCGTTGGCGCTATCAACTACATCAGGCACGAATCTCAATCCTTCCATGTGACCGACAGCATGGCCCTCCACGACCACCGTACTGTCGGATTTCACGGCCGCAGACAAGTTCCCGCCGTCCTTCAGCTTGCGCATGAACAATGCCGCGCGCTTGTCGACGAACCGCTGGGTGAGCTTGTCGTGCAGAGCATCCGAAAGGCGGTCTTCGACCGCCCGCGTCTGGGCCTGCCAGTGCGCGGGGTCGGACACCCAATCTCCCCGGTGGGTAATATACGTCCAAGTGCGGATATGTGCGATACGGTTTACCAGCGTGTCGATATCGCCGTCCGTGCGGTCGTGGCGCTTCACCTGGTTCGCCACCCAGTCGGTCGCCAGACGCTCCGGCCCGTCGGTCAGATCGAAGAAGATCTTCGACAGCAGCTGGGCGTGCGACTCGCTCATGGTCTTGCGGAAATCCGGGATCTGGCAGATGTCCCAGAGCAGCTTCACCCGGTCGGGCGAGGTCGCCCGGTCCTGCACCGCCTCGATGCGCGCCATCGCCTCCAGCGCCTGCTGGTCCTCGGCGTCGCGCTTGCGGATCACGTGCGGTTCCTGGCTGTGGGTCTCCAGCGAACGCCGGAGCAGGCCGAGACTTCCGAAGGAGAGCCGGCTGTTGCGCCAGTAGACATGGCGCAGCGGGTCGAAGCTGTGGTTCTCCAGCGCCTCCACCATCTCCTCGTCGAGCGGCGGGCAATCGGCCGTCACCCCGAAGGTGCCGTCATTCATGTGCCGTCCGGCGCGACCGGCGATCTGCGCCATTTCCGGCGGCGTCAGGCGCCTCGGGGCGCGGCCGTCGAACTTCATGTCCTCGGCGAAGGCGACATGGTCGACATCCATGTTCAGCCCCATGCCGATGGCGTCGGTCGCGATCAGGTAATCGACCTCGCCCTCCTGGTACATCGCGACCTGGGCATTGCGGGCGCGCGGCGAAAGCGCGCCGAGCACCACGGCGGCGCCGCCGCGCTGACGGCGGACGATCTCGGCCAGCACATAGACGTCGGCCGCGGAGAAGGCGACGATGGCGGAGCGCCGCGGCAGCCGGGTCAGCTTGCGCGGGCCGGTATAGGTCAGGTTCGAGAGCCGGGCCCGTCCGACGATCTCCGCCTTCGGCACCAGTTTCCTGATCAGCGGGCGGATGATGTCGGAGCCGAGGAACATGGTCTCCTGCCGGCCGCGCGCATGCAGCAGCCGGTCGGTGAAGACATGGCCGCGCTCGCGGTCGCCGCAGAGCTGGATCTCGTCCACCGCGAGGAAATCGACGAAACGGTCCGTCGGCATGGATTCGACCGTGCAGACGAAATAGCGCGCCCTTGGCGGCAGGATCTTCTCCTCGCCGGTGATCAGCGCGACGGCCTGTTTCCCTTTGAGCGCGACGATCCGGTCGTAGTTCTCGCGTGCAAGCAGGCGCAGCGGGAAGCCGATCATGCCGGTGGCATGGCCGAGCATCCGCTCGATCGCGAAATAGGTCTTGCCGGTGTTGGTCGGGCCCAGCATCGCGGTGATGCGGCCCTCTTGCGTCGAACTGCTCATGGGAAGGTTTCGGATTGGCCCTCGATCAAAATGGGGGCGGCGCGGGACTTGCGATTAATTCCAACTTCCCACATATCAGGCCTCATCAATCACATTGATCCCATTTTAAGCAAGAGGTGATCGCGAAAATGACTGCGGAAAAGCGGACGTTCCAGGCCGAGGTCAGCAAGCTCCTCAAGATCGTCGCCAATTCGCTCTACAGCGAGCGCGAAGTCTTCCTGCGCGAACTGATCTCCAACGCTTCGGATGCTTGCGACAAGCTGCGCTATCTCGCGCTGACCAAGCCTGAACTGACCACGGGCGACGGCGAATTCAAGATCAAGATCGCCGCCGACAAGGAGGCGAAGACCCTCACCCTCTCCGACAACGGCATCGGCATGAGCGCCGAGGAGCTGGCCGACAATCTCGGCACCATCGCGCGCTCCGGCACCGAAGCCTTCGTCTCCAACCTCTCGGGCGACGAGAAGAAGGACGCCAGCCTGATCGGCCAGTTCGGCGTCGGCTTCTATTCCGCCTTCATGATCGCCGACAAGGTCGAGGTGCTGACCCGGCGCGCCGGCGAGGAGAAGGCCCATCTCTGGACCTCCGACGGGCTCGGCGAATACACCATCGCGGATGCCGAGAAGGCCAATCGCGGCACCATCATCACCATGCATCTGAAGGACGACGCCCTCGAGTTCCTCGAGGAAGCGCGCCTGCAGCACATCGTGAAGCGCTATTCCGATCATATCCCGGTGCCGATCCTCTTCATCTCCGGTGACGAGGAGAAGCCGCTGAACGAGGCCTCCGCGCTCTGGACCCGCGCGAAGAGCGAGATCAGCGACGAGCAGTACAAGGAATTCTACCACCACGCGGCGCATGCCTTCGACGACCCCTGGCTCACCCTGCACTGGAAGGCCGAGGGCGTGATCGAATACAATTCGCTGCTCTACGTGCCGACCGAGCGGCCGTTCGACCTCTTCCATCCGGACCGCAAGAACCGGGTGAAGCTCTATGTGAAGCGGGTCTTCATCACCGACGATTGCGAGGGGCTGGTTCCCGAATACCTGCGTTTCCTCCGCGGCGTGATCGACTGCGAGGACCTGCCGCTCAATGTCAGCCGCGAGCTGTTGCAGCGCAATCCGGTGCTGCAGAAGATCTCCTCCGCCGTCACCAAGCGCGTGCTCTCCGAGCTGACCAAGAAGGCGGAGAAGGAGCCCGAGGAATACGCCAAGTTCTGGGACGCCTTCGGCCCGGTGATGAAGGAAGGGCTCTATTCCGACAGTGGCGAGCACAAGGAGGCCCTGCTCTCCCTCGTCCGCTTCAAGACCACCGAGAGCGACAAGTTGGTGAGCCTCAAGGACTACGCCGAGCGGATGAAGGAGGGCCAGGAGGCCATCTACTACATCATCGGCGAGAGCCCCGAAGCGCTCTTGAACTCGCCGCATCTCGAAGGCTTCAAGGCCAAGGGCGTCGAGGTCCTGCTGCTCTCCGATCCGATCGACGATTTCTGGATCCAGGCGATGTTCGGCGGCTACGAGGGCAAGCCGTTCAAGTCCATCACCCGCGGCGCCGCCGATCTCGACGCGGTGAAGGGCGGCGAGGAGGACAAGGAAGAGGACGCGAAGAAGGACGACGAGGCGAAGAAGGAGGCCGGCGCCGAGATCGCCCCGCTGATCGCCTCCCTCAAGCTCGCGCTCGGCGACACGGTCAAGGACGTCCGCGAGTCCAAACGCCTGACCGACAGCCCGGTCTGCCTGATCGCCGACGAGGGCGACATGGACATCAATCTCGAACGCCTCTTGCGCCAGCACAAGCAGCTCGAGAAGGCGACCCCGCGGGTACTGGAGATCAATGCCAAGCACGCGGTGATCAAGACGCTGGCCAAGCGGGTGAAGGCGGGCAAGACCGGCCAGGAACTGGAAGACGCGGCCTACCTGCTGCTCGACCAGGCCCGCATCATGGAAGGCGAGGCCGTGCCGGATCCGAAGGCGTTCGCCCGGCGGCTGGCGCTGGCGATGGAGCGCGGGCTGGCGGTTTGAGGTTCACTTTATGACAAGGGGGCGGGTCTGCTCGCCCCCGTCACCCTCACGCCCCTATCGTCATCCCGGCCGCAGAGCCGGGATCTTTTTGCCTGCGCACTCCGTTATGAGAACCCGGGTCACGCCCGTGATGACGACCGCATGGGCACCGGTTAATATGCGTGCCGGGCATGCCGGTTACGGTGGACACATCGGCCGCAGAAAGGTGGCGTTGGATTAGGTGTTGCAACCGTTGGCACGCCACACGAGGAAGGGCTGCGGGGACGATGAGAAAAAGTCAAATTCATGAATACATACCTATCTCCATCTCTCTTCGACTCATACAAATTCTTATATTATTTGTTGTTTTATTTTTTCATACTAACAAAACATTTGCACAAAATGAAAAAAATATAAACATCTACAAAGAATTCGAATCAAAAAAAATTAGCGATTTAAAAGTCGATTTATTTTCATCAATTGAAAATTCAAAACGTGGAAATAGTATAATAAAAAATAATATCGAATTAAAAATAAGAAATTATTATGGTCATATATACTACAGGGAAATCATCTCGAAAAATCTCGACCCCGTCATAATTTCAAAGATCGCCTCTCAGATCTCCCGATACGAAAATATAACTGACAAATTAATAGTTCAAAAATCATATTCTGAATTGAAGAATATGAAAGGCGCCTACCTTACAATCCTCTACCTCAACAGAGGAGACTACCAAAAACTAATTAAACTATATGATTCACAAGGAATTGACATTAGAATTTTAGACATTGAATCATATCCATGCAAAGTAGAGAAATTTTCTCACGGAACTAATTTTATAAAAGAAACTATGGCGATTATTGTCGAATCCGACAACAATAAATTGGTTGAAAATTGTATCGGGAATGTTTTTTTCTATGCCTTCTACCCCGGAGAACTATTAGGCTTGATGGAAACCGGGCGAAAAAGCGCATTCATGGGCCCCCAGGACTTGTTCAATTTGAGAACTATTTACGACGACAGGATGCCATTCAAAATGGAAAACGCAAAAGATAATAATATGGTCGATTTAATTGTTACAGATGCAAAATCCTGGGTCATTAAATGTTATGAAAGCAACAAGTGTAATTAGATTCAGTTCTATTTCATAAATTTGGGGGGACAATTAGGGGGACACTACTTAATCCGCGACGTCACCCCGGCGCAGGCCGGGGCCCAAGGGATGACGGGCGGCGCTTTATGATCCCTGGGTCCCGTCCTTCGGATTAAGGGGACACACTACTTAATTCTACGAATTAAGGAATTAAGGGAAAACGATACTTATTTTTCGCCCCAAAATAAACTACGTTACCCCGGGAGTTAAGGGGAAACACGACTCAATTCGAGGCTGTAATCCCGGCCGCAGAGCCGGGATCTTTCCGCCTGTGCACGTCGTCGAGAGATCCCGGGTCAGGCCCGGGATGACGGCCGCATTGGCACCGATTAATATGCGGCGGGACCCGCTGATGGCGGAGAGGCGGAAAGCGAGTGAGTGAAGGAATGCGGGAGCGATGAAATCGAGAGGTACGCTTGAGGTGGTGCGTTCAACTATACGAGCGCTCACAATATGGGCTCTGAGCGGGTTCTCAGTATTTGTCTTGTGCGAAAACGAATCAGTCGCGGCGCCCTCAATAAACCAAACCGACATATCGATTTCAAAAGATGGAGAAAATATTGCATTCTCAGCGTACAATTTTCCTGAAAACGGCAAGAATGCCATCATAATTACTGGCGCAAAAGATGACTCGATCACATTGATCGAATCAACAGATAGATTTCTTGTACATGATCCCAAATTCTCGCCACACATAGACAGCGAGATACTGTTCACTGAAAATCATTTGTCCAAAGAAGTTGGCGTCGGGGTTGATGTCGTCAGATATAATTTAGAAACAAAAGAAAAAGAAATCATCGAAACGGGCATTTTTCACGATATTGAATTATACAGATCATATCCTGGGTATCTTTCGAATGGAGAAGGTGTTTTTTTCGCAACCAGCACGGTTAACAGATTCAACGGAAAATTTCGTTTTGGAGGTGGTTTTTTATCGATAAAACATTTTAATCAAACAAAAACAATACTGTTTCCAAATTCATTTCCGCGAAATGCTTTTACGCATATTAATGAAATTGTATCTTTGGAGGACGATATATTTTTTTCTGCTAATGTTGGAAATTCTAGAGCTGCAAATTATATCGATGGTTTCGAAAAACGTGAAATTGGACATTTTTTAAAGTATACTATTAATAGTAAATTTGCAAAAATGGTACCTATGGACGATAATGTTATCTCGATTTCAGCGATGTGCCGCAAATCCGATATCGAGATTTTATTAATAGCAAATATTAAAAAATCTGAAAAAAATATAGAATATGACTACCCACAAAAGAAAGGTATTTTTAACACTGAAACAGGCGTTTTCGAATTTTCCGACTACTTAGACAAAAATGAATACATAAGACGAATGGACTGCGCTAACATAGATGGAATCCTTCGAGTTGCGTATATCGGGACCAGAAAAAACGAAGGAGAATTCATTTCCATTAAAGAAAATGGGCTGGAGATAAAACAAATAAAAGAGCGTGATATCTCTGGTTTTTTCAAGAAATAACTACATTTGAGATAAATCATCTGATCAGAAAACTCTAAACCATCACCGCTTTAAGGGGACACGATACTTAGTGCTCCCCAACGCGCGACGTCATCCCGGCGGAGGCCGGGGCCCAGGGGATGACGGGCGGCGTTTTATGATCCCTGGGTCCCGTCCTTCGCGGGATTAGGTATCAAATGCACCTAGACGACAATGCGTAGGTTCGCGGCGGTGGCGGCGGGGCTAATCTGCGTCGTTGTGTATCTCAGCATACTCATAGGTCACGTCGTGTTTCATGCCGGGCTTTCGAACGTGGAAGCTGGATATATCGACGGACCAGCAGGCCGTAGTCTCGTGCGGAACACCGAAAATGTCTTCGTAGAGCAGCTTTGCGAACACGAAAAAGCGCCAACGCTGCTTCTTGTTTCGAATGATTTCATCTCCCGTCAGAGCCCCATCATAAACGACGGGAACTTCAAATGTTTGCCGGGGATGGATGACGGTAATGGATTTCCCCGCCTCAATGTTTGGGAACGGGTAATCTTCGGGAATAGGGTGCTGGAGATATTTCACGATGCCAGCAAAGCGCACCTTCTTTCCGAGAGTCTGTCCGCTGTTTTCGTGCCGGACGTAAATGATAGCCTGTTGCGCGTTGCCGTCGAAACCAAAGCCAGCGGGAACAATAGCCAGGTAGGCCCGCAATTCGATCTTGGAAGTGTTCTCGGCGCTTTCGATGGCTCTTTCCGCAGCGCGAGCTTGATCGGCAGTAAACTTGAGGGTCGCGAATATGGCGACCATGCCGCCAACGGTCAGGATGCTTTGCAGGATAGCGACCCAAGTCATGATGCACGCCCATTGCGCCATGCTTTGTTGGGCTTGCAGGTCCTGTTGAGCGCGGTTGCGCTGTTCGGAGGGCTCGGGTTGGTCGCGTATAGTTTCGAGCGTGGATGCAACGCGATTTATAGCGTCTTGAAGCGCTCCGCCGCGTGCAATGCTCCCATCATTCTGTGCTGGCTTTTCTCCGGTCTTATTGGGGCCGTCGTATGCGCTGCTGGAGTTGCTAATCTCGCAATTGCCCTGCTTGCATAGCGGGCAGGTGTAGATAGCAAGCGCGGCTGCTGCCGCGATCAGGCATCCCCCAAGTGCAACTGCGTACAACCAATAGCGGATAGACATTGGAGGAAGAATACAGCGGAGAAACCGCCACGCGCCACCTTGTTGCGCAGGTTGACTGCGGTGAACTCGATTCCAATCGCTGACAACCGCTCCGCGAGCTGATCATAGGTGATGCTGCGGCGGGTCATTTCCGCACGGATGATGCCCTTCGCGAGGTTCACCCACTTGTCGTCTGACTTCATGGCGTAGCTCCTTTCGTTACTGACGCCATCATAATTGTTACTAACGCCATTGACAATGGCTATGCGTGCATCCATATATGTTACAACAGTAACGTATTTGATGGCGCAACCCGATGTCTCAACACTTCCTTCTTTCCGCGAAAGCCCGGACATTGTCCGTGGTTCAAGTCGCGCGGATGACGGAAGACGAGGCACGGGCTTTGTTCCGTGCCATCCGTTGGGCCGATACGGACGGCGATCCGGTCTGCCCCCGCTGCGGCTGCTACGCGGTGTACGAGTACAAGGCGCGCAAGATCTTCAAGTGCCAGGGTTGCTCGCATCAGTTCAGCATCACGTCTGGAACGATCTTCGCGAGCCGCAAACTGCCGGTGCGCGATATCCTGCTGGCGATGGCGCTCTTTGCGAACGCTGCCAAGGGCATGAGCGCGCTGCAACTCGGTCGTGACTTGGACGTGCAGTACAAGACGGCTTACGTGCTGGCTCACAAGATCCGCGAGGCTCTGGCGGCGGAACAGGCGGACGCCACGCTGAAAGGCGCGGTCGAGGTAGACGGTGCGTACTTCGGCGGTCACGTCCGCCCGGAGAACCGGAAAGAGGATCGTAAGGATCGACGCTTCAAGGTGAACCAGTCCGGCAAGCGCCGTGTCGTCGTTGTCATGCGTGAGCGTGGCGGACGCACCCTGCCGTTCGTGTTCCCGTCGGAAGCGGACTCGCTGAACACCATTCGCGAGCGTGTCGAGCCGGGTTCTGTGATCCACGCCGACGAAGCCGCATCTTGGGATGCGCTGCACGGCTACTACGATGCGCGCCGGGTGAACCACTCGATAGCGTTTCTGGATGACGGTGCCTGCACCAATCAGGCGGAAAGCTACTTCTCCCGTCTGCGCCGTGCCGAGCTAGGCCAGCATCACCGCATCAGCGGGAAGTACCTGCATCAGTATGCCGGTGAGATGGCATGGCGTGAGGACAACCGCCGTCAGCCGAACGGCACGCTGTTCACGGCGATGGTTGCCGCTGCGTTGGCGCATCCGGTGTCGCGGCAGTGGAAGGGGTATTGGCAGAGGGCCGCTACTAGTTAGCTATATCGCCCTCAGAGAGGGCATATATGCAAACATGCAAAGCATGCGGCAAGCGCGACAAGTTCAATTTCCATGTTCCTGACGACGTATGGGACACGGTCGTGCCGTTGGATCTGAGAAGCTTGGTTGTGTGCCTTGAGTGCTTCGATGGGTTTGCGGCGTCCGCCAAGGTTTCGTATGCGGACAGCATTGATGTGGATTTCTACTTTGTTGGGGACGCCGCAACTCTGTTGATGCAGATCCAAAATAGGATACCCAGTTAAGATTTGCAGTTCCCGGCTTTCTCTTTGCCTTGGCATTCATTGCAAAGCTCGCCGGATGCGGGCTTTGTGCTGCGCGAATCGTAATCTGACTTCGGCCAGTTGGAGCAATTAGTGCACCAATGCCACGTGTCGCTTCCATTGCGCTTTCTGTAGGCCATTCTCTCCTCCCGAGGTTATTGGCCGGAAGAGAGTAAGGCTTAACCCAAAGGCAACTAAATCGAGTAGTTTTTGTTTTTTAGAATCGCAAAGGTTGCGCCTTCTGAACCCCTGATCTTCCCCGCATCCTCCATCCGCTTAAGCGCTCTCTTCACCCGCTTACGGATATCGCCACGTACTGAGGTGTTCTCTTCTGCAATGCCCTTCCGCTCAAGGATGCGGGAGACAATGCTGGACACGTCCTGCGGGCCGCTGCGGAGGATATCGAGGATAAGGCGCTGTAGCTCACCGGCTCGGAAGTAGCCCTGCTCCCGCTTGTACGTGGGACGTATGGGGTTCCGGGCGTGGTCATAGCCGAAGACGGACAGTGCAGCGTCCAGCGCGGCGATCTGCTGGTCTAGCAGCGACAGAAGTTCTTTAGCGGTCTCACGTTCGCCTGATAGCTCAGCGCGTTTACGGATGAGGCCAGATACGGTGCGGTCCATGCCGTGAGGGTAGCGGACGGGCCGTGCTAACCACACGGAGAGCTAGGTGCGTTTGATACCTAATTCCGGTCCTTCGACGGGATGACGAACGAGGGGCGTATGGATTGAGAGAGTCACTCCTCAATTCGACATCCTCCCGGTCCGATCCGCTGTTCTCCGCCAACCCCACCATTGCACCCACGCGCAAACCCGCTATCGTGCCGCCGCACAGAATTCACCGCACACAGGACCTCGCCCATGGCGCCGCAGCCCGCCTCCTCGCAGCTTCTCGACAATTGTCTCACCGACGCGGAATTCCCCGAACTGCCGGGCTTCGTCCGGGGCAAGGTGCGGGATGCCTACAAGCTGCCGGACGGGCGGCGCCTCTTGATCGCGACCGACCGGCAGTCGGCCTTCGACCAGGTGCTGGCGGCAGTGCCCTACAAGGGCCAGGTGCTGACCCAGACGGCGCGCTACTGGTTCGACCATACGGGCGACATCTGCCCGAACCAGGTGATCTCCTACCCGGACCCGAATGTCGTGCTGGTCAAGGATCTCCAGATGGTGCCGATCGAGATCGTGGTGCGGGCGTACCTCACCGGCTCCACCAGCACCAGCGCCTGGACGATGTACAATCGCGGCGAGCGGGTGATCTACGGCCATCCGTTTCCGGACGGCATGAAGAAGAACCAGAAGCTCGAGAAGAATATCATCACGCCGACGACGAAGCCGGTGGATGGCGGGCATGACGCGCCGATCACGGAAGCGGAAATCCTCGCCTCGGATCTGGTGACGAACGATCAGTGGCACGAGCTGGCGGAAAAGAGCCTCGCGCTCTTCGCCCGCGGGCAGGAACTGGCGGCGAAGCGCGGGCTGATCCTCGTCGACACCAAGTACGAGTTCGGCATCGACAGGGACGGCACCATCACCATCGCCGACGAGATCCACACGCCGGATTCCAGCCGCTACTGGATCGCCGAGAGCTATCAGAAGCGGTTCGACGCCGGCGAGGAGCCGGAGAGCCTCGACAAGGAGTTCCTCCGCCTCTGGATCGCCGCCAAGTGCGATCCCTACAAGGACCCGATCCCGGAGATCCCGGCCGAGACGCTGCTCGCCTTCAGCGACAAGTATGTCTCGCTCTACGAGCAGGTGACGGGGCTGAGTTTCGAGAAGCCCGACCCGGCGGTTCCGGTGCGCGAGCGGATCCGCAAGGCCCTGGCAGCGGCGCTGCCGGAGTATTTCTAAAACAAATCTCGTCATCCCGGGCCTGACCCGGGACCTTTTTATGGAGCGCTCGTTCGATAAGGTCCCGGCTCTGCGGCCGGGATGACGACCTATTTGAACCGCCCGATTGCCGACTAGCTGTACAGGCCGCTCCGGTGGCGCTCCAGAAGCCGGGCGAGTTCGTTTTCCAGGAGTTCGAGCTCCTTCTCCAGCACGCGCTTTTCGCCGTTCAGGCGTTCCGACTGGACGCCCAGGGTCAGGAGCTCGTTGCGGACGGCCTCGCCGGCCGAGGTGATCTTGCGGCTGCGGGCCAGATCGAGGGCCTTCTCCACCTCGTCGACCTCGCGCCGCTTCTTCCGGATCTCGTATTCGAGATCGTCGATCTTGTCCTTCACCTCATGGACCGCGAGGCCGGCATTGTAGGCCGAGAGGAAAGACGCCTCGTCCCGTTCCCGGCAGACGCCGTGGTAATCGTCGTCGCGCAATCCCGCCTGGTACCCGTTGGAGGGCGCACAATAGTGATCCAGACCGCGCTCCCGCCCTGCGAGGTAGGCATCGAGGTTCGGGCTGATGCCGTATTCGGCGCATGATTTGCGGTGATCGGCGATCCTCTTGCTGCCTTTCCCCGTCGATCCATCGGCGAACCCGATGGCGTTCCAGTCGCCAAGGCGGCACTCCTCTTTGGAAAGCGAGCTGCAACCGGCGAGAATGAGGCCGCAGAACACGAGGAGAATGGTTTTCGCTGAACGCATGCTGAAAAATCCATAAGTTGAAATCGCACTGCAGACGCACCTTCCGATCGCGTCCCAATCAACGGCGGTTCCGGTCCGCCTCCGGAGACAGACCGCTGGATCCGTTTCGGGACAAGCCAAGCATATCGGCGCGGAAAATGGTATGCTTAAGTCCCTAGTTTCAGTGACACATCTTGCTCCCCGACGCGCCCGCCTTCCTCCTGCTTCGAGCGCAGACCGGCGGCTCAAGGACACGAATTAGGAGAATAGATGGCATAGCTGCCTCTCTCCAAAGCTCCGCATCCCCAAAACGCTCCGGGAGCGCCTCCGCGGAACAACCCGCGCCGTCGCGCGTTGTCATGGCAGGAGGTGCGATATGACAGACAAGGATCTGTACATCGAGAAAGCCCGCGCGCGGATCGCGCAGTGGGATGCAGAGATCGATCGCATGAAGGCCAGGGCCGACGAGGCCGAGGCCGACGCAAAGATCGAGTACCGGCGCCAGGTCGACGAGATGCGCCGGGAGCGCGAAAAGGCCGAGACCCGGCTGAAGGACCTGCGCGACGCGAGCGACAGGGCCTGGGACGACGTGAAATCCGGCTTTGAGAAGGCCTGGGACGACATTGCCTCCGCCTTCGACAACGCCCGGACCCGGTACCAGTAACCCGATATCAGTAAGCCATTTTCACCAAGGAGACCGAGAGATGAAAATCCGCAACACCCTTTGCATGACCGCCCTTGCCGCCGCCCTGACCGCCGGCGCAGCCCCGGCCATCGCCTCGGAGACCGCTCCCTTCGTCAGCGCGAAGGAAGTCCGCAGCGAGATTTCCGAATCCATGGATGCGATCGCCAAATACACCGCGCAGGAGCGCAAGCAGGCGGTTGCCGAAGCCGAGGAGGCGATGAACAAGCTCGACGCGGAAATCGACCGCTACGCCGCGGCGATGAAGGAGAACTGGTCCGAGATGTCAGAGGACGCCCGCGCCTCGGCCGAGAAAGGCCTCGCGAAGCTGCAGGCGGCGCGGACCGAACTCGGGGCGCGCTACGACGCCCTCGAGGCCGGCACCGCCGATGCCTGGGACGATCTGAAAGCGGACTTCGCCGCCGCCTGGGACTCTTTCGCCGAGACCTGGGAGTCGGCCGACAACAGCGCCGCAGTGAAATAGATATCCCGGTCGAATAGACATCCGAAGAAACATCCGCGGCACGCCGCCGAGCCATCGGCGGCGTGCCGTTACTTGTGCTGCCGCCTCCGGCAGCCCCATTCCCGAAGTTTGATTTATGTCATGGAGCGCTTCCAAGCCTCCGCGCAGCATGATCGAAGACATTGTGCTTGCAGGAGGAAGAGTATGCGTTTCATGGCTTTGGCTCTTGGATTGCTGATCGCGGGCGCGGGAACCGCCGGAGCGCAGGAGGTCCAGGTTTCCTTCAGCGACATGCAGAGCGTGATCCCGAGCGAGGATGCGGACGTCTGCGGCAAACGGTACGGCGGCGGCTACGTCACCTCGCCGCACGCCAACGGCGCCGCGCATCACAAGGCGAGCGACGGCGGCCACAGCATCCATATCAGGAAGTCCAGCGTCTCGATGCATCACGGCGTCTACGTGATGTCGAACGAATACGAGATCACCTTCAAGGATGCCGACGTCGCGACGGCGGAGGCCTTCGTCTATGCGACCGCACTCTCGCGGCGGGGCGACTTCAGCGGCGTGTTCTCGGACGGGCGCTGCATGGGCAAGGTAACGATCGGACTGAAATGATCCGGCCGGATCCGGCCGGGAGGAAACAGGTCTGCAAGGAGGACAAGGAATGAACACGAAAGAGCTTCTCGAAAAATACGCCGCCGGCAACAGCTATGCGCAGGTGAGCGCTCAGGCCGAGACTCGCGAAACGTCCGGGGGCGCGGCGCCCGCCGAGGGTCCGCGCAAGAGCGCAAAACCGACGCCAGCGATCTGCTACATCCCCTGATGGCCGAGACCGCGCGCATGACCGGCGCCCTCGACAGGATCGGCACGCTCGACCTCGCTGTCGTGAGGAAAAAGCTGGTCATGCCGGTCGAGGACGGCGGTTACAGCTGGCCAGCTGAGGCCACGGAGCAAGCGATCGAAGGCTATCGCGATTTCCTGAAACAGGCACTCGCCCATCGCAGGCTGAGGGCCGAGCATGAGGCGCGGGGCCTCGCGGACCCCGGGCCTGGCCCGGCGCCGGACCGGGTCGTCGATATCGTCTGGCACACACACATCCTCTTCACCGAGAAATATCACGCGGATTGCGAAGCCGTCTTCGGCGGATATCTGCATCATCGGCCGACCCTTGCCGACGAGGACTTGTCTTCAGGCAAGGACACGGTCCACGCGGCTCAAGCCTGACCGCGCATGCCCCCGTTCAGCCTCGACGACTTTCTCGAACGCCACCGCGCGCTGGAGCTGCCGACCAATCTGGACACGTATTTCGCCGCGCCCGAGCGGGCCGGAACGTTGCTCGAACTGCCTCTGAACCTGCCGGAACCCGTCGTCGCTGAGATTGGCAACGCTCTCTGCAAACTCGATTTCAACCGTTACCCGGCCAGGGAGGCTGCGGCGCTGCGCACGGAGATTGCCGAGCGCCTGAGGCTGCCGCCCTCTCACACCGTGCTGCTCGGGAATGGTGGGCTGGAACTCATCGATCTTGTTCTGCAGGGGGTCGGGCACGGCGCCGCGATGCTGACCCTCGATCCCGATTTCTTCATGTTCCGTCGCAGCGCCGCCAAACACGGCGTCAAGGTGCATGCGCACCGGCTCGAACCTGATTTCGCGCTCAATACCAGTGCGTTTCGCAGAACGCTGGCGGAGACGGCGCCGGACCTGATGCTCTTCAGCAATCCGCACAACCCGACATCCTTGCTGTTTCCGCCGTGCGAGGTCGAACGCCTCATCGCCCACGCGCCGGGTCTGGTCCTGCTCGACGAAATCTATGCCCCCTTCGCACCGGAGCCCGACGCCGCGCTCCGGCTCCTGGAGCGCCACCCGAACCTGCTCATTCTGCGCAGCTTTTCCAAGGTCGGTGCCGCTGCGATCCGGCTCGGCTACCTGATCGGCCATGCAAAGGTCCTTGAGCGCTTCTCCGCATGGCAGAGCAGTTTTGCCGTCGGCTCCCTCGCCCTCCTCGCCGGGCGCGCGATCCTCCGGCACGCCGCGCTGGTCGACGCGGCGGTCCGGCAGGTGACAGAGGACCGGGACACGTTCATCGCAGACATGCAAGTTCTGCCCGAGGTCGAGGCTCTACCAAGCCGTACCAATTTCGTCGTCGCGCGGTTCAAGGGCCTGAACGTGGCGGAACTGCACGACCGGCTCGCGGAACGCGGCGTGAAGACGGTCCCGCTCGCGGGCGCCCCCGCGCTCGCGCACTGCCTCCGCTTCGGTATCGACAGCCGCAAGCGCAATGCGCTGACGCTGGAACACCTGGCAGCGGTCCTTCGCACGCCCTAGACGGCGGTCCCGATGCTCGACGAATTGAGCATCGTCAATTTCACGCTTTTTTAGTAGAACTATGCCCCGAAGGTGCAGTTGCAGTTCCCTTGCCATTCGTCGCGCGCTCTGCCGCGAGGTGGGGGCGATGCATAACGGGATTGACGGGAAGCGTGCATTGGATCGCGAATTCGAGATTGCTGCCGGAATGAAGCAGGCCCTGCTCGAAGACCGCATTTCCGACATAAGTGCAGTCTTCCTCAGGAACGGCGCTCACCCTCCCGAAATCGCATGGGCCCCTCGGACCGAGCAGATACCGGACCCCCGACTTCAGCAACTGAACGACTATTGGCGGGTTAAGGCGGAGGACGGCGTGGCCGCATCGTCGAAAGCAATCGACCCGTCGGAAATGCGCTTCATTCTCGGCTATGTGATGCTGCTCGACGTGCTCGACGGCGGCGCGGACTTTCGCTACCGGCTCTATGGCAGCCTGATCGCCGAGCGCTTCGGGCGCGACGTCACCGGCCGGACGGTGCGCGATTTCGGAGATACCGAGTATATCGTCAATTTCTTCCTCGCGACCTATCAGGCGGTCACCGAGACAGGCCGGCCGCTGCTCTCCACCCACTATCCGCGCCCCGGCTCCCAGACCGCGAGCTGGAGCCGTCTGATCCTGCCGCTTGTCGACGGGGCGGGCGCGGTCTCGCGGCTTCTCGTCGGCCAGATCCCGGGCGAGTGGCGCCCCCGCGCGCCCGGTGCCACGCCGCCGTCTTTCTGAACCCGGCCCTAGTCCTCCGCAGCGGCGTCACGCGCCGCGGTCTCGTCGAGCCTCTCGTTGAGACTGCCGAAGATACGCTCCAGCGCCGCGCGGTCGGCCGGATCGAGTACACCGAGCAGGTCACGCTCAAACCCGGTCGCCAGTGGGACGATCTGCCGATAGACCGACCAGCCCCTTTCGGTGAGCGAGATTTCCAGCAGCCTGTTGTCGGACGCCTTGGCCAATTTCCTGACCAGGCCCGCCGCCTCCAGCCGGCTGACCGCGCGGCTGACCTTCACCTTGTCGAGATTGACCCTGGCCTGGATGTCGCGCACCGAGATCCGCTCGGCGCGGGCGAGATGGGCGATCACCCGCCATTCCGGGATCGAGATCCCGAAGCGCTCGGCATAGAGCGTCGAGAGCGCCTTACTGACCCGGGCCGCGATCACCGCCAGCCTGTAGGGCAGGAAACGGTCCAGATCCAGCATGTCGGTTTCGGCGTCAGACTGTTCAGGCATCGGCAATTGACATTCGTTTCATTTGTAACGATCATCCTCATCCTACGGGACACGGTGCCCGGAACCAATCAAAAATCCGGGCCCGAACAGCCCTTCCGGGAGGACGAAATGAACAAGGTTTCCGAATCCGCCGGCATGAGCAGCAACCCGCTGACCGGCACCTCGAACGGCTACATGCCGGGCTTCGGCAACGATTTCGAGACCGAGGCCCTGCCAGGCGCCCTGCCACAGGGTCAGAACAGTCCGCAGAAATGCGCCTACGGCCTCTATGCCGAGCAGCTCTCCGGCAGCCCCTTCACCGCCCCGCGCGGCGAGAACGAGCGCAGCTGGCTCTATCGCATCCGGCCCTCGGTGAAGCATACCGCGCGCTTCGCCCGCATCTCCGTCGACGGCTGGAAGACTGCGCCGCACCAGCCGGACCACGGACTGCCGCTCGGCCAGTACCGCTGGAACCCGGTGCCGGTGCCTGGCGCGCCGACGGACTTCGTGCACGGCATCAAAACCATGACCACCGCCGGCGACGTCAACACCCAGGCGGGCATGGCGGTCCATGTCTATGCCTGCAACGCCGACATGACCGACGATTACATGATGAACGCGGACGCGGAGCTGATGGTCGTGCCGCAGCTCGGCCGCATCGAGATCTTCACCGAGCTCGGCCGCATGACCCTCGCGCCGCGCGAGATCGCCATCGTGCCGCGCGGCATGATCTTCAAGGTGACGCTGCTGGACAAGGAAGCCCGCGGCTATATCTGCGAGAATTACGGCGCCAAGTTCACCCTGCCCGGCCGCGGCCCGATCGGCGCCAACTGCCTCGCCAATCCGCGCGACTTCAAGACGCCGGTCGCCGCCTATGAGGAGAAGGAGACACCCTGCCGCCTGATCGTGAAATGGTGCGGCAGCTTCAACGTCACCGAGATCCCGCACTCGCCGCTCGACGTCGTCGCCTGGCACGGCAATTACGCGCCCTATAAGTACGACCTGACCACCTTCTCCCCGGTCGGCGCGATCCTGTTCGACCATCCGGACCCGTCGATCTTCACCGTGCTGACCGCGCCGTCGGAGACGCCGGGAACCGCGAACATCGACTTCGTCATCTTCCCGGAGCGCTGGATGGTGGCCGAGCACAGCTTCCGCCCGCCCTGGTACCACCGCAACATCATGTCGGAATTCATGGGCAACATTTACGGCGCCTATGACGCCAAGCCGGAGGGCTTCGTTCCGGGCGGCATGAGCCTGCATAATTGCATGCTGCCGCACGGGCCGGACACCCAGGCCTTCGAGGGCGCCTCGAACGCGGAGCTGAAGCCGCACAAGCTGGCCGACACCATGGCCTTCATGTTCGAGACCCGCTTCCCGCAGCACCTGACGGAATATGCCGCCAAGGAGGCCCCGATCCAGGACGACTATATCGGCTGCTGGACCGGGCTCGAGAAGAAGTTCGACGGAACGCCGGGCATCAAGTGACCATGCGAAGCTGGCTTCCGTCCGCTAACGCGGCCGATACTGACTTTCCGGTTCAGAACCTGCCATACGGCGTCTTTTCCCACGGC
Source organism: Nisaea sp. (assembly GCF_017640745.1). Lineage (GTDB taxonomy): Bacteria > Pseudomonadota > Alphaproteobacteria > Thalassobaculales > Thalassobaculaceae > Nisaea. The sequence goes on along the minus strand of NZ_JAEPQA010000014.1, from coordinate 99,467 downwards.
TCGGACGCGCCGCGCTGCGGCGTGGCGATCGGCGACCGGGTGCTCGACCTCGCCGCGCTCGAAGCCGACAAGCTGCTCCCGACGGGCAAGACCCACGTCTTCTCCGAGCCCGCGCTGAATGCCTTCATGGAACTCGGCTCTGATGTCTGGGCCGAGGTCCGCGCGCGCCTGACCGATCTGCTGCGCGAGGGCGGCGACGGTGCGGTCCGCCAGAAGGAAGGGCGCTATCTGCATCCGCTCTCGGCCGTCACGCTCCATCTGCCGTTCCGGGTCAGCGAGTACACCGACTTCTATGCCGGCAAGCAGCATGCCTTCAACGTCGGCACCATGTTCCGCGGACCGGAAAACGCGCTGCCGCCGAACTGGCTGCATATCCCGATCGGCTATAACGGCCGGGCCTCCTCCGTCGTCGTCAGCGGCACCGACTTCCACCGCCCCAGGGGTCAGCTCAAAACGCCGGACCAGGGCGAGCCGGATTTCGGCCCGAGCAAGCGGCTCGACATCGAGCTGGAGATGGGCGCCGTCGTCGGCACCGGCAGCCACTTCGGCAAGCCGGTGACGGTGGCCGAAGCGGACGAGATGATCTTCGGCTATGTGCTGCTGAACGACTGGTCGGCGCGCGACATCCAGGCCTGGGAATACCAGCCCCTCGGCCCTTTCCAGGGCAAGGCCTTCTGCACCACGATCTCGCCCTGGGTGGTGACAAAGGCGGCGCTGGAGCCGTTCCGCACCCAGACGCCGGAACGCGAGCGCAAGCTCCTGCCCTATCTCGAGGAGCCGGGGCCGATGCTCTACAGGATCGACCTGGAGGTCGCGCTGACGCCCGCCGGCGCCACCGAGGAAACGGTGATCAGCCGCACGAACTACGACACGATGTACTATTCCGCCGCCCAGCAGCTCGCGCACCACTCGAGCAGCGGCTGCCCGATGCGGACCGGTGACCTGCTCGGCTCCGGCACGATCTCCGGCGAGACGCCGGACAGCTACGGCTCGCTGCTGGAGATGAGCTGGGGCGGCAAGACGCCACTCGAACTGCCGGGAGGAGTCACGCGGAGCTTCCTCGAAGATGGCGACCGTGTGACCCTGCGCGGACATGCCCAAGGCAAGGGCTACAGGATCGGTTTCGGAGATTGCACGGGCAGGGTTCTGCCTGCGCGCACCTAAGAACGAGAAGAGAGCAAACGGGAGGACGGCCAGATGGCCAAGCAATTCGCGTCCATGGGCGACATGGCGGAAAAGAAGATCACCTTCAGCGAGATCGGCCGGGACATCTGGGCCTTCACCGCCGAGGGCGATCCCAACACCGGCGTCATCATCGGCGACGACAGCGTGATGATCGTCGACGCGCAGGCGACACCGCGCCTCGCGCACAAGGTGGTGGAGAAGATCCGCAGCGTCACCGACAAGCCGATCAAATATGTCGTGCTCTCGCATTACCACGCAGTCCGCGTGCTCGGCGCCTCGGCCTACGGGGCGGAGCAGATCCTCGCCTCGGAGAAATGCCGCGCCATGGTCGCCGAGCGCGGCCAGGAGGACTGGGACAGCGAGTTCGGCCGCTTCCCGCGCCTCTTCCAGGGCCATGAATCGATCCCGGGCCTGACCTGGCCGACGATGACCTTCAAAGAGAAGATGACGGTATATCTCGGCAACCGCCGGGTCGACCTGATGCATCTCGGCCGTGCCCACACTGCCGGCGACATCGTCGCCTGGGTCCCGGACGAGCGCGTGATGCTGACCGGCGACATCGTCGAGTACAAGGCCGCCTGCTATTGCGGCGACGGCCATTTCAGCGACTGGGACCAAACCCTCGACAACATCAAGAGCTACGACCCGCTCGCCATCGCACCGGGCCGCGGTGCCGCGCTGGTGGGTACCAAGCAGGTCGATGCCGCGCTCGACTTCACCCGTGACTTCCTGATGAACACCTACCGCCCGGCGGCCGCCGTCGCCGCGCGCGGCGGTTCGCTGAAGGAAGCCTGGGACGCGGTGCGCGCCGCCTGTGACCCGAAATTCAGCGACGTGCCGATCTATGAGCACTGCCTGCCCTTCAACGTGACCCGCGCCTACGACGAGGCGCTCGGCATGGACACACCCCGGATCTGGACCGCCGAGCGCGACCGGCAGATGTGGGAACAACTCCAGGGCTAGGAGGACGGCGCCATGAGCCGGATCTTCGAGCGGCCGCTCTATCCTTACGAACGCTCGCCGGACCAGGATGCGAAAGCTCCGGTCCGGCACCCGGTCGTCGTGGTCGGCGCCGGGCCGGTCGGCCTTGCGCTTGCCGTCGATCTCGCGCTGAAGGACGTGCCGGTTCTCGTCCTCGACGACAACGACAAGGTCAGCCACGGCTCGCGGGCGATCTGCTTCTCCAAGCGGACGCTGGAGATCCTCGACCGGCTCGGTTGCGGCCAGCCGCTGGTCGAGAAGGGCGTCACCTGGAACAAGGGCAAGGTCTTCTTCGACGAGCGGCAGGTCTACGAGTTCAACCTGCTGCCGGAAGCGGGCCACCGGCGCCCCGCCTTCATCAATCTGCAGCAGTATCATTTCGAGGTCGGGCTGCTTGAGCGGCTTCGCGAACTGCAAGCCGAAGGCAAGCCGGTCGAGATCCGCGGCCGCAACCGGGTCACCCATGTCGAGAAGGATGCCAGCGGCGCCCGCCTCACAATCGAGACTCCGGACGGCCCATACGACCTCGAGGCCGACTGGCTGATCGCCTGCGACGGGGCCAAGTCGCCTGTCCGCTCCATTCTCGGGCTCGATTTCCACGGCCGCGTCTTCGAGGACAATTTTCTTATCGCCGACGTGATCATGGAGGCGGAGTTCCCGACCGAACGCTGGTTCTGGTTCGACCCACCCTTCAACCGCGGGCAGTCCGCCCTGTTGCACAAGCAGCCGGACGGCGTCTGGCGCATCGACCTTCAACTCGGCTGGGACATCGACCGCGAGAAGGAAATGCGCGAGGAGAACGTGATCCCGCGCCTGAAAGCGATGCTCGGCGAGGAGGCGAAATTCAGCCTCGAATGGGTCTCGATCTATACCTTCCAGTGCCGCCGTATGGAGCGCTTCGCCCATGGCCGCGTGCTCTTCGCGGGCGACAGCGCGCACCAGGTCTCGCCCTTCGGCGCGCGCGGCGCCAACAGCGGCATCCAGGACACGGACAACCTCGCCTGGAAGCTGAAGCTGGTGCTGGACGGCAGGGCGCCGGAAAGCCTGATCGAAAGCTACAACCGGGAACGCGTGCAGGCGGCGGACGAGAACATCCTGAACTCCACCCGCTCTACCGATTTCATCACGCCCAAATCCGAGATGTCGCGGATCTTCCGCGATGCCGTACTGGACCTCGCCGAGAGCCACGCCTTCGCGCGGCCGCTGGTCAATTCCGGCCGGCTCAGCGTTCCGGCCATCCATGACGCCTCGACTCTCAACACGGCCGACGCCCTGCCCGGCGGTCCCGCCCGCACCCGACCTGGCGCCCCTGCGGCGGACGCACCATCAGGCAACGGCTGGCTGCTCGGAAAGCTCGGCGGCGGCTTCACGCTGCTCGGAGTCGATGCAAAAGTTCCTGAAGCCTCCGAGGTCAAGGGCGTGCCGCTGCGCGGAATTGCGCTTTCGGCGGGAGAGGACGCCTCCGGCGCACTCCGGGAACGCTATCTCGGCACCGCGAAACAGGCGGTCTATCTCCTCCGCCCGGACCAGCATGTCGCCGGGCGCTGGCCGTCCTATGATCCCAGCGCTATCGCGGCGGCAATCGGCACCGCGACGGGAGGCACCGCATGAGCGACCTCAAGACTTCGCCCAACCTGCAGGATCCCGACGGCTTCTATGCCGAACTGCTCGCAGCGCATGAAGGGCTGACGAAGGCGGAGAGCGACGCTCTCAACGCCCGGCTGATCCTGCTGCTGGCGAACCAGATCGGCGAACGGGAGAAACTGAGCAAGGCCCTCGCAGCGGCCCGCGACATCACTCCGCAAGGCGGCGCAAAATCATGAGCGGGACGGAAAAGGACAGTCTCCCCTGGCTGGTCATGGTGCATGGCATGTCGCAGGACCGGCGCATCTTCGACCGGCAGGCCGAGGTCTTTTCGGACACCCACCGGGTCCTCGCCCTCGATCTGCTCGGCCACGGCGAGGCATCGGACGCGGCCGGCCCTTTCGGCCATATCGAGTTCTCCGCCCACATCCTCGGGCAGATGCGCGCGCACGGCGTCACACACGCCCGGTTCTGGGGCACGCACACGGGTGCCGCCGTCGGACTCTATCTCGCGGCGACAGAACCGCCGGGACTGATCGACGCGCTTGTGCTTGAGGCTCCGGTCATTCCGGGCCGAAACCCCGATGTGGCCAACGAGATGATCGCCCGGGTCCGGCGCGTCGCTGCGGAGGCCGGGATGGAAGAGGCGCGCCGCGTCTGGTGGGAGGAGAGCTGCTGGTTCGAGACCATGCGCGCCGATCCGGAGACCCGCCGCGCCTCGGAACAGCGGCGGATCGTCGAGGATTTCAAAGGCCGTCCGTGGACGGACACCGCATCTCCAGCCCCGGTCGGAGATTTCGGCCCCGCTCTCTCGCGGATCGCAATCCCGGTTCTGATCTATAATGGCAGCCTCGATCACAGGGATTTCCTGCGCTTGGCCGCCGAGATCGATGCCTTGACCCCGACAAGCGAATCCGTGCTGATCGACGGCGCGGGAGGGTTTCCCGCCTGGGAGGATCCCGATCAGGTCAACCAGCGGGTGAAATCGTTTCTCGGTAACCTGTGAAGCGACAGTCTAACGTGCTCTTGTCCTCATCGTGCGGAAAGGGCTCGCCTTCGCGGCCGACGGAGCGGATGAAGATATGGATACCGTCCGCACTCGTCCGGACGATGCCGATCTCCGGATTCTCGTCGACGAACTCCACTTCTTCCCGGGCCTCGAAGGTCAGATAGACCTATTGGTTGAAGGCCGATGCGAAGGAAAGGGAAATCCACTCCCGTCCCCCCCTAAAATCCAGTGCAAACGGCCCGACAGCGTCTGGCAGAGCGGTCGCGCCTACAGCACCGGAAACAGAGGCCCCCGGGCGGACGAAAACACACGCACCGCTCATATCATATTTTTTCTAACAATGAGTGCCTAGGCGGGTTTTCTGATCAGGACATTCATCGGATCACCGATGAGTTGTGGATTTTTTGCCCTGGCGTCGAGTGACGTCTCATCTTCAACAATGCTTAGATCTATATTCATTTTCCCTGCAACAAAGTAGAAAAATTCTTTTGGATAATAAAAATTATGATAACCCTGCATCAATATGTCTTTTTCCGCGACACTTATTGAAGCAACAAACAATCCACCTGGCGCTAAGAGGCGATAAATATACTTCATAATATTCAAAACCAATTTCGGTGGACAATGCGTAAACACGGAAAACGCAACTGCATAGTCGAAATACGAGGACTCCAACTCCGGAAAAACACCGTCTTTGATATGAAACAGGCGGGGATTTTTCTCACGAAGAGGCGGATTCTTAATCCGGTCCTGAGCCAGCCGGATGGCTTCTTCTGAGACATCCATTCCAGTGTACCCACCAGCCTCCAGATACTCGATAATATGTCGCCCGGCGGCGAGGGTGGCGCAGCCGTAATCCAGGTATTTATGATGTGGCAACATCCCGAACCGGTTGCGCATCAAAGCAAGCTGAAATGAGCGGTCTTTCGCGTCAAACAGCCCCGGGCTGCTCTTCAGAATCGTGCTCTGTCTCTCATCGTAGAATTGTTCGAAACCTGAAAAATCCTTCTTCACATTGCGCTGATACATGTTCTTTTCGCCACCGGCCTCTTTAAGGCTGCGGTAAGTGTAGCCGCTATCAATGTGGACAATACGGAATTCCATTCCTCAACCTTCCACGCTTCTCATAAGTGAACGGTCTCTCGTTCTAGTCATGTGAGGGGACAAGATAACGAGAAAAAATATGGCGAAATCTCGCCCGCTCCAGTTCGGAGGCCGGGACTAGGCTCGGATCCACGTCTTTGAGGTCGATCCGGTCCGGCATCGCCAGGGTCACGGGATCAAGACACCATTGGATCGTAATCATCCAGCGGTATCCATTTGTTAGTTCGCTCCCGCGATGGAAGCCTCGCGTATCTTCGAGAATCGCAAGTCCCGCCGGACCGCAGTGATATTTCTGCTCTTCCGGGAAATACCGATGAATGAGTTCCTGAGGCCATCTCTGCATGTTCAGCAATTCGACGACCGCTCGTTCCGTAAGAGACGTATCCGCCCTAAGGCGGGCCTCAACTGCGGCAAGATCGTGCGAACCCATGACAAAGCCGTGAGGCCCCCTCGCTTTGTCTATGTCATTCAAATAGATGAACATCTTACAGAACGCGATGGACCCCTTGTCCGCATGCCAATCGCCAGACGGAACATCCCCGGTCTTATTCGCCTGATTGAGCGTGATTTCGAAACCGCCGACCATCGGCAACGCTCCGAGGTGGTCACGCAAAACGCGAAGGACTGAAGGGTTTTGTGCGATCCGGGCGATCGCTGGAAAATCCAGAAGGTTCGAATCGCCATGCTCGGCTGCGGATGCAGTCGAATAACCAGTTCGTGTTCCCTTGCTGAGAACTTCATCGAATGACAGCAAAACTCCCTCGACCGCGTTCTTATATTTGCTCGCCTCGAGCGACTGTTTCAGATCGCTGAGGACCGCATCCGGAAACTGGAGGTAGACGAACCCGCTGGTCTTCATGTTCGCAGCCATTTTGCCGAGAACCGGATCGCCGGCCGCACCCTTAATGTCGAAATCGCGAGTTATCCACCTTGTGTGTTCAGCAAGAACCTGTGCGAGCTGATCCTTGAATTTCCGCCCATTTGTCCGCTGCAGGTGCGTCAGGAAGCTGCCGTACCAGGAGAGATCCGCCATTTCCGGATAAAACTTTCGCTGTCCCGCACGGATCTTGGCGAGAACATTATCCCTGAAGTCGATGCCTAGGTCCGGATTCACGGTTCCGACTGTTTCGACGGGGACTTGATCGTCCAGCATCAGGGTCCTCTCTTTCTTCGATGGCGGTGAGAATTCAATTAACACGTATCGGTGCGGCCGTGGACTCCTCTATCGTCCCCACACACAGGAGGTATGAAGATTTCCAGGCGACCGGCCGAGATGCCAGCAAGCGCCGGAAAACCGGCCACAGAGCATGTCTGCAGCGAAACAGACCGTCCCTGATCCGCTGAGGGCCTATTCTCCCGACAGTGATCCGTTGCCGCGCCCGGACAGGCCTCCCGAGACTTCCTCGGTCGCCTCCTCCGACAGTTCCTCCGGCAGAACCAGGTTGAGCACGATGGCAATGAAAGCCGCCGGCAGCAGTCCCGAGGTCATCAGGATACGGAGCGTGTCCGGCAGGTACTGCACCGCCTTCGGTTCCAACTGCAAGCCGAGGCCGATGGAGAGCGCGATGGCGAAGATCACCATGTTGCGCCGGTTCCAGTGCACATCGCTCAGCATCGAGATGCCGGCCGCGACCACCATGCCGAACATGACGATCACGCCGCCGCCCAGCACCTCGATCGGGATGGTGCGGATGATCGCGCCCACTTTCGGCACCAGCCCGCAGACGATCAGGAAGATCGCGCCGTAGGTCACCACGTAGCGGCTCATTACCCCGGTCATCGCTACGAGGCCCACGTTCTGGCTGAAGGAGGTGTTCGGCAGGGCACCGAAGAAGCCGGCCACCGCCGTACCGATACCGTCGGCATAGGTCGCGCCCTGGATCTCCTTGTCCGTCGCCTCGCGTCCGGCGCCGCCCTTGGTGATGCCGGAAACGTCGCCCACCGTCTCGACGGCCGAAACAAAGGCCATCAGGCAGAAGCCGATGATCGCGGCGGCGGAGAATTCGACGCCGTATTTGAACGGCTGCGGCAGGGCGAAGAAAGCCGCGCGCTCCCAGGATCCGGCGATCGCGGACAACGGCAGCATGCCGATGGTGATGGCGTAGACATAGCCGACCAGAAGACCGATGAGCACGGCCGAGATCGAGAGCATCCCGCGGGCGAAGAACTTAAGGCCGAGCGTCACCATGATGACGACCACCGCGGCGGACCAGTTCAGTAGAGAGCCGTATTCCGGCTTGTCCATCGCCGGAACGCCGCCGGCGGCGTACTGAATCCCGACCTTGACCAGAGCGAGGCCGATCAGCGTGACGACGAGACCGGTCACCAGCGGCGGCAGGGCAAAGCGGATCTTGCCGATGACGGTTCCTAGCAGGGCATGGAAGATGCCGCCGACGATGACGCCGGTGAAGAGCGCGGCCAGCCCGTCCACGCCCTTGCCCGCGACCAGCGGGATCATGATCGGCAGGAAGGCGAACGAGGTGCCCTGCACCACCGGCAGTTTCGCGCCGACCGGTCCGAGCGAGATCGTCTGCAGCAGGGTCGCGATGCCGGCGAAGACCATCGACATCTGGATCATGTAGAGCAGTTCCGGGAAGTGCGGCGAATTGGAGCCGAACCCGAACCCGGCGGCGCCGGCGACGATGATCGCGGGCGTCACATTCGAGACGAACATTGCCAGCACATGCTGGATCCCGAGCGGGATGGCCTTGGCGGGCGGTGGCGTGTAGTCCGGATCACGAAGCTGATCGGGCGTTCCGATCGAAGTGCTGGTCATAGGCAGGTCCCCCGTTCATGAAAGTGAACTCCCCCCTAGCCGCGTCTCTTGCCGCCCACCACACCTTCTCCGCGTATGGACGCCCCGCGCGATCACCTTAAAATTCCCGTAACACAGTTTCCGGAGGAAGAGAATTCGACATGCGTTTGGCGTTTTCGAACGCCCACGGCGATCTCAGCGGAATATCCGGCATTTTCATTAAAAATTAAAATTTTCGCTAAATTATTCACGCCATCGCGATACCGGTGAGACTTCGCTAAGCGTATCGCGCGTTTATTTTTGTCAGCCTTTCTCCTTTAGCGCGGAGACCCGTGATGCGTCTTTCCAGACAGATCCTGCTGCTGGCCCTGCTGCCGGCGATAATGGCCCTCTTCATCCAGGGTGGCGTCACAGCCTGGGAGACCTCCCAAACCCTCCAAGATCAGGCGGAAGCACGGCTCACCTCCGTGGACAAGATCCGCCAGGAGCAGTTTTCAAATTATCTGGGCCAGATCCGCGACGACCTGACAATCTTCGCAGAAAATCCGACGACCAAGCAGGCCTTGAACCAGTTTTCCAACGCCTGGGTGGCGCTCGGCACGGACCAGATGAAGACGCTTCAAAAACTTTATATCACGGACAACCCGAACCCGACCGGGCAGAAGGAAAAGCTCGATGCCGCCAGCGACGGGTCTGCCTATTCGAACTTCCACAAGATCTATCACCCGATCTTCCGCGACCTGCTGCAACGCCGCGGCTATTACGACATCTTCATCTTCGACGCCCAGGGCAACCTGATCTACACCGTCTTCAAGGAACTGGACTACGCCACCAACCTGAATACCGGCGAGTGGAAGGATACCGACCTAGGCAAAGCCTTCCGGGCCGCGCTGAAAAAATCCGACCCGACCGATCACAGCTTTTTCGATTTCCGCCCCTATGCGCCGAGCCACGGCGCTCCGGCGAGCTTCATTTCCGCGCCCATCGTCGTCGACGGAGTGACAAAGGGCGTGCTCGCCTTCCAGATGCCTGTCGACAAGATCAACGAGCTGATGTCGAACAAGGACGGTCTCGGCGCGAGCGGCGAGCTGCTGCTCGTCGGCTCCGATTTCCTGGCCCGCAACGACTCGGCGCTGGTCAAGGACGCCATTCTGAAGCGCAAAGTGGAGAACGACGCGATCCGCACTGCCCTGGCGGGAGAAAGCGGTATTACCGAGGTCGAAACCGACGGCGCGTATCGCATCACGCACTATTCGCCGCTTGAGTTCCTGGGCGTGAAATACGCTTTCTCAGCAAGCGAGTCGAAAGACGAGATTTTCGCCCCGATCTACAGAATTCTGATCGAGATCGTGATCGGTATCGTCGCCATCGGCGCCATAGTCGGTGTGGCTGGATATTACTTCGGCAACCGTCTTTCGCGGCCGATCCAGGAACTGACGAAAATCCAAGTCGAGCTCGCCTCCGGCAATCTCGAAGCCTGGGTTCCGGACCACAAGAATCCGACGGAGCTGCACCAGCTCAGTCGAGCACTCTACAAGCTTAAGCAGGAAAGCCGCGCCGCCGAACGCTACCGCGAAGAGCAGGAGCAGTTCCGCATCGACACACGCCAGAAACAGCGCGCCATCATCATGGGCCTCGCCGACAATTTCGAGAGCGCCGTCGGCAGCGTGATCGACGCCCTCTCCTCCTCTGCAACCGAACTCTCGGCGACCTCGACCGAAGTCAGCAACACGGCGAACCGGACCGCCTCGCGCTCCGCATCGGTCCGGGATTCGGCGAATGAGGCCGGGCACGACATCGAGTCGGTGACCAATGCCGTTGACGAGGTCAACCACGCGGTGACAGAAGTCGCGAACAAGGTCGCCTCGACTTCCGCGCTGACCAACCGCGCTGCGGAACAGGCGGCCGACGCGGCGGAGAAGGTCAACGCCCTCAACGCCGCCAGCGCGAAGATCAACGACATCGTCTCGCTGATCGCCGACATCGCCGAACAGACCAACCTGCTGGCTCTGAACGCCACCATCGAGGCGGCCCGCGCCGGCGATGCGGGTAAGGGCTTCGCGGTTGTGGCCTCGGAAGTGAAGAACCTTGCCTCGCAGACCCAGAACGCGACCGAGGAAATCCGCCAGCAGGTGTCCGGCATGCTTTCGGAGATCGAATCCTCGACCAAGGCCGTCTCGATCATCACCGAGGCCGCGACCGAGACGAACGTGACCATGACGGAGATCTCCGCCGCGGTAGAGCAGCAGTCGGCCACCACCAGCGCCGTTGCCCGCTCGGCCCGCAACGCGCTCGACAAGATCCGCTCCGTCGTCAACGAGATCAATGCTGTGGCGGACGACGCCATGGGCACGGGCGCTGCAACGGAAGAGCTCCAGGCCTCGGCGGACGAACTCTCGCGGAACTGCAACCTGCTGATGGACGAGACGAACAAGTTCATCTCGCACATCCGCGAGGACAAGGACGACGTCGAGGAAGCGGCCTAACGGCAGCACCGCAAGGCGCCGCCGGCCCGAGCCGGTAACAAGCAAGACGAAGGAAGGGCCCCGGACTCCCGGGGCCTTTTCTTTTGATGCCCCGGTCGTCCCTGTCTCCTGAAAGGAACCAAAACGCGGATCCGGCGTTATAATCGGACAACACCGTCACCTTGAACGGACCGCGCCATGACCATCATTCGACTGCTTCTGACGATCCTCCTTCCGCCGCTCGGAGTGTTCCTGACGGTCGGGATCGGCGGGCATTTCTGGCTGAATATCCTGCTCACTCTCCTTGGCTACATCCCCGGTATCGTCCACGGCGTCTGGGTGATCGCGAAGCGCTCGTGAGCGCCCGCCGGAGCCCGGCTTCGCCTCTCGCGGCGCTGCTGCTCGCGCTCGCGCTGTTCGCGATCGGGCTGTCCGGGACGGCCTCGGCGCAGGAGAAGCCGTCCGCCGACGGCGAGCTCTCCGCCGCCCCCCAGTCGGTCGCGGTCGCCCCCGTGGCCCGCGACGACCAGATCGCCGCTCGGATCGAGAATATTCTCGACGCCACGGGCTGGTACCGCGGCATCGGGGTCAGCGCATCCGACGGCGTTGTCTTTCTCGACGGCGACACGAACACGGACGAGCGCCGGGCCTGGGCGCGCGAGCTTGCCTCGAAGACCGAGGACGTGGTTGCGGTGGTCAACCGGATCACCGTCACCCCGGACGTCGACTGGAGCTTCCGGCCCGCCCTCAGGGAGATCGAGTCCCTGCTGCGTAAGGGTGTCGCCAGCCTGCCGCTGTTCGCGCTTGCAATCGTCATCCTGCCGTTCGCCTTCTATGCGGCAAAGCTTGTCGCCACGCTGGTCGAGCGCATGCTGGGCCGGCAGGTCGAGTCCCCGTACCTGCGCGGTGTGATCGCGCGGGTCGCGGCGATCCCCGTCTTCCTGATCGGGCTCTATATCGTCCTGCAGGTCGCGGGTCTGACCCAGCTCGCGCTTTCGATCCTTGGCGGCGCCGGTGTCGCGGGGATCATCATCGGCTTCGCCTTCCGCGACATCGCCGAGAATTTCCTCGCCAGCCTGCTGCTCAGCATCCGGCAGCCGTTCCGCCGGGGCGACTACATCTCCGTTGGAGACCAGCAAGGCACGGTGCAGAGCATGAACACCCGCAGCACCCTCCTGCTCTCGATGGAAGGCAATCACATCCAGATCCCGAACGCCGTGATCTTCAAGAGCACGATCGTCAATTACAGCGCCGCCCCGGCCCGCCAGGAATTCCTCCAGATCGGCATCGGCTACGACGTCTCGATCGCGCATGCCCAGGAGATCATCCGCAAGGTCCTCGCGGAGCACGAGGCGGTTCTCTCGGATCCAGAGGAACCGCTCGTACTGGTCGACTCCCTCGGCGCCGCGACGGTCAATCTCCGCGCCTATTTCTGGTTCGACGGCCACACCTATTCTGTCTTCAAGGTGCGCTCGGCCCTGTTGCGTCTGGTGAAGAAAGCGCTGATGGAGGCCAATATCTCGATGCCGGACGAGGCCCGCGAAGTGGTATTCCCCCAAGGCGTTCCGGTGATTGGGATGGGCAGCGCGGCCGGCATCGCAGAAACACCGGCGCCCGTTCAGGAGACCGCGGCCGAGGAGTCCGGCGCGGCCGCGACCGCATCCGAGGGCGGTCTGGAAAACGAGACCGAGACCCTCGAGCGCCATGCCGCCACCGCCGACATCCCCGAAGCCGGCGAGGATCTGCTGCCGGAAGAGAAGCGAACGCCGTAGGGTCTCGTCCTCGCCGCTGCGGCCCGCTTCAGACGATGAGGAAGCTGTCCGCGCCGAGCTGGGACGGCGCCACGCCGATCAGGGTGACAGAATTGCCGGCGGCAAGGTCGATGACGGCGTTGCCCGAGCCGTCCGCGACGATGCGGGTCAGCATCTCTGAAGCGCTCGCGATACCAGACCCGTTGATGTTAGCGCTCACGCCGATCACATCCTCGCCGACGAAAAAATCCAGTACGATGTCGGCGCCGGAACCGTCGCCAAAGCTGAAAAGATCGGCTCCGGCGTTCCCGTAGAGATGATCGCTTCCCTCACCGCCGACCAGCGTGTCCGCACCGTCGCCGCCGACCAGCGTGTCCGCGCCGCGATTGCCGGCCAGGGAATCGTTGCCCGCTCCGCCTTCGAGATGGTCCGCGTCCTGACCGCCGCAGAGCGTATCCGCCCCGCCACCACCCCAGAGCTTATCGGCACCCTGGTTGCCGTAGATCAGGTCGTTGCCGTCACCACCATGCAGACGGTCATCCCCAAGATTGCCGCAGAGCGTGTCCGCGCCCGTATTGCCATAGACGAGGTCCGCATCCTGCCCGCTATAGATCCGGTCGCCCTCCTGCCCGCCATAGATTGTGTCGAGGCCCTGGTTGCCGTAGATCACGTCGGCGCCCTGATTGCCGTAAATCAGGTCCGAACCCGTCCCGCCATGCACCAGATCCGCGCCGGAATCGCCCCAGATCGTGTCGTTGCTCTCAAGCCCCGTGATCGTATCGTTCCCGCCCAGACCTCGGATCAGGTTCGAACTGGAATCCCCGACGATGACGTCATTCCCCTCCGATCCTAAAGTCGTCGCCGAGCCGGACGATGACGCGACGGGAGTGGCGATCCGGGTCAGAACCACGTCATTGCCGGTCCCGCCGGCATAGGAGATCTGGTAGTAGTCCACGCCGCTGACGATCGTCGCTCCCTCGGCGAGCCCGGAGAAGGTTCCGGTGACCGCGTCGGTCCCGTCATTGTCGATCAGCACATAGCTGTCGCCGATGGCGGAGGTATAGCCGAAGTTCGTGGTCAGGGTGGCGTTCGAGATCGTGACCGTCCCGGTAACCGCGATCTGGTCGTACTGCGTCCCGGCCGTCGTCCCGTTGATCTCCATCTCCGCCGTCGAACCGCTGCTCAGCGTAAGATTCCCGGTCGAGATCTTGCCCGGGCTGTTCCCCGGCGCGATCGTGCCGCCGCTCTGCACCGTCACCGCGGTCGCGTAGGTGCTGGTCCCTTTCAGCGTCACGCCGGACGCGACGGTGAAGGTCCCGGTGCCTGTCATGCTGCCGGAGAAGCTGTTGCTGCCGGCGCTCGAGAGCGTGATCGAGCCGGAGCCGACCGACACCGTGCCGCTGCCAGCGAGCGAGCCGATGGTTTCGCTGGTGTTGTTGAGGTCGAGGGTCGCCCCGGCATTGACCGTCACAGTACCGCTATCGGAAAGCGCATTACCGCCGGAAAGACGGAGCGTACCACCGGAGATCGTAGTGCCGCCCGAATAGGTATTCGTGCCGGCGAGCGTCAGAGTGCTCGTGCCGATCTTGGTCAGGCTGCCGGTTCCGGTGATATTGCCGCTGACCGACGCATTGGCCGAGGCGTTGATCGTACCGTTCGACGAACCGAGGACGATGGCGTTGTTGATCGTCGTCGCGCCGGTCACCGCCAGCGTCCCGCCATTGATGGTCACGGCACCGCCGCTGAGATTGGCGTCGGCCGCGACCGAGAGCGTGCCCTGATTGACCGTCATCGTTCCGGAGGCAGTGTTGGTGCCAGAGAGCGTCAGCGTGCCGGAGCCGGTCTTTACCAGAGCGTTCGTCCCGTCGTCGGTGAAGGCCCCGCTGAAGCTGACGGAGCGCCCGTTCGTGTCGATCGTCGCGGTGTCCTCGATCTCGATGGCAGAGGTGTAGGTCGCGTCTGTCGTGAAGCGCAGTGTCCCGCCGCTGAGAATGTCGATCGTGCCGGCCGAGGTGGTGGTCCCAAGCGTCGTCGTGCCGCCATTGATCTGCACGGTGCCGACATTGGTGACGCTGCCGTTGAGGACGGCGTTGCCGCTCTGTGCCGCGAAGATCCTGTCGCCGCCCGCGCCCATCTGCAGATCGGAATTGATGGTGATCGTCCTGGACGATCCGATCTGCATATAGAGGTGACTGACGGTCGTGATCGTGTTGTTGCTGACCGTCAGCGCATCCGTCGTCCCGCTGTATTGCCAGACGATCGCTGACGTATCCGAGAACGTCAGATTACCGCCGAGGCTGATCGTTGCGGAGCTGCCTAGATCCTGGAAGACGTAGGTCTGGAAATTGCTCACGTTGGCGGCGGCGGCGCGGAGCGACCCGGCGCTGGTGTCGCCCGCCGCTGTCGTGACGTTGGTGGTGCCCGGAAGCAGGCCCGGCCAGGCCGCCGCCCGCTCCGGGTCGATCAACTCCAGGAAGGCTTCCGGCCGGTCGCCCGCGGCGACGTCCAGCACCCAGTCGCCGCCACGCCCGGCATTACCGGTCGGCGTCGAGGAGGCGAGGACCGGGACGTCGAGCGCGAAGGAGAGTGCGGTGACGAAGCGCCGGCCGATATCGCCCCGACCGACCGAACAGCCATAGAGAACGAGCGGGCGTCCGGCGAGGGCCTGCCGGAGCGCTGCAATTCCATCGGTGTCACGAGCGATCGCGTCGAGATCGAGATCGCCTGCGGAGAGCGAGAGAGCGCCCGGACGGCCATGGCAGAACAGATGCACGGAGGAGGCCGAAGGCGCGGCGTCGCGCACCGCGCGTTCGAGAACCTGCAGAGGGCCGCCATTCCGGCCAATATGGAGGATTTCGGGAGTGTCGGTCAGGGATTTGGCCAGAAGCCCGGGCGCCGGCACCCCGGCATCGATCAGGACAAGTGCGGCGTCTCGCCGGCCCGGGCGCGTTTCACGTCCGGTGGGGTCGAAACACGGAATCTCGGGAAAATTTCCCCGAATACCTTTTTGTTCAGAAATCCTGACCGTCATTTTTCCTTAAGATACACTGACGCTTCGCCCATTACCCCTTTAACCTTAATACTCCCTTCCCCGTAAAATTGCTGCTGGAATGATTGGAAATTCCAAATTTACCAATATGGAAACCTGGTGCAGGGCCCGCCCGGTGTTGGATCGCGGAGGGCTTTAAAAGGACAGCAGTCATGCCAAGATTCCTTGGCGGAACATGCCTGATAATTCTTCTTCATGGCGGAGAATTCGTAGAAGATGAGCGCCATGGAAAACCTCACCGCCCCGTCAACCGACGTTGGCGTAGCGCCTATCGGCGGGAAGACGCCAGGTTTTTGAAACGACAAGAGAATGCATAACAAGCATCTGCCCGAATCCGAACGCTTCGGCGCCGTGATCGGCATCGCTCCCGGCGGGGTGGCCGCCTATTCATCGGATTACGAAACCGTGGACAATGCGGAATTGCCGACGCGGCAGCATTACAGAAGCGTCGTCGACGGGATCTATCTCGGGCACAAATGGCAATGCGTCGAGTTTGCCCGCCGCTGGCTCTACCGGAACAAGGGCTATGTCTTCGAAGACATCGCCATGGCCTACGACATCTTCCAGCTGCGGGAGGTGAAGGTCATCGAGGACGGCAGCCGCCTGCCGCTGCGGTCCTTCCGCAACGGCTCGGTGCGGGCGCCCGAAATCGGCGGTCTGATGATCTGGAAGGAAGGCGGCTTCTTCGACGTCACCGGCCATGTCGCGGTGATCACCGAAGTCCTGCCCGACCGGGTCCGCGTCGCGGAGCAGAATGTCGATCACAAGGTCTGGCCGGCCGGGCAGGACTGGGCGCGCGAGCTGCCGATGCGAGTCGATGCGGAAGGCGGCCACTGGGTCGATTGCACCTATGACGACGGCGAGGTTCTGGGCTGGGTCCTTCAGACGGAGGACGCGACCGGCGCGGAGGCGCACCGGGAGGTTCCGCCGGAGGTTTTCCGGCCGGTCATGCGGGAAGTCCGACAATCGGGCGGTCCGGAAGTTAGCTGGCTGGACACCTCCGACCCTGCGGAGGCCGCTTACATCGAGATGATGGGCGGCTGCAAACTCGCGACCGACGAGGCCGACGGGCGGAAATATATCTGCATCAGCGAGACCGCGCATAACGAGATCCGCCGTGCGACGAACGAACTGCACCGCATGTTCCTGCACGCGACCAATCTGGTGCTGAACGATGAGAAGCTGCTGCGAAAGTTCAACCTGCCGCCGGCGATCTGGCCGAGGATCCAGAAATCCTGGAGTAACCGGCGCAACGAGATGATCACCGGCCGCTTCGACTTCTCGCTCTCCGAGCACGGCCTGAAGGTCTATGAGTACAACGCGGATTCAGCCTCCTGCCATATGGAGACCGGTGTCGTACAGGGACGCTGGGCGGAGCATTTCGGCTGCACCGACGGCTGGTGCCCGGGCGAGGATCTGCTCGAGAACCTGAAGGAAGCCTGGGAAGAGGCCGAGGTCGGCGACATCCTGCACATCATGCAGGACCGCGACCTCGAGGAGACCTACCACGCGCTGTTCATCCAGAAATCGATGGATGCGGCGGGCATCAAGAGCAAGATCATCAAGGGCACCTCGGGCCTGACATGGGACGACGAGGGCTGGGTCTGCGATGCCGAGGGCGTGCGCATCAAGTGGGTCTGGAAATCCTGGGCCTGGGAAACCGCGCTCGACCAGATCCGCCACGATCTCGAGGACGATGCCGAAGATCTCGAACTGCACCGGACGATCGACCGCAAGACCCAGAAGCCGCGCCTCGTCGACGTGCTGCTGCGCGAGGAGGTCATGGTGTTCGAACCGCTCTGGACCCTGATCCCGAGCAACAAGGCGATCCTGCCGGTCCTCTCCTCGATGTACCCGGAAAACCGCTACCTTCTCGAGTCGAGCTTCGAGCTGACCGAGAACATCGCCAAGAAGGGCTACGTGGTGAAACCGATCGTCGGGCGCTGCGGGCACAACATCGCGATCTACGACCGCAACGACAACCTGGTCTCGGCCACGGAAGGCAATTTCGACGAACAGGACCAGATCTATCAGGAGCTCTTCCCGCTGCCGAAACTGGACGGGAAATATGTGCAGATCGGGACCTTCTCGGTCGGCGGAAGCTATGGCGGCGCCTGCGTGCGCGTCGATCCGTCGCCAATCCTGACGACGAACAGCGATATCCTGCCGCTGCGCGTGGTGCCCGACGACGCGCTTTGACGGCGATTGCGCGGCGCGCGGGGTTCAGGGCTCCGTGCGCCCGCCGGATGGGCGGTCGCGTTCGTAATGCCGCGCAAGCGGAAACGGCGGCAGCCAGGCCTCTCGCCGGATCGTCCATAGCTCGTAGGTCGGCGTGAAGCGGTCCGGCGCATCCAGACTTCCGAGATTCACCTCGATCTCGTCGTCGCTCCGCCCGAAGACGGTCGAGCCGCAATCGGGGCAGAAATGCCGTCCGCGAAAGTCGCGCGTCTCGCCCTCCACCGTCACCGCGTCCGCGGGAAAGATAGCGGAGGCGTGAAACAGCGCGCCGTGATGTTTGCGGCAATCGAGGCAATGGCACATGCCGACCCTGTAGGGCTGTCCGGATGCCACAATCCGGACCTTGCCGCAGAGGCACCCACCGGTAACGCGATCCATAGTGGCTCTCCCCTGAATCCGAGCGATCCGACTGGGTACACCGAACCGCTTCGGAACGACAACCGTCGCTGGACACCGGGATGCCGATACTCCCGGTTCCACGTCGTGAAAACGGCCCCTCCCCTTTGTCCCCCTCTTCGGCCCGGCGCCCCAGATCCCGGCAAAATCGGAAAAGAGCTCATTTGAGAAGAATTGCGAATGCTGGTTCACAAAACTCTCAGAATCACTATCTAGATCCTCTCTGGCTGTCCAAACAGCGTATCTACCGGGAGGCAAAGATGAAAATGTTCAAGGCGCTCGCACTGGGCGTCGCACTCACGATGTCCGCGAGCATCGCCCACGCCAATGAGAAGGACTACGTCCTAAACACCGCTTCGACCGGCGGCACCTATCATCCGGTCGGCACGGCGATCTCCACCCTCACCAAGGTCAAGCTGCTGCCGAAAGAGAAGTTCTCGCTGACCGCGGTCAACTCCGCGGGTTCCGGCGCGAACGTGCAGGCGCTCGGCGCCGGCACTGCCGACTTCGCGATCCTGCAGGGGCTGTTCGGCGCCTATGCGAAGACCGGCACCGGCCCGATCTCCGAGCCGCAGAAGAACATCCGTTCGATCTCCATGCTGTGGCAGAACGTCGAGCACTTCGTCGTGCCGACCGAACTGGCGAAGACGGGTACGATGGATGACATCGTCGCGCTCAAGGGCCAAGCGGCCGGCATGGGCGGTCAGAGCTCCGGCACGATCGGTTCCAACCGGGTCCTGCTCGCCGGTCTCGGCCTCGACATGGATAAGGACTTCAACCTGATGTACGCGGGCTACGGCCCGACCGGCGCGGCCCTGGCCAACGGCCAGATCACGTCGGCCGGCATCCCCGGCGGCACGCCCGTCGGAGCCATCACCCAGCTGATGGCCGCCAACGAAGGCAAGTTCACGATCCTCGACGTCACGCCGGAACAGGCCACCAAGATGGACGGCGACCGCAAGCTCTGGGTGCCGTACACCATCCCCGCCGGCACCTATCCGGGCCAGACCAAGGATATTCAGACGGTCGCGCAGCCGAACTTCCTCGCGGTCAACGACACGGTCGACGAGAACCATGTCTATATGCTGACCAAGACGATGTTCGAGAACCTGCCCTTCCTGCAGGCGATCCACCCGGCCACCAAGGCCATGGCACTGGATAAGGCGCTCGCCGGTCTGCCGGTCCCCCTGCATCCGGGCGCTCAGCGCTACTATGAAGAGGCCGGCCTTACAATTCCGGACCATCTCAAGGCCCAGTAAGCCGACAAGATCTTCGCAGCAGGAGCGCGACCAAGGGTCGCGCTCCTGTTCTCAGTTTCTGGGGAGGAAACCGTCGTGAGCGATCGCGATACCGCCGGCGCAACCATGCGCGCCGACCTACTTGACCTGTCCGCACCAAACAAGACGATGGCCTCGCGACTGGCGATCCTCTTCGCGGCGGCTTTCGGCATCTGGCACATCGCGACGAACGTTTATCTGAACGAACCGGGATTGTGGCAGAACGCGATCCATTTCGGCGGCTTCGCGTTTCTCGCGGCGATCACGCTCTCCCCTTTCGGACGCCGCGCCAATACCCCGCTCGCATGGACGATCGATCTCGCCTATGCCACGGCCATCGCCGCGTCTGCGATGTGGGTCGCAGGGGCGGAGAACTATATCTACGAGCGCTCCCTCGCGGTAACGGGCCAGGGCTGGCAGCTCAACTGGGTGGACTGGACCGCCGGCTTCATCCTGATCTTCGGTGCCATCGACCTTTCGCGGCGAGTCTCCGGATGGGTGATCCCGATCCTGGTGATCCTGTCGGCCTGCTACATCCTTTTCCTCGGCAGCTACATGCCCGGCGTATTTCGCGCCGCGAGCCTGCCGCTGGACGACGTCCTCTTCCGCAGCCTGTTCAACGACGAGGGCATGTTCGGTGTTCTGGCGGGCATTTCGTCCACGAATATCGCGCTCTTCATGATTTTCGGCGGCTTTCTCGTGGTCTCCGGTGCGAGCCATTTCGTGATCGAGATTTCCAAGTCGGTCGCCGGCCGGGTGAAGGGCGGCGCCGCCTTCGTCGCGGTGATCTCCTCCGCCCTGACCGGGACGATCTCCGGCTCCGCCGTCGCGAACACCGCCTCGACAGGCGTCATCACCATTCCGCTGATGAAGGCAAACGGCTTCCGCCCCAAGTTCGCCGCGGGCGTCGAGGCGGCCGCCTCCACCGGCGGCCAGATCATGCCGCCGATCATGGGCGCCGGCGCCTTCGTCATGGCGAGCTATACCGGCATCCCCTACAGCACCATCGTCGCCGTCTCCATTGTACCGGCGATCCTCTATTTCCTGTCGATCGCCTGCATCGTCCGCATCGAGGCGGTCAAGCGCAATGCCGGCTCCGAAATCGACATGACGATCGATCGCGGCAAGCTCGTCTCCGGCGGTCTCGTCTTCGTCATCCCGCTCGGCACCATGGTCTGGCTGCTGCTGACCGGCGTCACGCCCGCCTATGCCGCCTGCTGGGCCATCGCGGCCCTGATCGGAACCTCCTGGTTCACCAGCCTGATCGCCCGGTTCGTCCCGGGCGACAGTTTCGAGCCCGTCGTGATGGGCCCGAAAAAGATCGTCGAGGCACTGGTCACCGGGGTGAACGCCTCGGTCCTGACGGCAATCCTTCTGGTCACCATCGGTATCATGAACAACGCCATCGTCACCAGCGGCGTCGGCAACGGGTTCTCGCTCATGATCGTGCAGTGGTCCCAGGGCTCGCTCGTCATCGCGCTTGCCCTGATCGCGGTCGCCTCGCTGGTTCTCGGGATGGGGCTCCCGGTCACGGCGGCCTACATCATCATCGCGATCCTGACCGCCCCCGCTCTCGCCGGTATCATGGCCGACGGGATCATCGTGGATCAGCTGGTGCAGGGCATTGCCGACCCGGCGAAATCGGCGCTGTTCTTCCTCGTCGACCATCCGAACGTGGCTAAAATCGCCGGGGGAATGAGCAATGCGGAAGCCTGGGACCTGGTCAGGTCGATCCCGTTCGAGATCGCCGTGACCATCCGCCCGGTCCTAGTCGATCCGACCACGAGCCTGACATTCCTGCTCATCGCGCACCTGATCATCTACTGGCTGAGCCAGGATTCGAACGTGACGCCGCCTGTCTGCCTCGCCGCCTTTACCGCCGCAGGGATTGCGGGGTCGCGTCCGATGGAGACCGGCTTCGAAAGCTGGAAGATCGCCAAGGGCCTCTACATCGTGCCGCTGCTCTTTGCCTACACACCGCTGATATCGGGCGATTTCATGGAAGTGATGCAGATCGGCGTCTTCTCGCTGTTCGGCATATACGCGACGAACGCGCTCATCCAGATGTACAGCGAGGGGCCGATCGGGATCCTGGAGATCTGCCTCCTGATCGCCGGCGCCGCACTGGCCTATTGGCCGCTCATGCTGCTCGCGAACCTTGCGGGGGCGGCGCTTGTGGTCCTAGTGATGGTCTGGACGCGGATGAAATCGGCACGGCAGGTCGGGAGCGCCGGCGCCGCCTGACCTGCGAAGAGGAGCACCGGCATGCGTGTTTTCTTTTCCGTTTCGACGATCGCTCTGGCGCTGGCATTTTTGGCACAGGTCGTCGCGCAGGATTTCGATAGAGGGCGCCAAGCTTACGACCGCGGGGACTATCCGACAGCGCTGCGGGAATGGCAGCCCCTCGCCGAACAGGGCGACAGGGATGCCCAGTTCAGCCTCGGGCGCATGCATGAGAACGGGAAGGGCGTGCCGCAGAGCGATACAGAAGCGATCAACTGGTATCGCAAGGCCGCCGAGCAGGGCCACGAGCAGGCCCAGTTCAATCTCGGCGGCATATACCGCTTCAGCCAGGGCGTACCGCGGGACTATGCAGAAGCGGCGCACTGGTATCTCAAGGCTGCCGAGCAGGGAAACGAGGGCGCCCAGATCATGCTCGGTTCCATGTATTACAGCGGCCGCGGCGTACCGCAGGACGAGGTTCTCGCCTATATGTGGTACAGCCTCGCGGCGGAACAGGGCAGCAGTCTGGCCTTTGAGGGCCGCGACTTCGTCGCCGGGAAAATGACGACCTACGCCCTGCGGAAAGCGGAACGGCTTTACCGCGACTGTCTGAATCGCGGCTACAAGGGGTGCGGAAAGTAGCTCGCAACCGGATCGTATCGCAGGACAACGGTCCCTTCAGGCCAGCTTCCCCTCATCGGGCACATCGGAAACCGATATAGACGACGGCGGTCGACGGCGGCTTGCTCGCGACATGGTCCTTGTGCATCTGGCGCGCGCCGTACCACCAGGACCCGCCGCGGGTGATCCTGTCCCCCGCCAGGTCGCCGTCGGTCCATTCCCAGACATTCGCCCCCATGTCGAAGAGACCGTTCACCCCTTCGATCGAACGCCCCGCCGGAGCATGTCCGGATCCTCGCGCAAGGACGGCCGAATTGTCGAGAACCGGTGAAAAACGACAGTCCGAGAGACAATTTGCCCCCTCGGGGCTCTCTCCGGTCGGATAGGGATAGGTCACCCCGGCCCTGAACGGCTCCGGCGGGTTCTGCCGCTGCTCCGTGTAGGCGGCTTCCACCCATTCCTCATCCCTCGGCAAGCGCTTGCCACGCCAGGCGCAGTAGGCCGCCGCCTCGTCGTAGGTGACATGCACCGCCGGTTCGTCATCCTCTGCGGGATGCCCGTAGGGAGCGCGCCACGTCCAGCCGGGCTTCCGGACCCAGCCCGCCTCGTAGACCTCGCCGCCCCCGGACCGCTCTGCGGCCGTCACGATCCCTGTCGCCTCGACGAATTCACGGAACGCACCGACCGTGACCTCGGTCCGGTCGATTTCGAACGCACCGATCCGCTGCATTTCCGCGGCCTGAGCGGGGACGGCGAGCAGCGCACAACAGACGGCGGCGGCAAACAGACGGTCCCTTATCCGCCCGCGCAGGAACGGGCGGTTGCCGTCAGTCCGGACCATGCGCATCGACCAGGGTTCCCGGCCGCGGCTTGACGAACCGCTGGATCAGGTAGGTCGCCGCGGCGATGGATACACCGACCGCATCCGTGATCAGCCCGCCCTCGATCATGAACAGGGCGGCAATCATCAATGCGACGCGGAGGAACCAGACGGGCCGCCCCCCGAGGAACCATCCCTGAACGCCGGCCGAGAGCAGGAACACGCCCGCGACCGCGGTGGCGAGCGCCCGGGCGATTTCCACCGTGCCGCCATCCATCAGCAGCGCTCCGTTGTAGAAGAACATGAAGGGCACGATGAACGCGGCAATGCCGATCTTGAAGGACGCGACAGAGGTCTCCATCGCGTTGGCCCCCGATATTCCGGCCGCGGCATAGGATGCCAGAGCCACCGGCGGCGTGATGGCGGAGACGACGGCGAAATAGAAGACGAAGAAATGCGCCGTCAGCTGATCGATCCCGAGCTCGACCAGGCCCGGCGCCACCACCGACGCGGCGACGGCATAGGCGGCCGTCGTCGGCATCCCCATGCCGAGCAGGATCGCGATGGCCATGGCAAAGACGAGCGCGAGCAGCTGTGAGGTCGCCGCCAGATCGAGCAGAAGGTTGGAGAAGCGCGCGCCCACACCGGTCAGGGAGATGACGCCGACGATGATCCCAGCACAGGCGCAAACCACGATGATCTGGATCGACATGACGCCGGCCAGCTCGAACGCCTTGGCGATCTCCCGGGGGCCCATCCGGGAGGGGGTCAGCCAACTCACCACGGCGGCGGAGACGATGGCGAGCGTTCCTGCACGAATGACCGAATAGCCCATGAAGAGCGCCACGATCAGGATGACGATAGGGATGAAGAGATAGACGCGCCGCACCATCGTCGCGAAGCGCGGCAATTCATCCTCGCGCATCCCCCGCATCCCGAGCTTGGCCGCCTCGAAATCCACCATGAAATAGATCGACGCGAAGTAGAGGATTGCCGGGATCACCGCCGCAAGAGCGATGTCCGCGTAGGGAATGCCTGTAATTTCAGCCATGATGAAGGCGCCGGCGCCCATGATGGGCGGCATGATCTGACCGCCGGTGGACGCTGCCGCCTCGATGGCACCGGCCGTCTTGCGGTGATAGCCGACCTTCTTCATCAGCGGGATGGTCAGGGAGCCGGTGGCGACGACGTTCCCCGCCGACGTGCCGTTGATCATGCCCATCAGGCCGGACGCGAAGATCGCAACCTTCGCCGGCCCTCCGCGCGCGCGTCCGGCGACGGCGAAGGCGAAGTTGACGAAATAGTCCCCGACCTTGGAGGCCTGCAGGAACGCGGCGAAGACAATGAACAGGATGATGTAGGTCGAGGATACGGCCGTGGTCGGGCCGAGGATCCCGGCATCGGTATAGACCTGGCTGAAGAATCGGGTCCAGTCGATCGGGGGCGACTGCAAAAAGCCCGGCAGATGCGCGCCGGCGAACACATAGATGAGGAAAACGACCGCAATCACCACCAGCGCCATGCCGGCAACGCGCCGCGTCAGCTCGAGAATCAAGAGACTGCCCGCAACGGCCGCCAGGGAAATGCCGATCGGCGCAAACGGGGTGCCGGTCGAGTTCCGCATCAGCGTTCCGTAGATCACGATGAGATATGCGGCGACGGCGATTCCGCAGACCGCGAGCACTGCGTCAGGCTCGGAAAAGCCGTTGCGCCGCCGACGATGGAACCAGGAGAGGACGATGCCGCCTGCCGTCGCGGCCAGCAATGGCGCGCCGAACAGCCAGGTTTCGTTGAACTTGATCTCGCGATCGATGCCGTTCCACAACTTGCCGTTGGCGATCTCGACGGCAAAGGACAGTGCCATGCCAAGCGACAGCAGGGCGGGCGCCAGGAGGATCAGCGACACCCAGCCGAGCAAGCGGGTTTCTTCGCCATCTTTTTCCGGGAAGGGAGCGGCGGAGAACATGAGGAAACCGAGCGCGAGGGCGCCTGCCACATGCACGATCCGGAAGTTCCAGGTCTCCATCGGGAAATCCGGCAGGAAGGCCAAATTCACCACGCCACCGGTCATGGCGGACAGCGAGACCCCGTTGAGCGCAAGCACATGGAAGGCGGCATAGAGGGCTGCCAGACCTGCAATGAAGACACCGCTGCGCCCATCGAACAGCCGGCGGTTCTTCTCGACCGGTTCCTCGTCTACGCCTTCGGCGATCAGCGGCTCGTCGGACGCGCGATCTGCGGAAGCGCTCGCCTTCTCGTCAGTCATCTCTCGTTTCCCCCACAAGGACAAGCCGTGCCGGCCCCGCCAGCACGAACGGACCGCGCCCCTGCGGGCGCGGTCCGTGAAGACCGCTCGTGGAGCGGCCGATGTTTATTGCTTAGCCGCCGTGGATCAGCGACGCCGGAATGCTGGCGCCGTTCTCGTTGAACCAACGCGCGGCACCCGGATGCCAGGGCATGAAGGTATTCTTGTCCCAGTTCTCCGGCAGGGTGGAGCGGGCTGCCTTGTGGATGGCGACCATCCGGGCATTGTCCGACATCACCACCTTGGTCGCCTCGTAGACGAAGGATTCCGGAAGGTCGCAATTCGCGATCGCGAAGTTCCACATGGACACCGAACGCGCCGGCTTGGTCAGCGTCGTATAGGTACCTTCGTTGATCTGGAACGCGGAGACCGGGAAGGTTTCCAGGATCTTCTTCTGCTCGGCTTCGGTGAACTCGATGATGTTGATCTCGGTCTGCACCTCGAGCTGGCTGACCGCCGGAACCGGAACACCGGCCGCGAAGGCGATCACGTCGAGCAGGTTGTCCTGAAGCTGGCCGCCAAGATCGGACCAGCCGCCATTCCGCCGCTCGAACTGGATTCCGAGGGTTTCAAGCATGCGCGGGAAATAGGTATCGGACGTGGAGCCCGCGGGGCCGAAACCGATCTTTGCTCCTGCCGGAATCTCGGAGAGAGAGGTGATCCCGGAGGATTTCAGCGTCGTGATCGAAAACGGCGTCTGATACATCGGGAACATCGCGCAGGCATTGGTCATCTTGAGACCCGGTGCGATCGCGTTGCTTCCTTCCATCGATTCCCGCGCCGGCCCCATGGTGGTCATTCCGAAGGCGGCGTCGCCGGTATGGACAAGGGCCATATTCTGCATCGGGCCTCCGGTGACTTCCGCACCGCCGGAGATACCGAGTTGATCAGCGACCAGGTTGGCCCAGCCGGAGCCGTAGGCGAAATAGGTGCCGCCCTGAGAGGCCGTGGCAACCGTGAAGCTGGAGGGCCAATTGCTGCGATCCTGAGCGTGTGCTCCCCAAGACGTTAGCGCGAGAGCGACCACCGCGCCCATAAGAGTGGAACGTTTCATCTGCGTCCTTCATGAAATGTTGAAACCTCGGCCCGTCGGAACACGGGTTCTTTTTTTTCGCTCCGAGAGATAGGTGCCCGTAGCACGGAGGCAAGATGGGCAGAATGGAAATTGGTAAAAATCGTCTCGAAAGCATGCCCCGGCCCAACAGGCCCCTTCATGAGAGGCTTTAGCACCTTCCCCTTGCGATGGATGCGCGAGGGAAACCGCCCGATGGGAAGAGCGGGACATACCGAAAGCCGGACCGCCAAAGGGCCGGACCAACGATGTCGTTTCGGAGAATCCCCGAAGGACCTATATCTCTTTGATTCTCTTGAGGAAAGCGTCGATCGCTTCAGTAACTTTCCGTTCGGCCTCATCGACGCTTCGCATCTGCTGCATCACGTCTCTTGCCGCGACGGCCGCATCGGCCGACGCCGATTCAACGCCCCCGATGTTTTGATCGACGGCGGAAACGCGCTGAGCTGTATCCGACATGCTGCCGGTGATCTCCGACGTCACCGCGCCCTGCTCTTCGGCAGCGGAGGACATGGTCATTGCCTGGTCATGGACAAGCGCAATGGCCTCTGTGATCCCGCGAATGGCGACAACGTTGTCCCGCACCGCTTTTGTGACGTTATGGACTTCCGTGCCTATTTCCTCGGTGGAACTGGTGGTCTGAGCGGCGAGTTTTCTGACTTCTTCCGCGACGACGGCAAAACCGCGCCCGGCATCTCCCGCCCGCGCCGCCTCAATGGAAGCGTTCAAGGCAAGCAGGTTCGTCTTGTTGGCAATGTCCTTGATCAAGCCCACCACACCGGTGATGCGTTGCGTCGCGATTTCCAGTTCCTGGAGCGAAGACGTCGCCACAGAGGCCTTCTCGGACGCATCGTCGGTGAGACTGGAGGTCTTGGTCACGCCCTCCACGATCTCCTGGATAGAGGACGCCATCTGACCGATCGCGGCCGCGACGTCGGACACGTTCTCGGCCGCCGCAACCGAATTCTCTTTGACGACAGAGCCCTGGCGGCTCGTTTCTTCCGCCGTCGTCACCATCGATTCCGCCGCAACCTTCGATCGTCTTGAGGCTTCGTGCAGGGCATTCGTCGCACCGATGACGATTTCGCGAAAATCCCTGCCCAGAGCCTGAACCGGGCGCAGAAGGATGACGCCCAATCCATAACCGCAAACCAGGATCAGCAGGCTGAACCCGCCAAGCGTGATCAGCGCGTTGCGGACCGAGGCGTTGGCCTCCGCCATCGCCTCTTCGGCCGCGACGGAGAGAATGATTTTCCAGTCAAGTCCGGGAAGGCTCACCTGCCCGAACCCGGCGATCACCGGGATGCCTTTGTGATCTTCCGCAGCGACAAGTCCCTCCGTGCCGCCCAGCGCCGTCGTGATAACGTCGCTGGACAAAGACGAGCCAATGGCCAGATCGCCGGCGTTTTCGGGGACGGAACGGAGTTGCCCCTGTGATCCGATAAGGAAGGTTTCGGCGGTCTCGAAGCCGGCGATTTCCTTGTTCACGATGGCGTTGATGCGATCGACCGGCATCTGGAAGGCAATGATACCGGTCAACTTTTCCCCGTCCTTGAGGGGCGCAAGCAGGAAGGAAGCGTCCTGATTGTAGGACGGCTCGTAGGGTTCGAAATCCACAAAGACCAGATCATCCGACTTGTCGCGAATGATCTGTTGGACAGCGCGTCCAAAAGCCGAGCCGCTGTACGGACCGTCGACGAAGGACGTGCCGTAATCGAGTTCCTTGAACACCGAATAGACGATACGGCCGTTTTTCGGTTCGAAGAGAAAGATGTCGTAGAACGCGAATTCTTCCAGGTAGGCCTTAAAATACGGGTGATAGAGCGCGTGGAGATTTGAATATCGACTCGTATCGTCCGCCGACATCAAGAGATGTTTCTCCCCGATCTTTTCGGGATTGTCCGAAATGTAGAGGTGTTGAAGCTTCTCCGACACCGCGTCGATCTTCATCCATCGACTGAGATCGGCCTCTGTCGCACCTGCTGTGTTCTGCTGCTGGTAGAGATAGCGCTCCCGCAGCCGTCTGAGGTTCGCGGCAACATCTTCGGAGGCATCCAGTTCGTCGACGGCGGCTGCGAAAGCCTGCGTCGCATCCATCACGACCGGATTGATCGCAAGCGTGCGGGCAATGCTGAGAAGCGTTCCGAAATAGGTCTCGACCATCTCTTCTTTCAGGTCGATGACAGAGGCAATTTCCGCACGGGCCGCTTCTTCGGCCATGTCTTGCATACGGGTGATATTGAACGCGGAGCTCACGGCCATGGGCAGGATACCCGCTGCCAGCAACGCACCCATGATCTTGTGTTTGAATTTCATCGTCGATCGATCGCACCGTGAGTCTTTGCCCAGAATATCCATCTAGCAGATTTTCTTGTTGGCGTTCACACAATTAGCGGGCGTTCGCACAATAGGGCAGAGGCTACATTTCCATGTGCTGGTCGCACTGGCGGTGCACTCTGTTGACCGCTCAGGGTCGTGGCCTCCGGCGCGACGGGGGGCGCCCGGCCGCTTACCCCTTGGATCTTTCTTTTGCCTGTGAAGCGAAACTCTCCTGGATATGAGCCGCCCACTGCGAATGTTCCTCTGAAACAAGGGCTTCCACGCGTGCAGCCAAATGACGCTTCGTTTCGCTCGGATCGATCTCTCCATACGGTCCTGCTGAAGCGAGAAATAAATATTTCTCGTGCCGCAAGCTCTCGCAGGTCGCCCTATATTTCAGCCAATTCCGGTGATAAGCACCAAGCTCGCGAAAACCCTCGATGACCAAGAGCAATGCCCCAAGGCAACCTGCGATCGCAGCCCCGTCCGCGACGAGAAATGCCGTGACTGGCACCATCGCCGAAACGACAAGCTGAATCGACCGCAAGGCCTTATAGACGCGCTGAGAATGTGCACTTTTTTCGTCATACCACCTGATCTGGTCTTCGAGCCGCCAATATCCGGAATCCGGCTCGCTCTCGTTATTGATCGGTTCAGTCACACGCAGCCCCCTTCCGCCACCCCACACTCATAGCCTCAACTATTTTCCCGTGCATTACTCCGCGCCAGATGCTTCTATTTAATCGAATAGCGGGATCAAGCGAATATCGGGATTATGAAAGGTTGTGTATTAAATCAGTTTTTCCTAATTTGTCGATTAGGGAGAGACTCCGGAGGCGAAAAAAAATGCAAATTTTCATAAGTCATAAAGCGAAAGACGCACCTATCCTTGAAAGTGTTGTTGAGTCATTCAGACGAAACAACGACATCAATTTCGAATGGTCAAAAGACTTCGATGTCGGCGATCGGTTCAATGAAAAAATCGTACAAAAAATTGCTGACTGTGATTGCATGATCCTGTTCTACACCGACCCGACGGAAGACTGGAATTGGTGCATGAAAGAAGTCGGGATGTTCCAGATGAAGAGGCATCTCAACGGTCACAAGGACGCGACGAAATCGGGTCTATTTGTCATCTATGTTCATGAAGAACAGACAATCCCCGAAGCGCTGCGAAGTGAGAGTATCCACGCCTTAAACGGCACCAACCTGAAAGACGTCAAAAACTTCCTCAGCATGCTCTTTGGCGTTCAGGCTGGTGGAAATGGAGATTTCCAAGCTCTACAGCCAGTTGGCCTTGCGAACAGAGCCAACGCAATCGTGGAGAAACTGAACAACCTGAAAGGCACGCTAAGTCGGCCAAAATATCTTTTGTCTGCCTGGAAAATTTGGGTCAAAGATCTACAACAAATTCGTGAAAAAGAAGTTCTCTCGGGCCATAGCTGGGTAAAGTCTGAAGGGCACGGCTTTCATCACTTCGGGTTGAATGACGACATCACTCTCCCTTGGGAAGACTTTCGGTCTTACTTTGGAAAACGTGGAAACGAGGATGTCATCAACATGATAGAACAGGCTATTATTGAAAATGTTAGATCAAATTCGTTCCTCGAAGTTCGCGAAAAAATAAATACCGAGAATGGCAGTGATGTAAATCTTGTTCTATTCCGGTCCGAAATGTTTTTTGATGGAACAAGAAAATACAACGTACTGCTTGTCCCTCATCACGGCGAAAAACCCGTCCGGCATGAAATAGACGACCCGTTACTGAATATAATAAATTTTGGTTTTGCTTTCAAAATGAGGGCGCTCGGGCTGGCACATCAGGCTCGCCTGCAACCGAACAGAGGACCGGCTCATGTTATGGAGAAAAAGAAAAACTACTATTCTGAGTTTCGCGACGTCCTGAATGAGCTAACCGCTCAAGCGCAAGATAAAGGCTGGACAAATCCGGACGTCATCAAACAAATGTTCCAATCCAATCTGACCAGGTTAGATGAAGTAGAGTTTTTGTTTGACGAATGGAAAAACATTATCGGCGATTTTCACACCGCCTTCGAGGAAGATGATTTTGACACATTGGATTCCACCGTGAAATCAATGTCGAATATAAATCTTCGTTTCATGCACATGGCATCCGAACAACAAGCGGATAACTACAGACAACTTCTGGGGTACCGGAGGGAGGGAGTAAAATCTCGATTCGACGACCTGGTTGTCGAACAGCCCAGAATCAACTGAACACGAATGCTGCGTAGTCGCACTCTTCGAATCCAGATGCCGGCACTACATTTCCGTCATTGAGAGTGAGACCGCAAATCTCATGCTCAAGACTGTTTGCGAGCACAGGCCACTCCGTCTTTGACGTGTTGCTCTGCGATACCCTCGCACAATACGGCCTTCCGACGCATGAAGCGTCACGTTGTCGTGTCAGCGCGGACCTGAACCTGCCAGTTGGCGCCACGCTCGCGAATGGCCGTCATGACCGATTCCCCGTCACTGTGACGGGAGTGTGACAGTCGGCTCTGAAGAGGATTTTCGATGGCGAGGCGAAATCGAAGGACTGAACGATTTTGATGCCTTGGAATGGTGGGCGCGGCTGGGATTGAACCAGCGACCCCTACGATGTCAACGTAGTGCTCTCCCGCTGAGCTACGCGCCCTATCTCTGCGGCATCGGGATGTGTGCGGCTACGTGACGCCCTGAAACGCCCTCAAAACGCTTGCAGATCAGGACGTTACGAAATCTCACCATTACCGTCAAGTTGCAGCCTCACCCCAGTCGACCGACATCGGCCGAGGTCTGTTTAGATACGAAATTGGCCTGAAAACGTCTCTGTGTCACACTCACTGTGACAAGAATTGTGACACGAAACAGGGGTAGTTCTCGCGAGTGGATATGCCTTTCGGTCGGCGAAACTCCCCCCACAGGAGACCATTAAAGATCCTGTCAAAGTTTGATCCACATGGTGGTGAGATTTAGCTAGTGGTACCCACTTGTGTTCAAGCGGCCCACTGCTCCATTCTCCCCGCCCTTGGCCTCAGAAGGTCGCATTTCCTCACCAACTCACCGAGCATGACCGACATCTCACTGTTACAGCCAGCCGAGCAGGCATTCGTCGCCCGAGCGCACAATCGTCTAGTTAGGATCTTGGAAGGCCACGGCAACGTAGTGGCGGAGGCTCACAGCGCAGCCCTTCATAACCTCTTGTCACTCATGACCGCCCAAGCCTTTGGCCGAATATCTGGCCGCTACGTGGCCCCATTACCGACAGGCTCAGGAAAAACGACGGCGATCATAGCTTGGATTACAGAGTTGGTCAGTACATGGGACGACGAGATCCCGATCTGCGTCAGCATGTTTACGGTCGAAGCACTGTGCCGCTTGTACCGTTCGCTATTGGAATCCGGACTGACCGCTGATCGAGTAGGGCTGATCCATAGCTATGGAGATAAGGCATCTGAGTCTTCGCTGGAGATAGACCAGGAAAGCAAAATATACCCATATCGACAGATCGTATTAGTCAGCCACAGTCGGCTTCGTGACAATGACCTGACTAAGTTCTACTACGTCGGGGAACAGCCTAGGGCGCTAACTATTTTTGATGAAAGCCTCGTCACCAGTAAGAGCGCGTTCATTGAAGCAGTGCACCTCCATGCAGCTCACGGGGCAATTCGCAATGTCGCTGACACTTTGAGTTTGAATGATCTGCTTTGGTACTTGGACGACTTCGCGCATTGGTTCCCAGAAGCTTCATCCGGCAATACAGACACAGTCGCTACTTTTAAGCTGCCTGATCTAACCCCGGACAAAGCAAAAAAGATGCGTCGACAGTTTGATATTTTTGAGAAGAAGGCCTCTGACGGCATTCGCTTCAAGACGGCAGTTTCCCAAGCGATCGCACATAACGGCGAAACTGGCCGATTGATCAGAAGTGGCGGCGCAAAACTTGTCTTCTCAACGCCGAATTTCCCCGATGAGATCGACAACATGCTCATCTTGGATGCGAGCTATCAAATGAAGCTAGCGGAGCGATTCGACACGACAGTTCACTCGGGTGAAGAAATACTCCGAGCAAAAACAAGCACGCACGTCGACCTCACCCGCTTCAAGCGGTTCGATAACGTAACCATCAAAACGCTTCCAGTGGCATCGGGTCGCGACGCCATACGTCGTGATTTGAAGAGCGAATCCAAAGAAATCTTTGGGGAAGTAATCGAATGCGTCCGGAACATTCCGCATTCCGAATGCGTCCTTATCGTGACCTTCAAGGACCTAGGGCACTCCGAGCTAACCGGTTCGGAATATCTGGTCAACCTGTTCAAGAAGGCTGGGCTCGACGTCGAGGAGCCGGCGCTTGGTACTTCACCAGATCGAAGAAGAATAAACGTGCTGACTTGGGGCCAAGAGGCCAGCCTAAACGACTTCGGTTTTTGTCAGCACGTAATACTCTATGGCCTGAACCATCAGGACGGAGCGGTTCTGGCCAGTCTATATCTCGGGGCCCGGCGTGATATCAACGCCGACTATGGCCCCGCACATCTCACTGCTCATAAATGCGCAGAACTCGCCCAATCGGCTTTTCAAGCACTTTCTAGAGGCTCCTGTCGGCACATAACAGACGGACGTGCTCACACGATGACAGGTTACGTAATGTCGACGTCGCAGCAGCTGTTGGACTACCTCTCGCTTCTCATGCCAGGCATTCGATTTGAAGAGTGGCCGGCAGTAAATCTCCATGACGATGTAGAGCGCGACCGAGAGGTCGTCCGAATTCGCCAGCTAATGCAGCGGTATTTTGACGATCAGTTCCGGGCCGGAGGGCCCATGAAGATTTCGGGCGTGCAGCTAAATCGACTGATCCAACCCTCGGATAGCACCAGCAGGAAAACGGTCCAACGCCGCATTGAAGCTGCAATGGAGGGGATGCTTTGGTTCAAACAGGGAAAATCTTACTACGCACTCGACCTCCGGGGGATCGAGGCTCAGGAATTTATGGGTCACCTTCCTAAATAAGAGCTTTAGGGCAGTGGCCCATAATTTGGATTAGCTTGGCTTCATCTCCGCCTGTGAGAAGAACGCGCCACCCGCAGAGGCGGGCGCGTTCGTTCTGACCAACTCTAGAGTGACCGCCCTCTTTGAGCTCTGGTGTCGAAACCCCACCAGCTTCAGGTCCCAGCTAAGAGCCTAGGACTTTTCCCCCCAAACCCCACCAAGCGACATGCGCAGCGCCCGCCCTCAGGCGGGCAGCGCTGCGCCAGAACGCGCCTTGCCTGGTGTCGGACAACCACAACTTGACTCATGCTTAAATCTTGCTATCTTGCTTAAAATAAGACTTTTAAGGAGAACGACATGAAATCCATCATGGTATCGACACCGGTGTTCGCCGCCATCTGGTCCGCCCGGGCCGAGGGCGAGGAAACCGAGGATCAGATCCTCAGGCGCGTCCTCCAGCTTCCGGATGCGTCGCCCGAAGCTGGTGTCGAAGCTCCGGCCGAGCCCAGCATCGCTCGGGATGGTTTTGTTGCCACCCGGTACAACGTTCGTTTCCCGGAAGGCTTCAAGATCCACCGGATCTACAAAGGCCAGCGCCACGAGGCAGTGGCAACTGGGGGCGCGTGGAAACTGCTGCCGTCAGGGCAGCGGTTCCACAGCTTGGTCAAATTGAGTAAGGGCATCGGCACCAAGACCGAGAACGTCTGGCGCAACTGGCTCTTCACCGATTCCGACGGCAACGAAAAGCAGATCTCGGATCTCCGAGATCCCTCTACGATCCATACGCGTCACACCTACTGATGGCGTAACCACAGGCACTCCTACGGCCGGGCATCTAGCGCGCCCGGCCTAGATTTCCACCGGGACGTACCGGTACCCGAGCACGTGCTCGTTCGCTTCGAGCCAGTCCTTGCGGCGCTCGTAGTCCGGCACTAGGCGGCGGACCAAGGACCAGAAGGCAGAGGTGTGATTTCGCTCTTCGAGATGGGCCAACTCGTGGGCGACGGCGTATTCGAGCACGGCCTTGGGGGCGAAGATCAGACGCCAGTTCAGGTTCACGACCCGGTCCCGGCCGCAACTGCCCCACATGTGCTTCTGGTCCTTGATCCGGATGGCCTTCGCCACCAGCCCGGCCGGCTCGCCGAGCCGCCGGGCCATCTCCCTGGTGTCGCGCCGTAAACGAACCTTGAACCAGAGCCGAAGCTCTCCTTCGATGACAGCTTCCCGGTTCCGCTCTGTGACCCATTCGGGCACCGACACCAGGAACCCATTCCGATATTCAACCGACACCACCGGCTTATCCGTCCGCTGAACCGTCAATCTCACCAGACGCCCCCGATATGGCACCTTGGCGCCGGTCATGAAGCGGTGGATGGTATGCATCTCCGCCGACCGTTCAGCCATGCGCTGGTGATGCTCGTAGATCCAGGCCCGCTTGCTTTCGAGCACCCGAGCAATCTGATCTTCGTTGGCTGCCTCCGGCACCACCAGTTCGACCTGGTCAGGGGTCACCGTAATGCGGGCCTTCCGTGCGCTGGCAGAGCGCCGGAGGGTATAGGGAACGACCGTATTACCGATGATGAGATCCGGCATCGTTCAAACTCTGGCCATGTGCTTCACGGCGTAATCCTCGACCTGCTCCACCGTCTCGCCCAGCTTCGGGTTCCGGAGGCCAGCGGCGTGCGCTTGCTGGCGCACACCTTGGCGGAGATCCTTTCGTAGCTCGGGCTTCTCCTGCCACATGGGAGGGGCTGCCGCATAAATGCGGGAAACACCCTTCGCTAACGATTCCAGGCCACCCCCGTCGATCTGACCGACGCCGAGCGCCTGCAGAACCTGATGGATACCGTATTCATCCTTGGTCAGTCCTGTGCCCTTGTAGGCCTCGTCTTCCGCTCGAAGGTCCTGCGCGAACTTCTCGGCTTCCTTCAGCCAGTCCGCCAGGGCGACCTGACCGCTTTCCAACCGCTCCAGCAGCTTGCGCAAACGCTCCGAGAACTTGCCGTACTGATGCGGGTTGTCGTCGATCTTGACCTCGACGGTCTTCTTCAGCTCCGTCGTCTTCCGGATCGCCGCCGTCTTCAGCTCGTCCTCGCTCTTCCCGCTGGTGTCGAAGTCCTGATCGAAGTCCGGGTCGGTGATGGTGCGGATCTTGACTGTCACGCTGAGCCCCGTTGCCTCCAGGTGCTCCTCCAGCATGGCTCGGAGCTTTTCCGAGTAGGCCGTGTGGTCGATGCTCTGCTTCTTGTCCAGCGCCAAGGTCGCGTACTGCAGGAACGCAGCCACCCATTTGAGATCCTCGACGTAGGTCAGCGCAGACGGGTCCGGGGTCAGCGCCTGGAAGCAGCCGATGAACTCCCGGGCCTTGCGACGGAACTCGATCCACGCGTCCTCGGGCTTAAGCTTCTCCACCAGCTCATCGTACTGCTGCTTGGCCGGTTTCCCAGGCTTGCGCACACCCTTGACCAAGGCC
The DNA here is from genome assembly GCF_017640745.1 of Nisaea sp. GTDB lineage: Bacteria > Pseudomonadota > Alphaproteobacteria > Thalassobaculales > Thalassobaculaceae > Nisaea. The sequence goes on along the minus strand of NZ_JAEPQA010000014.1, from coordinate 62,848 downwards.
ATGACCGCCGCATGCGCCGTACGCAGCAGCGAGCGCAGCTCGTCCAGGTCCTTCATGGCGTTCTGGACATCCTCGGACCTGTAGGACGCAAGCGCCTCGTTCAGCTTGTTCGAGACCCCGATGTAATCGACGATGAGCCCGTTGTGCTTCTTGTCGTCGGCCACCCGGTTCGTGCGCGCGATCGCCTGGAGCAAGGTGTGCTCCTTCAGCGGCTTGTCCAGATACATCACGGACTCGGCCGGCGCGTCGAAACCGGTCAGCAGCTTGTCGCAGACGATCAGGAAATGCGGCGGTTGCCCCCGCTTACCGAACTCCCGTTTGGCCGCCCGTTCCGCCTCCTTGTCCAGATACCATGCCACCAGGTCTTTCCGGATCGCGTCCGTGTGCGGGTCTTCGGACGGCTTGTCGTCTTCCTGGGATTTGGAATAGACGCAGGCCGCATAGGAAGCGGCCTGCGCCCTGGCCTCCTCCTCGCCCATGCCGTCCTTCACCAGATCCTCGGCGATCACCTTTGTCAGCGCCCGCTTCAGCAGGACCACCTCTTCCCGATCGATCGCCACCACCTGGGCCTTGAACCCGTCCGGCATGGCGTAGGCCTTGAAGTGGGTCCAGATGTCGAAGGCGATCAACGCGATCCGCTTTGGATGCTTCACCAGGTCGGCCAGTTGAACACCCCGCTCCTTGATCTTCGCCACGGTTTCGTCCGGCAGGTCTGCGAACCACTGGTCGAACAGGATGTCGATCTTCGCTTCGTCGATCTGCCAGTCGGTCTTGCGGCCGGTATAGTGGATTGGCACCGTCGCCCCGTCGCGCACGGCGTCGTCGATCCCGTACTTGTCGAGATAGCCTTCCCCGACCACACCGAAATTGGCGTAGGTGTCCCGGTCGTTCTTCTTGACCGGCGTACCGGTGAAACCGAAAAAGCGGGCTTCCGGCAGGGTGGCCCGCAGATAGGCGCCGAGGTCGTTTTCCTGGGTGCGGTGGCACTCGTCCACCATCACGATCCAGTCCTTCGAGTTCGGCACGGCCGTCTTGGAGTTGGCGAACTTGAAGATGGTGGAGAGCACCGTCAGCCCGCCGACACCGCTGTGGATATGCTTGCGCAGCTCCGCCACGCTCTCCATGGAAAGCGGGTTCGGCAGGCCGCAGGCATTGAAGGTCCCGCTGATCTGGTCGTCCAGGTCGATCCGGTCGGTCAGCACCATCAGGTTCGGATTACCGAGCGCGCCGTCCGGAAGCGTGAGGTGGGTCTTCAGCTTCAGTGCAAGGAAGACCATGGTCAGGCTCTTGCCCGAGCCCTGCGTATGCCAGATCAGCCCCTTTTCGTGCTTTCCCTCGACCACCCGGTCGACCACCTTGTTCACGGCCCGGAACTGCTGATAACGGCAGATCTTCTTTATGGTCTCGCCGCTGTCCGGGTCGGTCTCGAAGACGGTGAAGTGGGCAAGCAGGTCGAGCAACCGGGACGGCTCCAGCAACGACCAGAGTCCCTTCTGAAGCTCGCTGGTGAAGTCCGCCTCCTGCCTCGGCCACGGGTCCCGCCAGTAGCCGTAGAACTTCGCCGGAGCGCCGGTAGCGCCGTAAAGCACCGTGGTACCGTCGGTCACGATGTTGAACAGGTTAGAGTGGAACAATCGGACGATGTCGCGCTCGTACTGCTTGATCTGATCAAAGGCCTCTCCGGCCTTGCTTTTCGCCACCATCGGCGACTTGGCCTCGATCACAACCAGCGGGATGCCGTTCACATGCACCACTAGGTCGGGAATTCGGGACTTCTCCGCCTTCACGTAAAGCTGGCTGGTGACGGTAAAGAGGTTGTTGGCGGGAGTCTTGAAGTCGACCAAGTGGAGTGTCTTTTCGGTGGCCTGGCCCGATACCGGACGGGAAAACCCGCCCCTCAATAGCGCCAGCCATTCCTCATTGTGGCTCTTCGTGCTCAGCTCGACATAAGCGGCCCGAGCGTCGGCTTCAGAGATGTTGTTGAGACGCTGCAAGGTGTCGATCAGATGCGGGCGGAACAGAACCTGATTCTCTCCGTCCCGGAGGCCGTCATGAGCGGCCGGCGGGACGAAGTCGTAACCCAACGACAGCAAGGTATTGATGGCCGGCTTCTCAGCGAGCAGATACTCAGATCCCATCCAGCCCACTCAATCGCCCAAGAGGCCCATCGCCCTGAGGAAATCCTCGCCAGCGGGCGTCACGCCTTGAACCACATTGCCGCCGCCCCACGTGGCATGCTGCTTCATTAGCCCGAAGGCGCTAAGCAGGAAACGGCTCGGGAGGGCTTCGTTCGGCGTCTCCTTGACCCTTTGGCCCTGTTCTTCGTCAGTTGCTTCGGGATAGCTCGTCTGCCATTGAAACTCATCCAATAGGATCGCGATCTCCTCATCGCCGAGCTGATTCAACACTCGCAACCAATGCCGAGATCGCGCCGCATCCAACTCGGGAGCTGAGAGCCCGTTGACGACAAGGTTTGCGACCCGTTCTTTCCTCTCGTCGCTGACCGCTCTCGCAGACTGCCACATGCCTTCTTCGAATAGATCGAGCTGTCGCTCGTCTTTGAGTTGCTCACCAAGGGTGGCCTCATCAAGCCGCCGCTCCAGGTGCTGAAGGTAAGCTTCGATGCGCTCCAGCCGTACGTTGGGGATTGTCTCAGTCACCGTCGCCTGAATGATTGGTCCGAGAACCGGTATTGCTCCAAGCGCACTGGCGCCTATGCGAGCCGCTTGGTTTCCCTTCGACTCTCCAAGCGTCGGCCGATCATGATCCTTGTCCATGGTTGATCCTCACCCGAGTTCTGCCAGTCATGAGATCGGACAACAGTGAGGATTTCAAGGCCTGCAACGAAAGTTGTTCACATTCTGTCACAGTGATCTGGCGATCGATACTTCGAAGACACTCAACTATCAGGAGCTGTTCTTCTAAAGGAGCAATAGGAATAGGCAATGCACGGATGTCTCCGACCCGGACATGGCCAACCGTAGAACCACCGGCTCGTTCCAATAAAACCCGTCGAACTGCGTCAGACTGGAGTGAGTACAATAGGAACGTCTGATCCAGACGAGCTCGGTTCGGGCGATAGAGCATCGTCCTCTGCCCCAAACAGAACTCGAACTCGGTGGGTGCTGCACACACCTCCCCAACAGGTGCTTCGCGAGTGATCAGGACGTCTCCAGGTCTCGGTTTCCCTCTTTTGGTCCATTCGACGAATGAAGTCTCGTCTGTGAATGTGAGGTTCTTCTTGACGAATTTCCCATTTCGGACGTTTGGTGTTCGGACTACGGCGAACCCACTATCCGTGATTGGTGGCGTCCGATTCTTGCAGTCGATCACCGCTTCACAGACGGATTCCGCAGGCACCACCTCCCATCCCTCTGGGATGTCGCCGATCTCGGTCTGCTTAAAGCGGGTGTGGCCGATGCCCTTGGTCAGCAGTTGGTTCATCACCCCATGCTTAACCTTTTTCGTCTGCTCAATGACGGCTTCGGTGGCCTGTATGGCGTCGTCGACCGAGGTCAGGATCTCGGCAATCTTTTGCTGTTCTCGCAACGGCGGCAGATCAATAGTCGAATCTAGGAACTCTCTTGGGTTCACCCGCCTGGCTTTCCGCCCGCCTCGCGCGACATCCCGGTAACTTTCGTAGAACTGCGGGCGGGTGACATAGTAGAGGAGCCATTTAGGATCAACCGTCTCGGCGACATCAAATGCGGGAAGATCTAACGTAGACTCTAGCCCATCAAGAAAATCAGGGATTACAGCAAAAGACCCATTGAGAAAATCGAGCTTGCTATAAATAAACTGACCCGTCTTGCGTCGATAATATTTTGTCGCCTCACTACCCGGCCGAGACGCATCTTTCTCGACAACTCCTCTTCCATAGAGCTTGACACTAAGCTTCCGGGCTCGCGCTCCATCGGTCCCGGCGACCCGGCTCTCGGACAAGAACTCTCCAAAAGCCACGGGAAGCCAGCCCTCCTGAGCCTCACTCGACATATCCAAGCTCCTTCAGGAACCCCATCATGTGGCTCTCAGCGTCGTCGCGCTCGGCCCGCAACACGACCAACTTCTCGACCTCCGCCGCCACGTCGACCTCCTCCTCATCCTCTCCGAGGTGGACATAGCGGGTAATGTTCAGGTTCCAGTCGTTTGCCCGGATCTCTTCAATTGGCACGACACGGGTCAGCCGATCGGTGTCCTTGTATTCCAGGTAAGCGCGCGACAAAGTTTCGACGTTTGCGTCTGAAAGCTGGTTTTGGTTCTTTCCGGGGACGAACTGCTCTGCGCCGTTGACGATCAGAACCTTGCCCTTGTGAGCCTCCGGCTTTGTTTTGCGTACCAGCATTACGCATGCCGGGATGCTGGCTCCGTAGAACAGATTAGGCGCCACTCCGATGACCGCATCGATCAGATCGGCCTTCAGCAGCCCCTCGCGTATACGTCCCTCTGCACCACCCCGGAACAGCACACCATGCGGCAAGACGACGGCCATGAGACCGTCGTCTTTCAGGCTGGCGATCATGTGCTGGACAAAGGCAAGATCGCCAAAGCTCTTCGGTGGACAACCAAAAGTATCGCGCCCGAACGCTTCGCCCTTGGACCAAGTGTCGTAGCCCCAGCTTTTCAGCGAGAAGGGCGGGTTGGCCAGCACCCGGTCGAAGGTGCGCAGCGACTTGGTGCCGTTGCCCACCAGATGCTTCGGGTTCAGCAGTGTGTCCGCCCGCTCGACGAAGGCATCGTCAATGTCGTGCAGGAACAGGTTCATCTGGCAGATCGCCCAGGTATTGAGGTTCTTTTCCTGACCGTAGAGCGCCAGTGACTTCGGGTCCTGGCCATGGTCCTTCAGGTACTGCACCGCCTCCAGCAGCATGCCACCGGAGCCACAGGTGGGATCGTAGACGCTCATGCCAGGTTTGGGCTGCAGGCAGGCCACCATCATGCGGACCACCTGCTTCGGCGTGTAGAACTCGCCGCCCTTCTTGCCGCTGTCATCGGCGAACTGCTTGATCAGGTACTCGTAGGCATTGCCAAGGATATCGGCTTCGACGTCGACATTACGGAGCCGGTAGGTCTCGAAGTGCTGCAGCAGCCGCTCCAGCATGGCGTCCGGGAAGCGCTCCTTGTTGTTGAAGTCGACATCCTGAAAGACGCCCCGGAGCCGGCTGTTCGCATCTTCGATCGCGCCGAAGGCCTGGTTCAGGCGCTCGCCGATATTGGTGGCGTCCGAGCGGATGTCCTTCCAGAAGTGGCCGGCCGGGATATCGAAGCGGTGCTCGTCCGGATCGGCAGCCATGTCCTTGTCATGGTAGACCGCCATCCGCTCCTCGAACTCCTCCTCCCAGACGTCGCAGAGCCGTTTGTAGAAGAGCAGACCAAAAATGTAGTGCTTGTAGTCGGCGGCATCGATCGAGCCCCGCAGGATGTTTGCGGACTCCCAGAGGTGAGATTCGAGCTGATCGAGGGTGATTTTGGGCATCAATTCATAACCAACGTATGGGGCCTAAGCATCGTCTTACCCACAGCCGCCCCAGGCAAGGAACAACGATCCGAAAATAGTTCTTTCGCCAAAAACGGCATATTTTCGCTTGCGAAACCGACCCTCACCACTCAACCATTAGGATGCAACCTGATGAACCGAACGACCAGATAGGAATCTAAGAAGCATGCCTTTAGACCCCATTTCCTGGGTGCTGCAAGCGGTATCGGCAGCTTTCGCTCTCTCCGCAGGAATTTACTGGCTCAGGTCAAGCCAAACCGAGATCCCGGACAAAATTAACAACATGGACTACGGAACAATCGGGGGAGACCGAACCGAGGCGGAAGATGACGATCTAGATAAACTTACAAGCGGCCTGACAAAACAGAGCGCACTTAGTGCAAAGGCAGCGTTCTGCGCCTGCATCTCTGCCGTTTCTCAGGCAATTTACTTCATCTTGTCTTTTTTCTAAAAATTAATCCCAGATATCATTGGAATAACAGCAATGATCCGTACTGTTCGTGGCCGCATCGAGGATCCCCCTAACGCACCGCAAAGTTTCCCCGTGCCAGTTCCGCTTGCCGATGTCGAGGCGGCTGCTTTCAAGGAACTTATCCGCAATAGAACCAGAGGTATAGGTGTCAGGAATCTGATGCAGTCATTGCTAGCTGCGAGCCCTGAATTGATTTGGGCCGGAGATGGGTTTGGTAACGGCATCGAAATGCGAAGGTCATTCTCAGCAATATTTGGCAGATTTTTTGCCCGTTGGTTCGCCGAGAGTTACCTCGGTTACAGCACATTAATACCGATTAGTGGGTCGCCATTTCCAATATCAACAGGTATCGCCGTCAGGCGATCTGAAGATCCGAGCAGCGATCTTCCGGACTGGATCGGGATTTCCAATGGAAAATGCATGTTCTGTGAAGCGAAGGGATCGTCTGACAAAACCCACTATTCCAACGCAACATTCCAGCCACTGGAGCGAGCAAAGGCGCAGATATCTTCCGCCTGGGTGGATTTCGAACGCCCGGCGCGTAGTCGAAAGCTTTCTGGATGGGCGATCATGTCGCGCTGGGGAATAGAGGAACCACCTCGGGAACCATTGCTCTACGCAATTGATCCCCCGCCAGATGAGCACCCAATGAATGAGAAGGAAGAGAGCATCCTCATTGATGCTCTTTTACAGCTGGAAAGACATGATCTTTTCGAAAACATGGACCTTCCAAGCATGTCCAGGCGTTTTACCTCGTTGCCGGACGGGGCGTCCATTCCGTCGAGAGCATCACGGTACGAACAAAGCGAGCGCCGTTTTTCGAGACCGACAGGCGATCTGCCACCACCAGCATCAGATACCCCCGAGATCGTCGAGCTGGAAATCGATGGCGGCCCCCAATCTGCTATTGGCAGACTCTTTAGCACCGATGCCCGTCCGCTTAATCTTTCCATTCGCGATGCCCTCAATGATGACAGATTGAACGACTTGGTCGTCTTCGTCGGAATGGACGAAAAATCGTCCCTGGAACCGCTAGACGCTTTTCGCGAAAGGATCGTTCTTGAATCAAGTTCGATTAGCCCACAAAGAATTGACAGAGGCAGCATTGATACCGGATACGTCTCGGCATCTGGGTTGGTGATTTCAAATCTGTCGAAGATAAGACGCGCAGATCGATACGATTAGATCGCCGAGCATCATCCGGTGCTAAGAGCGCGTTCTAGATCGTCGTGCTCAAACGCACTTTCCATCCGCTGGACCGAGACCTCAGGCTCACCGACACGCGCCGCCACGGCACGCCAACCCGCAACGGCTCTGGCTACTTCACCAATGATCTCGCGCGCCCGCTCCTCCTTCAGGCGGAAGTCCCGGCAGACCTCCAGCGCCAAGTCGATCGAGCAGGTCCCGTCGTCGAGCGAGATATAGGTAGTCAGCACGCGCGCTTTCAGGTCCGTCGGCGTCGGGTTGAGATCGTAAGCAGGCGAGAGCGCCCACCCATCCGGCCCTGAGCGCAGGAATCCGTGGTTTCGGAGATGGTCATCGACATTGGAGATAAGGATGTTGAACACCATCCGGCGGTACAGTTCCTCCAGGTCCGCACGCGTGCGCGAACCCAAGCGGGACAACTCGTCAGCGATCTCGATGTAGCTCGCCCGCTGCCCGTCGGTGAGCTGAAGCATGGACAGGGCCGACAGGAACGGGATGCGCGTCTCGCCGTCTCGATCGAAGCGCCAGGAGAGCAGGACCGGCCGCCCGTCGACCCGATGCAGTTCGTGTTTGGGGGTCGAGATGCCGGCTTCGGCGGCAAGCAGCAGGGTGATGTGCTCCCAGGTCTCGACGCTGTACTCGTCCGTTTCCTTGGGGAACTTGGCGATGGCCATGCGACCCTCGGGATCGATCACCGAGGCCTTCGGGCGAGCGCCGCCAAGCGACGAGCCCGGCGCGAACATCATCCGCAGGTCCTCGTCCGTCTCCTCGTTCCGCTCGATGCGCCGCACGCTCTTCAGGAGCGTGCCGAGCGCGATGAAGGGAGCGACGCTGTCCTGGTCGGGTGCAAGGAACACATCTCCCTCGACGTCCCTGAAGCGCAACGCCCCGAGCCTGGAGCGATCTGCGACACCAAGGAGAAAGTCCAGCTCCCCGAGGGTCCTTGGTGTGCGGCCCTCCCGCTCCGCCTGCCGTCGCTCCCGGCGCCGCATCAGTTGACGCCCCCAGGTGTCCGGGGCGGAGTCCCCGATGGTGCCGAAGATCTGCTGACCTTGCGGGGGATGGTAGGTGCTCGTCGTCAGCGGCAGGGCAGGTTCCAGAACGAAGCGTTGCGGGTTCGCCAGCCAGTCCTCATGGTACCGGAAGGACACCGTCTCGCCGCCCCGGCGGCGCTGACGGTAGAGGGTCCCGACGCGATGATCGGCGTCCCCGAGCGCAATCCAGACCTCGGCCGTGTCGAGCTGCCCCGCTCCGGTCATTTCGGTCGCACCCGCTGGGGCAGCGCATCGATGTCAAGGTCGGTCCCGAGCGCGTCCTGGGCCGGGTCGGCCAGGGACGTCAGCCGGTCAAGGAAACCGAGCGCATGGAGGACGGAGGCGTAAGTGCCGATGTTGACCCCAGGGTCGCCCTTCTCGATCCGGGCCACGGTCTTGCGGGACGCCAGGGCGCGCTCCGCCACCACCTGCATCGTCAGATTGCGGCGCTTCCTCGCGATCCTGATATCATCCCCCAGACGGCGCAAAGACCGCTGAACGACGCTCGAAGGCATGTTAGGCGTCGGCATTAATGTCTCCATCAAGGCCCTTTAATTGACCTTAATGTATCATGATGGACGCATTAATCAACATCTCCTAACGTTACCCCTAGGACCGACAACTGCGAAATTTGCTAAAAATGGCTGGCGCCTAAGTAAAAGCATAGGCTGGGACTCCCGGCGGCGAACCCCTCCACCGCCCCCCGGGGGAGACGATCGGCCACGGCGCTCATTAAAAGGAAACATGCAACTTGGAAAACCCAGGCGAACAATACCTTAAGGCGCAAGGTTTGAGTCCGCTGATGCTTGAGCACATCGGCGCCATAGCTGTGTTTTCTGGAAGCTTTGAGTTATGGGCTGAAAGAATCGTATGGCGCCTCAAAAACGAGGAGCCCAAAGGCACACATCCGACAACAGACGGCCACCCAATTAGCTCATTGATCAAATCAATATTGACTGCTAGCGACGCCCACCAAAACAGGCGTTTAGCAAATCTCACTATAGCTTGGGCAAGAGCAGCTAAACCAACGACAGAATGCAGGAACAGCATATTCCATGGGCTTGGCGTCAACCTGGCTGAAACGACGATATTCATGAAAGGAGCGTCTTGGTCCGGCGAATTACGAAAACGCTCACCGTCCGAGTTTCATGCTGACGAACACACCTTACTATTACTGCGCGAAGCGTGCGGCGACCTCGCCTATATCGCCCAAAAACTCGCTACTGAGACAGGCATTGAGGAATCCCATCATCGGTCCGAATTTGCAGACTTCAGAAGCAGGTTGTCTCAAATAAAGTCAATCACACAGGAACTTTGCGACCTTACGGCAGCAGTCAATCACGAAAAATACTAATCGTCATGAATGAGCGCCTAGATCTTTGCTCCGCCAACTAGAGCTTCATCGCAATACGCCCGGCTTCGATGTGGGTGTAGCGCATGAGCATGGCTGGTGTCCGATGACCCGACACCAGCGCAACCTCGGGCAGACTGAAGCCCCGCTCGAAGAGCCGGCTGATGGCCTCGTGCCGCAAGTCATGGAAATGCAGATCCTCGATCTCAGAGCGCCGGAGGATGCGCTTCCAGGCCATTTTGACCCCTGTCGTCGTTATCGCGAACACCCTGGTGTCGTCACTCAGGTCGGACGCGCGTCTGGCCGCCGTCAGCGCACGTTCACTCAACGGCACCAGCCGGCTGCGCCCGTTCTTGGAGATCCGAACCAGAGCCAGCCGCTTCTCGTAATCGATGTCCGACTTGAACAACCCGACGATCTCCCCCTGACGCATGGCGGTCTCAAGGGCGAATGTCACCACCAGTGGGATTACCTTGTTCCGGCACGCGTTGCAGGAGACTTCCAGCCGCCTTTCCTCGTCCTCGGAAAGCCTGCGTGTCCGGCCCGGCGATGGTCTCGGCTTCAGGACCAGGCGGAACGGGTTCTCGGCACCAACCAGCCCCCAGGATCGTTCGGCCACGTCCCAGACATGCTGCAGGGTCCCGAGGTCCCGGCGCACGGTATCGACCGACACTAGCGCAAGACGGCGATCCCGATAGTTCGCAACATCCGCTGTCGTGATTGATCCCAGGGTCTTAGTCGCGATCCGGTCCAGCGCCATCTTCCCGAGCCGCAACTCCTCAATGGCGGAACTGCGCTTGGCTGGTGTGATTTCGCGTTTGTAGCGCTCGATAAGATCGGCGAGCGTCGTCCGGCTCGGACTGAGGCTCCCCGTGTTGATCTGGCGACCTCGCAGCTCCTTCTCGGTCTGCGCCGCCCAGCTGACAGCGTCCTGATACCGGCCGAAAGTCTTGGTCAGCGCAGGCTTGTCCTTCACACGGACCTGGGCTTGCCAGCGGTCTTTGCGCTTGCGGATGGTAGGCATGGTTGGACCTCACTGTGACAAATGGTGTGACAGCAAGGCGTTCAGAGGATGTTCGGGGCAGATCTACACAGAAAAAGATCAATGATCTCAGTTCTGTAGATGGTGGGCGCGGCTGGGATTGAACCAGCGACCCCTACGATGTCAACGTAGTGCTCTCCCGCTGAGCTACGCGCCCTATCTTTGCGGCATCGGGATTGTGTCGCCGCGAAGGAGGCGTGTGTATAGCCAGCGTCAGATCGATTTGCAAGACCTCTTTCACCGCTTTTCGCTCACTTTTTGACGCCCGCCGGGCGTGGCGCAACGCGCCTTGCGGGCCTGGGCGCGTGACGCTTGCCATCGGCGCAATCCATATTAGGTTGGAGAGACATTGGCGACATGTGGAGGCTTCGGATTGACGAGCGAAACAGCGATGGACGAGAAAGTCGCCGCGATCATCGAACCGGGCTTCCTTTCCTCGGGCGACGTGACCGCCGATCCGGTGCCGCCGGTGCCGGACGAGATCGCCGACGTCTATCGCATCGTGCGCCCCGCCGCGCCGGCCAGTCCGCTCGTCGTCGCCTCGCCGCATAGCGGGCGCCTCTACCCGCGCGACCTGGTCGAGGCCTCGCGGCTCGGCCCGCTCGATCTCCGCTCTTCCGAGGACGGCTTCATGGAGGAGGTGCTGGAGGGGGCGAGCCGAGCAGGCGCACCGCTGCTGACCGCCCACTTTCCGCGGGTCTATGTCGACGTCAACCGCGAGCCCTACGAGCTGGATCCGAGCATGTTCTCCGACCCGCTCCCGGACGGCGCGGTGACCGACAGCATCCGGATTTCCGCCGGGCTCGGTACGATCGCCCGCGTGGTGGCGAATTCCGAGCCGGTCTACGGCCGCAAGCTCACCTTCGCGGAGGCCGAGGAGCGGATCCGGCGCTATTACATCCCGTATCACCGGGCCCTGCAGCGGCTGATCGCCGAGGCGCTGGAGCGGTTCGGGTTCTGCCTGCTGGTCGACGGCCATTCCATGCCCTCGAGCGCGGTCCGCCATGTGCGCAGTGAGCGCCGGCCGATCGATATCGTGCTCGGCGACAGCCATGGCGTCACCGCCGCGCCGATCTTCATAGAGCGCGCGGAAAGCTTCTTCCGGGCCCGCCACTACACGGTGCGCCGCAACAGCCCCTATGCAGGCGGCTTCGTGACCCGCCACTATGGCCGTCCGGCGATCGGCATCCATGTTCTCCAGATCGAGATCAACCGCGCCCTCTACATGGACGAGCGGCGGATCGAACCGCGCGCCGGGCTGGCGCCGCTGAAGCAGGACATGGCAGCGCTCCTCGCCGAGCTTTCGGAAGCTGCGCTGCATGCCGCAGCGGGCGGCCCCGGGGCGGCCCGGGTCGCAGCGGAATGACGGAACCGGCATAACCACTTCGGCACGGTCCTTGCTTCTCCACTCCCGAAAAGGAGTGAGACCATGCGCTTTCTGTTCAAACTGGCCATACTTGCCGCCCCGTTTCTGGTTCTCTCCGGCCTTGCCGGGGCAAGCGAAACCTCGGACCGGATGTGCGCCAATGCAGCCCGTCACGCTGAGGACGAGCACCGCATTCCGCGCCATCTCCTGTTCGCGATCTCGCTGAAGGAGACCGGACGCTGGCATGACGAACGGCAGGAAAGCTACACTTGGCCCTGGACAGTGACATCCGGCGGCGAGGGCAAGCATTTTCCGAACAAGATCGCGGCCATGGCCGAGGTCCGCCGCCTGCTGGCGAAAGGCATCACGAACATCGATGTCGGCTGCATGCAGATCAATCTGCATTATCACGGCAAGGCCTTCGAGGATCTGGAAGAGGCCTTCGATCCGGACCGGAATACCGAATATGCGGCACTTTTCCTGACCGAACTGAAGACGCGCCACGGCTCCTGGCGCGATGCGATCGAGCATTATCATTCCGGCAACGAGACACGCGGCAGGAATTACCGACATGCGGTCTCCCGCCTTCAGCAGCAGGCATACAAAGGTGTCGCGGTCACCGCGGCGGATCCGTCCAAGGACGATATCGAACTCGCCGCCCGTTCCGCGGCACGCGCCGAGGCTCTCAGCGCGGATGCGGAGACACGGCGCGAGCGACACGAGCAGGAGGCTGCAATCCGCGAAGCCCGCGCCGCCCGTCAGCTCGAGATCGCATCCGAGACGGCACGCCAGCTCAAGCTGGAGTTCGAGAACCGCAGGGCCAGCAAGCTCGCCGCCTGGCAAAAGCTGAAAGAGGAGCGGCAGGCTGCAGCGGGTTTCGTGACCAACGTCAATTGACGTCAACCGGCGGCAGGCCCCGCGCGAGAGGGGCTTGCGAAAAGGCTTCCGGCGCGCGAGCCTGCCCTCGCACGATCGCGCAACATGGAGCTTCCCCGGTGCCCGGACCCGTCCGCGGCGTGGCGTTCGACAAGGACGGCACGCTCATCGATTTCGAAAAGACATGGCTTCCCGGTCTGCTGTCCGTGGCGGTGGAGCTTGTCGACCTGCATGCGCTCGACGTGGATGCCGCCGACCTGACACGGGCCGCGGGTGGCGACCCGGAAGCCTGGACAATAGCGCCGGGAACGTTGCTCGCGCAGGGCACCGCGCTCGAAGTCGCCTCGCTCTGGCGGAGCCTGGCGCCAGGCCTCCCCTCTCCGGACATCCTCGCCGATTGGCTCGACGATTACTGGCTGGATCACGCTTCCCGGAACCTGACTCCGGTGTGCGACCTCGGCACGCTGTTCACGGCACTGCGGAGCCAGGACATGCGAATCGCGGTTGTCACGAACGACGCCGAACGCGGCGCGCGGGACATGATCGATCGTCTTGGCCTAGGCGATCTCGTCGATTTCGTTGCCGGATACGACAGCGGCCACGCCGCCAAACCGGCGCCAGACATGATCCACGCTTTCCTGGATGCTTCGAACCTGAGGGCTTCCGAAACGGTGATGGTCGGAGACAACTTGGCCGACATGGATGCCGGCCGTGCTGCCGGCTGTCGCGCCACGATCGGCGTACTCACTGGTGCCACGCCCGAGGCCGAATTGACAAAAATTTCGGATTTTATCATCCCGGACGCGGGCCATTTGCCGACTCTACTCCGGCGGGCGCTCTGACGCAGAACTCTGCGGAATTCAAGACAAATAACGTATACATAGACGTATTTCCTCATACCGGGAAAACGCTGTACCCGGCCCGCCCCTTGGACTCGAAGGCTTTGACGGCGTGCGGAATCATGGCAATACTTCGGCCACCACGGGACCAAGCGGCCTCGGATGAGACGCCGGACGCCGGTTAAAACTGACTGTGGGGTTTAACAATGAGATCCGGAAAACCGGGTCCGGCTAGATAATGAAATAGGGAGGTAACTCATGAAATTGGGTTTGCTTAAGACGTTTGGAGCGCTTGCGATCGCTTCGACTGTGGCGATTGGTATTGGTTCCGGCGATGCCGAGGCCAAGAAAGTTCGCTGGAAAATGCACGCTGCGTTCGGCCAGAACGTCAAGGTTCTGGGCCCGCCGCCGCACCGTATCGCCGAAGGCATCGGACGGATGTCCGACGGCGATTTCGACATCAAGGTCTTCGAGCCGGGCGCTCTGACCGGTGGCTATGCCTACTACGACCCGATCAGCCAGGGCGCGATCGACGCGGCCTTCGGTACCCCGGGCGCCAACCAGGGCAAGAACTCGGCCTACGCGTTCCTGTCGACCTGGCCGTTCGGCCCGGCAGCGCCGGAATTCGTCGCCTGGTTCAAATATGGCGGCGGTACGCAGATCGGCGAGGAACTCTACGGCCGCGACAACATCAAATATCTGCTCTGCGGCATGATCCCGCCGGAGACTTCCGGCTGGTTCCGTAAGAAGATCGAGAGCCTCGATGAGCTGAAGGGCCTGAAGATGCGCTTCTTCGGCGTCGGCGCGAAGGTCATGCAGAAGTTCGGTGTTTCGACCCAGCAGCTTGCTGGCGGCGACATCTACCCGGCCCTGGAGCGTGGCACGATCGACGCCACCGAATTCTCCATGCCGGCGATCGACCGTTCCTACGGCTTCTACCAGATCGCCAAGTACAACTACTTCCCGGGCTGGCACCAGCAGTCCACCTCCAACGAACTGCTGATCAACATGGACAAGTGGAACGCTCTGTCCGACGGTCAGCGGGCCATGCTCGAGATCGCGTGCGACAAGAACGTGACCGACATGATCGCCGACGGCGAAGCCTCCCAGTTCGAGGCGATGATCGCCAACCAGAAAGACGGCGTGGAGATGGTCAACTGGACGTCCGACCAGCTCGCCCAGTTCAAGGCGAAGTGGGAAGAAGTGCTGGCGGAAGAGCTGGCGGCCAACCCCGACGTCCAGAAGCTCTGGGACAGCTACACGAAGTTCAACGAGGGCTTCAAGGTCTGGGGTGACCGCGGTTACCTGAAATAAGAGACGCTTAAATGCGGGAGACCCTTTTCGAAGGGTCTCCCGACTTTTCTGTTTGATGCCCCTTGAGAACGGACCGGCTCGACAAGGTCAGACCGCTTCCAGCAACCGAGCGGTTCAAGGGATCAGTCTCTCACTCTCATCCAAATGGGGTTTCATTTATGAAAGCCGCGCTTAACCTTGCGAGCGTTCTTGATCGATGGTCCCGAAATATGGGCCAGGCGGCGGCATGGCTCATCGTCCCGCTCGTGCTCATGATCGTCTTCGATGTCGTGACCCGGAAGGTGGATTTCATTCGCCTCTACTTCTCCCAGTTCTCCATCGATTACGGATACTCGGTCTCGACTATCCTTCAGGACATGCAGTGGCACCTGCACGGCATCATCCTGCTGCTGACATTCGGGTTCGGATATCTCGCCAACGCCCATGTCCGCGTCGACGTCTTCCGCGAGCACATTCGGCCGCGCAAGCAGGCCTGGATGGAATTCATCGGGCTGTTGGTACTCGCCCTTCCGTTCCTGTTCGCGGTTGCCTGGGAATCCTGGGTGCTGGTCTCGATCTCCTATTTGCAGGGCGAAGGCTCGGAATCCATGACCGGCATTCCTTGGCGCTACGTCATCAAGGGATTCATGCTGATCGGCTGCGTCGTCCTGGCTCTGGCGATCTTTGCCACCCTGTTCCGGCTCGCGGCCTACCTGTTCGGCACGCGCGAAGAGCATGAGGAAGCGAGAGACGCTTTGGAAATCTTCAACTACGAGCACCACAAGCCGGAATGAGCGGATTGATCATGAAAACCGGCGATAAATCCAGGGGCGGCGATATCCAAGATGTTTGAGGTTCTTTACGATCATTTCTACGAGTTCATCGGAGCGTACATGTTCCTTGCGCTCGCGCTGATGCTCTTCACGGGACTTCCCGTGGCCTTCGCGCTCGGCGGCGTCGCGGTCTCGTTCGGCCTCCTCGGGATCTGGCTCGATGTGCTCGATTTCGCGGTCTTCTTCCAGGTCGTCCAACGGATCTGGGGCGGCGACGGGGCTTCGGGAGCGATCCAGAACCCCATTCTGGTGGCGATCCCATGTTTCGTTTTCATGGGAACGATGCTCGAGCGGTCCAAGGTCGCGGAAGATCTCCTGCATATCCTGCAGGTTCTGTTCCGGCGCGTTCCGGGAGCCCTCGCCCTCGCGGTGACGGTCATGGGCACGATCATGGCCGCGACCACGGGCATCATCGGCGCATCCGTCGTCATGATGACCCTGATGGCGCTTCCCACCATGATCTCCCAGAAATACGACCGTTCGCTCGCAACAGGCACTCTGGCGGCCAGCGCGACCCTCGGCATTCTGATCCCGCCGTCGATCATGCTGGTGCTGATGGGAAGCCTGCTGGCCGTCTCGGTCGGCAACCTCTTCGTCGGGGCCATCTTCCCGGGCCTGCTGCTGTCCGGCCTCTATGTCGTTTACATTGTGGTGATCGGGATCATCTCGCCCGAGAAGGCGCCGGCGATCGCCGAAGACGCGATCCAGATGGAACCCAGCAACAAGAAGAACATCCTGAAATTCTTCGGTTTCAGCGCCGCAGCCATGGCTTTCTGCTACATCATGGCGGAATCCCATCTCGCGGATGTGTTCAACTGGGGTCTGATCGGCTTCCTGATGGTGTTCGGGATCTCGATGATCATCGGACGCATGGAAGGCGACAGCTATCTCGGCGGTATCCTGAAGGGCTTCGTGCCGCCGATCTTCCTGATCACGCTCGTGCTCGGCTCCATCTTCGCCGGCTGGGCGACGCCGACGGAAGCCGCCGGCGTCGGTGCCTTCGGTTCCCTGATCCTGGCCTTCGCCAACGGGACGCTGAACAAGGAAGTGCTGCGCGACGTCGTGCACCGGACCGGTCTCACCACAGCGATGATCTTCCTGATCTTCGTCGGCGCGACGGCCTTCTCGACGATCTTCCGCAACGTCTATGGCGAAGACCTGATCATCGAGTTCATCGAATGGCTCGAGCTCGGCCCGTGGCCGCTCCTGTTCATGTTGATGTTCGTGGTCTTCATCCTCGGCTTCTTCTTCGACTGGCTGGAGATCACGCTGATCATCCTTCCGGTCTTCGCGCCGGTGATCCAGACCATGGCGCCGGAATTCGCGCCGCATCTCGGGCTCGAAGTGCCGACGAACAATGCGCAGATCGAGTTTGTACAGCAGCAGGTGCTCTACTGGTTCGCGATCATCGTCGCGATCAACCTGCAGACCTCCTTCCTGACGCCGCCCTTCGGCTTCGCGCTCTTCTACATGAAGGGTGTGGCCAAGGAGATGGTCTCGATGCAGCAGATCTATCGCGGGATCATCCCGTTTGTGATCCTGCAGCTGATCGGCCTCGGGATCGTGGTCGCCATTCCGGAAATCACGCTCTGGCTGCCAAGCGTGCTGCTGAACTAGCAGGACCGAGACAAAACAAAAAACGCCCGGCTTCGAGCCGGGCGTTTTCGTTTGGGAGAAGAGTATCTTCAGGCCGAAAATTCGGCCCTGATTGCCTCGCTATGTTCGCCAAGGCGCGGCACCGGACGGAACGTATTGTCCATGCCGGTGAAGCTCGCCGGCGGCGCCACCGTCTCGATCGTGCCGACAGGCGTTTCCACCGGAACACGGCGCAACGCCGGATGCGCCAGCACATCGGCGACGCTGTTGATCGCGCCGAAGGCGATGCCGGCCGCTTTCAGCTTCTCCTTCACCTGCTCGCGGGTCAGGCCTCCGAAGACACGGTCGATCACGGCATTCACACCCTCGCGGTTGGCAACGCGGTCGGTATTGGTGCGGAAGCGTTCGTCGTCCGCGAGGCTCTCGTCGCCGAGCACGGACGCACAGAGCTTGCGCCACTCGCGGTCGTTCTGCACCGCGATCAGGATCATGTCCCCACCGGCGCAGGCGTAGGCCCCATAGGGCACGATGGCAGGATGGTTGAGACCGATCCGCTGCTCCTTCAGCACCCCGTAGGCCTCATGCAGCAGCCAGGGCGACATCCATTCGGTCATGCCGCCGAAGAGAGAAACCTTGATCTGGCTCCCCTCGCCCGTCCGACCGCGCAGCAGCAGCGCCTCGAGCACCGCGATCCGGGCGAACATGCCGCAGGCGATGTCGCAGATCGAAACCCCGACCCGGCCCATCTCCTCTTTCGAGCCGGTCACCGAGATCAGCCCGCTCTCCGCCTGGACGAGGAAGTCGTAGGCCTTCATCTCGGCATAGGGCCCCTCGTCCCCATAGCCGCTGATATCCACCGTGGTCAGCCGCGGATAGTGTTTGCGCAGCTCGTCCGATCCGAGGCCCATCCGGTCCGTCGCGCCGGGCGCGAGATTCTGGATGAAGACGTCGGCCTTCGCGAGGATCCGGTGCAGCAGCGCGCGGTCGTCCGGGTTCTTCAGATCCGCGACGAGACTCTCCTTGCCCCGGTTCAGCCAGAGGAAGAAAGCGCTCTCGCCATGCACCTCGTGGTCGTAGCCGCGCGCAAAGTCGCCCTCCGCGCGCTCGACCTTGATCACCCGCGCACCGGCATCTGCGAGGCGGGAGGCGCAGTAGGGCGCGGCCACCGCCTGATCGATGGAGAGCACCAGCATTCCGTCGAGAGGTTTTGTCATGACAGCGCCTCCCCGCTCAGTAGGAGCGGGGCATGCCGAGGACATGCTCCGCGATGTAGGCAAGGATCATGTTGGTCGAGATCGGCGCGGTCCGGAACAGCCGGGCCTCGCGGAACTTGCGTTCGACATCGTACTCCTCGGCGAAACCGAAGCCGCCATGAGTCTGCAAGCAGGTATCCGCCGCCGCCCAGGCCGCTTCCGCCGCCAGCATCTTAGCCATGTTGGACTCTGCGCCGCAGGGCTCTCCGGCCTCGAAGAGCTGCGCCGCCTTCTCCGCCATCAGCGCCGCCGCCTCGGTCTCTGCATAGGCCTTCGCGATCGGGAACTGGACCCCCTGGTTCTGCCCGATCGGCCGGCCGAAGACCTTGCGCTCGCTCGCGTATTTCGTCGCCTTCTCGATGAACCAGCGGGCGTCGCCGAGGCTCTCGTGGGAGATCAGGATGCGCTCCGCGTTCATCCCGTCGAGGATATAGCGGAATCCCTTGCCCTCCTCGCCGATCAGGCTATCGGCCGGGATCTCAAGATTGTCGAAGAAGACCTCGGTCGTGGAGTGGTTGACCATGGCGCGGATCGGCCGGATCTCAAGACCGTTGCCCTTGGCCTCGCGCATGTCGACGATGAAGACCGAGAGGCCCTCGGTGCGCTTCTTCACCTCTTCCTTCGGCGTGGTCCGGGCAAGCAGCAGCATCAGGTCGGAATGCTCGGCGCGCGAGGTCCAGACCTTCTGCCCGTTCACGACGTATTTCGTATTGCCCTTCTTCACAGCCGTGGTGGAAAGAGAGAGCGTGTCGGTGCCGCTGGTCGGCTCGGTCACGCCGAAGGCCTGCAGGCGGAGCTCGCCGCTGGCGATCTTCGGCAGGTATTTCCGCTTCTGCTCTTCAGAGCCGTGCCGGAGCAGCGTGCCCATGATGTACATCTGCGCGTGGCAGGCGCCACCGCTGCAGCCACTGCGGTGGATCGTTTCCAGGATCGCCGCGGCGGCGCTGATCGAAAGACCGCTGCCACCGTACTCCTCGGGGATCAGGACCGCGAGATAACCGGACTCCGTCAGCGCCTGCACGAATTCCGTCGGATAGGCCCGCTCGCGGTCCTTCTCGCGCCAGTACTCGCCCGGAAAATCGGCGCAGAGCGTCGCTACGGCCCGCCGGATCTCGGCGATCACCTCGGCATCGGTCGACATGGTTCCTCCCTGTCGCGGCCATTCCGGCCGCTTTCGATCACTTTTCCTGCAATCGGAAGATACCAAGGCGGACCGCGATCCGACCCTCCTTCAAATTGCGATAGATGTGTTTCTGTTTCCGGGCAAAGGCCTCGCCCATGATAACGGGCGCACCAGAGGGCGGCTCCGGCTCGCCTTTCTCCGCCCGCATCTGGCGGGCTTCACGCTGCGCGTCGAGGTAAGCCTCGACCAGGGCCGACTGGTCCTCGAAGCGCTCCGTGACGAAGCCCGCGGCATGTACCGCGACCTCGATCTCTTCGGCCGGGACGAGGTGCGAATGATCGGGCAGAGTGGCCCAGGGAACCGGCAGATGCACCGGCTCACCCGATCCGGCGACAATGTCGTAGAGCCCGAACCGCCCGCCGGGTTTGAGGACACGAGCAATCTCGCGGTAGAGCGCCTGCTTGTCGGCGATGTTCATCGCCACATGCAGGGTGAAAATGACATCGAAACTGTCGTCGGCAAACGGCATGGCAAGCGCATCGCCCTGCTCGATCCGGATGCGCTCCAGCCCGACCAGCGCGTTCAGCTGCCGAGCCGCGTCGCAGAAATCGGCGGTTAGGTCGATCCCGCTGACGTCTGCCCGATAGCGTGCCGCCGCCATGCGGGACGGCCCGCCAAGGCCGCAGCCCACATCCAGTACCTTGTCGCCCGCATGGATATCCAGCGCGTCGAGGAACTCTTCCGCGGCGACGCGGCCACGCAGATGCATCTGGTCGACGGAATGGAGATTGGCTTCGGTGATTTCGTCCCGGGCGATCCCGGCTTTCTCGAGGATCGCGATCAGCCGGTCGGCCAGACCGCTTTCGGAACTGTAATGCTCCGTGACGTCCGGCCGCTCGCCCACCGGATCAGCCCCAGAGCCGGAAATCCGGCGGTTGCACCAGGCTGCCCTCATAGACCAGGCCCGGCTCGCGGTCCTTCGCGAGGAGCAGCGGTCCGTCCAGATCGACCACCTTGGCGCCCTGCGCCACCACAACCCCCGGCGCCATGGCGAGCGAGGTGCCGACCATGCAGCCGACCATGACCTCGAAGCCCATGGACAGCGCCCGGTCGCGCAGACGGAGCGCTTCTGTGAGCCCCCCGGTCTTGTCGAGCTTGATGTTGATCATGTCGTACTTGCCGACGAGATCGTCGAGCGTCTCGCTGTCATGGCAGCTTTCGTCGGCGCAGACCGGCACCACCCGATCGAGGCCCTTCAGGCCCTCGTCCTTGCCGGCCGGCAAAGGCTGCTCGATCATCGTCACACCGAGTTTGGCGAATTGCGGCGCATACTCCTCGTACTGCGCGACGCTCCAGCCTTCGTTGGCATCGACGACGAGTTTGGTGTTCGGCGCATTCTCATGAATCAGCGCGACGCGCTCCAGATCCTTTCCGTCGCCGGTCATCTTCAGCTTGAGGACCGGCCGGGAGGCATTGGCCTTGGCCTTCTGTCCCATCACCTCCGGCTCGTCGACGCCGAGAGTATAGACCGTGGTCACGGGCTTCGGTTCCGGCAGGCCGGCGAGTTCCCAGGCCCGCTTGCCGGTTTTCTTCGCCTCGAAGTCCCAGAGCGCGCAATCGATCGCATTGCGTGCGGCACCGGGCGGCAGGGCCGAGAGCACCCCCTTCCGGTCCATGCCGTTGGCGATCTCGCCCGCGACGGATTCGATCTGCGCCGTCACGCTGTCAAGCGTCTCGCCGTAGCGTGCATAGGGAAAGCATTCGCCGAGACCGTCGACATCGTCGCCGGCGATCTCGACCACGATCACTTCCGATTCCGTCCGCGCGCCGCGGGAGATCCGGAAGACGCCCTGCAAGGGCCATTTTTCGCGTCTGACCGAGACCGACCGGTACATCAACTTTCCCCTTATGCTTCGCCGCCTGCCGGATCAGATCCGGATCAGATGTCCATGTTGTCGACGATGGCGCCGACCCCGTTGCGGATCGGATCGACCGCCGGCAGGCCGGTCTCGTCGCTCGCCTGCTTCAGGAACGCTTCCGCCGCGGCATCGTCGAGGCTCGAGGTATTGATGCAGACGCCGACGAATTTCGCATCCGGGTTGGTCAGGCGGGCAGCCTGCAGGTAGTAGGGGATGCATTCGCTCAGGCTCGGCACCGGATATTCCGGCAGGCCGCGCATGTGCGGACGGTTGGCCTCGTGGCAAAGCACCATGGCATCCGGCTGGGCGCCATGGATCAGGCCCATGGTCACGCCGGCATAGGAGGCGTGGAAGAGCGAGCCCTGCCCTTCGACCAGATCCCAGTGATCGGCCTCATTGGCCGGAGCCAGTTCCTCGACAGCGCCAGAGATGAAGTCTGCGATCACCGCATCGACGGAAACGCCGGACCCGGCGATGAAGATGCCGGTCTGCCCGGTCGCGCGGAAGGTCGCCTTCACGCCGCGATTGTGCAGCTCTTTCTCGATCGCAAGCGCGGTGAACATCTTGCCGACGGAACAGTCGGTCCCGACCGGAAGCAGCCGCTTGCCGGACCGCTTCTTGCCGTTCGCAACGGAGAAATTGCCCTTCGGGTGACGCACGTCATAGAGGCCGAGCCCCTTGGCCTTCGCCTTTTCCGCCAGCGCCGGGATCGTGGCGATCTTGGTATGCAGGCCGCTCGCGATCTCCATGCCGTGGTCGAGAGCTTTCTCAAGCTCGACCATCCAGCTCTCGCCGATCACGCCGCCGCGGTTCGCGACGCCCAGGATCACGGTCTTCACGCCGGCAGCGGCGGCTTCCTCGATGGTCATGTCGGGAAGCTTCAGATCGGCCTTGCAGCCAGGCAGACGGAGCTGACCGAGGCACCATTCGGGGCGCCAGACCTTCACGCCGTTCGCGGTCTTGGCTGCGAGCTGATCGGGCGCATCGCCCAGGAACATGAGATAGGGATGGCGGATTTCCACGACGTCACCTTGAGATAAATAGGGTTACGCATCGCCCCGGACGGAGCAGGACTAGAGCCGTGCGTGGCCTCTGCGGACGCGGGGCGGCCCGCTTCCGGACGGATCCGGAATGCGAGCCGCTGCGGCTCAGGTTTCTTCGAGATGGACTTCGTGGTCGCCTTCGGGCGCCACTTTCCATCCGGCTTTCGCACTTCTCCAGAGAAGATAGGCGGAAACCGCGAGCAGCGCCACACCGATAATCGGACGGGCGATCCCCTCCATCATGAACATCGGGACCGCGACCGCGGCGAGGAGCGCCGGGACATAGGCCAGCGTCCAGGATTGCGTGCCACGCAGCTTCTGGTACCACGGGAAGGCGATCGAGAAGGCCGCGACGACAAGGAAGAAGAGCGACCAGGGGCGGCTGAGGAACAGCATCAGATCGTTGTCGATCGAGAGCGCCCGCGACAGGTTCAGCTCGGCCACATGTCCCAGCACGACACCGAGGATGATCGGCGCCAGCGGGAAGCCGAGCAGGCGCAGGATGTAGCCGGCCACGCCGAAGAAGAACAGCACCCAGATGTCGTAGACAATGTTGTTGAGCGCGAACACGCCGATCGCACAATAGGCGAGGATCACCGATGCCAGCACGTACATCGGGATCCGGGTCACCAGGAGGAACAGCTTCAGCGTCACCGACTGCATCGCGATCATGATGAAATGCGCAAGGAAGAAGGCGATGAAGATCGCGTAGGCGAGATCCGGATTGTCGCTGATGAAGGTCGGGCTCGGCTGCACGTTGTGGATTAGCAGCGCGCCAAGCATCACGGCGGTGACGATGTCTCCCGGAATGCCGAGCGCCATCATGGTGATCAGCGCGCCGCCGGCAGTGGCGTTATTGGAGGATTCCGGCGCGATGATGCCGTCCGGAATGCCGGTGCCGAATTTCTCCGGGGTCTTCGATGCCTTCTTCGCCTGGTCATAAGCGAGAATGTTGGAGATCGACCCGCCGGCGGCCGGCAGCACGCCGGTGAAGACGCCGATGAGGGAGGAGCGCACGAGGTTGGTCCAGCGCGAAAGGATGGTACGGATCGCGGCCAGATGCTCGACCCGGACCCGTCCGTCGGTGCCGCTGACGTCCATCAGCGGCTCGCGGGCCTTCACCCGGTCCTGGATATCGGAAAGCAGCTGGCTGAAGGCGAAGAGACCGATCAGCACCGGCAGGAAGGAAAAGCCGGATTCGAGATCGTCGAAGCCGAAGGTGAAGCGCGCGACGCCGTTGACCTCGTCCTCGCCGACCGTACCGATGAAGAGGCCGAGCGCACCCGCGATCATCCCCTTCATGAGATTCTCGCCGGAAAGGCTCGCCGTAATGGTCAGCGCGAAAAGCACCAGCGAGAAATAGTCCCAGGGCCCGAACTCCAGGCCGATTACGGCGAGGCTCGGGGCCAGGGTGACGAGAAGCACGGCACTGATCAGACCGCCGAAGAAGGACGACCAGACGCCGAGACCAAGCGCGAAGCCAGGCTTGCCCCCGCGCGCAAGCGGGAAACCGTCGAAGGTGGTCGCGATGGAGGACGGCGTTCCGGGAATGCCGGTCAGCATGCCGGACATCAGGCCGCCCGAGAGACCGCCGACGAAGACGCCGATCATGGTGGCGAGCCCCTCGACCGGGCTGAGACCGAAGGTAAAGGGCAGCGTCAGGACGATCGCCATCGCAATGGTGAAACCGGGAATGGCGCCGGCGATCAGACCGGCGGTCACCCCGATCGTCATCAGGGCGAGGTTCCAGACCGCGAAGACGTCGGAGAAGGCGTAGAGGATATGGTCAAGCATCGCGCGCTCCTCAGTTCAGCTGCAGAAGTTCGCCGTCCGGCAGCAGCACGCCGAGACCGAAGGTGAAGATGCTCCACATGATACCGACCATCGCCACGGCGATGAGAAGATGGAGCGGGACCCGCTTCAGGCTGGGCTCGCCAAGAAGGGTCAACGCAAGGAAGACGAAACCGACACCGCCGAGCAGCATGCCCAGCAGATCCAGGGTCAGCAGAAACAGGAAGAACAGCACATAGACAATCAGCGCGTTGCGGAACCGGCCGAGCCCCGCCGGCGCGGCTTCCGCCGAAGCTTCAACAGCGCGCGGTTTCACAATGCTCTGACCGAGCAGTCCGAGACTGAAGACCGTCAGCACCACGAGCACGACCTGCGGCCAGACACTCGACTGCATGGTCCCGTAGTTCGTGACCTCGATCTCAAAACTGGCGGAGAACATGACCCCGCAAAAAACCAGGAGCACAAGCGCTATCAGCGTATCTCGGTTCAACCGGCCCACCGGCTATCCTCCAAACTCGTATCGGCGAAATAGAAACGGCGGCTCCCGTGGACCGGGAGCCGCCGCCCGCAGGGCTGTTTAATCAGCTGCCTTTGTAAAGTCCAACCTCAATCGCGATCCGCTTCCAGGCCGCGAAGGTCTTTTCGAAGTAGTCGGTGTACTCTTTCGGGCCGAGATAATTGACCGCGGTGCCCTTGGCGGTCATCGCCTCGACCACTTTCGGATCCTGCGCCGCCTTCTCGAAGATCGCGGCATAGTGATCGATCACTTCCTGGCTCGCGCCCTTCGGCAGAACGATACCGCGGTCCGTACCGTAGATCAGGTCATAGCCCTGCTCCTGCAGGGTCATGACGTCCGGGATTTCCGGATTGCGCGCCGGCGTGGTGATGCCGAGCGCCTTCAGCTCGTTGGTCTGGATGTACTTCTTGGCGGCGGCGAGGTTGATTTCACCGATCTCGATGTTCTTCGCCAGCAGCGCGGTCATGCGCTCACGGGTGCCGTCATAGGAAACGTGCTTGAACTTCACGCCCGCCGCGTCTTCGAGCAGCAGGAAGATGAAGTGACTGGTGGAACCGAGCGTACCACCAGCAACGACAGTACCCGGAGCCTTCTTCGCGGCTTCAACCAGTTCCTTGACGTTGTTGTACGGAACGTCAGGGTTGGCGCCGATGATGGCCGGGGTCCGGGTCAGCAGGGCTACCGGCTCGAAAGCGTCCCAGGTGAAGTCGACACGACCGTTGAAGAAGCTGGTCAGCGCGCTCTGATGGATGGCGAACAGGGTGCAGCCGTCCGGCTTGGAGCCGCGCGCTTCCTTGGCGCCCTTGTTGCCGCCCTGGCCGCCGATATTGACGACTTGGATCTGCGGCTTGGCACCGGCCGCATTGGCCGACTCAACGAACTGGCGGAAAATCACGTCGGTACCGCCGCCGGCGCCCCACGGAACGATCAGTTTGGCGGTGCGGCAAGGCAGATCGGCGGCCTCGGCACCCGGCGCCCCGGCGAGGGCGACAGACGCGGTCGCAAAGGCCGCGAAAAGGGCTGTCTTGATCTTCATTTCTTGTCTCCCAGAAGTCACACCGGCCGGAAGCCGGCGCTCAGGATGTCGCGGACACACCACCGGCGCACCCGACCAGAGCCAGTAACCCTATGAATACAAACCGGGGTGTCAACCTTTTGCCGTCGCCGGACTATTTTCCGGTTTTTCCGCCACAACAGCAAAATCAGGACCTTATGCGAGTTTCGCCTTCAGGTTGTCGCCGCGAGGACTTCAGCTTTTCTGTCCGAGACGGCCTCTATTGTCCTGACGCTGAAGCATTTCTTTCCAGTCGGCGGCCAGGTTTTCCAGATACCGGGAAAATCCGTCCGCTGCGATCAGGCGCGCCTCTGTTCCATAGTCCTCGTGCAGGCTCGCGAGGACTCCGCGTGTCTCCATGACCTTTTGCAGAGTTGCGACATGTGCTGCGGCGATCTCCGCGGGAAGTGCCTCCGGACCGAAGATCCCATGATCCACGCCCAGCGTCAGCCCTCGGACCTCCGTTCCCAAAGCGGGAATATCTGGCAGCAGTTCGGAGGGAGCCGGGCCGGTCACAGCCAGCACGTGAAGCTCCTTGTCCTTCATCCTGGCCCTTGCCGCTTTAAGCGAAACGAAGCCCAGCGTACCGGGCGGCCCATTCAGTATTTCGCGATAGCGCGCGATGCCGCTCGGGAAACTACGGATTCGGAACCGGACGCCAAGCGCTTCCTCCATCTGCAGGAAAAGCAGCTTTTCGAGGGGGTTGTCCACCAGCGCGAAAGTCATCGATTCCGGTTTGGCGCGCAGATCGGAAATGATCTTGCCAAGGCGCGGCGGTTCGGGTTCCTCGCCCTTCGGCGCCGGTGTCGCGGGTCCGCCCGACGACAGCGCAAGCGCCATCGGGGTTTGCGTCAGAAGCGCGATAGGTGTCAGTCCGCGCCAGGCACGCATGTCGCCGTTCAGGATTTCGAACGCCACCCGGATCTGCGTGTCAACCAGCAGAGTACAGCCGTTGGGCGCCGCAGCCTCGATCAGGTCCTGCGCGATCGCCCGCGGCCGGTTGCGCACGCGATAGGTACTCCCTCCCTGCGCACTCGCCGCATCGGCGACCGCACGTGCCACGAGGTCGCTGGCCGAACCCACGGCTGCCGGAACAATAAGAGATACGGTTA
The DNA here is from genome assembly GCF_017640745.1 of Nisaea sp. Classification (GTDB taxonomy): domain Bacteria; phylum Pseudomonadota; class Alphaproteobacteria; order Thalassobaculales; family Thalassobaculaceae; genus Nisaea. Next base: position 35,634 of record NZ_JAEPQA010000014.1, on the reverse strand, counting down.
TGCAGGAAAGGTCTTGAGCACGTACGACGCCGGGCCGCACGGACAGTGCGGCAGCCGCAAGAATCAGAGGCAATAAGAATCTGAACTGTCGCATCCTGCTCCCACCCGCGTCGCGGAGACTATACATCGCACCCGACCGCCGTCCAGCGACACACGGAGCCAAGCATGTTTTGACGGCAGCGAAATCTGGGCTACAGAAGACATCGAATTCTGACAATCACAGCGGTCACGGGAAATCGGATCAATGGGTAGGAAGCTTAGAGTTGGCATTGGCGGTCTTGGAGCCATCGGTCTCACCCTGGCGCGCGCTGTAGCCGACGGTACACTGCCCGATCTCGAACTTGGCGCCGTTTCCGCCCGGGATGCGGAGAAAGCCCGGAAGAACCTTGAGTCCATCGGCGCCGAAGCCCCGGTTGTCCCGCTGGAGAACCTGGCCGAGAAGTGCGACATCGTCGTCGAATGCGCCCCCGCCGCGGTTTTCGAGACCGTCGCCCGGTCCGCGATCGAGGCCGGACGCATTTTCGTGCCGGTCAGTATCGGCGCGCTGCTGAACCACATGGATCTTGTCGAGCGGGCGAAGGAAACCGGCGCCCGCCTGGTTTTGCCGACCGGCGCGCTGATCGGCCTGGATGCGGTGCGGGCCGCGGCTGAGGGCGAGATCGCTTCCGTCACGCTCGAGACCCGCAAGCCGCCGCGCGGACTTGCCGGCGCCCCCTATCTGGTCGACAACGATATTTCCGTCGAGCATCTGAACACGGCGAAGAAGGTGTTTGAAGGCAATGCGCGGGAAGCCGCCAAGGGGTTCCCCGCAAACGTCAATGTGGCGGCCGCCCTCAGCCTCGCCGGCATCGGTCCCGACCGGACAACGGTTCAAATCTGGGCCGACCCGGAGGTGACCCGGAACACGCATACGATCCGCGTCGAGGCCGACAGCGCCCGTTTCACCATGACGATCGAAAACATTCCGACGGAGGAAAATCCGAAGACCGGGAAGATTACGGCTCTCAGCGTCATCGCGACCCTGCGCCGCCTAACGGCGCCGCTGACCGCCGGAACCTGAGCGGAGAAGGCAGCCCTGCTCAGCTGGTCAGGTTGAGCAGGCCACCGCCGCCACTGATCCCCTGGAACAGACTGACCAGATTCGGATTGGTCACGCCGCCAGACGAGACGTTCCCGCCGATCGCCTGCAGATCCACCTTGACCAGATACTGCTCGATGAACTTGATCGCGTAATTCGTATTCTCGAGCGGCTTCAGGAAGCTCAGATTTTCCGCCGAGCCGCTCGTGCCCGTGAGCGCGGTCTTCTTCTCGTCGAGGATCGATTGCTGAATATTAAGCGTGTACTGCTCGGCCTTGATCCGGCTGAGAGTCGAGCCGACGGAGAAAAGTGCGTCGTTGAGCAGTTCCTCGCGCGATGCCGCGGCCGCGCCCGTCACGGCGAGATACTGAAGCGAACTGAGAGAACTTTCGAAACTGTCCTTGAACCCGTTCTGCGCATCGACGGTGATCGCCGTTCCAAGCGTGCCGAGCGTCACCTTCAGGTCGCTTGCGAACTCCTTCAGAAGATTGTCACCGCTGGCGCCGGCGCGGTCGATAATCTCGTCGAGATCGCCGCGGATCTGACGGATCTCGGAATCGATCGAGCCCAGGGGATCAGCGGTGTTGGCCGCGAAGTCGAAGATCTTCCGGTCCGTCACCAGATTATTCTTTACGTCCGACAAGGCGTCCGTGAACGTCGTATCGATATCCCCGAGAATACTGTTCGCATTCACCGCGGAAAGCGTCGCTGGAAGTCCGGACAGGATGTCCGTGTCCAGGCTTCCGCCGCGAGCGTCTATGCTCTTGCCCGACGTCGCGTCGGCTTGATAGGTGAAGGTACCGCCCGTCAGCAAATTGTCGAACGTGAAGGTATTGGTCCCGTCGGACGCCGACCCCGCATCGTTGATCAGCGAGGTCAATTCCTCAAGCTTGGCGCCGTATTTGGTGTTCAGCGCAGTGATGTCCGCGCCGTCCTGCTGCGCATCGAAGGCAAGCGTGCGAATCTCTGACAGAACCGTAGCGGCCTTCGAGAGCCGCGTAAGAGAATCGTCGACGGCGGAAATGCCCTGCGACAGTTCCTGCGAGTTGAGCGTGTAACCGAAATTCACGCTGTTGACGCTGCCATTGAAGCTCGAATTGTTCACGCCGTTGATGATTTCGGCGCTCTTGAACTCCTGCTCTGCATCATCGAAATCCGTGCGTGCCGCCGCGAGGCCTGAGGACAGGGAACCAAGCGTCACGGCCTGAAACGCCGTGTTGGCATCATCGAGGCTCGTCAGGAACGAACCCAGATCATAGGACGAGGTCACGACAGCGGTGCCGTCGGATTTGACCACCGTCGTGATCTTGGCGCTGCCAAGCGCATCGATCCCGCTGCCGACATCGCCGGACGGAACAAAAAGATTCTCCGTCGTCCCGGAGGTGCTGTCGACGTAATTGGCGCTCTTGATGAAGCCGTCCGCAGCCGTGATCTCTCCGACCAACGTCGCGAACTCATTCTTCAGGCTATCAAGATCTTCCTGGGTCTCTACACTCGCCGCCTCTGCGAAAATCTTCTTGAGACGCTCGACGTTCGGGTCCGTTTCCGCGAGAGCCCGCTCGCCGGCCGCAATAAGGCCGCGCTGGCGGATCAGTTCCGGAATTGCCGTTTCCTGAACCGGAATCTCGCTTGCGAGAACGCCGGCCGGGTTGGTGACATTGTCGAAATCCTGAAGCCGGATGCGGAGGTCTTCCAGCTGATCCTGCAAATTGCCCAGTTCGGTAGTTGCGTTCGTCGTCGCCGCAAGCCCCTTCTTCAGGGCGGCAAGATCGTCATTCACCAGGTCGACCCTGGTCTTGGTGACGTTCTCCTCGTCCCGGTCGAGAGTGTTGAGCCGGTCGAAATCGAGCTTGGCGTCGAGCAGGGCTTCCTGCCTCAGAACGGACTGGTTTGCGATCTGCGGCGGCAGTCCGAGCGCCGTCGTGACAATACCGCGCAGCGCGATGTCGCCGAGAATTTCGACGGAGGAGTCGATCTGATTGATCTTGCGCAGGAAATAGACCGCCTCGCGGGCCGCCGGGTTCTCGTTTCCGAGCGCGATTTCGAACGCGTTGGTCAGGAACTTGTCGATGACCTTGGTCTGGATCTCGTCACTCTTGAACTTCGAGACCCCCTCGTTCGCGACATTGAAGAACTTCGCGAGCTCGCCATAGCGCGGATCAGCCAGCCGGTTGGCGTAGGAGTTCGGGTCGTCCTTGTCGCTGTTGAAGATCGCCTTCAGCTTGCCGGGATTGCCGATCTCCGACTCCAAGCCGAAAGCGGTCAGGACGAATTCGAGGGTCTTGCGATCCTTGAGCAGGTCGTCGAGCTTGGTGATCTTGTCGGCGGAGGCCTGGAACTTGGTGATGCTTTTCTGAACGTCGGCGCGATTGTAGAATTCCGTGCGAGCCGCAACGGGATCCTTCTTGTATTTCGCGAATGCCGCGACCGCCGACGTCGGGGACGACGAGGAGGCGCTGCCGCCAAGAATGGCCAATGCGACCGATGCGTTCGACATGTTGTCCTCTGCTTCTGCAGCCGGAACTCCGGCCCGACTCTAACCACATGATCATATGCAGGAATCGGACCACCCCTTCTGAGGCGCTTAATCTGTAGCATTTCGGAGGTTAAAATTCAATTTAAGAAATGTTATGCGCCCGGGAATTGCGAACTTCCGGTTAGGCGCTCTATAGTCGCCCCTCCTCGACACCCCCGTCCCAGGAAAAAAGATGTTTACGACCCGTCCCGAAATCCGCGGCACCTTCGGTGTCGTCGCCTCGACCCATTGGCTCGCCTCGTCGGCCGGCATGGCCATTCTTGAGCGCGGCGGGAACGCCTTCGACGCCGCCGTCGCCGCCGGTTTCGTGCTGCAGATCGTCGAGCCGCACCTGAACGGACCGGGCGGCGACCTGCCGCTGATCATGCACAGCGCGAAAGAGAACCGGACGCGGGTGATCTGCGGCCAGGGCCCCGCACCACAGAACGCGACCATCCCGGCGATCCGCGATCTCGGACTGGACCTCATTCCGGGCAGCGGCCTCCTCGCGGCGGTGACGCCGGGCGCGTTCGACGCCTGGATGCTTATGCTGCGCGACCACGGCACGATGGGTCTCGGCCAGGTGATGGAATATGCCATCGGCTACGCCCGCAACGGCTATCCGGTGGTGCCGAAGATCACCGACACCGTGAACACGGTGCGCGATCTTTTCCTGAACGAATGGAAGAGTTCTGCGGCGATCTATCTGAAGGACGGCAAGGCGCCGGTTCCGGGCGGCATGTTCTCCAACCCGAAGCTGGCCGATACCTACGAGCGCATCGTCCGCGAGTCCGAGGCCGGCGGCGGCAGCCGCGAGGTGCAGATCGACCGGGCGCGCGATATCTGGTACCGCGGCTGGATCGCCGAGAGCATCGACCGCTTCTTCCGCGACGCCTACATGGACGCGACCGGACGCCGTCACAAGGGCCTGCTGACCGGCGACGACCTTGCCGGCTGGTCTGCCACCTACGAGGATCCGCTCGCCTACGATTACGGCCGCTACACGGTGATGAAGCCGGGCGCCTGGAGCCAGGGCCCCGTGCTGCTGCAGCAGCTCTCCCTGCTGAAGGCCATGGGCCTCGCCGACATGGATCCGACCGGCCCGGATTTCGTCCATGCCGTGACCGAGACCTCCAAGCTCTCCTATGCCGATCGCGAGGCCTATTACGGCGACCCCAACTTCGTCGACGTTCCGATGGACGTCCTGCTGAGCGACGCCTACGCGGAAAGCCGCCGCGCGCTGGTCGGCAAGGAGGCCTCGGACGCTTTCTTCGCCGGCACCATCGAGGGCTACAGCAACAACATCGCCTTCACGCTGGAGCCGCATGCGGCGGATATTTCCGGCGCCGGTCTCGGCGTCGGCGAGCCGACCGTCGGCAAGATGGGCGAGGCCAAGGGCGACACCGTCCATATCGACATCATCGACAAGGACGGAAACATGGTCTCGGCGACGCCGAGCGGCGGTTGGCTGCAGAGTTCGCCGATCATCCCCGAACTCGGCTTCTGCCTTGGCAACCGGGCGCAGATGTTCTGGCTCGAGGAAGGCTCGCCCTCAACTCTCGCGCCGGGCAAGCGTCCGCGCACCACGCTCTCGCCCTGCTTCGCGCTGCGCGACGGCGAGGCCTACATGCCGTTCGGCACGCCGGGCGGCGACCAGCAGGACCAGTGGTCGCTGCTGCTCTTCCTGCACCATGCCGAGCACGGCATGAACCTGCAGGAGGCGATCGACTGCCCGGCCTTCCACAACGAGCATTTCCCGAGCTCGTTCTGGCCGCGCGGCCGGACAGAGAAGCGGCTGGTGGTGGAGGGCAGGTTCCCGGAAGAGACCGTCAACGAACTCCGCCGCCGCGGCCACGATGTCGAGGTCGGCGAGGACTGGTCGGAAGGCCGCCTGACCGCCGCCGCGAAGGACGGCGACATGCTGCGCGCCGCCGCCAACCCGCGCGGCATGCAGGGCTACGCCGTCGGCCGCTGATCCGAAGCTTCGAGCGCGCGGGCGGCGGCATGCCGCCCCGCGACATAGGCAAAGGCGATCGCCGGGCCGAGATTGATCCCCGGCGCCGGATAGACCCCGCCCATCACCGAATGCATGTCGTTGCCGCAGGCATAGAGACCGGCGATCGGCGCGCCCTCGGCATCGACAAGGCGGACCTCGGTGTCGGTGAGCAGCCCGACGGCCGATCCGATGTCCCCCGGCCAGAGCCGGATCGCATAGAAGGGCGGTTTCCGGACCGGCCCGAGGGTCGGGTTCGGTCCGTGCGACGGATCTCCGTTCGCCCGCTCGTAGACAGTTGAGCCCCTGCCGAAATCCAGATCCACGCCGGTCTCGGCGAAATCGTTCATGCGCGCCACCGTGCCTGCAAGGCCTCTCGCGTCGATTCCCAGCTTCGCCGCAAGCTCCGCGAGGCTGTCCGCCCGGACCAGATATCCATCGGCAAGGAACGGCGCGAGACCGCGTCCGCCCGGCCGCACCATGCCGAGGCCGTATTTCCTGAGCCCCTCGGCATCGGTGATCTCGTAAGCCGGAATGGTCGAGCCATCCCGGTTCGCGGCGTACATGGCCGCGACGAACTCGTGATAGGAGCGGCTCTCGTTGACGAAGCGCCGTCCGTCACGGCCGACAGACAGGATCCCCGGCTTGGAGCGGTCGAGCACGAAATGCGGAAACACCGCCATGCTGCCGTCCTTGCGTCTGCGGCGGGAGACCGGCGCCCAGAAGACCGGCTGGTCCCCGGCTTCTCCGTAGCGTGCACCGAGTCCGAGCGCGACATCGTGCAGCGCCCCGGTATTGCCGGGCGCGGCGGGACTGAACTCCGGTTGCGGTGACGGCAGCATCTCCAGGCGCCGCTGAGGATGGCGCGCGAAGCCTCCGGAGGCGAGGATCACACCGCCGCGCGCGCGAAGGTCCCGCACGCGTCCGTCGAACTTTACGGTGACGCCCGTCGCGTCAGGCGCTGCGGATATATCGGTTACCTCGGCTTCAGTCATCACATCTACGCCGAGATCCAGCAGCGCTTTCAGCAGCCGTCCCGTCAGGGCATTACCCATCACCAGCCGCGCTCCGCGCCCGAACCGTAGTCGGTCGGCCGCATAACCGGCGATCAGCCTCACTCCATGCGCGAGGGATCTGAGCGAAGAGCTCATCTTCAGCAGATGGCCGATATCGTCCCGGTCGACCATCATCCCGCCCAAGACGGTGAATTCAGGAATCGGCGGTCTCAGCAGATGCAGAAATCTGCCGAGCGCGGCACCGTCAAACGGCAGCGCCTCGAGCGCCCGGCCGCCGGCGACAGAGCCTTCCAGCTCGTAGAGATAGTCGGGGTGGAACGGACGGGCCCGGAAGCGGACATCTGTCCGCTCCTCAAGGCAACGGACCGCTTCGGGACCCGCACGGAGAAAGGCATCGCGCATTGCTTTCGGCGCCCTGTTCCCGACCGCAGCATCGAGAAAGGCGGCGGCACGTTCCGGGCTATCCTCGGCGCCGACTTCCGCCGCATGCCGCGTGTTCGGAATCCAGACCGTTCCGGCCGACAGTGCCGACGTGCCGCCGAGATATTCGGAACGCTCTATGAGCAGGGTCCGCGCACCTTCGAGCGCGGCGAAGACCGCCGCGGCCATTCCCGCCGCCCCGCCTCCGAGCACGATGACGTCCCACTCGCTTTTCTCAGGCCGGGCACTGTCGGGACTGCTCATAAGTCGGATTCCTGTCGCTGGGATCGAAGGGCCAAACGGGCAGCACGCCCGCTCCAAATCCAAAATTAGAATCTCTTTCCATTTTTTGCCATGACCGATGTACGCTCTCCGTTGCGAAGAGAAGAATGCCTCCCGGGACCGCCGGAAGGCTCTCGAAAGGAGATCGCGGTGAGCAGCGCCCTCGAACGCGGATTGCGCATTCTGGAGTTGATGGTGGAGCATCCCGCAGGCCTCCCCGTCAGCCGGATCGCCGCCCTGCTCGGCATGCCGGTTTCCGGCGTGCACCGTCAACTGCGCGAGCTGGCCCGGCTGGGCTATGTCAGGCAGCCGAGGGATCAGGGCGACTATCTGCTGAGCGTGAAACTCTCCGCGCTTGGCCTCGGCTTTCTCGGCCGCGCGGGCGTAACGGACATTGCGCAGCCGATCCTCGACCGGCTTGCGGCGGCGAGCGGCGAACTGATCCGCCTCTCGGTCGTCGACGGCGAACAGCTGGTCTGGGTCGCGGTGGCACAGGGCGCCACCACCGGCCTGCGCTACGATCCCGGACGCGAGCAGGGGGTCGTCGTTCATCTCGCGAGCACCGCAGGCGGGCAGGCCTGGCTCTCCGGCATGAGCGACGCGGACGCACTGGAATTGGTCTCCCGCCAGGGCCTCCGGCCGACAGAGTTCGAACCGGGACCGGGCGCGCCGGCAACGCGTCCCACGCTTCTCGCTGCCTTGGCCGAAGCGCGCGCAAAGGGCTACGCGCTGACCGTCAACAGCTACATGATCGGCATGGCCGCGATGGCGGTTCCGGTCCGGCATGGCAAGGACGGTCCCATCGTCGGTTGCCTCTCGATCGCCGGGCCGACCGTGCGTCTCGACACACCGCGCGTCACCGAACTCGCGCCGAAACTGCACGAGGCCGCAGCGGAGTTGTCGGCGGCCGCGGACGCATCGCAATTTTTCGGGCGCCTTCGGGAAGACGGCGCGACCGCGTCCCGGCCCGCACAGCAAGCGGCAGGCACCCGATGACCCGCGCCTATTCCCTCGGTTATCTGACCTGCAACGGCGCCGATCCCGTGACCTCCGTCGGGATCGCCGCGGATCATGGCTATGACATGATCAGTTTCCGTCTGCTGCCCGCGGGCCCGGCCGACCGACTCTTCCCGCTACTGGAAGACGATACGATGCTGCACGAGGTGCAAGCCGCGATGCGGGATACCGGCGTCACGATGGCGGATGCCGAGATGATCCGGCTGGCCTCCGACACGAGGATCGAAAGCTTCACCCCGTTTCTCGACCGGATCGCGGAACTCGGCGCGAAACATGTGCTGGTCGCCGTCGACGATACGGACCCGGACCGGAGCCAGGACAACTACACTGCGCTCTGCGGCCTCCTCGGCAGCTACAACCTGACCGCCGATCTCGAATTCATGCCCTGGACGGGCGTGAAGAATCTGGCGCATGCCCGGCGCATGGTCGAGAGCGCCGATCATCCCGCTGCCGCGGTCCTGTTCGACAGCCTGCATTTCGACCGCTGCGGCGCCTCTCTCGACGAGTTCCGCGACCTGCCGGCACGCCTGATGAATTATGTCCAGATCTGCGACGGACCTGTGCCTTACGACCCGTCGGACGAAGAGCTGATCAGGATCGCCCGGACCGCGCGGATGATCCCCGGAGAAGGCGGGATCGACCTCGCCGCCATCGCCGCGCTCGTTCCGAAGGAGATGACCGTCAGCGTCGAGGTTCCGAACCATGCCCTGGCCGCAGAGATCGGCGCGTCCGAAGTCGCGCGGCGCGCCCTCGCTGCAACCAAGAAACTGCTCGGTGACCCGTGACCGGGTCGAACAGGTAGTAATCCAACGGAGTGAAACGAAATGGCCCTGACCGGCGAAGCTTTTCTGGCACTTTGGCACGACATCGATCCGCCCTCCCAGACCGAATACATGGAATGGCATACCCGCGAGCACATGCCGGAACGGCTCTCCATCCCCGGCTTTCTCGTCGGCAAACGGCTGATCAATCACAGCGTCCCGCGCTACCGCTACGGCACGGTCTATTGCGGCGAGACGGTCGAGACATTCCGCTCCCCCGCCTATCTGGAGCGCCTGAACAATCCGACCGACTGGTCCAACAGGGTGCAGCCGACCTTCCGCAATTTCCTCCGCGTCGCTTGCGACCGCATCGCCTCCTCCGGCGTCGGCGACGGGGGCGCGATGGCGACGATCCGGCTCGACTTCGCTGACGGTATCGGTCCGGAGCAGGTGCGCGCCAGTGCGCAGGCGCTGGCCGACAGCCTGCTCAAGGTGACTGGCGCCGCCGGCGCGCATATCGGCCTCGCCCGCACGGAGGTTTCCGGCGTGAAGACCCGCGAGACCGAGATCCGCCCGGAGATGAAGGAGAAGGAGTTCGATGCGGTCGTGCTGATCGAGGGTAGCGGGCTGCCTGAACTCGAAGCCTCGGTGCCCGCGTTCGAAGCGGCCATCGCCGCGAGCGGCATCGGCCTCAAGAACCCCGAGACCATCGTCTACAACCTCGCCTATCAGCTCTCCGCGGCGGATATGGCCGGCACGGGAGCGGCGCAATGAAGGTTCTGATCACCGGCGGCGGCGGATTTCTCGGCGCTTGGCTCATCAAGCGGCTGAAGAAGCGGAACGTAGACGTCCGCGTCTTCGACCTGAAGGAAGACCGCTCGATCGTCCGCGAAATCATCGGCGACGGCGCCGACGAAATCGACTGGGTGAGCGGCGACATCGCCGATACCGAAGCCGTGCGGGAGGCCGCACGCGGCTGCACGTTCGCGGTTCATCTCGCTGCCCTTCTGACGCCCGAATGTTCGGCCGATCCAGTACTCGGCGCCAAGGTCAACCTGGTCGGTACGCTGAACGTCTTCGAGGCCGCCAAGGCGGAAGGCATGACCGGCGTGGTCTATGCCAGCAGCGCGTCCGCCCTCGCCCCGGACAGCTGTACGGATCTCAGTCCGATCACCCATTACGGCGCCTACAAGCTGGCGGCGGAAGGCTGCGCGCGGGCCTACTGGATCGAATCCGGCATTCCCAGCATCGGTTTCCGCCCGGCGATCGTCTACGGCCCCGGGCGGGTGACCGGCCTCACCGCCGGTCCCTCGGTCGCCTGCCGGGAGGCTCTTGCCGGCCATCCCTATACGATCGGCTATTCCGGCGGGGCCGACCTGATCTTCGTCGACGACGTCGCGGCGGTCTGCGAGGCGGCGGCCACGCGGCCTTTCGAGGGTGCGCATGCCGTCACGCTGTCAGGCGAGATGGTCGATGCGGGCGCGATCGTGGAGGAAATCCGCAAGCATGTGCCGGAGGCGGAGCTGGACTGGAACGGTCCCACCCTTCCGATCCCGGCAGAGATGGTTCCGACCCCGGTCGAGGACCTGCTCGGAGCGCTCCCGCGCACGTCATTGTCCGAGGGCATCGCCCGGACCATCGCGCATTATCGCTCCGGCCGGGAAGCCTAGCGGCGGCGGGTGGCCCGCTCCATCAGGCCGCTGTTCAGGTACTCGCGCATATAGAGCGCAATGTCCTCGCTGAGCGCGATAGCTCTCTCACGCCCGTCGTCGAAACGGAAGGTGATGTAGAACGTGTCATCGACCAGATCGATCACGAAGGACGTCACGCCCGGCGCCTCGGCGCGCAACTTCTCCGCCTGGCGTTCTTCCGGCTGCTTCATGAAAAACTCGAGCCAGGCCCGGGCTTCCTTATCCTGCATCGACACGCCACCTCATTCGTATGCCGGGGTCATAATAGGACTGTTTTACCCGGTGTTTGCACCGGAAATACTGTTCAGACAAACAGGATAGCTGCTAGTGGAGAGGATCTGGACGGTCCCTTGAGCGAACGGAGCCCGCGCCCGTGAAGAAACTGATCATCTTCGTGACCCTGCCGCTGATGCTGATCGTCGGCGCCGGAATGGGCGCCGTGATGTTCGGACTGATTCCCGGTTTCGATCCCCTCGGCGCCAAACGCAAGCACATGATGGGCGGCGGGGACTCGGCGCCGAAGGAAGAGCCCTATGTGAACGAGGCCCCGCCGCCCTATGCGGCGGCGGATCCGAACGCGGTCGTCTTCCAGCTCGAGGAATTCGTCATCAACCTGCAGACCGAACGGCGCTATCCGGTCTTCATGCTGCTCAGCCTCGCGCTTGAGCTGAAGGACCCGAATGCGCAGGCGCGGGTCGCAGCGCTGGAGCCGCGAATCCGGGATGCGGTGATCATCTACGCCAGCAGCCTGAGCCAGGAAGAACTGAACGGCTTCGACGGCATCAACAGGATCCGGGACGGTGTCTGGGTCCGCTTGCGGGACATCATCCAGAAGGAAGACCTGCTGAACGTTCAGGTCATGAAGATGACGATCAAGTAGCGGCCGCCGCCTCCAGACGTGAGGTCTCGCTCTCGATCACCTGTTCCAGCCGGCTCATGAAACTCTTGCGGTCGAGCCCCGGCGGAATCGGCTCAAGAATCCGGACATCGACCGTGCCCGGATATTTCATGAAGCTCTCCCGCGCCCAGAACTGCCCGGAATTGAGCGCGATCGGAACCGTCGGCAGGTCGAGCGCGCGATAGAGCGCGTAGACGCCCGGATGATAGGCCTGCTCCATTCCCGGCGCGACGCGCGTGCCCTGCGGGAAGATCACCACCGGACGCCCCTCGGCGACCCGCTCCTCCGCCGCCTTCACCATCAGCTTGAGCGCGCCCGCCCCCGCCGAGCGGTCGACCGGGACCATACCGACCTTGCGGAAATACCAGCCGACCACCGGCAGCTTCAGCAGCTCCTGCTTCAGCACGATGGCGGGATCGCGGCAGATCAGCTGCAGCGCGATGGTCTCCCAGGCCGACTGGTGCTTGCAGGCGATCAGGCACGGACCGTCGGGAAGATGCTCCCGGCCCTCGATCCGCCAGCGCAGGCCCACCGTAGCCGCAAGCACCGCCAGCACGCCGCGGCACCAGGTGTCGCGCACCCAGCAGACCCAGCTCCGCGGCCCGAGAAAGACCGGAAGCGCCACCAGGCCGATGATGGGGGTGAAGATGTAGAAGAGGACGTTGAAAAGCGTCGCCCTGAAAGCGGTCATTTTTGATTCCACAAGCTTTGCCCCACCCTTTACTGAAGTTTGCGCGGCCTGTCACGCCGCCCCTTCTCCGAAACCGGGAGCGCGCCATGACCACAGACCGGCGGGAGAGCCGAGAAGACCCCGGCTGGTTTCCGCGCCTGCTCGATGCGCTGGAGCGCCTTGCCAGGACAGGAAAGGTCGCCACCTATGCGGAGATCGCCGCCGAAGCGGGCATTCCGGGGCCGTATGCCATCCACAAACTGACGGAAACGCTGGAGCGGCTGGTCAGCGACGATCACGCGGACGGGCAACCGCTCCGGGCGGCCGTCGCGGTCTCGAAATCCCGCGGCGGGGTGCCGGGGCCCGGGTTCTTCCAGCACTGCTCCGCCCTCGGGCTTTACTTCGGGCCTGACCGGGGGCCGCAGGCGGAGGTCTTCCACCGCCTCGAACTGGATCGCCTGTTTGTGAAGTACCGCGACGCGGGCGGGGATGTATCGACGCGCCCGCAACGCTAGAGTAAATCCCTAGAAATTACGGTATGATATCCACATCCGATCACTGTTTGGACGCGCCCATGTCGCTCACCAGATCCATCGGCGCTGCCGCGCTGGCCGCCGCCCTTTCGGCCGCGACGGGCGTCGCCGTCGCGCTTGCTGCCGACCCGGTCGCCACGATCAGCCAGAAGGGGCGCCATTTCACGCCGGGCGAGATCTCGGTGAAGAAAGGCGACATGGTCCGCTTCGTGAATGACGACTTCTACGGGCACAACGTCTATTCCGAGACCGAGGGCGCGAGCTTCGATATCGGCCTGCAGGCTCCGGGTGAGGAGCGCGACGTGGTGCTGGAGAAGCTCGGCATCGTCGACGTGCGCTGCCGGATCCATCCGCGCATGCGGCTGAAGATCACCGTCGAAGAATAATCCCCGTCCGATGTCCCTCCGCCTCAAACTGATCGGCGCGTTCCTGGTGGCCGTGCTGGCTGCGGGCGCGCTGGCGGGGACCAGTTTCTTCTCGACCTGGACGCTCGGCGACATCGCCAAGACGCTCTACGACCGGCCGCTGCAATCGATCAATTTCGCCCGCGCGGCGCAGACCAGCTTTCTCGTGATCGAACTTGAGGAGCGGCTGACCGGGAGCGCCGCCGAAGAGCGTTTGCTCCGCCTGCGCGAGGATTTCTTCCTCGATCTCGAGATCGCCGACGAACGCCGCATGTCGGAACGCACCGCCGAACTGTCGGCTGCTCTGAAGAGCGATTTCGAGGCCTGGTGGCAAACCGCGCACGAAGCGCGCGACGATCCTTCTCTCCTTGCCGCAAGAGACGAGATCGCCGAGCGGCTGAAGACCAACCTCGACATCCTGGTGCAGGTCGCGGCCGAGGACGGCTACCGTTTCTGGCTTGCCGCCGAACAGCAGGTGGAGGACACAAAGCGCTTCACGACCTGGATCCTCGCCGGCGTCCTGGTGGTGTCGATCATCGTCGCCATCCTGCTTGCCCGCGACATCATCCGCCCGCTGAACCGCCTGGCCCGCCGGACCGTCGAGCTCGCCTCGGGCGACCGTTCGATCGAAGTGCGGCAGAACGATCTCGATCGCGGCGACGAGATCGGCGGCATGGCCCGCTCCCTCATCGTCTTCCGCGACGTCATGAACGAGGTCCGCGAGGCGCGCGACAGCGCCGAGGCGGCGGCCAAGGCGAAGGCCGACTTCCTCGCCATGATGAGCCACGAGATCCGCACCCCGATGAACGGCGTGATCGGCATGACCCGCCTGCTGCTGCGCAAGCCGCTCGGCGAGGAGGAACGGCATTTCGCCGAGACCGTACTGGAGAGCGCCGAGGGGCTGATGCATCTCCTCAACGGCATCCTCGACTTCTCCAAGCTGGAGGCGGGCAAGCTCGACCTCGAAGTGCTCGATTTCGACCTCCGCCGTCTGGTCGAAGGCTCGCTCGCACTGATGCAGGGCCGGGCCGAGGAGAAAGGCCTCTCCTTCGTTGCGGAAGTCTCTCCCGACTGCCCCTCGCATCTGAAAGGCGACAGCGCGCGTCTCCGACAGATCCTGCTGAACCTCGTCGGCAACGCGCTGAAATTCACCGAAAGCGGCTCCGTCACCGTCTCGGTCACACCGGGAGCGGCGCCGGATACCTACCGGTTTTCTGTAAGCGACACCGGCATCGGCATCCCCGAGGAAAAGATCTCGCGGCTGTTCCGGCAGTTCAGCCAGGCGGACAGTTCCACCGCGCGGCAATATGGCGGCACCGGGCTCGGGCTTGCGATCTGCAAGCAGCTCGTCGAGGTGATGGGCGGCGAGATCGGCGTCGAGAGCAGACCAGGCGAAGGCAGCACATTCTGGTTCGAGCTGCCGCTGCCCGAAGGCAGGAAGCCGAACAAGACCGACAAAGCGGCAGCAACCAATCTGCCGCCCCTCTCCCTGCTCGTCGCCGAGGACAATCTGGTGAACCAGCAGGTCGCCCGCGGGTTGCTCGAAGCGGAGGGTCACAGCGTTCATATGGTCAGTGACGGCGCCGCCGCGCTGGCCGCGATCGAGGACAATCCGCCCGGTACCTACGACGTCATCCTGATGGACATGAACATGCCGGGGATGGACGGGCTGGAGGCGACGCGCCGGATCCGCGCGCTGCTGCCGCCACGCGCCGACATCCCGATCCTCGCCGCCACCGCGGCGGCGACGGCGGAAGAGGTCGCCCGCTGCATGGACGCCGGCATGGACGGTTACGTCGCAAAGCCGATCCATCCGGGCCTGCTCTTCGGCGCGCTCGCCCGCGTGCTCGGCCCGGTCATCCCGGCGCCCGACGGCCTCGATCCGGAGGAGGAGGATCTCTTTCCCGATTTCGAGGACGAGCCCGCCCCCGCCTCGCCGGTCGCGGAGAAACTGATGCAGGACGGCCCGGCACTGGAGCCCGAAGTGCTGGAGACCTACCGCGCCCAGCTCGGCGACGAGTTCGCGGCCGAAATGGTGAGCGACTTCCTCTCCGGGCTCGACGCGCACCGGGAGGCGATCGCGGGTCATCTCGCGGCGAAGGATACGGCCGCCCTCGGCGAAGCCGCGCACACGCTCAAGAGCGCGGCCGCCTCCGTCGGACTGCGCCGGGTCTATCGCGACGCGGTTTCAGTTGAAAGTGCGGCCGGAACGCAGCATTTAGAGGACTGCGCGGCCGCGGCCGAGGATCTGCTCGCCGCCCTTGAGGAAAGCCGCACACTCTTGGAGAGCCAGGCCGCTCAATGAACAGCCAGACCGACCCCCTCGCTGCCTTTCGCCCGAATTTCGGCGAATTCCAGGTGATCGTCGCCGAGGACGAGCCGATGGCCGCAAAGCTCGCCCAGGGCGCGCTGAAAGTCATGGGCTTCAAGCGCATCTTCCATGCCACGGACGGACTGAAAGCGCTAAAGCTCCTGCGCGAGCTCGATGGCGACGTGCAGCTCATCGTCTCCGACTGGAACATGCCGGAGATCAACGGGCTCGAGTTCCTGAAGGCTGTGCGCAGGAACTTCCCGAAGATGAAGTTCATCATGCTGACCGGCAACGCCAACAAGGATTTCGTCATTGCCGCGCGCAAGGCCGGCGTCGACGCCTATATCGCCAAGCCCTTCACGCCGGACCAGATGAAGGCCAAGGTCGAGGCGATCTTCAAGCTCTGAGGCCCGATCCGCCCGGATAACCGATCCGGTCCGTCCCTCCTCGCGTAGACACAGGTAAGCGCCGACTGTGCCGGCTCCGGCCGCGCGCGCCTTGACATCAAAAGACGGACCCTACCCCATGACCCTCCAGAAGACATTCGCCGCCGCGGCCCTCGCCGCCGGGATCGCATGGACCGCGCCCGCCGCCGCGCTCGACCTGATCGGCCTGACGGCGCGCAATCAGCTCGTGCTGATGACCGACAGCGCGCCGGGCAAGAGCCGGATCGTCGATATCACCGGCGTCGACACCAAGGTGCTCGGCATCGATATCCGCCCGGCCGATCTCGCGCTCTATGCGGTCACCGCCTCCGGGACGATCTACACCATCGATCCCACGTCCGGCGCCGCCACGATGAAGGCGAGGATCTCCGAGCGGCTGGAAGCGGTCGACAATCTCGTCGTCGATTTCAACCCGCAGGCCGACAGGCTCCGCGTCATGGCCTCGAACGGGCAGAACCTCCGGGTCAATGTCGATACCGGCGCCACCGTGGTCGATGGCCGCCTCGCCTATGCTGCGGGCGACCGCAACGCAGGCAAGTCGGCCGGCGTCCTCGCGGGCGCCTATATCAATGCCTACAAGGGCACGAAATACACCCAGCTGTTCGACGTCGACAGCCTGAACGCAACCTACGCGGTGCAGGATCCGCCGAACGACGGCGTGCTGAAGTCCGTCGGCCCGACCGGTCTCGAGCCCGGCACACTGGTCGAGGCGATCGACATCCATACCGACCCGAAGGACGAATATTTCGGCTTCGCCGTAGCGGGCGGCAGCCTCTACCGCCTCGACGTCGCCCGCGGGACCTTGACGCGGATCGGCCGCATCGCCTCCGGCGGCGGCGCGGTGATCGATATCGCCGCGCCCGTGGTGAACCGCTGATCATGGCGGCCCGCACGTTCCGGCGCCGCATCGCCGCCACCCTCGCCCTCGCGACCGCAGGCGCCTGGGCGGCGGTCGGCGGGCTCTATGCCGCGACCCCCACGGTGATCGAACAGGCGGGCATCGAATTCCTGCCGAAGGCCGTGACCATCAAGGCGGGCGAGCAGGTGGTGTTCCTGAATTCCGACGTCTTCGGCCACAACGTCTATTCCGACACCGAGGGCGGCACCTTCGATATCGGCCTGCAGAACTCCCGCAGCGAGGTCGCCGTGACCTTCGAAAATCCCGGCCGCTTCACCCTGCGCTGCCGGATCCACCCGAAGATGCGCGCGGTCGTCACCGTCACCGACTGATCCCTCCCCTGGCCCGTTCCGCGATGCGGAGCGGGCGATTTTCAAGCGCGCGGATCCGGTCCATACTCCCCGTCAACGAAAACGGCCGAACGGCCATTTGGGGGAGGACCGGACCCGTGAGCCACATCCAGACAGAACATCTCTTCGACATCACGCTTGCGGTGGAAGCCCCGCTCCAGCTCCTCGGCCACACGCCCTATGGCGAGCGCAAGATCGCCAGGGTGACCGGCGGCACGTTCGATGGGCCGGGCATCAAGGGCACGGTGCGCGGCGGCGGCGGCGACTGGATCCTGGTGCGCGCCGACGGCGTGACCCAGCTCGATGTCCGCCTGGTGCTGGAAACCGACGACGGCGCGCTGATCTACATGACCTACAAGGGATTGCGGCACGGCCCGGAAGAAGTGATGGCGCGGCTGAACGCGGGCCAGCCGGTGGACCGGAACGATTATTACTTCCGGATTACCCCGAGCTTCGAGACTAGCGCGGACAAGTATCTCTGGCTGAACAAGGCGGTCTGCGTCGGGACGGGGGATCGGACGCCGAGTGGGCCGGTTTATAACGTGTATCGGGTGTTGTGAGCCATCGAGAGTTGGTCAAAGGCAAGCAACTTGGAATAGGATTGCACATGGAAGAAATACCCCATGTCGGCGTTTCTTACCAAGTCGACCTTCCAAAAGAGATACCCTCTGAGTTTATAAAAAATATAGCTGCACCGGGCCTGAAAACTCTCAGCGAACCTCGCCCCATAGGCATATATGCGAGCCTAGAGTGGGCCATGCCGACTTTGCTTGTCGTCTATATCCTCAAGCCATACTTCAACGCCTTTCTTACTGAAGCCGGATCAGATCATTACAGGATATTGAAGAACGCTTTGTCTCAATTATTAAGGCATCTATTTGGGAAAAGGCCTGAAACACGCCCAAAAAAGCGCTCACGAATATTTTCAATACAGACATATACTCAGGATCAAAGAAGTTTAAAATTTATTTTTCCAGAAGGTCTTTGCCATCAAGATTATGACACATCGTTGGATACTCTCTTACAACTACTACAATCCCATCACTCGAACGGGAAAACAGATCAATTATCTAAGTTAATAGACTCAACAGCTGATAAACGCGGCCCAATTTACGTTGAATATTTTTTGGATGAGAAAACGTGGGTGCTAATAGATATGGCAAAAGAAATCTCTAAAATGGCCCGCGCCCCCGAGAAATAGAGGGAATAAGGAAACACACACCCTAATTCGGTACCGTCACCTCTCCTCCCTCTCAACCAATGCCGCGAGATCGCGTCGACCATGAGCGACGAACACCACTTCGGCGTCGCGCCCGTCAACACGGTAGAGCAGCAAATACTCGCCGACGGAAAAGCTCCGAAGATCCGGATGAAGGTCAGACCTGCGGCGGCCGCCATCCGGGTTCTCTCCGAGGAACCGGCACGCCCTGTAAAGCGTCTCGACCATGCGCGCTGCCGCGCGCAGATCGTGTTCGGCAATCGTATCGTAGATCACGTTCAGGTCCTTGACGGCCTCGGCATGAAACCGGAAGCCCATGCCTCAGGCGCTGCGGGAGGCGTGCTTTTCCCGGAGCGCGGCGAAAACGCTCTCACCGTCCACCGGGGCGCTCTGGTCGGACAGGCGGCGCGCGAGTTCGGCCTTGAGATGAGCGCGGCAGGCTTCGAGGGCGACGGCGTCCGAGAGCAGGTCCGACGGCGCCCGCCCCGTCGCGGCACTCAATTTCGCGAGCGCGGCAGCGGTTTCGTCGGTGATTTCGATCATCTTGCTCATAAAACGCATCATAGCATCGTCGGTGCCGGGGGGACACAGCGCTCGGATCATCAAGCCCGTCGTCATCCCGGACCGCGATCCGGGATCCATCGCTCCACCGTCACCACCATGCGTTCCCCTGGGTCCCGGCCTGCGCCGGGATGACGGACGCGGGGTGATCTTGGGGAGAGGGCTGGTTCTTTGGTCCAGTGCACCAGAAAGAGAAAACCCGCTTGGCGAACCAGGCGGGCTCTCCGAACCTCAAAGTTCCGTCAGAGCCTACATATCGCCCTCGACGACGGTCAGCCCGAGCGTGTGCCAGGCCTGCATGCCGCCGCGGTAATAGAGGATCTTCTCCGCCGGATAGCCCTCGCGGAGCATGGCCTTGATCGCCATCGGGGATTGACCGCACCAGGGGCCGTTGCAGAACAGCAGGACCGTCTCGGCATTCTCGCAGTTCCATTTCCCGTCCGCCTTCTTCACGCAGCCGATCTCGTCCAGACGGTCGGCCATCTGGGTGTAGGGCATGTTGATCGCGCCGGGGATCGTGCCGTCGACATGCCATTCGACGGTCCGGCCGTCGATCAGCTTGCCGCCGGTCCTGGCGAACTCAAGCAGCTCGACCTCGCCCACGGTCGTCACGCCCGGCGCGACCTGCATCGGCTGGATGCAGAAGGGCGGACATTTGCGCGAGGTCTTCGCGTAGGTAGGATCGATCGTCGCTTCCTGGTCCTGGTTGCGCATGACCTCCACCGGGCCGTCCTTGGTCGGCACCGTGACGCTCGGCGTCTGGGCGTTGATCTTCACTTCGAGCTCGGCAGCAAACAGCTGCTGCGGCGCCGCGGCCAGCAAGGCCAGCAGCGCGGTCAGAATCATGGCTCTCATTCTCTGTCCTCCCATAAATCTTGTTTGTGCATTCGAGCGTATGACCGCTTCGTCATGCGATATTACATTCATGTATTCGAATGTGTTTAGCGCAATAATTGCAGCGATGCGCATCCGCCCCTGAATGAACGGGACGCGCCGGAGGAGGATCAGGCGGCAGGATCAAGGGAACAGATCACTCTTGCCCCTCGTCCAGAGCAGCGAGGATCGCCACCCAGTTCTGCCGGCCGCCGAGGAGCCGGACGATTTCGATATGGTCCTCGAGGATGCGATAGACGATCAGATGGCCACCCAGGGGATGGATCCGGACGGGCGGCCTCAGCTCCGTGCGTTCCCGGGCCATTTCCGGCACGCGCAGCAGAGCCTCGAACCCTTCCGTGAGCGCGTCGATATAGTCGTCCGCCTTTTCGGCCGACCAGGTTTCCTCGGAATAGAGCCAGATTTCCTCAAGATCGGCGCGCGCCCGCGGCGTCAGACGGTAATGGGTCGGCGCGCCGCTCTCACCCGGCGGCACGGCGCGCGCGCATCGCGGATTTGAAGGCCTCCGGGTCCAGGCGTTCCGCCGTACCGCTGGCGATACCCTCGTCGATGGCCGACTGCAGCATGACGAGCGCGGCGCGGCGTTCCTGGTCCCGGCGGATCAGGTGGCGGACGTAGTCGCTCGCATTGCTGTAACGGCCATCGCGGGTCTGCTCCTCGACCCAGTCCTTCATCGGGTCCGGCAGGGACACGTTCATCGTCGCCATCGGCATCTCCTTGCTCACGGATACTCTAGCGCACGATGGCAAAGTTTGCCAATTCACGATTGGTGGCGCCGCCCCCTCACCCCGGCTTCACCGCCTCCGCCAGCATGGTCATGCCCGGGATCATCGGCTCCACCTTCACGTCGGTGAACCCGGTCGCCTCCAGCTTCTCCTGCAGCCACTCGTCGTCGAGCGAGCGCGCCTCGGGCGTGAAGGCCGTGTGCTGGAGCTGCCAGAGGGCGGCGAGCTTCGGGCCGGTGCGGTCGGCGGTGACGATGAAATCGTGGATCAGCAGGCGGCCGCCCGGCACCAGCTTGTTCCAGGCGCCTTCCAGCAGGTTTTCATGCTCGTCGCCGGGCACGCCGGAGAAGAGATAGGACATCAGGATGGCGTCCTGTCCCTCCGGCCACTCGGTGCGGAGCGCGTTGCCGCGGATGTACCTGATCCGGTCGGAGAGCCCCGCCTTCGCGATATACTGCTCGCCGAGATCGGCGACATTGGGGAAATCCACGATGGTGGCGGTCAGGTCCGGAAAGGCCTTGGCCAGCGTGATCGCGAAGGCGCCGGTGCCGCCGCCGACATCGAGCAGCTTCTTGCCGCCGGAAAGGTCCACCTGCTTCGCGAGGCCCCGCGCCGGGCCGAGGGAGCCGGCATGCTGGCTCCTGGAATAGAGCCGGGCCTGCTCCGGGTCGGAGAACCAGTCGGCATAGGAGCTGGTCGCGTCGTCGGGCAGGTTGTTGGCGATGGCGTCCTCGATCTGGTCGAGCAGCCCGTACATCTGCCTATCCACCTGCAGGCGGAGATAGTCGCCGAAATCGTATTTCGCCCCTTTCACCAGGAAGGCCTCGGCGGCTGGCGAGTTGGCAAAGCGGCCGTCCTCGGTCGAAACCACGCCGAGCGCGGCGAGCGCGGTCAAGAGGGTCTGCACCCGGTCCGGGTGCAGACCCGTCGCCTCGCCGACCTCCTCGACCGAGAGCGGACCGTCCTTCAGCGCGGTGAAGATGCCATGATGCAGCGCAGCGAAAAGCGCCTTCGAGCCCATGAACCCGAAGGCAATATCCGAGATTTCTTCCGCTTTGGTAAGCAGCGTCATGGTCCGAACCTCTCCTGTTTATCGTTTTATCGACATAATTTATCCGATAACGACAGAAGAGGCAAAACGGCTGGGGTTTTCCAAGGCGGGACATGGGCTTAGGGATCGTTGCGGCACGAAATTCTTGCTGCAGCGCAAACATATCCACGCGCCCGGCCTTGAGACGCGACGCATCGCTTGACCCACACGCCCATCGGTTGAACCATGATGCAACCCGATGGCGAAAGGAGGCCGCGATGGCACTCTACAAGGACGATCGGTATCTCGTGAAAATCGACGACGACGCGTTCGACTTCCTGCACCGGCCGGCGGATACGGCGCCGTTTTCCGGAATCTACCGCTGCGAGGGCTGCAGAAAGGAAGTGGCCTCGAACCAGGGCGACCCGCTGCCGCCGCAGAACCACCACCAGCACGACGAGGCCCTCGGCGACATCCTCCGGCGGCTCGTCGTCTACGCGGATCACGATCCGCAATAGCGGGAAGAGACGCCCTCTCCCGCGTCGGGGAGAGGGCGAAGAGGTGTGCTGCGGCTCTACTTGCGGATGCTCGCCAGGAACTGGCGGATCTCTTCCTTCAGGCGATCCGCGTCGCCGGTCAGGCGCCGGGTCTCGTCGCGGATCTGCGAAGCGGCGTCGCCGGTCTGATGAACCGACTGCGAAACCTCCGAGATGGTCGAGGAGACCCGGGCGGTGCCGGCGGAGGCTTCCTCGACATTGCGGGCGATCTCCTGCGTGGCCGCGCTCTGCTGCTCGACCGCGGCGGCGATCGCGCTGGCGATCTGGTCCACCTGTTCGATGGTTTCGGTGATCGCGGCGATGGCGTCGGCGGACTCGCTGGTCGAGGACTGGATGCCCTGGATCTGCGCCGAGATCTCCTCGGTCGCCCGCGCCGTCTGGCTCGCGAGGTTCTTCACCTCCGAGGCCACGACCGCGAAGCCCTTGCCCGCCTCGCCCGCCCGCGCGGCCTCGATCGTGGCGTTCAGGGCGAGGAGGTTGGTCTGTTCGGCGATCTCGGTGATCAGCCCGACCACCTCGCCGATCTTCTGCGCCGCCTCGGCGAGCCCCTGGACCTTGCCGTTGGTATCGGCCGCCTGCCGGACCGCGCCGGAAGCGACATCGGAGGCCTGCGAGACCTGACGGCCGATCTCGGAGATCGAGGCGGTCAGTTCCTCGGTCGCCGACGCAACCGTCTGGATGTTGCGGGCGGCGCTGTCACTGTCGGAGACGACGATGGAGGCCTTCGCCTTGGCGTCGTCGGCCGAGGCCGCCATGCCGTTCGCGGAGCCGCTGAAGGCGCGGAGCGCGTCGGCGACCTGCTCGACCGTGCGGGCAACGGTGCCTTCGAACTCGTCGGCGGTGCGGATGCGCATCTGCCTGCGGTCCTCGCTCGCCTTCTCCAGCGCATCCGAACTCTCCTGTGCGATGCGGCGGCGTTCGAGGGTCGCGGTCTTGAAGGTCTCGACAGCCTTGGCAAGATCGCCGACATCGTCGCGGCGCTCGAGATAGGGCACGTCCCGGTCCAGTTCGTTGGCCGAGAAACGCTGGATGATCTCACGCAGCACCGGGAAGGGCTTCATGATCGCGCCGATCACGACGAAGGCGAGCGCAGCGGTCGCCAGCACGACCACGATCATCACGGAGAGCAGGCTCAGGGTCAGCTCCTGCTCGATCGCCGCGATCGCCTGCTTGCCGACGCCGACATAGAGGATGCCGATCACCTTCGATGTGTCGGACGTGGAGAAGATCGGCTGGTAGAGGGTGAAATAGTCCTTGCCGAGAATGGTGGCGACGCCGCGATAGGTCTCGCCCTTGGTGACGATCGGATAGACCCGTCCGGTCTTGCCAAGCGGCGTCCCGATGGCGCGGCTGCCGTCATCCTTCTTGATGTTCGTGGTCCGGCGCCAGAAATCGCCGCTTTCCTCGTCCCAGGCGAAGATCGTCGCCGTCTCGCCGGTGGCGAGGCCGACAGTGTCGATCGGTCCATGGTCCTCGAAGGCGGGGATGGCGCCGTCCCAGGAGAGTGCCAACCCGTCCGCCTTCCGCGCGACCTTCAGCTCGCCATAGGTCTTCTCCAGCAGCAGCGCGGCCGTGTTCAGGTTCTGACCCTGCGCGCGCGCAGCCTGTTCCTGGACATAGGAACCGATCAGAAAAATCGAGGAAAACGCCGTCGCCAGCATCGAGACGATGACAAGGAGGATGGTGACCGCGGCCACCTTGTTACGCACACTCAAGCCCGACAGCATTTCAACCCCTCTCCGCAAGCAAAAAAGTCCCTCGTCGCGCGAGGGTTGCGCGCAGCGTAAAAGCTTTAAGGTAAATTTTATCTTACCAAGCGGGATTTAGTCGTCCGGCGCCACAGGCCAGGGCGCGAAGCCGTAGAGTTCCTCCGGATTGCGGAGAAGAATACGCGTGCGCACCTCCTTCGAGGGCGCCCACTCGGCCAGCAGGTCGAGCAGAGCGCGGTCGGCGGAGCCTTCGCCTTCTTCCTTGCCTGTTTCGCCCGTCCGCTCAAGATGCGGCCAGCCGCTGCCCCAGAGCATCCGTTCCGGCGCCCAGTCGGCGAGCGCACGGGCCAGCGTCCGTACTTCCGGATCGTCCGCCTCGCCGGTCTTCGAGATCGCATACGGACGTGCGAGCTTGACCCAGACATGTCCCCGGTCGATCAGGCGGCGCAGCGCCCGGAAGCCGGGCTGGGTCAGGCTGCGGGAAAAGCGGAAGCCGCCGCAGTCGGAGAATACGGTCTCGCCCGGCCAGCCGCGCAGCATCTGCTCCAGCTCGTGCAGGTCTGAGCCGTCGAGGGAGATCTCCCGGCTCCAGCCGGTCAGGTCGTGGGTGCGGCGGACATGGCGGTCAAGCTCTTCCCAGGGGCAGGTGAGGCGCCCGCGCAGCATGCTAAGGCGGAGCCCGTCGATCCCGGCGCCGGCCAGATCGGCGAGACGCTTCGGATCCTCCCCCGGCCCGAGCGTCGCGAAGGCGCGGGTGCAGTCCTCGACCAACCCGTCGGGCGATACCGCGAGTGCTTCCTTCGCCCGCAGCAGGAACTCCACATCCGCTCCCGGCACATCCGGCTGGAACAACACGGCACGGGCAAGCCCGAGCTCCTCCTGCCGCTCCCGATAGGCATGCGGCGGATGCTCCGGCAGTCCGCCCACCGCCTGTTCGCCGTCGAGGCTGGTGATCGTCACCTCGCAATCGACGGCGCCCGGCGGCGGCACCACCTTCGCCCGCTCGTCCGCGTCGGCGCGCAGTTCGCCAAGAAAACTTTCAAAGGACATCGGGCGGCGCCCCTAGAAAAGCTGAAAGACGCCGGTTTCCCGGTAACGCCCGAAATACTTAAGCGTCACCCGGTGGGAGGGAAGCATCTCCGGCAGATTGTCCAGCGCAAACCAGTCGAGAGCCAGCGTCTCTTCGCCATCGGCAGTCGGTGTGCCTTCCCAGCGCCGGGCGACGAAATCCAGCCCAAAGCCCTGGATACGGTCGCCGTTTGGGTAGGTCAGAAAGTTGGTCTCCGGATCGGAGGAATGTCCCCATGGCACAGGGTCCAATACGGTCAGACCGGTCTCCTCGGCGACCTCTCGGACCAGGGTCGTAAGAGCGCTTTCCCCCGCCTCGCAGAAGCCCGCGGGCAGCCCCCAGACATTCATGTCTCCACGCAGCTGCAGAAGAACGCGGCCATCCTCGTCCTCGATCACACAACGGGCTCCCGGCATCAGGACGAGCCGGTTGCCAATCAGCTTCCGCAGCTGACCGAGATAGCTCTCTTCGAAATCATTCACGACCGGGGCTTTCCGCCGCTCACATCACCGCCCCGATCTGCCAGGGAATGAATTCGTGATCGCCGATCCCGAGCCGCTCGCTCTTTGTCTTTTCGCCCGAGGCGACGCGGAGCACCTGCTCGAAGATCTCGGTCCCCATCTCCTCGATCGAGACGCCCTGATCCATGACCGGACCGCAATTGATGTCCATGTCCTCGGACATGCGCTCGTACATGGCTGAGTTGGTGGCAAGCTTCATCGAGGGTGCCGGCTTGCAGCCGTAGCAGGAGCCGCGTCCGGTGGTGAAGGCGACGATGTTGCTGCCGCTCGCCACCTGCCCAGTGATCGAGGCCGGATCGTATCCGGGGCTGTCCATGAAGACGAAGCCCTTGGTGTCGATCTTCTCGCCGTATTTGTAGACCCCGGTGAGGTTCGTGGTGCCGCCCTTGGCGGCCGCGCCGAGGCTTTTCTCTAGGATGGTCGTCAGACCACCCGCCTTGTTGCCCGGAGAGGGGTTGTTGTTCATCTCGCCGCCATTGCGCGCGCAGTACTCTTCCCACCACTTGATGCGCTCGACCAGCTTTTCGCCGACCTCCTTGCTGACGGCCCGGCGGGTCAGGAGGTGCTCGGCGCCGTAGATCTCGGGCGTTTCCGCCAGCACCGCGGTGCCGCCATGCCGCACAAGCAGGTCGGCGGCGTAGCCGAGCGCCGGGTTCGCGGTCATGCCGGAATAGGCGTCCGAGCCGCCGCATTGCAGCGCCAGCGTCAGCTCCGAGGCCGGGCAGGTCTCGCGCCGGCTCTGGTTTGCGAGCGGCAGCATCTCCTCGATCAGCTGAAGGCCCTTCTCGATGGTCTTCCGGGTGCCGCCGGTCTCCTGCAGCGTCATGGTGCGCAGGCGCGGGCCGCGCTCGAGCTGGTTCGCTTCCAACAGGAAGTCGATCTGGTTCACCTCGCAGCCGAGGCCTACCATGATGATGCCGGCGAAGTTCGGGTGCCCGGCGAAGCCCCAGAGCACCCGCTGCAGGTTCGCGTAGCCCTCGCCCGTATCGGCCATGCCGCAGCCGGTCGCGTGGCTGAGCGCAACCACACCGTCGACATTCGGATACTTCACCAGCAGTTCCGGCGTCACCGCGTCGGCGAGATATTTCGCCGCCGAGGCCGAGCAGTTCACGCTGGTCAGGATCCCGATATAGTTCCGCGTCCCGACCTTGCCGTTCTTGCGGCGGAAGCCCTCGAAGGTCGCGCGCTCCTTTTCCGGCACGTAGTCGGTGTCGCGCCGGTCCATGCAGAAGGCGTAGTCGCGCTCGAAATCCTTCATCGCGACATTGTGGGTATGCACATGCTCACCGGGCCGGATGTCGGCGGTCGCGAAGCCGATCACCTGGTTGTACTTCTTCACCGGCTCGCCGACGCCGATGCGCCGGGTCGCGATCTTGTGGCCCCGCGGGATTGGACCCAGCGTCGCCACCATCTCTTCCGCGATCTTGGTGTTCGCCGCGATCTCGGTGCGCGACGTGACGACGTTGTCCGCCGGGTTGAGCCGGACCGTCAGTTTCTCGCCGCCGCGGCCTGCGTCTGCTTCGGCCATCACATGCATCTCCCTCAATATGATTGCTGCGATGATAGCTCAGCACCGGTGCTGCGCAAAAGCTTGCCGCGTGGAAATCCGGTGCTTACTGATGGACGATAATCTGATCAAATCGGGGGGAAATCATGGCAGGACGTCTGAACGGCAAGAAAGCGCTGATAACGGCCGCGGCACAGGGCATCGGGAAGGCCACTGTCGAGGCCTTCAGCCGCGAGGGCGCGCAAGTCATCGCAACCGACATCAACATGGACGCGCTCGGCGCGCTGGAGGGTCTCTCCGGCGTCACCTTGCGCAAGCTGGATGTGCTGGACGACGTGGCGGTGATGTCGGCCGCCAAGGAGATCGGCGCCGTCGACGCGCTCTTCAACTGCGCCGGCTTCGTCCATCACGGCACCATCCTCGACACCAGTGACGAGGATTGGGACTTCTCCTTCAATCTGAACGTCAAGGCGATGTTCCGCATGTGCCGCGCCTTCCTGCCGGCGATGCTGGAGAACGGCGGCGGCTCGATCATCAACATGTCGTCGGTCAGCTCAAGCCTGAAAGGCATCCCGGCGCGCTGTGTCTACGGTGCCAGCAAGGCCGCCGTGCTCGGCCTCACCAAGTCGATCTCGGCCGACTTCCTGAAGCAGGGCATCCGCTGCAACGCGGTTTGCCCCGGCACCGTGCAGTCGCCCTCGCTCGACGGCCGGATCAACGCCTTCGACGACCCCGTCCAGGCGCGCAAGGATTTCATCGCCCGCCAGCCGCTCGGCCGGCTCGGGACTGCGGAGGAGATCGCCGCCATGGTGCTCTATCTCGCCTCGGACGAAAGCGCATACACGACCGGCCAATTCTTTGTTGTCGACGGAGGCATTCTCAACTGATGTCGTCTCAATCTCTCACCCGCGTCGACTTTGACGCCGCCGCCGCCCGTATCCGCGGCAAGGTCCGCCGGACGCCCTCCCTCGAGGCCGTGGCGCTGAAAAGCGATCCGGCGCCCGGCGGGCGTCTGCTGCTCAAGCTGGAGAACCTGCAGCCGACCGGCTCCTTCAAGGTGCGCGGCGCCACGAACACGGTGATGTCGCTCTCGGAAGAAGAGAAGGCGCGCGGCCTGATCACCGCGTCCGGCGGCAATCACGGCCTCGGCGTCGCCTTCGGCGCGCGCATGAGCGGCTGCCCGGCGGTGATCTATCTGCCCGAGAGCACACCGAAAGCGAAAGCGGAGAAGCTGAAGGCATGGGGCGCCGAGGTGATCGTGCATGGCGCGGTCTGGGACGATGCCAACGAGGCGGCGCTAGCGCGGGCGGAGACCGAGGGCCTGACCTATATCCATCCCTTCGCCGATCCGAGGGTCGTCTCCGGGCAAGGCACCATCGCGCTGGAGATGCTGGAGGACAATCCGGAAATCGACACGCTGGTGGTCGCCATCGGCGGCGGCGGGTTGATTGCCGGTGTGGCGACCGCGGCGAAGCTGCTGAAGCCGGATATCCGCGTGATCGGCGTAGAGCCGACCGGCGCGCCGACGCACCATGCCGCCCGCGCGGCCGGGCATCTGGTGACGCTGGACAAGATCGAGACGGCTGCGGGCACGCTTGCCCCCCGGACCTCGGCCGAGCTCAATTTCGGTTTGATTTCGGAGAACGTGGACGAGCTGGTGCTGGTCTCGGACCCGGACATGAAGGCTGCTGCGGAATGGCTCTGGGCGGAAGCCGGGATCGCGGCCGAGCTGAGCGGGGCCGCAGCACTCGCCGCCATTCAGAGCGGAGCTGCTGCCGTCGAAACGGGGAGCAATGTCGGCGTCATCGTCTGCGGCGCCGGAACTGACGGACTCGGCTAGCCTTTTCTATCAGGCGCCTTTGCGAATCACGAAAGTGAAGGCGCCTTCCGCCTCGTCCTCGCTGACAAGTTCATGGCCGCCGCTATTGCAGAAATGCTTGAAGTCGAGCGGCGAAGCAGGATCCGTCGAACGAACCGAGATCAACTGGCCGGGCGCAAGGCCTTTAATCGCCTTTCGGGTTTTCAACACCGGCAGCGGACATTTCAAGCCGCTCGCATCCAAGGTCATCGCCGGTTCGTTCATCGTCTTTCGCCTCGCAGATCATCGGGTCGGCTGAATATTGTGACGGAAGCCCTCGCTTGCCAATCCCCGCCTGTTCCCGGCCATGTCCGGTCGGCCGCGCATCGGCGATTTCACGGATGATCTTGGCCAGCAGGACGTCGGCAAAGCGGGTTTGCTCGTCGGCCACCATGACGAATGCACCGACGCCGCCGATGATATCCAGACGGTAGTGCATCTCCAAAGGCATGCCTCCCGGTCCCGGACGGTTCCCGCCACGGCTTTTCACAGCAAGTGCGTTTACGGTAATTCCGGCATCGACCGCCCGGTCTCTCGCCCAGTCTATCGGGCGACCGCCGATCTGCGGGCCGTCCCCGGAGACATCTATCACCAGGCGCGTGCCCTCGTAGGCGTTGCCGAGGATCATGTCGGTCGAATAGGCGATCGCCTCGCTTATCGAATTATATCCCCAGGCCGCGCGCGGCGCCGCCATCAGCGCCTCGCCGAATGCGCGAGCATCGTCCGGCCCGGCGATTTCCGACCAGTCGACGATGGTATGCTGGGAGGCCGCGTCTCCCCATTCGATATAGGTAACCACTATTTTACCCCGGCGACCCGACGCGATGGCGTCCAGGACCCGCCTATCGGCAAGCGCATCGGCATATCCCTGACGCTGCAACCGCAGTTCTTCGTCGTCGATGGAGCCTGACCCGTCAGCGGCAAAGACCAGCTCCAGGTCGACCGGCTCCGCTAAGCCGGAACGAGTCCAGGCGCTCATTAAGACAAGTGCGCACATCACCGCCCGGCATCCGGATCGCACGCCACAGGCGCGACTTAACATTCTTGAAACAAAACGGAATTTATCTGTGGATAACTTTTTTTGCGCTGCGGCACGGCTAGAAGCTTCAAATGCAAGGGATCCGTTCCGCCTCATGTTCAGTCGCCCTCAAACATTGCATTCGCAAAGCGTTTTGACGATTCGAGTTTAAAAAACAAAAGAGCCCAATTATTCACAAGCCATGCACAGCTTGGCATTTCATGGTCTCTCCGAGCATCCCGGGCAAGCCTAAGAATTCTGAGACTCCGATCACTCCCGTCAACAATAAAGACTTGTGAAGGAACGCAAAGCTATAATTGAATTAGGGTCAATCTGAAAGAGATGGACAAGCTTCTCTGTATTGCCGCACCCGGACTGATCATACGCACCCTCGAACACAAACAAAAATCGGGTGAAATTTAAAAGAATTAAAAATGAAAAGAACCGGCGGGCCGGAGCTCGATACTTCGTTTGGCGGATAGCACCGGCTCCCCGTCCATCGCCAACTGGGTGACGTCAACATTTAAACGGACCGGCTGGCGCACCCAATAGGGGAAATCGATCCTCAGCACCAGCCGGTCACCGCCACTGATGACGCGGTGCAATTCTCTCCGATACCGCCTGGGGTCCGCATAGCTCAGGAAGTCCCCGGAGACAGACGCCATGATCCGGAACTCTCCGTCTCGGCCAACCGTAACGATGCCGGCACAGGCGGGTCCGGCGAAGACATTCGCTTGCGGCGCAACAACAACCGGAGCGCCGCATCCCTGTTCGCCCCGGGGCACGATCTCCAGCTGCATCATCGAACCTGCACCGCCGCTCGTCCGTTCCGGGGCAGCTTCCTCACGCTGGATGATCGAACTGTAAAGGACCGCTGCCATCAGTCCCGCAGACGCTATCCCGGCGGCGGCCGCAATGCGTTTCCCTGCGAGCGGCGGCCACCTGCCTCGCGGAGGCGAGCTCCGCAAGGCGCCATAGCGGCTTTCGAACGTTTCCGTCCCGAGGCAGGCCGACAGAGCCTGCCCCGGATGGTCGACGGGCAGAACCTGCCAGCCTCCGGCACTGTCCGGGATGTCACCTCCGGCGGGGAGTACGAAGAGGCCCCGCCCCGATCCGGCCATACCGGCCCTTTCCAGCTTTTCCCGGACGTGATCGACCGTTCCGATATTGAGATCCCGGTCGAGCCGTCCCGTGACCAGCAAGTCCGTTTCCGCCGGCTCGTCGCCCTCGGCAAGGAGGTCTTCGTGCTTCAGTAAGTGGGCGACAAACAGGCCGAGCTGCCAGCTCTCGCCCCCTTCGATCGTCGCTGACAGATCCGTCCGATAGACCGGGTGACCGGTCTGTCGCTCGACCACACCCGTCGGCTCGCGCACGAAGGAGTCGTAATCGGCGCTAACCGGCAGCGCGGCAAGGGAGCCTGAGAGACAGAGAGCGGACCGGACCGTCGGATTCTCCGCCGAGATCCGCACCACGCGGACCGCCCCACGGGTCGTCGCGATGAAAACCCGTACCCGTTTCGCGCCCGCCGTCACGTCAGGAAGAGCCTGCTGTCCGGATTGCGGAACGCCCGGAGAAACGGCGCATCGGCATCGAACATGAGCTGAAGCGGCAAAGTGTCCGCCTCGGGCAAGACGGCATATTCCGGGCGCATGCCGGGCTGAAGGGCGACAAGCAGGCGCGGCAGCTCCGCCCCCGGCTGCGCCTGCTCGATCAGCAGATATGTCGGGCCGTCCGCGGCAAGTGAAGTCGCCAGCCGCAGACGATAGCTGTCACGTTCGCGCATTTCGAGGCCGCCGCTGCTCGCCGCTGCGGCTGCAGGAAACTCGGCCAGGGCAATCCGGCGGAGCAGGGCTTCCGCAGCCGGGGCCAATTTCGGATTACCGAAAGCGCGGTCCAAAACCGCATCCGCTCCCCTCCCGTCCGGCCGCAACAGACGATGCGCCAACTCGGAAAAGCAGATCGCACCGGCTGCCTCTTTCGTCGCGCCTCGCAGGTCCCGGGCCAGCGAGGCCGCAGTAAAAAGCGCCTTTGCCAACGGATCGGCCACCGTCTCGTCCTCGCCGGTCATGCATGCTCCCGGTAAAGGGCCGCCAGAGCAGCGGCGAAACGGCGGCAATCCTCGTCGAAAACCTGATCCGGGGAGATCAGGTCAAAATGCCGTCCAAGCGACTTCAGCAGGTCCTGCAGACTTTTGGCGCAATCGCGAACCAGCGGTTCGCTGACTTCGGCCGCCTCGAGAACCTCGCGCTCCAGCACGCGGTTTTCGTCGAAACCGCGACGGTTGATCTTGGCGAATGCGCCTCGGGCGGCGTGGAAAAACCCGGCTTCGGGTGCCGCCTCCGGATCGCCGGAAAGCGCATGTTCGATCAATCCTCCGACGACCTGCTCGGGGCGAAGCGGGACCACGTTTCCCTCGAAAGGTCCCGATCCTGAAACACTTTGCTTGAGGGCCGGCGCCATCTCCGGAAAGAGCGAGACCGCAATCGCCAAAGCTTCCGGTCTGCGGTTCCGGAACAGAATATACATCAAGGCCTTGCGAACTTTCAGGAGATGCATTGCGATCGTCCCGAAGCTTGCGACGGTGGTCGCGTATTTCTCTTCCGGCGAGGTGCCGATCAGGCTGGCCACCAGATCCTGCCCGGCATGTCCGCTCCGCCTGCGCAGCGCCTGGATGATGCGCGCCTGATGTGCGCCAAACACTTCGGCACGCAGGATTGTCAGCGGCAGAATGCCTGCCGCGTCGCCGGCCTCCAGAACCATTTCAAGGCGTGCGGCCTCCCGCTTGTTTACCGATTTGAGCCGGTCTGCCGGAGGCGAGGAAAGTTCGGTGAGGATGGCCCGCCCCCCGTCTACGACCTCCAGAGCCTCCAGCACCTGTTCGGGGTCAACCTCCCCCTGTTCGCGTGATGGCCCGATCGGCGCGGCGCTCTCGACCGCCCGCCGGACCGCCGCCTCCTTGAGCGCCGTCCGCAGCCGGAAACAGTCCAGAGCGACGGTGCGAAATCCCCTGAAATCCCCGCCGTCGGAATGCAACGCGCAACGCTGTTCCCAGAACGCCAGAATTGTGCGGTCATCGATGGATTCGGCAGCCGGCCTGCGTCCGCTTCGATCGGCGAGAAAACCGCATATCACACCGAACTTCCGCTCGTATTGCTGCGAGGGGAGATGCCGCTTCAGAAACTCGTAGAGGCGTCTGGACAGGGCGTTGGCGAGCGCCTGCGCTTCACCCCGCCCTTGCGGGCCGGCGAGAAATGCCGCGATCTCATCGTCCACCGCTTCGAAACCAAGGGCGGTTACACAAAAATCAAGCAACGCAGCGAGGAAAGGGATCCGGCCATAGCTGATGCGGAATTCCGGCGAGGCCGTTCGAAGAATAAGCTCGTTCGCTCCGGCATGAACCCCGGACCCATTCCGGTCGAGCCGTCCGGAGGCGATCGACGCCGCTTTGAAGGCCGCAGCGCTTGCTGTGCGTACGCCCCAAAGATAACCGATATACCCTCCGCGTCCCGCGATCCGGTCTGCAGCGGAAATCAGGAACGCAAGTTCCAGCAAAGGCCGGCCATAGGCCCTGGCGGCGACCGTCTGGATAAGGGAGCGGCGCACTCTCGCATCGTAACGCCGCCCGGCATCGCCCGAGGCTTCGACGACCGCGGCGAGCGCCGAGGCAAGCTCTCCGCTGATCTCCGTTCTCAGGCCAGCTGCTCCCCCACCATGCTCAAACACGCGCGCGGCCCCTCTAAATTAGTGAGTAATTTTATATTTCCTCACCTTATGCGTGTTTATCTTGGGTGATTTCCGGACCAGCCGCAACACTCCCATATGCAAGTGGTTGCCCGCAGATCAGGGCGCGGACAGCTCCAGCCGCCCGTTGGCGACATCGACAGAGACGAACGCACGCGCTCCTAGATCGGCGGCAATCTTTTCGATCCTTCCGGCAAGCGCCGTCAGATCGAGAGCCGTCTTGTAGCCGAACGTTACAGCGCTGCCCTCATCGTGGCGCCGGATGCGCAAAGGCGACAGAAGATCGACGGTCTCCACGGCGAGGATGTCCGCAACCGTCAGAACTTTGTCGAACGGCAGGCCGGAAAAGACGAGCTGGACATCGGCCCCCGTCCGTTCGGCAACCGATGCTGCCGCGCCTTTTCCTGCGCTGACCCGGTAGGGGACCATGTGGATCTCGACATCTCCGATCCAGGGCGCAGTTGCCAGTTGATGGAAGAATGTCTCGGCGGATGGTGCGACGTCCGGTAACTGAGTGCCGGCAATGGGGGCAAGATTGCCGAACTCCGGCGGTCGGCCTGCGGCGAGCAAAACGATCAGGGCTTCACGATCGGACGCCGCTCCGGTCCGGGGTGACACGAAATAGTCCGAGGTCCCTCCGATCCAGACCCGCCGTTCCGCCCCTTGGGAAAGCCGCAGTACCGGCCCCCCTTCATTCGTGCCGCCCCTTTGCTTTAGAGCGAGCCCCACGACCGAACCGTTCGCGACGCGCACATATATGGCCGCCCACCGATCGACCGGCCAGCGCGCGAAGCGCAGTTCCGGCACCGCCTCAGACACGAGCTCCGGATTCGCCAGAAATACAGTTGGACCGGCATCCTCGGACCGGGCCGGAACCACTCCCAGGAGACCCGCGACCAGAGCTCCCCATGCGATGCCGCGCAGGTTCATTGCCTCAAGCGCGGCGCGCCGCGACCGACTCGGCCAGAATACAGAGCAGCTCGAACATGACCGTCGCGCCGGTCAGCGCGGTGATGCCGCTCGGATCGAAAGGCGGCGCGACCTCGACCACGTCGGCGCCGACGAGGTTCACCCCGCTCATGCCGCGGACCAGCAGCTGCGCCTCGAGTGCCGTGAAGCCGCCGATCTCCGGCGTCCCGGTTCCAGGTGCATAAGCCGGATCAATACCGTCGATGTCGAATGTGAAGTAGGTCGGCCCATCCCCGACCACGCGCCGAGCCTCGGCGATCACCGCCTCCAGCCCCATCGCATGCGCTTCGTGGATCTGGATGACGCGCATTCCGTGCTCGTAGCTGAAGGCCCACTGGTCGCGCCCGTTTATGCCTCCGCGAATGCCGATCTGCACGCAGCGTTTCGGATCGAGCACGCCTTCCTCCACCGCCCGCGAGAACGGCGAGCCGTGGTGGAAGCGGGAACCGAGATAATCGTCGCCGGTATCGCAGTGGGCGTCGATCTGGATCAGCCCGACCGGCTCCTTGCGTCCGAGCACCCGCAGGATCGGCAATGTGATCGAATGATCGCCGCCGGCACTGAGCGGCACCGCGCCGGTCGCCGCCAGCTTTTCATAATACGCCTGAATCTGTTCATGCGCCTGCTCGAGCTGGAACGGCCGCTCGACCACCGCGTCACCGACATCGGCGACCGAACACAGTTCGTAGGGACAGGTCCCGGTCGCCTGATTGATGGTGCGTATCATGCTGCTCTGGTTGCGGATCTCCCGCGGGCCGAGGCGGGCGCCCGGACGATTGGTCACGCCGCCGTCATACGGTACGCCGACCAGCGCGATATCGAGGCCGTCGGCGCTTTCCCGGAAGGGCATGCGCATGAAGGTCGGCAATCCGGTATAGCGCGGCGCCTGCATTGCCTCGAATTCCTGTTTCGACATGCCCATGGCCGTGCTCCTTTCTCCGCTTTCGTTCCAGTCTGCGATTGCGCCTGATCG
>NZ_JAEPQA010000013.1:121352-125728 GCF_017640745.1 Nisaea sp. | reverse complement strand
GAAGAGGTTGCCGAGAGGCACCCTGCGCGACGCCGGTTCGCCGCTCCAGTTCATCGCGACGGGGGTGATTGCGCTGCCGATATTCGCTCCGAGCACCATCATGATCGCGACCTGAAGCTCGAGCACATTGAGCGAGACCAGGGTCATGATCAGCACGATGACCGTGAGGCTGGAATGCGCCATCCAGGTCAGCAGCGCGGCGAAGACGATGGCGAGCACCGGTTCGCTCCGGAGCGGGGCCAGCAGCATCGAAACTGTCGGTCCCTCGCGCAGCGGAACGGAGGCAAGCATCACCATCTTGATCGCGAGAAGCATGAGCCCGAGTCCGATCAAGACCCGGGCGATGGCCTTGCGGCGCGAGTTTTCCGAAGAGAGGAAGGTGGTCACCCCGACGAAGAGCAGGACCGGGGACATCCAGGTGACGTCGAAAGCGAGCACCTGAACCACGATAGTGCTGCCGACATCGGCCCCGAGCATGATCGCGAGACCGGCGGCGACGCCGACCATCTTGCGGCTGCCGAAGGAACTCACGATCAGGGCGGTGGCCGTGCTGCTCTGCAGGATCGTGGTGACCCCGAGACCGGTTGCGAAGGAACTCAGCCGGTTCCGCGTCGCGGCCGCGATGCCGCGGCGGATGCTGGAGCCGAAAGCCCGGGTCACACCGGTGCGCACCATACGCACGCCCCAGAGGAGCAGGGCCACTCCCCCGAGTATGTTGATCAGTAGTTCCATGGCCTCAATCGCGACCGCTACGGGCCGGTTCTAGATGATGGCGTGCCGCACCTTCGCGGATACCCATTCGCTCACCAGGACGGTGATCAGGATCAGGATGAAGATCACGGTCACCTGCGGCCAGGCGAGCACGTTCAGCGATTCCTGGAGGCGCAGGCCGAGCCCGCCGGCCCCGACCAGGCCGAGCACGGTCGACTCGCGGATATTGATGTCCCAGCGGAACACGGTGATCCCGGCGAAAGCCGGCAGGATCTGCGGCACGACCGCATAGTCCATGATCTGCGCCTTGCTGGCGCCGGTGGCGGACACCGCCTCGACCTGCACGGCATCGATTTCCTCGATGGCCTCGTAGAGCAGCTTGGCGACGAAGCCGATCGAGCGGAAGGCGATGGCGACGATCCCGGCCATCACGCCGGGGCCGATGATGGCGACCAGCAGCAGCGCCCAGATCAGCGAGTTGATGGAGCGGCTGGAGACGATGATGAGCAGGGCGACCGGACGCACGAAGCGGGTGCTCGGCGTCGTGTTGCGGGCAGCCATGAACGCCACCGGAACGGCCATGAAGAGCGCCATCAGGGTGCCGAGCGTGGCGATCGCAATGGTGTCCCAGAGCGGCTCCATCAGGCTCGGCAGATAGTCCCAGCGCGGCGGGACCATGCGCGAGCCGATATCCATCGCCTGCCGGGGCGCGTCGGAAACAAAGGCCCAGATCGTGTTTTTGTTCATCACCTCCCAGCAGAAGACGAAGAACGCGACGAGGGCCAGCCAGCCGAGCCAGAGCAAGAGTTCCTGTTTGGTCGTCCGCTTCTGCCAGGACTTGTCGAATTGGGTGTCACTCATCACTGGAGCCACTTCCGGACATAGCCAGAGGAATATTCCGCCGCCATCACGATCAGGATGATCAGGATCAGGATCGCCGCAGCCGAGTCGTACTCGTAGCGGTCCATGGCGGTGTTCAGGGTGGCGCCGATGCCGCCCGCGCCGACGATGCCGATCACGGCGGACTCGCGGAAATTGATGTCGAGCCGGTAGAGGCTGAGTCCGATCAGGCGCGGCATGACCTGCGGCTGGATCGCGTAGTTCACGATCTGCCACCAGCCGGCGCCGGTGGCGCGCACTGCCTCGGCCTGGCTCTCGTCGATATCCTCGATATCCTCGGCCAGCAGCTTGGCAAGGAAGCCGATTGTGGCGAAGGAGAGGGTCATGAAGCCGGCCAGCGGTCCGAAGCCGAACATCGCGACGAACAGGATGGCGACAATGATCTCCTGGAAGCTGCGCGAGAGCGCGATGATCGCCCTGCAGATCGCATAGATCGGCAGCGGCGCGATGTTGCGCGCGGCGCCGATGCCGATCGGTACCGAGATCAGGACGCCGACGACGGTCGAGGCGACGGTCATCGTCAGGCTCTCTTCCATGCCGATGAGGATGTCTTCCCAGCGGCTGGTGAAGTCGGGCACCAGGAAGCCCTGAACGAACCTGACCCCGCGGTCGAGCCCTTCCCAGACGCGCACCCAGTTCACCTCGACCGATCCGACCGAGACGATAAGGTAGACGAGGGCACCGAGATAAAGCGCCCAGCGCAGCCAGGCGCGCTTCACGAAGGGCGGGCGCGTCCAGGTCCGCGGATAGGAGGTCGCGGCGCTTGCGCTCATGTCAGGCCCGCCAGGCGCTCGCGGTCGAGGGCGGCGATATGCTCTTCCGAGCCCTCATCGTCGTCGTCGCCGGCCTCTTCGCCGTCTTCATCGACCTTGCGGATCGTCGCGGACCAGTCCTCTTCGCCGTAGATCTTGGTGAGAACATCGGCGTCGAGCTCATCGGGGCTGCCGTCGAACACGACCTTGCCGGCCTGCAGGCCGATGATCCGGCGCACGAACTGTTGCGCGAGCGCGACGTCGTGGATGTTGATGATGGCGGGCAGCCCGCGCTCGTCGCAGATTTCGACGATCAGGCGCATGATCTGGCGCGAGGTCTTGGGGTCAAGCGAGGCGGTGGGCTCGTCGATCAGCAGCAGGTCCGGGTCCTGCTCGAGCGCGCGGGCAATGCCGACCCGCTGGCGCTGGCCGCCGGAGAGCGCATCCGCGCGCTTGTTCACATGCGCGCTGAGCCCGACCCGGTCGAGCAGCCGGTAGGCGTTCTCGATCGCCTCGGGGGGAAACTTGCGGAAGAAACTGCGCCAGAAGCCGACATAGCCGAGCCGTCCGGAGAGCACGTTCTCCATCACGGTCAGGCGTTCGACCAGTGCATATTCCTGGAAGATCATCCCGATCCGCCGGCGCGCCTGACGCAGGCCGCCGCGGCTGAGACCGGTGATCTCGAGATCGCCCAGGAAGATCTTCCCGGACGTGGGTTCCACCAGCCGGTTCACGCACCGGATCAGGGTGGACTTGCCGGCTCCCGACGGCCCGATCAGGCCGATGACCTGACCGGGTTCGACGGAAAGACTAACGTCGGTGAGCGCCCGATCGCCTGTCCCATAGACTTTCGACAGACCTTCAAGTCGCAACATGCAGGCGCTCCTCAACTCTTTTTTGGGGATCGCGTCACGCGATCGATTTGACGGTGGTTCGTCTTACTTGCAGGCGTAGGAAACGCCGTTCGCGGCGTCGATCTTCCGGATCACGTCCCAGTATTCCTGGTAGGTGATCGGAATGAACTGCTCCTCGCCGGAGCGCGCGAACTCTTCCTTCAGCGCCGAGCCTTCCCAGTTGAAGGTGAAGAAGGCTTCCTTGATCTTCTCCTGCAGTTCCGGCTTCAGGTTGTAGACATAGCCGAAGCCCGTGGTCGGGAAGGTCTGCGACTTGTAGATCGAGATGATCTGGCCTTCCTGGACAACGCCGCGGGCGAGCATGCGGTGCCAGACCGAGTTGGCGATCGCGGCGGCCGGATAGTCCTTGTTGGCGACGCCGAGGATCGAGTTGTCGTGCTTGCCGGAGAAGACCGGCTCGAAATCCTTGCCCGGTTCCATGCCGTAATCGGCCTTCAGGATCGCGGACGGCGCCTTGAAGCCGGAGTTCGAGGTCTGCGAGGTGAAGGCCATCTTCTTGCCCTTGATGTCCTCGACCTTCTCGATCCCGCTGCCCGGGTAGGTGATGATTTCCATGTTGTAGCCGAACTCGCCCGCCTTGTTCGCCATCATGGCGAAGGAGACGAAGCCGGCGCAGTTGACCGCAAGCGGGTTGGAGCCGGTGTTGAAGCCGGCGACATGCAGGCGGCCGGCGCGCATCGCCTCGATCTGCGCGGCGTTGGACTGCACCGGGAAGAACTGGACTTTCTTGCCGGTCACCGATTCCATGTGGCGCAGAAAGCCGTCCCAGACCTTCGCGTAGACGGCCGGATCTTCGACGGGCGTATAGGCGAAGATGATGGTGCTCGGATCGACCTGCTGCGACGGGTCGGTCGGCGTATCGGCGACCAGATCGCCGTTATTGTCCTGGAACCGCGAATCCAGGGCATGGGAGGCGCCCGGCCATCCCAGGGTGAGGATCCCGACGGCTGCCGCCGCGAATCCCATGATGCTCCGTCTGTTCATATTGGTACCTCCCTGTTTTGCTTTCCCGCGCTTTTAACCGGCTTCGGGTTTCAAGTGAAGATTTTGTCTTTCGTTCGAAAGCGGACTCTTGGACAGATTGTCCAGAATGTCGAGT
>NZ_JAEPQA010000013.1:0-121342 GCF_017640745.1 Nisaea sp. | reverse complement strand
ACCGAACAGGCCCGAAAAAACAAGGGGCTGCATGAGCTGTAGCTCGCGGGCGCGCGCAGCGTGCGCGCGGGATTCTCTTTCGGTCGAATTGGATACCGGCGGATTGGATTTGCGCCGTCCTGGTCAGGCTTCCCTGTCGAGGGCGCCGATATCGAGCACGGGAGAGGCGTCGATCTCTTCGGCATCCAGCATGGATGCGACCCGCTCGAGGCTGGCCATCAGCATCATCTGCTCCCAGTCGTCCAGCTTCTCGAAGCGCTGGCTGAACAGCTCCTGCAAGCTGTCGGGCGCTTCGGCCAGCTTGGTGCGGCCGGAGTCGCTGAGGGCGAGCCAGACCGTCCGCCTGTCGGTATCGCCCCGTTTCCGGATGACCAGCCCCTTGGCTTCGAGCTTCTGCACCAGTGAGGTCGTCGTCGCCTGGGTGATGCCGAGCCGGGCCGCAATCCTTCCTGCGGTGCATTCGCCTTCGTCTTCGAGTGTCTGCAGGAGGAGTAGTTGCGAGGCGGTCAGGCCGGACTGGCGCGACAATGTACGGGCGCGATTCTCCGTCGCCCGCAGGATCCGGCGCAGGACGATCAGGGCGTGTTGTGAGCGGTTTTCCGTCATCGTGTTCAAACCGGTAGACGAGTTGGACACGGTCGCCAAGCGGGAAAAATCAAATTAGTTTCATATACGAATGAATTTGAAGCTGCTTTGGGCCGGTTTGTTTCGAATCGATGGTTATTTTCAAAGCGTGGTTCCAGCGCGCGATGCAGGGATTCTGAGGAAAAATATTTTATTCTCGATATTTGTTTCCGAGAATTTCGCCAAAAAAATTCGAGCCATATGGAACTTTTGTTGACTTAATTAGTTAGGCTAACTAAGTAAACCGCGATTGCTGCAACGGGGGCATCCATGCGTATAGAGATTTCAAAAGAGCTTGCCGCGGGTCCGGCGATGGCCGGCGGCGTCCGTTTTCGAAAACCGACCTCGGAAGACGGCGCGGCCGTGTGGCGCCTCATCGGCGACCTGGACGCGCTCGACGACAATTCGATGTATTGCAACCTGTTGCAATGCACGCACTTTGCCGACACCTGCATCGTTGCCGAGCATGACGATGAAGTTGTCGGCTGGGTGTCGGCCTACCTGCCGCCGTCGAAGCAGGGCACGCTTTTCGTCTGGCAGGTCGCCGTGGCGCCGAAGATGCGCGGCCGCGGGCTCGCCAAGTCGATGTTGAAAGCTCTGCTCGAGCGTGACGCCTGTGAAGACGTCTCCCATATCGAGAGTACGATCACGCGCGACAACGATGCCTCATGGGGTCTCTTTCGCTCGATCGCGTCGGAGTTCGACGGCGATCTGACCGAGCGGCCCCACTTCCGCCGCGACGACCATTTCGATGGCGAGCACGCTACGGAATATCTCTGCCGGATCGGCCCGATCGAGACCGGGGACATGGCTACCGCCGCCTGACCCGGCCCCCGGCTCAATTCTCACAACTGACTTTCTCTGCCAGGACATGAAGTCGAAAGGACTCGTCATGACTGTTGATCTCTCCGTTTA
The DNA here is from genome assembly GCF_017640745.1 of Nisaea sp. GTDB lineage: Bacteria > Pseudomonadota > Alphaproteobacteria > Thalassobaculales > Thalassobaculaceae > Nisaea. The sequence goes on along the minus strand of NZ_JAEPQA010000013.1, from coordinate 119,803 downwards.
TGAAAATACCGAATCCAACGTGCGCAGCTATTGCCGCTCGTTTCCGACCACTTTCACCTCCGCCACGGGTGCCGAAATCACCGATGCGGACGGCAAGACCTATATCGATTTCCTTGCCGGCTGCTCCTCGTTGAACTACGGCCATAACGACCCCGACATGAAGCAGGCGCTGCTTGACTACATCTCCAGCGACGGCATCGCCCACGGGCTCGATTTCCATACCGATGCGAAGGGCGCCTTCCTGCAGGCCTTCAACGACTACATCCTGAAGCCGCGGGAGATGAACTATCGCGTCCAGTTCACAGGCCCGACCGGTGCCAACGCCGTCGAGGCGGCCCTGAAGCTGGCCCGCAAGGTGACCGGCCGGGATCGTATCGTGGCCTTCACCAACGGGTTCCACGGCGTGACGCTCGGCGCGCTCGCCTGCACCGGCAACGGCTATCACCGCAAGGGCGCGTCCCGCCCGCTCGAGGGTGTGGACCGCATGCCCTACGACCGTGCGCTCGGCGACGATATCGACAGCGGCAAGGTGCTCGAGGAACTGTTGAACAACCCGTCCAGCGGTTACGAGCCGCCGGCGGCCTTCATCCTGGAGACGGTTCAGGGCGAGGGCGGTCTCAACGAGGCCAGTGCCGAATGGCTGCAGACCGTCGAGAGGGTCGCCCGCGAGCACGGCTCGCTGCTGATCGTCGACGACATCCAGGCCGGCTGCGGCCGGACCGGGACCTTCTTCTCGTTCGAGAAGCTCGGCATCTGCCCGGATATCGTGACCATGGCGAAATCACTCTCCGGCATGGGCCTGCCGTTTGCCATGACCCTGCTGCACCCGGATCTCGATATCTGGGGCCCGGCGGAGCACAACGGCACCTTCCGGGGCAACAACCACGCCTTCGTGACGGCCCGCGTCGCGCTGGAGAAGTTCTGGTCCGACAGCAGCTTCTCGCAGAAGGTCGAGGTCAAGGCGGACTTTCTCGAGGAGCGTCTGACCGCTCTCGCCGCGAAGCACGGCGGTACGGTCAAGGGGCGCGGCATGTTCCGCGGCATTGATGTCGGCTCGGGCGAGCTTGCGGACGAGATCTGCGCAGAATGCTTCAAGCGCGGCCTGATCATCGAGACCTCGGGCGCCCATGGCGAAGTGGTGAAGATCCTGGCGCCGCTGACCATCGAGCTCAGCCTGTTCGAGCGCGGCCTCGATATCCTCGCGAAGTCCATGGATGCGGTGACGGCGAAAAACGGCGCCGCCGCGGCCTGATTTGGCGCGCGCCTGACGAAACCTGAAAGATACTGGAAAGACAGATGATTGTTCGTACATACGAAGAGTGCCGCGATACCGAACGCCACGTGGTGACCGAAGGCTGGGAAAGCGTCCGGATGCTGCTGAAGGACGACAAGATGGGCTTCAGCTTCCACATCACGACGATCTTCCCGAACTCGGAGCACGAGTTCGAATACAAGAACCATTTCGAGTCGGTCTTTTGCGTCTCCGGTGGCGGCTCGATCACGGATATCGCAAAGGGCGAGACCCACGAGATCAAGGTCGGCACGATGTATGCGCTCGACCAGCACGACCGGCACATCCTGCGCGGCGGGCCCGAGGGCATGGTCGTCGCCTGCTGCTTCAATCCGCCGGTCTCCGGCCGGGAAGTGCATGACGAGGACGGCGCCTACGCCGCCGATGTGGACGACGCGGCCTGACCGGGCCGCGCTCCGCGCACTGAGAAATTAATTGGAGTAACCATGCTTGAGCCAGTCTCGCCCCGTCACACGGTGGAGAAGATCGGCGGAACGTCGATCGCCAATACCGACGCCGTCCTGAAGAACGTCTTCCTGCGCGAGCACAGCGACGCGGATCCGTACAACAGGATCTTCGTGGTCTCTGCCTATGCCGGGATGACCGACAAGCTGCTGGAGCACAAGAAGACCGGCGCCGCGGGTGTATTCGCGCAATATGCCGGGGCCGAGTCCGACTGGGCCTGGGGCGATGCGCTGACCGCGCTCGGAGACGACATGATCGCCAAGAATGCCGACGTGCTGGAGGATCCGGCTTCGCGACGGCTGGCGGACGGTTTCGTCCGCGACCGCATCGAGGGCGTCCGGACCTGTCTGCTCGATCTGCAGCGGCTCTGCACGCACGGCCATTTCCGGCTCGACCGGCATCTGGAGACCGTACGCGAGATGCTCGCCGGGCTCGGAGAGGCGCACAGTGCCTTCAACACGACTCTTCTGCTGAAGGACCATGGTCTGAGCGCCGTTTTCGTCGATCTGACGGGGTGGCGTGACGACAGCAATCCGACTCTGGACGAACGGATTGCCGGTGCGCTCGACGGGATCGATTTCTCCCGCGAACTGCCGATCGTGACCGGTTACGCCCATTGCGTGGACGGCATGGTGCGGCGCTTCGACCGCGGCTACACCGAGGTGACCTTCTCGCGCCTCGCGGTGGTGACCGGGGCGCACGAGGCGGTCATCCACAAGGAGTTCCACCTTTCGAGCGCCGATCCGAAGATGGTCGGGGCAGACAAGGTGCGGACCATCGGCCAGACCAACTACGACGTGGCCGACCAGCTTTCCAACATGGGCATGGAAGCGGTCCATCCGAATGCGGCGAAGGGTCTCCGCCAGGCCGATATTCCGCTGCGCGTCCGCAATACCTTCGACCCGGCGGACCCGGGTACGATGTTCTACGGCGATTACGTGTCGGACGCGCCGCGCGTCGAGATCGTGACCGGCTTGAAGGATGTGCATCTGCTCGAGTTTTTCGAACAGGAGATGGTCGGCGTGAAGGGCTACGATACCGGCATCCTCGACGCGCTGAAGCGGCACAATGTCCGCATCATCACCAAGAGCTCGAACGCCAATACCATCACCCACTATCTCGGCGGCTCGAAGAAGGCCGTGAAACGGGTGATTGCGGATCTCAGCGAAACCTTTCCGACGGCGGAAATCTCGACCCGGACGGTCGCCATCGTCTCCGCGATCGGCAGCGACATGGCGGTGCCCGGCCTGGAGGCGAAGGCGCTCACTGCGCTGGCCGACGCCGGCATCGAGGTGCTCGGACTTCAGCGCCTCTCCCGCAAGGTCGACATGATGTTCGTCCTTGAGGAGAACCGTTTCGAGGAGGCGATCGCAGTGCTGCACGAGGCTCTGGTCGAGACGGATGCGTCTGCGGGACAGGAGCGCGAAGCGGCCTGACCCGTCCGACAGCCCGTCCTGCCGCAGACAGGACCGCAAGAGACAACAGAAGCCGGGATCTCCAGGGATCCCGGCTTCTGTCTTTTGGGGCCGCTGCGGAACCATTTCGGCTCTCGCCCGTTGATGTTTGCCTGCCCCTTCAACTGTTCGGACAACCGGAATGAGTGACAGCAGCGGAAAGTCAGACACGAAAGAGATCGTCGACGAGCACCGGCCGTTGACCTCCGAGGAGACCTTCCGGGTGGTCAGCGAAAGCGGTCAGGAGGAACTCCGGCGTCCGGCCTTCTCCCTCATGTGGTCGGGACTAGCAGCGGGTCTCGCCCTCGGGTTTTCCGTCGTCACCGAAGCGGTCATGATCGGGCACCTTCCGAAAGACGCCGCCTGGACGCCGCTGGTCGCGGACATGGGCTACACGGTCGGCTTCGTCCTGGTCGTGCTCGGACGCCTCCAGCTCTTCACGGAGAATACGATCACGCCGGTCCTGTCGATCTGCAAGCACCCGACCCGCAGCAATTTCGCCGCGCTCGGCCGGAACTGGTCGATCGTTCTCTCGGCCAATCTCGCCGGTGCCTTCCTGTTCGCCGCCTTCGCGATGCTGACACCGGCGATCTCGCCCGAGGCGAAGACGGGGATCCTCGAACTCGGACGGCATGTCGCGCATGACGGCTTCATGGTGACGGTCGTGAAGGGGATCGGCGCAGGGTTTCTCATCGCGGCCCTTGTCTGGGTGCTCGCCAATACCGAGAGCAGCAAGTTCTTCGTCGTTTTCGTCGTTACCTATGTGATCGCGCTCTGCGGCTTCGCCCATGTGATCGCCGGCACGATGGAGATCTCGGCGCTGATCCTCGCCGGGCAGCTTGGTATCTCCGCCGCGATTTTCGGCTTCATCGTTCCGGCGCTGATCGGGAACATCATCGGCGGCACCGTGCTGTTCGGGTTCATCTCCTACGCGCAGGTCTCGCGCGAACTCTGATCTCTGGGGGTGTTATGAAAACGATCCTCGCCGTCTACCTGGCCGTGCTTGCATGCTTCCTGCTGCTTGATTTCGTCTGGCTCGGCCTGATTGCATCGGACTTCTATGCCGCGGCGCTCGGGCCGCTGTTGAAGCAGCCGATAGATGTGCTGCCCGCCGCGATCTTCTACGCCGCCTATGCGGCCGGCATCGTCTATTTCGCCGTCCGCCCCGGGACCGGCCGACTCCCGGCAAGGACAGCCGCATTCCGCGGCGCGCTCCTCGGCCTCCTCGCCTATGGCGCCTATGACCTCACCAATCTCGCCACTCTCAAGGACTGGCCGCTTTTCATGAGCATCGTCGACATGGCGTGGGGGGCGGTGGTCACGGGTCTTTCGGCTGCTGCCGGCGCGCTCGCGGCGGGCTTTCGAAATGGCCCGCCGGGGCGCTCCGGCTAGAGAGGACACCGCCTTGCTGTTTCGCACACCGCTCCGGATTTCCTCCACGGGAGACAACGAGCCGGCCCGCACGCTCCCGGCCTTCGTCTGGCGGATGAGCGGTTTCCACCAATTCGTCGTGGTCGGGCTTGCGCTGCTGGTGGCGGGACTGACCGTCGTTCCGCTCGAACTGCAGCGCCGGATCATCGATGACGCATTGATGCAGTCCGACAAGGAGCTCTTTCTGTCGCTGGCGCTTCTGTTTCTCGGGGCGATCCTGGCCAGCGCGTGCTTCAAACTTGGGCTCAAGCTCTACCAGGGCTGGCTGGCCGAAAGTGCGATCAACTATTGCCGGGCCCATCTCGAGAGTTTCGGTGGAGAGGAGCGCGAGACCGGTGGTGACGGCAACGGCACCAAGGTCTCCATCGTGATCAACGAGATCGAGTCGGTCGGCGGGTTCGTCGGCGACGGCTTCTCGGATCCCGCGGCCCAGATCGGCATTCTGGTCGCGGTAAGCACCTACATGACCGTCGTGGAGCCGATGATCGCGCTCGTCTGCATAGGGTTTCTCGGTCCGCAGGTCATCATCGTTCCGATGATCCAGCGCAAGCTGAATGCCCTGATCGAGGAACGGGTCGAACGTCTGCGTGCGCTGAGCGACGTCGTGGCGGCCGGAGGGTGTGACCCTGACGGGACGTTCGGCGATCAGAACGCGGCGCTCTTCAGGAACCGGATGCTGTACTTCCTCTGGAAGTTCGTCAGCAAGGCGCTGATCAACTTCCTGAACGCCCTGGCGCCGTTGCTGGTGCTGGTGATCGGCGGCTGGATGGTGGTCGAGGGGGAAACCGAGATCGGCGTCGTCGTCGCCTTCATTTCCGGTTTTGCAAAGATGTCCGACCCGCTCCGCGAACTGATCGCCTATTACCGGCTCTACGCGCAGACCTCGGTCAAGCACGCGCTGATCGCGGAATGGATGCGCGCGCACGTATGATGCCCGTTCCCGAACGGCATCTTCACACCGCCCGCACGACCTCCTACGATCCGCTCGCGCGGGGCAGGGGACCCTGCGGATTGGGCATCGGGGGCGGAACTGTTGGTCATGGATGGAGATGTGGCGAAGAAGCATGTGATCGTCGTCGGGGCCGGGATTGTCGGCGTCTCGACAGCGATATGGCTCCAGCGCGACGGGCATGACGTCACCTTGATCGACCGGGAGGGGCCGGCGGGCGGAACGAGTTACGGCAATGCGGGCCTGCTCGCGTCCGGATCCATCGTGCCGGTCACCGGCCCGGGGCTGATCGCCAAGGCGCCGAAGATGCTGTTCGATCCTGACCAGCCGCTTTTCCTGCGCTGGTCCTACCTGCCGAAGCTGCTGCCCTGGCTGCTGCGCTATCTCTCCCATGCCAATGCCGACGACGCCCGGCGGATCGCTGCGGCGCTGGTGCCGATCATCGGCGACTGCGTCAACGATCACCAGGCGCTCGCGGCCGGGACCGGGGCGGAGAAATACATCCACCCTTCCGACTATCTCGTCGCCTATGACGACAGGGCGCATTTCGACGGCGACTCCTTCGCCTGGTCGATCCGCAAGGCGCACGGCTTCCGCTTCGAGGAACTGGACACGGCAGTGGTGCAGGCGCGGGAACCGGTCTTCGGGGAGCGTTTCGGCTATGGCGTCCGCTTCCTGGACCATGGGCGGATCTCCGATCCGGGCGCCTATGTAAAGGCGCTGGCGGCGCATCTCGAAGCAGGCGGCGGTAAGCTGGTGAAGGCGGAGGTCTCGGAAATCACCCGCGAGAACGGCCGGGCGACCGGCGTTCGGGCGGGTGGCGAGACGATTGCGGGCGACGAGGTCGTAGTGGCGCTCGGCGCCTGGTCGGGGCGTCTGCTCGGCGGTCTCGGTCTCGATATGCCGCTGGAAAGCGAGCGCGGCTACCATCTCGAATTCTGGGAGCCGTCGGCGATGCCCACGACGCCGGTCGCGGTCGCGTCGGGCAAGTTCCTGCTGACGCCGATGGACGGTCGTCTCAGGGCCGCGGGCGTGGTCGAGTTCGGCGGCCTCGAGGCCGGACCGTCCGCGGCGCCGCTTGATCTGCTGCGGCGATCGGTCCGCCAGGCGCTGCCGGGCCTGACCTACAAAGAGGAAACCACCTGGATGGGCCATCGCCCGGCGCCGACGGATTCCATTCCGGTGATCGGCGAGATTCCATCTCTCAAAGGCGCCTGGCTCGGCTTCGGGCACCAGCATGTCGGCTTGACGGGCGGACCCAAGACGGGGCGGATCCTGGCCCAGCTGATTTCCGGCAAGAAGCCGAACCTCGACCTGGCACCCTACGCGCCGGACCGCTTCGGTCGAAATCGCCGCACCTGACAGACGCGCGGACTTGATAGAATAACGTGCCCGCAGAGGGCAGGGAGGACTTTAGACATGGAATTCTCGACGCCGCCGCATATCGCGGACCTCGCGGAAAAGACCCGGAACTTCATCCGGGAGAAGGTGATCCCGTTCGAAAAGGACCCGCGCTGGACCGAGCACGGGCCGACCGAGGATCTGCGCCGAGAGCTGACCGATCTCGGCCGCGCCTCCGGCGTCTTCGCGCCGCATGCCCCGAAGGAGTTCGGCGGCCTCGGCCTCGGCCATCTGGAGCGGGCCTTCGTCTTCGAGGAAGCGGGCTATTCGCTGCTCGGCCCGACCGCGCTGCATTGCGGCGCGCCGGACGAGGGCAACACGCATCTCCTTGAAGTCGCTGCCAATCCCTCCCAGCGCGAGCAGTTCCTGGCACCGCTGGCGAAGGGCGCGCGCTCCTGCTTCGCGATGACCGAGCCGGATGGTGCCGGCGCCGATCCGTCGCTGCTGGCGACGACGGCGAAGGTGGACGGCAACGGCTATGTGATCAACGGCCGGAAATGGTTCATCACCGGGGCCGAGGGCGCCGAGTTCACCATCATCATGGCGAAGATCGAGGGCGGGCCCGAGGACGGCAAGGCGACCATGTTCATCGTTCCGAGCGACCGGGCGGGCATCAAGCTTGTGCGCCAGATGGACACGCTCGACACCGCCTTCGCCGGCGGGCACTGGGAGATGGAGTTCGAGGGTCTGAAGGTCGATCAGTCGGACGTGCTGGGGGCGCCCGGCCAGGGCTTCAAGCAGGCCCAGGTCCGGCTTGCACCCGCGCGCCTGACCCACTGCATGCGCTGGCTCGGCGCGGCCCGCCGGGCGCACGACACCGCGCTCGCCTATGCCAACAAGCGCGTCGTCTTCGGCCAGCCGCTCGGCAAGCACGAGGGCGTCGGCTTCATGCTGGCGGACAACGAGATGGACATCAGGACGGCCCGGCTCTCGCTGATGCAGGCCGCATGGCTGCTTGATCAGGGCGAGACCGCGGCCGAGGAGAGTTCCATGGCCAAGGTGCAGTGCTCGGAAGCGATCTGGCGGATCGTCGACAACGCTGTGCAGATCCTAGGCGGCTCCGGTACCAGCGCGGACCTGCCGGTCGAGCGGATCTTCCGCGAGGTCCGCGGTTTCCGCATCTATGACGGACCGTCGGAGGTGCACCGCTGGTCGCTCGCCCGCAAGGCACTCAAGCGGGCGGCAACCGGCGGCGTCTGAGATCTAGCCTTTCAGCTTCGGCGGCGTCAGGCCGCCGAGCTTGCACTGGGCGTGCAGCAGGCCGGAGAAGTCCTTCTCGCCCATGCCGAGGCCGGTGGTGGCGATGGTGAGGGCTTCCTTCGCCGCGGCACCCATCATCATCGGCAGTTTCTTGCCCTTCGCCGCCTCCATGATGAGGGAGAGATCCTTCAGCGCGAGGTCGATCTTGAAGCCCGGCTCGATATCGCCCTTCAGCACCTTGTTCGGCCAGCCGAGGGTGAGCGAGCCGTTGGTGGCGGTGGTACCGTTCACCACGGTCAGGGTCTGTTCCAGCTCGAGCCCGAGGGCGGTCGCCAGCGCGATGGCCTCGGCACTAAGCTGGTTCTGAGAGATGGCGAGGAAGTTGTTCACCAGCTTGGTGCGGATCCCGGTGCCCGGGCCGCCGCAATGGTGGATGACGGAGCCCATGCCTTCGAGAGAGGGCTTCACCCGGCCGAAATCGTTGCTGCTGGCGCCGACCATGAAGAGCGACTCGCCGCGCTCGGCGAACTCGACGGTACGGCCGATGGGCGAGTCGACGAAGGCGAGACCGGCTTCGACCAGTTTCCTTGAGAGCTCGTCCGTGGTCTCGGGATCGATGGTGCTCATGTCCATGACCAGCGTGCCGGGCTTGGCGTTTTCCAGCACGCCGCCCGGGCCGAGCACGACTTCGCGGACATGCTGCGAGGCCGGCAGCACGGTGATGACGATATCGGCGGCTTTGGCGACCTCCGCGACGGAGGAGGCGGCCTCCGCGCCCTTGGCTTTCAACGCAGCCACGGCCTTCGGATTGATGTCATAGACGATCATGTCCGCGCCGGAGGCCTTCAGATTGCGCGCGAGCGGACCGCCCATGTCGCCGAGGCCGATGAATCCGATCTTTTCCATGTCTGTGAGCGTCCTTCCCTGGATCGATTGTTTTTCTGCGGGCCAGCCTAACGGCAATACCCGCCCGGCGGGAAGGTGACCGGGCGGGCATGCAGTATGGCTCGGGCGGCACGGATGCCGCCGGGACGGGTCAGGCTGCCAGCCGGCCCTCGCCGAAGGAGAAGGCGGCCATGCTGATGGAGCCGTGGCTGAAACTCCGGTGCAGCAAGGTGCCCTGATGCGCTGCACCGGCGCCCGCCGCGACGAAGAAGGGCAGGAAATGCTCCGGTGTCGGATGGGCCCGCTGCGCGCTCGCCGGAGCATCGGGGAACCGCATCAGCGCGTCCCAGTCGCCGCGTTCGACGGCAAGCGAGACGAAATCGTCGAACCCGGTCGCCCAGTCCGGCGGCCGGACACCTTCCGGTCCGAGCGCCCGGAGGTTGTGCGTCACCGAACCGGAGCCGACGATCAGGACGCCGTCCTCGCGCAGCGGGGCGAGGGCCTGGCCGATCTCGAAATGCTGGCGAGCGGTCCCGCCTTCCAGCAGGGAAAGCTGGATCACCGGAATATTGGCATCGGGGAAGGCCAGCAGCAGCGGCACCCAGGCGCCATGATCGAAGCCACGCGTCGCATCCGCTTCCACTGCATGACCGAGATCGGCCAGCAGTTCGATGGTGCGGCGGCTGACCGCCGCGTCGGTTTTCGCCGGGTAGCGGAAGTCATAGAGTTCCTTCGGGAAGCCGTAGAAGTCGTGCACGGTCTCCGGTGCCTCCGCCGATGTCAGCGCGAGGCGCGGGCTTTCCCAGTGCGCCGAGACGACCAGGATCGCCTCCGGGCGGCCGACCCGGCTGCCGAGCTCCGCCATGAACCTTTTGGCGGGATGGTCGGTCAGCAACAGGTCGGGTGCGCCGTGCGGGAGGAAGAGGCTGGGCTGCATTGCCATCTCGTGACCTTACTCGCTCGCGGTTGCCGGCTGAAGGGCGAGCAGGCGCGGGGTCTTGAGTGCATAGGCACCGTCGCCGAGCAGGGCCTGCACCACCAGGGTCACTGCCCAGAACGCCGGAAACTCCCAGCCGCCGTTCGGGTTGGTGTAGAGCCAGCCGTTGGCGCCGTGGACCATGAAGACCGCGCCGAGCAGGATCGGCAGGGTGGCGATGGAGACCAGACGGGTAGCGAAACCGGCGATCAGGGCCGCGCCGCCGCCGAGTTCGGCGAGGATCGTGAGGTACGCGAAGATAGCCGGCAGGCCGAGGCTCTCGAAGAAGCCGACGGTGCCGGCCGGGGTGAAGACGAAGAGCTTGAGCGCGCCATGGGCGATGAAGAGCACGCCGAGAGAGACACGAAGAATGAGCGCGGCGTAGTCCGCATTGGAGGTGTTGGTCATCGGGTCGTCCTTTCCATATCGGAGACGGCAGGAGCGTGCGCCGTCGATGACCCGAGACTTAATTGTGACATCAATAAGTTATAAGCATCGCTTTTATTGAATGATTGTAAACGATATGTTGTCAGTATGGATTCGATCGGGCAGATGCGCTTCTTTGCTGCGGTGGCGGCGACCATGTCTTTTTCCAAGGCCGCCGAGCGCCTCGGGACGAGTGCGCAGAATGTGAGCAAGAATATCCGGGCGCTGGAGGACGAACTCGGCGTCCTCCTGCTGAACCGGACGACGCGGGTCGTCACGCTGACCGAGAGCGGCCGGGCTTTCCTGCCCCGCTGCACCCGGCTGGTGGAGGATTACGACGAGCTTCGAGCCGTCATGCGGGATGAGGGCGGCAGCCCGGCCGGCAACCTGGTGGTGACCGCTCCCCTGACTTTCGGCGAGACCCATCTCCTCGGCGCGGTCGAAAAATATCTCACCGCAAATCCCCAGGTGACGCTCGACCTGCGCCTGACGGACCAGCACCTCTCCCTGATCGACGAGGGCATCGATCTCTCGATCAGAATCGGAAAGCTGCAGGACTCGACCCTGATCGCGCGGCGCCTGGGGGAGACCCGGCTGATCGCCTGCGCGACGCCATCCTATCTGGAGTCGCACAGCATTCCGGAGCATCCGCGCGATCTCGCTCAACACCGCTGCATCTTTGACACCAACCGGCGCACGCCGGGCCAGTGGAACTTTCGCGACGGGACGGAGACCGTTTCCGTGACCGTCAATCACCGGGTGCGCGTGAACGGCGCCTCGGCGGTTCGTCAGCTGATCCTCTCCGGCGAAGGGATCGGCATCGTTCCGAGCTATATCATCGACGAGGACATCCGCCGCGGCGACCTCGTGCCCGTACTCGAAGCGTTCGAGGGAGAACGTCTGCCGATCTCGGCCCTCTATCTCGCGAACCGCCATCTTTCGAGAAAGGTGCGCGCCTTCATCGAAGTGGCGGAGGCCGAGATCAAAGCCTGTCCGGACTGGAACGCGGTCTGACGCCGAATCGGGACGCGGCTGCAACCTAACCGTCATCAAACGGTCAATCTGATCCTGTATGGTGCGAGCCCTCGACAAGGGAACCGGCGCGTCGAATGCTGCCGGTTCCGAACGGATTGGACAGGGCGATGCGACAGGCTTTCAAGCGTGCGATGTCGGCGGCGGTGGCAGCTGGTGCGGTTGCCGGACTGACGCTCTCCGGACCGGCGCCGGCCGCGGAAGGTCTGAAGCTCGGCATTCTGGGCGGCATGTCGGTGCAAAACGGATTCGCCGCTCAGAAATGCCTGATGCAGGAGCTTGCCGACGGACTGGGCGTGCCGGTGACCGTCAATGCATTCGCCTCCGGAAAGCACTTGCAGGACGCGCTGACCGCCGGCGAGGTCGATCTCGCCTCGCTCTCCCCGCGGGGCTATAGCGCGGTCTGGCGGAGCAGCGCCGCTGCGGTCCAGCCCGTGCTCGCCCCGGTCGGACGCGGCGGTGCGAAAGGCTACCGCGCCGTCATGCTGGTGCGCACGGAGTCGGATCTGTCCACGCTCGACGCCGTCAAAGGCAAGGAAATCGGTTTCTCCGGTCAGATCTCGCTGCCCGGATTCTTCGTTCCATCCGTCGCGCTCGCGCGGGATGGCTTCAAGGCCGAAAGCGACGCGGTGACAATTCAGTTCAGTGGCGGACACCAGGCCAATCTGACGGCCCTTGAAAGCGGCGCGATCGATGCCGCGGTGACCTGGGTATTTGACAGCGGTGAGGCCGAGGCAGGGCCGCTTGCCCGGTTCGGGCGGCAAGCGGGCGGATCGCTCTCCGAGATCTGGCGCTCGAACCTGGTGCCGAACGGGCCCCTGGTGCTGCGCAAGGCGCTGCCGGAAGCGATCAAGCAGAGCATCACCGCCCGGCTTCTCGATCTCGGCAAGCGTGCGCCGGACTGCCTCGCCGCCGCTTTCGGGCGCCCGGTCACGGGGCTGTTCCCGGTCGCGCACGGCGACTACGAGACCTTCATCGAGGCCGATCACAAGCGCCTTTCGCTCTCCGTCGCGAGCAACTGAACGTCGCCGCCGGCTCTGCTGGCTTCATGAAACTGAAGCAAAAGAGTCACGTGATCGACCCGCTCCATTGATACCAACGCCCGGTCGGTTCTCTCGCGGTGCGGGCTCTTGCGAGCCCCCGCACGGCGCGAGATTCAGGAGTGGGGCATGATCGAATTCAAGAACGTCACCAAGGCTTTCGGAAACATGGTCGCGGTCAATTCCGTGACCTTCAATGTCGACAAGCCGCAGATGATCGGCGTGATCGGACGCTCCGGCGCGGGCAAGTCCACCTTTCTCAGGCTGTTCAACCGGCTGACCCCGGCGACGTCCGGACAGATCTTCGTCGAGGGCACCGACGTGCTCAGTCTGAAAGGCAACGCCAAGCGGCGCTGGCAGAAGGACTGCGCGATGATCTTCCAGCAGTTCAACCTGGTGCCGCGCCTCGATGTCGTGACCAATGTCATGCTCGGCCGGCTGAACCAGCACGGCACGCTGCGCTCCATGTTCAAGATCTTTTCCCAGCAGGATATCGACGACGCTCTCGCTGCCCTGGACCGGCTCGGCCTCGCGGAGCGCGCGCTGCAGCGGGTCGAGACCCTGTCGGGCGGCCAGCAGCAGCGCGTCGCCATCGCCCGCGGCCTGATGCAGCAGCCGAAGATCATTCTCGCCGACGAGCCGATCGCCTCGCTCGATCCGCTGAGCGCGGAAGTGGTGATGGGCTCGCTCCGGGAAATCCACGACCGCGACGGCATCACCGTCATGTGCAACCTGCATACGCTCGACACCGCCCGCACCTATTGCGACCGGGTGATCGGCATGGCCGAGGGCCGGGTGGTGTTCGACGGCCCGGCGGACGCGCTGACGCCGGAGGCCGCGCGCGAGATCTACGGCGCCGAGGAGGGCCTCAACGAGGCCGTGACCTCGACCAGCATTTCCATCAGCGGCGCGCCCCGGCGCGCCCGATCCAATCCCTCAGCGGCGGGCCAGGGGGCCCAGGTTGCTGAGGCGAATGCCGCCACGGCGTGAGACCGGCCCGTCGCCGCGGGCCGTGGGGCAATTGCAACCTAGGGAGTAGTTAGGGATGAAGTTCGTTCGCAATTTCGCGATGGCCGCGGCCGTCGCCATGACCGCGTTCGGCGCCGCCGACGTGCACGCCGAAGACAAGATCTCCGAGTTCCGCATCGGCATCCTCGGCGGTGAGAACCAGTCCGACCGCCTGCGCTCCAACGAGTGCGTGCGCTCCAAGGTCGAGGCGCTGCTCGGCGTCCCGACGAAGATCTTCGCGCCGGCCGACTATAACGGCGTGATCGAGGGCCTGATCGGCCGCAACCTGGACATGGCCTGGCTCGGCGCGTCCGGTTACGCCAAGACCTACCTGACCGACCCGGAAGCGGTCGAGCCGGTCCTGGTCAAGGTGAATGTCGACGGTTCCATCGGCTATCACTCGATCGGCTTCGCCCGCGTCGACAGCGGCATCAAGACGCTCGACGACATGAAGGGCAAGAAGTTCGGCTTCGGCGATCCGAACTCGACTTCTGGCTACCTCATCCCGTCGATCGAGATCCCGGCCGCCGGCTTCCCGATGAAGAGCGGCGAGTATTTCGGTGAAGTCGTCTTCACCGGCGGTCACGAGCAGACCATCGTCGCGGTCGCCAACGGCGACATCGATGCCGGCGTGACCTGGGCCGACGGCCTTGGCAACTGGGAAGAGGGCTACAACAGCGGCGCACTGCGCAAGGCCGCCGATGCCGGCCTGGTCGACATGACCCAGCTGGTGCAGATCTGGAAGTCCAAGGTGATCCCGGAAGGCCCGGTCGTGCTGCGCAAGGACCTGCCGTCCGACGTCAAGGTGAAGGTCACCGGCCTGATCGCCGGCCTGTCCTCGCTCGACCCGGAATGCGCCTACAGCTTCATGGCCGGCGAGATCAAAGGCATGATGCCGGTCACGCACGAGACCTACGAAGTCATCATCGCGGCGCGCAAGTCGAAGATGTAAGGCAGGCGTTCCGCCTTCCTGACAGATCAAGGCCGGGACCGCCCTTCGGCGCGGTCCCGGTACGGTTTCGGGCCCGAGGGGCCTCTCGCATGACAGGGCATTTCCCATGGTCGACGTGATGCGCAACCAGCTTGGGGCGCTCGAGAGCCGGCGCAGGCTCTATACCGGGCTCTCCCTCGCGCTGCTGCTCGCCGTCGTGGTCTCCGGATACCACGAGGCCTCTCAGCTCAATTCGGGCGGGTTCCTGCAGGGCCTGCTGAAATTCTTCGATTACCCGGCACAGATCGTCTCCCAGGCCTGGGACGACGGCTGGGAATTCTGGGCGCTGTTCCCGAGATTCCTGCCGGCGCTGATCGAGACCCTGAACATCGCCGCCGTCGCCACCATCATCGGCGCGCTCTTTGCGACGATCCTGTCGCTCGCCTCGAGCCGCAATCTCGAGGTTCCGCCGGTAATCATCCCGGCCGTTCGTCGCGTGATGGACATCATGCGCGCCTTCCCGGAACTCATCATCGCCCTCTTCCTGATCTTCGTGCTCGGCGCCAGTCCGGTTCCGGCGGCGATCGCCGTCGCCTTCCACACCTCGGGCGCGCTCGGCAAGCTGTTCTCCGAGGTGAACGAGAATATCGACGTGAAACCGCTGGAAGGCCTCAAGGCCACCGGCAGCAACTGGCTCCAGCGCGTGCGCTTCGGGGTCATCCCGCAGGTGCTGCCGAACTACAGCAGCTATTTCCTGCTGCGCTTCGAGATCAACGTGCGCGCCTCCGCCATTCTCGGCTTCGTCGGCGCCGGCGGCATCGGCACCGAACTCAGCCGCGCGATCGGCTGGGGCGCGGGCGCCGAGACCGCCGCGCTCTTCCTCATGCTGTTCCTCTCGATCGTCGCGATCGACCAGCTGTCCTCGTATCTGCGCCGTCATTTCGTCGGCGCCGAGAATTTCAAATAGGAGAGGGGACCGATGGCCGTCGTGGAACCAAGCTCCGCCATGCTCGCCGAGACCGTCCGGGTCTCGGTGAAGAAAGCCTCCGCCGTGCCGATGCTGCTGCTGACCGGCGTCGTGCTCTACCTGATTTATGCGTGGAACGCCTTCGACATCACCGCCCTGCTTGAGCGTGCGCAGCTTTCCAAGGGGGCCCTGCTGGTCTCCGACTCGATCGCCTACAAGACGCATGTTACCAAGTCCTTCCGCGGCAACGAGCTTGAGGTCGCGATCGAGGGTGAGCGCACGGCGACCTACAAGCAGCTTCCGGACTGGGTCGAGGGCACAGTCGACAGCTTCAGCGTCGATCTCGGCGAAGGTTATTTCGTCCGCGTCGAGGGGCAGGGGCTCGAGTTCGAGGTTCCGGGCTATGGCACGATCCGCTCGAAGCTGGTGGACAAGAAGATCGTCACCGAGCTGCCCGAGGGAGCGGTCCCGACCTGGCTGAACGCCCGCGATGTGAAGCTCGACGCGCGGCCGACCTTCTCGCGCCGCGTGCAGTTCACCCGGGCCAAGATCGAGATCCACAAGTTCGATTACGGCTGGGAGAATTTCTGGTTCCCCTTCAACTCGGTACTGCACGGCAAGAGCTTCGGCGAGCTGGCCGGGATCGCCGCCTCGTCCGACCGCATCGAGGCGGATACGCCGAACTGGCTCTTCATCCTGAAGAGCTTCTGGGGCAACCCGGACTGGCAGCACGGCATCGTCGCGGTGGCTTTGTTCGAGACCATCCTGATGGCCGTACTGGGCACGGTGACCGCCGCCGCCTGCGCCCTGCCGCTCGCCTTCGTGGCGGCCTCGAACTTCAATCGGAACGGTGCGATCCGCTTTGTCGTACGGCGCATCTTCGACTTCGTGCGCGGCATCGACATGCTGATCTGGTCGCTGATCTTCATCCGCGCTTTCGGCCTCGGCCCGCTCACGGGGTCGCTCGCCATCGCCTTCACCGACACGGGCTCGCTCGGCAAGCTATTCTCGGAGGCGCTGGAGAATATTGACCGAAAGCAGGTCGAGGGCGTGGAGTCCACCGGCGCCAACCGCTGGCAGCGCTACCGTTTCGGTGTGATCCCGCAGATCCTGCCGGTCTTCACCTCGCAGTTTCTCTATTACGTCGAGTCGAACACCCGTTCTGCGACGGTCATCGGCGCGCTCGGCGCGGGCGGTATCGGTCTCGTCCTGGTGGAGACCATGCGAACCTCGCGGGACTGGGAAAACACCTTCTATATCATCGGCCTGATCATCGTGATGGTGTTCCTCATGGACGGCGCCTCGAGCTGGCTCCGGCGCAAGCTGATTGCCGGCGGGGAGACGAGATAGAATTTCCGGCCGGACCGGGCGGCGCTGCTGTTGACAGCCCCGCCCGGCTCGCCTATATGCGTGCTTCCGCGCGGGCAAGAGCCATCGCGGGCCTCTCTTGGGGCGGAGTAGCTCAGCTGGTTAGAGCAGCGGAATCATAATCCGCGTGTCGGGGGTTCAAGTCCCTCCTCCGCTACCAAACTTCTCTATAAAATTGGTTTTTCAGCGCTTCACCCTTTGGTTTTCGGCGCGTCCTGCATTTCATTGTCTATTGAAAGAAAAAGATAATTTAGATTTCAGGCGGTCCTGTTTCCGCATTTCCCGATTCTGGGTTTTCGTTAGTTCGACGGTATGAGTTCGGCCAACAAAGGGTTCGGAAACCGGCGGGCCATCGTCACGGCATAGAATGTCTCGCTCAATCGCGGAAACTGGTCGGCCTCGATCAGCATGCCTGTCTCCAGTTCATCGCGAACGACGATCGGCGGAACGACGGCAAGCCCGACATCCTCCCGCGCCAGCAGGCGCATCATCGCCATGTCGTCGACCTCGGCGGCGATCGTCGGTCTGATGCCGAGCCGTTCCGTCAGGGCGTCGAACCCGACCCTTATGCCGCTTTCCGGCGTCGGCAGCACGAGGGGCTCGTGTGCCAGAAGATCCGAGAGATCGCGATTACGGCCGATCCGCTCGGGCCGGCCCACGAGACTGACGGGCTGTTCGGTAATCGGTTTCGATATCCACGGGGTCGCGGCATCGCGACGCGGCGGCGAGTTGACCAGCACCACGTCGAGACGATGCGCCTCAAGGCCTGCCAGCAGGTCGACGAGCGGGCCCGAGCGCAGCACGACTCCAACGTCCACCCGGGTGATGAGCGGCTTCAGAAAGCTGATCTGAAAGTTCCGCGACAGTGTGGCGAGAGCCCCGACTCTCAGGACCAGGCGCTTGTCCAGGCTGCGGTTCCGCAGCGTATCGGACAGTTCCTCCCCGACCGCGAAGATGGCGTCGGCATGGTCCAGAACGATCCGCCCGGCTTCTGTCAGCAGCAGCTGTTTCCCCCGCCGTTCGAACAGGGCGTGGCCAAGCTGCGCCTCGAGTTTCTTGATCTGCACGGAAAGGGCGGATTGCGAGACATTCAGATGCTCCGCCGTTCGCGTGAGATTTCCCTCATGGGCGACTGCCCAGAAATACCGGAGGTGGTTGTAATTCAGCTGCACCATATCGTTCTATATAATAGAATGATATGTTATAAACAATGAATTTTATAGATTTTCCGAGAATTGCTATTCCCGTCGCCGCATGACCTGCAGCGCCGGGAGAAAAGAATGGTCACTATCGCGTGGAGCCTGCCCGTCGGAGCGATTTCGGCTCTCGTGGCCCTTGCCGCCGTGGCGCATATGTTCCCATCGGCAAGACCGCGTCTCCTTCTGCTGGCAGCGCGTCTCGCAACGATCGGCGCGGTGATTGTCGCAAGCTTGCTTGCCTGGTTCGTCTGGAACGGGGGGCCGGTCTCGTCTCCGACGATCGGCGGGTCCGGCTTCGGCTTTTCTCTGAGGCTGGATCCGGTCAGCGTCGTCATGTTCGGTCTGGTCGCGTTCGTCGGTGCGGTGGTCGTCCGGTTCAGTTGCACCTATCTCGACGGCGAGCCGCGCCAGGGCATTTTCGTCGGCCGGCTCTGCCTGACGATCGCCTGCGTGTCGCTGCTGGTTCTTTCCGGAAACCTTGTCCAGTTGCTGGCCGCCTGGATTGCGACCAGCCTGGCCCTGAACAGCCTGCTGCTCTTCTATTCCGAGCGGCCCGGTGCGCGCCGTGCCGCTTTCAAGAAAGCGATCTTTGCCCGGCTCGGAGACGCGTGCCTCATCGCGGCGGCGATCCTGCTTGGCGTTGAGTTCGGAACCGGCGATATCTCCGGTATCCTCACGCGCGCGGGTGACCTGGACGCCGCTGCGGCGCCGATCAGCCTCGTCGGCGCCGGATCGCTGCTGATGGTCGCCGCCGCGCTCAAGTCCGCGCAGTTCCCGACGCACGGCTGGCTGACCGAGGTCATGGAGGCCCCGACCCCCGTTTCGGCGATCCTCCATGCCGGGGTGATCAATGCCGGCGGCTTCCTGCTGATCCGGTTCGCGGATGTCCTGCTCCTGGCGCCGGTGGGAATGGCCTTGCTCGCGCTGCTGGGCGGTTTCACGGCGCTGTTCGGGAGTCTCGCGATGCTGACCCAGTCGCAGGTGAAGACCTCGCTCGCCTGGTCGACCGTCGCGCAGATGGGGTTCATGATGCTGCAGTGCGGCCTCGCCCTGTTTCCGCTGGCCATGCTGCACATCGTCGCCCACTCGCTCTACAAGGCGCACGCCTTCCTGTCCTCCGGTTCGGCGGTAGAGGTCGTGGCCGCCATCCGCCGCCCCGGCCCGGTGGCGGTTCCCAGCGTCGCAGCCGTCGGCCGCGCCTTCGTCCTGGCGCTCGCGGTCTTCGTTCTCGTCGGGGCCGCGTTCGGCTTTTCCGGCAAATCCCCCCAGGCCATCGCCCTTGGCATGATGCTGATCTTCGGCGTCGCCTATCTGATCGCGCAGGGACTGGCGGATGCCGCTCCCTGGGCTCTGACCTGGCGAACCACGCTGGCCTCGGTCGCCGCCTCGGTCGCTTACTTCGCCTACCAGGCCGCCGCGAGCTGGGTGATGGCCGGCACCCTGCCGCCGCCGCCCCAGCCGGGCGCGGTCGAGTGGTCGGTGATCATCCTGACGGTCCTCGGCTTCGGTTCGATCGCTTTCGCCCAGGCCCTGCTGCCGCTCTGGGGTGCGCATCCCGCAAGCGCCGCCCTGCGCGTCCACCTGACCAACGGGTTCTACGCCAATGCCCTCATCGACCGCTGGCTGGGCCTGCGGTTCGGTTCGCGGTCGTTCTGAGAAGGAGCAAGCCATGACAAAGGTCGCACAGATGTCAGCGCCGCGGGCCAAGACGATCGTCGATGCGGCGAATGCCGCGGCAAGGGCGGTCCCGCCGCTCTGGCCACTGTCCTCCAGCGTCGCGGTCAATCCTTTCCTCGGGCAGACCGGCAAGTCGCTCGCCGAGACCGGACGGATCCTGGAGCGCGTTGCCGGGGCGCGGGCAACGATGCCGCGCGAATGGTATGCGCGGCTCATGGAAGAGGGACGCATTGCCGACGAGGACCTGCGCGCCGCGCTTGCCGAGGCCAGCGAGCGCGGTTGCGTCAGGAATCTTGAAGAGCTGAAGGCGTGGCTAAGGCGGCCGCGCGAGGCCCTCCCGGTCCTTCCGACGATTGCCGATCTGGCGGCCGAACTGTCTGGGATCGATTGGCCGGAGATAATCGCGGAGCGCATTTCGACATGGGCTGCGGGCTATTTCGACCAGGGGCAAGCGCTCTGGGCGGCGCAAAGCGGAAACAGTGCCTTCGACGCCTGGAGGGCCTTTGCGCAGCAAGATCTTACGCCGGAGATTGCCGGTCTCGCCGGGTTCGCGAGGCGTGTCGCCTCTTTGCCGCCCTATGCCCGGTCGGTGGCGGAGCAGGCCGGAGCCCTCGGAGGATTGGGCCGCGAGGCGACGGAGACCTATTTCCACCGTCTCTTCATGACGCTCGGAGGGTGGGCTCAACTTGCGAGATACCGGCTCTGGCAAGCCGAACTTGATGGCCGGTCCGACGGCGCCCTGGCCGATCTTCTCGCGATCCGCCTGGTGTTCGAGGATGCCCTCCTCGATCTCTGCGGGGATGCCCTCGCCGATCGCTGGGAACAGGCAAAGGCGCGCTACGGGGAGCCGGGCGTTCCAACTGACGAGAATATCGTCGACGCAATTCTGCAGTCCGCGGCGGAGCGGGCGGAACAGCGCCGGCTGGGCGAGAAACTCGGCATTTCGGTCGGCGGTAATGGCGAAGGCCGGCCGAAGCTGCAGGCAGCCTTCTGTATCGATGTTCGCTCGGAAGTTTTTCGCAGGGCGCTTGAGTCCGTCGATCCCGGTATTCGCACCGTCGGATTTGCGGGTTTCTTCGGGGTCGGGGTTTCCTACCGGCGGTTTGCGTCGGATGTCGACGAGGCGCGTTTGCCCGTGTTGCTGAAGCCGGCGCTGCGGGCCTGCGCGGGTGGTCACGGTTCGGCGACGGAAAACCGCAACCGGCTCTCGGCGCGGACCGTTCGGGCCTGGGGCAGATTCAAGCTGGCGGCCGTCTCCTCCTTCGCCTTCGTCGAGGCAGCGGGGATCGGCTATGTAATCAAGCTCATTCGCGACGCCCTGGCCTTGAAGCCGGGGACGGGGGCCGCAGGATCTTCTCCAAGGTTCGAGACGGATCTCGCGCTTGATGACCGGGTCGACATTGCCGAGCGCGCCTTGCGCGGGATGTCCCTGACGCATGATCTGGCGCCGCTTGTCCTGATCGCCGGTCATGGAGCGAGCGCAGTCAACAACCCTCATGCAAGCGCCCTGAACTGCGGTGCCTGCGGAGGTTATTCGGGCGAGGCCAATGCCCGGTTATTGGCCTCGTTGCTGAACGACGCGGATGTTCGCGCCGGACTTGCCGGCCGGGACCTGGATATTCCCGGGGACACGCGCTTCGTCGCCGCGCTGCACGACACGACGACTGACAGGGTGACGCTCTATCATGAGGATCTGCCCCGGCCGCTCGACCGCACCCTTCTCGGACAGACGCGGAAATGGCTCGATGCGGCGGGACAGCTCGCGCGGGCCGAGCGGGCTCTTCGCTTGCCAAGGGCCAAGGGGGCCGGTTCGGTGCTTGCCAGGGCAAGGGACTGGTCGGAAGTCCGTCCGGAATGGGGGCTGGCTGGATGCAGCGCCTTCATCGCCGCGCCGCGGAATCGGACCGCCGGCAAGGATTTCGCCGGCACAGCCTTCCTGCACGACTACGACTGGCGCCAGGACGGCGAGTTTGCCCTGCTGGAGCTGATTCTCACCGCGCCGGTCGTCGTCGCGAGCTGGATCAGCCTGCAATATTACGGTTCGGCCGTGGCACCGGAAGTTTTCGGAGGCGGCAACAAGCTGCTGCATAATGTCGTCGGCGGGTTCGGCGTGGTCGAAGGCAACGGCGGAGTTCTCCGGTCCGGGCTGCCGTGGCAGTCGGTGCATGACGGCGAGCGACTGGTTCACCAGCCGTTGCGGCTGTCGGTCTGTGTCGAAGCGCCCACCGAGGCGATCAACGACGTTCTCGCGCGACATCACGATGTCCGGGCTCTTTTCGAGAACGGCTGGCTGCACCTGTTCGCGCTCGATGACGCAGGCCGGATGGCCTGGCGCTATCGTGGCGGCCGCGAATGGGCTCGGGAAGCATCTGCAAGCACCGGTGCGCCTGAGGTGAGCGCGGCGGAGTGATCCGGTCGATTTATGCCGGACGCCGCGCCGCGCTGGCGACGATGCACGGGAAAGAGCGCGCAGGTCGCGCTATGGACCATGAGGCTGAAGATGCCTTCGAGCGCCTGCTGTCCGCTGGATATCTCTAGCGGGAAGGCGTGCCCATTCAGCACCCGGCCGTCTCGCACCAAGCGTGTTGCCCAATCGGGCATCACGAGACCGTGAGCCACGGTTACCGCGTGCTATGATGCTCTTAAATCTGTAGGCGTATTCATGGCGGCAGGTCAGCGTCCGATGCTTCCGGTCCATTTGGCGGTGCCGGGAAATGCCGCGTCCGATGGGAGAGCTTTGAATGCCCACCGATCTTTTCACACGTCGTACCCTGCTTGCAGCCGGCGGCGCCGTTGCGGCGAGCTGTGTGTCCGGCCTTCTCGTTCCCGCCCGCGCCCAAGGGCTCGCGCCGACGCGCTCGATGCGGGGCGGATCGAACAATTACATCCCGAACGCACCGATCGTGGAACGGATCGGCGGCGGCGGGTTCTGGATGACCGGAACCGTGCGCCGTGCAGGCGACGGCGCGCCGCTCGCGGGTCAGCGGATCCAGATCTGGGCCCATACGACGGAAGGCTACGAGAGCGATCCGCACAGCCACGGCGCCACGCTGACCGACGAGAACGGTGTATTCCGGCTCGAGATGCCGCAGATCGTGCCGGCCTTCGGACAGCCGCACGGCCATCTCGCCTATGACAGCGGGGATTTCGAGACCGTCTTCCTGCGTCCCGTGATGCGGAGCTCAAAAGACAAGAGCCTGGAGGCGCATTTCGTCCTGACTCCGGCCTGAGGACGGTGGCATCCACTAACACGGGAGCAGCCCGCAAGATCCTGATCTGGGGTGCGCTCGCGCTCGCCATTTCCGTGCCGGTCGCGCTGGCGGCAATGAGCCCGCTACTGGCCTGGCGCGGGCCCGTCTATATCGCCGCCGGGTTCGCCGGTATCCTCGCGATGGCGCTCCTGCTCGTTCAGCCGTTGCTGGTCGGCGGCGCTCTGCCGGGCCTGACTGCGCGCCGGGCGCGCCAGGTCCATCGCGTGACCGGAGCGCTTCTGGTCGCGGCGGTGGTGATTCATGTCGCGGCCCTCTGGGTCACCAGCCCGCCCGATGTGGTCGACGTTCTTCTGTTCCGCTCCCCGACGCCATTCTCCGATTGGGGCGCCATCGCGATGTGGGCCGTCTTCGGCGCCGCCCTTCTCGCCGCCTTCCGCCGGCGCCTCAAGCTGCGGCCGCAGACCTGGCGCCGCGCGCACGCGCTGTTCGCGGCGCTCACGGTCCTGGGCGGCGTGGTTCATGCCCTGCTGATCGAGGGGACCATGGAAACCGTTTCGAAGATCGCTCTTTGCGCCCTGGTTGTGCTTGCGGCGGCAAAGGTTTTCGCCGATCTGCGCGTCTGGGCCTTTCGTCGCTAGAAGCTTGTGCCGTAGCGGACGATTTGTCGTTACAATCCGGATAATTGGGGTCCCAGAGATCACGGTCTGAACGGCGGACCCTGCGCGAATATTCGAATTGACAGAACGTCAAAAGAGACCGCTAGCTCATTTCAAACGCGCCCGGTTTATCCGCGCGAAAGAGGCCGAAAGTGTCCGTCGAAAATCTGAACAGTCTTTTGCAGGAAAATCCCGAGATCGAAACGGTTTTCGCCTGCGTGTGCGACCTCAACGGCACGATGCGCGGCAAGCGTTTGCCGATAGAACAAGCAACAAAGGTGCTCGGTGGCGGGATGCGCATGCCGCTCTCGATCCTCAGCGTCGACGTCTGGGGCGAGGATATCGAAGGCAACGAGCTCGTCTTCGAGACCGGCGACTCTGACGGGATCTGCGATTTCACCGGCCGGCCGATCGTTCTGATCAACTGGACCAACCGGCCCTCGGCGCTTGCGATGCTCTGGATGCGCGAGGAAGACGGGAAACCGTTCGCGGGCGATCCGCGGCGGGCGCTGGCGAA
The DNA here is from genome assembly GCF_017640745.1 of Nisaea sp. Lineage (GTDB taxonomy): Bacteria > Pseudomonadota > Alphaproteobacteria > Thalassobaculales > Thalassobaculaceae > Nisaea. The sequence goes on along the minus strand of NZ_JAEPQA010000013.1, from coordinate 95,718 downwards.
CGTGGTTGAGCGTTATAAAGAGCGCGGTCTGACGCCGGTGGTCGCCACAGAGCTTGAGTTCTATCTCTACGATCCGAGCGGTACCCAGCCGCAGCCGCCATGCTCGCCGATCACCGAGAAGCGGCTCGGCTCCGACGGGGCGCTCTCGCTCGACGAGCTGCAGCATTTCGACGAGTTCCTGGACGATGTCTACGATGCCTGCGCCGAGCAGGGCATTCCGGCCGATGCCGCGATCTCGGAAAACGGCGCCGGTCAGTTCGAGATCAACATGATGCATGTCGGCGATGCCCTGAAGGCGGCGGACGATGCGGTGCTGTTCAAGCGGCTGGTGCGCGGCATCGCGCGCAAGCACGGGCTCGCTGCGACCTTCATGGCGAAACCCTACGGCGAGCGGGCTGGCAGCGGCTTTCATGTGCATTTCTCGCTCGAGAACGAAGCCGGCGAGAACCTGTTCGACAATGGCGGAGAGGAAGGCTCGCCGCTGATGCTGAACGCGGTCGCGGGCCTGCTGGCGACGATGCAGGAGAACACCCTGGTCTTCGCCCCGCACGAGAATTCCTACCGTCGTCTGCTGCCGGGCGCGCATGCGCCGATCAATGTCGCCTGGGGTTACGAGAACCGCACCGCTGCGATCCGGATTCCGGGTGGCAGTCACAAGGCGCGCCGGATCGAGCACCGTGTCGCCGGTGCGGATACCAACCCCTATCTCGTTCTGGCGAGCATTCTGGGCGGCGCGCTGATCGGCATCGAGAGTGGCATGGAACCGGCCGCTCCGATCAGCGGCGACGCCTACAGCATGAAACTCGAACATCTGCCGCTCGACTGGGCGACCTCTATCGAGGCGTTCCGTCGCGGCGCCCTCGTGCAGCGTATTTACTCGAAACGACTGCAGACCATGCTGGTCGAAAGCAAGATGCAGGAGCTGAAACGCTTCGCCCGGCAGGTCACTGACTTCGAGTATGACACTTATCTGGAAGTCGTCTGATGATTCCCTGGGCAAAACCCGGCCACGGCGCCGTCGCTCACACCACAAGTTACTATGCCGCCAGTGCAAACCCGTCCCCGGAGCGTCCGCCGCTCAAGGGCGATATCGAGATCGACATCCTGGTCGTCGGTGCGGGCTATAGCGGGCTGTCGACCGCGCTGCATCTGGTCGAGAAGGGCTACAAGGTCGCAATCATCGAGGCGGCCCGCGTCGGCTGGGGCGCCTCGGGGCGGAACGGTGGCCAGATCGTCAACGGACTGAACGCGAGCCTGCAGACGATCAAGCGGCGCTATGGCGCGGACACCGCCAATTTCGTCGCCGGTCTGGTGCAGGAAGGCGGCGAGATCATCCGCGAGCGGGTGAAGACCTACGACATCCAGTGCGACCTGAAGGACGGTAACGTCTTCACCGCCTATACCGGCGCGCATATGCGCGAGCTGGAAGAGCGGCTGAATCTCTGGGCCGGCTACGGCATCAGGAACCAGGAGATGCTCGACAAGGCCGCGCTCCGCAAGCACATCAACTCGGACGCTTATGCCGGCGGCATGATCGACCATTCCGGCGGTCACATGCATCCGCTGAACCTGGCGCTGGGCGAGGCGGCGGCGTTCGAGAAGCTCGGCGGCACGATCTACGAGCAGACCCCCGCCGTGCATGTCGATACCAACGCGGCGAAGCCTGTGGTGAAGACCGAGGGCGGCTCGATCACCTGCAAGACGCTGGTGCTGTGCGGCAACGCCTATCTCGGGCATGTGGTGCCGACGCTGACGCCGCGGGTCATGCCGGTCTCGACCCAGGTGATGGCAACCGAGCCTTTGGGTGAGGAGCGGGCGAATGACCTTCTCCCGACAGATGTCTGCGTCGAAGACGTGCGCTACATCCTCGACTATTTCCGGCTTTCCGGGGACAAGCGGATGCTGTTCGGCGGCGGCACGGTCTATGGCGGCACCGATCCGAGCGATATCCGGGCGAAGCTGCAGCCCAACATGGACAAGGTGTTCCCGCAGCTCAGAGGCGTGAAGATCGAGTACGCCTGGAGCGGCAATTTCGCCCTGTCCTTCAGCCGCGTGCCGCAGATGGGCCGGATCGGCAACAACACCTATTTCGCCCACGGCTACAGCGGTCACGGCGTCACCGGCTCGCACACTTTCGGGCGCATCCTCGCGGAAGCGATCGACGGCGACCGCTCACGCTTCGACGTGTTCGAGAACGTTCCGTGGTACCCGTTCCCGGGCGGCCGGCTGTTCCGGGTGCCTTACTCGGTCGTCGGCTCCTGGTGGTACACGCTCCGGGACAAGCTCGGGGTCTGAGCCGTCAGTCCTTCTTCGGCAGAACCGCGTCGAGGCTGGTATCGACGATGATGAATTGCGGGCCCGGCGCTGCCAGCAGCGCCGGCAGCTTGTCGAGGTCGGCCTCGGTCCGCATCCGCGTCACCTCGAAGCCGTAGGCTTTTCCGAACAGCTCGAAATCCGGGTTCGTGAAGCCCGTCCCGACCGGGCGGCCCGGAAAGGCGCGTTCCTGGTTGATCCGGATCGAGGCATAGACGCCGTTCTCCGAGAGGATGACCTTCAGCGGCAGGCCGCGCTCCATGGCGACCGAAAGCTCGCTTCCGGTCATCATGAAACCGCCATCTCCGACGAGGCAGATTACCGGGACACCGGGGCGCCGGAGGCCGGCGGCGACGGCCGCGGGCACGCCGAAGCCCATGGCGCCCGAGATCGGGGCGAGCAGGCGCTGCGCCTGCCGGAATGGCACCACGCGGTAGACCGGCGCGCCGAAAGTGCCGGCATCGACGGTGACGATCGCCTCCTCCGGCAGGTGTTCTCCCATCAGGTGCACAACCTTCTCGAACGGGATGCCGTCATCGGCGGAGAAACCGCGGAGCGCGGCGATGCCGTTTCGGATCGTACGCAGCCGGTCGATCCAGTCCGCACGGCCGTTCGGCGGCGGTGCGCCGAGTGCGCCCATCTCCCTGACGAAGCGGACCGGATCGCAGGCGAAAGAAAGGTCCGGGGCGAAATGGGTGCCGATCTGCGCCGGATCGGCGTGGACATGGACCAGCTGCATTTCCGGCCGGACCATCCGGGGGTAGCTGTAGCCTTGCGTGGTGATGTCGGAGAGCCGGGCGCCGAGCACGAGCAGCAGGTCGGCCTCTCGCAGCGCCGTCATCTGGTCGGCCGGATTGGCGAGCCCCATGTCGCCCGCATAGTGCCGCTCGGTGTTGTCGAGCAGGTCCTGGCGGCGGAAGGAGACCACGGCCGGAAGCTGCCAGTCTGCAAGGAAGGCGTTCACCGCCTCGCGCCCGCCGGGCCTGTCGAAGGCGCTGCCGACCAGAACGACGGGCCGTTCCGCGGTGGAAAGCGTGTCGCGCAGCTCTGACAGACGTGCCGGATCGGGTGCCGTCGCGGGTAAGGCGGGCACTGCAACCGGCTCCGCATCCAGCGGTGCGGTCAGCACGTCCTCCGGGACCGCGATCACGACCGGTCCCGGCGTTCCCGAAGTCGCGGTGACGAGCGCGCGCAGCATCACTTCCGGCGCGCGTGCCGGGTCGGTGATCTCCGCGGTCCATTTCGCCATCCGGCCGAACATGTGGCCGTAATCGATCTCCTGGAAAGAGTCGCGGCGCACGTCCTGCGCGGCGACCTGTCCAACGATGAGGATGAAGGGAACCGCGTCCTGCTGCGCGGTGTGAACGGCGATGGCAGCGTTGCTCGCGCCGGGGCCGCGACTGACGCAGGCAATGCCGGGAACACCGGAGAGCCGGGCGTCGGCGAGCGCCATGAAGCCTGCGCCCGCCTCGTGACGGCAGACGACGGTGTCGATGTCATCGCGGCCGTAGAGCGCGTCGAGCAGGCCGAGATAGCTCTCTCCCGGCACGCAGAACACGCGGTCGATCCCGTTTCGCACCAGGGTATCGACGATCAGCCGGCCGACGCTTGCCATTTGTTCCCCGGATCTACTCCGCGAACTCACTCGGCGACGCAATCGGCGAAGTAATGCACGAGGCCGTCCTCGCCGACTTCCTGCACGAGGCCGTGGATGTCGGTCTCGAATCCGGGGCATTCGCGTGCGAATTCGCGGTTGAACTTGAGGTAGTCCACGATCTTCGCGTTGAACACCTCGCCCGGGATCAGCAGCGGGATGCCCGGCGGGTAGGGCGTCACGAGGCTGGTCGTGATACGGCCCTCCAACTCGTCGATCGGCACGCGCTGGGTCGTCCGGCGGGCGATGTGGGCGAAGGCCTCGGACGGGTTCATCGCGGGCGTCAGGTCGCTCAGATACATGTCGGTCGAAAGGATCGCGACGCCGTATTTGGCGTAGAGCGCATGCACGTGCTGGCAGAGATCGCGCAGTCCCATCTGCTCGTAGCGCGGCTGCGTGGCACAGAATTCCGGCATGGTGCGCCACATCGGCTGGTTCTTGGCGTAATCGTCCTTGAACTGCTGCAGGGCCGTCAGGAGCGTATTCCAGCGGCCCTTGGTGATGCCGATGGTGAACATGATGAAGAAGCTGTAGAGGCCGGTCTTCTCAACCACCACGCCGTGCTCGGTCAGATACTTGGTCACGATCGAGGCCGGAATGCCCCAGTCCTCGAAGCGGCCGTCGAGATTGAGGCCGGGCGTGATGATCGTCGCCTTGATCGGGTCGAGCATGTTGAAGCCCGGCGCCATGTCGCCGAAGCCGTGCCAGGAATCCTCACCGTCGGAAGCCTGTACGCCGTCCGCGTCGGTGCGCTTCAGGACCCAGTCTCGGGTGCGGCCGACGCCTTCCTCGGCCAGTTCCGCCGGGCCCCAGACCTGGAACCACCAGTCGTCGGCGCCGAATTCCTCGTCCACCTTGCGCATCGCACGGCGGAAATCGAGCGCCTCGACGATGCTTTCCTCGACCAGCGCGGTGCCGCCCGGCGGCTCCATCATCGCGGCGGCGACGTCGCAGCTCGCGATGATGCTGTATTGCGGGCTGGTGCTGGTATGCATCAGGTAGGCTTCGTTGAAGAGATGCCGGTCGAGCTTCACTTCCTCCGAATCCTGCACGAGCACGTGGCTCGCCTGGCTGATTCCGGCCAGCAGCTTGTGGATCGACTGCGTGGCGTAGGTTACCGAGTGTTTCGTCCGGTCCCGCTTCCGGCCCATCGCGTGATAGGTGCCGTAGAACGGATGGAAGCCAGCGTGCGGCAGCCATGCCTCGTCGAAGTGCAGGTTTTCGACATAGCCATCGAGCAGATCCTTGATCGTCTCGGTGTTGTAGAGCACGCCGTCATAGGTCGACTGCGTCAGGGTCATGATGCGCGGCTTCACCGTGTCGGCATCGACGCCCTTGAGCAGCGGGTTCGCCCGGATCTTCTCCTTGATCGACTCGATCTCGAACTCGGACTGCGGGATCGGACCGATGATGCCGTGATGGTTCCGCGTCGGCTTCAGGAAGACAGGGATCGCCCCGGTCATGATGATCGAGTGCAGGATCGACTTGTGGCAGTTGCGGTCGACCACGACGACGTCGCCCGGCGCGACCGTGTGGTGCCAGACCATCTTGTTCGAGGTCGAGGTGCCGTTGGTCACGAAGTAGCAATGGTCTGCATTGAAGATGCGTGCCGCGTTGCGCTCCGACGCGCCGATGGCGCCGTTATGGTCAAGCAGCTGGCCGAGTTCCTCGACGGCGTTGCAGACGTCGGCCCTGAGCATGTTCTCGCCGTAGAACTGGTGATACATCTGCCCGATCGGGCTCTTCAGGAAGGCGACGCCGCCGGAATGGCCGGGGCAGTGCCAGGAATAGGAGCCGTCCTCGGCATAGTCGAGCAGCGCCTTGAAGAACGGCGGCTGGATGCTTTCGAGATAGCCCTTGGCCTCGCGGATGATGTGGCGGGCGACGAATTCCGGCGTGTCCTCGAACATGTGGATGAAGCCGTGCAGCTCGCGCAGGATGTCGTTTGGGATGTGCCGGCTGGTCTTGGTCTCGCCGTAGATGTAGATCGGCACGTCGGCGTTCTTCCAGCGCACCTCCTCGATGAACTTCCTGAGGTTCAGCACCGCCGGATCTAGATCCGGGCCGGGGGTGAATTCCTCGTCGTCGATCGAGAGCACGAAGGTACTCGCGCGCGACTGCTGCTGGGCGAACTGCGAGAGATCGCCGTAGCTGGTGACGCCGAGAACCTCGAAGCCCTCGCTCTCTATGGCCTGCGCGATCGCGCGGATGCCGGAGCCGGAAATGTTCTCGGAACGGAAGTCTTCATCGATGATGACGATCGGAAAGCGGAACTTCATGGACATATCCTGGTCGTGCATGAAATCTGGGTCGGAGAAGCCCGTCCGCAATGCATAGACCAGCCGGGGCTGCATGCCAATGAGGATTGGGGGCGCGGGCGGTAATCGGAGACGACTGTTGCTGCCGCGCACGCCGCTTTGCGCGCGCGCCGCTCTCGGTTACGCTCTCCGCCTCACGCCGTTCAGGGCGGACCCGAAACACCGACAATCTGGGCTCAAATAAAAAATGATAAACGCGTCCATCTTCGCGGTGCGGGAGGTCGACAGTCCCTACGCCTGGTTGCGCCTCACCATGTCGCTGCTGATCAGCATGATCGGCGGCGTAGGACTCTGGTCCGTCGTCGTGACCCTGCCGGCGGTGGAGGCGGATTTCAACGTGGCGCGGGCCGATGCCTCTCTGCCCTATACGGTGACGATGATCGGATTTGCCGTCGGCGGGATCCTGATGGGGCGCATGGCAGACCGTTTCGGCATCATGGTGCCGCTGCGCTTCGGTGCCGTCATGCTCGCGCTCGGCTATTTGCTCTCCTCCCAGGCCGAAAGTCTCTGGCAGTTCGCGGCCCTGCAGGGGGTGCTGATCGGCATGCTCGGCAGCTCGGCCAGCTTCGGGCCGGTGATCTCCGACATCACCCACTGGTTCCAGCGCCGGCGTGGCCTCGCGGTCGCCATCGGTGCCAGCGGAAGCTATCTCGCCGGGACGGTCTGGCCGCCGGTGGTGCAGTATTTCGTTGACACCCAGGGCTGGCGCGACGCGCATATGATTATCGCGGGCATTTGCCTTTGCACTCTGCTGCCGCTCTCGACGGCGCTTCGTCAGCGCAGCCCGGAAGCGCCGGTGCCCGTTTCAGGAGCGCAGCCGGCCATGCAGCCGGTGCCGGAAGGAGACGACATTCCCCTGCGTGGACCGGTCGTTCAGGGACTGCTGCTGGTCGCGGGCCTCGCCTGCTGTGTTGCCATGGCGATGCCGCAAGTGCATATCGTCGCCTATTGCGGCGATCTCGGCTACGGCACTGCCCGCGGCGCGGAGATGCTGTCGCTGATGCTTTTCACCGGCATCGTCAGCCGACTCACCTTCGGCTGGATCGCGGACAGGATCGGTCCGCTTCGCACGCTGATGCTGTCGTCTGCCCTGCAGGGTCTGTCGCTGCTGCTCTTTCTGCCCTTCGACGGCCTCGTCTCGCTCTATTTCGTCTCCGCCCTGTTCGGATTGGCGCAGGGCGGGATCGTGCCGACCTATGCGCTCGTCGTACGCCGCGTCTTCCCTGCCGCAGAGGCAGGCACGCGGGTCGGGCTCGTGCTCTCGGCAACGCTTCTCGGCATGGCGCTTGGCGGCTGGATGTCGGGCATGATCTACGATCTGACCCTGTCCTATGACGCCGCCTTCCTCAACGGCGTCGCGTGGAACCTGCTCAATCTCGGGGTGGCGATCTTCCTCTGGCAGCAGCTCGACCGGCGCGGTCCCGCACGGGCGGCGGCTTGAGCCCTGTCCTGCGCTTCGGTGGAACAAGAGGCGACGAGGAAAAAATAAATTTTGCGTTGGCTCTGTGGAGCGGTCGCGGCCTGCCCATATTCACCGGCGGACGGGATAGCCGTTCGTAGCGGTGGATAATCTTGATGATCTGGCTGGAACTCGCCCTCGGGCTCTCGCTCTTGCTGGTCGGCGGCGAGTTTCTCGTGCGTGGTAGCGTCGGCGTCGCGACGCGCCTCGGCGTCTCGCCGCTGCTGATCGGGCTGACCCTGGTCGGGTTCGGCACCTCGATGCCGGAACTGGTGGCCAGCCTCGAGGCGGCGCTGATTGGAGCGCCCGGCATCGCCATCGGCAATATTGTCGGCTCGAACATTGCCAATATTCTTCTTATCCTCGGCGCGTCCGCCGTGATCCTTCCGATCGCGACCTCGCGAAAGTCGTTCGGACGCGACGGTTCCGTGCTGATCGCGGTCAGCCTGCTGCTGCTCGCGGTGACCCTGATGGGAGAACTCGGCCGGATCGCGGGTCTCGCGCTGATCGCTCTGCTCGCCGCCTACACGCTCTTCACCTATCGCTCTGAACGCAGGAACCACGCTTCTGACAATTCTCCGCATGCGAAAACGACCTTCGCCGACGGTCGTCCGATGACGCTGAAATTCGGCCTGCTGCTTGCGGCGGCGGGCATTGGCGGCGTGGTCTGGGGCGCGAGCCTTCTCGTCGCGGCATCCATCGATATTGCCCGCGCTGCCGGCCTCTCCGAGACGGTGATCGGGCTCACGCTGGTCGCCGTGGGGACCTCCCTGCCGGAACTCGCCACCTCGGTGACGGCGGCCATCCGCCGGCAAGGCGATGTCGCCTTCGGCAATATCGTCGGCAGCAACATCTTCAACATTCTCGGCATCGGCGGCGTGACGGCAGCGGTGACGCCGATCGAGATCCCGACGCAGATCGGCACGCTCGATATCTGGGCGATGCTCGGCGCGGCTGTTCTGCTGGTGCTGTTCGCCGTCACCAACTGGCGGGTGTCGCGCACCGAGGGCGCGATCTTCCTAGCGCTCTACGCCTTCTATCTGGCGCTGCAGTTCCACCCGGCCCTGCGCGCTGCCGTCGGCCTCGCCTGAGCGCGGCGGTCAGGCCCCTCCGGCGCCCTCCCGCTTCGCCTGCCGTGCTGGACGGATTCTTAGAAGCCAGACGAAGAGCAGGGTCAGCGCGAGCAGCATGGCGCTGGCAGGACTGGTGAGGAAGATCGTCGGGTCGCCCTCAGAGACGATCAGCGAGCGGCGCAGGAATTCCTCGAAATAGGGGCCGAGGATCACGCCCATCAGCGCCGGAACGACGGGATAGCCGAACACCCGCAGCAGGAAGGCGAGGACGCCGATCGCCAGCGCCATCCACATCTGGAAGAAGGAGAAGGAAGAGGCATAGACGCCGACCATCGAGATCATCGCGATGAAGGCGTAGAGCAGGCCGCGATTGATCTGCGAGAGCCGGAGATAGATCGGGCCGAAGGCCAGCACCGAGACGAAGACGAGGATCGAGGAGACGAAGAGCGCTGCGAACATCGGGGCGATCACGGCGAAGTTGCTGCCGAGCAGCGCCGGACCGGGGACGAGGCCGTGGATCAGCAGCACGCCGAAGATGATCGCGGTGACGGCGTCGCCCGGAATGCCCATGGTCAGCAGCGGGATCACCGCGCCGCCGCACATTGCGTTGTTGGCGGCTTCGGACGCGGCCAGGCCCTCGTAGGATCCCTTGCCGAACTTCTCCGGATGCCGCGCACCGCGCTTCGCTTCCGCATAGGCGATAAAGGAGGCCATCGAGGCGCCGCCGCCCGGCAGCATGCCGATCAGCACGCCGATGACGGAACTCTTGATGTAGGTGAAGAGGCCGACTTCCTTCAGGCGCTCGCGGCTCGGAATGAAGTCCCGGCGGCGCGGACGTTCCACGGCTGCGACCGTTTCCGCCCGGCTCATGGCGGAGGGCAGAGCCGCCTGCGCGATCAGTTCGCAGACCGCGAAGAGGCCGATCACCGCCGGCAGAAGGCCGATGCCTTCGATCAGATGATAGCTCTCGAAGTCGAAACGTCCGACCGGGACCATCGGGTCGATGCCGACCGTCGAGATCATCAGGCCGATCACCATCGCGGTCGCCGCCTTCAGCAGCGATCCGGTGGCGACGATCGTCACCGTCACGATCGCCAGCAGGACGAGGGAGAACTTGTCGGGGGTCTGGAAGAGGAGGGCAAGCTGGCTGACCGGCTGCGCCAGCGCGATCAGCACAACGGCGCCGATCAGGCCGCCGAAGGCGGAGGAGAGCGCACTCATGCCGAGCGCCTGCGGGCCTTCGCCTTTCTTCATCAGCGCATGCCCGTCGATCGTCGTGATCGCGCCGGAAGGGGCGCCGGGAATGTTCAGGGTGATGCCGGTGATCGAGCCGGAATAGATCCCGGCCATGTAGATGCCCGCCACCATCACCAGCGCGTCGGCCACGTTCATGCCGAAGGTGAAGGGCAGCAGCAGGGCGATGGCGAGGGTCGCCGTCAGGCCCGGAATGGCACCGAAGACCAGGCCGAGGAGGAAGCCGCCGATCAGGTGCAGGAAGGTGACTGGCAGGGCGAGGGAAAGGAAACCGTCGGCGAGTTGCGCGAGCATCTCAGAACTCCCAGACAGGCAGATAGAGGCCGAAGACCTGGACGAAGAAGAGCCAGCCGAACAGCGTCACGCAGAACGCCACGATGGCTGCCGTCAGAGCGGAGGAGCCCCAGGCGCCGCTGCGTTCGAAATTGAAGAAGAGCGCGATGAGGAACGTGTAGACGAAGCCCGCGACCAGATAGCCGAGATAGAAGAAACCGACGATGAAGAGCGCGGTCAGGCCGATCGCGATGGCGGGGCCGACGAGGCGCAGGTTTGGAACATGGTCCGAGACGGCGTCGTCCGCTCGGGACGTTGCTTCTGCGCGGATCTCCGTGAAGAGAATGCGCGCGCAGGCGAGATAGAGGAAAGCACAGAGGATCGTGGGGAAAAATGCCGGACCCGGCTCGCCGGTGGCGAAGGGGCGGTCCATCTGCAGCACCTGGCTGGCATAGACGGTATTCAGCGCGGCGAGCGCCAGGGCAAACAGCACCTGGCCGCTCATGAACCTGGTCATCTTCATGCGTCTTCCCCTGCGCGTGCCGGAACATGCGCCGGGCCCGGATCGAACCGGGCCCGGCGTCTGAAGTTTATTTGCTGAGGAGGCCGGCCGCGACCAACTCGTCGATCAGCTTGAAGGCCTTCGCCTGGGACGCCTTGACGTAGGCGGCCGTCTGCTCGGCATTCATCCAGACCGCACCCATGCCGGTATCGGCGGCCGCTTTCTGGAATTCGGGCATGCCGAACACCTTGGCGAAGGCGGCCTCAAGTGCCGCGCGCTGCGCCGGATCGACCTCGGCCTGGGTCGCGATCAGGCGGAAGCTGCCCCAGACCACGTCGAAGCCCTGCTCCTTGAAGGTCGGCACGTCCGGGAAAAGCTCGGAGCGTTCGTCGGACATCACGCCGAGCACCCGGGCCTGGCCCGACTGCACCGCGGAGAAGGCGGCGGAGAGGCTGGTGGAAGCGGCGTCCGTCTCACCCGACAGCAGGGCCTCGCGCTGCGGGCCCGAGCCCTTCGGATAGGGCACGTGCTGCACCTCGATGCCTGCCTGCTGGGCGAAGTCGATCGCCGGCAGGTGCCAGACACCGCCGGTCCCGACATTCGCGATCTTCAGCGTGCCCGGCGCCGCCTTGGCAGCCGCGACGAACTCGGCGAGGTCCTTCCACGGGGAGTCGGCCTTCACGATGAGCGCGGTCGGATGCACCGTGACGGAGCCGAGATAGGCGAGCTGCTCGGTATCGTAGCCCGGAACCAGCTTGTAGTAGGGAACGGTGATCACGCTGTCCCAGGTGAGCGAGCCGATGGTGTAGCCGTCGGGACGGGACTTCATCAGGCGCAGGGTGCCGACGCCGCTCTGGGCGCCGGTCACGTTCTGGGTGTTGATGCCGACGCCGAGCTGCTTCTCGGCGAAGCTCATGAAGGTCCGCATGACCGTGTCGGTGCCGCCGCCGGCGCTCCACGGCATGATGTGCATGATATCCTTGCTCGGATAATCGGCGGCCTTGGCGGGGCCGGTCAGCGGAAGGGCCAGAACGGCCGCGGCGACGAGTGTCTTAGACAGTTTTCCGAAGAGCTTCATAGCTGTCCTCTCTGTTTGGGGGGGAAGGGAGCGCGGGGCGCGTTGCCTCGCGCCCTTCGTCGTTGTGGGATAGGTGGGGTCAGGAGAAGTAAGGCAGGTTCTTCGACTTGGCGGCGCGGACCCAGGACGGGACGAAGGGAACGATCTTGTCCTGTGACGGCACCATGATCTCGATGAAGCTGGCGCCCTGGTGGGAAAGGGCCTCGCGAAGGACCGGTTCGATTTCGGCCTCGGAGGTGATCCGGGCGGTCCTGAAGCCGAAACCTTCCGCGACCTTGATGTAGTCGACCGCGCCGAAATCCGTCGACCAGGGCTCGTCCACGTCGTCGAGCAGGATGGCCTCGCCGCGGATCCAGCCGTAATTGTCGTTCCTTGTCAGGATGACCGTGTGGTTCTTGCCGCTGCGCTTGATGGTCTCGAAATCGCCGAGCACGAAGGCGAGCGAGCCGTCGCCGGTAAAGGAGATCACCGGGCCGTCGTTGGCGAAGGAGGCGCCGATCCCGGCGGGCACCGAATAGCCGAGCGCACCCATCGAATAGTTCGTGATGTAGCCCCGCCCGGCCTGTTTCAGGGAGAGCAGAGCGGAAGGATAGATCGCGCTGACGCCCGGTTCCGCCGTCACGATCGCGTCCGGAGGCAGGATGGCGTCGAGCACCTGGGTCAGCTTCACCGGGGAGATGGTGCCCTCCGGCATCGGGATGTTGGAGTTGAACACATTGTCGATCGCCGTCCTCTTGATCTGGGTGAGATCGAGCGTTTCGCGCTTCAGGCCCGGATGCTCTGCGCGGATCAGCTCGACCATGTATTCGAGCGTCGCCCGCGCGTCGCCGACGAGGCCCACCTTCAGCGGGAAGTTGTTCCCGACATGGGCTTCGGCGATGTCTAGATGGAGGAAGGTCTTGGTCTTCGGGTCGCCGTAGAGCTTCCAGTGGTCTGTCGAGCTGGAATCGGTGTTGGTGCCGACGAATAAGACCGTGTCGGCGCTGTTCACATAGGCGTTCGAATAGTCCATCCCGCCGCGCGCGCCGATGACGCGGAGCGACAGCGGATGGGTCTCCGCGATGGTGCCCTTGCCGGGGGTCGTCGTGGCGACCGGGATCTGCAGCAGTTCGGCAAGCTCGACGAGAATCTCCGAAGCGCGCGAAATCAGCGCGCCCTGGCCGCAGACGATGACCGGCTTCTCGGCGGCGAGCAGGATCTCGATGGCCCGGCGGATCTTGGAATGATCGGCGACCGGGCGGTGCGCCGGATAGTGGCTGTACTCCGCCTCGGCATAGAGATCGTCGATCTCGGCCTCGTCGTGGAAGATGTTGATTGGTACCCGGATATGGACCGGGGCGGGCCGCCCGGAGGTCGCCACGCGGAAGGCCCGGCGCAGCATGAAGGGTATGTCCTTCACGCTGGTCAGGTGGAAGGATTCCTTGCAGATGCTGTCATAGAGCGCGGTCTGGTCGACACCCGTCAGCCCGTGCTTCTTGTCCTGGTTCACCGGGATGTCGGAGCTGAAATAGATCACCGGCACCGAGCTCAGATAGGCCTCGGTCAGCCCTGGCGTGCAGTGGGTGACGCCGGGGCTCGGCGCCTCGAGGACGCAGGGGCGGCCGGTGATCTTGGCATAGGCCTCGGCGGCGAAGGAGGCGGTCCGCTCGTCCCGCGTCAGGACGAATTCGATGTTCGAATGGCGGCGCCATTCCTTGTACCAGCCGATCGTCGTCTCGCCGGGGAGACCGAAGACGTGCGATACGCCGTGGAGCTCCAGCATCTTCAGGATGACCTGAGCGCCGTTCATCTTACTTCCCACCGGAGGGGCTCCTTGTCAGGGCTGCAGAATAGAATTCAAAGCTGTATACAGAGTGATGCACAGCGCTAAATACGAATCAATTGTTTTCTCGGAAACATTCTCTAGAGTGGCTGAGACTGATGCCGCGTAACCGACAGGCCATTGAAAAGATGACAAAAACCGAAGGAACGGTGGAACGGACCTACCGGAAGCTGAAGGAAATGGCGACGAACTACGCGTTCAAACCGGAAGCGCGGCTGAACGAAAGCGAACTCGCCAAACAGTTGGAGACCAGCCGGACGCCGCTCCGCGAGGCGCTGAACCGGCTCGTGGCCGAGGGTTTCCTGACCTCGCGGAGCGGCCAGGGCTTCTTCTGCCGGTCGCTGACTCCGGCGGAGATTATGGATCTCTACGAGGCAAGGGGCGCGATCGAGTGCGAGGCGGTGAAGCTCGCGGCGCTCCGGGCGGATCCGGCCGCCGTGCTGGAGCTGGAGAAGTTCCTGGAGCAGTCGCGCTCGGATTACCGGCCCGGGACGCCGCCCGAAATCCTGGTCAAGCTGGACGAGGAGTTTCATCTCCGCCTCACGGCGCTTTCCGGCAATGCCGAGATGGTGCGGATGTTGGAGAACATGAACGGGCGCATTCACTATGTGCGTCTGATCGACCTGAAAGCGCTCTCCGAGCGCGATGGCCCGGATGTCGTCACAACCGATCCGCACAAACGGATTCTCGACGCGGTCAAAAGACGGGATCCGGACGCCGCGCAAGAGGCAATGCGCAGCCATATCGAACGCCGTCTTGAGGCGATCACCCAGACCGTCCGCAGCGCCTTCGCGCAGCTCTATGCACCCTGAACGGGAGACGTCACCTGATGAAGAGTTTCAATCTCGCCGACCTTTCGCCGGCGGATGCCTACAAGCTGATGCGCAATGTCGTCACGCCGCGGCCGATCGCGCTGGTGACGACGATTGACGAGGAGGGTGTAGTGAACGCCGCGCCGTTCTCCTTCTTCAACGCCATCGCCTTCGATCCCTGCATGGTCGTGCTCGGCCTGGAGGCGCGGCCCGACGGCTCGCCGAAGGACACCTCGCGGAACATCCGCACGACACGGGAGTTCGTCGTGAACATGGTCGACCGGGCGATGGCGGAACAGATGAACCTCTGTTCGACGCCGTTGCCGCACGGTGAGTCGGAGATCCCGCTCGCCGGGTTCACCACGACTCCCTCCGAGCAGGTTGCGCCGCCGCGCATCGCCGAGGCGCCGGCCATCCTCGAATGCACCCGGCACACGACGCTCGAACTCGGCAACCGGCGCGAGATCGTGGTCGGTGAGGTGCGGGCCATCGCGGTCCGCGACGATCTGCTGCTGAACGAGGAGAAACTCCATATCGACCATGTGGGGCTCGACACGATCGCCCGGCTCGGCGCGAATTTCTATGCGACCAGCCGCGATACCTTCGAGATGGTGCGTCCGGACGGGCGATAGGTCCGGCGGCTCCGCGGCGTGTCAGGAGAGGCCTAGATCTTCCGGTGGCCGGCC
The DNA here is from genome assembly GCF_017640745.1 of Nisaea sp. Lineage (GTDB taxonomy): Bacteria > Pseudomonadota > Alphaproteobacteria > Thalassobaculales > Thalassobaculaceae > Nisaea. The sequence goes on along the minus strand of NZ_JAEPQA010000013.1, from coordinate 80,474 downwards.
GGAAAGCCTAAGGTCGTGCGCTCGTGACAAGAGAGCCTCGAATTGGCGGGTGTATCGTCCGCTGTCGAACAGCGGGCTTGTCGTCTTCTGTTGCTCTAACTTGCGCTTCGTTTCTCCAAGGCGCTCGCTGTCGCGCGCCAAGTTCAGGGCGAGCGCCGCGTACTCCTCCGCACTCTGCGTGATCAGTTCCGGCATGCCGAGGGCATTCAGGAGGCTCGCGGCCATGCGGGCGGGATAGCTTTTCCCGATCCTGGTCAGAACCGGCAGCCCGGCCCAGAGCGCGTTCCCCGCCGTAGCCCCCGCATTGTAGCTGAACGTGTCCAGATAGAGATCGGCCAACTGGAACTGTGCCAGGTAGCGCGCATGCGAGGTCGGCTGCGCGAAGACGACCCTTTCCTGCGGACCGCCGAGCCGCGCGATCCCGGCCCTCAGGTTCGCCTCGACCCAGGGATTGGAAGCCAGCAGCCAGAGAACGCCATTCTCGATCTGGCGCAGCAGTCCGACCCAGACATCGAGGACCTCCGGCGAGATCTTGTAGCTGTTGTTGATGGCGCAGAAGACGAACGCCTCTTCCGGAAGGCCGAGCTCCGCTCTTGACGGAGCGGGACCGATTTCCAGCTGGTCGTCCTGCGGCTGGCACTGGTCCGGCAGGTAGAGGATATTTTCCGTGTAGGCTGCGCGGGATGTGTCGGGGATCAGGGTGCGGTCCGCCACCAGATAGTCGATGAACGGCGCCGCCATCGTGCCCGGATATCCGAGGTAGCTGATCTGGATGGGGGCGCAGCGGCGGGCAAGGATGCCGGTGCGCGAAAGCGCGGTATAGCCCATGAGGTCGATCGCGATATCGAGCGCATCTTCCCGCGCCTGACCGGTGATGGCGCCGTCGTCCAGCTCCCGCACATCCCGGAAGGTGTCTACGGCGTTCACGATTCGCGTGCGCATCTCGTCCCGCCGGTCCGGACCGTAGGAATACGCGAGGATTTCGAACCGGTCGCGGTCATGCAGTTCGAGCACGCGTGCCAGCAGGCGGGCGACCGGGTGCTCGTTGAAATCCGCGCCGATAAATCCGACACGGATCTTGTCGCCCGGGTGCCGGTGAAAATCGGTGGCGGGATATGAGACGGTGCGCAGACCTACGGCCCAGTTCCGGGCGCGGATTTTCTGGGCTTCGGGGTCGTCGTCCGCAAACAGCAGCGAAAAGGGCGGCACTTTCCCGCTATTGCGTGCCAGCGAATCGCGGACCGTCTGAAACTCCCGTTGCCAGAAGAAATCGCAGATCTGTGCCTGCCGGTAGAGCTTGGCGGCCCGTGCAGGTGCGTTGTCCGGCTCGAGCACGAGCGCCCTTTCGTAGAGCCGGATGGCGGCCGGGATCTGTGCGTCGTCCTTGAGACTGTTGGCGAGGTTGATATACGGGTCCGCATAGTCCGGCTGCAGGGTCTGCGCGCGTTGAAAGGCCCTTGCAGCCCCGGTGTTCTCGCCCAGTTCGTCGAGGGCAACGCCGAGATTGTTCTGGCTGGACGGGACCTCCGGCTTGAGGTCGACCGCCTTGCGGAAACCCTTGGAGGCCTCCGCGAAATTACCTAGTGCCTGATATGCGGCGGCAACGGCATTCCAGAGCGCGGCGGAGTTGGGGAGAATGTCCTTCAGGGCGTTCCCCTGCCGGACGAGATCTTCGAACGCGCTATTGTCATAGAGTGCGATCACGTTGTTCAGAAGTCGCGAGACCGCCCTCAAGGCCTCGCCGTTCGTCGGATCGTCCCGAAGGATATCGCGATATATGCGGCAGGCTTCCACGCTCTGACCCTGCGATTCCAGAGCCGCGGCGCGGGCAAAGGCCTGATCGAGGGGAGGCAATGACATCCGGTTGTTTTCTTTCGCTGCTTTCGGCTGGCGTGGTCGGCGGGTCAACGTTAACGTCGGCGCAATTTTCAAGATACCGTCACGGTGTCGAAAATATCCCCGTGCCAATGCCTTCGTGGGAACGCACGGTTCAGAGATGCTGGTCCGAAACGCAACCGCGCCCATATGGGCTATCGGAGGACCGAAAATGACAGATACACGTATCGAAACAGACACGATGGGCGAGATGCCCGTGCCCGCGGACCGCTATTGGGGCGCCCAGACCCAGCGTTCGCTGCAGAATTTCAGGATCGGCGGGGAGCGCGTGCCGGCGGCGCTGATCCGCGCCTTCGCGATCCAGAAGAAGGCGGCGGCGCTGGCCAACATGGCGCTTGGCAAGCTCGATCCGGGGTTGGGCAAGGCCATGGCGGCGGCGGCGGACGAGATTGCCCAGGGCAAGCTCGACGACCACTTCCCGCTGGTCGTCTGGCAGACTGGCTCCGGCACCCAGACCAACATGAACCTGAACGAGGTGATCTCGAACCGGGCCATAGAGATCCTCGGCGGCACCATCGGCAGCAAGGCGCCGGTGCATCCGAACGATCACGTCAATATGGGGCAGAGCTCCAACGACAGCTTCCCGACGGCGATGTCGATCGCGGCGGTGCTGGAAATCGAGCGGGACCTGCTCCCGGCGCTGGCGGAATTCCATGCGGCGCTGACGGCGAAGCAGGAGGAGTTCGCCGCCATCGTGAAGATCGGCCGCACGCATCTGCAGGACGCGACGCCGGTCACGCTCGGGCAGGAATTCTCCGGCTATGCGCGGCAGATCGAGCTCGGGATCGAGCGGGTGAAAGGCGCGCTGCCCAGGCTGCGCGAACTGGCGCAGGGCGGTACCGCCGTTGGCACCGGGCTGAACGCCGCACCGGGCTTCGCGGAAAGCTTCGTCGAGCAGGTGCGCGAGATCACTGGCATTCCTTTCGCCAGCGCGGTGAACAAGTTCGAGGCGCTGGCCGCGCATGACGCGCTGGTCGAGATGTCCGGCTGCCTCAACGTGCTGGCGGCGAGCTGCATGAAGATCGCCAACGACATCCGGATGCTCGGCAGCGGACCGCGGAGCGGGCTCGGCGAGCTGCAGCTTCCGGCGAACGAGCCCGGCTCCTCGATCATGCCGGGCAAGGTGAACCCGACCCAGTCCGAGTCGCTGACCCAGGTCGCGGCCCAGGTGATCGGCAACCACGTCACCATCACCACGGCGGGTGCGACCGGACATTTCGAGCTGAACGTCTTCAAGCCGGTGATGATCTATAACCTGCTGCAGTCGATCCGCCTGCTGGCGGACGGCACCCGGAGCTTCACCGAGAACTGCGTCACAGGCATCGAGGCCAACGAGGACCGGATCAGGCAGCTGATGGAGCAGTCCCTGATGCTGGTGACGGCGCTCAATCCGCATATCGGCTACGACAAGGCGGCGCAGATCGCGAAGAAAGCGTTCGCCGAGGGGACCAGCCTGAAGGAAGCGGCTCTTGCGCTTGGCTACCTGACGGAAGCGCAATATGACGAATGGGTGCGCCCCGAGAACATGGTCGGAGAACGGTGATGCGGCTGTCGGACTGCCATAATTTCCAGGATTTCCGGAAGCTGGCGAAGCGGCGGCTTCCCGGCCCGATCTTCAACTACATCGACGGCGCCGCCGACGACGAGGTGACCTACCGGCGCAACACGGAGAGCTTCGAGCGCTGCGACCTGGTGCCGAACATCCTGCGCGGCGTGGCAGATGTAGACATGTCGGTGACCGTGATGGGGCAGAAGCTGGCGATGCCGATCTACTGCTCGCCGACCGCCCTGCAGCGGCTCTTCCACCATGACGGAGAGCGCGCGGTGGCAGCGGCGGCGGCGAAGTTCGGCACCATGTTCGGGGTCTCCTCCCTCGGCACGGTCAGCCTCGAGGAACTGCGCCGCAAACACGATAACCCGCAATGCTACCAGTTCTACTTCCACAGGGACCGGGGCCTCAACAGGGCGATGATGGAGCGCGCCAAGGAGGCCGGCGTCCAGGTGATGATGCTCACGGTCGACAGCATCACCGGCGGCAACCGGGAGCGCGACTTGCGCACCGGGTTCTCCATTCCGTTCCGCCTGACGCTCGGCGGCATGCTGCAATTCGCGATCAAGCCGCTCTGGGGCATCAATTACGTCACGCACGAGAAGTTCGCCCTGCCGCAGCTCGACGAGCATGTCGACATGAGCGGCGGCGCGATGTCGATCGGGCGCTATTTCACCGAGATGCTCGACCCGTCCATGACCTGGGACGACGTGGCCAAGATGGTCGAACTCTGGGACGGGCAGTTCTGCCTGAAGGGCGTGATGTCGGTGGAGGATGCGAAGCGGGCGGTGGAGATCGGCTGCACGGGCATCGTGATCTCCAACCATGGCGGCCGCCAGCTCGACGGCTCGCGCTCCTCCTTCGACCAGCTCGGCGCGATCGTCGATGCCGTCGGCGACAGGATCGACGTCATCATGGACAGCGGCATCCAGCGCGGCACCCACGTGCTGAAGGCGCTCTCGATGGGCGCCAAGGCGGTCGGCGGCGGGCGGTTCTATCTCTATCCGCTGGCGGCGGCCGGGCAGGCCGGGGTCGAGCGCGCTCTGACCCTGATGCGGACGGAAATCGAGCGTGACATGCGCCTGATGGGGGTCAGCAGCGTGGCGGAACTGTCGCGGAAGAACCTCGCCTTCCGCTGAGGCAAATCGTCAGTCCGGAATGACCGCGGTCGCCTCGATCTCGATCTTGGCTTCGTCTTCCACCAGGGCGGATACGACCACCATCGCCATCGCCGGGAAATGATAGCCGAGGACCCGGCGGTAGGCCTCGCCGACCGCACGCTGGTTGGCGAGATAGTCCTGCTTGTCGGTAACGTACCAGGTGAGGCGGACCAGATGCTCCGGCTTTCCGCCGGCGGCCTCAAGCACGGCGCGGATATTGAGCAGCGCCTGCTCCATCTGGCCGATGAAATCCTTCGCCTCGAAGACCTGCTTCTCGTTCCAGCCGATCTGCCCGCCGATGAAAAGCGAGGCGCCGCGCGCGAGGATGCCGTTGGCATAGCCTTTGGGCTGGACCCAGCCTTCCGGCTGCACGTTGATATGGCTCATCGGATCTCCTCCGGGCGGGCGCGTTGCGTCTCGTTGCGTTTCTGCCCTGCATCATAAGGGCAGGGCGCGCCGCGCTCCAGATATATTTCAAGTTTGAAATTTAAAGCTTGAAACATTTATGACGGAATGAAATCCTTTGTCCCGGTCGACCGAACTCGGCGGAGCCATATCCATGAAGATCGCATGCCTCGGCGGCGGGCCCGCGGGCCTCTATTTCGCCATCTCGATGAAGCTGAAGGATCCGGCGCACGAGATCACCGTGATCGAGCGCAACCGCGCCGACGACACGTTCGGCTGGGGCGTGGTGCTCTCGGACGAGACGCTCGACAACCTGAAGGCCAACGACCCGGTCAGTGCCGAGGCGATCCGCGCGCATTTCGCCTATTGGGACGACATCGCCGTGCATTACCGCGGCACCTGCACGACCTCCTCGGGCCACGGCTTCTGCGGCATTGGCCGGATGAAGCTGCTGCTCCTCTTGCAGGAGCGCGCCCGCGAGCTCGGCATCGAGATGCGTTTCGAGACCGAGGTCGAGAGTGCCGCGGTCTACATGAAGGACTACGACCTCGTCGTTGCCGCCGACGGGCTGAACTCGAAGACCCGCACCGAATTCGCCGGGAGCTTCCGGCCGGAAATCGACGTCCGGGCCTGCAAGTTCGTCTGGCTCGGCACGCACCAGAAGTTCGACGACGCCTTCACCTTCATCTTCGAGGAGACGGATAAGGGCTGGGTCTGGGCGCACGCCTACCAGTTCGACGACGAGACCGCGACCTTCATCGTCGAGTGTTCCGAGGAGACCTGGAACGCATACGGTTTCGGCGAGATGACGCAGGACGAGAGCATCGCGGCCTGCGAGGAGATCTTCCGCGACCATCTTGGCGGTCATGCCCTGATGTCGAACGCCCGGCATCTCCGCGGCTCCGCCTGGCTGAACTTCCCGCGCGTGCTCTGCCAGAAATGGTTCCACGAGAATGTTGTCCTGCTCGGCGACGCCTCGGCGACGGCGCATTTCTCCATTGGCTCCGGCACCAAGCTCGCCTTCGAGAGCGCCATCGCGCTCGCCAACTACCTGCATTCCGAGCCGACGCTTGAAGGTGCCTTCACCCGTTACCAGGAAGAGCGCCGCGTCGAGGTGCTGCGCCTGCAGTCGGCCGCGCGGAACTCGACCGAATGGTTCGAGGAGGTGGAGCGCTACCTGACGCTCGATCCGGTGCAGTTCAACTACGCGCTGCTGACCCGCTCCCAGCGCATCAGTCACGAGAATCTCCGGCTGCGCGATCCGGATTGGCTGAAATCCGCCGAGACTTGGTTCCAGCGGCAGGCGGGTGCCGGCGCCAACGCCCCGCACCGGGCGCCGATGTTCGCGCCGTTCAAACTCCGTGACATGAGCCTCGCCAACCGCGTCGTCGTCTCGCCGATGGCGCAGTACAAGGCGGTCGACGGCTGCCCGACGGACTGGCATTTCGCCCACTACGCCGAGCGCGCCAAGGGCGGTGCGGGCCTCGTCTATATCGAGATGACCTGTGTTTCGCCCGAGGGACGGATCACGCCCGGCTGTCCCGGTCTCTACGCACCGGAGCACGAGGCGGCCTGGCGGCGGCTGACCGATTTCGTCCATGCCGAGACCGAGGCGAAAATCTGCGCCCAGATCGGCCATTCCGGCCGCAAGGGCTCGACCCAGCTCGGCTGGCAGGAGATGGACGCGCCGCTGGAGAAGGGTAACTGGCCGCTGCTCTCCGCCTCCGCCATCCCCTGGTCGCCGAAGAACGCAACGCCGAAAGCCATGGACCGGGCCGACATGGACCGTGTGCGAGAGGAATTCGTTGCCGCGACGGCGATGGCAGCGCGGGCCGGCTTCGACATGGTCGAGCTGCATGCCGCCCATGGCTATCTGATCTCCTCCTTCATCTCGCCGCTCTCGAACCGCCGGACGGACGAATATGGCGGCGATCTCGGCAACCGGATGCGCTACCCGCTGGAGATCTTCTACGCCATGCGTGCCGTTTGGCCGGACGAAAAGCCGATGTCGGTCCGCATTTCGGCGAACGACTGGGCGGGCGATGACGGGGTGACGCCGGAAGAGGCGGTCGAGATCGCGCGGCTCTTCGCAGCTGCCGGGGTCGATATCGTCGATGTCTCGGCGGGCCAGACCTCGATCGAGGCGAAGCCGGTCTATGGCCGCATGTTCCAGACTCCCTTCTCCGACCGGATCCGCAACGAGGCGGGGGTCGCAACCATGGCGGTCGGCAATATCTACGAGCCGGACCATGTGAATTCGATCCTGCTCGCGGGACGGGCGGATCTTGTTTGCCTCGCCCGACCGCATCTCGCCGATCCTTACTGGACGCTGCACGCGGCGGCGGCACATGGCGACCGCGGCGTCTCCTGGCCGGCGCCCTATCATGCCGGACGCGACCAGCTCTACCGCCTTGCCGAGCGGGCTCAGGCGACGGAGATCCGGGTATGAGCCTCGAAGGCAAGACCGCGCTCATCACCGGCGGAGGCAGCGGTGTCGGTGCCGACATGGCGGTGCGTTTCGCCGAGGCGGGTGCCCGCGTGGTCATTGCCGGGCGGCGGATCGACGCGCTGGAGGCGCTTGCCGGGCGGCATCGCGCGATCTCGCCTTGCGCGGCGGATGTGACGGACGAGCAATCCGTGGCGGATCTGTTCAGGGCGGCGGGCCCGGTCGATATCGTCATCGCGAATGCTGGCATGGCCGAGAGTGCGCCCTTCGTGAAGACCAGCCTTGAGGAGTGGAACCGGCATCTCGCGGTCAATTTGACCGGCGTCTTCCTGACCCTTCGCGCCGGGCTGCAGCAGATGAAGGGGCGGGACTGGGGCCGGCTGATCGCCGTCGCCTCGACCGCTGGCCTGAAAGGCTATCCCTATGTCGCGGCCTATACGGCGGCCAAGCACGGAGTCGTCGGTCTCGTCCGCTCCGTCGCCCTTGAGGTCGCGCGCAGCGGCGTCACCGCCAACGCGCTCTGCCCCGGCTTCCTCGATACCGAGATGACGGAGCGCAGCGTCGCCAACATCGTCGAGAAGACCGGCGCCTCCCCGGACGAGGCGCGGGCCAAGCTGGCGGCGAACAATCCGCAGGGCCGCCTGATCGCGCCGGCCGAGGTCAGCGCCGCCGCGCTCTGGCTTTGCGGGGTGGGCTCGGAAGGGGTGAATGGCGAGGCGGTCTCCATCAGCGGAGGCGAGATATGAGCGAGGTCGACAGCGCCCGCAAGGCGCGGCTCCGGCTCTGGCTCGGGCTGCTGCGCACCACGCGCTTCGTCGAGAACGCGCTGCGCGAGGAGATGCGGCTCGCCTACGGCCACACCCTGCCGCGCTTCGACGTGCTTTCCGTGCTCGAACACAGCGGCACGGGCCTGCAGATGAGCGAGCTTTCGCAGCAGCTCATGGTCTCGAACGGCAACGTCACCGTCATCGTCGAACGGCTGGTGCAGGACGGACTGGTGGAACGGGTGCCGGTCGAGGGGGACAAGCGCGCGACGCTGGTCCGCCTGACCCCGCTCGGCCGGGAGACCTTCGCCCAGATGGCCGCCGCTCACGAGGGCTGGGTCGACGGGCTCCTGAAAACCATCCCGCCGGAGGACGCGGAACTCATCGCGGCCCGGCTGAAGAACATTCGCAGACAGGGAGACGGCCGATGACCGCGATGGCAGGGCTGCAGCCGAAACATTTCCTCTGGCAGGTCGAGGAAAGGATCGCGACCGTGCGGCTCGACCGTCCGGAGCGGAAGAACCCGCTCACCTTCGAGAGCTATGCCGAGTTGCGCGACACCTTCCGCGCGCTGCCCTATGCCGACGACGTCGACGCGGTGGTCTTCGCCTCGAACGGCGGGAACTTCTGCTCCGGCGGCGACGTGCACGACATCATCGGCCCGCTGATCGACATGGACATGAAGGGCCTGCTCGCCTTCACCCGGATGACCGGCGACCTCGTGAAGGCGATGATCGGCTGCGGCAAGCCGGTGATCGCGGCGGTCGACGGCATCTCGGTCGGTGCCGGCGCGATCGTCGCCATGGCCTCCGACATCCGCCTCGGCACGCCGGAGGCGAAGACCGCCTTCCTCTTCACCCGCGTCGGCCTCGCCGGCTGCGACATGGGCGCCTGCGCGATCCTGCCCCGGATCATCGGCCAGGGGCGAGCGGCGGAGCTGCTCTATACCGGGCGCTCCATGAGCGCGGAGGAAGGCCTTGCCTGGGGCTACTTCAACGCGCTGCATGACGCGGAGACGCTGGAGGAGGAGGCGATGGCCTTCGCCCGGCGGCTCGTCGCGGGACCGGTCTTCGCCCATGGCATCACCAAGACCCAGCTGAACCAGGAATGGAGCATGTCGCTCGAGCAGGCGATCGAGGCGGAAGCGCAGGCGCAGGCCATCTGCATGCAGACGAAGGACTTCGAGCGCGCCTATAAAGCCTTTGTCGCAAAGGAAAAACCTGTTTTCGAGGGCAACTGATGGCGGATACGAGCTTCCTTTCCTGGCCGTTCTTCGAGGCGAAACACCGGGAACTCGCGGAAAGACTGGCGGGCTGGTGCACAGAGCACCTGCCGGCGGATCACGGCGATGTCGATGCGGCCTGCCGCGATCTGGTCGCGGCGCTCGGCGAGGCCGGGTTCCTGAAACTGAGCGGCGCGGACGAGGGCGAGAAGCTTGATGTGCGCTCGCTCTGCATTCTCCGCGAGACGCTGGCGCGCCATGATGGGCTCGCCGACTTCGCCTTCGCCATGCAGGGGCTCGGGATGGGCGCGGTCTCGCTCTTCGGCTCCGCGGAGCAGCGGGAATGGCTGCAGAAGACCCGGGCTGGCAAGGCGATCTCCGCCTTCGCGCTGACCGAACCGGCCTCCGGCTCCGACGTCGCCAACATCACCGTGTCGGCGCGGCGCGACGGCAACCATTTCGTCCTCAATGGCGAGAAGACCTGGATCTCCAACGGCGGCATCGCCGACATCTATGTCGTTTTCGCCCGGACCGGAGAGGGACCGGGCGCCAAGGGCCTCTCCGCCTTCCTCGTGCCGGCCGACACGCCCGGTTTCGAGATTGCGGAACGGCTCGAGGTGATCGCGCCGCATCCGCTGGCGCGGCTGAAGTTCACTGAAATGCGCCTGCCGGCCGATGCGATGATCGGCGAGCCGGGGGCCGGTTTCCGCATCGCCATGTCGGTGCTCGACATCTTCCGTGCGACCGTCGGCGCCGCCGCCCTCGGTTTCGCCCGCCGGGCGCTTGACGAGAGCCTGAAACGGGCGAAGGAGCGCGAGCTTTTCGGCGCGCCGCTCGCCGAGCTGCAGATGGTGCAGGGCCATATCGCCGACATGGCGCTCGGCGTCGATGCCTCGGCGCTGCTGATCTACCGCGCCGCCTGGACCAAGGACATGGGTGCGGCGCGGGTGACCCGCGAGGCCTCGATGGCGAAGCTCCATGCGACCGAGACGGCGCAGCAGGTCATCGACCAGGCCGTCCAGCTGCATGGCGGCGACGGGGTGCGCAAGGGAACCGTCGTGGAGAGCCTCTATCGCGAGATCCGGGCGCTCCGCATCTACGAGGGGGCGAGCGACGTGCAGAAGATCGTCATCGCCCGGCAGGCACTGGGGAGCTGAGATCATGCTGGGACCGAGCGGGCATATCGATACCTTCACGCGGGACAACCTGCCGCCCGGTCCGCTGCAGCCGCATTACCTGCTCGAGGGCTTTCCCTATCCGGAATATCTCAATGTCGGCAAGGTGCTGACCGATGACATGGTTGCCAAGGGGTTCGGCGACAACGTGGCGCTGATCGGCAACGGCCGCCAGCGCACCTACAAGGAACTGACCGACTGGACCAACCGGCTCGCCCATGCGCTGGTCGAGGACTACGGCGTCAAACCGGGCAACCGGGTGCTGATCCGCTCCGCCAACAACCCGGCGCTGGTCGCTTGCTGGCTCGCCGCGACCAAGGCGGGGGCGGTCGTGGTCAACACCATGCCGATGCTGCGGTCGGGCGAGCTTGCAAAGATCGTCGACAAGGCGGAGATCGGCCTCGCGCTCTGTGACACCAGGCTGATGGACGAGCTGGTCGCCTGCGGCAAGGACAGCAGGTTCCTCAAGGCGGTGGTCGGTTTCGACGGCACCGCCAACCACGACGCGGAGCTCGACCGGATCGCCCTTGGCAAGCCGGTGCGCTTCGAGGCGGTGAAAACCGGCCGCGACGACGTCGCGCTGCTCGGCTTCACTTCCGGCACGACGGGTGCGCCGAAGGCGACCATGCATTTCCACCGCGACCTGCTGATGATCGCGGACGGCTACGCGAAGGAAGTGCTGAACGTGACGCCGGACGACGTTTTCGTCGGTTCCCCACCACTCGCCTTTACCTTCGGGCTCGGCGGGCTCGCGATCTTCCCGCTCCGCTTCGGCGCCACCGCGACCCTTCTGGAGACCGCCTCGCCGCCGAACATGATCGAGATCATCGAGACCTACAAAGCCACAATCTGCTTCACCGCGCCGACCGCCTACCGGGTCATGCTGAGGGCGATGGAAGAGGGGGCGGACCTTTCCTCGCTCCGCTGCGCGGTCTCCGCCGGCGAGACCCTGCCGGCGCCGGTCTTCGAGGAGTGGATGAAGAAGACCGGCAAGCCGATGCTCGACGGCATCGGCTCGACCGAGCTGCTGCACATTTTCATCACCAACCGCTTCGGCGACGCCCATCCGGCCTGCACCGGCAGGCCGGTCGGCGGCTACGAGGCGAAGGTGGTGGACGAGGCGATGAACGAGGTGCCGCGCGGCACGCCAGGCCGCCTCGCGGTCAAGGGCCCGACCGGCTGCCGCTATCTCGCCGACGAGCGGCAGGCGAACTACGTGCAGGACGGCTGGAATATCACCGGCGACACCTTCGTCCAGGACGAGGACGGTTATTTCCACTTCGCCGCCCGCAACGACGACATGATCGTATCCGCCGGATACAACATCGCCGGACCCGAGGTCGAGGCGGCGCTGCTCGCCCATCCCCATGTCGCGGAATGTGCGGTGGTCGGCGCGACAGACGCGGAGCGCGGGCAGATTGTCGAGGCGCATGTCGTGCTGGCAGAGGGGGTGGAGCCGTCCGACGCCGAGGCGGAACTGCTCAAGGGCCACGTCAAGGCGACGATCGCGCCATACAAATATCCGCGCTCGGTGGTCTTCACCGAGGCGCTGCCGAAGACCCAGACCGGCAAGATCCAGCGGTTCCGGCTGAAGCACTGAACCAAACCGGTGTGGGGTGTTCAGTCTCTTCCGAGCTTGTCGCCGCTCCGGCTCCGGGATGCATGAATGGCTGGCCGAGGGTGCCGGTTGCGGCTAAGAACCCATGGAGAATCTGCAGCGAGCCGCCTGATGCCTTCAGCCTATGAGTGACATCGTCGAAACGCCCTTCGGCCGATTTGCGACCGATCCGAGAGACCGTTCCGTTTCGCAGGCGCTACGCCGGCACGGTGAATACGGGAGAAGCGAACTCGAGGCACTCGAAATCTTTCTGCAGGCGGCCCGGCATGTACTGGTCCTTGGAGCGCATATCGGCGCAATGACCGTGCCGATCGCGCGGCGCGTCGAGCGGGTCACTGCGATCGAGGCCAATCCGAGAACATTTGCCCTTTTGCAGCGGAACATCGCGCTCAACGGGCTCGAGAACGTCGTTCTGCTGAACCGGGCCGTCGGCGCGGGCAGGGGCCAAATCGAATTCATCGACTACGTGAATTTCAGCGGCGGCAGCAAGGTGCTGCCGAAACACAATCTGGAGAGCTATCTCGACAAGGACGCGCAGGTCATCAGCGTCGAATGCGACACCGTGGATGCGCTCTTCCCGGACCAGAGTTTCGATCTCGTTCTGATGGATATCGAGGGCTCCGAACATGCTGCCCTGCAGGGAATGCCGAACACCCTCGCGAAGGCGGCGACACTTGGCATCGAATTCATACCGCATCACTTGCAGAACGTCTCGGATATCGATGTCGAGGAATTTCTTCGGCCTCTGTCGGCATTCGGGACGATGTACAGCCCGAGACTGAGCCGGGTCGAGCGTGGCGACAAGATCCGGGAACTCCTGCAGCAGATGTTCGAGCACGACATCAGCGACGAATGCCTGATTTTTCATAAAGGCCCCGTCATGGTCGGAAAAAAAGCGCTGTAGCGGCCGTCCAGCGATACCCATCCGTGAAATCTGCCGTTCCGTGGTGAATTTAGTTATGTTAAATAACTAATTGGAAGAGGGGCGCCCAAGCCTCCGCCAAAGACCGGTCAGATGGGGAGGAAACCATGACCTTTATCCGCGTGAGCGTGACCCGTGCGGTCGCGGCCGTTGCCGCGTTCGCCTTCGGGGTCGGGGTGGCGTCGGCCGCCGAAGTGACCCTGCGCATGCACCAGTTCCTGCCGGCGCAGGCCAATGTCCCGAAAAACATTCTTCATGTCTGGGCCGACAAGGTCGAGGCGGATTCGAACGGCCGTATCGAGATCCAGCGGTTTCCGGCGATGCAGCTCGGCGGCAAGCCGCCGGAGCTGATTGACCAGGCGATCGACGGCGTCGCCGATATCATCTGGACCGTTTCCGGCTACACGCCGGGCCGGTTCCCGCGCGCCGAGGTCTTCGAGCTTCCCTTCACCATGACCAACGCCGAGGCGACCTCGCGGGCCTATTGGGAACTCGCCCAGGAAACCATGATGGACAGCGACTTCAAGGCCTTCAAGGTCCTGGGGCTCTGGGTCCACGGTCCGGGCGTCATCCATTCCAAGTCGCCGATCACCTCGGTCGGTGACCTGAACGGTGTGAAGCTGCGCGCGCCGACGCGCGTGACCAACATGCTGTTCTCGACGCTCGGCGCCACGCCTGTCGGCATGCCGGTGCCGGCGGTGCCGGAAGCACTCTCCAAGGGCGTGATCGACGCGACCGTCATTCCGTGGGAAGTGACCGGCGCCCTGAAGGTGCCGGAACTGGTCGGCAACCACACCGAGTTCGGCGACGACGTGCTCTACACCACGACCTTCATCTTCGCGATGAACCAGGACAAGTGGGACAGCCTGCCGGACGACCTGAAAGCGGTCATCGACAAGAATTCCGGCATCGAGTTCTCCGCTTTTGCCGGGGCGCAGATGCAGCGCGACGACGCTCCGGCTCGGAAGGCTGCGGCGGACCGGGGCAACAGCATCACCACCCTGACCGCGGCGCAGGTCGCGGAATGGAAGACGGCGGCGGAGCCGGTCAAGGCCGCCTGGCTGAAGGAAATGAAGGAAAAGGGCCTCGACGGCGACGCGCTGCTCGAGAAGGCGACGGCCCTGATCAAGAAGCACACGGCGGCGCAATAGCCCCGCCGCCCCGGACCGGAGAACGGTCCGGGGCTCTCTCGCTTTCCAGGAAATTTCCGGAGCTCTCTCCATGTCCGCAATCGCGACGAGGCTCGCCCGTTTCATGGCCCTGCTCGGGGGCGCCGTGCTGCTGGCGCTGATCGCCGTCACCTGTCTCAGTGTGCTCGGACGAGGGCTGAACACCTTCGGCCACAGCGCCTTTCTGTCGGAGCTTTTCCCGGCATTGGGCGAGGCCCTGCTGGCGACCGGCGTCGCGCCCGTGACGGGAGATTTCGAGCTGGTCGAGGCGGGGATCGCATTCGCGATCTTTGCCTTTCTGCCGATCTGTCAGCTGAAGGGTGGCCATGCGACGGTCGACATTCTCTCGGATCAGTTCCCGGGCCGGGTGAACCGGTTCCTGATCGTTTTCTGGGAGGTGGCCTTCACCCTGATCGTGCTGCTGATCGCCTGGCGCCTGTTCGAGGGGTTCCAGGGCAAGCTGCGTAACGGCGAGACCACGTTCCTTCTGCAGTTCCCGATCTGGTGGGCCTACGGCGCGAGCTTCGGTGCCGCCGTCATCGCCAGCCTCATCGCCTTGTTTGTCGCCATTTCGCGCGTGGTTGCGCTGGTCTCCGGCCGCAGCCCGCTTGCCATCGGGGGGAACTGATCCGTGAGCCCGCTTGAACTCGGCTTCTGGTCCTTTCCGGTCCTGCTGATCCTGATCTTCCTGCGTGCGCCGATCGGCCTCGCGATGTTCCTCTGCGGCATCGGCGGGCTTTATCTGGCGACCGGCGGCACCGCGATGTTCATGGCGAAGCTGAAGTCGGAGACCTACACCACTTTCTCCAGCTATTCGCTGACCATCATCCCGATGTTCCTGCTGATGGGGCAGTTCGCCACCGTCTCCGGCATGTCCTCCGCCCTCTTCAAGGCGGCGGAAAGCTGGCTCGGGCACCGGCGCGGCGGCGTCGCGATGGCGGCGGTCGGCGCCTGCGCCGGGTTCGGCGCGATCTGCGGTTCCTCTCTGGCGACGGCGGCGACCATGAGCAAGGTCGCTCTGCCGGAACTGCGCCGCTACGGCTATTCCGGCGGCTTCTCGACAGCGACCCTGGCGGCGGGCGGCACGCTCGGCATCCTGATCCCGCCCTCGGTGATCCTGGTGATCTACGCCATCCTGACCGAGCAGAACATCGCCAAGCTCTTCGCCGCGGCCTTCGTGCCCGGCCTGCTGGCCGCGCTCGGCTACATGATCACCATCTCGCTCTATGTCCGCCGCCATCCGGAGGCGGCCGGCACCCGGGAGCCGGTGGAGTATGACGAGCGTTTCCGCGCGCTGCTCCATGTCTGGCCGGTGCTGCTGGTCTTCGGTCTCGTGGTCGGCGGCATCTATCTCGGCTGGTTCACCCCGACGGAGGGCGCCGCGGTCGGCGCGGCCGGGACGGCGCTCGTGGCGCTGGCGAAGGGCAGCCTCACCTGGGAGAGCCTGAAGGAAAGCATCATCACCACCGCGCAGAGCAGTGCGATGATCTTCTTCATCATCCTCGGCGCCGGGCTCTACAACAGTTTCCTCGCGCTCAGCCAGGTGCCGCAGGAGCTTTCCGCCTGGGTCGTCGGCCAGGGCCTCAGCCCCTGGGCGGTGCTGAGCCTGATCCTGGTCTTCTACCTGATCTTCGGTTGCCTGATGGACAGCCTCTCGATGATCCTGCTGACCATTCCGATCTTCTTCCCGGTGGTGAGCCAGCTCGATTTCGGCATGAGCCCTGAGCATATGGCGATCTGGTTCGGCATCCTGGTGCTGATCGTCGTCGAGGTCGGGCTGATAACCCCGCCCGTGGGGATGAACCTCTTCATCATCAACGTGATGGACCGCGAGACGCCGATCGCCGAGACCTACAAGGCGGTGCTCTGGTTCGTCACCTCCGACATACTGCGCGTGATCCTGCTGGTGCTGTTCCCCTCGATCACGCTGTTCCTGCTCACCTGACGGAGATTCGAGCCATGCGCATCGACGGGAATGCGGCCATCGTCACCGGCGGCGGAAGCGGCCTCGGGGCCGCGACGGCCCGCCATCTGGCCGCCGAGGGGGCGAAGGTCGCGATCCTCGATTTCGACGACGCGCGCGGCGGTGCCGTCGCGCAGGAAATCGGCGGAGTCTTCCGCAAGGTGGATGTCAGCGACGCAGAGGCCGTCGGCGCCGCGCTGGAAAGCGTTGCAGGAGACCTCGGGGCGGCTCCGCGCGTCGTCGTGAACTGCGCCGGGATCGGCACCGCGGCCCGCATCGTCGGCCGCGAGGGCAAGCTCTCCATCGACGTCTTCGAGCGGACCCTGAAGGTCAATCTGTTCGGCACCTACAACGTGATGAGCCATGCGGCGCGTCTGATCTCGGCACTGGAGCCGCTGGATGGCGGCGAACGAGGGATCATCGTCAATACCGCGTCCGTCGCGTTCGAGGATGGCCAGCTCGGTCAGGCGGCCTACGCCGCGTCCAAGGGCGGCATCGCCTCGCTCTGCCTCCCCGCGGCACGGGAGCTGGCCCAGTTCGGCATCCGGGTCGTCGCCATCGCGCCGGGCCTCTTCCACACCCCGATGATGCAGGGTCTGCCGGAGGAGGTGACCAAGAAAATCACCGAGAACATTCCCTTCCCGGACCGCCTCGGCCAGCCGGAGGAATATGCCCTGCTCGCGGGGCAGATCATTACCAACCCCTATCTGAACGGCACGACCATCCGCCTCGACGGGGCGGTGCGGCTGCCCCGGCGATGAGGAAAGCCCATGAGCGAGCCCGTCCTGAAGATCGAGACGCGCGGCGAGATCGCGCTGCTGACGATGAACCGGCCGGAGAAGCGCAACGCGATGAGTGACGCTTTGCTGAACGCCATCGACGGTTTTTTCAAGGCGCCGCCTGCGGGCGTGAAGGCGGCGGTGCTGACAGGATCCGGCGAGCATTACTGCTCCGGTCTCGATCTGAGCGAGCATGTCGCGCGCGATGCCGAAAGCACGATGCGTCATTCCCGCGCCTGGCACGAGGTGATGAACCGGGTGCAGTTCGGCGGCCTGCCGGTGGTCTCCGCCATGAGCGGCGCGGTCATCGGCGGTGGGCTCGAGCTGGCGACCGCGACCCATGTCCGCATCGCCGAGCCCTCGACGATCTTCCAGCTGCCGGAAGGGCGGCGCGGGATCTTCGTCGGCGGCGGTGCCAGCGTCCGGGTCGGGCGCATCCTCGGCGCCGACCGGATGATCGAGATGATGCTCACCGGGAGGCGCTATTCCGCGGAGGAGGGGCTGGTGCTGGGTCTGACCCACTATTCCGTCGGCGAAGGTGAGGCGCTGGATATGGCGCTCGATCTGGCCGGCAAGATCGCGACGAACGCGCCGCTGTCGAACTACATCATGATCCAGGCGCTGGCCCGGATCGAGGACATGTCCAAGGCCGACGGGCTGTTCACCGAAAGTCTCTGCGCGGCGCTGACCCAAACCAGTCCGGACGCGATCGAGGGGCTCGCAGCCTTTCTCGAGAAGCGGGCGCCGAGCTTCGGAGGCGGGGCATGAGCGGAGCGAAGCCCGCCATCGTTCCGCCGGCGGACGCGGAGGTTTCCGATGCCGCGCTTGAGCGTTTCCTCGGCTACAGCATGAAGCGCGCCTTCAACGTCATCCGGTCCGATCTCGCCGAAACCCTGAAGCCCTTCGATCTGCGCATGACCTCCTACACCGCGCTGGTGCTGATCATGGACAATCCTGGCCTCAGCCAGTCGCAGCTCGCCGCGGTGATGGATATCGAACGGCCCAATCTCGTGGTCATCGTCGACGAGCTGGAGCGCCGCGACCTGATCACCCGCGACCGTCTGGAAACCGACCGACGGACCTATGCGCTCAACGTGACCCTCGCGGGGCGGCGGCTCTGCGAGAAGGCGATGAAAGCGGCGGAACGGCACGAGGCGCGGGTGCTGAAGCGGCTGACTCCCGAGCAACGCGCGACCGTCGCCGAAGCGATGGCGTTGATCCGTTCCGGAGCAGTCGCATGATCAAGCGGGCGAGCAATTTCAAACCGCACAAATCCGAGAGAGAGGACAGGCCGGACGGAAGTATTCGCCTGCGCTCGGCCTATTCGCTTGGCCCAGTGGTGAGGTGCACCGGGGACTGGCTGCACCATTGGGCCGGGGAGGCGCCGAACCGGGTGTTTCTCGCCGAACGCAGTGGTGCGGGTTGGCGCGAGGAACGCTACGGTTCGGCGCTGCAAAAGGTCCGGGCGCTTGCGGGCGCGCTGTTGGAGCGCGGGCTGGACGCAACAACCCCGATCATGGTGCTCTCCGGCGCGGGCGTCGATCATGGGCTGCTGGCTTTGGCGGCGCAGTACATCGGCGCGCCCATCGTGCCCGTGGCGGAGCAGTACTCGCTCGTGCACGGTGCCCACAACCGGCTGCGCCATGCTGTCGAACTGGTGAAGCCGAAAATGGCCTATACGGTGGATGCGGTGCAGTACGGAGAGGCCCTCGACCTCGACATCTTCGACGGGATCGAGATCGTTGCCAGCCGCACCGGCGGCCGCACGGGCGTCACCGCATTCGACGATCTCC
This sequence comes from Nisaea sp., assembly GCF_017640745.1. Taxonomy (GTDB): domain Bacteria; phylum Pseudomonadota; class Alphaproteobacteria; order Thalassobaculales; family Thalassobaculaceae; genus Nisaea. The sequence continues at coordinate 61,613 of NZ_JAEPQA010000013.1, read as the reverse complement.
TCAAGGCGAGGGCCGGGAGCGAGGTCGATGCCGCCTTCGCGGCGGTGACCCCTGATACCGTGGCCAAGATCCTGATGACGTCCGGCTCCACGTCCGACCCGAAAGGCGTGCTCACCACGCATCGGATGATGTGCACCAACCAGACGCAGATCGCCGACGCCTTGCCGTTTCTGCGCAAGCGTCCGCCCCGGATCACCGATTGGCTGCCCTGGAACCATGTTTTCGGCGGCTCGCACAATTTCAACATGATGCTGGCGAACGGCGGCAGCCTCTATATCGACGACGGCAAGCCGGTGAAGGGGCTCTTCGAGCGCACGGTGGAGAACCTTTCGCTGATGCCCGGCACGCTCTCCTTCAACGTCCCGGTCGGCTTTTCCATGCTGCTCAAGGCGCTGACCGACGATGCGGATCTCCGCCAGCGCTTCTTCGAGGATCTCGACCTGATCTTCTATGCCGGCGCTTCCCTGCCGCAGGAGGTCTGGGAAGGGCTGGAACGCATGGCATCCGAGGTGAAGGGCGAGGTGCCGCTGATCACTTCTTCCTGGGGGCTCACCGAGACCGCGCCGGCCGCGCTGATGCAGATGGAGCCGACGGAACGCTCCGGCGTCGTCGGTGTGCCGCTGAACGGTGTCATTGTGAAGCTGATCCCCGACGCCGACATGCGCTGCGAGATCCGGGTCAAGGGGCCGACCATCATGCCCGGCTATTTCGAGGCGCCGGAGAAGACGAAGGAGGCGTTCGACGAGGAGGGCTTCTTCATCACCGGTGACGCCGTGACCTTCGTCGACGCATCGGACCATAACCGCGGTTTGCGGTTCGACGGGCGGGTCTCGGAGGATTTCAAGCTACTGACGGGCACCTGGGTCAGGGCGGCGCAGCTCCGCATCGATGTGCTCTCCTGTCTCGCGCCGCTGGCCGCCGATCTCGTTGTGACGGGTGCCGACCGGAACGAGATCGGGGTGATGATCTTCCCGAACCTCGCCGAACTGGAGCGGGAGGGCTACTCTCTTGCGGAAGAGGCCGGCGCGCTGACCGACAAGCTGCTGCTCGGAGACATCCATCGCCGGCTCGCCGCCAGAGCGCGTGCGATTTCCGGCAGCTCGACCCGGGTGAGCAGGGCCATCGTGCTCGCCGAGCCGGCCTCGATGCCGGAGGCGGAAATGACCGCCAAGGGCAATCTCAATTTTCGCCGCATCCTGCAGCGCCGCGCCGCGCTGCTCGAACGGCTCTATGACGACGGCGATCCTGCCGTCACAAGGATCTGAAGGAAGCAACCATGGTCGATATCTCCAAGGTCCGCGCGATCGACATCCATACCCATGCCGAGGAGCCCTGCGGCTGTCATACCGACGACGGCTATGACGAGCTGCAGGCCACCATGGCGAAATATTTCCGCGCGCCCTGGAGCCATCCGCCGACCGTGCCGGAGACGGCCCAGCATTACCGTGAGCAGAACATCGCCGCGGTGATCTTCCCGGTCGATGCCGAGCGCGAGACCGGGTACCGGCGTTACAAGAACGAGGAAGTGGCGGAACTCGCGGCGGAAAACGACGACGTCCTGATCCCCTTCGCCTCGATCGATCCCTGGAAGGGCAAGATGGGCGTGCGCGAGGCGCGCCGCCTGATCTGCGATTTCGGTATCAAGGGCTTCAAGTTCCACCCGACCATGCAGGGCTTCTACCCGAACGACCGCATGGCCTATCCGCTCTACGAGGCGATCGCGGAGGAGGGCTGCATCGCGCTTTTCCATACCGGACAGACAGGCGTCGGCTCCGGCATGCCGGGCGGCAACGGGATGCGGCTGAAATACTCCAACCCGATGTATATGGACGACGTCGCGGTCGATTTTCCGGAGATGAAGATCATCCTCGCGCACCCCTCCTTTCCCTGGCAGGAGGAGGCACTCGCCGTCGCCCAGCACAAGCCGAACGTCTATATCGACCTCTCCGGCTGGAGCCCGAAATACTTCCCGGAAATCCTGGTGCGCTACTGCAACTCGATCCTCCGGAAGAAGGTCCTCTTCGGCTCCGATTGGCCGATGATCACGCCGGAGCGCTGGCTTGCCGATTTCGAACAGATCAGCATCAAGGACGAGATCCGGCCGGACATCCTGAAGAACAACGCCGCCCGCCTGCTCGGGTTCGTCTGAGATGCGCGCGGCGCCCGGCCTTCGCCCGGTCTGCACGCTGACGGTGGAACTCTCACCGATCCGGGAGCTCGGCCGAGGCCGTGCCGGCAAGCGCCGGATCATTCCGATCGTCGGCGGCCGGGTCGAGGGACCGGAGCTGCAGGGCACGATCCTGAATGTCGGGGCGGACTGGCAGACAATCTATGACGACGGCTGCGCCTTTCTCGACGCGCGCTATGCCTTCGAGACCCCGGACGGGGCGCTGATCGAGGTCGTGAACAAGGGGTTCCGGCATGGGCCGCAGGCCGTGATCGAGCGTCTCGCGGCGGGCGAGGCGGTCGATCCGGACGAATATTACATGCGGACCGCCGCGCATCTCGAGACCGGCGACCCGCGCTACGACTGGGTCAACCGGACGCTCTTCGTCGGCACCGGCGCGCGTCTGCCGTCTGCCGTCGAAATCGCGCTGTTCGCGGTTGCCTGAAGGCGCCGGCGGCCCAGATATTCGGTATGACCGATCCGAAGCCGCCTCTTCCCGGCGCGACCCGCCGCCGCTTTCTTGCCGGCGCCGCCGCCGCACTGTCGATCCCGCTTATTCCCGGAAATGCGCGCGCTTCCGCGTCGCTGATGCGCACGATCCCGTCCTCGGGAGAACGCGTGCCTGCGGTCGGCCTCGGAAGCTGGATCACCTTCAATGTCGGGAACGATCCGGTCCTGCGCGCCTCCTCGGCGGAGGTGATGCGCGCCTTCTTCGAGGCTGGCGGACGGATCATCGACAGCTCGCCGATGTACGGTTCTGCGCAGGACGTGATCGGCGCGGGACTGGAGAAACTGGGCCGGACGGGCGATGTCTTTTCCGCCGACAAGGTCTGGACCGGTGACACGGGCGAGGGGCCGGCGCAGATCGAACAGTCGCGCGCTTACTGGCGGGTCCCGCGCTTCGATCTGGTGCAGGTGCATAATCTCGTTGGCTGGGAGGCGCATCTCGACACGCTCGCGACGATGAAGGAGGCCGGGCAGGTCCGCTATCTCGGGATCACCACCTCGCATGGACGGCGGCACGACCTGTTCGAGCGGGTGATGCGCTCCCGGAATCTCGACTTCATTCAGGTGACCTACAATCCCGTCGACCGCGAGATAGAGCAGCGCATCCTGCCGCTGGCGCGCGAGCGGGGGATTGCGGTGATCGTCAACCGCCCGTTCCGCCGTGGCGACCTGACCCGGCGCCTTGAGCGCATGCCACTTCCGGACTGGGCGGCGGAAACCGGTGCTTCAAGTTGGGCGCAGGTAATTCTGAAATTCATCCTGTCGGCACCGGCGGAGACCCTTCCCATCCCGGCGACGACGAAACCGGACCATGCGCGAGAGAATGTCGCTGCCGCAACCGGACCGCTGCTCGATGCCGTCACGCGAGAGCGTCTCTCCGCCTTCATCCGGGATGTGTGATGGAGATCTGGCTGACCTATAGCCCGGAGGACTTCCTGCTGTTCTCCGAGGAGGTCTACTGGCGCCTGTTCGAATTGCACAACGCGGCGCTCTGGCCCGGCCAGATTGCAGCGCTGGCCGCCGGGGCGATGGTTCTCTTCGCAATGCTCCGTCAACGACACTGGTCAGGACGCGTGATCGCCGGCCTCGTGGCGCTGGCATGGACGGTCTGCGCAGTCGCTTTCCTGCCCCGCTACGCGACGATCAACTGGCTCGCGGGCGATCTGGTCTGGGTTTTTCTCGCCCAGGCAATTCTTTTGGGCGCGCTCGGGATATATGGAGACGCGTTGCGGCCCTGCAGGAGCAGGGTGCAGCGCGCTGCAGGAGCCATGCTTGCTGCCTACGGCATTTTCCTGCACCCGTTCCTCTCGGTGGTCGCAGGACGCCCGATCGGCGGCGGCGAGCTGTTTGCCCTCACCCCCGACCCGACCGCAATCGTGACGCTCGGGGCCGTGGCCGCTGCGGGATGGACGCCGCGCGCCGCGATACTCGCTATCTTGCCGCTCGGCTGGTGCCTTGCCAGCTGGGCGACGCTCGCGACGCTGGGTACCTGGGAAGCCTGGGTTCTTCCGGTCGCGGTCGTCGCTTCTCTGCTGGTCTGTCTCGTCCCTCGGCGGGCCGGTCGGGCCCATCTGTCCTGATCAACCGGCGGCGCTTCCGGAACCATATCCCCATCCGCGCGTTCTCCGGACAGAGAGAAATTTTCCGGAGTGGGACCAATGGAACTCTTTTCTGGCCTGTTCGGCCTGGTCGTTCTGATCGCCGATATCTACGCCATCATCCAGGTGCTCGCGAGCCGTGAGCCGGGCATAAACAAACTCGTCTGGATCCTGCTGATCGTTCTGCTGCCGGTCATCGGTCTGCTGATCTGGCTGTTCGCCGGTCCGCGCCTTACGTCGAATGTGACGGCCTGAACGGGCCGAAATGTCGTTACTTGACCGATCCGCCAGCCCTGACGGAGTAGGGGGCGAGCCGGCCGCGTGGAGACAGTGCATGCGCGACGCTGAGTCCGTCGCCGTCATCGGACTGTTTCTGTTCGCGGCCGGCTCGATACTCTATCTCGCGTCCGAGCTTTTCCTTCCGGTCTTCCTGGCGCTTTTTCTCAGCGTCATTCTCTATCCGGCCGTCCGGACCATGAAGTCTGTCGGCCTGCCGGACTGGCTCGGCGCGCTGGTCGTGCTTGCCGGGCTCATCGGCACCGGCGCGTTCGCCCTGTTCCAGCTCACTGAACCCGCCGGCTACTGGCTCGACGAACTACCGGCCATGCTGCGCAAGTTGGAGCGCGAGTTCTGGGGCCTCCGGCACTCAATCGAGCAGGCGTCCGAGGCCACCGAGAAAATCAAGAACATGGCCGACAACGGCGGCGCCAACGACGCCGAGGTCGTGGTGCGCGGCCCGTCCATGCTGGAGCAGCTTGCCAGTTACACCTGGCTCACCTTCGCGCAGATGGCGATCACCCTCGGGCTGCTTTACATGCTGCTGGCGCAGGGCCGGAAGACGGTGCGTGCCCTGGTACGCCGGGTCTCCGACCGGAGCCGCTTCGTCGCCTTCATGAACGCGGTGCAGGAAAAATTCTCTACCTATGTCCGGTCGCTGACGGCGATCAATCTCGCCGTGGGGCTGCTGACCGGGCTCGCCATGTTCGCGATCGGCCTGCCCAATCCGGCGATCTGGGGCGTGCTCGCTTTCTTCTTGAATTTCCTGCCGTTCGTCGGTCCGTTCGCAATGATCGCGGTGCTGACCCTTGCCGGAATCGCGAGTTTCGAGGCGCCGCTCCAGATCGCGGCGGCGCCGGCCGCCTTCGCCATGATCAATGCGGTCGAATGCTATGCGGTAACCCCCGTCGTGATGGGGCGGAAGATGACCCTCAATCCGATCCTGGTCTTCCTCTCCATGCTGTTCTGGACCTGGTGCTGGGGCATGCCTGGGGCGTTCCTGGCAGCTCCGATCGCCGTCTTCGGCAAGCTGGCCTACGATTTCGCGGCGGGAAACAAGACCGGCGGAACCAATTCCCCGACCGGGCGTTGAGTCATTAGAAAGCGGGCGCTTCCGCGCCGCTGACCCTCACAAGGACGAAAGGGACTCCGTGATGAATATCCCCCTTCAGCTGCGCACTCTTCTGGTCATTGCCTTCGTCGCTGCCGGATCGCTCGGCCTGATGGCTTGTGACCGCCAGGGCCCCGCCGAGCAGCTTGGCGAAAAAATTGACGACACCGTCGAGCAGGCCGGCGATGCGATCGAGGATGCGACCGACAAGTAAAAATCAATCTGTCTGTCGATCTGTTTACATCGAAGTGGAAAATAATAGATTAGTAATAAAACAGCCGCAAGCATCGCGGCTGTTTTTTATTTTTATGAAAACAATAAATCATTCGGGAACAATTTATTCAGTCTGACGTTTTCTAAGTGTGTCGGGTTCGAGAAGACCGGACAAAGGAAATCAGATGGAAGGCGTCCCGCATTTGACCGGGTCGTATTCTGAATACCGCAAAGTTGTTTGATCGTTTCAGGAGGCAATCATGAAAAAGTATCTTCTCAGCACCGTTCCGGTGGCGTTTCTGGCCATTGTTCCGGCCAATGCGGACGCGAACATTTTCTTCGAACAGGTCGAGGAGATCCGGAAGGAAGCTCCGGCCGGCGATGATTTCCGCGCGAACCTGGTGCGCGAGTACAAGGATCTCACGATCTACGAGGCCGACGAGATGTATGACTGGTTCGATGCGGAGAACCATGCCGAGAAAGGCATGATGGCCGCGAAGGGCCAGACTCCGATGCCGTCCGACCCGAAAGAGTGGGGCATCGAGGACTCGCTCAAGCTGCGTGAGCTTGAAACGGCCCGTGCCGGTATGATGGCCCTGTTCGACAAGGGCGCGCGGACCACGGCGCCGAAACAGGCCGCCCACGCCCAAGCGAAATACGACTGCTGGGTCGAGCAGCAGGAAGAAGGCCATCAGCCGGCGCACATTGCCGCCTGTAAGCAGGAATTCGACGCGGCTATGGCGGCCCTTGATCTTGCCATGCAACCGAAGGTGTCCGAGGCCAAGCCGGCGCCCAAGACCACCACGGTGACCACGGTCGTCGAGGAGGTCGCCCGCGAAACCGTCTATTTCGGTTTTGACAGCGCCTCGATCCGTCCGGCCGAGCAGGCCAAGATCGACGCTTTCGTTACCGAGATGAAAGGCATCCAGCCGGTCGTCACCCTCTATATCGAAGGGCATGCGGATACCTCCGGTCCCGCGGATTACAACATGAAGCTTTCGGCTGAGCGTGCGCGTTCTGTGCGGACCGAGCTCGGCCGTCAGGGCATGAACCTCGGCGATTACAAGAAGCTGGAAGTCGAGCCGGAAGGCGAGGGCGAGCCGGCTGTCGATCTCGGAGATGGTGTGCGCGAAGAGCTGAACCGGCGCGTGGTTATCATCGCCCGTGGCCAGGTTACCAAGACGGAGTCGCTTGCGGTTGTTCCGCAATAAAATAAAAACTTTCGACCGCGAAAACCCCCGCGCTTGCCGCGGGGGTTTTTGTTTTTGTGCAATAGAAAAGGAACAATAAACGGGCTTCCGGCGTTTCCTCATTGAACGCGCATGTTGTTTCAAAGATGCGTTTTGAATTCAGAGACGTAGAAATTTTATTCAATGAGGAGAAGAAAGTTATGATCCGTAATCTTCTTGCGACGACTGCATTGAGCGCCGCCGTGGTTCTGTCCGGGGGCGTGCCGTCCGGCGCTGCAACTGGCAAGGTTGTATTCGACAATGAAGCCAAGGCCGGAAGCGCCGCGAGCGCGAACTCTTACCACAAGGTGGAGCGCGACCAGATCCTGGCCTCGGTACTGATCGGGCAGGCGGTCTACAACTCCGCCTCTAGCGACGCGGAACCGATCGGCGACATCAACGATATCGTGATGACCACGGACGGCATCGTCGTGGCGACCGTGATCGGTGTCGGCGGCGTACTCGGTATCGGTGAGAAGGACGTCGCGGTCGATATCGATCGTCTCGTCTGGATTCCGCTGGAGGATGGCCGCCGGCTTACCGTGAACGCCTCCAGGACCGAGCTTGAGGCCGCGCCGGAATATGATCGCAAGAAGTTCGAGAAGCTCACCGGACTCAGCATCTCGGCGCCGGACATGAAAGACGTCGACAAGGCGTTCAGCGAGTTCAAGACGGATACGAAGAAGGCCCTCGGCGGCTACATGCCGGACGACAGTGACCTGATGCCGGTGGACCTTGCGACGGTCCAGCCGCAGGAACTGGTCGGTGCGCCGGTCTTCGGTGCCGACAAGGAGGATATCGGCGAGATCAGCCGGGTTCTGCTGGCTGACGGCAACCGGGTCGAAGCCTATGTCGTCGATGTCGGCGGTTTCCTTGGCATCGGCGAGAAGCGCGTAGCCCTCGGTTCCGGTACAGGCCGGGTGATGATGGACCGGGCGGATGGCGGCATCGTGATCCAAATGCCCTTCACCCAGGCGCAGCTCGAGGCCCATCCGGCCTTCAGGTCCGAGGCCTACGACAACGATCCGGACATCATGATCCTGCGCTGATCGAGCATGCAACTGCCGGCGACAGTCCCGGCGGCGGGGTGCCGGCCCGATCCGGCCCCCGCACTTTTCCCCAGACCCGAAAGGAGACCATCATGGCGACCGCTCAGGCAAATGCCACCACGGCCAAGAAGGCATCGGATGGAAAGAACGCTTCCCAGGAAGATATCGAGAGCCAGCTCGCCGCGCTGCGCGAGGATGTCGCGGCGCTTGCGGGCAGCTTCGCCGATCTCGGCCGGAGCAAGGCCGGCGAGGCCAAGGTGCGCGGCCAGGACATGGCGTCGAAGGCCGCCGAAAGGTCGGGTGCCGCTGCGCGCCGCGTCCGGGACGATCTGAAACGGATCGAGGACGGCGTCAGCACCGGTGTGCGGGAGCGTCCTCTTCGCTCGATCGCGATCGCGGCCGGGATCGGTCTCGTCGCAGGCTATCTGATCAGGCGCTAGGCCGTGATCGGACGTCTTGCAACCCATGTCGGACGGATCGCGGCCTGGAATGCGGAGCGCCTCGCGGCCCGAACGCGGCGCAACCTGGTTCTCGCCGCGGTTTCCGGCGTGTTCGGGACGACGGCCTACGGCGCGGGTCTCATTGCGGGCACGCTCTGGCTGGCCGGTAAACTCGGTTTGCCTGGTGCGCTCGCGGTGGTGGGGGTGGTTTCGGCCGCCCTTGCGGTCGTGGTTGCCGCAATCGCGATGGCGATCAATGCGACGGAGCGTCGGCGCGAGGCCGAGGTGCGGCGCGCGAGTGCCGAAACGGTCTCGACCGCACTCCCTGCATTGCCGATGCTCAAGGGTTCCAATCTCGCCGTGATGGCTGCGGCGGGCGCAGCGCTGGCCTATTTCGCGATCGGTCATGACGGGTCGGAAGCTGGTGGAGGCGAGGCGGACTGAAGCGCGATCGGCTCTCCGATCCGCCCCCTCCTCGTACCTTTACGGCTTCGGTTTGAGGACCGTGAGCGCGCCCGGGTGGATCTTCAGTTCCACATTTTTTTCCAGCCTGACCAGTTCGCCGTCGATCGTGGCTTTCGCCTTGCGCGTCAGCTTCGGGAACTCGAGCGTGACAGAGCGTGCCGGCGCCATCTCGAAGTCGGGATTGGCGCGCCAGTTGCCGATGACGAAATCGGCAATCAGCTGGAGGTTCTGATGCGGTTTCAGCGGGGCGGCCTGGCCGAGGCCCAGGGCGCCCCCGGAAAGGTCGTCCGCGTAAGGCAGATGCCCGTCGCCATAGAGGTTGTTGCTGACGACGATAAGGCTGTAGCGGCCCTCCAGGCGGTCGTCATCGGTCGCGATCCTGGCCGGGAAGGCTGGTGGCCGGTGAAAGGTCGCTAGCGTCGCCCGCAGGCCCGCGATCATCTTCCCGATCCGGGAATAGTACTGGAAGCTGTTGCGGTCCCCGATGATCCGGGGCTGCATGCCGACGGAAAACTGGTGCACGAAGGGCCGCCCGTTGGCGGTGGCGATATCGCAGGGGCTCTGATCCGCCTCGGCCAATGCATCGGCAGCCTGCTCAAGGTCGAGCGGCAGGCCGAGAGCGCGGGCGAACATATTCATCGTCCCGGCGGGGAGAACGCCGAGCGGTTTGCCTTTCTTCCAAGCGATCGAAGTCGCGGCGGAAACGGTACCGTCGCCACCGCCAGCGATCAGGGCGTCGTATTTGTCCTCGCCGGCCGCGTCCTCGAGCGCATCGACAATCTCCTTGCCGGAGGTGGGCCGGCAGTCGATCTCGCCTCCCCTCGCGGAAAAGCTCCGCCGAAGGGTATCGCAATAGGACTCCATGTCCGTCGTCTTGAAGGTGCCGCCGTCGCGGTTCAGGACTGCAACGACGCGCATCTGAGGTCTCCGGAAGGTGGGCGGGTCAAACCCGTGCTTGGCGTGAACGACGCCGGGATCAGGCGACGAAGGCCTGGGAAGTGACGGGAGCGGAAACGGCATCCGGACCGTAGTCGGCGGGACCCTCGATATAGAGGACTTCCTGCAGTTTCTGCCGCCCCCGGTTGATCCGGCTCTTGATGGTTCCGACGGCACAGCCGCAGATTTCAGAGGCCTCCTCGTAGGAGAACCCGGAGGCCCCGACGAGAATCAACGCCTCGCGCTGGTCTTCCGGCAGGGTGTCGAGCGCCCGTCGGAAATCCCGCATGTCGAGCGAACCGTACTGTTCCGGATGAACGGAGAGCCGCTCGGTAAACGTGCCCTCGCTGTCCTGCACCTCGCGGCCGCGCTTGCGCATCTGGCTGTAGAACTCGTTGCGCAGGATGGTGAAGAGCCAGGCCTTGATGTTCGTGCCGTGGGTGAAGCTGTCCTGCTTTGCCCAGGCTTTCATGATCGTGTCCTGAACCAGATCGTCGGCCTTGTCGGAGGCGCCGATCAGGGATACGGCGAAGGCGCGGAGATTGGGCAATGCCGCAATCATGTCGCGCTTGAAACTGGCGGCAGCGGCGCCGTCCGTCGATCGGTCCGCACTCATTTCTTCACCGCCAGCTTGGATTTCTGTTCCGCCTCGTCGAGTTTCTCGAGCAGGTCGAGGAAACGGTCGGGGATCGCCTCCTCGCGCACGGAATCATAAAGCTCCCGCAATTTCCCGGAAATCTGGGCGTTTATGTCATTGTCACGGGGCGGTCCGCTGGGGGCCGGTCCCCGGTTCTCTGTATTGTTTGTATCGGCCATGGATCTCTTTCCCACCTGAGTCAGTCGGCAATACAACGCACGGCAACCAAAAAAGTTCCGATGCCGGGGAACTTTTTTTCATCCCGCCCGTTATACGTCGGTGAACCGCCCGTTTCGAGGGCTCTGAGGGAGTTCGTTTCATGTCTTTATCCACTCGCGTCGCTCCGCATCTTCCGAGTTTGCGCCGCCATGCGCGCGCTGTCAGCGGGTCGCAGACGTCCGGGGACGCCTACGTGGCGGCAACCCTCGAGGCGTTGATCGCCGACGTTTCCTGCTTCCCGGAAACATCCAGCGACCGCGTGTCCCTGTTTAAACTCTTCGCCCGCCTGTTCGGTTCCGTTCCGATCGAGATCGAACCGAAGGACTCGCCCTATGCCTGGGAAAAGCGCGCGGCGGCGAATCTCGCCGCGGTGCCGCCGGTGGCCCGCCAGGCGTTTCTTCTGGCCGTCATTGAAGGTTTCTCCCATGCCGAGATCGGTGAGATCCTTGGGCGGGACGAAGAAGGCGTCGGCGCCTTGCTCAACGAAGCGTCTCAGGAGATTTCCCGCCAGGTCGAGACCGACATCATGATCATCGAGGACGAGCCGCTGATCGCGATGGATATCGAGCAGATGGTCGAATCCCTCGGTCACAACGTCACCGGCATCGCGCGGACCCATTCCGAGGCCGTCGACCTTTTCGCACGCACGAAGCCGAAGATGGTTCTGGCCGATATCCAGCTCGCCGACGGCAGCTCGGGGATCGACGCGGTCAACGATATCCTGAAGACCGACAGCAATATTCCGGTGATCTTCATCACCGCGTTCCCGGAGCGGTTCCTGACGGGCGAGCGCCCGGAGCCGGCCTTCCTGGTCACCAAGCCGTTCAACCCGGACATGGTCAAGGCGCTGATCAGTCAGGCCCTGTTCTTCATGCGGGAGGTTCCGGCGGCGGCCGCTGAATGATTTGACGCCGCACAGCCGAAAATTCCAGCGATTGCGGAACGAAAAGGCAAGAAAAGCGTTTCTACTCTATCAAGACAATGGAGGCTGTTATGCTTTTCTATGCTCTTCTTTTCTTTCTTGTCGCGATAGTTGCAGGCGTTCTTGGTTTTGGAGGTGTGGCTGGTGCCAGTGCCGGTATCGCACAAGTTCTGTTTTTCCTGTTCCTCGTTCTGTTCGTGGTCTCGCTTCTGGCGCGGCTGTTCAGGCGGGTTTAGTGAATTAGCCGGCCCGGTCGCCAAAGCGGGCGCTGCGAGGGTGCGGCGCCCGCAACCGATTCCGGTATCTTGGGAGGTTCGAAGGCTGTGAAAGAGTCTCTGACCTGGAAGAAGGCAGACCAGGACGAGTCCGAGCTCAGCGATTATCTGGTTCGGGCACTGATCCGGTCCGGTGTCTGCGTAACGCTCCAGGGCGCCGATCTCGGTTATGTATTTATCGCCAATCTCCCGGACTGCTGGTCGGTGGAGGCCGAGCGCGACCCCGACGACAGCACCATTTTCGGTGCCGGCAGCGGCGCCGAGATCGCCGCGCTGAAACGCGAGGCGATGGGGGCCGGGGAAAAGCGACGAACCGAAATCTCCCCGGGAGACGAGCTGTTCTTCGAAATCCATGTCGAGCCGATCCGCGCGGCCGACGGATCCGTCTCTGTCATGACGACGATAATCGATCTGACCGAAGAGCGGCGACGGGAGAGAATTCTGCGCGCCTTGCTGCGGGAGCTGAGTCACCGCTCGAAGAACCTGCTGGCGATCATCCAGAGCATCGCGAACCAGACCGCGCGTTTCGCGCCGGACCTGGAGTTCTTCAAGCGCAAGTTCTTCGGCCGTCTCCATTCCCTTTCCCAATCCCAGGACCTGATCACGGATTCAAGCTGGCGCGGCGCGCGTTTCTACGATCTTGCCGAGCAGCAGATCGAGAAATACCTGCCGGAAGTGCCGGGTTCTGTCTCCGTCACGGGCGAGAATCTCTGGCTCAATCCGAACGAGGCGCTGCATGTCGGGCTCGCGCTGCATGAGCTTGTGGTGAACGCGGCGGGTGCCGGAACGATGCGCGCCGGCGGCGCGCCGATCGAAATTTCCTGCGTCTCGGTCCGCAAGAAGAACGAGTGTCCGCAGGTTGCCGTCACCTGGTCGGAGAACAGGAAGGGACTGACTCTCAGCGATGATGCGATCGCGGATCAGAGCGTGTTCGGCAGCATTGTATTGCAGCGGGTCGTTCCGAACGCGGTCGGCGGCGAGGCCGAATACAGTTATGACGACGACCGGGTCTGCTACAGGCTGAAATTCCAGCAACGCGCAGAAGACTAAAAAATTGCCGGCGCCGTCAGGGGAGCGACAGCGCCGGCCTAAACCTCTCGGGAGTTGGAATTCCGTCTGCAGTCGTGCGGCTTTCTTTTTTGTAAGAACGCTCAGCGTTGCTGCAGTTATAGTGATAACGATTAAGGCCCGAATTTGTTCCTCCCGCCTTCTACAGACCTTCTTCCTCTCTCAGTTTCAGGTCCGCTGAGGCTGCCGATATCCCCCGGTTCCCGCTCATGAGGCGGGTCGGAATTGCTTCAAATTGAAAGAATTGCGGAAGCGCGGGGGAGGCCGTAAAAAGTTAACGAATTTTCAAGGACCGTATTCTTGAGCCGATATTTCCCGCTGCTGGTTTTCCTCCTGGTCGGATCGATCGGACTGGCGACAACGATCGTTGTCTACCGGGCCGAAGAAGCTGCCGAACAAGCCCGTTTCGAGGCCCTTGCCGACGATACGGTCGACCGGATCGGCGAGCGTCTGAGGCGCTCACTTGCATTGCTTCGTGCGACCAACGCCTATTTCACCACCAGCCGCGGTTCGGTGTCCCGGCAGGATTTCATCTCCTATGTCGACGGACTGGAAATCGAGCAGCGGTTTGACGGCCTGCAGGGCCTCGGCTTTGCGCGTTTCCTGCCGGCGGGTCAGGAGCGGGACGTCGAGGCGGAGCTGGAGCGGAACTACGACTGGGCGATCAAGGCCTGGCCGGAAACGGACCAGGACCGGCGCGCGGTCATCGTGCTGCTCGAGCCGCACAATTTCCGGAACGAGGCCGCGCTCGGCTACGACATGTTCAGCGAGCCGCTGCGCCGACGTGCGATGCAGACCGCGATCGAGACCGGACAAGATACGGCGAGCGCGCCGGTCTCGCTGGTGCAGGAGGTGACATCGGTCAAGCAGGCCGGGTTCCTTGTCTATACGCCGCTCTACCGTTCTGGAACCGGGATCGCCTATCGGGCAGAGCCGATCGGTTTCGTCTATGCCGCGTTCCGGGCCGGGGATTTTCACCAGGCGGCGTTGGAGCGCCCTGACCAGCTCCCGCTTGTCGTCGAGACCCGGGACACGACCGACGGGCAGTCCGAGCTCCTCTTCCATTCGGAAGGATATGACGAGATGTCCGCATCGAGCAGCTTCACCGTCGAACGCAAGATCCCCATCGCAGGGCGCTCTTGGACCATCACGGCGCACGAGACCCAGGCTTTCTTCGATGCATCGCGTTACTGGCGTACCACTGTCCTCGGAGCGATTTTCCTGTTGCTCTCCGCCGCGCTTGCCGCGGTTGCGCGGCTGCAGGCCCGTGCGATGGAAGCGGCCAGGGAAATCCAGGTCCTGACAGAGAAGGCGGTGGAGGAGAAGGACCTTCTCCTGCACGAGACCAAGCACCGGATCAAGAACTCGATCACCCGGATCCTCGCCATGGCGCGGCAGACCGCGCTGAATTCAGAGACGCTGGAGGATTTCAGCCGGTCCTTCGAGGCGCGCATGCAGGCGATGGCGAACGCCCAGGACCTGCTGACCCGGTCGGGACACCGGAACCCGGATCTCGAGACCTTGCTGCGCGGCGAACTGCAACAGGTCTTCGGCGATCATATTGCTGACGGTGCAGTCGATGGACCGGCGGTGGAGCTTGGCGACACGGCGATCCAGGCGCTTGGCCTGACCTTCCACGAACTGGCGACCAATGCGCTGAAATATGGCGGCGTGTCGGGACCCGGCGGCAGCCTCAAGGTAAGCTGGGAACTGATCAACGATGGTGACCACCTGTCTCTCGAATGGATCGAGGAGCGTCCCGAGGCGGCCCCGGACGCAGAGCCGGACGTTGCCGAGAGTACTGGGCGCAAAGGCTTCGGAACCCGGCTGATCGACGCCAGTATCAAGCTCGAACTCGGCGGCACCATCGAGCGCGCATTCTCCGCTTCCCGCTCGCGGATCTTCATCAGCATTCCCTTGGCGGAACCGGCCGAGGAGGCCGGCTGACCGCGCGGCCGGCCGCCCGCCGGTCGCAAACCTCGCTCGCGTCATAGAGGATATCAATCGATCCATCGGTACTAACGATTGGATCGCGCGGCGCTGCTCGTAAATGCTTCTGTCTCAACCCGCGGTAAAGCGGGCATGCGACAAGACGATTGCGAGATATGCTCATGCCGGTGACCGCTGAACGGCCCGAAACCCTTGATGTGCGCACGCTCTGCGCCGCATATGGCAATCAGGCGCCGATGCTGCTGGAGGTCCTGCATGACCTGCAGGAGAAAATCGGGTACGTGCCGGAAGCCTGCGTTCCGGCGCTCGCCGAATGCCTGAATCTCTCGAAGGCGGAAGTCCACGGCGTCGTCAGCTTCTATCACGATTTCAGGACCGCGCCGGGAGGCCGGGTCACGGTCAGGATCTGCCAGGCGGAGGCCTGCCGCTCCATGGGGGCGGAAGCGCTGACCGAGCAGATCCTGTCGCGCTATGGCGTGTCGCTCTCCGAGGCGACGGTGGCGGGCATCACTTTCGAGCCGGTCTATTGCCTCGGAAATTGCGCCCTCGCCCCGGCGGCAATGGTCGGTTCCGAATTGATCGGCCGGGCCGACGGACCCTCGCTCGACGCCGCGATCGAGGAGGCCGGACGATGAGCATGATCCTCTATGTCCCGGACGATGCTGCCGCTCTCTCGGTCGGCGCGGAGCGGGTCGCCAAGGCGCTTGCGGCTGCGGCTGTCGGGCGCGGCCTTAATCTGACAATTGTGCGCAACGGGTCGCGCGGGCTGCTCTGGCTGGAGCCGCTGGTCGAGTGGGACGGTCCCGACGGACGCATGGCCTTCGGACCGGTGACGCCGGATCAGGCCGGAGCGCTGCTCGACGCGATCCAAGCCGGTACGGAGCACCCGCTCGCCCTCGGCCCGACCGAGGAGATCGATTATCTGAAGAACCAGGAGCGGTTGACCTTCGCGCGTGTCGGCGTGATCGATCCGCTCTCGGTGAAGGACTACGAGGCGCATGGCGGGCTCGAGGGCTTGAAGGTTGCGCTCATCATGACCGACGAGACGATCTGTGAGGCGGTGTTGCAGGCCGGCCTCCGGGGCCGCGGCGGCGCCGGTTTCCCCGCTGGTATCAAATGGCACACCGTACGCAAGCAGGACGCGGCGGAGAAATACATCTGCTGCAACGCCGACGAGGGCGACAGCGGAACCTTTGCCGACCGCATGCTGATGGAGGGCGATCCCTTCACTCTGCTGGAGGGCATGGCGATCGCCGGTCTCGCCACCGGCGCCCGGCACGGCATCGTCTATATCCGTTCGGAGTACCCGCACGCGATCTCCAAGATGGCCCGTGCCATCGAGGCGCTGGGGGAGGCGGGCTGGCTCGGCGCGAACATCCGCGGCAGCGGGAAGGACTTTCAAATCTCGATCCGGCGCGGCGCCGGCGCCTATATCTGCGGCGAGGAAAGCTCGATGCTCAACAGCATCGAGGGCAGGCGCGGGACGGTGCGCTCGAAGCCGCCGATCCCGGCGATCCGCGGGCTCTTCGGAAAGCCGACGGTGGTGAACAATGTCCTCACGCTCGCGACCGTGCCGGTGATCCTCGCCAAAGGCGCGGAGTTCTATAGGGAATTCGGCATGGGGCGCTCGCGCGGGACCCAGGCCTTCCAGCTTGCCGGCAACATTCGGCGCGGCGGCCTTGTCGAGAAGGCCTTCGGCGTCACCATCCGCGAGCTCATCGAGACGTTCGGCGGCGGCACCGCGACCGGTCGTCCCTTCCGCTCCGCACAGCTCGGCGGCCCGCTCGGCGCCTATGTCTCGGAGGAGATGCTCGACCTTCCGATGGATTACGAGGCACTCGCTGAGAATAACGCAATGCTCGGCCATGGCGGCATCACCGTGTTCGACGAGACGGTCGACATGGCCGAGATGGCCCGCTTCGCCTTCCAATTCTGCGCGGAGGAAAGCTGCGGGAAATGCACACCCTGCCGGATCGGCGCAGTGCGCGGCCGGGAGACCGTCGAGAAGATACTCCGGGGCGAGAATGTCGCCCGCAACATCGCGCTCGTCGGAGACCTCTGCGAACTGATGACGGATGGCTCGCTCTGCGCCATGGGCGGCCTGACTCCCGTGCCCGTGCTCTCCGCCATCCGGCTGTTCCCCGAGGATTTTGAACGCGCTTCGGTCCTCGCGGCCGAATAGGGAGGAAACAAGAATGACCTATCAAAGGCAGCACGATCACGGCACGCCTGCGGGCGACGGCAAGCCGGTCACCCTCTTCATCGACGGCTCGGAAGTTACAGTGCCGGAAGGCAGCTCCGTCATGTACGCGGCCTCCCGGATCGACCGGCCGATCCCCAAGCTCTGCGCCACAGACATGGTCGACGCCTGGGGCTCCTGCCGCATGTGCCTGGTGGAGATCGAGGGCGTGCGCGGCACCCCGTCCTCCTGCACCACGCCCGTCACCGAGGGCATGAAGGTGACGACCCAGAACACGCGTCTGGAGCGCATCCGCAAGGGCATCATGGAGCTCTATATCTCCGACCACCCGCTGGACTGTCTGACCTGCCCGACCAACGGCGACTGCGAGCTGCAGGACATGGCCGGCACGGTCGGTCTGCGCGAGGTCCGCTACGGCATGGACGGAGAGAGCCATTTCGCGCCGGAGACGAAGGCCGAGGCGGACGTCTCCAATCCCTATTTCCAGTACGACCCGTCGAAATGCATTGTCTGCTCGCGCTGCGTGCGCGCCTGCGAGGAAGTTCAGGGCACGTTCGCTCTGACCATTTCCGGACGCGGTTTCGAGAGCCGGGTCTCGCCGGGCACGGCCGCCGACGATTTCTTCGCCTCCGACTGCGTCTCCTGCGGCGCCTGCGTGCAGGCCTGCCCGACCGCGACGCTGGTCGAGAAATCCGTGGTCGAGAAGGGCATCCCGTCGCGCAGCGTCGTGACCACCTGCGCCTATTGCGGCGTCGGATGCTCCTTCCGGGCCGAGATGCAGGGCGACGAGGTCGTCCGCATGGTGCCGTGGAAGGATGGTGGCGCGAACGAGGGCCATTCCTGCGTGAAGGGCCGTTTCGCCTTCGGCTACGCCACCCACAAGGACCGCCAGACCAAGCCGATGATCCGCGAGAAGATCACCGACCCCTGGCGCAAGGTTTCCTGGGACGAGGCGATCTCCTTCGCCGCCGAGAGGCTGAAGGCAGTGCAGGCGAAATACGGCAAGGGCTCCATCGGCGGCATCACCTCCTCGCGCTGCACGAACGAGGAAGTCTATGTCGTGCAGAAGATGATCCGCGCGGCCTTCGGCACCAACAACGTCGATACCTGCGCCCGGGTCTGCCACTCGCCGACCGGCTACGGCCTGAAGACCACCTTTGGCACCTCCGCCGGCACGCAGAACTTCAAGTCGGTCGAAAAGTCCGACGTGATCTTGCTGATCGGCGCCAACCCGACCGACGCGCATCCGGTTTTCGCCAGCCGGATGAAGAAGCGGCTCAGGGAAGGGGCCGAGATCATCGTGCTCGATCCGCGCCGGATCGACCTCGTGAAATCGCCGCATATCAAGGCGGCGCATCATATCCAGCTCCGTCCGGGTACGAACGTCGCCGTGATGAACGCGCTTGCGCATGTGATCGTGACCGAGGGGCTGGTGGACGAGGATTTCGTCCGCGAGCGCTGCGACGTGAAGGAGTTCGCCCGCTGGGTCTCCTTCGTCGCGGAAGAGCGGAACAGTCCGGAAGCGCTGGCCGAAATCATCGGCGCTCCGGCAGAGGACATCCGCAAGGCTGCCCGTCTTTTCGCCAGCGGCGGCAACGGGGCGATCTATTACGGCCTCGGCGTCACCGAACATTCCCAGGGTTCGACCATGGTCATGGCGATGGCCAACCTCGCCATGGCGACCGGCAATATCGGGCGCGAGGGCGTCGGCGTGAACCCGCTTCGGGGCCAGAACAACGTGCAGGGCTCCTGCGACATGGGCTCCTTCCCGCACGAGTTTCCGGGATACCGCCATGTCGGCGACGACGTGGTGCGAAACCTGTTCGAGACGGACTGGGGCGTGCCGCTCTTGAGCGAGCCGGGCCTGCGCATTCCGAACATGTTCTCCGCCGCGATCGACGGCAGCTTCCGGGGCATGTTCGTGCAGGGCGAGGACATCGCCCAGTCGGACCCGAATACCCAGCATGTGGAAGAGGCGTTGAAGTCGCTCGATTGCCTGATCGTGCAGGACCTGTTCCTGAACGAGACCGCGGCCTTCGCCCATGTCTTCCTGCCGGGCACCTCCTTCCTCGAGAAGGACGGCACCTTCACCAATGCCGAGCGCCGCATCAACCGGGTGCGTCCGGCGATGCAAGAGAAGTCCGGTCTCAGCGAGTGGGAAGCTGTCTGCCGCCTTGCGACCGCCATGGGCTATCCGATGTCCTATTCCGGCAGCCACGAGATCATGGTGGAGATTGCGCGTCTGACGCCGAGCTTCGCCGGCGTTTCCCATGCCCGGCTGGATGCGGGCGAACAGCTGCAATGGCCGGTGAACGAGGCCTTCCCGAACGGCTCGCCGGTCATGCATGTGGATGGCTTCGTGCGTGGCAAGGGCCTGTTCATGGTGACGGAATATGTCCCGACCACCGAACGCAGCACGCGGATGTATCCGCTGATCCTGACGACCGGCCGGATCCTCAGCCAGTACAATGTCGGCGCACAGACCCGCCGCACCGAGAACAACCGCTGGCATGGCGAGGACATCCTGGAGATCCATCCCTTCGATGCGGAGGAGCGCGGGATCGCCGACGGCGACATGGTTTCGCTTGCCAGCCGCATGGGTGCGACCACGCTCCGGGCCGAGGTGTCGGAACGGATGCCGCAAGGCGTCGTCTACACGACCTTCCACCATCCGCTGACCGGCGCCAACGTCATCACCACGGACAATTCCGACTGGGCGACCAACTGCCCCGAATACAAGGTTACCGCCGTTCAGGTGACGCGCTCCAACCGTCCGTCCGGCTGGCAGGACGAGCATGAAGAGGCGCGGCGGAAGAACTACCGGATCGAGATCGAGGCGGCGGAGTAAAATGCGGGTGAACTCTACCGAGTATCCGGTCTCCCAGGCGGTTTGGGGCACGGTCAGCGGAGGCGCCCGGCCGGGACCGGCACGATGGTCCGTCGCCGAGGAGGTTCCCGTCGCGATCCTGGTGAACGGCGCGCATTTCGCCGTGGTCATGGCGACGCCTGCGGATCTTGAGGATTTTGCCATCGGCTTCGCGCTCAATGAGGGGATCGTTCGCGACCGGAACGGCCTGCTCCGGTGCGCCGTCGCCGGTGCGGCGGACGGCTACGTGATCAATCTTAGGGTCTCCGAGGCCGATGCCTTACGGGCGGAGGCTCGGCGGCGCAATCTTCCTGCCCGCGCCGGCTGCGGGATCTGCGGCGCGCAGACTTTGGCCGCGGCGGTTCCGACCTTGCCGAAAGTGCGCGGGTATATTCCCCGGACGGACGCGGTGCTCGCCGCCTATGCGGCGTTTCCGGGGCTGCAGGAGATGCGGCGCGAGAACCGCTCGACCCACGCGGCCGCACTGTGCGGAACAGGGGGCGAGATCCTCGCGGTACGGGAGGATGTCGGCCGTCACAACGCACTCGACAAGCTCGCCGGCGTGGCGGCACGGCTCGATATCGACCGCTCCCGCTGTTTCATCCTGCTGTCCAGCCGGATCAGCTTCGAGATGGTGCAGAAGGCGGCGGCGATCGGCGTGCCGTTCGTGGCCGCGGCCTCCGCTCCGACAAGTCTCTCGCTCCGGGCGGCGGAAGAGGCGGGACTGACCCTCGCCGTCGCGGGCGAGGGCGAACTCATGATCTTCGACACACTCACGGCCGAGGAGCCGGCAGCATGAATTCCGACGAACTGATCCGTATGGCCAACCAGATCGCCGACTTCTTCAAACCCTACGGTCACGACGATGCGGTGGCGGGGATCGCCCAGCATATCCGGGATTTCTGGGATCCGCGGATGCGGGCCGGCATTGCGGATACCCTCAGGAAAAATGCGGATGGTTTGACCGATCTCGCGCGGGAGGGTGTAGAAAAGGCGATCGCCAGCTAGATCCGAGAGCAGTTCCCTCCCGATGGATATTCGCCAGCTCCGCTATCTCATCGCGCTCGCCCAGGAAGAACATTTCACCCGCGCGGCCGAAATCTGCAACGTCACCCAGCCGACCCTTTCCGGCCGGATCCGCCAGCTTGAGCAGGAACTCGGCGTCTCCATCGTGATGCGCGGGCAGCGGTATCACGGTCTGACGGAGGAGGGGCAGCGCGTGCTGCGCTGGGCCAAGCGCATCGTCGAGGATTGCGAGGGCATGCGCGAGGAGCTTGAGGCGCTGACCGGGGATCTGCGCGGCTCCATCACCCTCGGCGTGATCCCCTCCGCCCTGCCGATGACGCCCGATCTGACGGGGCCGCTGCGCAAGCTCTATCCCCAGGTCGGCTTCAGCATCGTCTCGCGGACCTCGAACGAGATCATCCGTCAGCTTGAGGATTACTCGATCGACGCCGGTATCACCTATCTCGACAACGAGCCGCTGGAGGACTGCAAGACCTGGCCGCTGTACCGGGAGTCTTACCGCTTGTTCGTTGCCCGGGAGCACCCCTTCGCCGGACGTGAGACCGTTTCCTGGGCCGAGGCGGCGTCGCTCCCGCTCTGTCTGCTGACGCGCGACATGCAGAACCGCCGGATCGTCGATGCGGCCTTCCGGCAGGCCTCCTGCGTCGCCGTTCCGGAGGTCGAGAGCAATTCGATCATCAGCATCTGTGCCCATGTGCAGGATGGCGGCTTCGCGGCGGTCCTGCCCGAGATCGTTGAGCGGACGATCGGGACGGCGAGCGGGTTGACGGCCATCAGGCTGGTCGATCCGGTTGTGGAATACACTGTCGGCCTTGCCGTGCAGGACCGAGATCCGCTGCCGATCCTGGTGTCTTCCCTCGGCGATATCGCGAGCGCGTTTGCGCCCTAGGTGGTCAGCTTCGCCGTCAGCCTTTCCAGCATGGTCAGGCACTGGTCGATCTGGTCGAGTGCGATGAACTCGTCGGGTTTGTGGGCCTGCTCGATGGAGCCGGGGCCGCAGACGACGGTGGAGATCCCGAGCTTCTGGAACAGTCCGGCCTCGGTGCCGAAGGCCACGAGATCAGCGCCGTTTGCCCCGGTCAGCTCGGCGACGATGCGGAGCGCCTCGTTTTCTGGAACCGGCTCCAGCCCGTCGACCTCTCCAATCACTTGCGTGACAATGTCGGCATCCGGCGAGACCTTGCGCATGGCGGGCAGCAGCTCGTCTTTCACATAATCGGCGATCCGGTCTTTCACGAAATCCATGTCCGCCTTCACGACTGGGCGCATTTCCCAGTCGAGGGTCGCCAGGCCGGGAATGACGTTATGGGCGACGCCGCCGGAAAGCCGGCCGATCTGCAGGGTGCTCCAGGGCGGATCGAAGCGCGAGCCCTCCGGCACCCGGCCTTTCAGCGCCTCGCGCAGTTCCATCAGCTTGGTCACGTAGCGCACCGCATATTCGACCGCGTTGACGCCGAGGTCGGGCTGCGAGCCGTGCCCCTCCATGCCGGTGAAGGTGACGGTATATTCGCAGCAACCCTTGTGCCCTTCGATGATCCGCATCTCGGTCGGCTCGCCGATGATGCAGACGGCGGGGCGGAAGGGCAGCAGGGCAAGGTCGTGCATCAGTGCCTGCGCGCCGAGGCAGCCAACCTCCTCGTCATGGGTGAAGGCAAAATGCACCGGCCGCTTCAGGTCCTGCGCGGCATAGTGCGGCGCCATCGCCAGGGAGGCGGCGATGAAGCCCTTCATGTCGCAGGTGCCGCGCCCGTAGGCCTTGCCGTCCGCGATCCGCATCTCGAACGGGTCGCTCGACCAGTCCTGATCCGCAACCGGCACCACGTCGCTGTGCCCTGAGAGCACGATCCCGCCGTCGACCTCGGGGCCGATGGTGGCGAAGAGATTGGCCTTGGCCCCGCTTTCGTCGCGGTAGAGCTTCACCTCGGCTCCGAGATCGCGGAGCCGGTCCGCCGCATAGCCGATCAGCGCCAGATTGCTGTCGGCGGAAACCGTCGGGAAGCCGATCAGGTCCTGGAGGATCGAGAGGGTCTCTTCGCGGGTTGCCTGCATAACGGCTTATGCATCCTCCTTTACGAAGAGCTTGCGCTCGACATTGGCGAGGCATTCGGCCGGGCCGTCCTCGGTGATGCGGATGGTCTCGGTGATCTCCAGCCCCCAATCGTCCATCCAGAGTGCCGGCATGAAGTGGAAGGTCATGTTCGGCTGCAGCACGGAATTGTCGCTCGGGCGGATCGACATGGTGCGCTCGCCCCAGTCCGGTGGATAGGAGAGCCCGATCGGATAGCCGCAGCGGCCCTCGCGCTTCACGCCGTGCTTCTCCAGCACAGCATAGAAAGCGCGGGCGATGTCGCCTGTGGTGTTGCCGGCGCGCGCCGCCTCGATCCCGTCCGTGATCCCTTCGAGGACCACTTCCTCTGCGCGCAGCATGTCGAGCGGCGGCGGGCCGAGATGGATCGTGCGGCAGAGCGGGGCGTGATAGTGGCGGTAGCAGCCGGCGATCTCGAAGAAGGTGGCTGCGTGCGGCTCCAGCTCTGCATCGTCCCAGGTCAGATGCGCGGCACTGGCGTCCTTGCCGGTGGGCAGCAGCGGCACGATGGCGGGATAGTCGCCGCCGAAGCTGCCTTCCTCGTCCTCGCCGCCCATCAGGCCGGTGCGGTAGATCTCCGCCACCAGTTCGTTCTTCCTGAGGCCCGGTCGCATCAGCTCGTAGATCGCGGAATGCATCTTCTCGACGATGCGGGCCGCCCGGCGCATGTATTTGAGCTCGGTCGGGGACTTCACGCCGCGCTGCCAGTTCACGAGGCCCGTCGCGTCCTCGACCTCGCCTTCGTGGTGTTTGGTCAGCACAGAGTGGGCGCGGGCGGAGTAGTAGTAGTTCTCCATCTCGACGCCGAGGGTCTTGCCGTTCCAGCCGCGGTCGGCGAGGACCTGCGCGAGGTCCTGCATCGCATGCCGGTCGGAGGCCATGACGTAATCGTCGGCGTAGCCGCGGATATTGTCCTCGTCCATGTAGCAGGTGCGCATCGCGCCCTTGGCGTCCATGCCGCGGCCCCAGAAGATCGGCTGGCCTTCGGGGCCGACGATCACGCCCTGGTGGACATAGAAGGACCAGCCGTCATAGCCGGTCAGCCAGGCCATGTTCGAGGGGTCGGATACGAACAGGACCTCGACCCCGGCCTTCTCCATGGCAACACGGACCCTGGCGAGACGTTCGGCATATTCGTCGCGGGAAAACGGCAGTTTGACGTCGGGCATCGCGGGAAATCCATGGATGGCGTTGCGAAATCAGGCAGTTGCGGCGATTGAGCATCAACATCGTCGATTTGACAATCGCCGCCACATGTGGCCGATGCTGAAAAGAAAAAAGCACAATTACTTGTCCCCTTCGGAAGGAAATTTGTCTGTGAGCGATTGGCGCCGGGAACTCTCGAACGCGACGGTGGAAGCGGCGCGCGGTGCGATCGCCGGGATCGCGCTGGAGACGCCGCTGGTGCCCTCGTCGTATCTTTCGGCCCATGCCGGGACGGAAATCCTGTTGAAACTTGAACTCGCCCAGCCGATCGGCGCCTTCAAGATCCGTGGTGCGGCGAATGCCATTGCGGCACTTCCGGACGATTGCCCGGGTGTCACCTGCTGCTCGACCGGCAATCACGGGCGAGGTGTTGCCTATGCCGCGAAGGCTCGGGGGATGAGGGCGGCGGTCTGCATGTCGGAGCTGGTGCCGCAGGCGAAGGTGGACGGCATCCGCGCGCTCGGCGCCGAGGTCCGGATCATCGGACGCTCGCAGGACGAGGCGGCGGAGGAAAGCCGGCGGCTGGTCGAGCAGGAGGGCTTGGCGGAGATTCCGCCCTTCGACGATCCGCTGGTGATCGCGGGGCAGGGGACCATCGGGCTTGAGCTCATGGAGGCACGCCCGGGTCTGGAGACTTTGCTGATCCCGCTCTCGGGCGGCGGACTCGCGGCCGGGATCGCGCTCGCGGCGAAGGCGGTGAAACCCGCCGTCCGGGTGATCGGGATCTCGATGGATCGGGGCGCGGCGATGTATGAATCGCTTGCGGCCGGGCGCAATGTCTCCGTCGAGGAGGTGCCGAGCCTTGCGGATTCGCTTGGCGGCGGGCTCGGGGCCGAAAACCGGCTGACCCTCGATATGTGCCGCGACCTGCTGGACGACGCCATTCTGGTGACCGAGGAAGAGATCTACCGTGCGATGCAGACGCTCTATTACGAAGACCGGATCGTCTGCGAAGGCGGCTCGGCGGTCGGCGCGGCGGCGCTTATCGCGGGCAAGCTGCCCCGGCTCGCGGGCCCGGCGGCGATGATCGTGACCGGTCGCAATCTCGACATGTCCGTGCATCATGACATCATGGCCGGGCGTTCCGTCCGCCTCGGAGACCTCACGCTCGAAGGGCGGCCCTATCATGCCTGACATCAAGATCCTGACCGAAGCCGACCTCCGGGACCTGGTGAAGCTCGATCTCGCGGCCGTCGACGTGGTCGAGAGCGCGTTCCGGGCGCTCGCCTCGGGCGAGGTCGTCATGCCGCCGATCCTCTCCATGGAGATTCCGGCCGCGAACGGCGAGGTGGATGTGAAGACCGCCTATATCCCCGGATTCGACGGGTTCGCGATCAAGGTCAGTCCGGGCTTTTTCGACAATCCGAAGCTTGGCCTGCCGAGCCTCAACGGCCTGATGATCCTCTTTTCGGCGAAGACAGGCCTCGTCGAGGCGCTTCTGCTGGATAACGGATACCTGACCGATGTTCGCACTGCCGCTGCGGGTGCCGTAGCAGCGCGCCATCTCGCCCCGGGAAATGTGCATACGGCGGGCGTGTTCGGGACCGGTGTGCAGGCGCGGCTGCAGATCGAGGCGGCGCGGCTGGTCCGGCCGTTCGAACGGGTGCTGGTCTGGGGGCGCGATCCGGAGCGCGCTACGGCCTGTGCCGCCGATCTCGCCCGGATGCTCGGCATCGAAGCGTGGGCGGAGTCGGATCCGGCCCGGCTCGTCGCCGAGAGCCAGCTTGTCGTCACCACGACGCCGGCGCGGGAGCCGGTGCTGCGGGCGGACTGGCTGCACGACGGCCTGCATGTGACCGCGATGGGTTCGGACCAGCCTGGAAAGGTGGAGATCGACCCCACCGCCTTCGAGCGGCTCTCCGCCTATGTCCCCGACCGGCTCAGCCAGTGCCGTATCCAGGGCGAGCTGCGCGCTGCCATCGCGGCCGGTGCCGCCAGGCCTGACCAGACGTTCTCGGAGCTTGGCGATGTGATCGCAGGCAAGGCGAAAGGACGCCAGGCTCCGAGCGACATCACCCTCGCGGACCTGACCGGGACCGGAGCGCAGGATACCGCCATCGCCACCCATGCCGTCGCGCTGGCGGCGCGGGCCGGGACCGGCGCCGTCATTTCCGCCTGAGGCCCGCCGATGCTGAAGCTCGACGCCCGCGACCTGAAGATCCTCGCCATCCTGCAGGAGGAGGGACGGATCTCGAAATCCGAGCTGGCGAAGCGGGTCAATCTCTCCAACACGCCCTGCTGGGAGCGGCTGCAGCGGCTGGAGGCGGCCGGCATCGTGCGCGGCTACGGTGCCCGCATCGCGCTCGAGGCGCTGGCGGAACACATGGCGGTCTTCGTCACCGTCGAGCTCGACAATCACAGGAGCGAGGATTTCTCGCGTTTCGAGGCGAAGGTTAGGGCGGAGCGCGAGATCGTCGCCTGCTGGGCTCTCGGCGGCGGGCTCGACTATCTCCTTCAGGTCGTGACCCGCAATGTCGCGAGCTACCAGCGCCTGATCGACCGGCTGCTGGAGAGCGACGCCGGAGTGAAGCGCTATTACACCTATGTCGTCACCAAGGAGGTGAAAGGCGCAGCGGGTTTCCCGATAGACCTTCTGGCAGGCGGCTGATAGCGCGAAAATCTCTCTGCCGTCCCCGCGCAATTCAGACAGACATTCTCCCGCCGCTCCCGATACTCTCCTTCGAAACCAGCCCAGCATTGAGAACAGGCTTTCGAAAGGAGCAGCCATGCTCACCAACGACCAGCTCGCCCAGTGGGACCGGGAGAACTTCTTCCATCCCTCGACCCATCTCGCCCAGCATGCCCGCGGGGAGACCCCCACCCGGGTCATCACCGGCGGCTCCGGGGTCTATATCGAGGACCGGGACGGCAAGCAGATGCTCGATGCCTTCGCCGGGCTCTATTGCGTGAATGTCGGCTATGGCCGGACCGAGATCGCCGACGCCATCGCCGCGCAGGCGCATGAGCTGGCCTATTATCATTCCTATGTCGGGCACGGCACCGAGGCCTCGATCACGCTTGCCAAGATGGTCGTCGACCGGGCGCCGAAGAACATGTCCAAGGTCTATTTCGGCCTCGGCGGCTCCGACGCGAACGAGACCAACATCAAGCTCGTCTGGTACTACAACAACGTGCTCGGACGGCCCGAGAAGAAGAAGATCATCTCGCGCTGGCGCGGCTATCACGGCTCCGGGCTGATGACCGGCTCGCTGACCGGACTGGAGCTTTTCCATAAGAAATTCGATCTGCCGCTGCCGCAGGTGCTGCACACCGAGGCGCCCTACTATTACCGCCAGGCCAAGCCGGGCATGAGCGAGGAACAGTTCACCGCCCATTGCGCGGCCGAGCTGGAAGCGCTGATCGAGCGCGAGGGCGCGGACACAATCGCCGCCTTCATCGGCGAGCCGCTGCTCGGCACCGGCGGGATCGTGCCGCCGCCGCCCGGCTACTGGGAGGCGATCCAGCCGATCCTTAAGAAGCACGACATCCTGCTGATCGCCGACGAGGTGGTCACAGGCTTCGGCCGTCTCGGCTCGATGATGGGTTCGGACCACTACGGCATCGAGGCCGATATCATCTCCATCGCCAAGGGCCTGACCTCGGCCTACGCGCCGCTTTCCGGCTCGATCATTTCGGACAGGGTCTGGAAGGTGCTGGAGCAGGGCACGGACGAGTTCGGCGCCATCGGCCATGGCTGGACCTATTCCGCCCATCCGATAGGGGCCGCGGCCGGCATCGCCAACCTGAAGCTGATCGACAGCCTCGGCCTTGTCGCGAATGCCGGCGAGACCGGCGCCTATTTCAGCTCGGCGCTCCGGGACGCGCTCGGCGGCCATCCGAATGTGGGCGAGGTGCGCGGCGAAGGCATGATCGCGGCGGTCGAGCTGGTCGAGGACAGGGACGACAGGCGCTTCTTCGATCCCGCGAAAAAGGCCGGATGGTCGGTGGCGAACGCGCTGCTCGGTGAGGGCGTGATCGCCCGCGCCATGCCGCATTCCGACGTCATCGGCTTCGCTCCGCCGCTCTGCCTGACGCGGGCCGAGGCGGACATCATCGTTGACGCGGCGGTGAAGGCGGTGAAGAAGGGGCTCGGTGCCTAGGAAGAGCTGCTGTCTCCGGCGGGCTCGGCCTTGCGGCTGCGCTCGCCGGCGCGCTTCTCGGCGCGGACGGTATAGATCGAGGTCCCGATGATCAGCGCGGCGCCGAGCGCGGTGTCGAGATCCGGGACCTCGCCGAACACCGCGAAGCCGATCAGGGCGGCGTAGATCAGGCGGGTATAATCCATGGGCGCCACCGCCGAGGCCTCGCCCTCCTTGAAGCCCTGGATGTTCATCAGCTGGCCGACCACCGAGAAGAGGCCGATGGCGCCCATGATCAGCCATTGTTCCAGCGTCGGCGTCACCCAGTAATAGACGGTCGGCACCAGCATCAGCAGCCCGACCATGATCGCCTGGTAGCTGAGGATCGTGACCGAGCGGTCGTGACGGGACAGCTTGCGGATGATCACCATGACCCCCGCCGCGGCCGCCGCCGCGATGACGGCGAGGATCGAGTAGAAATTGAACCCGGCCGGCCCAGGCTGGACCATGATCAGCACGCCGGCGAAACCGACCAGAACGGCGAGCCAGCGTCGCGGCCCCGCGACCTCACGCAGGATGAAGAGGGCGAGAACCGTCACGAACAGACTCTTGGCGAAACCGATGGCGGTCGCCTCCGCGAGGGGCAGGTGAATGAAGGCGGTGAAGCCGCAGGTCATGGCGACGACGGCGAGCGCGACGCGCACCAGATGCAGGTGAAGGTGGCGCGTCTTCAGGATCTCGGGAAAGCCGGAGACCAGGATCGGCAGCACCGTGCAGGTCATCACGATCTGCCGGAAGAGCAGGATCTGGAACACCGATATCTCACCGCCGACCGATTTGATCAGCGCGACCATGACGGTGAAGAAGAAGCTCGCGAGCAGGATCCAGATCGCGCCCCGCGCATTACCGGGAAGCGTCCGGAACGGGCCAGCGACGGGCTCCATGATGCGGGCGGTGAACTGCGACAGACGATCGGCGAGGGCGGAGACAGGGGCGGAGGCGGTTTTCTTGTCTGGCTCGCTGACCAATTTCGGAGTCCTTGAAAGGGCGCGCCGGTTTCGGAGGAGCGGATATGACGCCGTCGCGACCTCTGATTGACCGATTGGAAGACTGGCATTTTGCGGGCCGGCCGGCCCGCTGTCCATCAGATCGCTGCCATGAGTGTGGTTCCGCAAGGCGATGAACGAGAGCGCTGTCCCTCGTCGTGATCGGTGTTAGCCTGTCCGCCGTCCTGCTCTTCCGCTGGCGCCAGAGGCGCCGCGGTTCGGACGCGGACAAGGGAATGGTCTGAGGGATTCCATGAAGATTCTGGTCGTCAATCCGAACACCACCGCCTCGATGACGGACAAGATCCGCGAGACGGCCATCGCCGTCGCGGCGCCGGGCACCGAAATCGTCGCGCGCAATCCTGCCGACGGGCCGGTCAGTATCGAGGGACATTACGACGAGGCCTATTGCGTGCCGGGATTGCTCTGCGAGGCGAAGAAGGGGGCGGCGGAAGGCGCCGACGCTTTGGTCATCGCCTGTTTCGACGATCCGGGCCTCGAGGCCTGCCGCGAGGTTCTGGATATCCCGGTGATCGGTATCTGCGAGGCGGCGATGGCGGCAGCCTCCATGGTGGGGCATGGCTTTTCGGTCGTGACCACTCTGCCGCGCGCGGTGCCGATCATAGAGGCGCTGGCCTTCAAATACGGCTTCGAACGTCAGTGCCGGAAGGTGCGTTCCGCCGAGATCCCCGTGCTCGCGCTCGAGGAAGAGGGCGGCGGCGCGGCGGCGAAAGTGCGCGAAGAGGTACTGGCCGCGATCGAGCACGATCATGCCGAGGCGGTGCTGCTCGGCTGCGCCGGGATGACCGACCTTGCCGATGCGCTGACGAAGGAAACCGGGGTGCCCGTGATCGACGGCGTCGCGGCCGCGGTGAAATTCGCCGAGGCGATGGTCGGGCTCGGGATCAAGACCTGCAAGCGGCGCGCCTACGAGGCGCCGCGGGCGAAGAAATATACCGGCGCCTTCGCCTTCGCGGCCCCGGAGGCAAAGGCCTGATGGGCGACAATTACGTGATGAGGCCGATGACTGCCGCGGATATCGATGACGCGGTGGCCTGGGCGGCGGCGGAAGGCTGGAACCCCGGAGAGCGCGACGCGCAGTGTTTTGCCAGCGTCGATCCGGCAGGCTTCATCGGCGGTTTTCTCGACGGCCGGATGATCGCCTCGATCTCGGTGGTGAATTACGACGACGCCTTCTCGTTTCTCGGTTTCTACATCGTGCAGCCGGAGCATCGCGGCAAAGGCTACGGCTACCGGCTCTGGCAGGAAGGCATGGCCCATGCGGGCGACCGTACGGTCGGGCTCGACGGTGTGGTGGCGGAGCAGGAGAACTACAAGCGCTCCGGATTCGAGCTGGCCTATCGGAACATCCGTTATGGTGGGGCGCCGGCTCTGCCGGCGGCCGTTCCTGGGCTCGAGATCCGTGCGCTGAAGGCACCCGACGAGGCGTTGAAAGCTTTTGACCGGACCGCGTTTCCGGTCGCACGCGAGACTTTTCTGGATGCCTGGCTCCGGACGCGCGGCCATGCCGCTTTCGCGGCCTATCGGGGCGGAACTCTTGCCGGATATGCCGTGTCGCGCCCCTGCGTATCCGGGGCGAAGATCGGCCCGCTTTTCGCCATGGATGCGGAAGTGGCCGGCGCGCTTGCCGCCGCCACCATCGGCGCGGTCGAGACGAACGAGATCTTTCTCGATGTCCCGGAACCCAACGCGGCGGCGGTCCGGCTCGCCGAGCAGCTGGGGCTGAGCCCCGTCTTCGAGACCGCGCGCATGTACAGGGGCGCGGCCCCCGACATGGACCTCTCCCGGATCTTCGGGGTCACCTCCTTCGAACTGGGGTGACCCCGCGATCCCCTTAGACCCGGGAACTCGGCCGGTAGAACGGCTCGTGTTTCTCCGGGTCGTAATAGTTCGCGTAGAACTCCTTCACGTGCGGCAGCAGCGCCTTCGAGAGTTCCCGGCGCTCGACCTCGTCGTTCGAGAGGGCGGATTGCAGGTCGTCGTGCAGCGCCTTCAGGGCGCCTTCCTTGTCGACCTTGGTGAAGATTCCGTCGCGATAGATGATCTCGCCGTCGCACATCACCATGCGCACGCCCTCGGTCTTGGCGCGCTGTACCACCGCGTCGAGCAGCGGCATCTCTTCGTCGAGATAGGGATAGGAGACCTGCGCCCAGTCGATCAGCGACAGGTCCGCCTTCTTGCCGACCTCCAGCGTTCCGATGGTCTCGCCGTAGGGCGTGGTCTTCGCGCCGCCGCTGGTCGCCATGCGCAGCACCTGCGGCGAGGTCGGAACCACGTCGTCCATGCCGGGAACGCGGTGGGCGCGGAGCACCATGCGCATTTCCTGCAGCATGTCGCGGTCGTCGTTGATCCCGGCCTCGTCGAGGCCGATGGCGGTGTTCACGCCCTTGATCTCGAACACGTTGAGCGCGGCGAGCCCAGAGCGCAGGCGGAAGTTGGAGGAGCAGTTGTGGCAGACGCAGACGCCTGTCTCGGCGATCTTGTCGATGTCGCTCTCATTCAGCCAGACGCCGTGCCCGAGGGTCAGGCGCGGGCTCAAGAGGTCGAACCGGTCGAGATATTCGAGCGCCGTGCAGTCGCCCCGGCGCCGCGCATATTCTTTCTGGTAGGCGGTCTCCACCAGATGCATGTGCAGCGGAGCGTCGTATTTCTTCGAGGTGTCCGAGAGCGCGGTCAGCGCCCTGTCGGAGCACCAGTGCAGGTTCGCCGGCGCGAGCTGGATCTTGGTGCGCGACTTGTTGTGATGCTTGCCGTAGAGGCTCTCGAACATCGCCATGGAATCGTCGAGGCTCATCTGGAAGCGGTCGAACCAGCGCTTCATCGGGTCCTGCAGGGCTTTCGGCAGGGAGGCGACGAACTCCTCGTCCGCCTGATAGACCAGCCGGTTCTGGTCGCGCACGGCGAAGCAATAGGACACCCGCATGCCGATATCGTCATAGGCCTTGAGGACCTGCTCGGAATAGCCTTCGACCTGGTTCAGCTTGCCCGGCATCCAGCCATGGATGTGCTGCACGGTGGTGATGCCGGAAGAGATCATCTCGAAGGCCGAATAGAGCGTGTCGAGATAGACGTTCACGTTGCGGCAGATCATCCGCGTGATGAACCAGAGCTCAAGCGGCATGTCCGGCGAGCCGAGCTGCACCGGCGTCAGGCCGACATGGTGATGGCCGTTGACGAAACCGGGCAGCATGACCTCGCGGCCGGTGCCGACCACCGGCACGTCCGGATGCTGGCGTGAGAGGTCGGCATAGGTGCCGATTTTGGTGATCACACCGTCTTCCTGGAGCACGGCGCCGTCGGCGATCTCCTCGATAGTGTGGCGGTCGATGGCGCGCGTGATCATGGCGCTGCTGCGGATCAGGGAACTGGACATGACGTCCCTCCGTTGAAAAGAAGAATTCGGTTGTGGAGCGGGATGCGGGCGGACCGCCTCAGACGGCTTCAGCCATCTTTTCCTGCTCCTCGAAGGCGCGGTCGACCTCGTCCTTCAGCAGCTGGGTCAGCTGCTTGCGTAGCTCCTCGCATTCCGGCGAGAAGGGATCGCGGGGACGGGGCAGGTCGACCTTGACGGTCTCCTTGATGCGGCCGGGCCGTGAAGTGAACACGCAGACCCGGTCGGCGAGGGCGACGGCCTCGTCGATATGGTGGGTGACGAAGACCACCGAGGCGCCGCTGTCCCGCCAGACATCGATCAGGAAATCCTGCATCTTCTGCCGGGTCTGGACGTCGAGGGCCGCAAAGGGCTCGTCCATCAGCAGCACCCGGGGCCGCATCGCCAAAGCTCGCGCCACGGCAACGCGCTGGCGCATGCCGCCGGAGAGTTCGTCCGGCCGTTTCGAGCCCGCTTCGGCGAGCCCAACCCGTTGCAGCACCTCTTTTGCAGCCGCACGCCTGTCCGGCTCGCTCTCGCCGCGAATCTGCAGGCCGAAGCTGACATTCTCCCAGACGCTGAGCCATGGAAAGAGCGAGGTCTCCTGGAAGATGAGACTGCGGTCCGGCGAGGGCGCGGAGACCGCATCGCCGAAATAGGTCAGCAGCCCCGAGGTTTTTTCCTCCAGACCGGCGATCAGGTAGAGCAGGGTGCTCTTGCCGCAACCGGAAGGACCGAGAAGAACGACGAACTCGCCAGGTTCGATTTCGAGATCGATATCCTTCAGCGCCTCGTGGGCCCGGGACGTGCCGGCCGCCCAGATCTTGCCGACGCCGCGGCAGGAGACCGCGGGGCCGTTGGTTTCGTTCGCGTTAGAGGCCACGGAGCACCCCCGATGGGTCGTTGACCCAGTAAAGCACCCGCTTCTGGACCATGCGCATGGCGTAGTCGGTGGCAAAGCCGAGGAAGCCGATCAGCGCGATGCAGAAGAAGACGAGCGACGGATTGAAGGTATTGCGCGCGAGCATGATGACCTGGCCGAGGCCGTAGCCGACGCCGGTGGATTCGGCGATCAGCACCACCATCCAGGCGCCGAAGAGATTGAGACGCAGGATGACGAAGACGCCCGGCAGGATCGCGGGAATGATCACGCGGCGGTAGATCTGCGCCTTGGTCGCCCCCATGGTCCGGGCGACGTTGATCAGGTTCCTGTTCACGCCGTCGATGTGGTTGATGGTGGCGATGGTCATGTGGAAAAACAGCGCGATCACCACCATGAAGATGGCCGGCGCGTTGCCGATGCCGAAGAGGAAGATCGCCACCGGCAGCCAGGCAATGGGCGAGACCGGTGAGAGCAGGGTGACCGTCGGCAGGGTCAGGCGCTCGACGGCGACCCAGTAACGGATCGCCACGCCGAGCGAGAGGGCGAGCAGAGCGGCAATGGTGATGCCGACGAAGACTCGCATCGCCGACGAGACGACGGTGATGAGAACCGCCTGCCAGGGGCTCGGTCCGGCAGAGGCGGAAACGCCGATTGCCCAGCGCTGGGCGGTGTTGAAGAACTTCGCTTGGTCCGCGAAGTCGCCGAGGAAGATATGCGGCGGCGGGAGGAGTTTTGGGTCCGCCCATCCGATGGCCCAGAGGATCTCCCAAATCAGGGAAAACATCCCGACGGATACGAGCGTCCAGCCGATCTTCGGCAGGATCTCGCGCAGCGGCTCCGGCAGGGTCAGACCGGCGGGCGCCGGCGGACTTTTCTGTCCGCCGGCAATCTTGCCGGTCTCGCCGACCGAAGTCCGGTCAGTTGAGACCGCGGCCATGGATCAGGCCGCCTTGTATTTGAGCTTGCCGTAGAGGTCCGGATTCTCGGCGATGACCTCTTCGAGCGGTCCCCAGTCGATGGCGTTCCGGTCGGGCTTGTTCTTGATGTAGCCCATCTCGACCAGGCTGTCGGTCCGGTCGAGGATGAAGTCGGTTTGCGGACGGGCATCGACCACCGCCGGCTGTTTCGCCATGGCGATCTTCGCGTTCTCCATCGAGGTCTTGTAGTAGGTGCCGACCAGCTTCTCGAGCGTGCCCGCCGGATCGGACTCGGCCATCAGCTGGGCTTTCATCATGCCCTTGATGAGCGCTTTCAGACCGTCGCGGTTCTCGTCGATCAGCGAGGAGCGGGCAGCGAGGACGCAGTCCGTGTAGCCCTTACCGTAGATGTCCGTACCATCGGAGAGCATCACTGCGCCCGGAACGTCGTTCACCAGTGCGGTGCCGTAGGGCTCGATGGTGCAGATCCAGTCGACCGCGCCGGCCTTGAAGGCCTCGACCGCTTCCGGGGTCGAGCCCATGTAGCGGACATTCACGTCCTTGAAGCTGACGCCGTGCTTCTTCAGCCAGTCGTAGGGCATCACTTCCAGCGTATCGAGCTGGAAGGTCGCGAGGGTCTTGCCCTTCAGCTTCTCCGCGCTGTCGAGGCCCGGACGGGCGACGATGACGCAGCCCTCGATGCCGCCGCCGGCGACGACCTTGACCGGGGCGCCCGCATCATAGAGCGCCATGAAGCTGGTGTAGGGCATCAGACCGACGTCGACCTGACCGATGCCGAGGAAGGTGACCTGTTCGGCGAAGGTCGGGGTGTTGACGAATTCGAGTGTCAGGCCGTCTTCCTTCGCCGTCTGGACGGCATGCGAGAGGAAGATATTGAGATTGCAGAACCCGGTCCCGTGCGTGGACTTGATCGTGCTGTCCGCCGCCCAGGCCGCGGAGCCGAACATGCCGGGTCCGACCGCCATGGTGATTGCGCCGGCAGCGGCGGTGGTTTTCAGGAATTTGCGGCGATCCATCCGGATCGCTTCGAAGTCAGGCAGATGGTTGCATCCATGTCGTTCGCACATGCTAAGCACTCCCCGTGTAGCATTGCGCCGCCGCCGATTTTTCGGTTCGGTTCAGCGCCATCGGAGGGATGTTGTGGCCCTCCGCGCACCCCGCTTGGCAGCGGGGGCGGTGTCACGGGAACACCTTGCATTCAGCGCGTCCGGCACGCGGATAAGGGAGGAACCCTCTGTGCCGTCCTGGCGGGTCGGGCGGTGCCCGACCGGCACTATCGTGGAATGCAGAAGCATCACCGCAACAGTGGGTGGCACGCCAACCAATAAGCAATCGCCGAGGCGATGCTGCGCTACAGCAGAAATCGCAATTACTGTACCAAGTCAGGTTTGTTTGTTTTTTCAATTAATTATGAAATTTGTCGCCAAATAATACGCAAGAGCGGTCCTATTTTTTGTGCATTGCCGCAATCTTGGTGCCGCAAATCTGTGCATCCTGATCCTCGGTCCTGCTCCAGCCGTGCACCGGCCCGGCCTGGGCGATATCCGGACAAAACGGGCAAAATTCCAATGCCTCCGCGTAGCCCGGCATGCTTGGCTCCCGGCAGATGTTGAACTCGGTCCGCATCTTGCAGAATGTCCGGGAAACTCTCCCGACCGCATAGCCTTTGCGGAGATCGATCATGCGAATAGTCACGGTTGCCGCCGCCCAGATGGGACCGGTGGCGAAGTCCGAAACCCGTAGCCGGGTCGTCGAGCGGCTGATCGCCATGCTGGAGACGGCGGCCGGTCACGGCGCGGACCTTGTCGTCTATCCGGAACTGGCGCTCACGACCTTCTTTCCCCGCTGGTATTTCGAAAAAGAGGCGGATCTCGATGCCTACTACGAGCGCGAGATGCCGGGACCGGAAACCGCTCCCTTGTTCGAGAAGGCGAAGCAGCTCGGGATGGGGATCTCGATCGGGTATGCGGAGCTGACGCCGGACGGGCGGCGTTTCAATACCGCGATCCTTGTCGGTCCGGACGGCGCGCTTCTTGGCAAGTACCGCAAGATCCACTTGCCTGGGCACCGGGAGAACGAGCCCTGGCGCGCCTTCCAGCATCTGGAGAAGCGCTACTTCCTGCCCGGCAATCTCGGCTTCCGCGTTTTCGACGGTTTCGGCGGGCGCATCGGCATGTGCATCTGCAACGACCGCCGCTGGCCGGAAACCTATCGGGTGATGGGACTGCAGGGCGTCGAGATGGTGCTGCTTGGCTACAATACGCCGATCCACAATCCTCCGGCGCCGGAGCATGACCGCTTGTCCTGGCACCATAATAGTCTGGTCATGCAGGCGGGCGCCTATCAGAATGCCACCTTCGTCGTCGGCGTCGCCAAGGCCGGGATGGAGGAGGGGGTGCACCATATGGGCGGCACCCAGATCATCGCGCCCACCGGGGAGGCCATCGCATGCGCGGTGACCGAGGGGGACGAGGTGATCGTCGCGGATTGCGATCTCGACCTCTGCGCATCCTACCGGCAAAGTGTCTTCGCTTTCGAACGTCATCGCGAGCCGGAGGCCTACCGGCTCATCACGGGAACAAAGGGCTGCGTCACGCCGGAGGAGGCGGTCCGCATCGATCCGGCGCTCGGTCATGAGGATTAGCCCGGCGTCTTTCATTTTCGAGCGCTCTCCGCTCACGGAGGAGGAAAACTTGGCTGCCGAGCACCGCATCCTGCTGATCAATCCGAACGCGACCGAATACGTCACCGAGCGCATGGCGGTAGCCGTGCGCGAGGAACTCGGTCCCGACTGGTATGTCGAGGAGATGACCAATGTGGGCGCGCCCTCTATCATCACCGACGATGCCGGGCTCGAACTTGCGACCAACCTGATGGTTGAGGCCTTTGACAAGGGGCGCGATCCGCTCGACGGGGTGATCGTCGCGGCCTTCGGAGACCCGGCGCTGCAGGAACTGAAGACAAAGCTTTCCGTGCCGGTGGTGGGGATTGCGGAGTCGGGGATGCTGGAAGCCGCCGAATACGGAAGCTTTGCCATCGTCACGCCGACGCCGGACCTGTTCGATCCGATCAACGGGCTGGCCGAACGATACGGTGTCCGCGACAAGCTGGTGGTCCAGCTGTCCACCAAGACCGACGCCTATGTCCTGATGAGCCAGCCGGAAGCGCTGGTGAAGACCTTGCGCGGGATGATCGACGAGGTGGTCGCGCGCGGCGACGTCAACGCCGTTGTGATCGGCGGCGGCCCGCTTGCCGATGCGGCCAAGGCGCTCGCCGCGAATAATCCGCCCTGCCCGATCGTCGGGCCGGTGCCGGCCGCCGCGCGCCGGATCCGTAAGATGATCGAGGGCGCCTGATGTGAGCGGACGCGATTTCCTCGGTTACGGCCGCACGCCGCCACATGCCGAATGGCCCGGCGGCGCCCGGCTCGCGGTCTCCTTCGTGGTGAATGTCGAGGAAGGGGCGGAATATTCCGTCAGCCTTGGCGATGCGCGGAACGAGGATGTCTACGAGATCGTCGAGGGAGTCGCGGGGGCGCCCGACCCCTGCAAGGACACCCATTTCGAGTACGGTACTCGCGCCGGCTACTGGCGCGTCATGGACCTGCTCGACCGCTACGGTGTGAAAGCCTATGCCAATTGCTGCGCCCGGGCGCTGACCCTGTCGCCCTGGATGGCGGAGGACCTGGTCGCGCGTGGTCACGAGATCGGCTGTCATTCCTATCTTTGGGAACGCCACGCGGGGATGGACGAGGCGCGGGAGCGGGAGATCATCGCGAACTGCGTCCGCGACATCGAGGCGGTCGCGGGAACGCGTCCGGTCGGCTGGCATACCCGCTCGGCGCCGAGCCCGAACACCCGCCGCCTGCTGGTCGAGGAGGGCGGCTTTCTCTATGACAGCGACGCCTATAACGACGACCTGCCCTTTGTCATGGAGGTCGGCGGGAAAAGTCATGTGGTCGTGCCCTACGGGTTCGACACAAACGACATGCGCTTCCAGCGCGGCGGCGGTTTCGTCTTCGCCGAGGATTTTGCCAGGTACTGCATTGACGCCATCGACTGGCTCTGGGCCGAGGGCGCGGAGCGGCCGAAGATGATCACCATCGGCCTGCATCTCCGCATCATCGGCCGCCCGGGTCGGATCGCCGGGCTCGAGGCGGTTCTGAAACACCTCGCCGGCCTCGACGGAATCTGGTGCGCCCGGCGCGACGAGATCGCGCATCATTGGCGCCAGCTTGCAGGTCTGCCAGAATGGCAAGAGGGAAAGGGTGCCTGAGGGGGACGTTTGCCCGGTATGCGATCAGATAAGGGCGGCTCCTGCTCAGAAAGTGAGCAGGAATATAGCCCGGCGACATCTGGTGGATCTTGGAACGTTATGATTCCAAAGTAAAAAAGCCGGGTGCATTCTGGTCCCTATCTTGCAGATGTGCAGCAGGCGCAGGTTTGGCCCGCTTCCTTGCGGGTTCCGGACTCCTCAACGCTCTCTTCCTCCCAGGCGGTTCCTCACCGTCAAAAATCAAAGAACAGGAGTGGCAAATGGGTAAATTCAAGACTCTCGTGGCATCGGCCGTCATCGGCGCTGGCATGCTGGCCTCGGCCGGCCAGGCCCAGGCGGTCGACTGGATCATGGCCTCCGGCTATCCGGACAGCAACTTCCTCACCAAGAACCTCAAGCTGTTTATCGAGGACGTTAAATCCAGCTCTTCGGTGAATATCCAGCTGAACCCGAACGACACGCTGATCAAGCTCGATGCGATCAAGACCGCCGTGCAGCGCGGCCAGGTGCCGATCGGCGAGATCCGTCTCGGCGTCTACGGCAACGAGGACCCGATGTATATCCTCGCCGGCCTGCCTTTCATTGCGCCGGATTACGCTTCGGCCTGGCTGCTGAAGGATCTGCAGAAGGAATATTTCGACGCGATCTTCAAGAAGGCCGGCATGCGCGTGCTGTTCTATCAACCGTGGCCGGGCCAGGGCTTCTACACCAAGTTCCCGGTGACCAAGGTCGAGGACTTCTCCGGCAAGAAGCTGCGGATCTATTCCACCGCGACCCAGAAGATGGGTGAGATGCTCGGCTTCGACGCCACCATCCTGCCCTTCGCGGAGATTCCGCAGGCCTTCTCCACCGGCCTGATCGAGGCCCTCTTCACCTCTCCGCAGACCGGTATCGACATCCAGGCCTGGGACAACACCTCCAACTTCACCTATGCCGGCGCGATCTTCTCCAAGAACGCGGTCATCGTAAGCGAGCGGGCCTTCTCGGCGCTCTCCGCGGAAGACCAGGCGGCCATGCTGGCCGCGGCCGAAAAGGCCGAGCTCCGCGCCTGGGAAATGAGCGCGGCGACCACTGCCGAGCAGATGGCGGTGCTGGCGAAGAACGGCATGACGACGGCCAAGGCGCCGGAAGCCGTGACCGCGAAGATGAAGGAAATCGGTCTCGAGATGATGAAAGGCTGGCGCGAAACGGCGAGCCCGGAAGCGATCGCGATCCTCGATCGTTATCTCGCCCTTCAGTAACCTATTGGGCGGCGGCCGCCGGAGCTCCGGCGGCCGCACACCTCTCACAAAGAATTTCAGGATTTATTCCGGGGACATTCCATGGCGGTACGACGTCTGTTGGACGGGCTCTATCTCGGAAGCGGTTATCTTTCCGCGCTGTTCCTGGTGGCGATTGCGCTCACCATTGTCGCGCAGATCGTCGGACGCTTCTTCGGCGTGGCCGTGGACTCGACGGAAAGCGCCGGCTTCTGCCTGGCCGCTTCGACGTTCCTCGGTCTCGCCTACACTTTCAGGCATGACGGTCATATCCGCGTGACGCTGCTGGTCCGGCTCGCCTCCGGGCCCCTCGGCAAGCTGACCGAGCTCTGGGCCGTCGGTTTCTGCGCTGCCGGCATGGCCTACATGGCCTACTGGGCCGGCGATCAGGTCTATTTCTCCTTCACGTTCGGGGAGAAGAGCAAAGGTCTGCTCGCCATCCCGCTCTGGATCCCGCAGTCCGCCATGGCTCTCGGCACCGGGATCCTGACCATCGCCCTTGTCGACGAGTTCATCAGCATCCTGCTCGGCCGCACGCCGAGCTATGTCGAGAACTCCACCGCTCTCTTCCAGGGGGAGAATGACTGATGGATGCGGGCGTCATTTCCATCATTCTGTTCGTGCTGATGCTCGGCCTGCTGGCATCGGGCATCTGGGTCGCGCCGGCGCTGCTGGCCGTGGGGTTTGTTGCCATCCAGTTCTTCTCCACCGTGCCTGCCGGCATCACCCTTGCCGGCACCGTCTGGGATGCGAGCTGGAACTGGGCGCTGACCGCCCTGCCGCTTTTCGTCTGGATGGGCGAGATCCTGTTTAGGACGCGATTGTCCTCCGATATGTTCAACGGGCTCTCGCCCTGGCTGGCGCGGCTTCCGGGCGGACTGCTGCACGTCAATATCGTCGGCTGCGGCGTGATGGCGGCGGTCGCGGGCTCCAGCGCCGTCACCTGTGCCACCGTCGGACGGATGAGCATTCCGGAACTGAAGAAGCGCGGTTACGACGAGAGACTTTCCATCGGCACGCTCGCCGGATCCGGCACGCTCGGCCTGCTGATCCCGCCCTCGATCATGCTGATCGTCTACGGGGTGATCGCGCAGCAATCGATTTCCCGCATGTTCATCGCCGGCGTGATCCCGGGCATCATGATCATCGGGATCTTCATGGCCTATGTTGCGATCCGTGCCCTGCTCAATCCCGAACTGGCCCCGCCGGAGCCGGAACGGCTGAGTTTCTGGCAGAAGGTGAAGGCCTCGCGTCTGCTGTTCCCGGTGGTGCTGCTGATCTTCTGTGTCATCGGCTCGATCTATGGCGGTTTCGCGACGCCGACCGAGGCGGCGACGATCGGCGTGCTCGGCGCGCTGGCGCTCGCCTGGTGGTCGAAGTCTCTGACCTGGGCGTCCTTCATGGAAAGCCTGATGGGGGCGGTCCGGACCTCCTGCATGATTGCGTTCATTCTGGCGGGAGCGGCGTTCCTTTCCATCGCCATGGGTTTCACCGGCGTGCCGCGCGTGCTGGCGGGCTATGTCGATGCCTGGAACCTCTCGCCGGCGATGCTGCTCGTTCTTCTGACCCTGCTCTACATCTTCCTCGGCTGCTTCCTTGACGGGGTCTCGATGATGGTGCTGACGGCCGCCGTGGTGCTGCCGATGGTGGAGAATGCCGGCATCGATCTGATCTGGTTCGGGATCTTCACGGTGATTGTCGTCGAGATGGCGCAGATCACCCCGCCGGTCGGCTTCAACCTGTTCGTGCTGCAGGGCATGACCGGGCGCGACATCCTTCAGGTGACGAAGGCGTCCGTGCCGTTCTTCTTCCTGATGCTGCTCGGCATCCTGATCATCGGGATCTTCCCGGAACTGGTGACCTGGCCGGTCGAATACATGGTCCGGAAGAGCTGACGAAGCTCACGCTGCGGAATAGGTTTCCGGGACGATAAGGGGAACGCGGCTGCGCGTGTTACCCGCATCCGCCAGTTTGGCCGCAAGCCTGAGGAACTCCGCCTGCTCCCTGGTGTCGAGCCCGTCCACGATCAGTCCCTGGATTTCCCTCACCATCGGCGAGACGGCCTCGATCAGGGCGGTGCCTTCTGAGGTCAGGAATAGCTCCCGTGCCCGCCGGTCCCGTTCGCTGACCCGCCGGTCCACCCAGCCGCGTTCGACCAGTCGCTCAAGCACGCTTCCCATGGTCGCACGGTCATAGGCGATGAGGCCCGCCAACGTCGCCTGATCCACCCCGGGATGGTGCGCGAGCGCCGCCATCGCAGCGTACTGCACTTGCGTCAGATCGTAGCCTTCCGCTCTCATCCGGTCCTGGAACACGGACACCGAGATCTGGTTCAGCCGCCGGATCAGGTGGCCGATCATGCCGTGGATCTCAAGCGTCATCCCGGATCTCCATCTGCAATCTAGATAGTAAGTATACTTATCAACTTGACCTCGGGGCGCAACGGGTATTCAGTTCCATCGGCGCCAATACCGGAATCGGCCGCATGCAAGACGGCAGGCAAGGGAGGAATTGATGGCGGACCGACCCATACTGATCGCCGGCGGTGGCATTGGCGGACTTGCTGCGGCGGCGGGCCTGGCGCAGAAGGGCATTGCTTCGATCGTGTTCGAGCAGGCGGCCGAGCTGAGTGAGATCGGGGCCGGCATCCAGATCGGGCCGAATGCCTTCCATTCTTTCGATACCCTCGGCGTCGGCGACGAGGCGCGGGCGAAGGCGGTCTATATCGACGCGCTCCGGCTGATGGATGCCAAGGAAGGCGGCGAGATCGCGCAGATCCCGCTCGGCGAGGATTTCCGCCGCCACATGGGCAATCCTTATGCCGTCGTTCACCGGGCCGATCTGCATAAGGTGCTGCTGGATTATTGCGTGGCGAGCCCACTGGTCGAGCTCCGCACCAGTCACAAGTCGCTGGGCTACGAGCAGGACGGTAGCAGCGTCACGTTGAAACTTAAAGACCGGGAGCCGGTCAGCGGCAGTGCGCTGATCGCGGCCGAAGGGCTGCGCTCTCCGATCCGCG
This sequence comes from Nisaea sp., assembly GCF_017640745.1. Classification (GTDB taxonomy): domain Bacteria; phylum Pseudomonadota; class Alphaproteobacteria; order Thalassobaculales; family Thalassobaculaceae; genus Nisaea. Next base: position 18,277 of record NZ_JAEPQA010000013.1, on the reverse strand, counting down.
CACAGCTCGTCGGCGACGGAGAGCCGCGCATCTCCGGTCATACCACCTACCGGTCCGTGATCCCGACCGAGCAGATGCCCGAGGATCTGCGCTGGAACGCCGCAACCCTCTGGGCCGGGCCGAAATGCCATATCGTCCATTACCCGCTGAAGGGCTGGAAGGTCTTCAACCTCGTGGTGACCTATCATCGCGATCTGCAGGAAGCGATTTCCGGCCGGCCGGTCTCGAAAGAGGAGGTTGCGCAGGGCTTTGAGCATATCCATCCGCGTGCCCGTCAGATCATCGAGCATGGCGACAACTGGAAGCTCTGGGTGCTTTGCGACCGCGACCCGACCGACAAATGGATCGACGGACGCGTCGCGCTGCTCGGCGATGCCGCCCATCCCATGCTGCAGTACTTCGCGCAGGGTGCCTGCATGGCGATGGAGGATGCGGTCTGCCTCGCCCATTGCATGGATAGCCACGACGGGATCGAGACGGCGCTGAACACCTATCGTGACATGCGCCTGCCGCGCACCACGCGGGTGCAGGTCAGCAGCCGCCTGATCGGCGATTACATCTATCACCCGGACGGCGCCATCGCGGCGGCCCGGAACCAGATCATGTCGAGCCGCACGCCGGAGGAATGGTACGACCGACTGCACTGGCTCTACGGCTCGAACGGATTGCAGAACTGAGAGGAGACGAGGCTATGGGACCGGACAAGGACAAGGCGGCGGCGCCGCATGGCATGCAGCCGGAGGATACGCCGGAGCTGCGCGCGCTCTACAAGGGCTTCGAGGAAGAGTCGCTGCTGCCGCTCTGGACCCAGCGCGCAGATCTGATGCCCGCGCATCCGTCTCCGAAGGCGGTGCCGCATGTCTGGAAATGGTCGAAGCTGCTGCCGCTTGCGGAGAAATCCGGCGAATTGGTGCCGGTCGGTCGCGGCGGAGAGCGCCGGGCCATCGGCCTGGCCAACCCGGGGCTGGGCGGCAATGCCTATGTCAGCCCGACCATGTGGGCGGCGATCCAGTATCTCGGCCCGAAGGAGACCGCGCCGGAGCATCGACACTCGCAGAACGCCTTCCGCTTCGTCGTCGAGGGCGAGGGGGTCTGGACGGTGGTGAATGGCGATCCGGTGCGAATGAGCCGGGGCGACCTGCTGCTGACGCCCGGATGGCATTTCCACGGCCACCAGAACGTCACCGACAAACCGATGGCCTGGATCGACGGGCTCGATATCCCGTTCTCCCAGCAGAACGATGTCGGCTTCTTCGAATTCGGCCCGGAGAAGGTCAGCGACAGCTCGACGCCGGAATTCTCCCGCGGCGAGCGGCTCTGGTGCCATCCGGGGCTGCGTCCGCTCTCCCGCCTGAAGGCGACGGCGAGTTCGCCGATCGGCGCCTACCGCTGGGCACATACCGACCGGGCGCTCTCCGAACAGCTGAAGCTCGAGGAAGAAGGCTACGATGTCACCGTCGAGAAGGGCCATGCGGCGATCCGCTATGTGAACCCGACCACCGGCGGCGATGTGATGTCGACCATGCGCACCGAGTTTCACCGCCTTCGCGCCGGAACCGAGACGGTGTCGCGCCGCGAGGTTGGCTCGTCCGTCTTCCAGGTGTTCGACGGCACGGGCGCGGTGGTGCTGAACGGCACGGAGCACAAGCTGGAAAAAGGCGACATGTTCGTCGTCCCGTCCTGGATCCAGTGGTCGCTGCAAGCTGAAACCGGCTTTGACCTCTTCCGTTTCTCGGATGCACCGATCATGGAACGGCTGAATTTCGCCCGCGCCGAAGTGGATGGAGTTATCGAGCCGCGCTGACGCCGTCTGCGACACCGTGAGCGGTTGCATTCGGCAATTCCTTCCTGTACCAAGAAGGTTCTTAATGAGAATGACTCTCATTTCGGATTTTCCAGGTGGGTGTGCCCATGCGCTTCGAGCGACTTTCCCGGACGGTTCTGGTCGCGCTGACCGTGACATTGCTCTCGCTCGACGCGGGTGCGGCCGACCTGTCCGGAAAGCGGCTGCTTGTCGAGCTGAACAAGCTTGAACCGGCGGGCGAGGATTGCCGCACCACCTGGGTGCTGAACAACGGTACCGGAACGGATCTGGCCCGGCTGAAACTCGACATCGTCGCTTTCGATACCGACGGGATCGTGGTGCGCCGCGTCGGTGCCGAACTCGGGCCGATCCGTCGCGAGCACACGCGGGTCAAGCTCTTCGATCTCAAATCCATCGACTGCGGCAATGTGGGCCGGATGCTGATGAACGGTGTGCTCGCCTGCGAGGTCGAGGGCGCCGAGGCCGTTTCGCCCGACCATTGTGCCAACAGCCTCGAAACCGCCACGCGGACGACGGTTCCCTTCACCCAGTGAGCGGACGGCGCGCGCCGGTCCCGGGAGTAATGCAATGACGTCAGCTATCGATCAGGTGCGGGGGTTCATGGAAGCGGGCGGGCCGATCATGTATCTGCTCGCGCTTATGTCCGTCCTGGCGACCACTGTTTTCGTCTCCAAGCTGGTTCAGTTCCTGATGCTGCGTCTCTGGAGCGGCGGAGATCGGGACGAAGCGCTCAGGCTGTGGCGCTCGGGACAGAATCGTGCCGCTATTGCGCGACTCGAGGGCGCAGGACACCCCGCCTCGGCAATCGCACGATATGCGATGCAGCTCCGGCTGAGCCGGGAGCTGGACGATGCCGAGATGCGCGAGGAAGTGGAGCGTGTCGCAGGACTTTTTCTCGACCGCCTGTCCTCCGGCCTCAGGTTGCTTTCCGCAATCGCGATGCTGAGCCCGCTGATCGGGCTGCTCGGCACGGTGATCGGCATGATCGACGCCTTCCAGGCGCTTGAAGAGGCCGGCAACAAGGTCGATCCCTCGATCCTCTCGGGTGGCATCTGGGTCGCCCTGCTGACCACGGCAGCCGGGCTCGTCGTCGCCATTCCCGCGACCGCGGCGCACCAGTTGCTCGACGGCATCGTCGAGCGCGCAGGGCGGGCAATGGAAGACGCGGCGACGCAGGTCTTCACCGCCGCGCCGGGTATCGCCGAGGACAAGGTGGCGCGCCATGCGCCGGCATCGGCCGTTCTGCAGGGCGCGGAGTAGGCAGACATGCGCCTCGCAGCGCGGCGGCGGCGTCCTACGGCGGAGATATCTCTCACGCCGCTGATCGACGTGGTCTTCATCCTTCTGGTGTTCTTCATGCTGGCTTCGAGCTTTCTCGACTGGCGATCGATCGGCCTGCAGACGGCCAAGCTCGGTGGCGCGGGCAGTGCGTCCGAGGGTTCTGTGCTGGTAAAGCTGAAGGCCGACGGAGGCTTCCTCGTCTCCGGCGAGAACATGGATCATGCCGGCTTTACCGAGCGGCTGGCGAAGCTGGCCGGGCGCGAGACCAAGCCGAAGATCGTGCTCGAGGCGGAGCGCGGCGTCCCGCTGCAGGCGGTGGTCGACACGGTCGACCAGGCGGCGGCGCAGGGGCTGACCGAGGTGACCCTCGCCAGCCGGCCGGAGCGCTGAGCGATGCGTCTCGTCAAGCCGAAACGGAAATCCGCCGCCGAGAACGTGCTGCCGCTGATCAATGTAGTCTTCCTGCTGCTGATCTTCTTCATGCTGGCGGGAGCGCTGGAGAAAGCGGATCTGCTCGATATCCAGCCGCCGGAGACTCTCGGGACAGACCTGCCCGACGACACCACCGCGATACTCCTCGTGGATGACGACGGTACCCTCTCGTTCCGCGACGAGATCGTCCGGCGCGACGAGATCGTTGCGCGGCTCAAGGCCTGGTTCGTGGAGCATCCTGACGGACGTCTGAAGCTGAAGGCCGATGCCAGGAGTGACGCGGCCGACGTGATCGCGTTGATCGAAGAGCTTCGTTCAGCGGGCCTGAAGGAACTCGGGCTGCTGGCGACGGGGGCGTCATGAGTGCGGTTATCCAGCGGCGCGGGGACATCTCTTCCAAGGTGGCCGGTTTTGCGGTCGCCGTGGCGCTGCATGGCGCGGCGGTCTGGTCGATGGCCGCGTTCCAGGAGCCCGCGACGAGTGCTTTCGATAGCGCGTCGGGCGGACTCACCGTGATGATCGGCGAGGCCGGAGGCGCGCGGGAGATCGGCGAGGTCGGTGCGGCGCAGGCCGAAGGGGTTGTCGAGGGCACGGCCGAGCAGGCGACGCTGGAACAGGCGCCTCCTGTGGAGATGGTCCAAAGCATCACCGACACGACGGTGCCGGTCGAAGCGGCTCCGATCCCGGAGGTTGTGGAGACGGTGGTCGCGGCGACGGTGCCGGCCGAACCTGTGAAGGTCTCTGAGCCGGTTGAACCCGAGCCGGTTGCAGCGGAGCCGGTCGAAGTACCGGTCGTGGAGGCGGAGACCGTCCAGGCAGTCGCGGAACCGGTTGCCCCGGCGCCGATACCCCAGGCGCGGCCGGAGCCGAAGCCGCAGCCCGTCAAGGCGGCGGTCGCGGTCCCACCTCGCCCGGTCAAGGCGGTGGAAGTGGTCGAGGCAAAGGCCGCGAGCCCTGATCCGGCAGTGGAGCCAGCGTCAGAACGGTCGGTTGCGGAGCAGAAGAAGGGATCGGGCGCGGTCTTCGATGCGGCGGCCTCTTCGCCGACCCTCTCGACTGCAGCCGGCACCTTGCAGGCTTCTTCGAGTGGAGGTGGTGCGGCGGGAGCCCGCAAATCCTATCTCGCATCGCTGCAAAGCTGGCTCGAGCGGCATAAGAAGTATCCGCGTGCGGCACGCCTGCGGCGCTATGAGGGAACGGTCCAGTTCCGCTTCCTGATCGACCGCGCCGGCAGTGTGCTCGAGCATTCGATCGTCGAGAGCTCCGGCAAGCGGGTGCTCGACGAGGCTGTCCTGGAACTCCTGAAGCGTGCGGATCCGATGCCCTCGATGCCGCCGGAAATCGCCGGCGCCACGCTCGAACTCACGACATCGATCGATTTCAGACTGCGCTGACGACGGACATCGCGGCAGTCACTGTCATGCGTAAATATGCGCATTACAAATGAGAATGATTTGCATTTACGAAATCACTGCATTATGACATTGATCAACAATGCGGTGGGGAATGCCGCTTCGCGTGATCTGGAATAAGCAGGAGTAGCCGAGTTGTTGGCGGGGACACCCTCGGACAAGCCGGAAGACGGTGAGACCGCTTCCGTTTCGCGATCGGACGGTTCGGATGAGAAAACCCGAATCCATGTGAGCGATCTGATGGGGAACGATCGGGAGGTCTTTCTTCTCTTCAACGGCGCCGAGTACCGGCTCCGCGTCACCAACAACAACAAGCTTATCCTGACGAAATAACCGGATCACCGGGGCGCCGCTCCGGCCTGCAACATCCAGCCACCCAGCCTTTTCGCTAGGCAGCTAACCACCAGCGACCTTCTGACGAAGAGGCTTTCGAATGCGTGTTTATATCGCTGCGGCGGCGTGTATCGCCTCCGCTGTGGCCCTGCCGGCTGATGCCCAGGAGGCCACACGGCTCGACCGGATCGTGGTTTCCGCGGGCAAGGAAAAAGTAGCCATCGAGACTCCGCAATCGGTGTCCGTCGTGGACCAGGAGGACCTGGAAGCGGCGCAGCCGACCACCATCGGCGACGTGCTGACCGACCTTCCGGGCGTGAAGGCGATCGGCTCCGAGCGGGTGCTCGGCGAAAGCTTCAACATCCGCGGTATCGGCTCGCTCGGCTCGGCCGACGAGAACCGGCTGATCGTCCGCGTGGACGGCGCCACGAAGTTCCACGAGCAGTACCGGATGGGCTCCTTCTTCTCGGACCCGGAACTCTACAAGGGCGTCGAAGTCCTGCGCGGTCCGGCCTCCTCGACACTCTATGGTTCCGGTGCGCTCGGCGGAGTCATCGACGTTACGACCAAGGATGCCGCCGACTACCTGAAGGGCGACGACAAGTATGCTTTCCGGCAGAAATTCGAGGCCCACGACAACGAATCCGGTTTCCTGACCTCGAGCATCTTCGCCGCGCGGCCCGTGGACGACCTCGATCTCCTCGGCGCCTTCAACTACCGCCGGGCGGGAGAGTACGAGGATGGTGACGGCAATGCCGTGACCGGCTCGGATTTCGAGGCTCCGTCGGGTCTTCTGAAGGGGACCTACAGGTTCGGTGCGGACAAGGAGCACAAGCTCCGTGCCTCCTACCAGCACTGGGAAACCGAGGACAAGAACGACAATTATTCGCAGACCAATACCTCGCTCAGCTTCGGCTATATCGACCGCGAGGTGCGGGATCAGACCGCGGTTCTGAGCTACGGCTATACGCCGGCGAACAACCCGCTGATCGACCTGGAGGTCCACGGCTCCTATTCGAACACCGAAGTCGACCAGTACAATTCGACCCTGAAGAATGTCAGCACGTCCCAGCTCTTCCAGGACACTTACTACGCCTATGAAACCTGGCAGGCGCGGGTCGAGAACACAGCGTCCTTCAGTGGCGACTCGTTCGAGAACCACCTGATCACGGGCATCAGCACCGCCTATCAGACCCGGACGGCAGACACACCGGTCAGCTCGATCAACACGACCGGCGGGATCGACTTCCATCCGGGTGGCGAGACGGAGCAGTACGGCATCTATGTCCAGGATGAACTGGTGCTCTGGGACAAGCTGACCCTGATCCCGGGCGTGAGGCTCGATCACCAGTCCATCACGCCGACGAGCAGCGTAAGCTTCAGTCAGGATGGAGTCGAGAATACCGCTGTTTCCCCGAAACTGGCGGCGCATTACCAGATGAACCGGAACTGGGGCGTGTTCGGCTCCGTCTCCTACACGGAGCGGCTGCCGGTCCTGGACGAGCTGTTCGATGCCAATAGCGGCAATCTCAATCTCGATCCGGAACAGTCCTTCAACGTCGAGGGCGGCGTCGCCGCGTCCTTCCGCGATGTCGCGATGAAAAGCGATGCCTTCACCGCGAAGACCACGCTGTTCCGCAACGAGGTCGAGAACCTGATCGAGCGCGAGAACACCCGGGCGACCTTCTACAATGTCGGCCAGGCGGAGATCGTCGGCGTCGAGTTCGAAGCGGCCTACGAATCGACGTATTTCTTCTCGCGAGCGGCCTACACCATGATCCGCGGCGAGAACACGGAGACCGACGAGGATCTCAACTCGATCCCGGCCGACGAACTCGTCCTGACCCTGGGCGGGCGGCTTCCCGAGCAGGACCTGAGTTTCGGCTGGCGCGGCGTCTTCGCCGCAGGGCAGGACAAGGTCTCCGGCACCACCCTCACGACCGACGGCTACACGGTGCACAACCTGTTCGCCAGCTGGAAGCCGACGGAAGGCGTCATGGGCGGGACCGAGGTGCGCTTCGGCGTCGAGAACCTGCTCGACAAGAATTATCGCGAACATCTTTCGGGCGACAACGCGGCAGGCCGGACCTTCCGGATCACACTCGCACGCCAGTTCTGAGGAGAGAAACATGACAAGACAATCGGCGGAACAGCTGCTCGCTGAGCTCAATCGCATGAAGGAAGAGGAGGGAGCGGTCCGTGCGCGTACCGCGGCCGCCGCCCTCGGCGTCCCTGAGGCGGCGCTTCTGGAAGCGATGGAGCTCGACGGCGGCGTCCGCCGGTTGTCGGTCTCCGGCATGGAAGTCGTCCCGCTGATCGAGCGCCTCCCGGCCGTCGGCGACGTCATGGTTCTCACGCGCAACGAGTATTGCGTGCACGAGAAGACCGGCGTGTTCGAGAACATGCGCTTCAACACCCATATGGGCTCGGCATTCGGGAAGGAGATCGACCTCCGGATGTTCTTCACCAAATGGGTGACGGGATTCCATGTGGTTGACGAGTCGCCGAAAATGACGCGGCATTCGCTGCAGTTCTTCGACGCGACGGGGACGGCTGCGTTCAAGATCTACGCCGTCAAGGGCACGGATCTGGACGCTTTCGTCGCGCTTGCGGAGGAGTACACGGACCCGTCGCCGAAACCGCTTGAGTTCTCGGCGCCGGAACCAGCAAAGCAGGACAGGCCCGATTCCGAGATCGACGTCGAGGATCTCCGCGGACGCTGGAGCCGTCTCGGCAACGGGCATCAGTTCAACCGGATGCTGGCGGAACTCGGTATCGGGCGTCAGCAGGCACTCCGGCTGGCGGGGCAGGAGTTCGCCCGGCCGGTGCCGGTGACCTCGGTCGAGTACATGCTGAACAGCGTCGCCGAAAGCGGCCTGCCGATCATGTGTTTCGTGCGCGGTCCCGGCTGCGTGCAGGTCCATTCGGGGCCGGTCAAGACCATCAAGCGGGCCGCGGGGTGGCTCAACATCCTCGATCCGCGCTTCAACCTGCATCTGAGGGACGACGCGATCGCCGCCTGCTACCTGGTCTGCAAGACCTCGACGGAAAAGGGGCTGAACATCACCTCGCTCGACAGCTTCGATTCCGACGGAAACGTGATCTGCCAGTTCTTCCCGGTCCGGGAGGAAGGCGCCGAGGAGCCGGAAGCCTGGCTCGATCTGGTCAACGGCTTCGTCACGGGAGCGGCGGCATGAGACGGCTGCCGTTCCTATTCCTCGCCGCGGCACTGCTGCTCGCGGAAGCGGCGCACGCGGACAGCCCGCAGCGGATCGTCTCCGCCGGCGGCGATATCACCGAGATCATATATGCGCTGGGGGCGGGCGACCGGGTGATCGCCGTTGACAGCACCTCGAACCATCCGTCTGAAGCGGTCTCGAAAGAGCAGATCGGCTATATCCGCAGGCTCGCCGCCGAAGGGATTCTCTCCCTGCAGCCGGATCTTCTGATCGCCGCGCATGACGCCGGACCTCCGGCGGCCGTCGAGCAGCTTCGCGCCGCGGGGCTGCGCGTCGAACTGGCGCCGAAGGGGAATACCCCGGAGGGCGTGCTCGAAAAGGTCCGCTTCGTCGGTAAGGCGATTGGCCTTGAGGCCGAGGGCGAGACTCTCGCGCAGCGGGTCGAGAGGGATATGGCCAAGGCCCTCGAAACCGCCAAAGGCTACACCGATACCCCTCGGGTGATCTTCGTCCTGAGCGAACGTGACGGCGCGCCGCTGGTTGCCGGCGCGGAGACATCCGCCGACGCGATCATCGCCCTCGCGGGCGCGTCGAACGCGGCCGAAGGCTTCTCCGGATACAAGCCGATGTCGCAGGAGGCGATCATCGAAGCGGCGCCGGACGTGCTGCTGATGATGTCCCAGACCGTGGAGCGTCTGGGAGGCATCGATGTCATGCTTTCCCGGCCCGAGTTTGCCCTGACGCCGGCCGGCCAGGAGCGCCGCTACGTCGCGATGGATGGCCTGCTTCTGCTCGGCTTCGGCCCCCGTGCGCCGGAGGCGGTGCGCTCGCTCGCCACGGCCTTGCGGGGCGGCTGAACGAAATGTCCGAGACCTCGGCCCTGCCGCGCCACGCGGCGGCGCGATTTGCCGGGATCCCGGTGTTTGCGCTGCTCGGGGCGGCCCTGCTGATCGTCGTTTTCGCCGAACTTGCGCTCGGGCCGGTCAGACTCGGACCGGGTGACTTGCTGGCCGTGCTCCTCGGCGAGGGCGAGCAGGGCCCGAGCGCGATCCTTCTGCAGATCCGCCTGCCGCGCGCCGTGCTCGGTCTCGCGGTCGGGTTCGGTCTCGCGCTCTCGGGCTGCGCGATGCAGGGCGTGCTGCGCAATCCGCTGGCGGATCCCGGCCTGATCGGCGTGACGGCGGGTGCCGCGGTCGGGGCCGTCTCTGTCATCGTGCTCGGAAATTACTTCGTCGGCGACCTGCCGGCCCCGGTCCGACCCTATGCACTTCCGCTCGGCGCCTTCGCCGGAGGGCTGCTCGTCACCGCTTTCGTCTTTTCGCTCTCGCATCTCAGCGGCGGCACCAACGTCGCCATGCTGATCCTCGCCGGTGTCGCGGTGAATGCCATCGCCGGCGCCCTGATCGGCGCCATGGTCTATATCAGCGACGACCAGCAGCTGCGCGATCTGACCTTCTGGTCGATGGGCTCGATCGCTTCCGGCAACTGGATGCAGGTCTCGGTCACCACGATGCTGGCACTAGCGGCGGCACTAGGTCTGCTGACCATGGGCCGTTCCCTCGATCTTTTCCAGCTTGGCGAGCGCGCGGCCTTCCACGCCGGGATCGATATCGAGCGTGAGAAATGGCGCATCGCCCTGATGACCGCGATCGCGGTCGGCGCGGTGACGGCGGCGGCGGGGCCGATCGGCTTCATCGGCCTGGTCGCGCCGCACATGGCGCGGCTGATCGTCGGCCCGGCGCACCGCAACGTGCTGCCGGCGGCCGCCCTCATTGGCGGGGCCCTGATCCTCGGCGCCGATCTGGCGGTCCGGCTCGCCGTGCCGCCGACCGAGCCGCCGATCGGGCTTGCCACCAGCATGATCGGCGGGCCGTTCTTCCTCTGGCTGCTGATGCGGCGCCTGAAAAGGGGAGGTTTCTGATGCTGGAGGCCCAGGGGATCTGGCACGGCTTCGGGTCAACCGAGGTGCTGCGGGACGTCAGCGTCAAGGTGCGGCCCGGAGAGATGGTCGCGCTCTGCGGACCGAACGGGGCCGGGAAATCGACATTGCTCGCGGTCATGGCCGGGGACTACGCGCCGCAGCAGGGTCTGGTGCATATCGACGGGCAGAGTGTCACCGGCCTTCCGCCGGACGTGCTCGCTCGCCGCCGCGCCGTTCTGGAGCAGACGCCGACCCTGAGCGCGGCCTTCACGGTGCGCGAGCTTCTGGCGCTCGGCATTCCGCGCGACGTGCCGCCGGAGCGGGCCAACCTGCTGATCAGTGAAACCCTGCGCGATGTGTCCCTTCTCGATCGCGCCGACGACAATTGCCTGATCCTGTCCGGAGGCCAGCGCCACAGGGCGCATCTGGCGCGCGTCCTGGTCCAGCTTGCGGCCTCGGATAGGGCCTGCGGCTACCTGATGCTGGACGAGCCGACCGCCAGCCTCGACATCGCGCATCAGATCGCCACCATGCGGATCGCCCGCCGCGCGGCGCGGCTGGGGGAGGGCGTGCTCGTGGTGCTGCACGACCTCAACCTCGCCGCCGCCTTCGCCGACCGGGTGGTGCTGATGCATCGGGGGCGCGTTGTCGCGGACGGGACGGGGACGGACGTCTTCACAGCCGCGCGGCTGAGCGCCATCTATGAAACCGAGATTGTCGTGGAAGAGGCCATGGACGGCCGCCCGCGTATCGTGCCGGTCTACGATCCGGACACGCATCCGGCCCAAAGGGCCTGAACGTCAGAGGAGAGACGCATGTATATCGCCATGAACCGGTTCAAGGTCCTGAAGGGATCGGAACAGGATTTCGAGACCGTCTGGAAGACGCGGGACAGCCAGTTGAACCAGGTCCCGGGTTTCGTCGAGTTCCGCCTGCTCAAGGGGCCGGAGGCGGAGGATCACACGCTCTATGCCTCGCACACGCTCTGGAAGGACTACGACTCCTTCGTCGCCTGGACCAAGTCCGAGCATTTCCGCAAGGCGCACGCCAATGCCGGCAACAACAAGCCGCTCTATGCGGGTCACCCGCAGTTCGAGGGTTTCGAAACGGTGCAGAAGCTCTGAGGCCTCACGTGACCGATCTATTGAGAACGGCGTCCGAAAGCAGGTCCCGGACGCCGTTCCATGCTGGTCTCGGCGCCTCCGCCAGTCGCGAGACATTTCAATCGATTTGATCCGGCCTGCGGGGTTCTTCCAAACCCGATCTCAGGCGCTATGATTGCGGCAACGAGCGCCTGACGGCGCGCCTCAAGTCAGAGTGTCCATGACGGATCAGGCTGCCAATCCTCAAGTTCTCCTGCAACGCGCGACGAGTGCGCATGGCGCGGGAAATCTCGTTGAGGCCGAAAGGCTTTACCGACAGATTTTGTCAGAGCAGCCGGGGCAGCCGGTAGCGCTTTATCTGTTGGGCGTCGTGGCGCTTCAGGTGGGGCGGCCAGACGTCGCGGCGGATCTCATCGGGCAATCGCTCCAGCGCCAGCCTGCAAACGCGGAGGCCCACTATAACCTTGGCAATGCCTATCGTAGGCTCAGGCGCGACACCGATGCAGAACGCTGCTTTCGGGAAGCGATCCGTCTGCAGCCCGATTATGCCTCGGCGCATTACAATCTTGGCATTATGCAACACGAAGCGGGGTCGCTAGAGGCCGCGGAACGCAGTTTCGAGGCCGCTGTTCGGCATGCGCCGGGACTTGGTCTGGCGTGGTGTAGCCTCGGTATGGTGCTCGACAAACTGGGGCGGACCGATGCCGCGGTCGCGGCATACCGGACCGGTTTGGAAGCCACACCAGCATTGGCCGAGGGACATAATAATCTCGGCAATCTGTTGACCAATCTTGGCCGCAACGAGGAAGCGCTGGCCTGTTACCGCACCGCGCTTTCGGCAAATCCGATATTTGTTGCGGCCTATCGCAATCTCGGGACCAGGCTGCAGGCCTCAGGAGCGAAGGACGACGCGGTAATGCCTTTCCGCCGGGCCCTTCTCATCGAGCCTGGTTCAGCTGAAAACTGCTACAATTTCGGCACCCTTCTGCAACGGGCCGAAACCGGTATCTCATGGCTCCGGCGGGCCCTTGCGATACGGCCGAAATACGCGGCCGCCGGATACAATCTCGGGACGGCCTATTTGGCGAAAAGGGCCCTAGAGGAGGCAAGGCGAACCTTTTTGGAGGTGGTCGCGGCAACGCCGGAACACGCCAAGGCCTGGGGGAATCTCGGGGCGGTAGCACAGAAGCAAGGCGAATTGTTTCTGGCGAAGGACTTATATCGCAAGGCAATCTGCCTGGCGCCGGCGGAACTCAGCGCGCTGGTTAATATGATCGCTGTCCTGCGGGACATGCAGGATCTTGATGGCGCAATCAAACTGGCGCAGGCCGGACTTTCTGTTGATCCTCTCTCCCCGGCCCTTATGGGGGCGCATGGTATGGCCTGGCAGGCAAAAGGTGATAGCCGGGCCGAGCCAATCTTGCGTCGTGCGATTATCGCGGCGCCCGATGAAGCTCCCCAGTATTTGAACCTGAGTCTGACACAGATCGAAAAACAGAAGATCTGTGATGCGGAGGTTCCCTTGCGCAGGGCCCAGATGATCGCCCCGGATGAAGCACTTGTTCTTGCGCGTCTTGGGCTTTATCTCGCCGACTTGGCCTGTTTCGATGAGGCCTTCGCGTTATCCACGCGTGCTGTCGAGCGACAGCCTCATAATCCCGAAATCCATAAAATGCTCCTTTTTTTCCTGCAATACATCCCGGGCTTGGAGATAGAGCGCTACCTGTCGGCTTATAAGCGTTTCGATGCGGAAATCGGCGGCCCCCTTCGGAGCCGGTGGCAACCTCATCCGAACTGCCGGGATCCAGATAAGCGTCTTAAGATCGGATATGTCGGTGGTTCTTTTCAGCGACACTCGAGCACGAGCTTTTTTCTGCCTTTGCTTCAGCACCACGATCACGGCAAGTTCGAGATTTACAGTTATGCGTACCATTCGGATCGCGCGGATAATCTCACCGAGCAGATGCGCGGGTTCTCGGATCATTGGGTTCCGACCTTCGGCATAGGTGATCGCGAATTGGCGGATCGGATCCGTGCCGACGGGATTGATATTCTTGTCGATCTTTGTGGGCACACCAAGGCCAGCAGATTGAATGTCTTCGCTGAGAAACCTGCTCCGGTTTCCTTTCATTGGCTCGACCATGGAGTGACCACCGGCCTCACGGCGATTGACTATTTTCTCGGCGATCCGGTCTTCACGCCAGAGGGCTCGGACGGATTATTCTCCGAAAAGATCTGGAACCTTCCGCATACGGTGTTCCCGTATACACCGCTGGACAAGGACCTGCCTCTGACGCCATCCCCAGTCTTGAAGAACGGCTATGTGACGTTCGGGGCAATTGCGCGGTCTATTAAAATCAACGATCAAGTCGTCAGGGTGTGGTCCGAGCTTATGATGCGCTCGCCAGATTCGCACTTCGCTCTGTTCAGCCAGTCGTGCCGCGACCCCAAGATACGTGAGGAACTGATCCAACGTTTCGAGAAATGCGGGGTCGAACGGGAGCGCATGACGGTCGATTTCTGCCCCCGTGTCCTTGATGCTCACGCGCAGATCGACATCATGCTTGATACAATCCCTCACTGTGCAGGAGTCACGTTCTGCGAGTGCCTCTATATGGGAATGCCGGCGGTGACCTTACGTGGGAAACCCGCGATAGGAACGCTCGGCAGCTCGATGTTGACCCAGCTAGGGCATCCGGAATGGATCGCCGAAACCGAGGACGACTACGTTCGCATTGCGTGCGACCTCGCTTCCGACATCGAGAGGCTGGCATATCTGCGACAGACCCTGCGGCAGGAGATGGAGCGGTCGCCGCTAATGGACGGTCCCGCATTCGCGCGCGATTTCGAGGCAGCCTGCCGCGCGATGTGGGCAAAGTGGTGCGCCATCGAGTAGCCGCGCGTGCTGCGCCTTCGCTGCTGTATTGAATATGCGTTGAATTTTATATTTATCCCGTCTGTTGGCGACGGCTTTTTAACTTATCCTTGCTTTAATAAAGAGAGCCGTTGAGCCGAACTTGAATTTCGTCAGGTTTTAGTGAATACGGTCGCTAGGTATTTCGAATCGGCAATACTAATTTTCTCGGGTGGGGTTTCGTGAAGAACATCAATCTGTCGACCAAGATCCCGGCGCTTGTCGGGATCGCGACGGCGCTTTCGATCTTGGTGGTTGCTTCTTTCAGCTATTTCCAGTCCGCGCGGCAAATGGAAGAGCGGGCGGTGGCCCAACTCGAGGCCATGTCGGTGGCACGTGTTGCCGCGCTCCGGACCCTGCTGGATTCCATCCGTGACGACCTGCAGATCGTTGCCGCCAATACCGGGACCGACAAGGCGCTGAACGGGTTCAAGTTCGGGTTCCGCCTGTTCGCGCGCAAGGGCAATCCGACAGAGACGCTGCAGAAGCTCTATATCGAGGACAATCCGAATCCGCCCGGCAGCAAGCAACTGCTCGACAAGGCCGAGGACGATTCTGGATACACGAAATATCACCTGGAAAACCACCCGTGGTTCCGCAAGCTGGCCGAGGATCGCGGCTATGCCGACGTGATGCTGATCGATAACGAAGGCAACATCGTCTACAGCGTGCTGAAGGACCAGGATTTCGCGACCAATCTTGTCGAAGGCCCCTGGAAGGACACGGAACTGGCCGGAACGGTCGCCACGCTGGCTGAGAACCCGGAGCCCGGCCGGGTCGTGATGACCGATTTCCATCCCTACGAGCCGCGCGGCGGCGCGCCGACGGCCTTTATTGCGACGCCGATCTTTGTCCGCGACGAATTCGCGGGCAGCCTGGTTTTTCATATCCCCGACGGCCTGATCGACCGGCTGATGCGCGATACCGCAGGAATGGGCGCGACGGGCGAGACGATTCTGGTCGGCGCCGACGGCCTGCTGCGCAGCTCCTCCCGGATTTCCGGCGCGGAAGCCATATTGCAGGCCAAAGCAGAGACTGAGGCTACGGATCGTGCCCTCGCTGGCGAGGAAGGTACCGTCAAGGGTGCGAACTATCTCGGGACCGCGGTCTATACCGTGTACAAGCCGCTCGAGTTCGCGGGGGTCAAGTGGGCGGTGCTCGGCGAGATGAGCGAGGCCGAAATCCTAGGCCCGGTGCGTGAAATGCGGAACATCCTCGCGATCGTCGGTGCGGTGATGTTCGTTCTCCTGGCAGGTATCGGCTATACCACGGCCCGGAATGCGTTGCGGCCGGTCGTACAGATGACGGGGGTCATGAACGAACTCTCCCACGGCAATCTCGAGGTCGAGATCCCCGGTGCCGGACGTGGCGACGAGATCGGCGAGATGGCCGGGGCCGTCGAGGTTTTCCGCGAGAACATGGTCCGCAACGAGGAAATGAAGGCGGAGCAGGAGCGCTCCCAGCAGCGCCGCGAGGCCCGGGCAAAGAAGATCGAGGAGATCACCCAGAACTTCGACAAGGCCGTGAGCGAGGCGCTCCGCAGCGTCGCCAGCGCGACCACGGAACTCGATTCAACCGCCCAGTCCATGGCGGGGATTGCCGAGAATACCCAGTCCCAGGCGGATTCCGTTGCCGCCGCGTCGAGCGAGGCTTCTTCGAACGTGGATATGGTGGCGGCCGCGGCCGAGCAGCTTGCGTCCTCGATCCGGGAGATCGGCCAGCAGGTGAGCGAGTCCACTCGGATCAGCGCCGAGGCTTCGGAACAGGCGGAGCATACGCGGGAATCCGTGGTCGGGCTCGATCAGGCGGCGCAGAAGGTCGGCGAGATCGTCGGCCTCATCAACGACATCGCCGAACAGACCAACCTGCTTGCCCTGAATGCGACCATCGAGGCCGCGCGCGCCGGCGAGGCGGGCAAGGGCTTTGCCGTGGTGGCAAGCGAGGTGAAGAATCTCGCCAACCAGACCGCCAAGGCGACCGAGGACATCACGACGCAGATTTCCGCCATGCAGTCGGAGACCGCAAGCGCGGTGAACGCGATCCGGACCATCACGGAGACCGTGGCCCGGGTGAGCGAGATCGCGACCGGCATCGCCTCGGCGGTGGAGGAGCAGAACTCGGCGACCTCGGAGATCAGCCGCAACGTTCAGGAGGCCGCGCAGGGCACGCAGATGGTGTCCGCGAACATCTCCTCGATGACCGAGGGAGCGCAGGAAACCGGCACCGCGGCAAGCCAGGTGCTGCAGACCGCCCGCGAGGTGGCACAGCAGTCCAATTCGCTGAACGAGACCGTGCGCCGCTTCCTCGACGAGGTACGCAACGCCTAAATAGGAGGGCGTCCGGCGGCTACTTCGCCTCGAGCCGTTCCAGGAACCAGCCGAGCAGGCGGCGCCAGAGTTCGTCGCCGAGCGCGGCGCCCTCGATGTTCGTGTCGAGGTTCGGGTTGTCGTTGACCTCGATGACGAAGACCCCGTCGGCATTCTGCTTCAGATCGACTCCGTAGAGGCCGTCGCCCATCATGGCGGCGGCCTTGACCGCGACATCCACCACTTCTGCGGGTGCCTGCTCTACCGGCATGGTCTTGAAGCCGCCCTCGTCGAACTTGCCGTCCGCCTTGTGGTGTACGATCTGCCAGTGCTTGCGAGCCATCAGGTACTGGCTCACATAGAGCGGCTTGCCGCCGAGCACGCCGACCCGCCAGTCGAAATCGGTCGGCATGAATTCCTGCGCCAGCAGCAGGTCGGTCTTATGGAACAGATCGGTGCAGAGCGAGGTCAGCGCGTCCAGGTCGTTGACCTTGTGAACGCCGCGGCTGAAGGAGCCGTCCGGAATCTTCACGACCATCGGAAAGCCGATCGTTTCGGCCGCCTTCGTGAGGCCGCCGGCGGAAGCCATGACGATCGATTTCGGGATCGGCAGCTTTGCCGCTTCCATCATTTCCTTGAGGTACACCTTGTTGGTGCAGCGGATCATCGACATCGTGTCGTCGATCACCGGCATGCCTTCCTGCTCGGCCCGGCGGGCGAAGCGGAAAGTATGATCGTTGACCGACGTTGTTTCCCGGATGAAGAGGGCATCGAATTCGGCGACGCGCGGCAGATCCTTCTGCTGGATCGGTTCGACTTCGATCCCCATCTTGGCGCCGACAGATGCCAGCCGTTTCAGGGAACTGATCTGGGTCGGCGGCATGGCCTCCTTCGGATTGTGCAGGACCGCGAGGCTCCAGCGCAGAGGAGTCTTCGATTTCGGTCCCGACCAGGACCGCCGGCAATGGGCCGCCATCGCCTGGGTGAAGAATTCCCTGTCTTCCGTCGTCAGGCCTTTCGGGGAGACCGGTTTCAGGCTCTTGATCCGGGTCCATTCGCCGGTATCGACCTCGACCGCGATCATCGGGCAGCGGAACCAGTCGAACAGCAACCGGGCGAATTTCTCGTATCCCGCGACGGACGGCCGGCCGAAGGCGACCAGCAGGGTAAAGCTCTCCTGTTCGGGCTCGGTTTTGCGGTTGCGGTCCCGGTTGATGGCCTCTTCCAGTTCCGGAAGCGCCGAGGCGTACAGTCCCTTGCGGGACAGTTCGAGCATGGTCTGGACCGTCGGGATCACCCGGTGGCCGCGCGCTTCGGCCAGCAACGAGGCGTAGTAGCCCGCACTCTGATAGGCGTAGCTGCGCGCCAGGTTGATGACCACGGGCCGGAGGCCGTCGAAGAGCCCGGCCGCCGACAGGTAATCGCGGACCGACAGCACCTTGTGCGGCGTGTCGGTATGGTCGATGTCCTTGCGGCTCTCGGTAAGAATCAGCCAGTCCGTCACTGTTTCTCATCCTTTCGTACGATAATCGCCGCACGGAGCCTGCCCCGGCCCCAGCGCGCCATTCGGC
>NZ_JAEPQA010000012.1 GCF_017640745.1 Nisaea sp. | reverse complement strand
GAAAATTCGATGAACGTCGTCAGTGGGTTACAGACGGCGCCTATTGATCGAGGAAGGATCGCATCTTGCGCGAGCGCGACGGGTGCTTCAGCTTGCGAAGCGCCTTCGCCTCGATCTGGCGGATACGTTCGCGGGTCACGCTGAACTGCTGGCCCACCTCTTCGAGCGTGTGATCGGTGTTCATGCCGATGCCGAAGCGCATTCTTAGAACACGTTCTTCACGCGGCGTCAGGCTCGCGAGCACGCGGGTCGTGGTTTCGCGCAAGTTGCCCTGGATGGCGGCGTCCAGCGGCTGGACGGCGTTTTTGTCTTCGATGAAATCGCCGAGATGGCTGTCTTCCTCGTCGCCGATCGGGGTCTCGAGGGAGATCGGCTCTTTCGCGATCTTGAGAACCTTGCGGACTTTTTCGAGCGGCATGCCGAGGCGTTCGGCCAGTTCCTCCGGTGTCGGCTCGCAGCCAATTTCGTGGAGGATCTGGCGGCTCGTGCGGACCAGCTTGTTGATCGTCTCGATCATGTGCACCGGGATCCGGATGGTCCGCGCCTGGTCGGCGATCGAGCGGGTGATCGCCTGACGGATCCACCATGTGGCATAGGTCGAGAACTTGTAGCCGCGGCGGTATTCGAACTTATCGACCGCCTTCATCAGGCCGATATTGCCTTCCTGGATCAGGTCGAGGAACTGCAGTCCGCGGTTGGTGTATTTCTTGGCGATGGAGATCACGAGACGCAGGTTCGCCTCGACCATCTCCTTCTTCGCCCGGCTCGCCTCGCGCTCGCCCTTCTGCACGGTCTGCACGATGCGGCGGAACTCGTTGATCGGAAGGCCGGCATCCTCGGAAATCGCCGCCATGCCGTCGCGGATCTTCTCGATCTCGGCCGCATTCTTCTCGACGAACTTCGCCCAGCCCTTGCCGGAGAGACCGGAGACGCGCTCGCTCCAGTCCGGGTCGAGTTCGTTGCCGAAATGCTCCTTCAGGAAGGCGGCCCGGTCGACACCGGCCTTCTCCGCCATCTTGAGCATCCGCATGTCCATCCCCGTCAGATGCCGGTTCAGGTTATAGAGCTGCTCGACAAGGGCCTCGATACGTCCGTTGTTGAGGCGGACGCCTTCCATAAGGTCGACCAGCTCGTCGCGCAGCTTCTCGTAGCGGCGCTCGCTCTGGGCGGTCAGTTCCTCGCCCTTCTGCAGGCGCTGCAGGCGCTTGTCCTGAACCTTCTTGAGCTTGCCGTAGGTATCGGCGATCTGGTCGAAGGTCTCCAGCACCTGGGGCGTGAGGGCGGCTTCCATGGCGGAAAGAGACATGTTGTTCTCTTCGCCATCCTCCTCCTCGTCATCGTCATCGGAGGACTCGCCGGATTCGCCGGAGGATTTCTCCTCGTCGCCGTCCTTGGCCTCGTCTTCGCTGTCGGCCTCGTCCTCGTCGCTCTCGGACTCGGCGGTTTCCTCGTTGTCGTTATCGCCCTCGCCGTCGCTCTCGCTGTCGTCGCTGGCGCCGTCCGGACCGCCGCCATAGGTGGCGTCGAGGTCGATGACGTCGCGCAGCAGGACCTTCTCTTCCTTCAGCGCGTCGCGCCACTGGATCAGGGCCTTGATGGTCAGCGGGCTCTCGCAGATGCCGCCGATCATCATCTCGCGGCCGGCCTCGATGCGCTTGGCAATGGCGATTTCGCCCTCACGGGAGAGCAGCTCGACGCTGCCCATCTCGCGCAGATACATGCGGACAGGGTCGTCCGTGCGGCCGACATCGTCGTCGGCGACGTTGCCGGCGACACTCTTCTCGTCCTCGGCCTTGGAGTCGTTGCCGCCGTCTTCCTGATCCTCGTTCTCGACCACGTTGACGCCCATCTCGCTGAGAGCGGACATCACGTCCTCGATCTGCTCGGAGGACATCTCCTCCTGGGGCAGTGCCGCGTTCACCTCGTCATAGGTGAGGTAGCCGCGCTCCTTGCCCTTCTTGATCAGGTTCTTGACGGTCTGATTGACATTGTCGATCAGCGGACCGTCGGAATTCTCTTCGCGGTCCCGGTTCTCGTCTTCGTTCGCCAGCGACTGTTTCGCCATTCGCTCGTCGACCTCTCCATTTGCGCCGCTGCCATCCAGCGAGGCACTATTGCAACCCTAATAAACTAACCCACTATGTGCCTCTTCAAGCGACACAGCGGAATTAATCGAAGCAATCAACGCCCTCAAAGAGCACACTTTGTTCCAGCTGTCGTCGCTGGGATCAATAGCAAACTGCTGTTCCGCATCGGCCAAATGAGCCTCGACCTGCGCCTTCCCGAATCTCCCAATCAATTCGTTAAGATGCAGCCGACACTCTTCGTATGACTTACGTCGGAACACATAAGTGGCTCTGATGATGGAGTTTCGTGGCAAGAGGCTTTTAGCCACCTCGTCGAAACCCGACGACATCAGATGGTCGTACATTCCCTTAGCGTCAAGGCTCACGTCGGAAAACGCAACGTCTAGGATTTCATGTCGCAGTTTGTCAAGTAAAGGATCAGAGAACCGCACTTTTCCTATCATTTCACCGAACTCATCAATAAGCCCGGGATGCTCAAGTAATGCAGTCAGAAATATTTTCTGACCCGCTAAATCCAAGCCCTTCGTCAAATCAATCTGATTAACTTTGAGAGCCTGTATTATCGAATTGTTTGATTGTTTATTTTTGTTGTTGCCAAATTTTTCCTTTAATTTATTCCAATTTTCTTGTCGAAGCTCATAAAGCTTTCTTCTAAATTCATCTTGATAATCTTCTTGAAGAGAGCGCTCTCCAATCAAATCTGTTTTGCGGAAAACGCGTCCGCGTAAATCTGCGAGTTTCTCCGGCGTGGTTACCGGCTGGGCGGCCAGTTCCTGGCGCCAGATAAATTCGGAGAGCGGGATCGCGCCGTCGAGCAGCTCCCGCATCGCCTTGGCGCCGTGATGCTTGATCACGTCGTCCGGATCCTCGCCCTGCGGCAGGGTGACAAAGCGCAGGGAATGCCCCGGCTTCAGCATCGGCAGCACCCGGTCGGCGGCGCGTCCGGCGGCCCGCATCCCTGCGGTGTCGCCGTCGAAACAGACGATCGGCTCCGTCGCCAGCTTCCAGAGCTCCGCGATCTGGTCTTCGGTGAGCGCCGTGCCGAGGGGGGCGACCGCCTGCGGGAAACCGCCCTGGGAGAGCGCGATCACATCCATGTAGCCTTCGGCGACAACGATCTCGTCCGCCTTGCGCGCCGCCTCGCGCGCCTGCGCGAGACCGTAAAGCACACGGCCTTTATGAAAGACCGGCGTGTCGGGAGAGTTCAGGTACTTTGGCTGCCCGTCTCCGAGAATGCGGCCGCCGAAGGCGATCACCCGGCCGCGCCGGTCGGTGATCGGGAAGATGATGCGGCCGCGAAAATAGTCGTAGGCCGCGCCGCCATCCTCGGGTTTGCGCAGAAGCCCCGCTTCCAGCAGCAGAGCTTCCTTCACGCCTTCCGCCTTCATCGACTGCGCGAAGGCGGTGCGGCTGTCCGGCGCCCAGCCGAGGCGGAAACGGGCGATGGTTTCCCTGGTCAGGCCGCGCCTGCGCAGATATTCGAGCGCTTCGGCTCCGCCGGGACCCGCGAGCTTCTGCTCAAACCAGACGCAGGCATGTTCCAGCACGTCGTGCAGGGTCTCGCGGCGCTTCGTGCGCTCCCGGTCCTGCGGCGTTTCCTTGGGCACCTCGAGACCGGCCATGTCGGCCAGCTTCTCGACCGCTTCCGGAAAGGCGAGTCCCTCGGTCTCCATCACGAACTTGATGATGTCGCCATGCGCCCCGCAGGCGAAGCAGTGATAGAAGTTCTTGTCGTCGACCACGTTCATCGACGGCTTGCTGTCCGAGTGGAACGGACAGAGCCCGAGAAACTCCCGCCCCCGGCGCTGCAGCGTCACCCGCCGCCCGACCACTTCCGAAACCGGAAGCCGGGTCCTCAATTCGTCAAGGAATTGCGGCGGGAAGCTCATGACGTGCGACGATCAATCCTTGCCCAAGGGGCAAAGAGTGTGAACTTGCCAGCTCAAGCGGTCAAAGGTTTCCGGGTGGGGAAAAGCTCAGGCGAGCATCTGCCGGACGATGCCGCTCGCCTTGGAAAAATCCATGCGGCCGGCATAGCGTTCCTTCAGGGCTGCCATGGCGCGGCCCATGTCCTTCAGCTCCTTCGCGCCGATTTCCTTCACGACGGTTTCCACCGCCGCGTTCATCTCGGCTTCGTCGAGCTGCTCCGGCATGAAACGGCGGATGACGTCCATCTCCGCCTTTTCCTGCTCGGCAAGCTCAAGGCGGCCGCCCTGCTCGTAGAGCTTGATCGACTCGGCGCGCTGCTTGAGCATGGTCTGCAGCATGGAGAGAATTTCGTCCTCGCTGATCCCGTCCGTCTTGCCATTGCCGCGCGCGGCAATGTCACGGTCCTTCAGGGCCGCCAGAATCAATCTGATTGTGCTGACGGCACACTGATCCTTGTTCTTCAAAGCCTCTTTCAAGGCGTCACTGAATGCGGCGCGCATCATTTGATTATTACCCCTAGCCATTTCGCGGCGGGTTTCTCGCCAGACCGGCTCGCGAATTTCGGCTACACCATCTCCATCGCGGCACAAAACGCAAGGCACATTTACTAACTATCTGAATTTGCTCATTTATATGAAAAATAACGGCCTTGACCTCCGGTCCCGCATTCTTTATCTAGTCGGCTTCGAAGCGTCCGGCCCGACCCGAAGACAAAGAATCTGTCTGCCAAGCGGATATCCATGCGATCCTCCGCGGTTCTCGTGTGCCGGAACCGCAGCGAATTGCCAGGGATGACCGCGATGGCGCAGCCTTCGAAAGCCGACCAAGCCAAGCCAGACTTCTCCGCAGTGCCCCAGCCGGACGGCGCGACCGCCGTGCTCGTGCTGGCGGACGGGACTGTATTCTGGGGACGAGGACTGGGAGCGGCTACCGAACGCGTCGGCGAGGTCTGCTTCAACACCTCGCTCACCGGCTACCAGGAGATCATGACCGATCCGTCCTATGCAGGTCAGATCATCACCTTCACCTTCCCCCATATCGGCAATGTCGGCGCCAATTCAATGGATGTGGAAACCACCACGCCCGCGGCGCTCGGCCTGGTGCTGCGCGCCGATATGACGGAGCCCTCCAACTACCGCTCCGAGCGGCATTTCGACGACTGGCTGAAGAGCTTCGGCCTGCCGGGCATCAGCGGCGTCGACACAAGGCGCCTGACCCGGCGGATCCGGGACGGCGGCGCGCCGACCGGCTGCCTCGCCCATGCGCCGGACGGCAAGCTCGATCTCGACGCGCTCTGGCAGAAGACGCAGGACTGGCCCGGCCTCGAAGGCATGGATCTCGCGATCCAGGTCTCCTGCCGGCAGACCTACAGCTGGCGTGAAGGCACCTGGGAATTCGCCCGCGGCGGCGTCGACGGCGACGACGGTTTCGAGGCCGATCCGGAGATCAAGCGTCATGTCGTGGCGATGGATTTCGGCGCCAAGCGCAACATCCTGCGCAACCTCGCCTCGCTCGGCTGCAAGGTCACGGTGGTTCCTGCCGACACCAAGGCGGAAGACGTGCTCGCGCACGCGCCGGACGGCATCTTCCTCGCCAACGGCCCGGGCGATCCGGCGGCAACGGGCGAGTATGCGGTGCCCGAAATCAAGAAGCTGGTCGACAGCGGCAAACCGGTCTTCGGCATCTGCCTCGGCCACCAGATGCTGGCCCTCTCGCTCGGCGCCAAGACCGAAAAGATGCATCAGGGCCACCGGGGCGCGAACCACCCCGTCAAGGATCTGACCACCGGCAAGGTCGAGATCACCTCGCAGAACCACGGCTTCATGATCAGCGAGGGCAGCCTGCCCGAGGGCGTGGAGATCACCCACCGCTCCCTCTTCGACGGCTCGATCGAGGGCATCCGCCTCTCCGGCCGCCCGGTCTTCTCCGTGCAGTATCATCCGGAAGCCTCGCCGGGGCCGAAGGACAGCCATTATCTCTTCCAACGGTTTGTCGATTTCATCGACAGCAAGAACTGAGCGATCCGATGCCCAAACGTACAGATATCAAATCCATCATGATCATCGGTGCCGGCCCGATCGTTATCGGTCAGGCCTGCGAGTTCGACTATTCCGGCGCACAGGCCTGCAAGGCGCTGAAGGAAGAGGGTTACCGGGTCATCCTGGTGAACTCGAACCCGGCGACGATCATGACCGACCCGGGCCTCGCGGATGCGACCTATGTCGAGCCGATCACCCCGAAAATGGTCGCGCGCGTGATCGAGAAGGAAAAGCCGGACGCGCTGCTCCCGACCATGGGCGGGCAGACCGCGCTCAACACCGCGATCGCCCTCGCCAAGAACGGCACGCTCGAAGAGCACGGTGTCGAGCTGATCGGCGCCAAGCTGGAAGCCATCGAGAAGGCCGAGGACCGGCTGCTGTTCCGCGATGCGATGGACAAGATCGGCCTCGACTCGCCGCGCTCCAGCCTCGTCCATTCCGTCGAGGAGGCGATGGACGCGCTGAAGCATGTCGGCCTGCCGGCCATCATGCGGCCCTCCTTCACCCTCGGCGGCGAGGGCGGCGGCATCGCCTACAATGCCGAGGAATACGAACAGATCATCCGCAACGGCCTGCGCGCATCGCCGGTGAAATCCGTTCTGGTCGAGGAAAGCGTGCTCGGCTGGAAGGAGTACGAGATGGAGGTCGTCCGCGACAAGGCGGACAACTGCATCATCATCTGCTCGATCGAGAACGTCGATCCGATGGGCGTGCATACCGGCGACAGCATCACCGTCGCCCCGGCGCTGACCCTGACCGACAAGGAATATCAGCGGATGCGCGACGCCTCGATCGCCGTGCTGCGCGAGATCGGCGTCGAGACCGGCGGCTCGAACGTACAGTTCGCGGTCAATCCGGAGAACGGCCGTCTCATCGTCATCGAGATGAACCCGCGCGTCTCCCGCTCCTCGGCGCTCGCTTCCAAGGCGACCGGCTTCCCGATCGCCAAGATCGCGGCGAAGCTCGCGGTCGGCTACACGCTCGACGAGTTGAAGAACGACATCACCGGAGGCCGGACGCCGGCGAGCTTCGAGCCGACCATCGATTACGTGGTCACCAAGATCCCGCGCTTCACCTTCGAGAAGTTCCCGAACACCACCCCGCTGCTCAGCACGGCGATGAAGTCGGTCGGCGAGGCGATGTCCATCGGCCGCAGCTTCCCGGAGAGCCTGCAGAAGGCGCTGCGCTCCATGGAAACCGGCCTGACCGGCCTCAACGAGGTCGAGCTGCCGGGCGTGGACAGCGAGGGCGTCAGCCGCGAGCGTGTCGTGGCCGCTCTCAGCGAACAGACTCCGGACCGTCTGCTGCGCGTCGCCCAGGCCTTCCGCGTCGGGCTCTCCCTCGAGGAGATCGCCAATGCGAGCCATTTCGACCCGTGGTTCCTGCGCCATGTCCGCGAGATCGTCGCGGTCGAAGAAGAGATTCGGAAAAACGGCCTGCCGACGGCGGCGAAGGATTTCGCCCGGCTGAAGAAGATGGGCTTCTCCGATGCCCGCCTCGGCGAACTGACCGGCAAGGAAGAGAACGAAGTGACCGCGGCGCGGCACGCGCTCGACATCCGCCCGGTCTACAAGCGGATCGACACCTGCGCGGCCGAGTTCCCCTCGGCAACGCCTTATATGTATTCCTGCTACGAGAGCGACGGCTACGGCGCGCCGGAATGCGAGTCCGATCCGACGGATTCCGAGAAGGTCGTCATCCTCGGCGGCGGACCGAACCGGATCGGCCAGGGCATCGAGTTCGACTATTGCTGCGTCCATGCCGCCTACGCGCTTTCCGAGGCCGGCTACGAGACCATCATGGTCAACTGCAACCCGGAAACCGTCTCAACCGACTACGATACCTCCGACCGTCTCTATTTCGAGCCGCTGACAGCGGAAGACGTGATCGAGCTGGTCCGCAAGGAGCAGACCAGGGGCAAGGTGAAAGGCGTCATCGTCCAGCTCGGCGGACAGACCCCGCTGAAGCTCTCCCAGGCGCTCGAGGACGCGGGCATCCCGATCCTCGGCACCTCGCCGGACGCGATCGACCTCGCCGAGGACCGCAAGCGCTTCCAGAAGCTGCTGAACGATCTCGGGCTTCGGCAGCCGAAGAACGGCACCGCCTTCTCCTTCGAGGAGGCCGAGAAGGTCGCACACGAGATCGGCTACCCGGTCGTCATCCGCCCGTCCTACGTGCTCGGCGGCCGCGCAATGGAAATCGTGCATGAGCCGGCGCAACTGCGGCGCTACATGGAGCAAGCGGTGAAAGTATCGGGCAAGAACCCGGTGCTGATCGACAGCTTCCTCCGGAGTGCGACCGAGGTGGATGTGGACTGCCTTTCCGACGGCAAACAGGTCTATATCGCCGGCATCATGGAGCATATCGAGGAAGCCGGGATTCATTCCGGCGACAGCGCCTGCTCGCTGCCGCCGCAGACCCTGCCGGAAACCGTGATCCAGGAAATCCGCCGCCAGACGACCCTGCTGGCCGAGGGCCTCAAGGTCGTCGGGCTGATGAATACCCAGTTCGCCGTCAAGGACGGCGCCGTCTTCATCCTCGAGGTGAACCCGCGTGCCAGCCGGACCGTGCCCTTCGTCGCCAAGGCGACCGGCGTGCCGATCGCCAAGATCGCGAGCCGCGTGATGGCCGGCGAGAAACTGGCGGACTTCACGCTGCCGACCGAGATGCCGAAGCATGTCGCGGTGAAGGAAGCGGTGTTCCCGTTCAACCGCTTCCCCGGCGTGGACGTCATCCTCGGCCCGGAAATGAAGTCCACCGGCGAGGTCATGGGCATCGACAGCGATTTCGGCCGCGCCTTCGCCAAGAGCCAGATGGCGGCCAACACGCATCTGCCGACCTCCGGCACGGTCTTCGTTTCGGTACGCGACGAGGACAAGGAAGAGATCGTGAAACTAGCGGGCGAACTGGCCGAAATGGGCTACCTGCTGCTCGCCACGGAGGGTACCGCGAACGCCCTCAAGGCGGCCGGCCTCAAGGTCGACCGGACCAAGAAAGTGCTCGAGGGGCGGCCGCACATCGTCGACAACATGCTCTCCGGACATGTCGATCTGGTGTTCAACACGACCGGCGGCGCGCAGGCGATCTCGGACAGTTTCAGCTTGCGTCAGACCGCACTGACCCACAATATTCCCTATTATACGACGGTCGAAGGGGCCTGGGCCGCCGTCCAAGCGATGAAAGCGCTGCGGGCAGGCCGTCTTGAAGTCGAACCGTTGCAATCCTATCTCAGCGGATCGTTCTGACGGCCGGCGGTAGGACCGGGCGCCACCGGTGACTCTTTTTCAGGAGACGGGTCGCCTGTTTTTGAATGCATTGAGTGAATAACCGAGGTCGGTTTAATGGAAAAAGTTCCGATGACCGCGCAGGGGCTGGAAAAGCTCCAGGCTGAGCTGAAGCAGCTCAAGACGGTGGAACGGCCTGAGATCATCAAGGCCATCTCCGAAGCGCGCGAGCACGGCGATCTGTCCGAGAACGCCGAATATCATTCCGCGCGCGAGCGCCAGAGCTTCATCGAAGGCCGCATTCTCGAGCTGGAAGACGTGACCAGCCGTGCGGAGGTCATCGACACGGCCAAACTGGGCGGAAAGACCGTCACTTTCGGCACCGTCGTAGAGGTGGCCGACGAGGACACGGACGAGGAACAGACCTTCACCATCGTCGGCCCTTACGAGGCGGACATCTCGAAGGGCTATATCTCGACCTCCTCGCCGATCGCCCGTGCGATGATCGGCAAGAAGGTCGGTGACAGCGTCGAGGTGGCAACGCCGCGCGGTTCGAAGAGCTACGAGATCCTCAGCATCGCCGTGATGTAGCGAACGCGCGTAACGCGCCGGACGAATACCACAGAGCCCGGGCCATTCCCGGGCTCTTTCGTTTCGCCTTTGACGGTCCTGCGCGCTTCATTCCTGCACGCATGCAATGTTTGCGCGGCTTTTCTTGACAGTCCGGCCCACCCAAGCTTATGTCTCGGGAACAGCGCCGATTTGATCTCAGATTGCGGGCGCTTAACAAATGCGGCTAAAGAGGGATTTCGATCCGTCCGGCGCCGCCGCGACGGATTTTTTGTTTTCGGCCCGGTCCGGCCAACAGGACCCGCGGGATTTGAGGGCAGCTTGCATCCGCGTCACCAAGTGCTAAAGCGCCACGGGGAATGCTCCCGTGGGCCCGCAGGAGACCTGGGAGTCAGAACTATGAGCGACAAGATCAACCCCGCCTTCACCGAAGCCGCAGACTGGGACCTCGAGACCCGCCTCGTGCGTGGCGGCACCCGCCGTTCCGAGTTCGGCGAGACCGCCGAGGCCCTCTTTCTCACCTCGGGCTATGTCTACGAAAGCGCCGACTCCGCCGAGGCCCGTTTCAACGGCGAGGAAGACGGCTACATGTATTCCCGCTACGGCAACCCGACGGTCCAGATGTTCGAGGACCGGATGGCGCTGCTGGAGGACGCGGAGACCTGTTTCGCCACCGCGAGCGGCATGGCCGCGGTCTGGGCGGCGCTGATCTGCCAGCTGAAGACCGGCGACCATGTGGTGGCGGCGCGCGCCCTGTTCGGCTCCTGCCATCACATCCTGACCAAGATCTTTCCGAAGTTCGGCATCGAAGCGACCCTGATCGACGGCACAGACATCAACCAGTGGCGCGGCGCGGTCCGGCCGAATACGAAGGTCTTCTTCTTCGAGACCCCGTCCAACCCGACGCTGGAGATCATCGACATCCCGGCCGTGGTGGAAATCGCGCACAAGGCCGGCGCGCGCGTCGTGATCGACAACGTGTTCTCGACCCCGATCCTGCAGCAGCCGATCCGGCTCGGCGCCGATGTCTCGGTCTATTCAGGCACCAAGCATATCGACGGCCAGGGCCGCACCCTCGGCGGAGCGGTGCTCTGCTCGAACACGTTCCGCAAGGACCATCTCGAGCCGTTCATGCGTCATACCGGCGGCTGTCTCAGTCCGTTCAACGCCTGGGTCCTGCTGAAAGGTCTCGAGACCCTAGAGCTCCGGGTCCAGCGGCAGTGCGAAAATGCACAGAAGATCGCCGAATTCCTGGAGGGTCACGACAAGATCGGCCGGGTGATCTATCCGGGATTGGCCTCCCACCCGCAGCACGCCCTTGCCGCACGCCAGATGAGCGACTTCGGCACCCTCGTCTCCTTCGACGTTAAAGGCGGCAAGGAGGAGGCCTTCAAGCTGCTGAACGGACTGGAGATCGTCGATATCTCGAACAATCTCGGCGACACCAAGAGCCTGATCACACATCCCTTCACCACCACTCACAGGGCGATGGAGGAAGCGGACCGGGCCGCGCTCGGAATCGGTCAGGGACTGGTGCGGATCTCCGCCGGCATCGAAAGCGCGTCCGATCTGATCGGCGATCTCAGGCAGGCGCTCGACGCTGTCTGAGGCCGGGCGGACACAGGGACACAACTAAAATGAGTCGACTCCGGAAGGTTTTCGACTAACATTTGTATAAAATGTCAAATTGAAGCCAACAGGAGGGCAGTCATGGCCCGTCCGGAGCCATTTGACTTCAATAGATCCACCTTCCTCTATGCCGAGCGCATCTCGCTTGAGAAATTGCCGGACGAATCGCTCGTCCGGCAAGCCCATACCTTCTGGCGCGGCCTCGTTGACGCGCCCGCGCTCCCCGCCCGTTCAGATTTCACCCCTCTCGACGTCCCGAGGCCGATTCTTCCGTGGCTCTTCATCATGGAGGTTCTGAGGGAACCGGGCGGCCGGCTCGACTACCGGTACCGGCTTGCGGGAACCAGC
Source organism: Nisaea sp. (assembly GCF_017640745.1). Lineage (GTDB taxonomy): Bacteria > Pseudomonadota > Alphaproteobacteria > Thalassobaculales > Thalassobaculaceae > Nisaea. The sequence goes on along the minus strand of NZ_JAEPQA010000012.1, from coordinate 117,031 downwards.
AACGTTTCCGTGGTCAATCGGGATCCGACCAGCAAGCTTGCCTCGGAAGTCTTCAAGGAAAGCGACCGGGCGTTCATGCTCAAGAGCTTCGATATCACAGTCACCGGAGCGGAACCGACTTTCTGGGACGCAGCCGTACCGCACGAGCGGATCGAAAAAGTCGATCTCTGGCGCGGGTTGTTCCCGCTTGCGGAGGATCGTATGACTGTCGATACCTTACTTGGTATCGCGGTTCCGAAAAAAATCTGGCACTAGAAAATGCTCAACAGGTCACCAGACCTTTATATCCGCCCTGTTGCAGAGGACGACGCGGGCGAGATCGTCCTGCTCCTGAACAGAATTATCGACGCACGCTCCTATACAAGCATGTCCGAAACGATGAGCGTCGCAGATCAGAAACATTTCATCGGCACGCTGCCCGAACGGGCGGTCTATCTTTCCGCATGGAACGGCGCGTCGGGCAAGCTCCTCGGAGTACAGGACTGCCTGCCCGATCCGGACGATGAAAATCAATGCGACATCAGCACCTTCGTCTCGCTCGAAACATTCCGTGACGGTGTCGGCAGTGCCCTGTTCGAACGCATGATCGAATTCGTCCGGCACCAAGGTTACCGCCGGATACGCGCCGTTATTCGCAGCGACAACAAGCACGCGCTCCTGTTCTACCGGGCGATGGGGTTTCGCACCGGCAAGTTCGGCGACGGCAAGATCGAAGCATTGTTCGAGCTTCCGGCCTAGCTCTTCCTCCGGGACAGCAGGCGCCGCAAAGCTTCGGCGGCCTTTTCCGCATCGCGCAGCGGCTCATAGAGGAACGGCTCGACATGTCCCGCGAAGGGGCGTGTCAGCCCGCGCTCCCTCAGGGTCTTCTGGAAGGTCCCGATCCGTCCCGAAGGGATCAGCAGATCGGCGACATAAACTCCCTTGCCGGAGGAGCAGGCCTCCGAGGTCATGTTGACCGAATCCGAGGTCACGACGATCGCGTCGGCGGCGTTGAGAAAGCCGAAATAGGGATTCTCTCCCGTTCCGTCCCAGAGCAGCGCCGCGGGTTCCGCGTCGGCGAGCGCCTTCAGGGCCTGCGCGAGCCTTTCCGGCGTCCGGCGGGACGCGGTCATCATCAAGCCGCAACCGCTGTCGACCAGTTGCTCCAGATGCCCGACGAAGCGGTCGGCAAGCGCCGGGTCAACCTCCTGTTTGCGGGTCGGACCGCCGACCGCGACGAGCACGCGCGGTCCCGGCAGCGGACGGATCAGGGCCGCGAACCGTTCCGTCTCGGCTTTCAGATCGGTGACGGCAAGCGCGTTCAGCGAGCCTGTGGTGAGGATCACGTTGTCGCCGCGCACGGGGTCGTGTTCCGGCACCACCAGTGCATCGAACAGTCCGGGATCGATTCGCGGGTCCTGGATCTGCACGGCGAAGCTGCGCCCTCCGGAGCGCGCCCTGACCGACAATACCGCGCCGGCCGTTCGGCGGCCGCAGCCGATCACAAGGTCCGGCCAAGGCGGCGAAAGCGGGTCGCCACCCGCTGCGGGGGGCACCGCGCTCCAGGCGCCGAGAGAGGGAAAGACGCGGAGCCAGGGGGCCGGCCGGATCCGTTTCACGACAGGGTCGGCGCCGAGCGCGCGTGCCAGGGCGAGGGACTGCACCTCCATGCCCCGCGTGCCGTCGCTGACGACCCAGACCGACATTTTTTCCAGCGGACTCATATCCCGCTCCACTCAAAAGATATGCGCACGATAATGACAAAGAGATGTAATAATCTTGCGCAAACCCTGGTATCTGCTCTATCCTGCACTGCAATAACCGGCAAGGGAAATTCCCCCTCCGCCGGTCCAGCCATTCCGAACTCAGGGAGTCACCCACCATGCGGCGCGTCAAGCTCGACCGTATCGATCGGCGCATTCTCCGCGACCTGCAGGACAACGGGCGCATGACCAACGTGGATCTTGCGAACCGGGCCGGCATCTCGGCACCGCCCTGCCTCCGGCGCGTCCGCGCCCTCGAGGAGGCCGGCTTCATCCGCGGCTATCATGCCGACGTGAATCCCGAGGCGCTCGGCTACAAGGTGACGATCTTCGCTTTTGTCGGCCTCAACAGCCAGGCCGAGGACGACCTCGTCGCCTTCGAGGAAATGGTCGAGGACTGGCCCGAGGTCCGGGAATGCCACATGCTGTCCGGCGAAACCGACTTCCTGCTCAAGGTGGTCGCCAAGGACTGGGACACCTTCCAGAAATTCCTGACCACCCGCCTCACACCGGCGCCGAACGTCTCCCACGTCAAGACCGCGCTCTCCTTCCGGACCCGCAAGCAGTTGCCGGGCGTACCGGTCGAGATCGATGTCGAGGACGACGAGGACGACGGCGAGGACTGAGGCCCGACAGCCTGGGAGCGAACCCCATGCGCGTACTTCTGCAGAGAGTGAGCGAAGCCGCCGTCCGGGTCGACGGAGAGGTGGTCGGCGAGATCGGCCGCGGCCTGCTGGCGCTTGTCTGCGCCGTCGACGGCGACGGTACGGCGGAAGCCGAAAAGCTGGCGGCGAAAACCGCGAAGTTGCGGATCTTCGAGGACGAAGACGGAAAGATGAACCGGTCCGTCGCCGATATCGGCGGCGGTGTTCTCGTCGTCTCGCAATTCACCCTCGCCGCCGATACCCGCAAGGGCAACCGGCCGAGCTTCATCGGCGCCGCCGCGCCGGAAATCGCGAACCCGCTGGTCGACCATTTCGGCGCCACGCTCGAGGCGGCCGGCCTGCCAATCGCCAAAGGGCGCTTCGCGGCCGACATGAAGGTGTCTTTGATCAATGACGGGCCCGTCACGATCTGGCTGGACAGCGCGGCATGACGATTTCGGCAAAACGCCTTGTCGCCCTCGCCGCCTTATTGCTGGCGGCCTGCAGCAGCGATCCGCCGCCGAGCGGAAAACTTCCGCCGAACCCGGAACGCAGAGCCGCCGAGGCCCTCACGCTGATCGACACGGTTCCGACCGGCTTGCGCTGCAAGGTCTCAGGGGGCTCCGCAACGCCGCTCGCCCTGACGACACCACGCCTTGTCGCACTGTCTCAATTCGGAAAGGAGCCAGTAATCGATTGCTTTGCCGACGGCTTTTTCCGTCTCCGCAAAGCGGTCCCAGCACGTCCGGCGGCGGATATCGTCAGGCGCTTTTCGATGCCCGGCATGGTGGATCCGGCTTTTGGCCCGGATCAGGACGCGAAACAGGTCACCGGTGGATCGGCTTTTCCGCAATGGGTCCGTATCACCCTGCAGGAAAGCAGTTTTCAGACGGCGGCGGAGCGCGACCGCTACTACGCGGCGGAGGCTATCCGCATCCAGCAGGATTGGGGCGAGATCGAACTCCGGCTTAACGCGGCCTGCGACGGTTATCGCAAAACCGAGGCAAAAGGTCTCATTCTGATGAGCCCCGAATGCCGCAAAGCCCGCAGAATCCTTGAAGAGCGGCGCGCGGCGGACTTGACGGCCTCGGAAGTCAACCGACGTCAATCCACCATACGATAAGCCGGACACTTGCCATGGTTGCTGCGGCGCGGCAATCTCGCCAACGTCTGCGCAAGTTTGAATATGATCGCGGAACGCACGGGAGAGAAACGAATGAAAATCGGCATCGCTAAGGAACGGCGACCTTACGAGGCGCGGGTTGCCGCATCTCCGGACACGGTCAAGAAGTTCGTCTCCATGGGGCTCGAGGTCGCGATCGAAAGCGGCGCCGGTCTGACGGCGGCCTATACCGACGCCGCCTACGAGGCCGCGGGAGCGAAAATCGTCAAGACCGCGAAGGATGCACTCGGCAGCGCCGATATCGTGCTCAAGGTCCGCAAGCCGATCGGCCCCGGCGCCGAAGTCGAGAAGGAAGCGGACGAGATCGCGCTTATGAAAAGCGGCGCGACCCTGATCTCGCTGATGGAGCCCTACAAGGACCGCGCGCTGATCGACGCGCTGGCGGCCAAGAAGATAACCACCTTCGCCCTTGAGCTTGTGCCGCGGATCACCCGCGCGCAGTCCATGGACGTGCTCTCGAGCCAGGCCAACCTTGCCGGCTACAAGGCCGTGCTGGATGCCTGCAACGAGTTCGGCCGCGCCTTCCCGATGATGATGACCGCCGCCGGCACCGTGCCGCCGGCCCGCGTCCTCGTCATGGGCGCCGGCGTCGCAGGCCTGCAGGCGATCGCCACCGCCAAGCGTCTCGGCGCGGTGGTCTCCGCGACCGACGTGCGTCCGGCCGCGAAAGAGCAGGTCGAGAGCCTCGGCGGCACCTTCGTCGCGGTCGAGGACGAGGAATTCAAGGAAGCGGAAACCGCCGGCGGTTACGCCAAGGAGATGAGCGACGCCTACAAGAAGAAGCAGGCGGAGCTGATCGCGGAAACGCTGAAGAAGCAGGATGTCGTGATCTGCACGGCGCTGATTCCCGGCCGGCCGGCCCCGGTGCTGGTGTCGGAAGACATGGTGAAGACCATGAAGCCGGGCTCGGTGATCGTCGATCTCGCCGTCGAGCAGGGCGGCAACAGCCCGCTTTCCGAATTCGGCAAGGTGGTGAAGAAACACGGCGTCTCGATTGTCGGGCATGCCAACGTGCCGAGCCGTATCGCCGTCGACGCCAGCGCGCTCTATGCCAAGAACGTGCTGAACTTCCTGACGCCGCTCTATGACGCCGAGGCCAAGAGCCTGAAGATCAATCTCGAGGACGAGATCGTGAAGGGCTCGCTGATCACCCGGGACGGCGAGGTCGTGCACCCGTCCGTGCTCGCGGTCGAAGCGTCGAAATCCGCGGCCAAACCGGCCGCCAAGCCCGCCGCCAAGCCGAAGGCCCCGCGCAAGCCGGCCGCGAAAAGCGCCGCCAAGCCGAAGGCCGCGGCGGCAACCGCCGCCGAGAAACCGGCGCAAGCCAGCGACAAAGAGGGGGATACCTGATCCATGGATGCCACCCAGATTGAACAAAAGGCGAAGGCGCTTGCCGAACAGGCGGCCAGCCTCGCCGGCGAGATCACGCAATTCGCGGCCGACGCGGGCAGCGTCGCGACCGATGCCGCGACGGCCACGCATTCCGGGCCGTACAGCTTCATCTCGCTCTTCACCGTCTTCGTGCTGGCCTGCTTCGTCGGCTATTACGTGGTCTGGAAGGTCACACCGGCGCTGCATTCGCCGCTGATGGGCGTGACCAACGCGATCTCCTCCGTGATCATCGTCGGCGCCCTGATCGCCGCCGGTCCGGCGGAAATGAACTTTTCCCAGGTCATGGGCTTCTGCGCCGTGGTGCTGGCCTCCGTGAACATCTTCGGCGGCTTCATCGTCACGCAGCGCATGCTGTCCATGTTCAAGAAAAAGCGCTGAGGCGGGAGACACAGACATGACCGAGAATCTCTCCGCCTTCCTTTATCTGATCTCCAGCATCTGCTTCATCATGGCGCTGAAGGGGCTGAGTTCCCCGGACAGCGCCCGGCAGGGCAACATGTTCGGCATTGCCGGCATGACGATCGCGATCCTCACCACCCTGGCGATGCCGGAAGTGATGAGCTACGGCACCATTCTCGCTGGTATCGTGATCGGCGGTTCGATCGGCGCCTTCATCGCGCGCAAGATTGAGATGACGGCGCTGCCGCAGCTCGTTGCCGCGTTCCACAGCCTGGTCGGTCTCGCCGCCTGTTTCGTCGCGGCGGCGGCCTTCTTCCGGCCGGAAGCCTACGGCATCGGCACGCCCGGCAACATCGCCGTCGGCTCGCTGGTGGAAATGGCCATCGGCCTCGCCATCGGTGCCGTGACCTTCACCGGCTCGATCATCGCCTTCGGCAAGCTACAGGGCCTGATCTCCGGCAAGCCGGTCACCTTCGCCGGCCAGCATCCGCTGAACGCGGCGCTCGGCCTGCTGCTGATCGCACTGGTGATCTGGCTTTGCGTCAGCCAGAGCCCGACCGCCTTCTGGGCGATCTTCCTGCTCGCGCTGGTGCTCGGCATCCTGATCATCATCCCGATCGGCGGCGCCGACATGCCGGTCGTGATCTCGATGCTGAACTCCTATTCCGGCTGGGCCGCCTGCGGCATCGGCTTCACGCTCGGCAACTCGCTGCTGATCATCACCGGGGCGCTGGTCGGCTCCTCGGGCGCGATCCTCAGCTACATCATGTGCAAGGGCATGAACCGCTCCTTCTTCAGCGTCATTCTCGGCGGCTTCGGCGGCGAGAGCGAGGCGGCGGCGATGGGCGGACCGGGCGGCGACCGCTCGGTGAAGTCCGGCAGCGCCGACGACGCGGCCTTCATCATGGAGAACGCCTCCTCCGTCATCATCGTGCCGGGCTACGGCATGGCGGTGGCGCAGGCCCAGCACGCGCTGCGCGAACTCGGCGACATCCTGAAGTCGAAGGGCGTGAAGGTGCGTTACGCGATCCATCCGGTCGCGGGCCGCATGCCGGGGCACATGAACGTGCTCCTGGCGGAAGCCAACGTGCCATACGAGGACGTGCTGGAACTGGAAGAGATCAACCGCGATTTCAGCCAGACCGACGTCGCCTTCGTGATCGGCGCCAACGACGTGACCAACCCGGCTGCGAAGACCGACCCGTCGAGCCCGATCTTCGGCATGCCGATCCTCGACGTGGAGAACGCCAAGACCGTGCTGTTCGTCAAGCGCGGCATGGCGTCCGGCTATGCCGGGGTCGAGAACGAACTCTTCTTCCGGGACAACACGATGATGCTGTTCTCGGACGCGAAGAAGATGTGCGAGGAAATCGTGCAGGCACTCGACTAGATCGATTGCGTCGAACCGACAGAAAAGGGAGCGCCTCGGCGCTCCCTTTTTCGTTCGGGGATCAGTCGGCGAGGGCGACGCCCGGCTGAGTCACGACACAGCTCTCTGGCAACAGAACGCGGATCGTGGTGCCGACATCGAGCTCGCTCTCCACCTCGATACGGCCGCCATGGGCGTCGACGATCCGGTGCACGATGAACAGCCCGAGCCCGAACCCGTCCGATTTGCGCACATAGTCGCCGGTCGACTGGTGGAACGGCTCGAAAATCGCGCTCTGTTCCTCTGCCGGGATGCCGAAACCGTTGTCGGTGAATTCGATGACGATTTCCCGGTTCTCGTCCACGCGGACATTGACGGCAATCTTGCCGCGTTCGTCGGTGAACTTGAAGGCATTGGTCAGCAAATTCACGATGACCTGCCGCATCAGGCTCCGGTCCGCATGAATATGGCCGGCCGACCGATCGACCTCGAAGGTCAGGATCCGCGGCGACTTCGTGATCAGGCCATGCATGACCAAACGGCATTCGTTCAGAAGGGCGGACAGGTCGAAGATTTCCGGTTTCAGCTCGCTCTCGCCGCTTTCCATGCGGGAGATGTCGAGAATCGAGTTGATCAGCTCGAGCAGCAGGGTGCCGCTGTGATTGATGCTCTCGATATATTCAACGTAGCGCTGGTTCCCGATCGAGCCGAAGACCTGCGAGCGCATGAGGTCGGAAAAGCCGAGGATCGCGTTGAGCGGGGTGCGCAGTTCGTGGCTGACATTGGCGAGGAACTGGGATTTTGCCCGGTTGGCCCGGTTGGCCTCGCGCAAAGCCAGGTTCGTGGCCTGCTCGGCCGCCTTTCGCTCCGAAATGTTGCGGAAGGTGATGACATGGACGCGCCGATCGTTGCGCCGCCGCTCGAACCGGCTCTTGCTCGGCGGCAGGGTGATGGTGCTCACGACCATCTCGGTCTCGATCGGTTCTCCGTTGGGCTGCGGCAGAGTCAGGTCGAAGGGCTCCCCCGTGAGGTCCGCCTGGATGCGGCCCCAGATCTCCTGGAACAGCTCTGGAGCGAACAACTCCGCCAGGGGCCGGCCGTAGATCTGCGCGCTCGTCACCCCAAGCATCTTCTGCGCTGCCGTGTTGATGCTCTCGACACGGCCGAGACTGTCCGACATGACGAGGCCGTCGAAACTGTCGTCGACCACGCGGCGCATCAATTCGCGCCGGTAGGTTCCGGACATGCGCTGACGGAAGAGCCTGATGGCCTGTTCGTGAAGCGTCCGCAGCAGGTCGACCAGCCACCATCCGGCGAGGGCCAGAAGCCAGCCCGCGACGTTCAGAACCAGCGTGGACCAGGCTTGAAGCGCCACCGAAACTGCGAAGAGCGCCACGCCGGTCCCGAGGACGAAGGCGGCGGAGACCTGCCACCTGCGCCGGACGATCTGCATCCCGACCGGCAGCAGGCAGAGCAGGCCGATCAGCGTGACGAGAGCGGTGCTGCCCTGCAGGGTCCGGCCCTGGATCAGGCTCTCCGCGGCCAGGGCCTGGACATAGACGCCCGGCAGGAATCCGTAGCGCGGTACCGGCAGGTTATCGCCGAGTTCGATCGCCGCCGCGCCGATGAGAACGCGACGCCCCGCGATTTTCGCCGGATCGTAGGTGCCGTCCAGCAGGGACCACATCGAGATATGCGGAACGCTCTCGTAGGAGATCCCGTAATCGATCAGGAAACGGTCGCCGGCGACCTGTCCCTCCGCCACAAGCATGGCGAGGGAGGGCCGTTTCACGCCGCGATGAAGATCGAACGCGTCGTGGCTCCAGATCCGGGAATCCGCCTCCGGGGTGACATTGACGCTGCCGTAGCTCCCGGTCCCCTCCGCGAACTGCTCTGCGGCCCGGTCGACAAGCGCATCCTCGCCCCCATCGCGATGCCCGCGCTGGACGAATCTCGGCAGGACGACCCGCCCCCGGCTCTCGACGATGGCTGTCCGGAGGGCTTCGTCGTCGTCGGCTGAAGATTGTGCGCTGAAATCGATGTCGAGCGCGATCGTCCGGGCCCCGACACGATCCAACTCGGAAATCACCTCGGCATAGATTTTCCGTGGGAACGGCCAGACTCCGACGGCATCGATAGTGACGGGATCGATCTCGACAACGACGATCTCGCCGCTCGCGGAATGCGAGAGCCACCGGAATTTCTGCTCCAGAAGCGCCCGGTCGAACGGTGCAAGCCAGCCTGCGAGACCGAGGCAAATCACGAGCAAAGGTACCAGCCCGATCAGGAACCAGTCTCCCCGGCGGGAGACCAACTCCCCCATGTCCGGAAACGACCATCTGAACCTGGTCATTAGACTGGCGCCTCCCCGTGCATGCCTGGCATCAAGACCTCCGGCGCTTACTTGTTCTTGCCGTTGCCGCCGGCATTGCCGTTGCCATTGCCACCGGAATTGCTGTTACCGCCGGCATTGCCGTTGTCGTTGCCACCGGAATTGCCGTTGCCGCTACCGCCGGCATTGCCGTTACCGTTACCGCCAGAATTGCCGTTACCGTTGCCACCGGCATTGCCGTTACCGTTGCCACCGGCATTGCCGTTGCCGTTACCGCCGGAGTTGCCGTTACCGTTGCCGCCGGCATTCCCGTTACCGTTACCGCCGGCATTGCCGTTGCCGTTACCGCCGGCATTGCCGTTGCCGTTACCGCCGGCATTGCCGTTGCCGTTACCGCCGGCATTGCCGTTGCCGTTACCGCCGGCATTGCCGTTGCCACCGGCATTGCCAGCCAGCGCTACCCGGGTCGCGGCACGTCCGTTCGATTTGGCACTCGCGGACCGGTCGACGACGCGTGCGGATTCAACCGGTGCCCGCGCTGCAACCGCGCCATTCGCGGACACAGACGCATTGCCGAAACCGTTGCCGCCATTGCCGCTGGCTTTCTTCTGCTGCCCCGGAGCCGCGGCGCTGCGCACAAGGCCGTTCGTCGCCTTGGCAAAGTCTATCTTCGCCAGTCCGACAGGGCTGGCAAGGGAGAGGCCTGCAGCCTTCACCGTCGCGGAAGAGGATCCCGCAACACTGGAAACGGTCTGATCGGTCTCGACGACGGTCGCAGAGCCGGACGTGCCGGATTCCTGCGTGACAGACGCCGCAGCGACCTCCACGGCACTCGACGGTTGGCTGTCCGTTGTATCCGCCGCGCTGTCCTGGGTCGTCGCGCTGGCGGAATCCGTGCCGTTATCAACCGGCGTATTGTCGAGCTGCAACCCGCCGCCGGCGGAGGTCCGCGCCGTCTGTCCCGGACGGACGACGACATTGGCACCAGTCGACCCGTCGGTCACCTGAACGGCGCCTTCGACGACATGCACGAGCCCCTGGCCGTCACGCACGTTCACCGTGAAGGATGTCCCCTTGACGACGGCCGCGAGATAGGGCGTCACGACCTCGAAATGCGGCGCGAGCTTCTTCTCGACCTTGAATAGAGCAGTGCCGAGCGTCTGGATGATCCGCGTGCCCCAGCTCGGATCCTGCTCCGGAATGTTGAGCTCCGTGTTCGGACCGATGACGATCGAGTTCTCGCCGCGCGTCAGAATGATCCGCCCGGTCTCGCCGGTGCGGACCACGCTCCGTTCCGTGACGGTTGAATTCACCGACACATTCACGATGCCGGCCGCCTCATCGGCGATCGTGACCTCGCCGGCGATCTCCAGCACCTGCCAGACGACACGGTCCTGGGCACGTGCGGGCGCAGGTGCCAGCATGGCCGCCAGCACGAAGAATGCGAGGCCAAACACACCAAGAGCGCGAGATCGAGTGCAGGTCATCTGTTTCTCCCTTGCGGATTTTCTCCGCGACCATCTGGCTTCTGCCAATTTGCGATCACCAACGACGCTTATCGATAAACCGTGAATTATTTAGCGAACATTTTTATTGAATCTGAACTAAACTAGCTTTATCAATGACTTATGAGTACGTTTGTACCTGCCGACCCGCGAAACTACAACAATATTTTCTGGCGACAAATCCACTTATCCTTATATTTATTATTGATTAACCATTACCCTTTAGACTTGTTTTCGTTTCTATTTTCGATGCGGCCGATGAATACAGCTTCTGCTTCAAAATCGCCTAAAAAGCTGAAGATGAATACGATTTGCGTCATCGGCGTCATAGCGTTGTATTTTGTCGCGTTTTCGGCATCATCCGGGGCCCAACAGGCGACCCCCGTGCGGAACGCGTCAGATGCGCAGATCGAAGAACGGGTTCCACGTGGCGCTGAAAGACCCGCCTCTCGCCCCTCCACTCCCGACGCCCCTAAACCCGCAGCCGAAACCGCCGGAGAAGAAAAGACGTTTCTCCTTGCGGCGGTGACCCTCGAGGGCAACACGGTGTTCGACAAGAACACGCTCGCCCCCTATTACGAGGACATACTTGCGCGGCTCGTAACCTCGGCAGACCTTCAGGCGGCGGCCGAGAGGATCACCCGTCACTATCAGGACCGGGGCTATTTTCTGACCCAGGCCTATCTCCCGCCGCAGGATCTCTCCGCGGGCATCGCGCGGATCCGCGTTGCGGAAGGTTATGTCGAGCGGGTCGACTTTCACGGTAACGGAGAAACGGACGGCTACATCCAGCGCCTGGCGTCTGCGATCGACGAATTCCGGCCGCTGAAACGGTCCGATCTCGAGCGCGTGCTGCTGCTCATCGGGGATTCCTTCGGCCGGATCGTCGACAATGCCGAGATGGAGGAGATCGACCCGCTCGAGGGGCGGTATGCCCTTCAACTCACCCTCAAGGCCAAGCCCGAGAGCGGCGTTGTGGTCCTGGACAATCGCGGAACGACGACCTCCGGCCAGGAGCAGCTCTGGGTTTCGGTCTCGACCAACCGTTTCATCGGCCCCGACACGCAGGCAAGGGTCGGAATTTTCACGATCCCGATGCAGCCGCAGGAACTCAGGTACGGCGAGTTCGAAGTCAGCCGCATGATCGGGAATTCGGGCACGACCATAGGGTCGCTGGTCGCGGCCAGCCAGAGTGACGCCGGCGGGATCGATTCCTTCGACGGCATCGAGGGAGAAAGCGAGAGGATCGTGCTGAAAGCCGCGCATCCCCTCATCCGATCCATGGACAGGAGTCTCTGGCTCAATCTGTCGGCCGACGCCCGCAATGTCTCGGAAGACGACAATGGCGGGCGCAATTTCAAGGACCAGCTCCGAGTCCTGCGCGGTGATCTCTACATGTTTCTGGCGGACGATTTCGGCGGGCAGAACCAGATCTGGACCGAAGTCTCGACCGGTCTCGACGTTCTCGGCGCGTCCGAAAAAGGCGACTTCCGCTCCCGTCTCGGCGCCGACGCCAGCTTCGTCAAGGCCCGTGCCTCGCTCACCCGCCAGCAGGAAATCACCAACGAGATCGGTCTACGCCTCCACCTCGCGGGGCAATATGCGGACGACGAGTTGCTGTCCTCCGAGGAGTTCAGTCTGGGTGGCTCTTCCATCGGCCGGGCCTACGACTTCAGCGAACTCACCGGCGACCACGGCCTCGGTGGAAGCGTCGAGCTGCAGTACGGCGACAGCCTGCGGGACGATTACTTCACCTGGTTCCAGGTCTACGGCTTCTATGACGCCGGCATGGTCTGGAACGAGGGTACGTTCGAATTGCCGCACGAAAGTCTCTCCTCCGCCGGCTTGGGGCTCCGTCTCGACCTTACCGACAGCATCAGGCTTCAGCTGGAATATGCCCGGGGGCTGACCCGCCCCGTCGACGACAGCGGCGGTGATTTCCAGCGTGTCTTCTTCGAGCTCAGCAAGAATTTCTGAGACGCGCCGGAAGACCTGAAAACCGGCACCATTCGGTATGGAAAGCTCCGTCTCAGTTTGGTATGCACAAATCTCAATGAACTGGGGGACCGGATGAGATTTGCGTTACTGGCACTGGCGGCAAGCCTTGCCCTGAGCGGATGCGTCACCACACCGAACGAACCGCCGAAGCCGATCGAGCTGACCGCAGGCAACGGCGCGATGGCGATGAATGTGAGCGTCGATCAAAGCGCAGGGAAAAACTATTACATCTTCACTGTCGCGCAATTCGACCCAAACACCCGACGCGTCATTATGGAAGGCGACAGCCCGAAGTTCCGCGCGAGCTTCACCCAGAGCTTCAATCTCCAGGACGCCGGGGTCGGGTTCTGGAAAAGCCAGCTTCCTGCGGGTTCCTACGCGATCACCAAGATCCAGGCGAAACTCTCCACTGGCATGGGTCCGGGGCAAATTCCCTATGGCGCCGATCCGCTGGCTGTCCTGCTGGTCGGCCTGACCGTCATCGCCATTTCCGAAGCGACGGTGGACGAGCTGTCCTTCATCAACGAGTCCGGTCTGCTGATGGCGGACGCCCCGACCTTCGTGGTTGAGAGCGGCCGGGTGAGCTATCTCGGCAAGATCAGGGTGACCACGGACTCGAAGAGCGCCGATTTCCCGGAATACGACAAGGACGGTCACTGGGACGGCACGAGCATGATCACCAAAACCCAGTACCGCTACATGGCGGACTACAAGTATGACGAACTGGAGCTGAAGCCGTACGAGGAACAACTGAACCTCTCGGCCTATCCGCTGCTGCCGCAGCCGATCGAAGTCTTCAAGACCGTGCGCTTCGTCCTCGAGGATTATGACGGCGTGGAGGAGATCCAGCGGTCGGTGCAGCGTGAGCACAAATCCGCCGAAATCACGGCCCCCGCAGCCCCGGCGCCGGGCGCGCTGGACGGCAAGAGCCGGGCAGAACTGCAACGACTCTATCTCGATGGCGCACTCACGCCCAGCCAGTATGAAGCCGCCCTGAAAACGGCGAGCCAGTAGACACCGACGATCCAGCAGGAAATCACCATGAAACGAGCCTTCCTGATGACAGCAGCTCTCGGGCTGTTCACCGCCGCCTGCCAGACTGTTCCCGAACCGTTGCCGCCGATCCAGATCGCGCCGGGCAAAGGCGTCGCCGCACTCAATCTCTGCGTCGAGCCGACGGTGACGGACTATTCCTTTTCGATCTCGCTGGCGCCCGTGACCGCCGACGGACAGCGCATCGTCGAAGCACCGGCCTCCGTGAAGCAGACGACGACGATCAGCTTCGAGAGCGAGTTCCGCCGACAGGCCAAGCAGAAATTCGAACGGGTCTGCCGGCTCTGGGACCTGGAGCTTGACCCTGGACGCTACACGGTCGCGGATTTCAGCGGTCAGTACGCGGTGTCCGGCACGGACGTCGCCGTCGACCCGCTGTTCCTGCTGATCATCAAGATGGGCGCGGCCGCAGTCTCCGAGGCGAAGAAGAAGGTGATCACCTTCACCGGAAGCGACGGCATCCTCGCTGCCGAAGCACCGGTGTTCGAGGTGAACGAGGCCGAAGTCGCCTATCTCGGCGAGATGATCTTCCGGGCCAATACGCGCGTGCGCGACATCCCGGTGCGGGAGGCGAACGGTTATTGGGACGGTCAGTCGACGGACCGGATCACCGAACTCCAGGTGGTCGCGGACTATTCCGAGCCCGGCGCCGAGATCAGGAACCACGCGGAGCGGCTCAGTCTCGGCACCTACAGCAGCGAGCCGTTCGCGCTTGCCGGCATGACCGGGAAGACTTTCCTGCTCGAGGACTTCCCCGAGATCAAGCCGGGCGACCCCCAGTAACGATCGCTGGTCCTGTCACTGCCGGGGTTTGTCGCCCGGGACAAGCCAGCGCCAGAGCGCGGAGATCATTCGCCCGAGCCGCTGCCAGCGTCCGACCTCGCCGCTCAGGATGAACTCGCCGCGGCGCTTCACGGGCGGCGGCGTCCCCTTGCGTTGCTCAGACAAGGGCCCTCGCCGCGGCCGCGACGGCCTCTTCGGTTTGCGCGAGATCCGCTTCGGTCAGGGCGAGCGAGATATAGAACTTGCTGTCGGGCTTCAGGATGCCGTGCGCCCGGAGCGTGGCATTGAAGATCTTCGCCTGTTCGGCGTTGCCGTCCGTCGTGTCGCGGTAGTTCTTCACCGGCCGGCCGGTGAAGATCACGTCGAACAGGACCGGGTCGCCGACCACCTGGTGCGCGATACCGGCCGCCCCGAGCTCGCGGGTGATCGCGTCCATGACGCGCTGTCCGCTGGCGCGGAGCGTGTCATAGGCGCCCGGCCGCTTCAGCACCTCCATGGTCTTGAGGCCGGCGACGCTCGCCACCGGGTTGCCGCTGAGGGTGCCAATCTGGAAGGTAAAGCCGTCGCCCGCCTTCGCCTTGTCGAAATGGCGCATGATCTCCTCGCGGCCCGCAATCGCCGCGAGCGGGAAGCCACCGCCGATGACCTTGCCAAGCGTGCAGAGATCCGGCGTCACGCCGTATTTTTCCTGTCCGCCGCCATAGGCGAGGCGGAAACCGGTCACCACCTCGTCGAAGATCAGCACAATGCCGCGCTTCGCCGTTTCCTCCCGCAGCATGGCGAGGAATCCCGGCTCCGGCGGGATCAGGCGCTGCAGCGGCTCGACGATCACGCCGGCGATCTCGTGCCCGTGCTCATCCAGCAGGCCGCGGACGAAATCCGGATCGTTGAAGGGCGCGATCAGCATCGCCTCGCGCACCGCCTCCGGAATGCCGGCGCTGTCCGGCACCGCCTGCGGGAAGTTCACCCGCTTCGTCGGCGCGAGGCTCATCAGCGCCTCGCCGGACATGCCGTGATAGCCGCCCTCGAATTTCAGGATTTTCTCGCGGCCGGTATGGGCGCGGGCGAGACGCATTGCGTACATGTCCGCCTCGCTGCCGGTGGAGACGAAACGCACCTGGCCCGCGCAGGCCATGGCCGCCGCGATCTCCTCGGCGAGCTCGATGCCGTGGGTGTTGTTGGCGAAGAAGGTGAAGCCGTGCGCCACCTGCTCCTGCACTGCCTCCAGCACTTCCGGATGGCCGTGGCCGAGCATCATCGGGCCGGAGCCGATCAGGTAGTCGACATATTCCTTGCCGTCCGCGTCCCAGACCCGCGCGCCCTTGCCGCGGGCGATAACGACGCTCGGATCGAAATTGCCGAACCCGGCGGCAGGCAACACCGTCGCCGCCCGTTCGCGCCAGTCCTGGAGGCTCGGAGTGCCGCCCATCGAAATGCTCCCACAAATGTACGGCCGTCATTCAGGCACAGGCGCCGGAAGCATTGCAACGCGAAGAATGTATCGAGACAGGATTACCTGACCGGCTTCACCGTCAGCTTCACGGCGGCGTACCAGTCTGCCGCATCGCGGATCTCGTCATCCGACATCTCGGCGGCGATGGCGCTCATGATCTCGTGCTTGCGCTTGCCGCGTTTGAAGGCCTTCAGCTGGGTGTCGATATAGATATTGGTCTCGCCCGCGAGGTTGGGCGCGTCCTTGAAGAGCGCGAGCCCGTCCGCCCCGTGGCAGGAAACGCAGGCCTGCGGCGCACCTGCGGGATCGGTGCCCGACGGCAGTTCCGCCGTGACCTCGTGCGCCGCGTACCAGCTCGCCACGTCGGCAATCTGCTGGGCGGAAAGTCCCGCCGCGACCACGGACATCATCTCGTGCTGCCGCGCCCCCGTCTTGAAGGCCATGAGCTGGGCCTCGAGATAGGATTTCGGCTCGCCGCCGATATGCGGCGCGATCGGGATCTTCGCGTAGCCGTCGAGCCCGTGGCAGGTGCGGCACATGTTGGCAATCTTGCGTCCCGCCGCCGGATCGTCGGCAGTCGCGGGAACGGCCCCGGCGAGCAGCAGCCCGCCGAGGCCGATGATCATCGCTACTCTCACTTTGCGTAGCTGATCCGGTAGAGCGCGCCCGCGAGGTCGTCGGAGACCAGGATCGAGCCGTCGGGGAGCTGAGCGACATCGACCGGACGGCCGAGATATTCGCCCGTCGCCTCGTCCAGCCAGCCTTCCGCGAACGGCTCCATCGTCGCCTTGCCGTCACCGTCGATGAAGGTGACCATCACCCGCGCGCCGACCGGCGTGGTGCGGTTCCAGGAACCGTGCTGGGCGGAGAAGATCGCATTCTTGTACTTCTCCGGAAACATCCGGCCCGTATAGAAGGTCATGCCAAGGTCGGCCGCATGCGCCACCGTCGCCACGGCCGGCATGACGATGTCGGCGGGCGGCGTCTCGTCCTTGTATTCGTTGGTGCGGGTATCGCCGCCGCCATACCAGGGATGTCCGAAATTCTGCCCCGCGGCGGTCTGCCGGTTCAGTTCGCCCGGCGGAATGTCGTCGCCCATGCCGTCCACCTGGTTGTCGGTGAACCAGAGCTCACCGGTCGCCGGATGGAAATCGTGCCCGACCGAATTGCGGATGCCGTAGGTATAGACCTCGCGCCCGGAACCATCGAGATTCATCCGGATCATTCCGCCGATGCCCCACTTGTCATAAAGCTCGAGCTTGTTGGCCGGCGCCACGTTGAACGGCTGGCCGAGCGAGATATAGATCTTGCCGTCCGGCCCGATCCTGCAGACCCGCGCCGTGTGGTTGAAGCTCTCCTCCTCCGGCGGGATCAGGTCGCCCTGCTTCACCAGATTGAAGGCCGCCACATCCGGACTCTCGTAGAAGAACTCCGCGGCCGGGAACAGCAGCACCCGGTTCTGCTCGGCGATGTAAAGAAAGCCGTCCTTCGAAAAACACGGTCCGTTCGGGATGGCGAAACGCAGCGACGGGGCGAAATCCTTCACCTCGTCCGCCACCCGGTCCTTGTTGCGGTCGGTGACCGACCAGACCTTGTCCTTGCGGGTGCCGACGAAGGTGACGATCCCCTGCGGGCCGACCGCCATGTGCCGCGCATCCGGCACCACGGCATAAAGCTCGATCTTGAACCCGTCCGGCAGCTTGATCCGCTCCAGGGTCTTCTTGATCCCGGCGGCATAGTCCCCGCCCTGCTCGATGAAAGTGAATTCAGTGACGCCGGTGGTCTTGAAGCTGGAGAGCTTCTCCAGATTGTCCGGCACCTGGCCCGACTGCGCGAGCGCCCCGCCCGAGATGACAGAAGACGCCAGTATCGCTGCGATAATCCGCTTCATTGCATTCCTCCCTGCGGCTCGTTTTCAGCCATTATTATACAACCATGATTTGCGTCGCCATCACGTACGTCAAGACGATTCACGGCCTATTTTGTCGGGATTTGATTGAGGAATTAGGGAAGAAAGACTGACACAAGAGACAGCAACTATCTCTTATTGCGGGAAATCTTCCATCTTCTCCAGCGGCTGAATCAGGCCGCTGAGGCGATAAGCCCGCGAAGCCGGGCGGCCACTTGCACGTAGACCGCCGAGAGCCCGACGCACCAGAGCATCATCACGATACCCTGCGTCTCGAGCACGATGCCCCGGTCGATCAGGAGTCCGGTGATGGCCGGGCCGATGGCAGTGGAGAACACCATGGCCGAAACGGCGAGCGCCCGGATCGCGCCGAGGTTCCGGGTGCCGTAGATCTCCGCCCAGACCGCTCCGTTGAGGGCGCTGGAAAACCCGGAGCCGAAACCGATACAGCCGAGAACGACGCCCCAGATCCAGACCTCGTCGCTGGCCTGCAGCAGAACGATCCCGAGCCCTATGGGCAACAGAAAGAGCGGCAGCAGGGCGAGCGCGCCGAACCGGTCGATGATCCGCCCGGCAATGAAGACCGCCGCGATGGCGGAAAACGCATAGGCCGGGTAGCCCGCCGCCATCTCCGCCAGGCTCCAGCCCTTCTCGCCGGAGACATGGGCCTGATGGAAAAAGACCACCGTGCCGATGAAAGCGGGCGTCAGGATGCCCGGGAAGAGCGCCCAATAAGACCAGTGCCGGAGCGCTTCCGGACGGGTCCAGTGCCGCCCGAGCGCCCCCGGCGCCGGCCCGCTCGTCTCGCCGCCCTGGGGCGTGCGATCGCGCGCGAAGAGGACCCAGAGAGCGCCGCCGAAGACCAGCAGCACGGTCGCCGCCGCGAGCCACCAGGCGCCGCGCCAGCCGACCAGCGCGATCGCAAGCACGGCGGTCGCCGGTAGCACGGCCTCGCCGATCCCGTAGCCGAGGGAGGTGATCGCGATCGCCCGGCCGCGCCGCGCCTGGAACCAGCGCGCCGTCGCCGTCATCCCGACATGACTGATCATCCCCTGCCCGAAGAAGCGCAGCCCCAGCACCATGAGGAACAGCATCACGATCGAGTCGTGCAGCGCCATGCCGGCGCAAACCAGCGCGAAGGCGCCGACGACCACCATCGCCAGGGTTCGGAGCCGCATCGTGTCGGCGAATTGCCCACCCTTGATCAGCATCGCCGCCGAGGTCAGCGTCGCGCCGGCATAAAGACTGCCCCATGTCCCGGCGGTCAGCCCGTGCAGCTCCATGAGTTGATCGGCGAAGAGCGAAATGAAGAACGTCTGGCCGAAGGAGGAGCCGAGGGTGCAGAGCAGCCCGGCGGCAAGCCAGCGCGCATTCGAGAGGTAAAAGTTCGGGCGAGGAGGATCCTGATCCATCGACGTGCTTGGCGCCGAATGCCGGACGCTGTCAAGCCCGGGCGCCTCACATCAGCGCTGCCCGAGACGGGCCCGGGCGATCGAGGCGTGCACCTGCGCGCCGTGCAGCAGTGCGGCGTCGTTGAAATCGTAGGAGGGATGATGCAGCGGGGCGCAATCCTCGCCGTTGCCGATGAAGAGGAAGCAGCCCGGCGCATGATCGAGGTAGCGGGCGAAATCCTCGGATCCCGTGACCGGCTCGGCGGCTTCCCCGGCCCGAACCGAAACCGGGCGGGCGGCATCGAGCGCGGCTGCGGAAAGGTCCGCGTCGTTGACCAGGGAAACGAATTCGCGGCTGTAGGTCACTTCCGCCTCGACCGCGTGCAGCATCGCGATCCCGGCGGCGATCCTGCGCATCTCCTCCTCGATGCGGGCGGAGACCTCGGGCCGGAAACTGCGCGCGTCGCCGAGGATCCGGGCGAGGCTCGGCAGGGCATTCCGGGTCCCGTCGGTGGTCAGCTCGGTGACCGAGACGACGGCGATGTCGGCGGGACTGATCCGCCGGGAGACGATGGTCTGCAGTTCCATCACCAGCGCGCAGGCCGGGACCATCACCTCCCGTCCCCCTTGCGGCCGGGAGGCGTGTCCGCCCTTGCCTTTCAGCACGATCTCGAAATTGTCCTCGGCCGACATGAAGGGACCGGAGCGGGTTTCGACATGACCGACCGGCAGGCCCGGCATGTTGTGGATCCCGTAGATCTCGTCGAACGGAAAGCGGCTCACCAGTCCGTCCTCGAGCATGGCGAGCGCGCCCCGCCCCCATTCCTCGGCCGGCTGGAAGATGAAATGAACCGTCCCGTCGAACCCGCCCTCCTCGGCCAGCAGACGGGCGGCACCGAGCAGCATCGCGGTATGACCGTCATGGCCGCAGGCATGCATCGTGCCCGGCGTGGCGGAACTCCATTCGAGACCGGTCGCCTCGGTGATCCTCAGCGCATCCATGTCAGCCCTGAGCGCGATGGCCCGGTTCGAGTTACCCCGCCGGAGCGACCCGACCACCCCGGTCCCGCCGACGCCCTCCGCGACCTCAAGTCCGAGATCGCGCAAGACCTCCGCGACGAAACGGGCGGTCCTCCGCTCCTCGAAGCCGAATTCGGGATTGCGGTGGAAGTCGCGGCGCCACTCGGTCATCTGCCGCTCAAGAAGGGACAGGTCGGACATCGGTTGCTTCTCTCCTGCGGAACGCGGGTTCTGGCCCGGGGCGGATCACTCTAGTCCGGGAAAACGAACGATGTCGCCGGGAAAGCCGTTCCGCGCGCGGACTCGACAAGCGCCTCCGGCTCCAAGCACACTGACGCGATCCATCCTGCCGGGCGCCACTGCCGGACCGAACCAGAAGAGACTTCCGCATGTCCGTTGAGAACATCAACACGCTCGTCATTGGCGCCGGCCAGGCCGGGATCGCGATGAGCGAGCATCTCGGCAAGGCCGGCATTCCTCATCTCGTTCTGGAGCGCGGACGGATCGCCGAGCGCTGGCGCTCGGAACGCTGGGACTCCCTGGTCGCCAACGGCCCCGCCTGGCACGACCGCTTCCCGGGCATGGAGTTCCCGGATGCCGATCCGGACAGCTTCATCCCGAAGGAGAAGGTCGCGGACTATTTTGCCGACTATGCGGAAATGATCGCGGCGCCGGTGCGCTCCGGCGTCGAGGTGACCTCCGTCCTGCGCAACGAGGGCCGCCCCGGCTTTCATGTCGAGACGACGGAAGGCTCCATCGAGGCGGACAATGTCGTGATTGCCACCGGCCCGTTCCAGATCCCGGTGATCCCGCCGGTCGTCCCCGCGAGTGCCGGGATTGCGCAGCTTCATTCCAGCGCCTACCGGAACCCGGACCAGCTCGGCGACGGTGGCGTGATCGTGGTCGGCGCCGGCTCCTCCGGCGTGCAGATCGCGGACGAGCTGAACCGCTCCGGCAGAAAGGTCATCCTCTCGGTCGGCCCGCATCACCGCCCGCCGCGCGCCTATCGCGGACGGGACTATTGCTGGTGGCTCGGCGTGCTCGGCCTCTGGGACATCGCCGCGCCGAAACCGGGCACCGAGCATATCGCGATCGCCGTCAGCGGTGCGCGCGGCGGCGAGACGGTCGATTTCCGGAACCTCGCGCGCCAGGGCATCACCCTCGTCGGCCTGACCGAAGGCTACGAGGACGGAAGCATGCGTTTCGCCGGCGATCTCGCGCGCAATATCGCCGAGGGCGACGAGAATTATCTCTCCGTCCTGCGCCAGGCCGACGCCTTCGCCGCGCGGAACGGGCTCGACCTCCCGCTAGAACCCGAAGCCCATGTCATCGGCCCCGATCCCGACTGCGTCGCCAATCCGATACGGGAGCTGGAGCTGAGGGCGGCCGGGATCGGCACCATCCTCTGGGCCACCGGCTTCCGCACCGACTATGACTGGCTCAAGGTCGATGCCTTCGACGCGGACGGCAGGCCCCGGCACCAGCGCGGCGTCTCGAGCGAGCCCGGGATCTACTTCCTCGGCCTGCCCTGGCTCTCGCGCCGGGGATCGAGCTTCATCTGGGGCGTCTGGCACGACGCCATGCACATCGCCGACCAGATCGCCATCCAGCGCAGCTATCTCGACTACGACGCCGCCGTCCGCGCGCGCGGCGCGGCCGAATAAGGACCGCCGAGGCCCGCAGCAATTCCCACCGGAGACCCGACATGGCCCATGAGCGCCTCAGGACTTTCAACACGAAGGACACCTACCCGGAACAGAAGCTCGACAACGACCTCGCCCAGGCGGTGATCACCCGCGGCGGACGCACGGTCTGGCTGCGCGGCCAGTGCCCGCAGGAACTCGACACGGCGAAGAACATCGAGAGCCACGATCCGGCCGAGCAGACCCACAAGGTGATGCAGAACATCCGGCAATTGCTGGAGGAGGCCGGCGGCTCGATGGAGCATCTGGTAAAGCTCGTCGTCTACATCACCGACATCCGCCACCGCGAGGCGGTCTACCGGACCATTGGCGAGTACATCAGGGGCGTGCACCCGGTCTGCACCGGGCTCGTCGTACAGGCGCTCGCCCGGCCGGAATGGCTGGTCGAAATCGACGGCACCGCCGTCATCCCCGACGACTGAGCCGGAGCCCCCGATGACCTTCTCTCTTGTCGCCCGCTGCACCGAGACCGGCATGTTCGGGATCGCGATCTCCTCCTCCTCGCCCGCCGTCTCGGCGCGCTGCGCCTATACCCGTGCCGGAGTCGGGGCCGTCGCGAGCCAGAACGTGACCGACCCGCGGCTCGGGCCTCTGGTGCTGAACCACATGCAGGCCGGAATGACGGCCGAGGAGGCGATCGAGGCGATGCGGAAGGAAGCCCGGCATCTCGACTACCGCCAGGTGCTCGCCGTCGACAGGAGAGGCGGCACGGCGATCCATTCCGGCGGCAACGCGCTCGGAATCTGGGCCGAAGCGAAGGCGGAGAACGTCGCCTCCGGCGGCAACCTGCTCGCCAACAAGGACGTCCCCGCGGCCATCGTCGCCGCCTTCACCGCCTCGACCGGTCCTCTCGGCGACCGGCTGATCGCGGCCATGCGCGCCGGGCTCGCGGCCGGCGGCGAAGCTGGGCCAGTGCATTCTGCGGGCATGCAGCTGGCGGACAAATACGCCTGGCCGGTCGCGGACCTGCGCTGCGACTGGACCGAGGACTGCCCGATCGAGTCCATAGCGGAAGCCTGGGAGGTCTACAAGCCCCAGCTGGATGCCTATGTCACCCGCGCGCTCGATCCGCGCGCAGCGCCGTCCTACGGCGTGCCGGGGGACGAATAGGCTCAACAATCCCAGCGCATTGTTCTAGAAACGCCTCTGACCGGACTTCGTCCTGCATCTCATTCTGGGGAAAATCGATGCGTTCCATCATGGCGGCGATCGCCATCGCCCTCCTGCTGTCCGCCTGCAAAACCCTAGGCCCGGAGCCGGTCGCGGTTCCACCGCTGACCGTCGGTCCGGGCGAGGGTGCGGTCTCGTTGAAGCTGTGCCGCGAAGGAGACGTGGTCGACCGGAACTATCTGGTGGCCGTCAGCAAAGTCGAAGACGGCTCCGGCACACCCGTCATCAGCGCTGCCCCCGGCGATAGCCGGGCGAGAGGCATCTCTTTTCAGAACGCGACCTTCCTCAGAGATGGCCGCGCCTGTCATATGTGGCAGTTCGCCGCCACGCCCGGAATCTATGTGATATCCGCCATCGAGGAACGCTATCGCCCCGGCCCGGCCTTCAGTCTCCTTGAACTCACGACCCAAACCGTCATCGCCGCGAGCAAGCGGACCGACACGGTCCGCTTCGCGGATTCCTCGGGCCGCCTCGTGGAGCGGGCGCCGACATTCGACATTCGCAACGGCGAAGTCAGCCGCCTCGGCACCCTGATCTTCAATGGCCAGCTGGTTACTTTCCAGGTCCCCGTGCGCGACAAAACCGGATACTGGGACGGGCAGACGTCGGATATCGTCCACGAGCCGCGAATCTCGGCCCTCTATGAGGCTCCGGTTCCGGGCGAGACAGACAACGGCGCCCCGATCGTCGGCAATGTCAGCGGCATGACGCTCCAGACACTGGCCCCGCTCGTCGGCCGCGAGATCGTTCTGGAGGAGCCCGTAAAGCCGGAGTTTCCAGGCAACAGCTGATTCCGTCCGACATGGGACGGGGACCTGACGCCCCCAGACCTCAATGCCGCATGAAAAGGTCCCGCGAAGCCGGGCGGGCACGCAGCCGGGTCAGCAGCCAGAGGCCGATCCCGACCACGCCGAAAACCAGCCAGGCCGGGAGCAGCAGGAGCGTCACCATCACCGGGTGCCAGAGAAAGGGATGGAGATGACGCGAGATCGCCGGCTCGGCGAGCTGCAGGCTGTCCTGGTGCAGCCCGGCCCAGAGCGTGCCGGCATCCATGATGCGCACGGCCTCGGCCTGCCAGCTCGCATAGCCGTCCCGCGCCACCAGCGCCAGCGCGATCAGAATCAGGATCAGCGCAATCAAGCGAAACAACCGCCTCATACATCCCCCGGCGCGCCCCGACCGGCTTCCCGGCGGTCCCGCGCGCACCAACTGCTGTGCCCCCTAACCTGCTGGAAAGCCTACACCAAACGGGTAGGTGGACGAAACAGCGGACACGCACAATCGCCGGAACAGCCCGCCCGCATCTTTTTGCAATATTTCGACGCGCAAACCGTTGCAAAGCCGGAAGGCCTTTTGTATGGTCCGCGCCTCTTCAGGAGGGATGGCCGAGCGGTTTAAGGCGCACGCCTGGAAAGCGTGTTGGGGTGGAAGCCCCTCAGGGGTTCGAATCCCCTTCCCTCCGCCAGAGCCTCCGGGCTCTCCGGTTCCAGACAATCCGCTGTCTGGGCCACGGCGTCGAAGCGCCGTCGGCAACATGATTTCCCTATCCGCACCGCCCCCACCTAGATGCCGCCGAAAGTTGCAAAAAAACCGGCAAGGCCATTGCCATATCTCGCCGCCTCGTGGGACACTCCTGAGTATGTTGTGATGCGATTTTCTCGCAGCCACGCCTACCAGAAGTCACAAGAGAAGAGGCAGTAGACAGATGACGGCCACTGGCACATTCCCGCCCCGCTCGGCCCGGCGCCGGCACGTTTGACGGAGCGCGCGGCGCCATCCGATAAAACGAACGAGATAAACTTAAATTCAATTTTTGAGCGCGCTCCCGCGCCGGAGTTTCATAATGGGTGTCTGGTCGGTCGGAATTATAGATTCAGGGGTAACGAACGAGACCGAGGCCAGGCTCGGGCGGAATCTTTACGAATACGATTACTACTACCGGAACGGCGAGACCGACGGCGGGCGCAGGACCTCTCACGGATCGACCGTTGCCGAGTCGGTCGAGCGGACCAACGCCGCGCTCGAGCGGATCGACCTGCAGGTCACCAGCAACAGCGGATATTCCGTCTCTATTCCGGCGATCCAGAACGCTCTGGGCAAGTTGGCAAGCCTGAACGACGCCGGATGGCATATCGGCGCCTACAATATGAGCTTCGGCAGCCCCTATGCGTCCTGGGCCTCGTCGTTCCAGTCGCAGATCAATGCTCTGGCCAATCGCGGCATCTACGGTGTCGCCTCGGCAGGTAACAGCGGTAGCGCAACCGGTCTCGAGAACCCGACCTATCCGGCCGGTCTCTCCAACGTAATCTCGGTCGGCAGCCATGACGGCGCCGGCAACCCGAGCAACTTCTCGCAAAACAGCCCTGCGACGGTCCACGTGCTTGCAGACGGCGAGGGCTTCCCGGGTTCGACAGATTTCGGAACGAGTTTCGCGGCGCCGCAGGTAGCCGCCACGGTCACCACCGTCCAGGCGCTGGTCGAAGGCGTCACCGATCACCGGCTTTCTTTCGGTCAGGTCATCGACGTGCTGCAACTCGGCGGCGCCGGTCCGCAATCGGCGGCCGACCCGGCGAACGGCGTGACGACATATTTCCTCCATACCCATACCGGGTCGGTCGATTACGCGCTCGCGACCTATGTCGATCCGAATTTCAGCGGGCTCGAGTACATCGCCTCGTACTCCGATCTGGAGGCGGCGTTCAGCAGGGACGCGGGCGCGGCGCGGGCGCATTTTCTCAATGCCGGCGTCTATGAAGGCCGTACGGTCGAGTTCGACGGCCTGGAATATGTCGCCAGCCACCCGGACCTGATCGGGTCCATCGGCACCAACCGTGAAGTGGCGGCCGCGCATTATCTGGACACCGGACGCCGCGAAGGCCGCCTGACCAATTTCGACGCTGACAATTACATGAAAGCGAATCCGGATCTCGCTGCCGCCTTTGGCGGGGACGACGATCTGGCAACCCGACACTACATCACCAGCGGTTATTTCGAGGGCCGTTCGACAGGTGACCTCGATGGTCCGTCCATAGGGGCTCCGCAGATCAGCTGGGGCATTTCAGAGGGGACAACCGATCTGCCCTTTGCCAGAAATACCCACGGATACGTAGGCGTCGGCCAGAGCGTTACGGGAACGGTCGCAGTTCCAGTAGGAGGACAGTACGACCTGGACCTGTTTCGTACGGACCTTGTCGCTGGACAAACCGTCGTCATCCACGCGCGCGGTGGTCACTCGGGTGGAGGAAACCTGCACGATCCATACGTCGCGATCTATGACAGCGACGGTTTCTTTCTGGCCAACGACCGCAATAGCGGCGTCGGTCTGGATGCCGCATTGACCTACACGCCCACTGAAAGCGGAACGCATTACATCATGGTGACCGGCGGCTTAAATCATTTTGGCACCTACACGGTCGATGTGTTGCGGGTCCACAATGCGATGCTCGCTTCCGCGACGGACGAACCGGCCGCGTTCGAACTGTCCGCGGTCGAACCGGCACCGGAGCCCGAATCGGACGATATCCAGCTGAAAGCCGTCGGCCCGGAGCCGGTCTACACCGACTGGGTCTACTGACCCGCGCCCCTCACCGCTGCCCGCGCACCACCGTGCCGGGCAGAGCCTCGGTCGCCTCGCCGCCGCGATAGGTGATCTTGCCGGAGACGATGGTCGCCTCGTAGCCGGTCGATTTCTGCATCAGCCGCTTGCCGTCCGCCGGCAGGTCATGAGTCACGTAGGGATCGGAGAAGCCGACGCGGTCCCAGTCGATGATATTGACGTCCGCCTTCTTGCCCGGCGCGAGCACACCCCGGTCGGAGAGACCGGCGGCGCTCGCCGTATCCGAGGTCAGGCGCCGGATCACGTCGGTCATAGGGAAGCGGGCGCGATCACGGCCCCAGTAGCTCATCAGCCAGGTCGGATAGCCCGCATCGAGGATGAAGCCGACATGGGCGCCGCCGTCGCCGAGCCCCATGATCGCGTTCCGGTCCGCCAGCATCTCCTCCGGCGCGCTCATGTCGTAGTTCGCGTAGTTGACGAGCGGCGTATAGATGAAGCCGCGCCCCTCGCGCTCCAGCAGGATGTCGTAGGCGACCTCGGGCGCCGTCCGGCCTTCCCGCTCGGCAATGGCGGCGATGGACTGGTCCTTCGCCGGCTCGTAATTCGCCGGCGAGCCGAGGCGGAACATCTTGGAGAAGGAGATCCGGTGGATCAGCGGGAAGGTGCTGTTCTTCACCGGATCCTCGGAAAGGATCTTCGCCCGCACCTCCGGGTCGCGCATCGCCGCCACGCGGTCCTTCAGCGGGAGGTCCTGGATCGAGCGGTAGGTCGCGGTGCCGGAGAACGGATTCTGGCTGCCCTCGAGGCCAAGCAGGATGCCGATCGGGCGCGGCGCCACCACCGGGCGGATCGAGAGCCCGTCATTGGCCGCCTCGCCCGCGAGCCGCAAGAGATCGCGCCAGAAATGCGGCCGGTCGTGGCGCTGGTTGAGAGTGAAGACGGCGGTCCGCCCGCTGGTCTCGATCACCCGGCGGAGCATGGCGAATTCGGTCTCCGGGTCTGGCTGGTCCCAGTCAGACACCATCTCGAGAAAACCGGACCCCGCATCCGCCATGCCCATGGCGATGCCGGTCAGCTCCTCCTCCTGCGCGCGCAGGGTGGGCGTGTAGTCGCCGGCGAGGCTCTTGTGGCTGATCGTGCGGGAGGTGGAGAAGCCGAAGGCGCCGGCGCGGACCGCGTCCGCCGCGATCTGCCGCATCTTCGCGATGTCCTCCGCCGTCGCGTTTTCCAGCTGCAGCGCCCGCTCGCCCATGACATAGACCCGGACCGCGGCATGGGGCAGCAGCACGCCGAGATCCATGTCGCGCGGCAGCTTCTCCAGCACGTCGAGATACTCCTCGAAGCTTTCCCACTGCCAGTTCAGCCCCTGGTGCAGGACCGGGCCCGGGATGTCCTCGACGCCTTCCATCAGCTCGACCAGCTTGTCCCGGTCGGCCGGCTTGCAGGGCGCGAAGCCGACGCCGCAATTGCCCATGATCGCCGTGGTGACGCCGTGCCAGGCGGAGGGCGCGAGATGGCTGTCCCAGACGGCCTGCCCGTCATAATGGGTGTGGATGTCGACGAAGCCGGGCGTGACAAGCTTGCCGCGCGCGTCGATCTCCTCGACGCCGCGCCGTCCCGCGACCTCGCCGATGGCCACGATCTTGTCACCGGCGATGGCGAGATCCGCCTCCACCGGCTCCGCCCCGGTGCCGTCGACGATGGTTCCGTTGCGGATGATCAGAGTAGGCTCTGCGGACATGGCGACGTCTCCCTGGGATTATTCTCTTTTTCCAAGAGTGTGAGCCACCGCACAGGCGCCGTAAAGCAACGCGCAGGCACGAGTGTGGTGCCGGACTTCTCCACTCTCCGCAGCTCTGCCCCGCCCTGCTGCCAAATCTTCATCAATCGTCGCCATCTGGCTTTGCTAGCCTCCTTGCCAACAAAGGAATGACGGCATCCGGGGAGGAACGCGGAATGGACAGCACAAGCAAGGTCGCCATCATCGGCGCGGGACTGATGGGACACGGGCTCGCCCTCGTGCACGCGATCGCCGGACATCCGGTGAAGATGACCGACATCAGCGAACGCCAGCTGAAGACCGGCATGGAGCTGATCGGCAGCGCGCTTGAGACCCTCGTCGCCGGCGGTAGTGTCGCAAAGTCGGAGACGGCGGCGATCCTCGCCCGGATCACGCCGGTCGCGACCCTGAAGGACGCGGTCGCGGACGCCGATTTCATCGTCGAGGCGGTGGTCGAGAACCGCGAGGTGAAGACGACGGTCTATGCCGAGCTAGAGAGCGCGGCCCCGGCGGCGGCGATCATCGCCAGCAACACCTCCTATCTCGACGCCTTCCCGCTCGCGCCGGCGTCCCTGCAGAGCCGCTTCATCATCACCCACTGGTACACCCCGCCCTACATCATCGACCTGGTCGATATCGCCGGCGGGCCGGAGACCGACCGCAAGATCCTGGAGGCCGTGCGCGACCATTACGCGGCGATCGGCAAGAAGCCGGTGCTGTTCGAGCGTTTCGTGCCCGGCTATGTCGCCAACCGCCTGCAGGCGGCGATGACGCTGGAGATCACCCGCCTGCTCGACGAGGGCTATGCCGATGCCGAGGCGATCGACACTTCGATCAAGTATGGCCTCGCGCTCCGCATGGCGACCATGGGCGCGCTGATGAAGGCGGACTTCACCGGCCTCGACATGAGCCGCCGCGCGCTCGCCAACAAGATGTACATCCCGCCCGAGGTGAAGGGGAAAAGCGAGACGCTGGAAAAGCTGATCGCCGACGGCAAACAGGGCGTGATGAACGGCTCCGGCTATTTCGACTATGGCGACATGAAGCCGGAGGAACTGTTCCGCAACCGCGATGTCGGGCTCCTGAAGCTGAAGGCGGCGGTGGAGAAGGTCGAAGAGGAACTGCCGCTCCGGCCGAAGGGGTGAGTGGCGGAAAGCCTTCCGGATTGCCGATCCCATCGACGCCAGGCCAATTGCGACCCTTCGGCGCTTATCGACGGAACAATCCGGAGATGATCAAATAATCCGGAACACAAGCCGCCTGACGCAAACACATCACGAGCTGGAACGGAAATGGTTCAGAGCGCATCGGCCGATCGATCGAACAGCGACCTGGCCTCCTCCCTGGCCGCCGCCGAAGAACGCTACAAGGCGGAGAACCCGAAGAGCGGCGCGAGGGCAGAGGAAGCGGCACGGGCCATGCCGGGCGGAAACACGCGGACCGTCGTCCACTACACGCCCTATCCGTTGACGATCGCGTCCGGCAAGGGGGCGACGATCACGGATATCGACGGCCACCTCTATACGGACTTTCTCGGCGAGTATACCGCCGGCCTCTATGGCCACTCCGATCCGAGACTGGTGAAGGCCGTCACCGATGCCGTGGAGGCCGGTGTCGGTCTCGGCGGGCCGAACCGGTACGATGCCGAGCTGGCGCAGTTGATCTGCTCGCGCTTCCCGTCCGTCGATCTGCTGCGCTTCTGCAATTCGGGGACCGAAGCCAACCTCTTCGCCCTCTCCGCGGCGCGCGCGTTCACGGGCCGCAGCAAGGTCATGGCCTTCGCGGGCGGATACCATGGCGGCGTCTTCTATTTCGGCCAGGCCGGATCGCCGATCAATGCGCCGTTCCCGTTTGTCATGTCGACCTTCAACGATATCGATGGCACCGCCGCGCTGATCGAGGAACATGCGGGCGACCTGGCGGCCATCATCGTCGAGCCGATGATGGGAAGCGCGGGCGCCATCCCGGCGGCTCCGGGGTTCCTCGAAACGCTCCGCGAACGTTCCGCCGCCCACGGCGTGATCCTGATCTTCGACGAGGTCATGACCTCCCGGCTTGGCCCCGGCGGCCTGCAGGAGAAGACCGGGGTTACGCCGGACATGACGAGCTTCGGAAAATATCTCGGCGGCGGCATGACCTTCGGCGCGTTCGGCGGCCGGCGCGATATCATGAGCATGTTCGACCCCTACGCGCCCAACGCGGTCTCGCATCCCGGGACCTTCAACAACAATGTCCTGTCGATGGCGGCGGGGCTTGTCGGCCTGCGCGACATCTATACGCCCGAGGCGGCGGAAACACTGAACACCCGCGGCGACCGCTTCAGGGAGCAGCTGGGCGCGGTGATCGCCCGGCACGATGCACCGATGCAGGTGACGGGAATGGGCTCGATCCTCGCCCTTCACTTCCAGCGCGCGCCCATCCGCCGGCCGCAGGACACCTGGCCCGCGGATGCGAAGACAGCCGCGCACAGGGAAGGCCTTCGCAAGCTGCTCCACCTCGATCTGATCGCATCGGGCATCTACATGGCGCGGCGCGGTTTCATCTCCCTGTCGCTGCCCCTCGGCCAGCCGGACTTCGACGGTTTCGCCGGGGCGCTCGATGAATTCCTGACGGTCCGCGGCGATCTTCTCGATGACGCCTGACGGCAGCGAAGGAAAAGCGGAGAACGAACAGCCTCTCGGCAAGAAGGGATGATGCGCGTGGAGACTCTGGAAACGGATTATGTCGTGGTCGGTGCGGGCTCGGCCGGCTGCGTCGTCGCGAGCCGGCTCAGCGAGACCGGGGCGAGGGTCCTGCTGCTCGAGGCCGGGCCGCCGGACCGCCATCCGCTGATTCACATTCCGGCCGGCGTGAAGAGCCTGCTCTACAATCCGGCCGTCAACTGGAACTATGCGAGCGAGCCGGAGGAAGGCACGGCCGGACGGGCGATCCACTGGCCGCGCGGCCGCGTGCTCGGCGGCTCGCACTCGATCAACGGCATGCTCTATGTGCGCGGCAACCCGGCCGACTATGACGGCTGGGCGCAGCTCGGCTGCCGGGGCTGGAGCTTCGAGGAGGTACTGCCCCTCTTCCGCCGCTCCGAGCGCTACGAAAAGGGCGAGGACGAGATCCGCGGGCGGGGCGGCCCGATGCCGGTCGAGGATTACCGCACCATCCTGCCGCTGACCCATGCCTTCGTGCGGGCGGCAGAGGAGGCCGGTTTCGCCTTCAACCCGGATTACAACGGCTCGGCCCAGGAGGGCGTCGCCTATTCGCAGATGACCCGTCGCGGCCGCTGGCGCGCCTCGACCGCCCGCACCTTCCTCGCCGAGGCGCGCAAACGCCCCAACCTCCGGGTCGAGACCGAAGCCCTGGTGCAGAAGCTCAGTTTCGAGGGACGCCGCTGCACCGGGCTGGTGTTCCGCCGCCACGGCCAGGAGGTCGCGGTCAAAGCCGCGTGCGAGGTGGTGCTCTCCGGCGGCGCCGTCAATTCGCCGCAGCTCCTTCAGCTCTCCGGCATAGGCCCAGCCGGCCATCTCGCGAGCCTCGGGCTGCCGGTGGTGCAGGACCTGCCGGGCGTCGGCGCCAACCTCTCCGACCATTACGTCACGCGCATCACCCACCGGGTCAGGGACGCGATCTCGATGAACCAGCTCTCCCGCGGCTGGCGGGTGCTGCGCGAGATCGGCCGCTTCGCCCTCTTCGGCAACGGCGCGCTGACCTTCGGCGTGACCAGCGCGATGGTGTTCTGCCGCAGCCGCGAGGGCCTGGAGAGCCCGGACCTGCAGCTCCTCTTCACCCCGGCCAGCTACGATCCGGACAAGCCGCTGGCGCTGGAGCGCGCGCCCGGCATGGCGACGGTGATCTGCCCGACCCGCCCCTCCAGCCGCGGCACCGTGATGGCCGCGAGCCCGGATCCGACGGCGCCGCCGCGCATCAAACCGAACTACCTCTCCGACCGCGACGACCTCCGCGTGATGCTCGCCGGCATGGCGCATGTGCGCCGGATCTTCGCCGCGCCGTCGCTCGCACGCCACAGCGCGGCGGAACTCTGGCCGGGCGCGGAGGCGGCGGACGAGGCCGCGCTCGCTGAGTTCGCCCGGGAGCGCGGCACCACGCTCTACCACCCGGTCGGTACCTGCAAGATGGGGATCGACCCGCTGGCGGTCGTCGACCCGGAGCTCCGGGTCCGCGGCATCGAGGGGCTCAGGGTCGCGGATGCGTCGGTGATGCCGTATCTGACCACGGGCAACACGAACGCGCCGACGATCATGATCGCCGAGAAGGCGGCGGAAATGATCAATGCTGCGGCGGGGTGAGCGGCATGAGCGCCCTCAGGCGCAGAGTGTCTCTTCGTATTCCGTCGCCCGCTGCCGCAGCATCGGCCCGATATGCACCTCGCCGCCCGCGACGGCGAGATTGGCCTGCCGGACCAGTTCCGCCTCGACCGCGACCGAGGGGGCGAGCTTGCCGTTGCAGGCGAGCCAGCGGGCGACCGTCGCCCATTCCCAGAGCGGACTGTCCGAGGTCACGCGCGCCACTGGCGGCGGAAAGCCCTCGCCCCGGCAGCCCCGGTAATAGTTGGAGATTGCCGCCCGCGTCATCTCGGCGCGTTTCGCGATGTCGGAGAGGCTGACCAGCGGGTCCGGCTCCAGCCGGTCGATCCGCGCGCCGGTCGCGGCGACATTCTCCAGCGCCGAGGCGACGGCATCGCCGAAGCTCTCCGCCTCGCGCGCGAAATCGACGATGACATGGCCCTTCTGGAACGAGACCAGCGCGTCGTCGCAGCCATGGTCGTAGAACCGCGCCTCGAAATCCTCCGCCGCCGGGTCCAGCCCGGAGGCGATCACGCTGAACTCAAACGTCTCCATCATCACTCTCCCCCGGCCCCGTGCGGACACCGGTTGATCGCCCGCAAGATCTGCCGCGCGTGATTGCCCGCATTCCGCGGCGTTCCATTGACCCCGATCTGGCAACCCTCGCGGTCATGCTGGGGACAATAGAGCCGTCCCCAGTGCCCCTGCGGCCTCCAGGTCCAGCCCAGCGCCTCAGCCTGCCGGACCGCCGCCTCGACCTCTTTGTCCGGATGGCGCGGGCGGGTCATTACGTGCTCCGAATATGGATTGCGTGTTTACAAATGTCAACAATTTGACTTGTGCGACTTTTACGTGCGTGAGAAATATCAACAGCCAGCAGTCGGGCCGTCAACTTGGGCGCTTTACAAGATGACCGTTCGTGGTGGCTTCGAGAGGGCGGAGCAAAACGCTCAGAAAGCTGATCGCCCCGGGCACGCAGGGCGTGAGGGACGGGCCCATCTATTTCAACCATGGCGACAAAGCCGGAGGAACTGTCCGCGACCGGAATGTCGGCCTTCTGAAACTGAAGGCGGCGGTGGAGACGGAACAGGAGTCGCCGCTGGGGCGGAGGGATGAAGAGAAATTAGGATCTTTTGTTTTTATTAAATCGATCCGTCAGATACCCGATCCCGACAACGGATATTAGAAGAAGAGCGGTAGCAATACCTGCATTGGCGTGTTCGGAGAATCCCCCCCTAAACAGGTCCGTTCCGAAGATCGTGAAAAAAAGAACCGCCCCCGCGATCAGGATCGTCAATGCAGCCTTCCGGCCACACAGGATCAGAACGATAACCTCCACAAGAAGGAGGCCGGAACAAACGACATACACAACATAGCCGTTGGCTTCGATCCAATCCCAAGCAGTTTGTACAGCCAAGGAAGCTATAACCAAACCAATAAGGGCAAGGCCATTGACGAATCTATCGAACGCTTTATCGAACATAACGGCTGAAGCCTAAACGAGAATATCCGGAGAAAGGAACCGGGAAATCCGGGGACACAAGGCTCATTTACCCGATAGCTCGACACTTTGCGCACCTGCGTAGTTTCCCCGTATCGAATTGAATCTCGTGCCCCCGGAACCGGACAAGCACTTCCAGTGATTCTTTGAGTGGTCGTGCTGATCGAGCTCTGGTTGTCGATTGTCGCAATCGCCAAAACCCTCAAGACAACTGACGATGACGACAAAGGCACATAAGCGAAGGGATCGAATAATGACCAAATTCAATGAGGACGAGGCGGTACTGCGCCTAGCAGGGTTTCGAGACAGAGAAACCGATACGCATCGGCGCCTGGAAGTGACAATTGAAAACGAGGGGTTTCTGGCGCGAAAAGTGATAGCCCGCGAAGCAACGGCAACACGGCGAACCATAACCTTCGCGACGCTCTTTCTGGCGCTTTCCATCTGGATGATTGCGGAACGGTTTTTCGGATGGGGAGCTGCGCAATGACCGACCCTGATGACTTCAACTTTGAAGACGAACCCGACCGCTTTAGGCGCCTCGAAATGATGATCCGGCACGAAGCAAGAGGAACACGAAAGCTCATATTTGCGCTTTGGCTTTGCACCGTCGGCGTTGCGCTGATCGAATACTATTTTGGATAGAAGATTAGGTAGCCGCTTCCCAATGCGCCAAACCCGCCGGGCTGACAAACCGCATCATTTGCACCCGCACCACATCCGGCTCATCCCCAAGCCGGGCGCTTTCTTTTTTGGCCAGGGAATTGACGGTGCACGAGACTCAATTGACGCCGCGCGCATCCTCCCGAAATTCAAGATCACCCCGACACCGCCTCCCCAAGCGCCACCACCAGCGCATCCAGCGCCGCTTCGGTGAACAGCCACATATTGGCCTCCCGGTCACACTTCCCCGTCTCCAGCGTGAACACCCGCGTCACCGGGCCCGAGAGCGCGATGCAGGTGTGGCCGGCGGCGTCGCCGTAGCGGTTGCCGCTCGGGCCGGAGGCGCCGGTCTCCGCGAGGCCCCAGGTCGTGTCCATCCGCCGGCGCATGGTCTCGGCGAGCAGGGCGGCGTAGGGCTCGGAAGAAGAGCGCATGCCCGGATGCTTTTCGAAGTCGATCTCCGCCAGGATCTCGCGCGCCGTCTGGGTATAGATCACGCCGCCGCCGACGAAATAGGCCGACGCCCCCGGGACCGCGAGGAGGGAGGCGGAGATCAGGCCGCCGGCGGAGGACTCGGCGACGGCGATGGTCTCGCCGCGCGCCTTCAGCAGGTGTCCGGCGGCGTCCCCGAGCCTCCCCAGTGCGACCATCCCGGCGTCCTCCCCCTTACGCGACTTCGTGCCCGGCCAGCATCTCCAGCGCCTTGACCATCGCCGAGTGATCCCAGGCCTTGCCGCCATGCGCCGCGCAGGCGTTGAAGAGTTCCTGCGCCGTCGCCGTGTTCGGGAGGCTGAGGCCCATCTCGCGGGCGTTGGAGAGGGCGAGGTTCAGGTCCTTCTGGTGCAGCTCGATGCGGAAGCCCGGATCGAAGGTGCGCTTCACCATGCGGTCGCCGTGCAGCTCGAGGATCTTCGAGGAGGCGAAGCCGCCCATCAGGGCTTCCCGCACCTTGGCCGGATCGGCACCTGCCTTGGAGGCGAAGAGCAGGGCCTCGCCGACCGCCTCGATGGTCAGCGCGACGATGATCTGGTTGGCGACCTTGCAGGTCTGGCCGTCGCCGTTGCCGCCGACCAGCGTGATGTTCTTGCCCATCAGCTCGAACAGCGGCTTCACCCGCTTGAAGGCCTTCTCTGAGCCGCCGCACATGATGGTGAGGCTCGCCGCCTTGGCACCGACTTCGCCGCCGGAGACCGGGGCGTCGATATATTCGCAGCCGAGCTCGTTGATCTTGGTCGCGAATTCCTTGGTCGCGAGCGGCGAGATCGAGCTCATGTCGACCACGGTCTTGCCGTCCGAGAGCGCCTCGGCGACGCCGTCCGCGCCGAACAGGACCTCTTCGACCTGCGGCGTGTCCGGCACCATGATGAAGATGATGTCGGCCTGCTTCGCCACCTCGGCAGCGGTCGGGCAGGCCTTGCCGCCGGCGTCGGTCAGGCTGCGCGGCACCTGGCCGATGGTGTTGAGATACACCTCGTGCCCCGCCGCGATCAGGTGCCCCGCCATCGGCACGCCCATGATGCCGAGGCCGATAAATCCGAGCTTGCTCATATCCCTGTCTCCTCCCAGAGAGATCCCGTGTTCGCTTTGGCCGCCATCTTGCCGCGCCCGGCCCCGCGCCGTCACCCCGAATTCCAAAGCCGAAGCACCGGAGCGCGTTCCGTCCCGGGAGGGGCCCTTGATCGGGGGCGCTCTGCTGTCCTACGATTCGGCGGCTGCGACCGACGAAGCGCCCGACACCGGACCCGGAGAGCCATCCTGTGCATCCCCTGTTCCTCTTTGCCGGCTATCTCGCCGTCGCCCTGATGCCGCTCCTGCTCGGCGCGCTGCAGGACCTGCCGCCGCGACACTGGCGGGACGAGATCGCCTCCGGCCTCGGCATGAGCGCCTTCGCCATCCTGCTGGTCGAGTTCGTGCTCTCCGGGCGCTTCCGCACCATCTCGGCCCGGATCGGCATGGACGTCACCATGCGCTTCCACCAGCTCGTGGCGCGCACGGCGCTGGGTTTCGTCATCCTGCATCCCTTCCTCTACCTCACCTCGCCCATGGGCACGCCCCTGCCCTACGACCCCACCGGCCAGTTCACCCTCGGCCTCGATACGGGCTCGATGCTGACCGGCGTGCTCGCCTGGGTGGCGCTGCCCTGCTTCGTGCTGATGTCGATCTTCCGCGACCAGTTGCCGTACCGCTACGAGGCCTGGCGGGCGATGCACGCGCTCGGCGCCCTCGTCATCGCGGGTGCGGTGACACATCACACGTTTGAGGCCGGGCGCTACAGCGCCGACCCGCTGCTCGCCGGCTTCTGGGTCCTGCTGCTTGCCGGCGCGCTGGCCTCGCTGGTCTGGACATACCTGCTCTCGCCGCTCCGCGAGGCGCGACACCCTTACGAGGTCAGTTCGGTCGCCAAGATCGCGCTGAAGACCTGGGAGCTGACGCTGCGCCCGAAAGATGGCGACGCGCTCCCCTTCGAGGCGGGGCAGTTCGCCTGGCTGAAACTCGGGCCGAGCCCTTTCACGCTGGCGGAGAACCCGTTCTCCATCGCGTCCGCCCCGGCGGAGCGGCCGGACGTCCGCTTCGTCATCAAGGAAGTCGGCGACTTCACCCGGAGGATCGGTAAGGTGGCGCCCGGAACCAATGCCTATCTCGGCCGGGCGCACGGCAACCTGACGCTCACGGGGCGAGAGGCGAAGGGCGTCGCGCTGATCGCCGGCGGGGTCGGCATCGCGCCGCTGCTCTCCATCGCGCGGCAGATGCAGGCCGACGGCGACACCCGCCCGCTGACCCTGCTCTACGGCAACCGGACCGCCGGGCAGATCGTCTATGCAGAGGAACTGGACCGGCTGGCCGACCGCGCGGACACGAAGGTCGTGCATGTGCTCTCGGAGCCCGCGCCGGGCTGGAGCGGGCGGAAAGGGATGATCAGCGCGGAGCTGATCGGCGAGATTTTCGACGCTGAGGACGCGAGGGACTGGCTCTATATCCTCTGCGGCCCTCCGGCGATGCTGGAGCTGGTCGAGGACGCGCTGCTCGCGCATGGCGTGCCGCCGAAGAACATCCTCGCCGAGCAGTTCTACTATGATTAGGAACCGGCCGTGGAAAAGCTGAGACACCGCATCCTGGCCGCCGTCTGGGGCGCCAGCGCGCTGATCCTGCTCGCGATCCTCGTCTTCGCTTTGCGGTAAGGCGGGCCTAGCCGGTCATCCCGAATTCCTTCGCCAGCAGCGTGTAGCTGCGCTGGCGCACCGCCTCGTCATGTGCCCAGGTGACGACCGCGACCTCGTTCAGATTGAGGCGCCCGGCGAGCGCGCGGATCTGCTCCGCGACCTTCTCCGGCGTGCCGACCATGGCGCTCTGGCGGAGCTGCTCCATCCGTGCCGCCTCGCTTTCGGAATAGGCCGCGTTCATCGCCGTCTCGGCGCTCTCCAGCGGCGTGTAGCGGCCGCGGTCGCGGAAGATCTGCCAGCGCGCGCGGGAGGTGAAATGGTACTGCGCCTCCTCCTCGGTCTCGGCGGCGAGGGCCCAGACGCAGATCCCGGGGCAGGGCTCGGGGAAGCGCTCGGAGGGCTGGTAGCGTTCGCGGTAGATCTGGATCGCCTCCGGGCCGCCCTGGCCCTCGGTAAAGAACCAGGCGAAGGCGTAAGGGAGCCCGAAATGGGCGCCGACCTGGGCGCCGTAGAGCGAGCTGCCGAGCATCCAGATCTCGGGCGAGGTCTCGCCGGCGGGACGGGCGCGGACGGCGGCGAAGGGATGGCCCTCCGGCAACGGCGCCCCGGAGACCCAGGCGCTGAGGTCGGCGACGTCGGCGGGGAACTGGTTCGGGCGCTCCGCCGCGAGCGGGTTCAGCGCCAGCGAGGTGCGGCCGTCGGAGCCTGGCGCACGGCCGAGGCCGAGATCGATCCGCCCCGGCGCCAGCGCCTCCAGCACGCGGAACTGCTCGGCCAC
Organism: Nisaea sp.; assembly: GCF_017640745.1. Classification (GTDB taxonomy): domain Bacteria; phylum Pseudomonadota; class Alphaproteobacteria; order Thalassobaculales; family Thalassobaculaceae; genus Nisaea. The sequence continues at coordinate 78,251 of NZ_JAEPQA010000012.1, read as the reverse complement.
CTTCAGCGGCGCGTAGTGCGGCAGCATCACGCCGGCCGAGCCGATGCGGATGCGCTCCGTCTTCATCGCGATGGCGGCGAGCAGGATCTCCGGCGCGGTGCCGACGATGGTCGGATGGGAATGGTGCTCGGAGACCCAGAAGCGCTTGTAGCCGAGGCGCTCGCAATGTTCCGCCATGGCGATCGTGTCGAGGATCGCCTGGCCCTCGGGACGGCCGACGGCGGCGATGGACTGGTCGAGCACGGAGAGGCGCAGCATGGGGGTCCTCCTGAACGGACGGTCTTCGTTTTGCCGCCAGCATAGAACCATTTGCCGGGATAATGCCCTTGCCGATCCGCGACGAGACTTTATCCCCCCGCCGAATTTCGCTTGCGGCCGCCGCTTGCTCCCGCGTGCTATGAGAAAGCCGACCGGAGACACGCCGCGCCATGCAGACCTTCACCATCCTCCTCTTCGCGCTGACCTATCTCGGCATGGCCGCCGGGCGCGTGCCGGGCCTCAAGATCGACCGCGCCGGGATTGCGCTGCTGCTCGCCGCCGTCGCGGTCGCGAGCGGCGCGCTGCCGCCGGGCGAGGTCGCGGGCGCGATGGACTTTCCGACCCTGCTGCTGCTCGCCGGGCTGATGGTGCTCTCCGCCCGCGTCCGGGCCGCCGGGATCTATGCCCGCGCCGCGCTCTGGATCGGCCGGCAATCCGCCAACCCGCACCGCCTGCTCGCCCTCACCATCGGTGTCGGCGGCCTGCTCTCCGCCGTGCTGGTGAACGACATCGTGGTCTTCGCCATGGCGCCGATCCTCTGCACCAGCCTCGCCGCGCGCGGGCTCGATCCCCGGCCCTATCTCTTCGCGCTCGCCGCCGCCAGCAATGCCGGCTCCGCCGCGAGCCTGATCGGCAATCCGCAGAACATCCTGATCGGCCAGGTCGGCGGGCTCGGGTTCTGGAGCTATGCCGCCAGCGCCGCGCTTCCCGCGCTGGCGGCGCTCGCGATCTCCTATGTCTGCATCGCGCTGGTCTGGCGGCGCCATCTGCTCGCCGTCCCCGAGGTTCCCGCCGCGCCGCCCGCCGACATTCCGCGTGCCGAGGGGCACCGGGGCGAGACCGCGCTCTGTCTCGGCGCGCTCTTCCTTTTGCTGGCATTGTTCACGACGCCTCTGCCGCGGGAGATCTCCGCCCTGCTCGTCGCCGGCGGGCTGATGCTGAGCCGCGCCGTGCCGAGCCGCCAGCTGCTCGACGAAATCGACGCGCCGCTGCTGATCCTCTTCGCCAGCCTGTTCGCGATCAACGGCGCCTTCGCCCTGACCGGCCTGCCGGAAGCGGCGGTCGCGGCCTTCGCCGAGGCCGGCTGGCTGCCGGAACGGCTCTCCTTCCTGCTGCCCTTCACGCTCGCCGCCAGCAACACGATCGGGAACGTGCCCGCGGTGATCCTGCTGCTGCAGGCCTGGACGGGACTGCCGGACGGCGCGCTGACCGCGCTCGCCCTGCTCTCGACGCTGGCCGGGAACCTGCTGCTTGTCGGCAGCCTCGCCAACCTGATCGTTGCCGAGCGCGCCGCCCGCTCCGGCGTCATGCTCACTTTCCGCGATCATGCGAAAGCCGGGGTACCGATCACCCTGCTCTCGATGGGGTTCGCCGCGCTCTGGCTCTGGTTCGGCGGGCATGTCGCCCTCTGAGGCCGGCATCCGATCTTTTCCGTTCCGCCACTTCTCTCTTCTCCGCACGCGAATCCGGCGTATTCCGCTGGAACCCGCCGGTCTCCGCGCCTAGGCTCTCCGCAACCGATCCGTCCGGTACGTCCGGGCGGCTCCAGACAAGGCGGGACCGCCCGCGAAAGAAGGCATGACGGAAACGCCTGAGACACAAATCGTGACGCCGAAGGCGCGCAAGCGCTGGGGCCGCGCCCTCATCCGCATCCTGCTGCTCGGCGGCATCTGTTTCGCGGCATGGGAGGCCGGGTCCTGGTGGTATGCCCAGACCGGACGTTTCGTCACCACCGAGAACGCCTATGTGAAGGCGCCGATCATCGCGGTCAGCCCGCCGATCGACGGCCGCGCGGTCGAGGTCATGGTCGGCGACAACCATCCGGTGACCGCAGGCGACCTTCTGTTCCGCATCGATCCCGCGCCCTACCGGGTGCAATTGAAGATGGCCGAGGCAAAGCGCGCCGCGGTGATCAACGACCTGCTCGCGACCAAGGCGGAACTCGGACAGATCGCCGCCGAGATGGCGGAGATCGGCCCGCGTGTCAGGTTCTTCGCCAAGGAAGTCGAGCGCCAGCAGCGGCTGGTGAAGAGCTTCGCCGGCACGGAAGCGAAACTCGACGAGATGCAGATGGAGCTGGATACCGCCGAGCAGCGGCTGCGCTCCCTGAAGGAAAAGCGCGAGGTCGTGCTCGCCAAGCTCGGCGGACAGCCCGACCGGCCGGTGGAGGAGCATCCTCTGGTCCTCGCGGTCGACGCGGAGATCGAGCGGGTGAAGCTCGATCTCGACTACACCGAGGTCCGGGCGCCGGTCTCGGGCATCGTCACGCGCATGAAGCTGCAGGCCGGCGAATGGGTCGAGGCCGAGACGCCGACCTTCGGCATCATCGGCACCGGACTCGTCTGGGTCGAGGCCAACCTGAAGGAAACCCAGCTCGCCGCGATCACGCTGGAACAGCCTGTCGAGATCCGCGTCGATGCCTATCCGGACGCGGTCTGGGAGGGACGGATCGAGAGCCTCAGCCCCGCGACCGGCGCGGAATTCTCCGCCCTGCCGCCGCAGAACGCCTCGGGCAACTGGGTGAAGGTGGTGCAGCGCCTGCCGGTGCGCATCGCGGTCGATGCCGATGCCGCCAAGCCGGAACTCCGGGCGGGCATGAGCGCCTTCATCTCCATCGATACCGGACGCAGCCGCGATCTCGGCGACACGCTCGCGAAACTGACCGGCGACTGGATCTCGAAGGCGAAGGCGGAATAGGGCTCACGCCACCTTGCGGATCTTCACGAAGACCAGAACCGGCAGGGTCGCGAAACAGGTCAGCGCGTAGAACCAGAAACAGTTGGTGAAGCCGGTCAGCGCGGACTGGCGCCAGGCCTCGCCGGCGATCAGGCCGAGACTATCCATCCACTGCACTGCGCCGGCGCCGACCGCTTCCGGGAATTTCAGGCGCTCCTCGAACGGGCCGATGCCCTCCACCATCTCGGCGTAGCGGATCTTCGAGGTCCGCACGAGCAGGAAGATGCTGGCGGCAACATAGAGGCTGGTCCCCATGTTGCGGATCAGGTGGAAGAGCGAGGTCGCGTCCGGCAGCAGCTCGCGCTCCAGCGTCGAGAAGCTGACCATGGAGAGCGGCACCCACATGAGGCCGCAGCCGATGCCCTGCAGGATGCTCGGCCAGGCGAGGGCCCAGAAATCCATGTTGAGGTCGTAGAGGCTCATCATCCAGCCGCTGGTCCCGATCGCCAGCGTGCCGAGCACCAGCCCGATGCGCGGGTCCATCTTCCCCATCTTCGCCGCCGCGTAGAAACCGGCGATCATCCCGACGCCGCGCATCGCCAGCACCAGGCCGATCAGCGTGTCCGGATAGCCCCGATAGGCCTGCAGCAACTGCGGCAGCAGCACCAGCGGCGTGAAATTCACCGCGCCATAGACGAAGACGAGGAAAAGCCCGACCACATAATTCCGGTTCTTCAGCAGCGTGGGCCGGATGAAGGGGCGGTCGACGCAGGCACTGTTGGCGACGAACATGGCGAAGGCGGCGCACATCACGATCACCAGCGTGACGATGGTGCCGGACTGCAGCCAGTCCTCCCGCTCCCCCCGGTCGAGCACGAGCTGCAGCGCGACGATGGCGATGGAGAACAGCAGGAAGCCGAGATAGTCGAAGCGCGGCAGCGCGGTCTTGCCGCCCTCGCGGATCCAGCGCAGCACACCTGCAAGGGCGAGCAGGCTGAACGGCACGATCATCAGGAAGACGAAACGCCAGTTGTACTCCTCCGCCAGCCAGCCGCCGATCGACGGGCCGATGGCGGGGCCGATGACGACCGACATGCCGAGATAGCCGTTTGCCTTGCCGTATTCCTCCTTCGGCCAGGTCTGAAGCACGATGGCCTGGCTGAGCGGCACCACCGGCGCGCCGAAGCCGCCCTGCAGGATGCGGAAGAACAGCACCGCCTCGAGCGAGGTCGCCATGGCGCAGGCGAGCGAGGCGAGGGTGAAGCCGGTAAGGCAAATGACCAGAAGTTTGCGTTGGCCGACCCAGGCGACCAGGGAGCCGGTCAGCGGCGTCACCACCGCCGTCGCCACCACGTTCAGCGTCACCACCCAGGAAATCTCCTCGGTGGTCGCCGAGAAGGCACCCTGCATCTGCGGCAGGGCGACATTCACGATGGTGAGCGTCAGCGCGTAGAGCATGCAGGCGCAGGCCATGGTGACCAGCACCAGCATCTTGTAGGCGCCGTCCGCCTGTGTGCCCTCCTCCGCCGTGACGGCCGACATCCACGCTCCTCCCCGGCGCCTCGTTCCTGAGGCGCTTCTGTTCTTGGATCAGCTTAGACGATCAGCGCCGGAGGACACACCCGGGAATGATCTTCCACCTCGCTTCGGAAAGGGAAACTGCGGCGGGAGGCGAAGGACTGAGAGCGATGATGCCACGGCGACACGAACCGTCCGGATGATATGCATCAAAAAGTAATCACAACGATAATATTGCGATCGACGCATCCCGGACAGCAAACCACGCCCTTTTCCTCGCAATCAACTAACAGTGGGAGCCATTACGTTTGGCCCGGAGATTCGATGATTCGCTTGACCCGCGCCGGATTATATATGAATGCTGCGTTATAAGTATTTGAATCAAGATTAACGGAAAAGCGTTTTAAACAGAGATTTCCCTAATTTTTCTCGGGAGAGTTCAGTGACGAAGCCATTGATACTGATCGTCGACGATGAACCTGAGATTGCGCAATTGGTTTCCGAAGTTGCGTATGAGATCGGAATCGCTTCCGAGACCGCCGGAAGCGCAAAAGCCTTCATGCGGCATTACGAAACGTTGCACCCTTCCGGCATCGTCATGGATCTCGTGATGCCGGATATGGACGGGATTGAACTCGTGCAATGGCTGGCCGAGCGGGACTGCGACGTCCCCATTCTGCTCATGAGCGGTTTCAATCCCAGTTACGCCGATGCCCTGGTCGAAATCGCCAAGGCGAACAACATCAGGATCTCCGACCGCCTGACCAAACCGGTCGGGATCGAAAAGCTGGAAGCGGCACTATTGGCTCTCGTATCCGCCTCCGCAGAGGCGGTTTCCACGAGCAGCGGCACGGTCCGCTGACGGTCACCGGACCGTTAGGCCCGCCCCGGGAGAAGCGATCGGATAAGAGCAATGCGCCGTGGCCGGAACGCCGCCGTCAGAGATCAGATCCCCGCCGCCTTGCTGGTGTCGATATAGACCTGCCGCAGACGCTGGGCGATCGGACCGGGCTTGCCCTCGCCGATTTTGGCGCCGTCGATCTCGATCACCGGGTTCACGAAGCTCGTCGCGGAGGTCGAGAAGGCTTCCTTCGCGGCCTTGGCTTCGGCAACGGTGAAGGGACGTTCCTCGATCTTCAGCTGCAGCTCCTCGGCGCATTTCAGCACCGCCTTGCGGGTGATGCCGTGCAGGATGTCGGTCGAGAGATCACGGGTCACGATGGTGCCGTCCGCCGTGACGATATAGGCGTTGTTCGAGGAGCCTTCGGTGATCTCGCCGTCGAGCACCATCCAGGCATCGTCCGCACCGGCGTCATGCGCCTGGTTCTTGACGAGGGAGGCATAGAGCAGCTGCACCGTCTTGATGTCGCAGCGGCGCCAGCGCAGATCGTCGACCAGGATGATCTTCTGGCCGCGCTCGGCGAGCGCGCTGTTGATGAGCGACTTCTTCTGCGTGAAGAGCAGAAGGGTCGGCTTCACGTCCGGACCGGGGAAGAGGAAGTCGCGGTCGGCGGCACCGCGGGAGATCTGCAGGTAGACGAGGCCTTCCTCGATGCCGTTCAGCTCCACCAGCTTGCGATGGATCTCCAGCAGCTCCTCGTCGGTGGCCGGCGACGGCAGCTTCAGCTCAGCGAGCGAACGGCGCAGCCGCGTCATGTGGCCTTCGTAGTCGATCAGCTTGCCGTCGAGGACCGAGGTCACCTCGTAGACGGCATCGCCGAAGAGCGAGCCGCGGTCGAAGATCGAGATCGAGGCCTCGTTTTCGGGAACATAGCTGCCGTTGACAAAGACTGTGCGCATTCTTTCAGACTCGCGTTAGATGGATGGAGGGCCGGACGGCGTCCCTGGATGGCGCCGGCGGCGCTTGGCGGCCGACGGAGCGATCATAGGCGCGGGACCGCCCCCGAAACCAGTCCTGTTTTGCGCCGCAGCACGCCCGCAGCGGCGAAGGCGCTCGGGAAACCCTTCAGTCGAGCCCGCGCCGGATCGCCGCGGCGCAGACATCGATATGCCCCGAGAGCACGCCCCCGCCCGCGACAAGTCCCCGATCAGGCCCCGTAGCCGCTGCCCGCTTTCTTGTAGGCGCCCCGCGGCGGGCTGAAGACGTCGATCACGAAGCAGCCGTCGGGACCGGCCTTCAGGCCGTGCTCGACATTGCCGGGCGTGCACCAGAAGTCACCGGCCTTCACGTGATGCTCGACGCCGTCCTGGGTGCGGACACCGCTGCCTTCCAGCATGATGCCCCACTGCTCCTCCGGGTGACTGTGGATAGAACCTTCCGCGTTCGGCTCGATCCGCACCACGGAGAACATCAGGTTCTCGCCGGGAAAGATCCGTGCCGTCAGACCTTCGGCGAGCTTGCGCTGAATGCCCTGATCGAGATCGTGAAGATTGAAGAAATTTCCGTTGCTCATCGTCTGGCCTCCCATGCGTTGAACGGTTGTCGGAGCATTGATCCTCCAAGCCCGGGCGGCAAGGTACGTTCCCGCGCTTCGGCAAGCGGGGATCAGGGGCGCACCAGGATGCGATCCAGCACTTCGGTTTGCCCGTCTGTCCCGATTCTGAGGAGCAGAACCTCGCCCGACGCCGGGAAGACATCCGTCAGCGCGGTGATATTCACCTGGTGCGTAACCAGAAACACCGTCTCTCCGGCCGGCAGAGCGGCGAGAAATCGGCGGGTTTCGGCTGTCTGGGCGCCTGCCGTCGAGCGGTCCTGAAAGAATGAATTGAGGCTCGGCAGTTCCTCGACATCGCCGAGACCGAGCAGTCTCGCCGTCTCGAGACACCGGCACCATTGGCTGGACATCACCCGGTCGATTTCGACTCCGGCTTCGCGCACCGCGGCGCCGATCCGTTGCGCCTGCTCACGTCCCGTCTCGTCCAGATTGCGTTGTGTCGAACAGTCCCCAAGGCGGAACCCGGCCGGATCGCCGCCGCCCGGGGCGATGGCATGGCGCATGATCGCGACGGTCCGGGGCTCCTCCAGGAGCGTCCATCCGGTCGCACTTGCCCTCGCCTGATGCAGGGGAAACGCCGAGTGCACGAGAACACAAAGACAAAAGAGCAGCGTACGCATTCGTCTCCTCATCGTTCCGGTTGCCGGGCCCGAAGCTGAGGTAGCGCCGGGACGCATGCCGGCAAGACGGGAAAAGGGAAACGGCGGCCGGAAAAAGAAAGCCCCGCCAGAGGCGGGGCCGTCAGGTGACGATGACAGGAGCTACAATCGACACCAGTTAGATCGCGAGATACTCCTGACGGAGTGCCTCGTCATCCAGCACTTCTTGAGCGGTGCCATCAAAGACGACCTGGCCCATATCGAGGATCAGGGCGCGGTCCGCGAGATGAAGCGCGGCGATGGCGTTCTGTTCGACGATAATGGTGGTGAGCCCGAGCGTCTTGATCTCTTCGAGGATCTTCTCGATCTCGCGCACGATGACCGGTGCGAGACCTTCATAGGGTTCGTCCAGCAGCAGCAGCTTCACATCCCGGGCGAGCGCGCGGGCGACGGCCAGCATCTGCTGCTCGCCGCCGGACATGGTCACGCCTTCCTGATTGCGGCGTTCCGCGAGGCGCGGGAAATGCTCGTAGAGCCGCTCGATCTCCCAGCCGCGCGGGCCGTGGATCTGCGCAAGCTCCAGGTTTTCCTCGACCGTGAGGCCCGGAATGATACGCCGGTCTTCGGGCACCAAGCCGACACCGTTCTGCGCCGCCTCGAAATCCTTCATGCGGTGCAACGGCTTGTGGTCGAGCCAGATCTCGCCGTGCTGCAGTTCCGGGTTGGCCATCCGGGCGATGGTGCGGAGCGTCGAGGTCTTGCCGGCACCGTTCCGGCCGAGCAAGGCGACGATCTCGCCCTCGTGGATGTTGAAGCTGACATCCTGAACGATGTAGCTCTCGCCGTAATAGGCCTGCATGCCCCAGCAGGAGAAATAGGCTGACGGTGTCCCGACGTTCTTGATCGGGTTCTCCGGCTTGACCATGCGGTCTTCCGGCTGCTTGAGGAGGGTTTCCTGGCTCATAGATGGGCTCCCCCGAGATAGGCTTCCTGGACGCGCGGATCGCCTTTGATCTGTTCCGGCTTGCCCTCGGCGATCACGGTGCCCTGGGCCATGACGGAAATCTTGTTGGCGAGCGAGAACACGACATGCATGTCGTGCTCGATCACGATCTTGGTGATGCCGCGCTCACCGATCCGCTTCAGCAGGTCGATGGTCTTGTTGGTATCGGCACGGGACATCCCCGCGGTCGGCTCGTCCAGCAGCAGCAGCTTCGGATCCTGGACCAGGCACATGGCGAGCTCCAGACGCCGCTTGTCGCCGCGCGAGAGAGAGTTCGCGATCATGTCCTTCTTGTCCTGCAGATCGACGTCCGCCAGCAGATGCTCGGCCTTCTCGCGGACCTCGGCGATGCTGTCAACCCGCTGCCAGGGGTTGAGCTTGAAGGCGCCGTCCCGCCGCGCGAGCGTCGGGATCATGACGTTCTCGACCAGGCTGAGATCGCCGAAAATCTCCGGCGTCTGGAACACCCGGGAAACGCCGACCTGGTTGATCTCGTGCGGCTGCTTGCCGAGCAGGGACGTGCCGTCGAAATCCACCGTGCCCGTGTCGGGCGTCAGACGGCCGACGAAGCAGTTCAGCAGCGTCGACTTTCCGGCGCCGTTCGGGCCGATGATCGCGTGCACCGTGCCTTGCTCGACCGAGAGTTCGACGTTGTTCAGGGCCTTCAGACCGCCAAAGCTCTTATTGACGTTCTTGACTTGAAGAATGCTTGTCATCTTGCCGCCCTCACTCGCCCGGAGCCGTGGAAACCGAGGAGTTGGCCGCACCGCCGTCCTTGCGGAACAGTTTGGCGATCCGGCCAACGCCCTCCATCAGCCCCCCCGGCAGGAAGATCACGATGATCATGAACAACGCGCCCAGCGTCAGGTGCCAGCCTTCGCCGACGAAGAGGCCGGAAACCGTCACGACGATGCCCTGCAGCCATCCCGGCAGGAAGTCGAAGATGCTCATCAGGATGTCGTGGTTGAAGGCGCTGAAGATGTTCTCGAAGTATTTGATGACGCCCGCGCCGAAGACCGGACCGAGCAGGGTTCCCGCCCCGCCGAGGATGGTCATCAGCACGACCTCGCCCGACGCGGTCCACTGCATGCGCTCCGCACCGGCCAGCGGGTCGGTACAGGCGAGCAGCGCGCCCGCGAGCCCGGCATACATGCCGGAGATCACGAAGGCCGCCAGCGCATAGGGCCGGGTGTTGATGCCGGTATAGTTCAGCCGGTTCTGGTTCGACTTGATCGCCCGCAGCATGGTGCCGAAGGGCGAGCGCGCAATCCGGACCGCGATGACGAAGCCGATGATCATCAGCACGGCGCAGAAATAGAACCCGGGATAGCCGGTCATCTCGGTGCCGAAGAGATCGGTCGTCGGCAGGGCCGCGCCGTAGTCGATCCCGGCCATCTTGTCGAGGATCCGGGGATCGCTGGTCGTCAGCTGCAGCCCGGTCTCGCCGTTGGTGATCGGCGTCAGGACCGAATAGGCGAGGTTGTAGGACATCTGCGCGAAGGCGAGGGTCAGGATCGAGAAGTAGATCCCGGTCCGCCTGAGGCTGATGAAGCCGATGGCGAGCGCGAAAAGCCCGGACACAAGGACCGCGAAGAACACGGCCGGCAGCACGTTCATGGTCAGCAGCTTGAAGGACCAGACGGCGGCATAGGAACCGACGCCGAGGAAGGCCGCGTGACCGAAGGAAAGGTAGCCGGTGAAGCCGAACAGAATGTTGAAGCCGATCGCGAACAAGCCGTAGATCGCGAATTTCTGCAACAGGTCCGGATAGCCGGCGCCGATCGGTGCGAGCCAGAGCGGGGCGGTCAGCACCGCCGCCGCGAAGGCTCCGATCAGGATGAGGTCGTTTCTAGCCGTAGGCGCGATCATCTTAGCCCTCCATCACGCCTTTGCGGCCCATCAGCCCGCGCGGACGCACGAGAAGGATAACCACCGCAACAAGGTAGATGATGATCTGGTCGATGCCGGGAAGAATGGACTTCACCTCGTTCATCGACGCGAAAGATTGCAGGATACCGAGCAGGAAGCCGGCCGCGACGGCGCCCCCGAGCGAGCCCATGCCGCCGACGACGACGACCACGAAGGACAGCACCAGGAAGTCCATGCCGATGTGGTAGTCCGGCGGCAGGATCGGCGTGTACATGACGCCCGCGAGCCCCGCGACCACGGCGGCGATGCCGAAGACGATGGTGAAGCGGCGCTGGATGTTGATGCCGAGAAGGCCGACGGTCTCACGGTCCTGCATGCCGGCACGGACGACCATGCCGAAAGTGGTGAATTGCAGGAAGGCGAAGACCGCCGCGATCACAACGCCCGAGAAGGCGAGATAAACCAGCCTCCACCAGGGATAGACGACTGAGTCGCCGAGTCCGAACAGGGCACCGATATTGGCGCTGCCCGCGACCGCTTCCGGGGCCGGCTGAGGGATCGGGTTGGCGCCGAAATAGGCCTTCACGATCTCCTGCAGCACGATGGCAAGACCGAAGGTCACCAGGATCTGCTCGGCGTGTGTGCGTTTATAGAAATGCTGGATCAGGCCGCGCTCCATGGCGAGGCCGATCAACAACATGATCGGTATGGCGAAGAGAATCGACAGCGGAACCGCCAGATCGATGATCATGGTACCGGTCTCGCCGAACCAGACCTCGAGATAGGGAACCTCTTTATAGGCGTCGAAGAAGGTGATGCTCTCGTCCTTGACCTTCATCGACAGCGTCAGCAGCTCGCGCAGGCTGACGGCGCAGAAGGCCCCGAGCATGAAGAGCGCGCCGTGCGCGAAATTCACCACCCCGAGAGTGCCGAAAATCAGGGTCAGGCCGAGGGCGATAAGCGCGTAGGCGCCGCCCTTGTCCAGACCGTTCAGAATTTGCAGAAGTATGGCATCCATGCCGCGATTCCCGTACGGGCCCCCCGCTACCTTGGTCCAGAAAGCGCCGGCCGCCGCTGTGGCGGCGGCCGGACACCGTTATGGCAGATATTAGGCGCCGTTATTGCACGGGCCGAGATCACCCGCGAACTGCGGGATGTTCGGATCGTAGGTCACCTGCTCGCGCGGCACTTCCTGCACGACCTCGAGAAGGTCGAACTGGGAGGTCGGGTTTTCGTTACCCTTCACGACCAGCACCTTCTTGAAGCACTGGTGGTCTTCCGCACGGTAGAGGGTCGGACCGTTGCCCAGACCGTCGAACTCGAAGCCCTCGAGCGCCTTGACGACTTCGCACGGGGCGAAGGTGCCGGCGCGCTCGCAGGCATCGGCATAGAGCAGGGTCTGCACATAGCAGGTGTGCGCGGCCTGGCTCGGCGGGAAGCCGTATTCGGCACCGAAGGACTTCACGAAGGCCTGCGAGCCCTCGTCCTTCAGCGACCAGTGCCAGTTGGTGGACCCGAAGATGCCCTTCACGTTGGCGCCCGCACCCTGAGCCATCAGGCGGCTGTAGAGCGGAACGACGATCGCGAAGTCCTTGCCGTTCACCTTCTTGTCGCGCAGACCGAACTGAACCGCCTGGGTCAGGGAGTTCACCATGTCCTTGCCGTAGTGGTTCAGCACCAGCACGTCCGCACCCGAGTTCAGAACCGGGGTGATGTACTGGGAGAAGTCACCGGCGCCGAGCGGGGTCTTCACCGCGGCGGCGGTCTTCCAGCCGACGGCCTCGGTCGCGTTCTTGATCGACTCTTCCTGGGTCCAGCCCCAGGTGTAGTCGGCCGTCAGGTGATACGCGACACGATCGGTGCCGTAGTTCGCCTTCAGCACCGGAGCCAGCGCGGCGCCGGACTGATAGGCGTTGAAGAAGTGACGGAAACCGTTGCGGCGGCGGTCCTTACCCGTGGTGTCGTTGGAGTGGGTCAGGCCGGCCATGAAGATGATGCCCGCGTCCTGGCAGAGGCCCTGGACCGCGATGGCGACACCGGAGGACGAACCGCCGGAGATCATCAGGGCGCCGTCCTTCTCGATCATCCGCTTGGCGGACGCGCGGGCGGCGTCGGACTTGGTCTGCGTGTCGCCCGTGACATACTCGACCTTCTTGCCGAGCACGCCGTTGCCCTTCAGGGCCTTGGAGGAGAAGGTGTTCAGCATGCCGCCGTCGCCTTCGCCGTTCAGGTGCTTGACGGCCAGCTGGAACGCACGGAGCTCGTCCGCGCCTTCGTCGGCGTAGGCACCGGTCTGCGGCACGTTGAAGCCGAGCTTGATGCTCGCCGCATTGCCCGGATTGTTCAGAAAGTCAGCGCCGAAGGCGTGACGCGTGAAAAACGTCGGCGCGGCAAGGGCGCCGGACAGCGCAAGGCCGCCCTTAAGCAGATTACGCCGGCTCACGCCGGTGTCGAATTTTGCCATTATTTCCTCCCGTTATTCCTGAGGAGCGCACCGTCCCCAACGCGCTTCCCCGAATTTGAGCTAAATGGTCGCTCCGTCAACGAGACTACGCACTGTCAGTTAACTTGCGAATAAGTATTTGAAATATGCGTATTTTTTTGTAAATATTACCTTCAGTGAAAACACGGTTTTGTAAATAATTTACGCTGCGGCGCAGCAACTCGAACCAAATCAAGGGGTTGGGAATGGCCCGTGCGCCTATCGGAATGCGACTGCGCGACAGGCGCAAAAGTCTCGGCCGCACGCAAGCGGAACTTGCGGCCTCTGTCGGCATCTCGGCGTCCTACCTGAACCTGATCGAGCACAACAAGCGGCAGGTGAGCGGCGCTCTCCTGCTGCGCCTCGGCGAAGCGCTCGAGGTCGGCATCGATTATCTCGACGGCGCGGCGGAACGGCGGCTGATCCAGGATCTGGACGAAATCGCCGCCGACCCGGCGCATGCGGATCTCGACATCGATCCGGACAGCACCACCGATCTTGTCGCCCGTCACCGGCCCTGGGCCAGTCTGATCGTCAAGCTGCACCGAGACCATCTCGACAAGACCGCGGCGCTGAGGGCCCTTTCCGACAGGCTGAGCCAGGACCCTTTCCTCTCCGATGCGGTGCACGGGATGCTGTCCAACATCGCCGCCATCCGCTCGACCTCGGAGATCCTGGCAAGCGTGAGCGACATTCCGGAAGACCAACAGGCGCGTTTTCACCGCAACCTCGCGGACGAAAGCGCACGGCTCTCCGATATCGCGCAGGCGATGGCCGGCTATTTCGACCGCGCTCCGTCGCGCCTCGGCTCGGTCACGCCGGCGGAGGAGGTGGACGACTTCCTGCTCGAGAACCAGAACTACTTTGCCGCCATCGAAGGTGCGGTGAGCGGTTTCGCCGCCGGCCTCGGCTGCGACCCAGTGGCACCGGAATTCGAGAGCGTCGCGCAGGCCTATATGGAAAAGGCCGGCGCCGGCTCCCTCGAAGCGCTGGATGCAGGCACAGCTGCGCTTCCGGCGCCCAGCCGGCGCTTCGCCGTCGCCCGCGCCCTTCTCCTCCCGGACCTGCGCGAGAATATCGAGGAAATCGTCGCCTCGGCGGATCTGCTCACAAGCGACGCCGCCCTCGTAAGAGCCCGGCGCGCCCTGCAGTCTTACGCCGCGGCGGCCCTGCTGATGCCTTATGACCGGTTCCGCGAGGCGGCCGTCGCGTCGCGCTATGACATCGACAAGCTGCAATACCGCTTCGGCGTGAGCCTCGAACAGGTCTGCCACCGGCTCGCCTCGCTCCGTCGTCCCGGCGCGGAGGGCATTCCCTTCGCCTTCATGCGCTCGGACCCCGCCGGCTACATCACGAAACGTCTGCCGCTCCGCGATCTGCCGCTTCCGCGCTATGGCGGCGCCTGCCCGCTCTGGGCGATCTACCGGGCCTTCCAGACTCCGGACCGGGTATTCCGTCATCTGGTCGAATTCGCCGACCGCAGCCGGTTCCTGTTCATCGCCAGGACCGTCGCCAAACAGGCCACCGGGTTCGACCGCCCGCAGCACCTGGTCTCGATCATGCTCGGATGCGATGCGCTCTATGCGCCGGACCTGGTCTATGGCGACGGGCTGGACCTCTCCTCGAAGTCTGCGGCCGAACCCGTCGGCTCTGCCTGCCGCGTCTGCCCGCGCGAGGACTGCCGGCATCGTCAGGAACATCCGATCACCGGGAGCTAGGCCGCGCGTGGCGCTTGCGTCACCCTCAACCTCGGTTAAACTCCGGAAAACCGGCAAACAGTTAATGACCGGGAAAACAAGGAGGCATTGGGGGAAACAGCGTGACAACACGCGTCTTTATCGCGGAGGACGAACCGAACATCCTTGAGTCGCTGAGCTTTCTGCTCGGCCGTGAGGGATGGGAGGTCACAAGCGCCCTCGACGGCAACGCCGCCCTCGAACAGCTCAATAACCAGGCCCTGCCCGATGTCGTGATCCTCGACATCATGCTGCCGCACCGCAACGGCTTCGAGATCCTGCGCCAGCTTCGCGCCTCGCCGCGGACCAGCAAGCTGCCGGTCATCGTGCTGACCGCAAAAGGCCAGGAAAAGGATCGCAAGACCGCGCAGGAGATCGGCGCGGACGCCTTCGTCACCAAGCCGTTCTCCAACCGCGACGTGATCGAGCAGGTCAAGAAGCTGGCCGGGCTTTAGACGATGCGCCCCTCTTCCCCCAGCGTGGCCGCAAAATACCGTGACGCGGCCTTTTTGCTCCCGCTGGCGGGGCTGTTCCTGCTGATGCCGCCCTTCATCGACCTGTTCGCCGTGCATGAGACGCTGTTCGGCATCCCGCTGATCGTCGCATACGTCTTCGGGCTCTGGACCGCGATGATCCTCGTTGCCTTCTGGTTCTCCCACCGGCTGAGCGATCCGGAACATCACGCGCCGTCGCCGCCGGACACCAGCTCGCCGGGCCGCTGATGCTGTCCGCCAATCTGATCTTCACCATCTCGCTCGCCTATGTGGCGCTGCTTTTCATGGTCGCGTTCGTGGGCGACCGGCAGGCACGCACAGGGCAATCCTCCTGGATCCAGTCCCCGGTCGTCTACACGCTGTCGATCTCGGTCTACTGCACCTCTTGGACATTCTACGGTGCGGTCGGATCGGCGGCGCGCAGCGGGCTGGAGTTCGCCACCATCTATCTCGGGCCGACCCTGGTCTTCATCGGCTGGTGGTTCCTGCTGCGCAAGCTGGTCCGGATCGGACATGTCCACCGCATCACCTCGATCGCCGACCTGATCTCCTCGCGCTACGGCAAGAGCACGAGCCTCGCCGTGCTGGTAACGCTGATCGCGGTGATCGGCACGACGCCCTATATCGCGCTTCAGCTGAAAGCGGTGACGACGAGCATCCAGGTCATCGTGTCCTCCGATCCGGGCAACCTCGCCAATCCGCCGAGCGACCAGCCGGCCTCAGAGATCGCCTTCTGGATCGCCGCCGGCATGGCGCTCTTCACCATCATCTTCGGCACCCGCACGATCGACGCGAACGAGCGCCACCATGGCGTCGTCGCCGCCATCGCGCTCGAAGCGCTGGTCAAGCTGCTGGCCCTGATCGCCGTCGGCCTGTTCGTGATCTTCGCGCTGGCAGACGGGCCCGCGGACATCTTCAGCCGCGAAGCCGCGAAGGTGCTGCAGACCGAGGACATGTTCGATGCCCGCTGGGTCGCCCTCACCTTTCTCTCCGGCGTGGCCATCATCTGCCTGCCGCGACAGTTCCAGGTGACCGTGGTCGAGAATACCGGCGAGGATCAGCTGCGCATGGCCTCCTGGCTGTTCCCTCTGTATCTGATGCTGATGAGCCTCTTCGTGCTGCCGATCGCCATCGGCGGGCTCAGCGTCCTGCCGGAAGGCGCCGACCCGGACATGTTCGTGCTGACCGTGCCGATGTCGGTCGGTCAGGACCTTCTCGTCCTGCTGGCCTTCCTCGGCGGCTTCTCCTCGGCCACCTCGATGGTCATCGTCGCCTCGATCGCGCTCTCGACGATGATCTCGAACCACATCGTCATGCCGGTGATGCTGCGCACGCCCTGGACCTCGATCGAGCGCAGCGGCGACGTGCGGCGTCTCTTGCTGGTCAGCCGGCGGATCAGCATCGGCGTCATCCTGCTGCTCGGCTATGTCTATTTCCGGCTCAGCGGAAAGTCCGACGCGCTGGCCGCGATCGGCCTGATCGCCTTTGCCGGGGTCGCCCAGTTCCTGCCGCCCCTGCTCGGCGGCATTTACTGGAAACGGGCGACTGCGACCGGGGCCAAGATCGGCCTCGCCACCGGCTTCATCCTCTGGGGATACACGCTCTTCCTGCCGAGTTTCGAGGGCGACCTGCTGCTCTCGGCCAGCACGATCGAACACGGCCCGCTCGGCATCGGATTGCTGCGCCCGCAGGCGTTGTTCGGGCTGACCGGCCTGGATCCGCTGGTGCATGCCCTGTTCTGGAGTCTCAGCGCCAATGTGGTGCTGTTCGTTCTCTGCTCGCTGCTGGTCGAACCAAAGCCGCTCGAACGGCTGCAGGGGACCCTCTTCGTCGACGTCTTCCGCACGCCGGCGGGCGATGAGCACCGCTTCATCCGGCGCTCCGCCTCGGCCGAAGACCTTTTCATCCTGGCACAGCGGATCCTCGGCGCCGCCGAGGCCCAGCGGCTGTTCCGCGAATTCGCCGCGGGCCAGGGGAGCGACAGCGACTTTCCGCAGCCGACCGACGCCTTCATCGCCCATCTCGAACGCCGGCTCGCCGGCTCGATCGGCGCCGCCTCGGCCCGCGCCATGGTCTCACAGATCGCCAGCGGCGAGACCATCAGCCTCGACGAGCTGATGAAGATCGCCGACGAGACCGCGCAGCTGATGGAATACAGCCAGGAGGTCGAGAAGAAGTCGATCCAGCTCGAGGCGACCGCCCGGGAGCTCCGGCGGGCGAACCAGAGGCTGACCCTGCTCGATGCGCAGAAGGACGATTTCCTCAGCCAGGTGAGTCACGAAGTCCGCACACCCATGACCTCAATCCGCTCCTTCTCGGAAATTCTGCTCGAGACCAGGGATCTGACCAGCCCGCAGGCCCAGCGCTTCCTCTCCATCATCCACGAGGAAAGCCTGCGCCTCACACGGCTGCTCGACGAAATTCTCGACATGAATCTGATGGACAGGGGCGAGGCCTCCTGGAACCTGCACGAGCTGGACGCCTCGGTCCCGCTGTCCCGGGCGGTCGAGACCTGCCGAGGACTCGCCCGGTCCGCAGGCGCCGAAATTCACTTCGGCGAGCCGGCCAGCGCGATCGTCATGGCCGACCCGGACCGCCTGCAGCAAGTCGTCATCAACATCCTGACAAACGCGATCAAGCACAACACCACCGCGGAGCCGGAAGTCCATGTCGAAGGCCGCCTTGTCGGCGGGGAATACGTGATCGAGATCTCGGATAACGGTCCGGGAATCCCGAGCCACCTTCGCCCCTTCATCTTCGAGAAGTTCCAGCGCGGGGCCGCCCAATCCTCGACCGGCGGAATCGGCCTCGGGCTCGCGATCAGCAAAGAGATCATGAAGCGGCTCGGCGGCACCCTCGCCCTCGTCGAGGATGACGGCCCCGGCACCAGATTCAGGATTGCGCTGAACGCCAAAGCACTCAGATCGGTGGCACAACGCCAAAACCAAGCCGTTGAATAAAATTTTATCGAATTAACGATTTCGTGACCAATTGAAGCGATTTTCCAGCAGATCGAGTTGCGTTTGCAGGCTCCCGGAAGGTCGGCGACGGGTTACGTGAACCGCATACTGCCGGGATTTCTATAGCGATATCACCGCAAACCCGCTGCTTGCGCCGCTCGAACCACGATCAACCGCCAGATCGCGGGTCGACGTGCTGCATATCGGGGCGCTTAGAATGGCCGATAAGACGGACGGGCCGAAATTCAGCCTGCAACCAGGGCTCCGGGCATGGTTCTTCATGACCCCAATTTTGACCATTCTCGTTTTCTCGGGACTGTTCTTCGCGGTTCTGGAACACTCGCGCACGCATCAGATCGAACTTTCGGCGGGACAGTCCAACGCCCGGGCGAAGTTCGAAGCGATATCCGCCATCAACAGAAGCGTTACCGAAGTTCATCTCGCGATCACGGGGCACCTGGGCAAGGCTCACAATCTCGACAAGGCTGAGCTCTACAACCTGATCAGACCCTCCCTAAGAAAAGCTTTCAGCGTCAAACGAGAGCTCGAACGGTCGCGGGCTCTGCTTGCGACAGGATCCGAGACAGATGAGGTGCTGGCTTCGCTCTCGGACGCGTTCGAAATGCTTCGGCGTCAATATGTTTCCTCCGTCGTCAGGACGTCGTTCGACATCGGCCGGTTCGATCAGGAGATGCGCGCGACGAACGCGTCCTATCTTTCCGCATTGACCTTGCTTGGGCGGCTGACCCAGATCGTGCTTGAGGACAATGCGGCTGCCTCGGAAGCCGTTTCCGCGCATGACCGGCAGATCGTCCGCACTCTCGTGATCGGCCTTGTGCTTTGCGCAGCATTGTCCCTTGCCGCCTCATGGCTGCTCTCCGTCCGCTATACACATTCCCTCGGGAGCGCCATCCAGGCGCTCACGAACCTGGCCAGCGGCAAACCCTCGGACATCGGACTGGACAAGTCCCGCAAGGATGAAGTCGGCGCCTTGGCCCGCTCCATCGACTTCTTCGAAGGCGTGCTCGGCCTTCTTAAAGAGGAGATCTCGGTACGGGAAAAGAACGAAGCCCAGCTCCGGCACCTGTTCGACAGTGCCGGTGACGCGATCCTCGTCATGGAGGACGGAAAATATGTCGCCGCGAACAAGCAGGCGGAAAGGATGTTCGGCGTCGACGCGGCCAGGATCCGGGACTACAAGCTCGGCGCCTTCGCCGACCCCTCCAGCTACAGCCAGGACGAGCTCGCCGCGATTTTCGCGGAGAAGATAGACGCAGCGCTCGACGGCGCGCCGCAAACGTTCGAATGGAGCAACTCCCGCTTCGACGGGACGACCTTTCCGACCGAATGCACGGTTGCCGCGTTTACCAGCCCTGACGGCAAGAATATCGTGCAGATGATCATTCGGGACATCAGCTCGCGAAAAGAAGCCGATCGGTTGCGTCGGGACATGACGCTGGAGCTTGAGCGGATGGTCTTTGAGCGGACTGCCGAGCTGCAGAGAGAGATCGCAGCGCGGTGCGAGACAGAGGAAGCGCTCGAAACGGAACGCCGGACACTTGACGCCGTCGTGGACCATGCCCCGATCGGCATGATCCTGCTCGATGCCGAACACCGCATCCGGCTCGTGAACAGCTGGATCCGGGCTGCTCACGGATTGCCCGAGAATCTCTGCCGACCGGGAACGGATTATGTCGAGATCCTGCGCTTCATTCACAACAGCAGACGCAACAGCCAACGCAGCCCGGAGGTTCTGGAGGCGATCCTCGCAAAGCGGATCGCGCTGCTTGAGCGCCGCGAAAGCAACGTGTTCGAGGATCTGTTACCCGACGGGTCCTACCACAAGGTCGAGCGCCGGTTCGTGGACGGCGTCGGGTGCATCGTCACCAACACCGACATCACCGACCTCAAGAACGCGCAGAACGATCTTGTACGCCAGGAGAAGATGGCCGCGCTCGGCGGCCTCGTCGCGGGCGTCGCGCACGAGGTGAATACACCGCTCGGGATCTGCGTGACCGCGGCCACGCATGTCTCTTCAATCATCCGGAATTTCCGTCAGCAGGTCCTGAGCCCGGACGGCGGCCTTTCCCGCAAGCTTGCGATCGAGACGCTGGACAAGACCAGCGAAGGACTGACCATCGTCGAGCAAAATCTGAACAGAGCCGCCGACCTTATTAAAAGCTTCAAGATGGTCTCGGTCGATCAGGCGGCCGACGACTCCCGGGAGATCGACCTTGGCGAGTATCTCCGGGACATGCTTCAGAGCCTGACAGCGGAAACGAAGCGGAGCAGACTCAACGTCGAACTGGTGCGGCCGGAGACGAAACTCATACGCCATACCTATCCCGGGGCGCTGGTCCAGATCGTCACCAACCTCGTGATCAATGCCGGACTCCACGCCTATGAGGGGAACGGCGGCGATATCCGGATCGAGGTCGGGCGACTTGCCGACGGGTCGGACCGCATATCTGTCCGCGACTACGGAAAGGGCATGGACCAGACCGTCCTCTCGCAGATCTTCGATCCCTTCTTCACCACCAAACGCGCCAACGGCGGAACCGGCCTCGGCCTGCACATCGTCTACAATCTCGTGACCCAGCGCCTGGGAGGACAGATCCGATGCGAAAGCATTCCGGGCGAGGGAAGCGTATTCGAGATCACCCTGGATTAGGGCCGACCGGCCCCCCGGAAGCACTAAGCCGAATTGACCGCGTCCGTCGCCGCTACATCGGGCGCCGCGCGATCGGCGCGCTCGACCCGGTTCCGCCCGAGATTTTTCGCCCGGTAGAGTGCAAGGTCGGCGGCGTTATAGAGCTCGCTCCAATGCATTCCGCGCGCCGCTGTGGCAACGCCGGCGGATATCGTCATCCCTCCGTCGGGAAGCGGCCCCTCCTCCGGATCCGCGTCGAAGCGCGTCACCTCGATCCGGCGGCGCAAGCGCTCCGCGACCCGGGCCGCCGCGTCCATGTCCGCATTCGGGAGGATGATCGCGAACTCCTCTCCCCCGAACCGGTAAACCCTGTCCTCACCGGCGCCGAACCGGTCAAGATTCCTGATACCCGCCCGGAGATCTCCCGCCAGCGCCTTCAGAAGCGCGTCGCCCGCGGCGTGTCCGTAGCGGTCGTTCACCTTCTTGAAATGGTCGACATCAATCAGCAGCAGGCTGAAAAGCGTGCCGTTCCGCTGCAGCCTGCGGAAGTCCTCCTCGAGGTCGTCATGCAGGGCGCGTCGGTTCTTCAGGCCGGTCATCTGGTCCGTCCGCGTCTGCCCCTTCAGGCGCGACAGGAGCTCGAAGAGGCGACCGCGGAAGCTGAGGAAAGACATCCCGAAATAGCCGGCAAACACCGTCGCGATAACGAACCCCAGATAGGCTTTGGGCGGGATCTGCCCGTCCCGTGCGACGAGGAAGGCGATCGCGCCGACGACGAGCGTGATCAGAATGTCGCGCCGGGTCTGCGCCATGGTCGTCACGGCGACGAGCGCGATGGAATAAAAGAACGCGGCGTTGTGCGGCTCGACCACCTGGGCCAGCGTGACCGACCTCAGGATGAAGAACGAAATGCCCACGGTGAAGGCATGGCGGAGCTCTGAATCATACCGCGGCAGCGCCCACCAGTATCCGACCGCAAGCAGCGTGATAGAGATCCGGACCGCCTTCATCCACCAGGGAACCGAGAGGAACCAGTCGAAATTGACGATCAGTTCGGTGAGTGTGGATATCGAGGCGGCGGCGCAAAGCCCCCGCACATAGGAGAAATATTCGCGGCCGATTCTGGCACGGTCTTCTTCGCCCGAACCTGCGGTTTCATCCATCTGCGCACTTCCGGAGAAGAAAAGCCATGCTCACGACCGATAGTCGGTCCCTAAACCCCAGGATTACAATGAAAGCTCCGGCAAGGACCCTCCGGAACCGGGCTGACCCTACGACGCGTGCGACGGCGGGGTCCAGTCTCTCGCTACGCCTGTCATCGCCTAGTACTTCGGTGCCTGGAACTTCGGCAGCGCGGCGAGCTGGCGATCGTGGAAACCGGCGAGAAGAAGCTGGGCGAGGATCGCCCCGCTTCCGGCAAGCGCCATGTCCTTCTGGGTATCCCAGATGTCACCCTGGGTGGCCAGGAAGGCATCGGCGTCTCCTCCGACCAGCACCGCGGCCAGCCACTCGAGCAGCTCATAGCTCGCACTCACGCCGAGCACCGAAAAGACGATGATCGCGAAAAGCCACCGCCCGGGCCGCAGCGGCGAGGTACGAAGCAGCAGTTCGCGGATCGCGATCGCCGGAATGAAGCCCTGCGCCAGATGGCCGACGCGGTCATAGTGGTTGCGCGAGAGATCGAAGGCGTCACGGATCCAGTGGAAGAGCGGAACCTCGGCATAGGTGTAATGCGCGCCGACCAGAAGGATCACGGAATGCAACGCGATCAGCAGCGTGAGAAGCGGCGTCAGCGGAAACCGCCGGCGGACCGCCCAGACCAGCGGATAGACGATCAGAACCGGAAGGGCCTCCATCCACCAGGTCAGCCGGTCGGCCGCATCGACATAGGACCAGAGGCAGACCAGCGCCACGGCGATCGTCGATACCGCGAGCAGACGACCGTCACTGGAGACGATCGCGCTCACGAGGAAACCGTGCGCCGGACCGCATCCCGCCAGCCGCGATAGAGTTCGTCTCTCACGCCCGGCTCCATGCGTGGATTGAAACGGCGTTCGAGCGCCCATTGCGCCGCCATCGCTTCGGGGTCCGGGTAATAGTCGTGCCGGAGGCCTGCGAGGTAGGCCGCGCCGAGCGCCGTGGTCTCCGCCACCACAGGGCGATCGACCGGCGCACCGAGAATGTCGGCAAGGAACTGCATGGCCCAGTCGGAGGCGACCATACCGCCATCGACACGGAGCACGGTGTCGTCTCCGCCCGCGCTCCAGTCGCTGTGCATCGCCTCCAGCAGATCGCGGGTCTGGTATCCGACGCTCTCCAGTGCCGCCCGGGCAAAATCGGCTGGACCCGATGCCCGGGTGAGACCGAACATCGCGCCGCGCGCCTCGGCGTCCCAGTATGGTGCGCCGAGCCCGGTGAAAGCCGGCACGAGATAGACCCGGTGGGCGGTATCGGCCTGCGCCGCAAGCGTGCTGCTCTCGGAAGCCTGCCCGATCATGCCGAGCCCGTCGCGCAGCCACTGCACGGCCGCCCCGGCGACGAAGATCGAGCCCTCCAGGGCATAGGCAGGCTTGCCGGCAAGGCGGTAGGCGATCGTGGTGAGCAGCCGGTTGCGGGACCGTACCGGCGCGGCGCCGGTATTGAGCAGAGCGAAGCAGCCGGTCCCGTAGGTCGATTTCAGCATCCCCGCCCCGAAACAGGCCTGCCCGACCGTGGCCGCCTGCTGGTCGCCCGCAACGCCGGAAATCGGTATCGCGGCGCCGAGGATATCGGCGTCGGTGATGCCGAAATCGTCTGCGGAGTCCTTCACATCCGGGAGCATGGACCGCGGAATGCCGAGAAGGCCGAGCAGTTCGTCGTCCCAGTTGCCATTGTGAATGTCGTAGACCAGCGTGCGCGAGGCGTTGGTCGCGTCGGTCGCATGGACCTTGCCGCCGGTCAGCCGCCAGATCAGCCAGCTGTCCACGGTGCCGAAGGCGAGATCGCCCGCTTCGGCCTTGGCGCGCGCGCCCTCCACATTATCGAGGATCCACGCGATCTTGGTCCCGCTGAAATAGGGATCGAGCAGAAGGCCCGTCCGGCTGGTGAAGAGTTCCTCATGCCCGGCGTCCTTCAGTCTGGAGCAGAAGGCGGCGGTCCGCCGGTCCTGCCAGACGATGGCGTTCGAGACCGCCTCGCCGGTGCGCCGGTCCCAGACCACCGTGGTTTCGCGCTGGTTGGTGATACCGATGGCCGCGATCCGTTCCGCGCCGCCGACCTTCGCAATCGCGTCGCGCGCGGTTTCCACCGTGCTGCGCCAGAGATCCTCCGGATCGTGCTCGACCCAGCCGGATTGCGGGAAGTGCTGCGGGAACTCCTGCTGCGCGACGGCCGCAACGCGCGTATTGGCGTCGAAGATGATGGCACGGCTGGAGGTTGTGCCCTGGTCCAGCGCGAGAATGAGCCGGTTGTCTGCGGCCTTTGCGGCTGCGTTCATTCTTTCCTCCCTCGAGCGTCGTTCCGCTTCGCCTGCGTTGAATACCGTGCCGGCAGGGAGGGGTTCCAGCACAAACGCAAACCGCGCCGCCCGAAAGGGGCGGCGCGGCCGGAAACGCGTCGGGAGTGAGCGGAGGCTTACTTCGCCGTCTTGGCCCGCTCGATCGCTTCGAGAATGGTCTTGCGCGCCGATTCCTCGTCACCCATCTCGATGAACTTCACCCACTTGTCCTGCTCGAGATCCTTGTAGTGCTCGAAGAAGTGGACGATCTGCTGGATCAGGATCTCCGGAAGGTCGCGGTAGCTCTTCACGTTTGCATAGTACGGATGCAGCTTCTCGACCGGCACGGCGAGGATCTTCTCGTCCATGCCCGCCTCGTCCTCGAGATGGACGACGCCGATCGGCCGGCACGGGATCACGGCGCCCGGAACCACGCCGGAGCCGGTGACGACCAGGATATCGGCCGGGTCACCGTCGTCGGACAGCGTGTTGGGAACGAAACCGTAATTCGCCGGGTAGAACATGGCCGTGTGCAGGAACCGGTCGACCATCATGGCGCCGGAATCCTTGTCCAGTTCGTATTTGACCGGCACCCCGCCCTGGGGGATCTCGATGACGGCATGCACCTCGTAGGGCGGGTTCGGGCCGGTCGTGATCTTGCTTACGTCCAAAGTCTGGCTCCATTCGGACGGGATTCTGGCCGGTCACCCGGCAGACAGTATTCCCGCTCTTTATCGGATTGGCGATTGCATTCGGTTTTGCAGCGCAGCATTTGCGGCAATGCGAAGCGAACGTCAAGTCCCGAATGGAGAAGTCCCGGACAGACCGGCCGAAATCAGAGCCTGAGGATTTTGCTATTTCCCGGATTTCCCGAGGGTATTGGGATTATACTCCCCATGTTCGCCGACATAGCGTGGCTCTGTCTCCGATCCCGGCGCGGAAGCTTCGCGGATCGCGCCCTCGACCAGCCGCGCAACCGCGCTCTTGGTGCCTTCGGGAATATCGGTACCGCGCAGGAATTGCAGCAGGCTTTCCGCCTCCTCCATCTTGATCTTGAGAGTGACGTCGCTCATGGCCCCGCTCCTTTCATGGTTGTACTTCCCGGATATCCTAGCGGCTTAGCCGGTTTTCAACCAACTACCGCCCGGGCGTCACATCCTTCAGGTAACTCGCCATGCCGCGGCTTTGTTCCCATTGCCGGGGATATCCGAGCGAGACTTCATGGAAGCGCGTGCCGTCAATGACGTCGGTCCGGCGCGTGTGAAGATGTCCGGTCACGACCTCGACCGAGCGGAACCGGCGGTGCCAGTCATGCGTGCGGCGGGTCCCGCACCAGGGCGAAAACCGCGGAACGCGGGGGATCCGGATCAGATCCTCGCGGAGCGGCCAGTGATTGACCAGCACGGTCCGCGCATCCGTCGGCAGTGCCGCGAGCCGGGTTTCGGTCTCCTCGCAGCGTGCGGCACACCAGTCGGCACGGTTGTCGTAAGGCGCCGGATCCAGCAGCAACTCGTCCGCCGGCACCGCGTGCTTTTGCCGCACCCAGTCCTTCAGGTTCTCGAGCGCAACACCTTCCGGGCGGAAGCTGTAATCGTAGAGCAGGAATAGCGGCGCGATGAAGACCGGCGCCCCATCCATATCTTCAGGCCAGCGCGGATAGGGATCTTCTGGCGTGACCGCGCCCACGGTCCGCGCGAGCTCGACAAGGTGGCGATAGCGCGCCTCTCCGCGACGGGAAACCGCGCCGGGCCGCCGGTCGGTCCAGAGATCGTGATTTCCGGGGACCCAGATGACGGTACCGAAACGACCCGAAAGCAGCTCCAGAGCCTCTACGAAAAGCTCCTCGCGCTCCGCGATGTCGCCGGCGAGGATCAGCCAGTCGTCACCACGGTCCGGCAGATCCCGGAGCGCGGACCGGTTGACCTCGGAGGCAAGATGCAGATCCGAAATCGCCCAGAGACGCAAGCCGGAACCGCCGGCCGTCACGGCCCGATGCCCCCGCGCGCCTCCAGCGCCTCGCGGATTGCGGCCCGGCGAGAGATCATCCAGAACAGCGCCAGCGCGGTCAGAGCACATCCGACAATCAGCGGCGCGCGCAGACCCGCCCAGTCGGAGACCCACCCCATGGCGAGCGCGCCGACCGCGGGCCCGCCCCGGAACATCATGCCGTAAAGCGCGATGACCCGGCCGCGCATGCCTTCGTCGACCGCGGACTGGATCAGGGTCTGCGAGCCTGCTCCGTGCGTCACCATTGCGCCGCCGGCGACGGCGAGCGAGAAAAGACCGATCCAGAAATTGGAGGTCAGGCTGAACACCAGCAGCGAGGCGATCATCGCCGCGACGCTGACCAGCGAGAGCTGCACCAGTCCTTCGAGCCCGGCCCTCTGCCCGAGATAGATGCCGCCGACGACGGCGCCGATCCCGGTGACCGTCGCCATCATGGAAAGTCCCTCGGCGCCGCGGGCGAAGATCTCCACGGCATAGCCCGGCAGCAGTTCGAAGACGGGACGCATGCAGATGCAGGAGACCAGCATCAGCACCAGGGTCGGCCCGATGCCGGGATGCCTGAGAGAATAGCTGTAGCCCTCGACCATCTGCGCGAAGAGCCCGCCATGGCTCTTGCGCGGCGTGAGGTCCGGACGGGGCCGGATCATGAACAGAGCGGCAATGAAGGGCAGATAGCTGATCGCATTGGCGAGGAACGCATAGCCCGCGCCGTAGCCGACAATGACCAGTCCGGCGATGGCCGGGCCGACGAAACGGGCCGCGTTGAAGATCACCGAATTGATCGCCACGGCAGAAGCGAGATCCTCGCGCCGCACGAGGTTGGGGATCAGCGCCATCCGGGCCGGCTGCCAGAAGGAGACGACGATCCCGGTCCAGAGGGCCAGAGCGAAGAGCGACCAGATGGTCAGCGTCCCGCTCAGGGTCAGCGCCGTCAGGATCGTCGCCTGGACCATGTTGAGGCACTGCGCGACGCGGGCGATCTGGATGCGATCGAGCCGGTCTGCGAGCGCGCCGGCGAAGGGGCTCAGCAGCACCACGGGAAAAAGCTCGGCAAAGGAGATGATGCCGAGCCAGGTCGGGCTCTCGGTCAGTTTCCAGGTTACCCAGCCGATCGCGATCCGCTGCATCCAGAGACCTATGACGGTCAGGGAGCTGCCGATGCAATAGATCGAGTAATCGCGGTTGCGGAACGCCTGACAGAAGCGCGCCGCCGAGGTGGCGAGGGACATGACTGATATCTAGGCCAAAGCCGAGGGATTGGGAATCCCGGAGCGTCAGCTGGCGGAGATTTTGTGCCCGAGGGCGATCAGCACGACGCAGGAGGCGTTGTGCAGGATGTTTTCCAGTTCCGCGTTCTCCAGCCGGATCAGCAGCCGGAAAGCCTTGACGCAGACCGGGTTGTATTTCGAGTCTTCGGCCTCGCGGTACATTTCCTTCAGCCAGTCGCGCATCGGCTCCTGCCCGGCCCCGCGCGCCTGCGCCCGGCAGCGGTCCATCATACCGCCCATCAGGGGCAGCAATCCGTGCCTGCCGCGCCAGACCGCCTCGTCGCGCCGGTATTCGATCCGGTCATGCACCTTGCCGAGGAGATAATGCATCAGGCCGCAGAGGAACTGCTCGAGGCGGCGCATCTCCACCTCGTCGATATCGATCACCGCATCGCACATAGAGCGCACAATCTCGCGCACCCACACGTCACGGTCGAGCGTGCCGATGCGGGGAATCTTGTGTTCGGTGCGGCGCAGCGGATCCATGGCGTTGTTCTTACAGCCTTAATTTTAACCAGTCATGAATGACCCGACGGATTTAACGCGAATTTCAAACAATCGCCAGCACACAATATGCAGCGCCGTGAAATACTCCACGCAGCGTCTTCCTGTTCTTGAACCCCGCGGAACACGGGCGTAGGCTCTGCCCCACATCTGACAAGCCAGCCTTTCCGAGGAAAAAATGAGCTTCATCGCTGACCGTCTCGGCCGCATCAAGCCGTCCCCCACCATTGCCATCAGCACCAAGGCGCGCGAGCTGAAAGCCGCGGGCGGCGACGTGATCGGCCTGTCCGCCGGCGAGCCGGATTTCGACACTCCGGCGCATATTGTCGAGGCCGCCATCGAGGCGATGAGGAGGGGCGATACCCGCTACACCGATCCGGACGGCACGCCGGAGCTGAAGGACGCGATCTGCCGCAAGTTCAAGCGCGACAACAATCTCGACTACAAGCGCAACCAGGTGACGGTCGGCACCGGCGGCAAGCAGGTGCTCTACAACGCCCTTATGGCGACCCTGAATCCCGGCGACGAGGTGATCATCCCGGCGCCCTACTGGGTTTCCTATCCGGACATGGTGCTGCTGGCCGAAGGCGAGCCGGTGATCATCCCCTGCCCGCAGGAGATGGGCTTCAAGCTGCAGCCGGAGGATCTCGAGAAGGCGATCACGCCGAAGACCAAGTGGATCATCCTGAACAGCCCGTCCAACCCGACCGGCGCCGGCTACAGCTGGGAAGACATGAAGAAGGTCACGGACGTGCTGATGAAGCACCCGCACGTCTATGTCATGACCGACGACATGTACGAGAAGCTGGTGTTCGACGATTTCAAGTTCTGTACCCCGGCGGAGGTCGAGCCCGGCCTCTATGACCGCACGCTCACGGTCAACGGCATGTCCAAGGCCTTCTGCATGACCGGCTGGCGCATCGGCTTCGCCGCCGGCCCGGTGGAGCTGATCAACGCGATCCGCAAAATACAGTCGCAGTCGACCTCCAACCCGTCCTCGATCAGCCAGGCGGCCTCGATCGCCGCGCTGGACGGGCCGCAGGACTTCATCGAGAAGCACAACGAGTCCTTCAAGGCGCGCCGCGACCTCGTGGTCTCCATGCTGAACCAGGCGAAGGGCCTCGACTGCCCGACCCCGGACGGCGCCTTCTACGTCTATCCGTCCTGCGCCGGCGTGATCGGCAAGAAGACGCCCGACGGCAAGGTGATCGAGAACGACGAGGATTTCTGCACCTACATGCTGGAAGCAGAGGGCGTCGCGGCGGTGCATGGCGAGGCTTTCGGCCTCAGCCCGCATTTCCGGATCTCCTACGCGACCTCGGACGCGGTGCTGGAAGACGCCTGCGCCCGCATCCAGCGCGCCTGCGCCGCCCTGCGCTGACGCATCTGCGAGCTATTGAATGAGAGGCGCCGCCCGGCCATCCGGGCGGCGCTTTTTCTTTTCGAACAAATCCGTCATCCCGGCGCAGGCCGGGACCCAGAGGAACATAAAACTCGATCCTCGATCCCTGGGTTCCGGCCTACGCCGGAATGACGGTGAAAAACCGTCCGTATTCCTCGCATGTCCACGACATGCAACCCCACGTCTACATCCTCGCCAGCAAGCGCAACGGGACGCTCTACATCGGCGTGACCAGCGATCTTCTGAAGCGCGTTTCGGAGCACAGATCGGGCGTGGTACCCGGACGCTACGGCGTTAGGCTTCTGGTCTATTTCGAACCCCATGCTTCTATGGATCGCGCCATCCGCCGCGAGAAGCAGATGAAGGACTGGCGCCGCAGTTGGAAGCTCCGCCTGATCGAGGAACGCAATCCGCAATGGCGCGACCTGTTCGATGAGCTGATTTAAATCGTCACCCCGGCGAAGGCCGGGGCCCAGGGGATCATAGAACCCGCCCTTCGCCCCCCTGGGTTCCGGCCTGCGCCGGAATGACGGACAAAGATCAGCTCCCCAGAAACTCAAGCATCGCCTTCGTGAACAGCTCCGGCTGCTCAAAGTTCGCGAAATGCGCCGCCTCCGGGATCTCGACATAGGACGAGCCCTTGATCAGCCCATGAATCTCCTGCGCATGGGCCGGCGTGGTGGCCGGATCCTCGGCACCGACGAGCACCAGCGTCGGATTGGTGATCGCGCCGATCGTGCCGCGCTGGTCCATCGCCTGGATGGCGCGGCTGCACCCGATGAACCCTTGCGGCGGCGTGCCGAGGATCATGGCGCGCACCTTCTCGATATCGCCGGGACGGGTCTGCCGGCTCTCCGGGGTGAACCAGCGCTCCAGCGTGGCGTCGGCCACCGCCTCCATGCCGCCCTTCTCCACCGTCTTGATCCGGCCGTCCCACATTTCCTTCGTCGGCATGTAGGCCCCGGTATCGGCGAGGATCAGCTTGCCGACACGGTCCGCATGCCGGACGCCGAGCATCTGGCCGACCATGCCGCCCTTCGACAGGCCGCAGAAATCGGCCTTCGCCACGCCGAGCCCGTCGAGCAGGGCGACCGCATCCTGCGCCAGCATCTCGATCGAGTAGGGCCCTTCCGGCGCGTCGGACTGGCCGTGGCCCCGGCTGTCGTAGCGGATCACGCGGAATCCGGCACCGGTCAGCGCGTCGATCTGCGGGTCCCACATGAAGAGATTGGAGGCGAGCGAGTTGGAGAGCAGCAGCGGACGGCCACCGTCCGGCCCGTCGATGCGGTAATGCAGCCTGATCCCGTTGGCGTCGATATGCGGCATGGATGCCTCCCCTGATCTTCTTGCTTTGCGGCCGGAGAGCGCCGGCCGTTCGAAGCACGCAGTTTGCGCGGGAGAGGGAACCCATGGCAATCTCGAGCGTTATGAATAACGCGCGGGCGCGAGTGTCCCGCTCTTTGCAAAGAGTAGCCGGCATCAGATGAAGACTCTCCGCCCCGCGGCCATGGCTGCCGCCCTTGCCGCGACGGCGGCATTCGCCCTCCCGGTTCTTGCCGAGGAGAAGAAGGAGCGCGTCACCGGCGCCTTCAACTTCACCATCGAAAACGACATGGTGAACGGGACCGACCGGAACTACACGAACGGGGCGGCGCTGCAATACACCGACACGCTGAACCGTGTCCCATGGAGCGTGCGTGCGGCTGCCGCGCCCTTCGTCGATCCGGACGCCGATATCCGCGTGACCTATCAGCTCGGCCAGAACCTCTATACCCCTCAGGATATCGAGCGGAAGATCCCGGATCCGAACGACCGGCCCTACGGCGCCTGGCTCTACGGAGCGGTCGGCGTATTGGCGGATACGGAAGACACCGTCACCTCGCTGCAGCTCAGCCTCGGTGTCGTCGGTCCGGCGGCGCTCGGCGAGCCGGTGCAGAGCTTCGTGCACAGCGCGATCGACACCCGCGAGCCGCGCGGCTGGGACAGCCAGATCAAGAACGAACCGGCGCTGCTGCTGACCTTCGAGCGGAAATGGAACGAGAAGCTGCTGGGCGCGCCCTACGGTTACCAGATCGACGCGGCGCCCTATGTCGGCGGCGCGCTCGGCAACGTCTTCACCCATATCAACGGCGGCATGATGCTGCGGTTCGGCAAGGATCTGCCGACCGGCGACTACGGTCCGCCGCGGATCCAGCCGAGCACGCCCGGCTCCGGATATTTCGAGCCGGCGGACGATTTCGGCTGGTATCTCTTCGCCGGGATCGAGGGACGGCTGGTCGGGCGCAACATCTTCCTCGACGGCAATACCTTCACGGATAGCCCCTCGGTCGACAAGAGGGTCATGGTCGGCGATTTCACCTACGGGATCGTCTTCAATGTCGGCCGCGCCCGGATCTCGCTGACCCAGGTCGTGCGCACGCCGGAATTCAGCGGCGACGACGACTTCTCGACCTTCGGCTCGCTCGGCGTGACCTATGCGTTCTGAGCGGAGGAGACGCTGGCGTTTCACGATTGCCAGTTGACCTCTCGGGCCCTATTTTCCCCCGCCAGCACCCTTATGACAGCTTATCGGCCCAAATGACCGACCTCAGCCATATCCGTAATTTCGCGATCATCGCCCATATCGACCACGGCAAGTCCACCCTTGCCGACCGTCTGATCCAGATCTGCGGCGGTCTCACCGACCGCGAGATGAAGGAGCAGGTGCTCGACAGCATGGATATCGAGCGCGAGCGCGGCATCACCATCAAGGCGCAGACCGTGCGCCTGATGTACAAAGCCGACAACGGCGAGACCTACGAGATCAACCTCATGGACACGCCGGGCCATGTCGACTTCGCCTACGAGGTGAGCCGCTCGCTCGCCGCGTGCGAGGGCTCGATCCTGGTGGTCGATGCCAGCCAGGGCGTCGAGGCGCAGACCCTCGCCAACGTCTATCAGGCGATCGACCAGAACCACGAGATCATCCCCGTCCTGAACAAGGTCGACCTGCCCGCCGCCGACGTGCCGCGGGTAAAGGAGCAGATCGAGGACGTGATCGGCCTCGACACCTCCGACGCGATCGAGGTCTCTGCCAAGACCGGCCTGAACGTGAAGGCCGTGCTGGAAGCGCTGGTGCAGCGCCTGCCGGCGCCGAAGGGCGACCGCGACAAGCCGCTGCAGGCGATGCTGATCGACAGCTGGTACGACAGCTATCTCGGCGTCATGGCGCTGGTCCGGGTGCGCGAGGGCGTGCTGAAGAAGGGCCAGAAGATCAAGCTGATGCAGACCGGCGCGGTGCATCTGGTCGAGCAGGTCGGCGCCTTCACGCCGAAGTTGACCGAACTGCCGGAGATCGGCCCGGGCGAGATCGGCTTCATGAGCGCCTCGATCAAGACCGTGGCCGACTGCCAGGTCGGTGACACCATCACCGAGGAAAAGCGTCCGTGCGCCGCACCGCTCGCGGGCTTCAAGCCGAGCATCCCGGTAGTGTTCTGCGGCCTCTTCCCGGTCGATGCGAGCGACTATCCGGATCTGCGCGACAGCCTCGAGAAGCTGCGTCTCAACGATGCCAGCTTCAGCTTCGAGCCGGAGACCTCGGCCGCGCTCGGCTTCGGCTTCCGCTGCGGCTTCCTCGGCCTGCTGCATCTGGAAATCATCCAGGAGCGGCTGGAGCGCGAGTTCGATCTCGACCTCATCACCACCGCGCCGAGCGTCGTCTATCACATCAATCTGACCAACGGAAAACAGATCGAGCTGCACAATCCGGCCGACATGCCGGACGTGATGAAGATCGACTCGATCGAGGAACCCTGGATCAAGGCGACCATCATGGTGCCGGACGAGTATCTCGGTCCGGTGCTGGCGCTCTGCACCGAGCGCCGCGGCGAGCAGATCGAGCTGACCTATGTCGGCAGCCGCGCCATGGCGGTCTACCGCCTGCCGCTGAACGAGGTCGTGTTCGACTTCTACGACCGGCTGAAGAGCATCTCGCGCGGATATGCGAGCTTCGACTACCAGCTCGACAAGTATATCGAGGGCGACCTGGTGAAGCTCTCCGTGCTGGTCAATGCCGAGCCGATGGACGCGCTCTCGCTCATCGTCCACCGCAGCGCCGCCGAGACCCGCGGCCGCGCCATGTGCACGCGGCTGAAGGACCTGATCCCGCGGCAGCTCTTCAAGATCGCCATCCAGGCCGCGATCGGCGGCAAGGTCATCGCCCGCGAGACCGTCAGCGCGTTGCGCAAGGACGTCACCGCGAAATGCTACGGCGGCGACATCACGCGAAAGAAGAAGCTGCTGGAGAAGCAGAAGGAAGGCAAAAAGAAGATGCGGCAGTTCGGCAATGTCGACATCCCGCAGAGCGCCTTCATCGAAGCCCTCAAGATGGGCGACAATTAAAAAAAGCTTTTGTCATCCCGGCCGGAGAGCCGGGATGACGACGTAAGGGGAGTGCGGATTAACGCAGCCCCGCCCGCACCTCGTCCGGCGTCGCGAGCGTGCCGCCGGCCGCCTCGATCAGCTTCGCCGCCTCCTCGACCAGCGCGACGTTCGTGACATCCACCCCGAACGGCTGGTCCTCCAGTCCGACGCGGACATGGCCGCCGCGCTCCACCGCCGGCGCGATCAGCGGGCGGATATCGACGGCGAGGCCGGCGACCATCCAGGGGGTGCCGGGGGCCTCCTCCTCACGCAGCGTGTTGTAGGCTTCGAGCGCGTAGAGTTCAGGTGGGAAGCTGAAGGTCAGGCGGTCGGAGAACATATAGCGGTAGAGCGGCGTCGGGCAGCCCGGGAAAGCCCGGTGCAGGGCCGCGCCCTGGCGGATGAAACCGGGCTCGTAGATCGCGTAGCTCGGATTGAGGCCCTTTTTGCGGCAGAGTTCGAGACCGTAGCGGACATGGCTCTCCGGATTGAAATAGGTGAAGCCCTCGCGGCCCTCGGCGATCCAGGCATCGTGGGTGATGTTGGTGCTGCCGGGGTCGACCACGCTCCACTCGATCAACCCGCGCTCGGCGAGGCCCTTCACATGGGCGAAACGCTGGGCCGGGCTCATCGCGTCGGAGACGTTCGGCAGGCCCGCCATCGGCAGGGTGCCGTAGATGATGACGTCCTCGTTCACCTCGCGCACGCGCTCGATCACCTCGGCATAGGCCTCGGTGGTGTCGACCTGCAGGCCGGTCGCGACATCGTAGGGATGGAAATGCAGGATCGCCGCGCCCGCCTTCGCGCAGGCGATGCAGTCGGCGGCGATATCCTCCGGGGAGACCGGGATCGACGGTTGCCGCGACCGAGTCCAGGGACCGTTCACGGCGGCTTCAAGCCAGATCTTGTTCATTTGCTTTCTCCTTCCTCCCGGGGTTCCAGAACTGTGTCGTCTTCCGGCAGATCGCCCGGCACGCCCTTGCGCTCCGGGCGAATGCCGTGCGACGTCCGGACGAGACGGGAGATCAGCGAATCCATCAGATAGCGGATGTAGGGATCCATCTCCCGGATCTTCGGCTCGATCAGGGAGCGGTCGACGACGACGAGTTCGGTATCTTCCAGGCATCGGCCCGTGGCGGTGCGGGGAATATCGGCGATCACGCCCATCTCGCCGAACATCTGGTTCTCGGTGATGACGTCGAGCACCTTGCGGCCCTTGCCGATACCGATCGAGATCTCGACCGAGCCGAGAAGCACGATAAAGGCCTCGAAAGCCTCGTCGCCCTCGGCGAAGACCAGCTGCCCCTTTTTGTAGCGCCGGGTTTTGGCTTCCTTGTACTGCATGTCGCAGGCACCTCCAGAGCGCTTCCCGCCACTTGTCTTTTTTGCGATAAGCTCGGCGTAAGCGCAACGGGTGGCCGGGGACAATCATGATATCGGAACGCCTTCTCGGCCGCTTGCTTATTGCGGTCGCGACCTCAGGGCTCGCCGCCGGGCTGATTGCCTGGCAGACCGGACATGACGCCGCCTCCACCTGGATCTGGGGTCTGGCGACACTTCCGGTCGTGATCTCCCTTGCCGTCTCCATGACCCGCGCGCTGCTCGCCGGCCGCATGGGCGTGGACGCCGTCGCGCTGCTTTCCATGTCGGCCGCGCTGGCCCTCGGGGAAACGCTTGCCGGCGTCGTCGTGGCGGTGATGTATGCGGGCGGGAACGTTCTCGAGGATTTCGCGGTCTCCCGCGCCGAGCGCAACCTGAAGAGCCTGACGGACCGCGCGCCGCGCGTCGCGCACCGGTACGTCGATGGCACGCTCGAGGATATCGAAGTCGAGCTGGTCGCGGAACGGGACCGCCTGCTGGTGCGCACCGGCGAGGTGATCCCGGTGGACGGCGTGATTCTGGAAACCGGCGCCGACGCGACGGCGACGATCGACGAATCGGCGCTGACCGGCGAGCCGATCCCGGTCGAACGCCATGCGGGCGAGCCGGTCAGGAGCGGCGCGGTCAATTCCGGCGTCCCCTTCACCCTGCAGGCAACCGCGACGGCAAGCGAAAGTACCTATGCCGGCATAGTCGCGATGGTCGCGGCGGCGCAAACCGCGCAGGCGCCATTCATCCGCATGGCCGACCGCTTCGCCCTGCTGCTGCTGCCGCTCGCGGTGGTGGTCGCCGGCGGTGCATGGTTCATCTCCGGAGACCCGGTCCGGGGCCTTGCGGTACTGGTCGTCGCCACGCCTTGCCCGCTGATTCTCGCGGCGCCCGTCGCCTTCATTTCCGGAGTCTCGCTCGCGGCCCGTCGCGGGGTGCTTGTGAAAGGCGGGATGGCGCTCGAAGCCCTCGCCCGTGCCCACACGATCCTCTTCGACAAGACGGGGACGCTGACCGTCGGCGGCGCGCGTCTCGTTGCGGTGGAAACCGCGCCCGGCCAGGATCCGACCGAAGTGCTGCGCCTTGCTGCCTGTCTGGAGCAGGCCTCCCATCATGTGATCGCCCAGGCCATCGTCAATGCCGCGGAATCGCGCGGCATGACGCTGGTGCCCCCGACCGACATCCGCGAGGAGCTTGGAGCGGGTCTGACCGGCATGGTCGAGGGCAAACGCGTTTCAGCAGGCAGCCTGACGATGACCACCGGCGGCAACCAGCGCGCCGCCTGGGTCGACCGTGCCCAGCGGCGGGCGTCCTGGCGCTCCGCACTGTCGGTCTTCGTGACCATCGACGGCACGCTTGTCGGTGCGCTCCTGCTCGGCGACTCTCTCCGGCGGGAAGCGCCCCGCGCCATCCGCGCGCTGCGCGAAGCCGGGATCGGCCGCATCGTGATGGTCACCGGAGACCATGCGGATGCCGCGGAAACCATCGGGGCCGCGCTCGATCTGGATGCCGTGCTCGCCAACCGGGTTCCGGCGGACAAGGTGGATGCGGTCGAATTCGAGAAGAAGCGTTATCCGACCCTGATGGTCGGTGACGGCATCAATGACGCCCCCGCGCTCGCCGCCGCCGACATGGGAATCGCCATGGGCGCGCGCGGCGCCAGCGCCAGCTCCGAGGCCGCCGACGCCGTCGTGCTGATCGACCGTCTCGACCGGGTGGCGGATGCGCTCGCCATCGCCAAGCGCTCGCGCCGGATCGCGATGGAGAGCATCGTCGCCGGTATGGTCATGTCGCTCGTCGCGATGGGCTTCGCGGCTGCCGGCCACCTGACCCCGGTCGCCGGCGCCATCCTGCAGGAAGGGATTGATGTCGCGGTGATCCTGAACGCGCTCCGCGCCCTGGTGCCGCCGGGCCTCGGCATGAAACCGAGCCTGCCGGAAGAGGCCGCCCAGCGGCTGCGCGACGAGCATGAGGAGGTGGAGGCCTGGCTCGACCAGCTCCGCGCCCATGCGGACGCGCTCGACGATGCCGAAGGCGCGGAGGCGCTGGCGCATATCGCCGAGGCGAACCGGATCATCAACGAGGATATCGTCCCGCACGAGCGGGAGGACGAGGTCAATGTCTATCCGAAACTCGTGCCGCATCTCGGCAATGCGCACGGGCTGGCGGCGATGAGCCGGGCGCATCGCGAGATCCAGCATCTCGGCCGCCTGCTCGACAGGCTGGTCAGCGGCGTCGGCGAGGACGAGGCCGACCGCTACCTGATCCGCGATGCCCAGCGCATCATCGAGTCCGTCGATGCACTGGTGCGGATCCACAATGCCCAGGAAGAGGACATCTTCGACTACGCGGCGGGCTGACCGGCTTACGTCTTGCCCAGGATGGTGTCGATCGGCGCCGGCTTGGCGAACAGGTAACCCTGCAGATAGTTTGCCCCCGCCTCGCGCAGCAGAATCGCTTCCTCTTCGGTTTCGACGCCCTCGGCGATGACCTCGATATTATGCTCGCGCGAAATCGAGATCAGATGGCCGACGATCGACTGTTTCAGGGGGTCGCGGTCGATATTCCGTACCAAGTCCATGTCGATCTTCACGAAGTCGGGGCGCATCTCGTGCAGCAGATTGAGCCCCGACCAGCCGGAGCCGATATCGTCGAGCGCCACCTTGAAACCCGCCTGCCTGTAGAAGGCGAGGATACCCTTCAGGTGGTCCTTGTCCTGGATCCGGTGGGTCTCGGTCAGCTCGAAGGTGATGTCCGCCGGCTTCAGTCCGAGTTCCGCGACGGCCGACGCGGTCGTGCGCAGGCAGTAGGCCGGATCGTAGATGCTCGAGGGATTGAAATTGATGAAGATCCGTCCTCTGTAACCGGCTTGCGCGGCGCGGCGGACAGCCGAGGTGCGGGCGACGATGTCGAGCGAGAACAGCAGTCCCGCATGCTCTGCCAGATTGAACACATAGCCGGGTGAAATATTGTTGCCGTCGCGGTCCCGCATCCGGAACAGCCCTTCGAGCGCGAACGGATTGTCGGCAGAGGAGGCTTTGGCTTCCACGATCGGCTGATACCAGGTGTCGTAGAGTTCTGCCTCTATGGCCTCGACCAGCCACTGGCCCTTGTACCGGTTGACGAACACATCCGCGCTGATCACCCGCGTCATGTCCAGCGGCGTCGGATCCTCGCCCGCTGTCGTGAGGACCTTCGTCTCTTTCAGCTCTTTCTTGTTGAGCTCGCCGAACAGCGCGGTCATCACGCTGTCGACGTCGTCGCGCGCCACGGATGCTTCCAGACAGTTCCCGCCGATCCCCCGAGACTCGATCTCGCGCCGCCCCAAGACCGAGGCGACCCGCGCAAAAGCTTCCGCCGTCGGCATGTAGAACCAGAACCGGGTCCGATCGAAGATGATATCGTCGACGTGTTCGCATTCCTGGCAGCGCATGTGTTCTTCTCCTTGTTGAGAACCGGATACGCAGAGCCTGCTCGCGCGGATCAATTGTCCGGGAACGGCGATGCCTTCGAGGCAAGAGAGAAGCATAGCCCGGCGACGACTTTCCAACTCCAGGTAAAATTTAACGTTTAATCAATGAATTACCGGGATGTTGCGTTCCTCACGCAAGCCTCCCATGCAATGTTGCGCTGCACAATAATATTGAGATAGGTCAGCATTGCTGTATTATGAGGCAAGAACGGACGCCTTCTCATGCGTCCCCGGGCCGAAGCTTCGAGGGACGGAAGAGTGGGCGGGAAAATCCCGGACATCCATCGACTTCGAGAGAGATGCGCACCCATGCTGCAGGCGATAAAGACGCGTTTGTCATCCGCGAGCCAGAATAACGGCAAGGACACGAAACTGTCCGCGGGCCAGATCAAGACGGACATCCTCTCCGGCCTCACCGTCGCCCTCGCGCTTGTTCCGGAAGCGGTCGCCTTCGCCTTCGTCGCCCATGTGCATCCGCTGGTCGGCCTCTATGCCGCTTTCATCGTCGGCCTGATCACCGCCGTGTTCGGCGGCCGGCCGGGCATGATCTCGGGCGCGACCGGTGCGCTGGCGGTCGTCATGGTCGATCTCGTCACGCGTCACGGCGTCGAATATCTCTTCGCCACCGTGGTCCTGATGGGACTCTTGCAGCTTTTCGCGGGCGTGATGCGTTGGGGGAAGTTCATCCGCATGGTGCCGCACCCGGTCATGCTCGGCTTCGTCAATGGCCTCGCGATCGTCATCTTCCTGGCCCAGCTGGGCCAGTTCAAGGTGAAGACTCCGGAAGGCGGAACCGCCTGGATGAGCGGCGAGCCGCTCTATCTGATGCTCGGCTTCACCGCGGTCACCATGGCTCTGATCTATGTCGTGCCGCGGATCACCAAATTCATCCCGGCGCCGCTGGCCGCCGTCGGCATCGTGTCACTGATCGTCATCGGTTTCGATCTCGACCTGCCGCGGGTCGGCGATCTCGCCAGCATCGAGGGCGGCCTGCCCGCCTTCCACATCCCGATGGTGCCGCTGACGCTCGAGACTTTCGAAGTGATCCTGCCCTACTCGCTGATCCTCGCCGCCATCGGCCTGATCGAGAGCCTGCTGACCCTGAACGTCGTCGCCGACATGACCGAGACCAAGGGCGGCGCCTCCAGGGAGTGCCTCGCCCAGGGCATGGCCAACACAGTTACCGGCTTCTTCGGCGGCATGGGCGGCTGCGCCATGATCGGGCAGAGCGTGATCAACGTGAAGTCCGGCGGCCGCACCCGGCTCTCCGGCATTTCCGCCGCGCTCTTCCTGCTGAGCTTCATCCTGTTTGCCTCCAGCCTGATCGAGCAGATCCCGCTCGCGGCCCTGGTCGGCGTGATGTTCATGGTGGTGATCGGCACCTTCGCCTGGCGCAGCCTGACCATCATGCGCCGCATTCCGCGCAAGGACGCGCTGCTGATCGTGCTCGTCACCATTGTCACCGTCTTTACCGACCTAGCCATCGCGGTCGTGATCGGCGTGATTCTGGCCGCCCTCTTCTATGCCTGGAACGCGGCGACGCGGATGCATGCGGTCTCCGGCATCGACGTATCCGGCGCCAAGATCTACAGCCTCGACGGCCCGCTTTTCTTCGGTTCGACCGAGAGCTTCCTCGCCCAGTTCACGCCGAAGGAAGATCCGGAGCGCGTCGTCATCGACTTCATGAATTCACGGGTGGTCGACCATTCCGGCCTGCAGGCGATCGAAAGCCTCGCCAAGCGCTATGACGAGCTCGGCAAACGCCTGCAGCTCCGGCATCTGAGCCGCGATTGCAAAGCCCTGCTGGGCCGCGCAGGGCAGCTCGTCGAAGAACGCGACGACGAGGATCCGGTCTACGGCGTCGCGAGCGACTACGATCTCCGCATCGGGCAGGTCGGCACGGGGCACTAGGCCCCGGCCCTAAGTCCCGGTCATGCCGCGCCGGAAATAAGCGGCATCCTCGGCCGTCCGACGATCCCCTCGATCGCGAGAGCGATGGAGAGCGCATGGGCGTCCATGCCGCGCCTGCACAGCACCTGGAGGCCGACCGGAAGGGCAGAGCCGAACTGCTGGATCGGGATCGAGATGCCGCACATGCCCCAGAGATTGCCCGGCTGGGTATTGCGCGAGGCGGCGAGCCCTCTCGCGCCGCCTTCCTTCTCCTTAAGGGCCTCCGCCGGAAGCGCCACCATTGCGGTGGTCGGCGCGATCAGCCCATCGAGCGGGCGCACCGCTTCGTCCGCCAGCTTCTTCAGCTTCTCGTGCCGGCGCAGCGCCAGCGCGTAGTCGATCGCGGAGACGTCCAGGCCAACCGACGCGCGCGCCGCGGTGACGCTGTCCATACCGTTGCGGCCCGCCTTGAAACGGTCAACGCCGAGGCTCGCCAGGATCTCGGTACCCACGATCGGCGGAAAGATCGTCTCCCGCTCCGTCGGGTCCGGCAGGTCGCTCTTGTCGAGTTCAACGATCGAGATTCCGGCCTCGACCAGCGCCCTCAGCGCCTTGTCCATGCAGGCCTCCACCTCCGGGTCGAGATCCTCGAAGAAGAACTCGCGCAGCAGGCCGAGGCGAAGCGTATCGGGCGAGACAGCCTCCGGAACCGGAATACCCGTGGTCGCCGCATGGACGATGGCCGAGTCCTCCGCCGAGCGGCAGAGCACGCCGACCGTATCGAGGGTCGGCGAGAGCGGGAACACGCCGTCCGTCGGGATCAGGCCGATGCTCGTCTTGAGACCGGACAGGCCGCAGAAGGATGCGGGAATCCGGATCGAGCCGCCGGTATCGGAGCCGAGCGCGAAGCCGCAAAGGCCCGCCGCCGTCGCCACGCCAGAGCCGCTGGAGGACCCGCCCGGGATGCGCTTCGTTTCAAGATCCCAGGGATTCCAGGGCATGCCCCGGGCCTCGTTCTGGCCCGTCCCGCCGAGCGCGAATTCAACCGTCTTGGTCTTGCCGAGAATGACCACGCCGGCTTTTTTCAAACGCTGGACGTAGGTGCCTTCCGGCCCGGTGATGTCGGCGGACTCGATAAGCGAGCCGTTGGTCGTCGGCATGCCGTCCACCGCGTAGATGTCCTTGACCCCGATCGGTACTCCCATGAGCGGGCCGAGGTCGGTTCCGGCGCGCAGCAGGCCGTCCATTGCCTGCGCGGTCTGCAACGCGGTTTCGGCCGCGACATGCTGAAAAGCGCCGAGTTTTCCGTCGAGCGCGTCGATGCGTTCGAGACAGGCCAGTGTCACCGCCTCGCTGCTGGTCCGCCCCGCGCGCAGGTCGCGCGCAAAACCCGCGAGCCCACCGTTTTCGAACGGATCTTCCGGAATTCTTGCCATCGCCCTGATCCCCTGCCTGCCACATTCCTGACGTGAATGGACTGCAGATTAGCGTCCCTTGCCGCCAGGACAAAAGCGCGGACATGGCAAGAGACCCGTCCGCGCGGTCCGGGATTCGCCGCTTGCCTCCACTCGAGGCTATCGCTGGCGCTCCCGAGCGGCTATATCCTTGGGAGGTAACGCAAATGGAAAGCCCGGGCGAGCGATGATCACCACTCACTCCGCACTGATTTACGCCATGGTTCTGAGCGCGGCTGCAGACGGCAGCGTCGATGACGAGGAACTGGAGACGATCAGCGAAATCATCAATGTGCTGCCGATCTTCCAGGAGTTCGAGATCGGCAATTTCGGCCAGATCGCAGGCTCCTGCATCGACCTGCTGAGCGAGCCGGACGGGCTCGACGCGGCGGTCGACCAGATCAAGCGCACTCTGCCGGAGAATCTCGGACCGACCGCCTATGCACTCGCGTGCGACGTTGTCGCGGCAGACGGTACAGCGACCCAGGAAGAATTGCGGTTTCTCGAAATTCTGCGCCATGAGTTGAATGTCGACCGTCTGACGGCGGCCGCGATCGAACGCGGCTCGGCCGCGCGCTACGCAAGACCCTAATCGGAGGGGGCCGCGCCATGTCGGCCCAGAAGCCACTCGACGGAAGACGGATCGGTTTGATCGGCCTCGGCCGGCGCGGCCTCGCGGTTGCGCGCAAACTGACCGAAAACGGCGCGCGCCTCCATGTCTGGAGCCAGAACACCGCGAAAGCAGTAGGGCTGTCGGAGGCGCATCCGCTTATCGAGGTCGAGCCCTGCCCGCGGGATGTCGCCCGCTATACGGAGGCGACGCTGGTCGCGGTCAATAGCGACAAGGCGCTCGAACGGGTGATCTTCGACCCGGACGAGGACCGCTACGGCATCCTGCACGGCACGCCTCCG
Source organism: Nisaea sp. (assembly GCF_017640745.1). Taxonomy (GTDB): domain Bacteria; phylum Pseudomonadota; class Alphaproteobacteria; order Thalassobaculales; family Thalassobaculaceae; genus Nisaea. Next base: position 35,397 of record NZ_JAEPQA010000012.1, on the reverse strand, counting down.
GAAGGGCTGATTGTCGATATCGGCGAAACCGCCCCCAGGATCACGCGCACCTTCGCGGACAGGGTGCGGCAGAGCGGGCGCCTCTGGATCGACGCGCCGATTACCGAAACTGCGCTCGGCGGCACGCTCTCCGTCGGCGGCCAGGACACTGCCTTCGCCCGGATCTGGCCGGTCCTTCACGTGCTTTCGAAAAAAGTTCTTCACGCAGGCCCCGTCGGCTCCGGCCAGGCGATCCGGACTTGCGGGGCCGCAATCCACGGCCAGATGGTGCAGGCGCTCGCCGAAGGTCTGGCGCTCGCCGCCGCCTCCGGTGTCGAAGCAGAGGCATTGCTCGCCGCCCTCGCGGACAGCGCGGTCGGCGGCGCCGTGCTCAACGAGACCGGACGTCGGATGGCGGACCGGGAGTTCCGCGCCGGCCGCACCGTCCGGATGCAGGCGGAACTGACGGCGCAGGCCAAGGAGCTCGCCCGCGCCGCGGGGCTGACGCTCGGCGGCCTCGACAGCAATGCCGCACATTGGGAGGCCCTGGTCGACGGAGGGCAAGGCGATCTCGACATTTCCTCGCTGATCCTCGAGATCGCGGAAGTGCCGAAGGATCTGGAATGAGCGCCGTCGAAGCCGTTCTCTTCGATGTCGGCAATGTTCTGATCCACTGGGACCCGCGCCATCTCTACCGGAAGATCTTCCGCACGCCGGACGGCAGGCCCGACGAGGAGCGCGTCGAATGGTTCCTCGGCACGATCTGCACCACTCCCTGGCACATCCGGCATGATCTCGGTCGGTCACCGGAAGAACAGACCTCCGAACTGATCCGGCTCCATCCGGAATACCGGTCGGAAATCGAGGCCTTCTATGGCCGCTTCCAGGAAATGATTCCGGGCCCGCTCGACGGCATCGTCGCGGCCAAGCAAAGGATGAGAACAGCCGGCATCCCGGTCTACGGCCTGACGAATTTCGGCGCGGAGACCTTCCGCGAGACGCGCGAACGCTTCGGCTTCCTCCGGGAATTCGACGGCGTGGTGGTTTCCGGAGAGGAAGGCATGATCAAGCCGGCCCCGCGGATCTTCGAACTCTGCGTCTCGCGGTTCGGCCTCATTCCCGGGCGCACGCTCTTCATCGACGATTCAGAGCGAAATATCGAGACGGCAAATGAACTTGGCTTCCGGACGCACCACTTTGTCGACGAGAGGACGTGTCTCGAAACCTTCCGCAAATGCGCACTCGTCTAGCGCCTGCGGATTGTCGCGGCACCCGAAGCGGGTAGACTGCCGGCCATGCAATACGATCCGGCCCTTCTCGCCGCCGTCACCGGAACATTCCTGCTTGCAGGGACCGTCAAGGGCGTCATCGGCCTCGGCCTGCCCACCGTGACGCTCGGCCTGATGACCCTGCTGCTCGACTTGCCAAGCGCCATGGCACTTCTGGTCGCGCCCTCTCTCGCCACCAATATCTGGCAGGCATCCGCCGGCGGAAATGCGCGTGCCATCCTCAAAAGGATTTGGCCGTTCCTCGCCACCGCAACGGTAACGATATGGATCGGCGCACAGGCCCTCAGCCGCGTCGACCTTTCCTATCTCTCCGCACTTCTCGGACTGCTGCTGGTCGCCTATGCGGTCAGCGGCCTCGCCGGGTTCCGGCTTTCCCTCTCTCCGGAGAGAGCACGCTGGAGCGGTCCGCTGTTCGGAACAGTCAACGGGATCCTGACCGGAATGACCGGATCCTTCATGGTCCCGGGCGTCCTCTATCTGCAGGCACTGGGTCTCACCCGCGACATGCTGGTGCAGGGAATGGGAATGCTCTTCCTGCTATCAACCGCGGCCCTCGCCCTCTCACTCGGGCAGAGCGGCCTGGTGAGCGCCGAACTCGGCATGGTCTCGGCTCTAGGTCTGGTGCCGGCGATCCTCGGCATGGTGCTCGGACAGAAGATCCGCAGCAGGCTCTCTGAAACCCTTTTCCAGAAGGTCTTCTTCCTCGGGGTCCTTGCTCTCGGGCTCTACATCGTTGCCCGGGCGGTTCTCAACTGACCGAGTTTTCGAAGATTCTTCTTCAACATCCTCTCGACCGGGTCAAATCGCCATCGATCCAATTGCGGCCCGAAGCAGTTGGCCAATCCGCCATCTCCACAATCCCAACTGATCATACGCGGGGCAGTCTCAAGATGCAGGGGGACACTCCACGCCGAATGCATTTAATTAGTCGACTTTAAACATATTTATTATCGATTTAATTGTATCGACCACAAGCATAATTCGATATATTAACCATACTATTTATAGATAATTGGGCTTTTAAGACATTTTCAGCCCTCTCCATAGCAGCAATCCACTGCTGCCCAGAACAACAGAGGGATATCCATGCCATCCTCGCAGTTCGAATTCGAAATCGATTCTCAGGAACTCAGTTCGATTGTTACGGCAGCGCTAAATGGAGAGATCCGTCCGGACGCCAACTACTTGAAACAACTGGCACTGATTTCTCAGCACAAGAAGAACTACAGCCAAGCAGCCGCCCTGTTTTCGATCGTTCTGGCGACAGACCCGAGCGTCATGACCGAGCTTGATTACGCCATCTGGCACAGGCTCATAGTCGCGCAAAACGGTTACGATTTAGCAGTACAGATATTGGAACACTGGCACCGAAGGAATCCGGACTTTCACTGGAATATATGGCCTCGCCATCCTGATACACCACCGGCCGACCGCAAGCGCGACTGGTTTGAGGAGAAGCAGGACGAGAAAATCGCCGAAGGATTACCCAGCATCTTCCTAAACACGATGCATAAATCCGGCAGCATGACCTTGGTGTCCGCGTTCATCGACATGTTCGATCTCCCGACCTGTCGTATTTCCCTGGATGGCGCAATGATCGACAAGGTAGTCCCGTCATGGGCCGAGCATTTCGCACGGGGAGGAGCACTCACACAAGAACACCTGCCGGCGAGCAATGAGAATCTGGATCGTTTGGAAGACGCCGGGGTTACCAAGATCGCGGTTCACGTGCGCAGGCCCGAACAGGCAATTGTCTCCAAGGCGTTCCATGCTGAAAAACAGGCCGCAGAGACGGAAAACATACTGTTCATTAATGCTGCTGCCGAACGCGCCTCGCCAGAAAACCGGCAGGAACGTCTGGAAAGAGATCTCGAAATAGATCTTCCTCTACGCGCAAGCTGGGTGGGAGATTGGATTCGCGCTCGAGAAGAACGCGATGGATTGGAGATCCATATCTCAACCTACGAAAATCTTGTCGAAGACCCGACACTGACCATCGCGGAAATCGTTCGATTTTACGGCTTGCCGATGCGGCTCAACATGATCGACCTGGATCAATACAAGACCGAGCGCAATCACTTCCGAAGTGGCAAGACGGAAGAATGGCGGGAGAGCTTTACGACCGAACAGCTCAAGCGGGCTCAGGACATTCTGCATGAGCGAATTCCTGCCAATTTCCTTGAGGCCGCAGGATGGGCCGCCTGATCGCAGCATGTGAGGGCCGGGAAATTCGCTCGGTGCGATTAGCGCTGATGGTCCCCACCCAGGCAGGGCTCCAGCACATCCGGACAGCTGACTTCCCCGAGCAGTAGGCTTAGGACTTTCTTGAAATGAAAAACCCTCCAGGGAGACCCCTGGAGGGTTCTTCGTGAAATATGTGGAAGGCTGGCTTAGAAGCCCATGCCGCCCATGTCCGGCATTCCGCCACCCGGCATGCCACCGGCCGCACCCTTCGGTTCCGGCTTCTCGGCGACCATCGCTTCCGTGGTGATCAGCAGACCGGCAACGGAGCCGGCATTCTGCAGCGCGGAGCGCACAACCTTGGCCGGGTCGATGATGCCGCCCTTGACCAGGTTGGTGAACTCGCCCTTCTGGGCGTCGAAGCCCCAGTCGGTGTCCTTGGACTCGAGCATCTTGCCGACGATGACCGCGCCGTCTTCACCGGCGTTCTCGGCGATCTGGCGTGCCGGGGCCTGGATGGCCTTGCGCACGATGTTCACACCGATCTTCTGGTCTTCGTTTTCCGGCTTGATCTTGTCGAGGGCCTTGACGGCATAGAGCAGGGCGGTACCGCCGCCCGGGACGATGCCTTCCTCGACCGCGGCGCGGGTCGCGTGCATCGCGTCGTCGACGCGATCCTTGCGTTCCTTCACCTCGATCTCGGTGGCGCCACCGACGCGGATCACCGCGACGCCGCCGGCCAGCTTCGCGAGACGCTCCTGGAGCTTCTCACGGTCGTAGTCGGAGGAGGTTTCCTCGATCTGCGCACGGATCTGGTTGCAGCGGGCCTCGATGTCCTTCTTCTTGCCGGAGCCGTCGACGACCGTGGTCTCGTCCTTGGAGATCTGGACGCGCTTGGCGGTGCCGAGCATGTCGACCGTGACGTTCTCCAGCTGGATGCCGAGGTCTTCGCTGACGACGGTGCCACCGGTCAGGATGGCGATGTCTTCCAGCATGGCCTTGCGGCGATCGCCGAAGCCCGGAGCCTTGACGGCAGCAACCTTCAGGCCGCCGCGCAGCTTGTTGACGACGAGAGTCGCGAGCGCTTCGCCTTCGACGTCCTCAGCAATGATGAGGAGCGGCTTGCCGGACTGCACGACCTGCTCGAGAACCGGCAGCATCGCCTGCAGGTTGGAGAGCTTCTTTTCGTGCAGCAGGATGTACGGGCTTTCCAGCTCGCAGGTCATCTTGTCGGCGTTAGTGACGAAGTACGGGGAGAGATAGCCGCGGTCGAACTGCATGCCCTCGACGACGTCGAGTTCGGTGTGCAGGGACTTGGCTTCCTCGACCGTGATCACGCCCTCGTTGCCGACCTTCTCCATCGCCTTGGCGATCATTTCGCCGATTTCGGCTTCGCCGTTGGCGGAGATGGTGCCGACCTGAGCGACCTCACCGGAGGTGGAGATCTTCTTGGCGCGCTTCTGGATGTCGGCGACGACGGCCTCGATGGCCATGTCGATACCGCGCTTCAGGTCCATCGGGTTCATGCCCGCGGCGACGGCCTTGGAGCCTTCGCGCACGATGGCCTGAGCCAGAACCGTAGCGGTGGTGGTGCCGTCACCGGCAATGTCGTTCGCCTTGGAGGCGACTTCGCGCACCATCTGTGCGCCCATGTTTTCGAACTTGTCGGAAAGTTCGATTTCCTTGGCAACGGTTACGCCGTCCTTGGAGATGCGCGGGGCGCCGAAGGACTTGTCGAGAACAACGTTGCGGCCTTTCGGGCCCAGGGTAACCTTGACGGCATCCGCGAGGACATCGACGCCCTTCAGGAGGCGCGTACGTGCATCGGTGCCGAATTTGACGTCTTTAGCAGCCATGATGGATCAGTCCTTTCTTAGGATTCCAGAACGCCCATGATGTCGGACTCTTTCATGATCAGCAGCTCTTCGCCGTTGATCTTGACCTCGGTGCCCGACCATTTGCCGAACAGAACCTTGTCGCCGGCCTTGACGTCGAGCGGCTGGACCTTACCGGTCTCATCGCGCGCGCCGGAGCCAGCGGCGACAACTTCGCCCTGCATCGGCTTTTCCTTGGCGGAATCGGGAATAATGATGCCCCCGGCCGTCTTTTCCTCGCCTTCAGTGCGACGGACAACAACCCGGTCATGCAATGGCCTGAACTTCATGCCATAACCTCCGAAAAACTCGTCTCTGTGACGTTTTCTAACTGAGCGCTCGCCGTGGCGAACCTAATTATTAGCACTCACCAACGGCGAGTGCTGACGATGTAGGGAAGCGCGAAACAGCTGTCAAGGAAATGCCAAGCGAGTCTGGAAAAATTTTCGGACCGCGACGCAGCGGGACGCGGTCCGCACGAGACCGGCAGATGGGGCCGCAGCAGCCGGTTTCCAAACGGAATCTTGCGGGATACGGGCAAGAAACCTCTGGCAGCAATCACGCCAAGATGCTGCTAATTATTTGATTTCATTTATTTATTGCGAGGCGCCGCTGTTCTACATCAAAATTTCCGCAGTCACAATTGATGGAGTTCATGAATGTCGATTGAGCCTGTCGTCCTTTTCGAGCGCCGCGTGACCACCGCGGAGATTCTTTACCGCATGCCGGACTATCCGGATCTTCTGCAGAGTTTCGTCTGGCAAACACACGACGTCGTTCCTAAATTCCCGCGCCTGAGGCGCTTCCTAGATCATTGGCGGCTCAATATCGAAGCGCAGATCCATTCGGTCCAGATCTGCGCCGGGTCGTTGACCGGAACCGCGAACTTCAATGCCGCGGACATCGAATTCCGGCTCCACTGACATCTTTCCTTCGGGTGCGGCATTGCATCCATTTGACCTCCGCCGCACCCGACGCCACATTCCGCCGGTCGTTTTGTCCAAACGGAGAGTGGCGTGACCCCGTCCAGCCCGTCCTACAGCCCCGCCTATCCGGAGCATGCCGCAGCCGACCGGCCGGTCGCCTACTGGCTCTCCGGGGTTGCCGTCATGGTGTTTCTGATGATCGTGATCGGCGGCATCACACGCCTCACCGAGTCGGGGCTCTCGATGGTCGAATGGCGCCCGCTGATCGGCTGGATCCCGCCGCTGAGCGAGGCGGAATGGTACCGGGTCTTCTCGCTCTACCAGGACACGCCGGAATTCCAGAAGGTCAACTCCTGGATGACCATCGACGACTTCAAGCAGATCTTCTTCTGGGAATATCTGCACCGGGTCTGGGGCCGCCTGATCGGCGTCGCCTTCGCCGTTCCGTTCCTGTTCCTCGCCGTCACCGGCAAGATCCGCCGCGCGCTCTACCCGCGCCTCGGCCTGCTCTTCCTGCTCGGCGCCCTGCAGGGCGTGATCGGCTGGTGGATGGTCAAAAGCGGTCTGGTCGACAATCCGGCGGTGAGCCAGTACCGGCTCGCCACCCATCTCGGCGTCGCCTTCGTCATTCTCGGCGCGCTGCTCTGGACCGTACTCGGACTGCTCCGCCTTCCCGGCGAAGGGGACAGGCACCTCCGGCGCCATGCCGTCGCGGTGCTGCATCTGATCGCCCTGACGGTGATCGCGGGCGCCTTCGTCGCCGGGCTCGATGCGGGCCTGATCTACAATACGTTCCCGCTGATGAACGGGTATGTCGTCCCGCCGGACTACGCTTTCGCCGAGCCGTTCTGGATCAACATCTTCGAGAACCCCGCAACGGTGCAGTTCAATCACCGCGTCATCGCCATCCTCACCTTCGCCGCGATCGTCTGGCTCCTTGTTCGGGCGATGCGTTCCGGCGACCTGGCGCCCCGCACCCGGCTGTCCATTCATGCGCTCGCAGGGATGAGTGCGATCCAGGTCGCGCTCGGCATATCAACCCTGCTTGCCCAGGTACCGGTGTCCCTCGGGGCGGCGCATCAGGGCGGCGCGGCGCTGACCTTCGCGGCGGCGGTGTGGGTTCTGTTCGAGACAAGCGGACCGCGCGGCGCTCGCTGAGCGGAATCTCCAACGGCGGGCCTCAGTCCGCGCTCTTCCATTCTGCAAGGAAACGCCGGAACGCGTCACGCCCGACCTGCGCAACCATATCGACCTGATCGAAGGATTGCGGTTCAGGCAGGCCGGACAGCACAGCCTCCATGAATTGGTTGGCGTCCTGCGTCTGGGGAGGCGCGCCGTCGAAGGAGACATAAAGCGGGTTGTGCAGCGCCCACTGCCTCCCCGGACTCCAGAGCCTGCTGCGCACAATCTGCTCCGCAAGATCCCGAACGCAGTTCCGGCTCTTTAGACGGGCTGGGTAATGACCCGTTTTCGCGCGCTCTTCCTCATTGTAATCGAGAACGATGCAGCCGAACCTCTGCGGATCCACCAGGACCTCGCTGTTCTCAAGGCTGCCGGTCGACATGAGAACGAAATCCACCAAACCGTTATCCGTCATCGGCAGACGCGGGAACCAGAAGCCTTTCAGCACTTCCGGCGTCGCGAAAAACAGCTGCGGCTGCAGATTGTCGATCCGAAGCCCGTTCGGAAGACGTGTGAAGAGCCGCGACGGATCGGACGGGATGGAATCGAGCGTCGGCCCGGCCGCGTTAAAATAGATCCGCGCGGAACTGTTATCCGCGAAGACCCGAACCATTTCCTCCGGCGATATGCTGAGAGAGCCGTCGGCGGCGATCATGCCGTCGAAAACCGGTTCCGCCGCCTCCCCGGCGACCCAGAGATCGACCGTGAAAGCCGCATTAAGACCGGCAGCCTCCGCCCGTTCCGCGAGGTAGGCCATCGAGCCGTCCGAGAAAATATAGTCGGCCACGAGCCCGATGAAGTCCGCCTCCTCGTCGCGTGCCAGGAACATGGACGCCCAGTGGCTGAGGGACAGTGCCTGATAGGAACTTGCCTGGAGCCCGGATTGCAGGATCGGGCGCACATCGAGGAAGACCGCCGGGTGGCGGCCGCAAAAACGCCGGAATACCGGATCGGCCTGCAGCCGCTTCCAGTCTTCCGGCGTCGTGAAGAAGTGGAAAACCGTCTCGCCGGTCTCCCAAAGCTTGCGGTTCTCCGCCCCGAACAGCGATCGCAGGCTGTATTTCAACCACATATCGACATATTTCGCTCCCCAGACGGGCAGCGAGACAATGCGCCGCTTGCTTGATTTCCAGACGTGGGGCTGTTCCTTGTAAGCGGTCAGCATACCGAGAAGCAGCTTCAGCTTCCTGAAGTTGAAACAACTTTCCGAATCTCCGCCGAGCGCCGGATCGACCAATCCCGCAAACCGGGCGCAGTCCTCGATTTCCGCCTGGAACAGCAGGAAATACAGAAACAACAGACACCCGATATCGTGCTCTATTGAGGGGGTGCGGCGCTCGAGCCCGTCGCTGACCTCCCGGAAGAAACGCAGCAATTCGACCTCTGTCGCTTGCAGGTCTCCCATGGCAAAGGACATCTCCGCGAGGAAGAACCGCGTCTGCGGGGAGCGCTCCGCCCCGAGCCGTACGCGGCGCAGGGCTTCGCCGGCCCGTACGGCGAATTGGGATCCCCGCACATGGCCCGCCAGCAACTGGATCACCAGCATCCAGGCGCGCGGATCGTCCCGGCCGCACATCGCCGCCGCAGTGGCCGCGAAACTAGGGTCTTCGTGCTGCCATTCGGCGTTGACCATCCGCTGCCACAGGATCGGCTCCGCGGGCGCCAGGATCAGGGCTCGTTTCAGCAGGGGAGTCGCCTCGCCGCCGCGCCGCCGGCTCCACAGAAGGTCCTGGTAGGAGGTCCAGCCCTGCGGATCCCGCGGCTGCAGGATCTTGCTAAACTGCCGATAAAGCTTCTCGGCGCCGTTGACGTCGTTTGCATTCTGATGAAGTTGAGCCAGCGGCAGCATATCTCCGGAAAATTCCGGCGAAACGACAAGCGACCGCTTCAGATCGCTGCGCGCGGCCCCTAGGTCGCCTTGACCCCACAGGATCTTCGCGCGGATGGAGAATGCCTGGCTGGAGAAATCACCAAGGATGACGTTCCGCCGGGCATGAACGAGAGCGTTCGACGCCGCACCGCGCGCCAGCAGGTATTTCAGGAGCCTGAGCTGCGCACCGCCGGATTGCGGATGCGCCAGAGCGGCCCGGCGCAGAGCGCGATCCGCCACATCTGCCTGCCCCATAGTCTCGGCCGCTTCTGCGAGCCGGAACTGCGCCAATTCATCCGTCGGCTTGACGCCTGCCACCGCCTTCAGGATCTGGTAGCCCGATGCGTGGTTCCCTCCGGCGAGCATTACGATACCGGTCAATTCATGGGCGTCGATATTGTGTGGATCGACCGCAAGAATATCCCGCAAAAGCCTGGAAGCCCCCGCCAGATCGTTCGCCTGGTAGGCGCGCACGGCCCGGAAGTAAGTCTCGCGCAGTTCCTTCCGGGGATTTTCCGGACCGTTAATCGGGGGAATTCCAGCCGTCAAATCCGTGCTCGCCAAGCTTGATTTGGAATCGAGACATTTGCCACAGCGCAAACGATGCGACAGGATCGAACGGTGATCGTCCGATTGCAACCCACACGTAAGCGACTACCCACCCGCGGTGCCTCTTCCTGTTCGACCTGCCACGGCGGACCGAACCGGACAAGGCGGATCGCAAGACCAGTTGAAGGATTGAGCATGCCAGAACAGAGCGTTGCGACCGCTATCCTGCGGGCGGTAGATGACGGTTTCGACGAACAGCTTCAGCTGAGCCAGGAACTGGTGCGCTGTCCGTCCACCCGCGGCCAGGAAGCCACCGCGCAGGACCTGATGGCCCGCGCCGCCCGGGACTTCGGCTACGCCGTCGACATGTGGCGGATCGACCCCGACGAGATCTCGAAACATCCGGGTTTCTCGCCGGTCGATGTGTCCTACGAGAACGCCTACACCGTCGTCGCCTCCTGGCGGCCGGAGAATCCCAATGGCCGTTCGCTGATCCTGAACGGACATGTCGACGTGGTGCCGATCGGCCCCGAGAAGATGTGGACCCGCGCGCCGTTCGGCGGAGAGATCGACGGCGACTGGATGTATGGCCGCGGCGCCGGCGACATGAAGACCGGCACGGTGAGTGCCCTCTATGCCCTCGAAGGATTGAGGCGCGCCGGCTACAGGCCGGCGGCGCCAGTGCATTTCGAGTCAGTCATCGAGGAGGAATGCACCGGCAACGGCGCGCTCTCGACCCTGGTGCGGGGCTACCGGGCGGACGCGGTGCTGATCCCCGAGCCGACAGGGGAGCGCCTGACCTCGGCGCAGGTCGGCGTCGTCTGGATGCGGGTGAAGGTCGCCGGGATCCCGGTGCATGTCGCCCATGCCGGCAGCGGACAGAACGCGATCGAGGCCTGCGTGCCGCTCTGGAACGCGCTGCACGAGCTGGAGGAAGAGTTCAACCTGCCGGAAAACAAGCACCCGGCCTTCGCCGACAACCCGCACCCGATCAATGTGGTGATCTCGCAGATCAAGGGCGGAGACTGGACCTCCAGCGTGCCCGCCTGGTGCACCTTCGAGGTGCGCGTCGGGCTCTATCCCGGGGTCGATCCGGCGGTAATCCAGAAGCGGCTGACCGAGACCATCGCCACCGCCTCGCGATCCCATACCTTCCTCGCGAACAACCCGCCCGAGATCGAGTGGCAGGGCTTCCTCTCGCCGGGCTACGTATTGCCTGAAGGCACGCCGGGCGAGACGCTGCTCGACCAGTGTCACGAGACGGTGTTCGCCAGCCAGGCGGGCCGCCGCGCCTCGACCGCGCTGACCGACTCACGGTTCCACGGGATCTACAACAAGACCCCGGCCTATGTGTACGGGGCAATCGCGGAGAATGTGCACGGCTTCGACGAGCGGGTGAACCTGCCGTCGGTCCGGCGCGTGACCGCGGCAATGGCGCTTTTCATCGCCGACTGGTGCGGACTGGAGAAGATCTAGCCAACCCCAGACCCTCGACATCCGCACAAAAGAAAAACGCCCGCTGAAAGCGGGCGTTTTCGTAACTCTTTAAAGACGGGAAAGCCTTAGGCGGCTTTCGCGGCAACGGCCTTCTCGATGCGCCGCTTCAGCGCGCGGGCGTCGACGCCGAGCTGCGCATTCTTGGCTTTCATCAGGAATTCGTCGAGACCGCCATTATGCTCGATGGAGCGGATCGCATGCGTGGTGAGACGCAGGCGGACCATCTTGCCGAGCGCATCGCTCATCAGCGAGGTCTGCTGCAGGTTCGGAAGAAACCGGCGGCGCGACCTGTTGTTCGCGTGGCTCACATTGTTGCCGGTCTGGACACCCTTACCGGTGATTTCGCAACGACGCGCCATTTCTCTAATCCTCGGTCAACTCGATAGAATTGGTTTTCGCGCAGCCGAGGCCGCACGAGGAAGCAGGGCATATACGCGAGGCCCTTTTTCCCGTCAAGGGGATTCCGGGGATAATTCGAGCGGTCAGACCCGCTTTTCGAAGCCTCTGACCGCGCGGTCGAAGATCTCCGCCGTGGTCGCACCGCCCGTCGTTTCACCAGGCTTGCGGGCCGCCAGCCTCAACTTGTCGAGGCCGGTCCGTCTTTTCGCCTGGATCGATCTGCGCGCGCTGTCGAGTTCCACTACCGACGGCCGAGGTTCTGTCATCTGCTTACGCATGCGATTCCTCCTCCGGTATGGATTGACTACTACCTTTCTCATATCGGGCGGATAGGCCGGATTTCAACGCATCGCGCCGATACGGTCGCGGAGCTATTCGTTCTCGACGAGGAACATCGGCGGCGTCGCCGGCCCCATCCGGACGCTCGGCCCGGCCGCGATCATCTTGCCCTTCACCGGCGAGGAGAGAACGATCGAAGTCGTGGTCTCGCCGTATTTGCGCATCTGGGAGATGACGTGCTCGAGATGCACCATCGAGGAGACGATGACCTTGATCATGTAGCTGTCCTGACCGGTGACGTGATGGCACTCGAGGACTTCGCTGAGCGTGTGCGCGACCGTCGCGATCTTGTTGTAGTGCTCGCCGGAGGTCTTCAGATGGATGAAGGCCGTGGTCGGGTATCCCAGCTTCTCCGGATTCACGATGGTCCGGTAGCCGTTGATGATCCCGAGATCCTCCATCCGGCGCACCCGTTCGGCGACGGCGGGAGACGACAGGCCGACCCGGCGGCCAAGTTCGCTGAAGGACAGGCGCGCGTCTTCCTGCAGCACCCGCAGGAGCTGCCAGCCGACCTTGTCCAGTTGACCTTCGCCGTTACCACTCATGGGCTGTCCCCCATATCCGCGACATCGGCACATGATAATGTGCCGGACCCATTCCTGCAAAGCACCTCTGGAAGACGCCGGAGGATATCGGTATGAACCTGGCGTTCAGACGCCTCACGCGCGAAGTTTGCGTTGATTATTGCACTACCAGTAGAATTGCGGCACGTTAACCATACAGTTGTGTGCTGGGGTTTTGGGAGCGTTAAGAGTGGCACGCGTTATCGGTAGCGACCGTATCAGAAAGAACGTCACGATCGGCAATAGGCGTACAAGCGTAAGTCTGGAAGCACAGGTTTGGAACGGACTGTCCGATATCTGCAGAAGAGAAAAGATCGGCATAGACGCGCTCTGCACGCGCGTTGCGGAGCGCCGCAAGGAGTCCAGCATGTCCTCCGCCCTCCGTGTCTTCCTGCTGACCTATTTCAGGCTTGTCGTGGATAATATCGAGCAGAGCCTGAGCGCCGCCCCGCAGGGCGGCATGGGAGAAGATGCCCAGCCGCCCATCCCCGGTTTTCTCGATACCGCCCTGCAGCGCTTTGCGCTCGAGCAGGAACAGTATGCCACGAGCGAACAGGCGCAGGCCGCGCACTAGCTCTCCGAAGGTTCGGGGCGGCTCCTACCAGGCGAGCGATCCGGCGAAATAGGCCGGACGCGCGCCGTGTTCCGCAATGAGGGCCGGCAGCATTTGCATCGGATCTCCCGCGAGGTCCCCCTCGTGGATGCCGCCGCCGAGCAGCAGGCTGTCGATGCCGGCCCGGTTGGCGCCGAGAATGTCCGTTTCCAGATTATCCCCGACAACGAGCACACGCTCCGCAGGGAGTGCGATCCGCTCCAGGCAGCGGGTGAAGATCTCCGGGAACGGCTTGCCGAAATGGCGCACCCAGCCGCCCAGACTTTCGTAGCGCTCCGCCATCGCGCCGGCGCAGATCTGCCTGACGCCCAGCTGGAACACCGATTTGTCGGGATTGGCGCAAACCATCGGCAGACCGCGTCCGGCACCTTCGGCGAGCAAGGGTTCGAACTCCTCGATGCCCGCATCCGGGTTCTCCGGACCGGCATTGAGGATCCAGTCCGCCTCGCCGACCTCCGCGACCTCGGTGAAGGCGCCGGCCGGCAGCGCATCCGGAAACCGCGCGCGTCCGAGCCAGAGCACACGCTCGCCGAGGCTGCGCGCCTCTGCATCCTTCCGGCCGCCGACGATGTCGGCGACCATGCCTCCCGAGGTCACGATATCGGTGAACCAGGACAGCTCGAAACCGATCCCCGTCAGCCGTTCCGCGACCACCGACGGGACGCGTGGCGAATTCGAGAGCACCAGCAGTTTCTTCTTCCGCTCCGCCAGCGCCCGGACGGTCGTGAGCGCGTCCGGGAAGGCCTTGCCGCCGTCATAGAGCGTGCCCCAGACATCGAAGATGAAACCGTCGTAGCGCTCGGCGATTTCGGAAAAGGCGGACAGCGTGGCGGGCATTCAGGGGGCTCCCGGTCGGAAAACGGTTCGAGACTAAGATGGGGGCGGCGTCCGGCGACGCCTTACTTGGCGGGCTGCGTCGTCGGCCGCGGCTCCCCGAAGAGATAGCCCTGGCCGTAGTCGATTTTAAGGTCGAGCAGGTCGAGCAGCATGTCGTCGGTCTCGATCTTCTCGACGATGAGGTCCATCGCGCAGCGATCGAGCGCCCCCTTGAAGCGCCGCATATCGAGCTGCGGGTCGTCCCCGCGTGCCAGCTCGTGCAGCATATGCGCGCCGATCTTGATGTATTTGAAACCGAGCTCCGCCAGATGCGGCAAATCGATATCGAGCGTGCGCACCTGATCGAGCGAGAAGTGGAAACCGAGATTCTGCAAGCGCTGCAGATTGACCTGGGTCTCGTAGCTCGGATTGAGGATCGCTTCCTGCTCGAATTCGAAATAGAGGTTCGGAATCAGCTTCTGGTTGTCTGCAAGAAACTCTATGAAGTCGGTGAAGAAATCCACATCGGTCAGCGAGCCGTTCGAGATGTTGCAGAAGAAGGCGAGATCCGGCTGTCCGCGGACCGCGCGCCGCACCAGCTGGATACAGCGGAACAGCAGCATGTTGTCGATCACCGCGACCAACCCCGCTTCCTCGGCGAGCGGAATATACTGCTCCGGCGTGATGACCCGGCCCCGGTCGTCGACGATGCGCGAGAAGCATTCGTAGAATTGCCGTTTGCGCGACGGCAGCTTCACGATCGGCTGCAGGTAGAGATCGACGCGGTCCTCGCGCAGCGCCTGTTCGACGATGGTCAGGACCTCCGCATCGTCGATCAGCAGCAGCGGTTCGCCATGGCTTTCGGCCGCCGCCACCGCCGGCAGGCCGATATCGTCCACCTTCTTCGCCGCCGCGGCCTTGGTCTTGGTCTTCTCCGGTGTCTTCGCCGAAAGCTGCCCCAACAGCCCCTGCAGGACCTTCAGTTCGGCCACCACATGGCCGCTGTCCGGCATTTCGTCGATCGTTTCGCGGATCCGGGAGAGCTCCTCGCGCGCGGCGTCCAGGTCCTGCCGCGTGACCGCGAGTTCGTGCGCCAGAACCTCGAGCTGCCGCTCCGAGGAGGCCCGCACCGCGCCAAGCGACAGGCCCGTCTGCACCAGACCGCCGAGCGTCAGCAGCAGCAGGCCGGCGCCCCAGCCGGGGATCGCCAAAAAGGGCACCTCGGGCAGCAGAACGGCGAGCGCAATGGCCGGCAGAATGTAGAAGCTTGCGATCAGGACGTTACGCAATGGCGCGGTCCCCTTCCCAGGTTCAGGGCGCGGTCCGGGAGTCCACGCCGACAGCCTCCGCGAGGGAGGAACATCCGTCCCGTTCAAGCAACGTGCCAAGTTCGTCGGCAATCCGTCGGACGAGACCGGGTCCTTTATATATCAAAGCGGTGTAGAGCTGAACGAGGGAGGCACCGGCCTTGATCTTGGCATAGGCCGCCGCGCCGGAATCCACCCCGCCGACGCCGATCAGCGGAATGCGCCCGCCGGTCAGCCGGTAGGTCTTGCGCAGGATCTCGGTCGAGGGTCCGAACAGCGGCGCTCCGCTGAGACCGCCTGTCTCGGAACGGTTCGAATTCTTCAGGCTCTCCGGCCGGGCGATCGTCGTGTTGGAGACGATCATCCCGTCGATCCCTTCCTCCAGAACCACGCCAACGATACCTTCCAACTGCGCGTCACCAAGGTCCGGCGCGATTTTCAGCAAAATGGCCGGTCCGGGTTCCGATACCACCTCCGCGCGCGCCGCTTTCGCCGCCCGCAGCAGCTCGCGCAGCGGCCCCGGCGCCTGCAGGTCGCGCAGGCCAGGCGTGTTCGGCGAGGAGACATTGATGGTGATGTAATCGGCGAGCGGCGCCATCGCGGCGACACCGGCCGCATAGTCGCTTTCCGGTGTCTCGACGCCTTTGTTGGCGCCGACATTGGCGCCGACGATCCCCTCCGCCCTGACCCGGCCGGAGAGGCGAGCGGCGCCAGATGCCAGACCCTTGTTGTTGAAGCCGTTGCGGTTGATCACCGCCTCGTCCTCCGGCAAGCGGAACAGGCGCGGGCGCGGATTGCCCGGCTGGGCCTTCGGCGTCATGGTGCCGACCTCGACGAAGGCGGCACCGAGCCGGAGCGCGCCGACATAGGCTTCCGCGTCCTTGTCGAACCCGGCGGCGATCCCGACGGGATGCGGGAAATGCAGACCGAAGAGATCCTGCGCCAGACGCGGATCCGGCTTCCAGCTCGTACCGACCGGCATGAAGCCGGACCCGAGAACGCGGATGGTGAGACGATGCGCGGTCTCGGGATCGAGACAGCGCAGCAGGGGAAGCGCGAGATCGGCAAGCATCGGCGTCTTATTCCGCCTTCATGTCGGGAAACTGGTGGAGACCGTCCGCGCCGAGCGGAAGATCGAACTCGGCGACGACGGCGGCAACGGGCAGCGGGCCATAGAGATGCGGAAAGAGATCGCCGCCCCGTGCCGGTTCCCACTTAAGCGCGTCGCCGAGCTTGTCGGCGTCGACTTCGAGCAGCACCAGGCCGGTCTCGCCCTTGCGGTGCTTGGCGGCGCTGGCCGCGACCTGCAGCGCGGTCGAGAAATGCAGGAAGCCGTCGGCATTGTCCTCGCGCGAGCCCGCGTAGCTGCCGTCGGCCTTGGCGCGCTCCCAGTCGACGCGCCGGGAAAGGTGGTAGATCCACCGGAAGGGTGCTGTGTCTGTCATGGCCGGGAGAGTAGCCGCCGTCCCGCGCGATCTCAAATTGTTCCGCTCCGAAGTGTGACAATTGCAGCGTTGGCATCCGTGGAGCCTGCGGGCTAAGCTGCGCCGAAATCCGGGGCGCGTCCGCTGACCCCCGCGAGATCTAATGCAAAAGTTTGGAGCAATGCGATGAAATCGCTGACCTATCTCGATGGAGAATGGCACGACGGCAATCCGGCCGTACTTGGCCCGGCCACCCTTGCGACCTGGCTCGGCGCAGTCATTTTCGACGGCGCGCGGGCGTTCGAGGGCGTCGCGCCGGACCTCGACCTGCATTGCCAGCGCGCCTGCGCCTCGGCCGAGAAGATGGGGATGAAGTCCCCGATCTCCGCGGCCGAGCTCGAGAAGCTTGCGATCGAAGGGATCAAGAAATTCCCGAGCGATGTCGCGCTCTATATCAAGCCGGTCATGTGGGCGGAGGACGGATGGATCTATCCGAATCCGGAAACCACCCGCTTCATGCTGCATATCTTCGAATCGCCGCTGCCGGAGCCGAAAGGCTTCTCCGCGCACATCTCCTCGCACCGGCGCCCGGCGCCGGACCAGGCGCCGACCGACGCCAAGGCCGCCTGCCTCTATCCGAATGCGGGCCGCGCGCTCCGCGAGGCGAACCAGGCCGGTTTCGACAATGCGGTCATGCTGGACCCGATCGGCAACGTCGCCGAGTTCGCCACGGCAAACATCTTCATGGCCAAGGACGGTGTGGTCAGAACCCCGGCGCCGAACGGCACGTTCCTGAACGGCATCACCCGCCAGCGCGTGATCAAGCTGCTCCGTGCCGAAGGCGTGACCGTCGAGGAGGCGACCGTGACGCCGGCGGACCTCAGGGCCGCGGACGAGATCTGGTCGACCGGCAACCATGCGAAGGTGATGCCGGTCACCCGCTTCGAGGCGCGCGAGATGCAGCCGGGGCCGATGGCAACCAAGGCCCGCGAACTCTACTGGGCCTACGCCAAGACCGGCGCCTCCTTCTAGGGCGTCGATCCCGTGACCTTCTCCATCGCGGGATACTGCGCCGAGACCGGCCAGATCGGTTATGCGCTGGCGACCTCCAGCATCGCCGCAGGCGGACGTGTCGCCTTCGCCCATTGGGGCGTTGGCGTCGTGCTGACCCAGGCGCGGACCGATCCCCGGCTCGGCCCACAGGGTCTTGCCCTGCTGCGGAACGGCCACGATGCCGGGGAAACCGTCGCCTCTCTCGTCGCCTCCAGTCCGGACCGGGACTGGCGCCAACTGGCCGTGCTGGACAGGGAGGGCATCGGCGCCTTCCACACAGGGCAGCGCGTTTCCGCGCCGGCCGACGCCATCACCGCCAAACATTGCGTGGCGGCGGGCAACTGGGTCCAGGACGAAACGGTGGTCGCAGCGATGATATCGGGGTTCGAGCAGGATCCGTTCCTGCCGCTCGCTGAAAGGCTGCTGCGCGCCATCGAGGACGCGGTCGCCGCCGGCGGCGAGCTTGATCCGCTCCGCTCGGCCGCGCTCGGAGTGCATGGCCGCAACGGCTTTGCCATGGTGGACCTGCGCATCGACCGCTCGGACGAGCCGGTCGCCGATCTCAGGGAAGCCTGGAAGGAATGGGAGCCGATCATGCCCGGCTATATCGAGCGCGCCCTCTCGCCGGCGACCGCGCCGGCGACGGAAGACCTCGAAGGGCACTCGAAAAAATAGCTTCCCGGCTCAGTCTTTCGGGCGGAACTTTTCGATGAGGGTCCCGACGCCCGCGGCATCGGTGAAGATATCGAGCTTCTCGACCTCGACCTTGACCGCGTTCACACGACGGTCGTCGAAGGCGAGATCGGCGATCCGTTCCGCGAACCCCTCGACCAGCAGCACGTGGCCGGCCTCGGCGATCATCCGGATGCGCCCGATGAAGGTCTCGTAGCAGAACACCCGGCTGTAATGGTTGCCGATCCCCTCTTCCGGATAGTCCAGGGTCAGATCGACGCAGATCTTCACCCGCTGCGGCTTCGCCTTCTCGAACTCGTGCACGCCGATGAACATGTTGAGCACGAGATCGCGGATCCTCACCGTGTAGCTCGGCTGGCGCTGCCGTTGCGCCGCGCTCTCGCGCACGACGTCGAGCGGCGTCACATTATCGCCGATCCGTTCTCTGGCCACGGGAGCTCTCCCTTCTTCTCGAGCGGGTCCGAGCCCCATGGGTAGCGCATCCGGCCGCCCCGGAACATCCGAAAAGCGTCATTTTGCCGTCGACGGCGGCCGGTTGCCTTCTTATGGAGCGGAAGCTCAGGTCTTGATCTTGAAGAAATCGACCGGCTTCATCAGGCAGTTCTGCTGCTCGACCAGGCCGCCGAGCTCGGCGCTTTTCTTGGTGTATTCGAGCCAGTCCGGATCCGCCCACATGGCGGCACGCTTGGCCTCGCGGTCGCCCGCGCTCTCGTAGACCCAGATGTGCATGTAGGTGTTCGGGTTGCCGGTTTCCGTCACCATGTAGGCGAGCGGCTGGCCGAGATGCTTGGTCTGCGGCGCCTTGCCGTATTTCTCGTAGATCTCGAGATGTTTCTTGATGGTGCCGGGCCGGCAGGTATAGGTGCGGACGTCGAGCAGCATGATTTCTCCTCCCATGGGAATACAGATGGGAGCAGCATAGGCGGACGCCGGAGCCCTCTCCAGCGCCGAAGAAGAAAGAGATTGCTGGCCGAAGCCGAGGCAGTCCCGGCGATGGTACGGCCTGGTTCAGTCGAGGCGGCGGACCCGCCCCTCGACGCCGGCCTTCACGCCGCCGTTCGCCTGGATGAAATCGATCACCTGGTTCGCCATCAGCCGGGCGGAGCTGGCATCGACGACCGGCACGCCGTTCTTGAGGGAAGTGTAGCCGTCACCGCCACGCGCGATGAAATCGTTCACGGCGACGACATAGACCTTGCCGAGATCGAGCGGCAATCCACCGACCTTGATGTCGGAAACCCGTGATCCGGCCGGTTTGGCCCCGCTATAGGCGAAGCTGATGCCGGACACATGCGGGAACCGGCCGGCAGCCTCCTCAACCTGCGAAACGCCGTTCTCAAGCGCTGCTTTCAGGTCAGATCCCTTCAGCCTCATCGTCACCGTCTTGTTGCCGAAGGGCAGCTCCGTGAGCACGTCCTTGCGGGTCAGCACGCGCCCCTCGACATAGGTCGTATCGCCCCGGATCCCGCCGCCGTTGGTGAGCGCGGCATCCGCTTTCGTCGCCGTCCGCATCGCATCGGCGATGAGGTTGCCGAAGGCATTCTCCCCGCTCCGCACCGAGGCCCTTCTCGTATCGAGCGCGATCTCGGTCGGGCCGATATCGACGGCCAGTTCCTTGTCGAGGTCCGCCATGTAACCGGCGACCTGCTGCGCGATTTCCGGGTCCTCCTCGACATCGAGCGTGTTGACCATGGAGAAACTCGGCTGCCAGACCAGCTGCGGCCCGCCGCGGCTTTCGACCCGGTCGATCACGATGTCCATGATGCCGACGAAATTGCCCTGGCTGCCGGACTTCAGGATCGCCTGCTTGCCGTCATAGAGGATGAGCACGAGGTGATCGTGACCACCGAGCACGATGTCGATCCCGGCGACCTGGCGAAGCGTCTCGAGATCCTCCTGATAGACCGCGTGGGTCAGCGCAACCACGAGATCGGCCCCCTGCCCGCGGAGCGCTTCCGTCATCTCCTTCGCCGCCTCCGCAAGCGGCGCGAAAGCGACGTCCGGACCGGAACTCGACAGGCTGGGCGTATCCGTGGTGGTCAGCCCGAGCAGACCGATCTTGTATTCCCCAGCTTCGATCAGAAGCGAACGCTCCGCGCCGGGAAACCCGGGTTTACCCTTGTAGGAGATGTTGCTGCCGAGGACGGGGTATTTCGCCTCCTTCAGCCGGTCGATCAGGACCTCAGGCCCAAAGTCGAATTCATGGTTGCCGAGGACGGCCGCGTTGAAGCCGATAGCATTGGCGAGCGCCACCATATGCGCGCCCTTGTCGAAACCGGAGAGCAGCGACGGCGAAATCATGTCGCCGCCGAAGGTCAGCAGGACCTGCCCCCCTTCGGCCTCGACCCGATCCCGCTCGTAGCGCGCGATGCTGGCGATCTTCGCCGCCCCGCCGGCACGGTCCTTCGGATCGAGGCGGTCCCAGTCGTTTACATGAACGATGGAGAGCCGGAGCGGCTCGGCACATACCGGAAATCCCGCGAGTGACGCGAAGGTCGCAAGGAGCAGTAGGGGTAAAACCGTGCGGAGCGGCACACGCATGAAATCTCTCCGAATAGATAGCGGCCAAGCCTAGCCGCTTTTTCGGTAAATTTCACCTAATCCGGTCTGAAAGAACGATTCTTCCGCTTATCCGGCGCGGCGCATGCCCGCACGTCGCGCCTTCGGCGTGTCTTCGTCGAACAGGTTGGTCAGCTGATCCATCATCGTGCCGCCGAGCTGTTCCGCATCCACGATCGTCACCGCGCGGCGATAGTAGCGGGTCACGTCGTGGCCGATGCCGATCGCGATCAGCTCCACCGGGGACCGGGTCTCGATATACTGGATGACCTCACGCAGATGGCGCTCGAGATAGTTCCCCGGATTGACCGAAAGGGTTGAATCGTCGACCGGCGCGCCGTCGGAGATCACCATCAGGATGCGGCGCTCTTCGGGCCGTGCCAGCAGGCGCTGATGCGCCCAGAGCAGGGCCTCGCCGTCGATATTCTCTTTCAGGATGCCTTCGCGCAGCATCAGGCCGAGCGACTTGCGGGCATGGCGCCACGGGGCGTCGGCGGATTTGTAGATGATGTGGCGGAGATCGTTCAGGCGTCCCGGATTGACCGGCTTGCCGCCCTGGATCCAGTTCTCCCGCGACATGCCGCCTTTCCAGGCGCGCGTGGTGAAGCCGAGTACCTCGACCTTCACGCCGCAGCGCTCGAGCGTCCGCGCGAGGATGTCCGCGCTCATCGCGGCGATCGAGATCGGCCGGCCGCGCATAGAGCCGGAATTGTCGATCAGCAGCGTGACCACGGTGTCGCGGAAGTCGGTATCCTTCTCCATTTTGTAGGAGAGCGGGCTTTCCGGCATCACCACCACGCGGGCCAGCCGCGCAGCGTCGAGGATGCCTTCCTCGAGATCGAAGTTCCAAGACCGGTTCTGCTTCGCGAGAAGCTTGCGCTGCATGCGGTTGGCGAGCTTGCCGATCATGCCCTGCAGATGGCTCAGCTGCTGGTCCAGGAGGGCGCGGAGCCGCGCCAGTTCCTCGGCATCGCAGAGTTCTTCGGCCAGGACGACCTCGTCATACTCGGTCGTGAAGGCGTGGTAGGCCTTCTGCATCCGGTTGGCGTCGTCCGCATTGTGCATCGGCGGCGGCGTCCCCGGGTTGGCCGGCTGATCGTCGCCCTCACCGGGCTCGAAATCGCCGTCCTCGCTGTCCTCGCCTTCGCCGGCCTCGTCGCCGGCTTCCATGTCGGACGGCACCATCTCGGAGGAGGTGCTGTCCTCGGCGGTGCCGCGGGTGCCGCTGTCATTCAGCTCCTCGCCTTCGCCGCCGTCATCCTCGGCCTCGGAATCCGACTCGGATTCCTCCGTCATGCCCTCTTCACCGATCTCCAGATCGAGATCGCTGATCAGCTGACGGGATAGCTTGGCGTAGGCTTCCTGGTCGTCGACATGCTGTGACAGCTCGCTCAGGGTATCGCCGATCTTCGAGGTGACCCAGGGCCGCCAGAGATCGACCGCGCCGCGCGCGCATTCAGGCGGCGCCTCGCCGGTGATTGCCTCGCGCGCCATGAGCCGGACCACTTCCGACAGGGCCACGTCTTCCTTCTCGGTGACGTTCGCGAGGCCCTGCTTCTGGTAGCGCTGCTCCATCGCGGCTTCGAGGTTCCGGGCAACACCGGACATCCGCATCGAGCCAAGCGCCTCGACCCGCGCCTGCTCGGCGGCGTCGAAGATCTCCAGCGCGGCCTGCCCCGTCGGCTGCCGCCGGGCATGGGTGGCCGCATCGTGGTAGCGAAGCTTCAGCGCGAGGCCGTCCGCCTCGCCCCGGACCCGGGCGACATCCTCGGCCTTGAGGCCACGCGGCGGCGAGGGCAAACGCACGCGGTCGCCGGAAGCGCTTGCCGAGTCTGCCCCATAGGTGACCTCCAGCTCCTTCTCGTGCGACATCGCACGCACGCAGGAAGCTGTCGCACGCTTGAAATCCTCAAGCCGGTCGTCGTCCGCCGATGATGCCATGTCAGGTCTTCCGAGCCGTCGGGCCTGTTATTCCGCCGCGCGGATGCTCGTTTCAGGCAGATCGTCCCCGAAACAACGCTGGTAGAACTCGGACACCGTGCTCCGCTCGACCTCGTCACACTTGTTGAGGAAGGTGAGGCGGAAAGCCGTCGCGACGTCGCCGAAGATGTTCGCGTTCTCGGCCCAGGTGATGACGGTACGCGGCGACATGACGGTCGAGATATCGCCCGACATGAAACCGGCCCGGGTCAGATCCGCGAGCGAGACCATGTTGGCAACCGTCTCGCGGCCTTCCGGCGTGTCGTAGCTCGGCAGCTTGGCGAGAATGATGTCGACCTCGCGGTCATGCGGCAGATAATTCAGCGTGGTGACGATGCTCCAGCGGTCCATCTGACCCTGGTTGATCTGCTGCGTGCCGTGATAGAGGCCCGTCGTATCGCCGAGACCGACCGTGTTGGCCGTCGCGAAGAGGCGGAAATACTTGTTCGGATGGATCACCTTGTTGGTGTCCAGCAGGGTCATCTTGCCATCCGTCTCCAGCACGCGCTGAATCACGAACATCACGTCCGCGCGGCCGGCATCGTATTCGTCGAACACGAGGGCGACGCAGTTCTGCAGAGCCCAGGGCAGGATGCCTTCGCGGAACTCGGTGACCTGCTTGCCGTCGCGCAGGACGATCGCGTCCTTGCCGATCAGGTCGATACGGCTGATGTGGCTGTCGAGGTTGACGCGCACGCAGGGCCAGTTCAGGCGGGCCGCGACCTGTTCTATGTGGGTCGACTTGCCAGTGCCGTGATAGCCCTGGATCATGACGCGCCGGTTATGGGCGAAGCCCGCGAGAATGGCGAGCGTCGTCTGCTTGTCGAAGAGATAGGTCGGGTCCAGTGTCGGGACGTAATCGCTCGCCTCGCTGAACGCCGGAACCATCATGTCGACATCGATGCCGAAGGTCTCGCGGACCGACACTTCCGTGTCCGGCGCCTCGATATGGTGCGCGGGCTTGCGCTCGTAAACATGTGCTGCCGCCATGGCCTTCATTCCCAAGTGATGTGGGTGACTCTCCGGCGTCGGAACGTCGTCAGCGAGGTTCCCACGCGTTCAAGATAGAAACTTCTTCAAAGTCGTATAGGCCTCGTTGATGATTTTCAACCGTTCTTCGGCCTGCTTGTCGCCGCCATTCGCGTCCGGATGATGCTTTTTCACGAGCTGCTTATACCGGGCCTTCAGCTCCACTTCCGAAACCGGCGGCTCCAACCCCATGATTGCGAAAGCTTTTCCCTCCGCCGTCTCGGCTCCCGGACGGGCCGGGCCGGCACCGGAGGCGGCCCCCATTTCCTCGTCACCATTGAGCGCGCCGAACGGGTCTCTGTAATCCCCGGCAACAAACTTTCGATAGGCCGCCGCGGCCCCGAGCGGCCAGGTCGGCCGGTCCCAGGTGGTTGAGCGGCGGATCGCCTGTTCGAGTTCTTCCGGCGAAACGCCTTCGTAATAGTTCCATTGCTTATTATATGAGCGCACGTGATCGAGGCAGAACCAATAATAGTCCTCCAGTCGGTCGCGCGACTTCGGCGCCCGGTGCTCCCCGGGTTCGCGGCAGCCGGGGGCATCGCACTGGCGGAGTCCGGCTTCGGCAGCGTAGCTGTCGATTTTCAGGGAATCGCTTTGCGCCTTCCGCATACCGTGGTTTCCAAATTAGCTCTGGCCCCGCATTTGCAGGTCGTTCGAAACTGGGGGTTATCGCCCCGCACAAAATCCGGAGAGGCCGCACGCGCGGCCAAAGGAGTTAAATTAATGTCCGTGACCCAGACGATCAAAGCGAAATTAACGTCCGCCCTCGCTCCGGTGCATCTTGAGGTGGTCGACGACTCGCACCGTCATCGCGGGCATGGCGGTTGGCGCGAGGGTGGGGAAACCCACTTCAATGTCGAGATCGTCTCCGAGGCCTTCGCGGGAAAGTCGCGTATCGAGCGGCAAAGGATGGTCCATGAAATCCTGGCGGCCGAACTGGCCGATCGCGTCCACGCCTTGTCCATCAAGGCCAAGTCACCGGCCGAGTAACCGGAGCAAGACCGGCGCGATGCAATCAAAAGGGGATTTCTTAGAATTGAATCGTTTTTTAGTTGCGCAAAATTTGCATACGCTGATACATCGGAGCACGTGCTCCAGAACGGCAGTACGGTCTGAAAATATGCGGGTATCGGTTTGTCAACGCTCATAAGCAAGAATGTTCTGGTCGACGGACGTCGCACCAGCATGCGGCTCGAGCCGGCGATGTGGGAAGCCCTCGGCCAGGTCGCCGCGCGCGAGAACCTCACCATTCACCAAATCTGCGGGGTGGTAAATCGGCACAGAATGAACACGTCGCTCACTTCCGCGATGCGCGTCTTCATACTGGGTTACTTTCGGATCCTTGCGGACAACCTGGAACGCAGGCCTGCCGCCAGTACCGAGGAATCCATCATCCATATGGTGTTCCGCCAGACGGAAGAATTCCGGAACTCGCCGCAACAGGGCCGCTACGCCGGTTCCTTGTAATATTCGGGCCAGATCTCCTTCACCACCGGACTGCTCTCTCCGAAGGCGTGACAGGAATTGAGCAGCGGCGGGGCGCCGTCCCGTTCCGGTTCCTTCTCGCCGCGCTCCCGCCGGAGGCGTGCCCGCTCGCCGTAGAGCGTCTGATAGGCCGTCGTCGCCATCGGCCAGAGCAGTTCGACGAGATGGGTGCAGCCTTCCGCGCCGCCGAGCGACGAGAGCACCTTCTTGCGCCAGCCCGGGCCGATGCGCACGCCTTTGAGGCGCTGGAAATTTCCCGTTATGGCCGGACAGATCTCGAACGGTCCGTTATCCGTCACCGCCTCGACCGCGTGAATGGTCAGATCGTCGTCGACGGTCAGGCGGATCGACATGTCGTGAATGGGCTCGCCCGGCTGTATCCCGCCCCGGAACTTGTTCGGAACCTCGTATGTCTTTACGTCCGTGATGCGACCCTCGATATCGAGCAGGCCGTCATCCCGCCGGAACCCCTCGCAGGTGACCCGGCGCGTGTGGACTTTCCGGCGCGGCGCCGGATCTGACAAAGGCATGGAACTCTCCGGATTGATATTGCTTTGCAGCAAAAATCAGTCCGGGCCGCGCGGAAGTCAATTCCCTCGGCACCTCCGGTTTACGGCAAGCCGGCCATTCCGGATCCCGAAATGAAGGCCTCCCGCTCGAGGACGGCTTCCTCAAGGTCCTCCCGGACAGCCGCGTAGATGTCCCGGATCGACACCATACCGATGATTTTTCCGTCCTCTTCGACGGGAAGGTGCCGGAACTTGCCTTGCTGCATGCGCTGCAGGGCATCCATCACAGACGCCTTGGGGCCGATGGTTTCGGGTTTCGCCGTCATGATCGCCGAAATTTTCGTCTCCGCTGCCGGCAGTTCCTGGGCGACGAGCCGTCCCGCGATGTCGCGTTCCGAAAGGATGCCGACCAGTTTCTCGCCGTCGAGAACAAGCAGCGCGCCGATCTTGCGGCTGGTCATCAGCTTGGCGGCAGCAAGGACCGTATCGCCGGGACTGAGCGAAGAGAGATCCTGCTTATCGACCACGTCGGGTACGATGTGTCTGGCCATGGCATTCTCCCCGATAGGTTATTTTCTATCAGGATCATACCAAATCAGGAGGCGTCTGGTAGCTGCCTCGTTTCGGTGGCTTCCTTTTCCGCCTCGACGCGCGCTTCCGGCGATATCCTGAGCAGGGTGATCTGGTTCCGGTGCCGGCGCAGAATTTTGAACCGGAACCCGTGGAACACGAACTCCTGGGAGACGTTCGGGATGGTCCTGGCCTCGTGCAGCACCAGCCCCGCGATGGTCGAGGCTTCCTCGTCCGGCAGGTTCCAGTCGAACTCCCGGTTCAGGTCCCGGAGCGTCACCGTGCCGTCAATCACATAGGACCCGTCCGGCTGCGGCCGTACGCCCGCGACGGCCACATCGTGCTCGTCGCTGATGTCCCCGACAATCTCCTCGATGATGTCTTCCAGGGTGACGATCCCCTGGAACGCGCCGTATTCGTCGATGACCAGGGCAAAGTGCTCGCGCCGGGCCCGGAAGGCCTGCAACTGATCGAGCAGCGTCGTGGTCGAGGGAATGAACCAGGGATCCGAGGCGATGTCCCTGATGTCGAGCTTGTCGAGTTCCTCGACGCTCAGTCCCTTGACCGCGCGCAGCACCGCCTTGGCGTGCAGCACGCCGACGATTTCCTCATGGTCCCCCTTGAAGAGAGGCAGGCGGGTATAGGGGCTCTTCATGACCTGCGAGATCAGATTGTCCAGGGTATCGTCCGCATCCAGCATCTCCACCCGGCGACGGTGGGTCATGATCTCCTCGACCCAGACCTCGCTCAGGTCGAGGATGGAACGCAGCATGGCCCGCTCCTCGCGAACCTCCTCCTCGTCCACCTCGACCCGGTGACCGTGCAGTTCGATCAGCCCGCGCAGCTCCTCTTCCTGCTCCGAGTGACCGAACTCCTCCGAGATCTTTACGCCGAACAGCGCCAGGATGCCGCGGACGATCGCGCGGACCGCCTTCGAGATCGGGCTGAAAATGAAGACGATGACGCTGACCAGCGGCGCCACGGCGAGCGCGACGCGGTCCGAATTGTTCAGCGCGTAGGTCTTGGGCAGGACCTCGGCAAAAATCACGACGATCACGGTCATGACCAAAGTCGCATAGGCCACCCCGGTCTCACCGAAGAAGTGCAGGAAGACCGTGGTCGCGAGCACCGAGCTCAGGATGTTGGTGATGTTGTTGCCGATCAGGATGGCCCCGATCATGGTCTCGCTGTGTTCGCGCAGCGCGAGTACGCGATGTGCCCGCTTCTCTCCCTTCCGGTCGAGCTGATGCATCCGGGCATAGGATGAGCCGGTCAGAGCGGTCTCCGAGCCGGAGAAAAAGGCCGAGAACACGATCAGCAGCAGGATACTGCCAATGGTCAGCAGCAGTTCGGCGTCCATTATCCGCACTTTCTCCCTGAGACTAAGCGCCGGCCGTTGCCGACAGGTCTTCTTCAAGCATGTTCAGCACCGTATCCGGCGCGACATCGTCGCTGGTGAAGGCGTCGCCGATCCCGCGCGCCAGCACGAAACGAATGGTCCCGTCCCGCGCCTTCTTGTCCCGGCGCATGGAGGCCAGCAGATCCCCGGCCTTCCATTTGTCCGCTCCCGGAATGTCGCGCACCCGCGCCATGAGCCCCATGCCGGCCAGATGATTGCGCGCGCGCTCCGTGTCCTGACCCGGACAGAGGCCAAGACGGCGCGACAGTTCAAGTGCCTGCACCATGCCGACGGAGACCGCCTCGCCATGCAGCAGCGAGCCGTCATAGCCCGCCGCCGCTTCCAGCGCGTGTCCGAAGGTATGGCCGAAATTCAACAGCTCCCGGAGCCCGGCCTCATGCTCGTCGGCCGCCACCACCGCCGCCTTGGCCTTGCAGCTTTCGACCACCGCCGTGATCCGCGCCGCCTCGTCGCCCGCGATCAGCGCGGCGCCGTGCTGCTCAAGCCACTCGAAGAAGCCCAGGTCGCGGATCAGGCCGTACTTCACCACTTCGGCATATCCGGCAAGGATCTCACGCTTCGGAAGTGTCGCAAGCGCACCGGTATCGGCGAGCACCAGGCGCGGCTGGTGGAACGCGCCGACCAGGTTCTTGCCCTGCGCCGTGTTGATCCCGGTCTTGCCGCCGACCGAACTGTCGACCTGCGCCAGCAGGGTCGTCGGAATCTGGATGAAATCGAGCCCCCGCAGGACCGACGCGGCGCAAAATCCGGCGAGGTCCCCGACCACCCCGCCGCCGAGGGCCACGACCCCGGTGCGACGGTCGACGCCGCTCTCGAGCATCTTCGTGACCACATGCTCGTAGCTTTCGAAGCTCTTCGATGCTTCGCCCGGCGGCACGGCGATCGTGGTCGAGGATATCCCCGCGGCTTTCAGCGACTCGATCAGCGGCTCCAGCCAGAAGCCCGAAACCGAGGAATCGGTGATGATGAAGACCTTCTTTCCGCGCAGCACCGGACCGATCTCGGCGCCCGCATTCTCGATCAGTCCCGGACCGACCCGGATATCGTAGCTGCGCTCTCCGAGGGCTACGGGGACCGTCTGGATGCTTGTCATTTCAATGTCCTGTCCTTTGGAGGGCGGCGGGCGCGCGTCTCATTCCGCGGGAACGGTGTCGGTCACGCCGTCGAGATAATCCGCCAATACCTCGCACGCCCGGTCGACGGTGGCTTCGATCGGGCCGCGGCGGGATTCCACTTCGAGGTCTGCCAGCGCATAGACCGGGTAGCGTTCTTCCATCAGCTTCCTCAGCACTTCGCGCGGATTTTTCTTCGCGAGAAGGGGCCGGCCCTGCCGCCGGCTCACACGCTCGAAAAGAACGTCGAGATCGGCTTTCAGCCAGACCGAGACCGCGTGTTCCGCGATCGCGGCCCGCGTATCTTCGGCCATGAAGGCCCCGCCGCCCGTCGCGAGCACCACCGGCGGTCCGTCCAGAATGCGCTGGATCACCCGCCGCTCGCCGCGCCGGAACTCCTCCTCGCCGAATCGCTCGAAGAATTCGGGAATGGTGCAGCCTGCGGCGCGCTCGATCTCCGTGTCCGCATCGATGAAGGGCATCTGCAGCTTCTGCGCAAGCCGGCGCCCGACGCTGCTCTTGCCGGCGCCCATGAGGCCGACCAGCACGATGCTCTTCGTCTTCTGTTCCGGGGAATGCGCCAGTTCGGAATGAATCACCATGGGAAGCAGGCCGCGGCACCGGTTGGCAAGCGAAGGTCGCTTGTCTGAGACATCCGGTACCTCTCTTTACCTCTCCCTCGTTGAACTCGCTCCATGCGGCCGGTATGCTGCCGCAAACGCGTCATAATCCGCCGGTAGCATAACTTTCCATATATGGCGTTGCAAACGCCTTGGGTCAGGTGCGTGCATGCCGGCAGGACCGGGGGCGCGCGAAACAGTAATTCCATGGGTCCACGGCATGAAATTGACGCTCTGGGTTGTGGTCGTCATAGCATTGTTCTTCGGCGGCGGCTTCGCGTTTCTCTCCACTTGGGATATCCCGGCACCGACCAGCCAGATCGAACAGGTTCTCCCGAATGATCAATTCCCCCGCTGACCGCCTGACGCGGGGAACGCGGGCGGCGCTCGGCGCCGCGGCGCTGCTTCTCGGGCTTTCCTTCGACGCCCCGGAGAGCCTGGCGCAAGGCGCGCCGAAGCCGCTCTTGCCCGCGCTCGGAGCGCCGAAACCCCTGCTGGTCCAGCCGCCGCCGGCGGCACCGGCCGAGGGCACGCCGGAACAACCGCTTCCGGCGGCCGAAAGCTCTCCCGCAGCGGACGAAGATCCGCTGAAACAAGGCATTGCCGTCGACACTCTGGACGCGGTCTCCGTGGAGACTGTCGGCACCATCGGCCCGGAGGAAAACGCGCTCCCCGCAACCATGTGGGAAGGCACCCCGCGTTCGGCGATCAAACGCATGCTGACCCTGGTCGGCGCACCGCCGGCGAATCCGACAGTGCGAAACCTTCTCGAGCGCGTGCTTCTGAGCCCTGCCGCGGTTCCGGAAGCGGAAGATCCCGCGGACCATGGAACCATCGTCAAGGCCAGGATCGACGCGCTCGAGCGGATCGGCGCCTGGGATCACTATGTCCGCCTCCTGAAGGTCGCGCCCGCCGCCGGCCCCGAAGGCACCGACACCGTCCTGCCATCCGCGCTGCGCGCGCGCCTGATGGCCGATGCCGGCTTCCTGACCGGCGATACCGATACCAGCTGCGCCATTGCCCGGGACGCGATGCTCTCGATGCCGGAGGACCGCTACTGGCAGAAAGCGGGCACCTTCTGCCTCGGACTGGCAGACGAATGGGAGAGCGTCGAATTCAATCTCCGCCTGATGCTGGAGCTGGGCGAAGAGGACAAACGCTTCTTTGAGCTGATGCGCGCCGTCAGCGGCACCGCCTCGACCCTGCCGCAGATGCCGGAAGCCGCCCAGTTGCGTCCGCTCGACATCGCGATGATGCGGGTCTCCGGGATCGCCCCGGCAATGCCCGACACGGAAGCCGTCCCCGCGGCTCTGATTCCGGTGCTGATCAAGTTCCAGGCGATCAGCTTCGAGGATCGCCTCCGTCTTGCCGAGCGCGGCGAGCGGCTGGGCCTGGTCGCGCGGAAGGATCTGATCTCGCTCTATGAGCTGGTGGAGATCGCGCCCTCGCAGATGGCCAACGCGCTGAGCGTCGCCGCCGCGGATCCGAGCGCCAACGGCCGTGCCCTGCTCTACCGCGCGACGGCGAGCCAGACCCTGCCGCTGGCCCGTGCCCAGGCGATCCAGGAGGCACTGAAGCTCGCCCGGCGGGATGGCCACTACGCGCAGACCGCACGGCTCTATGCGCCGCTGATCACCGAGATCCCGACGACCTCGCCACACTCCTGGTTCGCCGCAGACGCGGCGGCTGCCTATATCGCCGCCGGCATGGCCGAGGCCGCGGATCCCTGGCTCGCACTCGCGGAACGGGAAGCGCGGCTTGGGGAGGAGCAGGCCGCCGCCTGGCGCGAAGCCGTCATCATGGCCCGTCTCGCGACGGGAGAACGCGTGCCGCTGGACAACGGGTTCCTGAAGAGCTGGTGGGACGGATTGCGCGAAACCACTGCCGAAGAGGCCCCGGCCCGCGCGGCACTGCTGTTCGGGCTGCTCGAGGCGACCGGCGCGGAGACGCCCGGCACCGTCTGGCGCGGCCTGGTCGACCGGGCCACACCCGTCGCCTACAAATCGCCGCCGCCGGCGCTCGAATGGGCCCGCCGGGCCGCGGCTGCCGGGGGCCAGCTCGGCGAGGGTGCCTTGCTGACCGTCCTCTCTCTTTCCGGCGCCGAGCTGACCGAATTCGATCCGGCCCACCTGACGAGCAGCGTCCGCACGCTCTCGCAGCTCGGCCTCGAACAGGATGCCTACCGCCTTGCACTCGATGTGTATCTCGCCTCGGCGCCCTCGGCTGCGACGCCACCGGCGCGCGAGTAGCGCATGAGCCGGGATGCCGGATCGGTCGAACGGTTTCTTGAAATGCTGCTGGCCGAGCGCGGTGCCTCGGCCAATACGATCGAGGCCTATCGCCGGGACCTGACCGACTTTGCCGCGACTCTGAAAGCCCGCAAGCGCGCCCTGGCGGACGCCGGAAGCGAGGATATCCGCGCCTATCTGGCGGATCTCGAGGCGGCGGGCATGGCGCCCCGGACCGCGGCAAGACGTCTTTCGGCGATCCGGCAGTTCTATCGCTTCCTCTTCAGCGACGGCGACCGGACGGACGATCCCTCGACCGTGATCGACAGCCCGCGCCAGGGCCGGCCGCTGCCCAAGATCCTGAGCGAAGCCGATGTCGATCTGCTGCTCGCCGCCGCACGCGGCCGTGAAGGACCCGATGGGATCCGCCTGACCTGCCTGCTGGAAATTCTCTATGCGAGCGGGCTCCGGGTCTCCGAACTCGTCGCCCTGCCGCTCGCGGCGGTGGCGCGCGACCCGCGCGTGCTGATCGTCCGCGGAAAGGGCGGCAAGGAACGCATGGTGCCCCTGACAGAGGCTGCGCGCGAGGCGATCGCCGCCTTCAAGGAGGTGCGCGCAAGCTATCTTCCGGAAGGCGCAACTTCGCCCTTTCTGTTCCCGTCGCGTGGCAGCGAGGGCCATCTGACCCGGCGACGCATGGGGCAGCTTCTGAAGGAGCTCGCGGCCGAATGCGGCCTGCGTCCGGCCTCGGTTTCGCCGCACGTGCTCCGCCACGCCTTCGCCACCCATCTGCTCGATCACGGCGCAGATCTTCGCAGCGTGCAGCAGATGCTCGGCCATGCGGACATCTCGACGACGCAGATCTACACGCACGTTCTTGCCGAACGCCTGAAGTCACTGGTCACCGAACATCATCCGCTGGCGAAAGGCATGGCCAAAGCTGTCAGAGAGCGGTAATCCAGCCGTTGTAACCGGCCGCCCGGACGTTTATGGTGCGGCGCTTTCAAACACAGTGATTCGACCGATATGCGCGTCTTCCTGGACTTCGAAAAGCCGATCGCCGACCTAGAAGGCAAGATCGAGGAACTGCGGCACCTCTCCTCCGAGGGCGATATCAATATCGCCGAAGAGGTGGGCAAGCTGCAGGGCAAGGTCGAACGGCAGCTGAGACAGTCCTATCAGAAGCTGACTCCCTGGCAGAAAGTCCAGGTCGCCCGGCATCCGGACCGGCCGCACTTCAAGCAGGTCCTGTCGCACCTCGTCGAGGATTTCACGCCGCTCGCGGGCGACCGCGCCTTTGGCGAGGATCAGGCCATCATCGGCGGCATCGGCCGCTTCCGCGGTTTCTCGGCCGTGATCATCGGCAACGAGAAGGGCGGCACCACCGAGGAACGGATCCGGCACAATTTCGGCATGGCGAAGCCCGAAGGCTACCGCAAGGCGCGCCGGCTGATGGAAATGGCCGAACGGTTCAATCTTCCGGTCCTCACCTTCGTCGACACCGCCGGCGCCTATCCCGGCATCGGCGCCGAGGAGCGCGGCCAGGCCGAGGCCATCGCCAAATCGATCGAGGCTTGCCTCTCGCTGCAGGTACCCGTCATCGCCTCGATCGTCGGCGAGGGTGGTTCGGGCGGCGCGGTCGCGCTGGCGGCGGCGAACCGGGTGCTGATGTTCGAACATGCGATCTATTCGGTGATCTCGCCGGAAGGCTGCGCGTCGATCCTCTGGCGCAGCGGCGAGCACACCAAGGATGCCGCGGAAGCCCTGAAGCTGACGGCGCAGGATCTGAAGAAGCTCGGTGTGATCGACGAGATCGTGCCGGAGCCGCTCGGCGCCGCGCACCGGGATGCCAAGACCGCCCTCACCTCCCTCGGCGACGCGGTCGAAGCCTCGCTCCGGAAACTGGTTGGCACGGACGGCGGCAAGCTGAAGGCGGACCGCCGGCGCAAGTTCCTCGAGATCGGCAAGAAGGGCCTCGCCTGAGGCTCTTCGCCGCGCCGCAGCAAAGTTAACGTGACGCCTGCTCCTGTTTCGCGCTAGGTGAAAGCGGACCCGTTCCGGCACCGGACGATCAAAGAGGATCCAGGGGACCGCAGAATGCTCGGCTATCGCACCCTCATCATCGCTCTCCTGCTTGCGGCCCTCGCGGGTGCTGCCTACTGGTACACGCACCGCGAGGACGGACCGCCGGACGGCTTCGCCCGCGGCAACGGACGGCTCGAGGCGGAACGGGTCGATATCGCCAGCAAATTCTCCGGCCGGATCAGCGAGGTTCTCGTCTCCGAAGGCGCGCATATAGAGGCCGGGACCGTCGTCGCCCGGCTCGACGCGACCGAGATCACGGCGCAGCTGCGCGAAGCCGAAGCCGCCGTCATCCAGGCGGAGGAAGCCCTGAACGAGGCGCTCGCCCTGCAGAGCCAGCGCAAGAGCGAGCTTTCCCTCGCGGATCTGGAAATGAAGCGTGCCGAGGCCCTCGGCGCGAAAGGTTTCGCGAGCGGCGAGACGCTCGACCGCCGGCGCACCGAACGCGCCACGGCGATGGCCGCACTGACCTCCGCCGAGGCGGGGATCGCGCGGGCCCGGGCGGCGATCGAGGCCCGCAAGGCAACCGTCGCACGGATCCGCGCCGACCTGCAGGAATATGAGATCGCGGCGCCGGTTTCCGGCCGCGTTCAGTACCGGCTCGCCGAACCGGGCGAGATCGTCGGCGCCGGCGGCAAGATCGTCACCATGCTCGATCTGACACGGGTTTATATGACGATCTATCTGCCGACACGCGATGCGGGCCGAATCGCCTACGGTGCCGAGGCGCGGCTGATCTTCGATGCCGCCCCTGAATACGTGATCCCCGCACGGGTCACCTTCGTCGCCTCGGAAGCGCAGTTCACGCCGCGCTATGTCGAGACGGAGAGCGAGCGCGACAAGCTGATGTTCCGTATCAAGGTCTCGATCCCGCCGGAGATCCTCGACGGCTACGAGCGGATCGTGAAAGCGGGTCTGCCCGGCATCGCCATCGTCCGGACCGCGGCGGAGCAGCCCTGGCCGGAGGAGTTTGCGGTCAACCTGCCGGCACGCAATGACTGACGGCGGCGCGCCGATCCGTCTTGCCGGGGTCGGGCACTGTTACGGCCGGACCGCTGCGCTCCGCGACATCACGCTGGACATCGCCCCGGGCAGTGCGGTCGCCGTCATCGGCCCTGACGGGGTCGGCAAGTCCACTCTTCTGGCCCTGATTTCCGGGACCAAGAAGATCCAGAGCGGCAGTGTCGAGGTCCTCGGCGGCGACCTCGGGCGGAGCGGGCATCGGCGCCGGGTCTGCGGTCGCATCGCC
>NZ_JAEPQA010000011.1 GCF_017640745.1 Nisaea sp. | reverse complement strand
TCGCGGATCACCTTGCCGCAGCCGAGATTGAGCTTGAGGCCGTCCGCCTGCGAACTGTCGTTTGCAACCATATTCCCGTCCTTCCGCTTGCGCCGCAGTGTGCCTCCTGCGGGCAGTCCGCACAATGGCCGGCATTGCCGCATGCGGAGCCGCGGCACTTCCCGCTCGGCCTCCGGGCGGACTTGAGATAGATTTCAGCAATGGTCCAGAAAGATTTCCGGCTTCCGCCCTTCCGCGCGCTGCTCGCCTTCCGGGCTGCCGCAAGGCATGGCCGGCTTGTGGACGCGGCGGATGCCCTGGGGGTCACGGAGTCCGCGATCAGTCACCAGATCCGGCAACTGGAAACCCTGCTCAAGACCCGGTTGTTCGATCGCACGAGCCGCCGGCTCGCGTTGACGGAAACAGGGGAGCGCTATCTTGCGCGTATCGATCCGGCGATCCGTGAACTGGAGGCGGCAACCAGGGCTGTGCTTCCTTCGGAGGGTCATACGGTCGTCCGGGTGACGCTGCCGACCTCGATGGCGGCGATCTGGCTGCTGCCGAGACTCGGGGCCTTCGAGGCGGCGAATCCCGACCTCGACTTGCAGCTCGTTCCGACGACGCGGGTCGTCGACCTGTTGCGGGATCAGATCGACCTGGCCATCAGATATGGTCGTGGAAACTGGCAGGGTGTTGAAAAAACGTTTCTTTTCGACGACAACGCGACGCCGGTGGCAGCGCCGGGGCTGGTGCCCGAAGACGTTGGGGACATCGAGGCGGTCTTGCGGCAGAACCGGCTTATCGTGATCCGGACCATCCCGGACGAATGGCGGGAATGGTCGCGGGCGCGCGGGCTTGCACCGCCGGATCTGGCTTCCGCTCTGGAGCTCGACGTCACCGAACAGGGGCTCCAGGTTGCGGAAGCCGGTCACGGCATTGCCATGGGCCGCTCTCCCTATATCGAAGACCGCCTGGCCCGTGGCACGTTGGTCACGCCCTTCGGCGCGACCGGGCCGAGCGGCGCGGCCTACTATCTCTGTCATCCTGCGGGGCATCCGCTTTCGGCCCCGGCGAGACGTGTGAAGCGCTGGCTTCTCGAACAGGCGGGACTCTTCCCGACAGAGCGCGCGTAATCGCCTTATCTTGAGTTTTTCTCAAGTCATATTGAGTTCTTCTCTTTTGTTTCCGGGGCTGTGGCGGCCCACGTTTCGGGTGTCGCAGCCGGATGGAAGCTGCCCGCAGACAAGGAGACGAGAGATGACCGGTTCCGTGCAGGAAAGGCTCTACAATCACAGCGGCGCGCTCGCCGCGGATGTCGTCGCGCCGATGACATTCATCGTACCGCAGGCCGACAAGCCCGTGCTTTACAGCCAGGCGTATACGGGCGGCGCGCCGAAGTTCGGTTTCGAGACGGTGGAAAAGCATGTGCTTGTGGCGGACATGCGCGCGCTTGGCGGCACCTTCACGCTCGACCGCGAGGGCTTCGCACTGCGCACCGCGCCGACCGCCGTCGAGGATCTCTACGACGATGCCGAGGTCGAGAGTGCTTATTACGCCGAGATCCGTTCCCTGCTGAAGACGGAACTCGGCGCGTCCGAAGTCGCAATCTTCGACGCAACCAGACGCTCCGACGGTGGAGCCGGTGCCCGCAACAAGGACGGGAACCGCGGTGCGGCCACCCGTATCCATGTCGACTACACGGCCAAGAGCGGACCTCAGCGGGCCCGCGACGTCTTCGGCGACGAGAGATATGAGCAGTTGCTGGCCGCAGGCAGGCGCATCGTCCAGATCAATGTCTGGCGCCCGATTGTCGGGCCCGTGCAACGCTCGCCGTTGGCCCTGGCGGATGCCACAAGCATCCGGCCAGACGACCTCGTCGCGACCGACCAGGTCTTCCCGAACCGGGTCGGCGAGATCTATCACCTGGCCCATGACGAAGGTCAGCGCTGGTTCTATGCGCCGGACATGACGCGTGATGAGATCCTGCTGATCAAGGGCTGGGACAGTCTCGATGACGGCCGCGCCCGGTTCACGCCGCACAGCGCCTTCCAGCTGCCCTCCCAGACCGACGCGACGCCGGCCCGCGAGAGCATCGAGATCCGCACCTATGCGGTGATCTAGAGCCGCATCACGGGCGTCCGGCTATTGTGGCGGGGCGCCCGTGAAGGTGGTGCGGTAGAGCAGGCGGCGATGACCGTCGTAATCGTTGGTCGCGTAATGCAGCGTGGTCCGGTTGTCCCAGACCACGACGTCGCCCGCCTGCCAGCGATGCCGGCAGGAGAA
The DNA here is from genome assembly GCF_017640745.1 of Nisaea sp. Lineage (GTDB taxonomy): Bacteria > Pseudomonadota > Alphaproteobacteria > Thalassobaculales > Thalassobaculaceae > Nisaea. Next base: position 127,650 of record NZ_JAEPQA010000011.1, on the reverse strand, counting down.
GTCGGGCCGGGTGCAGTGCCGGTAGATCGCCTGCAGAAGAGGTTCGCTTTCCTCCTCCGTCATGCCGTCGAGGCGCGTCGTGTAGATCGGGTTCAGGAAGAGCGCTTTCGCTCCCGTCAGCGGGCCGGTGATCACCGCCGGGTGGAAGGTTTCCCGGTCGGCCGCCGGATCGCCGCGTGTCATGCGGATCGAGGCGCCTGACCGGGTCTCTTCCGGCGGGGCGAACTTCACGCCGTAGGGCTTGCCGACATGCACTGCCCTGCGGCCATCGACGATCTCTTTCAGATCCTTCGGCAGCGAGGCGTAGGCCGCCGTTTGGCTGGACCAGACGGTATCGCCGCCGACTTCCGGGATTTCCACCGCATTCAAGACCGACCCTGCCGGCGGGTTCTCGAGGAAGCTGAAATCCGAATGCCATTCGCCGCCGAAGACGCCGCCACCGCCTTCGTCGGCCTCTTTCAGCACGGCGATTGTCTCTGGATCGTCCGGAAGCGGTTCGACATAGGGCAGGCGCATCGGCGCTCCGAAGACACGGTTGAGCGCCTTCTGCTTCGGCCTGTCGAGATGCTGGCCGCGCAGCACGATCATCTGATGCTCGGCGAGGCTCTTGCGCAGGAACGCGGCATCGGCGGGTGAGATCTGCTCGCCGATTGTCAGGCCGCCTATCTCCGCTCCAATGAAGCCGGTCAGTTTTGTCAGGCGTGGCATGAGTTCTCATCGCTCCATTGTCCCGGTGCGGGAGTATGTCCGAAGGCCGCCGAAGCAACAAATCCGCCTGGTTCTTCGATTGACTCCACACGCATGCCGATATATTGAACTCTGAATTCAGAGTTCATTCTGCGTGAGTAGATAGATGCTCGAAGTCGCTCCCAATCTGACGGACCAGATCTACGACGCGCTCGTCGAGGAGATCTGCGATGGCCGTCTTGGGGCCGGCACCCACCTCGTGCAGGAGAAGCTCGCGGCCCGCTTCGGGGTCTCGCGCCAGCCGATCCAGCAGGTGATGTCGCGGCTGAAGGCGGACGGCATGGTCGAGGAGCTGGGCAAGCGCGGCCTCTTCGTCGCGCCGCTCGATGCCCGGCGGATGCGGGACCACTACGGCATCCGCGCCGCGCTCGACGGCTGGGCCGCCAAGCAGGCGGCGGCGAACGTGCCGACCGATCCGTCGCTTGCCGCGTCGCTGAAAGCCAAGGGCGCAATGCAGCAGCAGGCCGCCGAAGAGGCCGCCGCGGCCGGGGACTCGGTCGCGCTGATGCGTCAGGACGATGCCTTCCATTTCATGCTCTACGCCGCTTCCGGAAATCCGATGCTGGCGGGCACGGCCGAGCCGCACTGGCGCTTTCTGCGCCGGGCGATGGTTGATGTGCTGCGTCAGGCGGAGCGGCCGGAGACGATCTGGAAACAGCACGGTGCGATCTTGGACGCCGTGCTCAAGGGAGACGGGGCGGCGGCCGAGAGACTGGCCGTCGATCACGTCCAGAATGCCTGCGAATTGCTGGCAAGCGCCCTCGAGAAGGCGCGGACGGAGGAAACCACAGATGACACCCATGCCGAATATCGGGCAGATGCTGTCCGCGCAGGCCCGCCTGCAGCCAAAGCGGATCGGCGGCCGCGATCTTGAACGGGAGATGAGCTTCGCGCTCTGGAACGAGCGCGCCTGCCGTCTTGCCAATGCTCTGCTCGGCCTCGGTCTCTCGAAGGGCGACCGTTTCGGCGTGCTCGCCTGGAACCGGGTCGAGTGGCTGGAAATCTATGCCGCCGCCGCCAAGGCCGGCCTCGTCGCCGTGCCGGTGAATTTCCGCCTCGTGGCACCCGAGATCCGCTTCATCCTACAGGATTGTTCGGTCTCGGCGGTCATCGCCGAGCAGGAACTGCACGATGCGATCGACGAGATCCGCGGCGACCTCGACCTGCCGGAGGCCCGGTTCATCCATTTCGGCGGTAGTGCGACACCGGCCGGCTGGCGCGGCTACGAGGAATTGCTCGCGGCCGGCTCGGCGCGTGAGCCCGAGATCGCCGTCGCGCCCTCCGATCCCTGGTGCCTGATGTACACCTCCGGCACCACCGGCAATCCGAAGGGCGCGATCCGCGGCCATAACGGCATGGGCAATCTGGCACTGATGACGGCGGTCGAGCTCGGCCTCGGGCGGGATGACGAGGCGATGCTGGTCATGCCGATGTGCCATGCCAACTCGCTGAACTTCTTCACCTCCTTCCTGCATTGCGGCGCGGCGACCAGCGTCTTCTCGCGGCGTAGCTTCGACGCGGAGCGCTGCCTGCGGGCTTTCGGCGAGACCGGCGCGACCTTCACCTCTCTTGTGCCGACCCACTACGAGATGATGCTCGACCTTCGGGACAAGGCGGGCGCCTTCCCGCGCATGGAGAAGCTGATGATCTCTTCCGCCCCGGCCCGCGTGGAGACCAAGCGCCGGGTGATGGAGATGTTCCCGAATTCCGGCCTCTTCGAGCTCTACGGCTCGACCGAGGCGGGATGGGTGACGATGCTCCATCCCGACGAGCAATTCGACCATCTGGGCTCGGTCGGCCGCGAGGTCGTCGGCTCCCTGCCGATCCGCCTGCTCGACGACGAGGGCAACGAGGTGCCGGACGGCACGCCGGGCGAGCTCTACAGTTGCGGCCCCTATGCCTTCGACGGCTACTGGAACCGGCCGGACAAGACGGCCGAGGCCTTCCGGGGCGACTATCTCTCGGTCGGCGACGTTGCCCTGCGCGAGGCGGACGGTTTCATCCGCCTGATCGACCGCAAGAAGAACATGATCATCTCGGGCGGGGAGAACATCTATCCGACCGAGGTCGAGGCGGTGCTGGCGCAGCATCCCGACGTGCGCGATGTCGCCGTGGTCGGCCGTCCGGACGACCGCTGGGGCGAGCGCGTCGAGGCCGCGATCGTGCTGCGCGACGGCGCTTCGATCACGGCCGAAATCCTCATCGAATGGTCGCGCGGCAAGCTCGCGGGCTACAAGCGGCCCCGCGTCGTCACCTTCATCGCGGCCGACGAGATGCCACGCACCGCCACAGGAAAGATCCAGCACGGATTGCTGCGCGAGCTGCTCGCCGGCCGCGCCACCGACAACTGACCCGCAAAGGGCCTCAAGGGAGAAATTGAATGACCGATGTACAGGACCTCAATGCGGACACGCTCAGCGTCGCCGCCTGGATCGCACGTCTGCTGAAGGAGCGCGGCATCGACCGGTTCTTCGGCCTGCAGGGCGGCCATATCCAGCCGATCTGGGACCATGCGACGCGGAACGGCCTCAAGGTCTATGACGTGCGCCACGAGGCGGCGGCCGTGCACATGGCGCATGCCCATGCTGAGCTGACCGGCACGCTCGGCGTCGCCATGGTCACGGCAGGACCCGGCGTCACCAACACGGTGACGGCGATGGCGAACGCCTCGCTCGCCCGCATGCCCGTGCTGCTGATCGGCGGCTGCACCTCGCGCCCGCAGGCCAATATGGGGCCGCTGCAGGACATTCCGCACACCGACATCCTGCGTCCCGTGACGCGCTATTCCCGCACCGCCCGGGTGGCGGACCAGGTGATCCGCGAGCTGGACGAGGCGATCTCCTCGGCCATGGGGGACCGCGGTGAGCCGGGCCCGGTCTATATCGAGATCCCGACCGACGTGCTGCGCACCCATGTGCCGGAGAACCTGATCCCGGCGGACTGGATGGCGCCGAAGCCGCCGCGCCGCCCGGCGCCGGTGCCAGAGCGGGTGTCGGAGGCCGTCGCCGCGATCCGCGCCGCCCGCCGTCCGCTGGTTATCAGCGGCCGCGGCGCGCGCTGGGCGGGCGACGAACTGGTGCGTTTCCTCGATGCCGCCGACGCGCTTTATCTCGACACGCAGGAGAGCCGGGGCCTCGTCCCGGCCGATCATCCCTCGGTCGTCGGCGCGGTGCGCGCAGCCGCGATGGCGCAGGCGGATCTCGTCATCACCCTCGGCCGCAAGCTCGACTACCAGGTCGCCTTCGGCTCCCCGGCGATCTTCCCGGACGCGACCTTCCTCCGCATCGCCGACAATGCGGGCGAGCTCTACGACAACCGCCGCGGCCAGCCGGAAATACTCGCCGATGTCGGTCTCGCGCTCGATGCACTGACGGACGCGCTTGGCAACGATGCGGGCCAGAGGGATGCGGCGTGGCTCGACGGGCTGCGCTCGAAGCACAGGGAGCGGATCGCGAAGAGCGAGTCCGGCACCGGCCCGACCAAGGGCAAGGACGGCAAGATCCATCCGATGGCGATTTTCGACGCGATCCGGAAGGTCGCCGATCCGGACTATCTCGCGGTCGCCGACGGCGGCGATCTGCTGAGCTTCGCCCGCGTCGGTCTCTCGGCGAGGACCTACATGGATGCGGGCGCCTTCGGCTGCCTCGGCGTCGGCGTGCCCTATGCGGTCGCCGCCGCGCTGGCGGAGCCGGGCCGGCAGGTGATCTCGGTCAATGGCGACGGCGCCTTCGGGCTGAATGCTATGGAGGTGGACAGCGCGGTCCGGCACGGCGCCAAAGCGGTCTTCATTGTCTCCAACAACGCCGCCTGGAACATCGAGCGTTTCGACCAGGAAGCGAACTATGGAGGCCGCGTCGTCGGCACCACCCTGCAGCATGCGGACTATGCCGCGATGGCCCGGGCCTTTGGCGCGCACGGTGAGCGGGTGACCGATCCGGCGGACCTTCCGGCCGCCCTAGAACGCGCGCTGAAGAACGCGCCGGCGGTGGTCGACGTGGTGACCTCGCAGGACGCGGTTTCCTCGGACGCGCAGAAGGGGCTCGGCTTCGTGCCTGACTACCAGGCGCTCACCGCCTGGGACGATGCCGAGCGGCGCCGCCGCGGCGAGGCGGTCTGAAATTGAAACGCCCCGCCGAAGCGGGGCGTTTTCGTTAGCGGAAGAAGTAGTCGACGAGCGACAGCGGCACCGCGGGCACATAGGTCACGATCAGCAAGAGGCCGATCAGCACCAGGATGAACGGTACGTTCGTGCGGGTCGTCGCCCAGATGTCTGTGCGGGCGATGGAGCAGGCGGTGACCAGCACGCTTGCGACCGGCGGTGTCTGCTGCCCGATGGCGATGTTCAGCGTCAGGATGATGCCGAACTGGATCGGATCGACACCGATCTGCTGCACCAGAGGCATCACGATCGGCACGATCAGGATGATCGCGGCCGCGCCGTGCAGGATCATGCCAAGCAGGAACAGCATGACGTTCAGCAGCATCAGCACGACATACTTGTTCTCGGAGACGCCGGTGATCCAGCGGGCGAAATGCTGCGGCACCTCGCTCTCGGTGAGGTAGAGGCCAAGGATCGCGGAGCTGGCGACCAGCAGCATGACGATGGCGGTCTGCGAGACGCCTTCGATCAGCGCGCCGTGCAGTTCTTTCAGATCGATCTCCCGGTAGACGAAGCCGCCGATCAGGAGCGCGGCGACGACCGCGAGGCCGGCGCCCTCGGTCGCCGTCACCACGCCGCCGAAAATGCCGCCGAGGATGATGATCGGCAGCAGCAGGGCGGGACCGGCCGCCTTGAAAGTGCTCCAGAGCCGCTCGAGCGAGAAGGATTCCTCGCGCGGCAGGTTGTAGCGTACGGCGAACCAGTGGCAGAGGCAGAGCATCAGGAAGCCGCCGAGCAGGCCCGGGATGATCCCGGCAACGAAGAGCTGGGTGATCGAGGCGTCGGTCAGGGCGCCATAGAGGATCATCGGGATCGAGGGCGGAATGATGACGGCGAGCGAGGCCGAGGACGAGGTGACCGCCGCGGCGAAGGTCGCGGCATAGCGCTTGCGCTTCATCGCCGGGATCAGCACCGAGCCGATGGCCGCGACGTCGGCGACGGCCGAGCCGGAGATCTCCGCGAAGAAGAGCGAGACGCCGACATTCACCATCGCGAGGCCGCCGCGGACGAAGCCGATCAGGGCCGCCGTGAAGTCGATCAGCCGGCGCGAGATGCCGCTCGTGTTCATCAGCGCGCCCGCGAGGATGAAGAGCGGGATGGCGATCAGCGGGAAGTTGGTCGACCCGTCGAAGATCGTCAGCGCCGCGTCGTAGAAGCCGAAGATGCCTTTCTCGGTCCAGGTGCCGATGAGGGCGACGGCGGCGATCGCCACCGCGATCGGCACGTTGATGGCGATCATCAGGGCGAGAAGGATGAGAAGCAGGATCGCGATCATTTCTCGTCTCCCGTGCCCTGCGTCTTCTTCGCATGGGCGATCTCCTCGTCGATCTCGTCCATCTCGGCGCTCCGGCCGGCGCGGATGCGGGCATAGGCCTCCGGCGTCGAGGCGGCCTGGCCGATCATGAAGAGCACGGCGCCGACGGGAACCACGGACTGGGTGAACCAGAGCGGCATCCAGGGCAGCGAGATCAGCGTCTCGGTGCCCATGACCTGCAGGATGAACCAGCCGGCATAGGCGAGGATCGCGAACACGACGTAGCCGATGATCTCGGCAAGGGTGAAGAGCCAGGCGCGATAGGGCATTGGCAGCGAGATCACCAGGCCGTCGAAGCCGAGATGGCGGCGCCGGGCAGCGGCATAGGCGGAGCCGTAGAAAGTGATCCAGGCGAGCAGGACACCGGCGACCTCGTCATACCAGACAAAGGAGGAATTGAAGACGTAGCGGGCGACGGTCGCCGAGACGACGACGATGGCGAGCGTTACCAGCAATCCGATGGTCACGGCGGCGAGCGCGGCGCGGAGGGCTCTGGAGAAGGCGGTCATGAGGCGCGTCCCGGAACGGGTCGAGAGGAGGGGCGGTCACCCGCCCGTGCCGGCCGGTCGCCGGCGGCGGGCGGATGTCCCGGATATGTGCGCCGGTCAGGAACCGGGGGCGAGCGCGATGGCGGCGTCGATAAGCGCCTGTCCGCCCTCCACCTCGGCGGCGAAGGCGTCATAGATCGGCTTCGAGGCGGCGACGAAGGCTGCGCGGTTCGCCTCGTTGTAGCTCATGCCGCCGGCGACGAGCTTGTCCTTAAGCTCGGTGTCGGCCGCCTCGCCCTTGTCGCGGGCCCAGATCTCGAGCTCGCGGGCGACGGACTCAAGCACCGAGACGATCGCCGGGTCCATCTTGTCGTACATCGCCTTGCCCATGGTCGGATAGGAGGGCGTGTAGACGTGGCCGGTCTTGGAGAGATACTTCTGCACCTCGTTCAGCTTGGCCGAGGCGATGTTCGTATAGGGGTTCTCCTGCCCGTCGATCACGCCGGTCTGCAGTCCGGTGAAGACCTCGGAGAAGGCCATCGGCGTCGGGTTGGCGCCCCAGGCTTCGAACATCTTCACCCGCCAGGTCGATTTCGGCGTGCGGATCTTCAGGCCCTTCAGGTCGTCCGGCGTCTTGACGGGCCGGACATTGTTGGTGATGTGCCGGACACCATTCTCCCAGACCGCGAGGACCTTGTAGCCCTTCTCCTCGGCCGTCGGGGCGATCTCGGACCAGAAGACCTTTTCCTCGATCTGCGCCAGATGCTTCCGGTCGGCGACCAGGAAGGGCATGTCGAACAGAGCGAACTTGTCGGCGACGGAGGACATGATCGAGGAGGGCAGGGCGAGATGGACGGTGCCGATCTTCAGCTTCTGCATCAGCTCCTTGTCCTTGCCGATCTGCGAGGAGTCGAACAGCTTCACCTCGGCCTTGTCGCCGAGCTTCTCGTTGGCGCGCTTCACGAACTCGGCGGCGGTCTGCTGCTGCAGCGAGCCGGTCGCGGCGGAAATGCCGAAAATGATCTCCTCCTTCGCGTCTGCGAAGGACGTTGCGGCCAGCATCATGGCGCCGGCCAGAGCGAGTGATCTTATTTTGATCATTGTATTTCCTCCCATTCTTGCTCTTCGGTTTTAACGAGCCGCCGTGAAATCCTCCGCGGTGGCCGTAGCGATAGCGGACGCTCTCGAAGCGGCATCGGCGGGCACGAGGTCGCCCTGCCGCGCGAGCTTGGCTGCGAGCAACAGGGCCCGCTTGGTTGCGTTCGGATTGGCGATTCCCTGGCCCGCGATGTCGTAGGCGGTGCCGTGCGCGGGTGTCGCGATCCAGAAGGGATAGCCGCCGATCAGGGTGACGCCGCGGTCGAAGCCTATGAGCTTCATCGCGATCTGGCCCTGGTCGTGATACATCGACAGCACGGCGTCGAACTCGCCCTTGTGGGCGCGCAGATAGACCGTGTCGGACGGCAGCGGCCCCTCGACGGAGATCTGCTTCTCCTTGGCGCGCTGCACGGCGGGGGCGATTTCCCGGTCGTCCTCATGGCCGAAATTGCCGCCGTCGCCCGCATGCGGGTTGATGGCCGCGACCGCGATCCGCGGACGTGTGAAGCCTGCGTTCCGCATTGTCTGGTCGGTCAGCTCGATGCTGTCGAGGACGCGCTGTTCCTTGATCTTGCCCGCGACTTCGCTCAGCGGAATGTGCGAGGTGACCCGGGCGTTCCAGAACTCGTCCAGAACGTTGAATTCCCGTCCGTCCTTTGTCGCGCCGGTGACCGCATTGATGAAGCCGATCTCGTCGACATAATCCGGACGCGCGAGGCGCATCGCGTACTTGTTGAAGGGCGTGAACGCGACCGCATCCGCGCCGCCGGCGGCGCAAAGCCGGAGCGCGGTAGCGAAATTCTCAAGCGCAGCGGCGCCGGTGAGCTTTGATGCCTCGCCGGGCGTGACGTCGGCAGGGTCGATATTCGCGAGATCCATAAGGGAGGCAGGAACATCGGCGTCTGGATCGCAATCGGGAAGGTCGATCTCGGTCCCGAGCAGGGCTGCGGCGGCCTCAAGCTGACGGCGGTCCCCGATCAGGACAAGGCGTGCGCTTTCAAGCACTTCCTCGTCGGAGAGGATCTTGACGGCGAGTTCACCGCCAATCCCGGCAGCGTCTCCGAGGGCAAGCGCGATCGTCGGTTTTTCAGAGGGCGTTTCACTCGTCAGCATCATTGTTTCTTTCGTCAATTTTGCATACTGTATGCAGAATGCAATATGCGCGGCAAGCGCTTTTGGTCTTCCAAACTTCCGAAATCGGGTATGGTGCCGGACATGAATGAAGGGTCTTCTCCCGAGGCTTCGGCCGTCGGCAGTGTCATGCCGCTTAGCGAGCATTCCGCGGTTCGGATCGAGCGTCAGTCGCTGCACGACCTGGTCGCGAACCGGTTGCGCGACCTCATCATCGAGGGCGTGCTGACCCCGGGGACGCGGCTCAACGAATCCCGTCTCTGCGAAGAGCTTGGCGTCTCACGCACACCCTTGCGCGAAGCGGTGAAGACGCTCGCCAGCGAAGGCCTGATCGAGCCGCGTCCGGGACGCGGTACGGTCGTCAGGTCCTTCAGCGCCAAGGATGCGCGGGACATGCTGGAGGTGCTGACAGAACTCGAGGCCATGGCTGGGCGCCTTGCGTGCGAACAGGCGAGCGACGCGCAGATCGCGGAGATTTCGTCGGTGCACGACCAGATGGTCGCATTTTACCGTTCCGGCGAGCGGCTCAGCTACTACAAGCTGAACCAGGCGATCCATTCGATGATCGTGGCGGCGACGGGTAACGAGACGCTGATCGAGATGCACGGGATGCTGCAGTCCCGCATGAAGCGTCTGCGTTTCATCGGAAACAGCGGCGCCGAAAAATGGAAGGCCGCGCTCGCCGAGCACGAGGAAATGGTCGACGCTCTCAAGCGCCGCGACGGGACCGCACTGGCCGAAGTCCTGCAGCGCCACCTGCGCAACACCTGGGTCCGGGTCGCGGACAGTTTCTGAGCGTCAGTCGTCGGGCAGCAGCTTTTCCCAGCGCCGGCGCTTCGGCACTGCCGGGACCGACCAGAATTCTGCGCCTTTTTCCGTAATGTGATGATTGAGCAACGCGAGTGCGTCACCGATGAAGCCATCGGCGACGAGCCGCGCCAGTTCGCCATGTTCGGCGCGCGACTTCGCCACATGTTCGGGCGATAGGCCGAGCCGGTTGCGGATCGCGGCCAGGCGCGCGGAGAAGGGACGGCGGGCCGCCTCGAGATAGGGGTTCTCCGCCAGATCGAACAGCGTGTCGTGGAAGGCACCGTCGGCGCTCGAATAGGTCCGCGTGTCGCCGCTCTCCGCCGCTGCGTGCAGGGTGGCGACGATCTCGCGCCAGCGAGCAGTCAGAGCCGCGCGGTTCCGGTCGAAGGCGAATTTCAGGGCGGCACATTCGAGGACCGAACGGGTCTCGCTGATCAGGGCGAACTGTTCCCGGTCCATGGTGAAGACGAAGGTGCCGTATTGCGGCTCGGTGCGGAGCAGTTCCTCCAGCTCCAGCCGCGCGAACGCCTCGCGGACCGGGGTCCGCGAGACGTCGTAGCGTTTGGCTATCTTGGCTTCCGAAAGCGCCTCGCCGAATTCGAAGCCGCCGTCCACGATTTCCTGGCGCAGCCGGTTGGTGACCAGCGTCGCGAGGGGAAGCGGAGGGCGTTCGGACGGGCGTTCGAAGGACATGGGCTCAGGCTCCGTGGATTTCGTGCCGGCCGCCGAACATCGGATTGGAGCGGCCGAGGCCCGGCAGTTCCCAGATACCGGCACCCCCCGGGTTTGCCTCGGCACCTATGTTCGCGTCAATGACGTAAGGCCGGTTGGCTGCGATCCCTTGCTGGATCGCGGCGCCGAGATCCTCCGGACGGTCGATCGAGACACCCTCGACGCCGCAGCTCCGCGCCATCGCCGCGAAGTCCGGATTGTAGGGCATGCCGGTCTCCGGATGCTTGAAGTCCGTCGCCAGTTCGCGCCCGTCGAGAAAGCCGCGCTGCAGGCCCCGGATCGAGGCATAGGCGTAGTTGTTCCAGACCACCCAGACGACCGGGATGTTGTATTCGACGGCGGTGCCGAGCACGGTGTTGTGCATGAAGAAGGCGCCGTCGCCGACCACCGCGACGCAGGGCCGGTCCGGAGCGGCAAGCTTGGCGCCGAGCACGCCGGCCACGCCGAAGCCCATCGGCCCGAACCCCATGCAGCCGATCAGGCTGTCCGGCCGTTTCGGCTTGCAGTACTGGATCAGCCAGTTGTGGTGGATGCCGATGTCCGAGACCATGATCGCGTCCTCCGGCATGGCGAGGTCGATCTCGCGGGCGGCGCGCTGCGGGTTGATCGGAGAGGCCGGATCCTTGAAGCCGGGCGCGGTGAATTCGTCCCACTCCTTGCGCCAGCCGTCGATGCTGGCGAGCCATTCCTTGCGCGCCGCGTTCGCCCCGTTCTCGTAGCTCTCCAGCTCGTGCAGGAGCTGTCCCATGAAGGTGGTGGTATCCGCCATCAGGCCAAGCTCGACCGGGTAGTTGCGGCCGATTTCCTCCGGGTCGATATCGACATGGATCAGCTTGGTCGGCGGGATGTTGAAGGAATAACCCGGGATCCAGCTCGATGAGGTGCGGTCGTCGAAGCGCACGCCCATGGCGAGGATCACGTCGGCCTGCCGGGTCGCCTGGTTCGCCTGGTACATCCCGTTGCGGGCGACGAGGCCGAGCGCCAGTTTGTGCTCCGCCGGGATCGCGCCGAGGCCGGAAGCGGAGCCGGCGACAGGGATCTGGTATTTTTCGGCCAGTTTAAGGAGACGCTTCGAGGCCTCGCCGAAGCGGCAGCCGGAGCCGACGAAGATCACCGGGCGCTTCGCCTCCATCAGCAGCTTGGCCGCCTTCTCGACGCCTTCCGGATCGGCGCCCGGCTTGCAGGAGATGTTCTCGACCCAACCGCGCGGATCCGGCGTCTCGGCGCCGGTGTCCTCCTTGAAGATGTCGAACGGGACGTCGAGCACGACCGGGCCGGGGCGGCCGGTCACCATGGTCTTCCAGGCCTCGCGGATGGTCAGCGGCATCTGCTCGCCCCGGGTCGGCTGGTAGACCCGCTTGCAGTAGGCACGGACCGTCGAGGGGAAGTCGGCCTGATGGTGCCGGTAAAGCTCCTGGAAGGCGCCGCGGTTGAACTGGTTGGTCGGCACGTTCCCGGTGACCGCGAGGAAGGGCACGCTGTCGAGAAAGGCGTTGCCGAGCGCGATCGGCATGTTGGCCGAGCCCGGACCGCAGGAGGTGAAAGTCGCGGTCGGCTGGCCGGAGACGCGGTAATAGACGTCCGCCATGAAGCCGGAAACCGACTCGTGATGGACCGAGATCGTCTTGATGTCGCCCTGCCGCTCATAGAGCGCGTCGATGAAGCCGATATTGCCGTGTCCGCAAAGTCCGAAGGCGTAGGGGACTTTGTTCTTGATCAGGTAGTCGACGATCATCTGACCGCCGTCGAGGGTGTTCTTCTCAGCCATGGGACGTGCCTCCTTGATGGTCCGGGCGCTTGTATCCGCGCGCCGTTTTGGGGTTATGCGAAGGGTTCGGTTTCGGCGAGTGCCGGCAGTTTCGCGGCCTCGGCGTACCAATCGGCGAGACGTGGCCGGCCCTCGCGCCAGCCGTCGTCGGGAAAACGGAAATCGAGAAAGCCGAGGGCGGCCGCGAGCGTCAGGCGGTCGAGCGTCATCGGCCCATCGAGCCGGTCGGACGTCTCGAACCAGTCGAGCACCCGCCCGATGGTCGCGACCTGCCGTGCCATCCAGTCCGCCCGGTCCGGCTCCTGCGCCTTCAGGCTCTCGACCCGGCGGATCACGGCGCAATCCATGATCCCATGGGCGAGATCGTGGCGGAACAGGATCTGCCGCCGTTCTTCGCCGGGCGTGAAGGGGATAACAGACTGCCCTTCGACCAGCTCTGCGAGGTATTCGCAGATGGAGAGGCTGTCGATGATGGCGGTGCCGTCGTCAGCAACGAGGGTCGGCACCTTCGAGAGCGGATTGTGGCGTACGAGTTCCGGCGGGCGTTCATGCGGATTGGCAATGACCAGCTCGATGCGGTCCGCAATGCCGAGCGTGACCGCGACGGCCCGCACCTTGCGCGCATAGGGCGATGCTCCGACCATAAAAAGTTTCATTCGAAAACCTTGGAAAGCTTTGGATGGATCGATGGTATGTCAGTATGTCAGCATACAAACCCCTTGGAAACTGTTTCCGTCAATGCCGAGTCAGTGCTAGGAGACCTCGAACCGGGGCAAGGCACGCGGTGCAGGAGCGCGACAGCTGCTCTGAACTGGCCGGTTTGCGGCGGGGCGGACGATGTCACGCAGCCCGCGCCGTTGGTGCCGAGAAAGTGTGAACGATCGCTTCGAACGACCTATAGGCAGTCGCTGCAGTGTCTTCCAATCCCCGCAAAATCGAGAACCGGTACGTCAACGATCTGCGCCGTCTCGACTTCTTCCAGTCCCAGTTCGGTAACCTGAAGAGCGTGACCGTTCCGCTCGGTCTCTCGGTCGTATTTCTCGCGATTGTCGGGATCTATGTCGGGAGCACGCAGGAAAATCTCGGCGAGGATTGGCTGATCGTCGCCGTCGCGGCGGTGGTCGGCGGCTACATGGCGCTCAATATCGGTGCCAACGACGTCGCCAACAACATGGGGCCGGCGGTCGGAGGCAAGGTGCTGACGGTGACCGGCGCGATCCTGATCGCTGCCGTCTGCGAAAGCGCGGGCGCTCTGCTCGCGGGCGGCGACGTCGTGAAGACGGTGTCGAAAGGCATCATCTCGCCCGGCGAGAGCGTCTCTGTCGGCGAGTTCCGGGACCTGATGCTGAGCGCGCTGTTCGCGGCGGCGCTCTGGATCAATCTCGCGACCATGTTGAACGCACCGGTCTCCACCACGCACTCGATCGTCGGCGGCGTGCTCGGTGCGGGAATTGCGGCGGCGGGCTTCGGTCTCGTCAACTGGGGCACCATGGGCGCGATCGCTGCCAGCTGGGTCATCTCTCCAGTCTTCGGCGCGATCTGCGCGGCAGGCATACTCTTCGTCATCAAGAAGAAGATCCTTCTCGTCGAGGACAAGCTGGCGGCCGCGAAGACCTGGGTGCCTATTATGATCGGGCTGATGGCCTGTGCCTTCGCCGCCTACATGGCGATGAAGGGGCTGAAGAAGATCTGGCACCCGTCGTTGTTCGAGATCGTGCTCTATTCGCTGCTCGCTTTTGCGGTCTCGTACTTTTTGTCCAAGCCGTACATCGCCCGTCGCGTTCTGAGTCTCGAGAACACCCGGCAGGGTGTCTACCGGCTCTTCGACATTCCGCTGATCGCCGGCGCGGCCTTGTTGTCCTTCGCGCACGGAGCGAACGACGTCGCCAATGCCGTCGGGCCGCTCGCCGCGATCGTCTCGACGGCGGGCGAGGGTGCGGGAATCTCGAGCAATGTCACGATCCCGATCTGGGTGATGGCGATCGGCGCCTTCGGGATTGCCTTCGGGCTCGGCCTTTTCGGACCCAAACTGATCGCGGTCGTCGGCGAGAAGATCACACGGCTGAACTCGCCGCGCTCCTACTGCGTCGCGCTTTCCGCCGCCGTGACGGTGCTGATCGCGACCACGCTCGGCCTGCCGGTCAGCTCCACGCATATTGCGGTCGGCGCCGTCTTCGGTGTCGGCTTCCTTCGGGAATTCATGGAGAATCCGAACACGCGCAAGCTGCGTCCCGGCCACAAGTTGAACGCGACCGCACAGGACGCGTTCAACAGCAAGGACTATCGTTCCGTTCGCAGGCTGGTGCGGCGCAATTTCGTGCTGTCGATCGCCGCCGCCTGGATCATCACTGTGCCGGCGTCAGCTCTGCTTGCTGCGGCTGTTTATGCTGCCTTGCAGTCTCTCTGATCCAGTTGCTCAGCGCCTCGAACTGGCGCAGGACCGGGAGATAGTCCTCGCGATAGGCGACCCGCGGGGCGTCTTCCAATAGAGCCCAATGACGCTGGCGAAGTGCCTTTTCCGGCCATTCGTCGAACTGCTCGGTGACGAGGAACGGATAGTAGGTCACCGGAATCTCGACCTTCCCGGAGCTCGTCAGCTTGGTGATGACCTGGGTCATCGGGAAATCGTTGAGCACCACGCCCTTGACGCCGGCCTCCTCAAAACCTTCTCTGAGACAGGCCTCGGTCTGGGTCTCGTCCTTCTTGCGCTTGCCCTTTGGAAGGATCCAGCGGCCGCGCGTCTGCGAGGTGACGAAGAGAACGGCGATCAGATCGTCTCTGATATCGAACGGGATGATCCCAACGCGATGCATCTGTATTTCCCTGGCGATTTATCGTCCCAATCTAACGGCATCGGCGTGCCGAGGCCAGTTTCCATGCATGGCTGCTTCTCTCCCGCGACGCTGTACTTTACGCGCGCGCGTCATTATGTTGCGCGCCACTGATTTTGATTTCGCGCTGACGGCGCGGCACCGCTGATCCCCGGCTCGGGAAGAACTTCAACCGGTCGGCAGATCGCGGACACTCCGAAAGAAAAGACATGACGGAATTCGAAGGCGTTGTTCCCGCGCTCGGCAAGGCATTGGCGAAGCGCGGTTACGAGACCCTGACCCCTGTGCAACTGGCGGTGCTCGGTGAGGAGATGGAAGGCGCGGATGCGCTGGTTTCGGCGCAGACCGGCTCCGGCAAGACCGTGGCCTTCGGCCTCGCGATGGCGCCGACCCTGCTCGATGAGAGTGGCCGTTTCGGCCGGCCTGAATCCCCGGTGGCGCTCGCCGTGGCGCCGACGCGCGAACTCGCCATGCAGGTGCAGCGCGAACTCGAGTGGCTGTACGAATTCACCGGGGCTTCGGTGACGTCCTGCGTCGGTGGTATGGACCCGCGGCGTGAGCGCATGGCGTTGGAGCGCGGCGCGCATATCGTCGTCGGCACGCCGGGACGGCTGCGCGACCATATCGAGCGCGGCGCGCTCGACCTCTCGCAGATGAAGGTCGTCGTCCTCGACGAGGCGGACGAGATGCTGGATCTCGGCTTCCGGGAGGATCTGGAATTCATCCTGGGCGCCGCGCCGGAAGAGCGCCGGACCCTGATGTTCTCGGCGACTGTTGCGAAGCCCATCGTCACGCTCGCCCAGCGCTACCAGCGCGATGCGGTCCGTATCTCCACGGCGGGCGAGAAGCGCCAGCACGGCGACATTGAATACCGCGCGCTTGTATGCGCCCCGAGCGACCGGGAGAATGCGATCATCAACGTGCTGCGCCATACCGATGCGCCCTCGGCCATTGTTTTCTGCAGCACCCGTGCGACTGTCGCCCATCTGACCAGCCGCTTCACCAACCGGGGCATTCCGGTGGTGGCGCTTTCCGGCGAGTTGAACCAGAGCGCGCGGACCTACGCGCTGCAGGCGCTACGGGACGGGCGGGCGAAGGTCTGCGTCGCGACCGACGTCGCCGCCCGCGGCATCGATTTGCCGAACCTCGAGCTGGTGATCCACGCGGATTTGCCGAAGAACGAGGAATCCCTGCTGCACCGGAGCGGGCGGACCGGACGGGCGGGGCGCAAGGGCGTCTCCACCCTGATCGTGCCCTATTCGATGCGCAGGAAGACCGAGCGCCTGCTCGGCTTCGCCAATGTGACGGCCACCTGGGGCAAGCCGCCGTCCGCGGACGAGATCCTCGCGCTGGACAGGAAGCGCATTCTTGAAGATCCGGATCTCGGTGGCGAGACAACCGAGGAAGAGCGCGCCTTCGCGGCCGAACTGCTGGCGAAGCATGATGCCGAGGCGGTTGCCGTCGCTTTCCTGCGCAAGCGCATGGCCGGGCTCGCGGCACCGGAGGACCTCCTGGACGGGCCGCAGGACGACAGGCGCGGCGAGCGGAGCGCTCCCAAGACACGTCAGGATTTCGAGAACGGGGTCTGGCTCCGTCTCTCCGTCGGGCGCAGTCACCGGGCCGAAGCGCGCTGGATCCTGCCGATGCTGATCCGCATAGGGAACATAACCAAGGCCGATATTGGCCGGATCAAGATTCAGGAGAACGAGACCTACGTTGAGATGCTTCCGGCGGCGGCCGAGTCCCTGCTCGAAGCCGTCGGACCGAGCCGGAAAGTGGAGAAGTCGATCACGGTCGACCGGTTTGCAGGTAGTCCGGAAGCGCTCGAGGACATCGTGGAGTCGCGTCCTCCAAGAGCCGCCCGGAAACCCAGGGCGGAAAAAGACTTCAGGTCTGACAAGGAGCCTGGCGACCGCAAGCCGGCCAGGAAGTGGGACAAGGAACGCAGGCCGGAACGGTCCGTGCAGCCGGCTTCGGCGGAACGCCCCGGTACGGTCGCGAAGGAGGTTCCTGACGTCAAAGGCGAGCCGCGGAAGTTCGACAAGAGCCGCAAGCCGCGGAAACCCGGCAAGCCGGGTGGAAAATTCGCCAAGGGCCAGCCCGCCGGTTCGAAAACGGCGGACGGTAGGCATCCGCCGAAAAAAGCCAAGAAAAAGCATCGCAAGGGCGAGTCGAAGCCGAAGGCGCCCTGGGTTGACTGAGCGCACGGAAATGTGCCTCCGCGGCCCTCTCGCCGCAATTGCTGACGGCTCGCTTCTGCCATAGAGTCACACTCGCGTCAGGCATTGACGGTGGGAGTGTGTTCCGATGCGCAGGTTCATGTTTGCACTGCTTTGCAGCGCTGCTTTCCAGACATCCTTCCAGGCGTACGCTGCCGGACCGGGCTTGCCGGACGGTGACGGCCGCAAACTGGTCGAGGCGGTCTGCACTGGCTGTCACAACGTCAACCTGATCCAGCGCAGCAGCGGTTACAGCCGCGCGCATTGGGATGAACTGACGGCCACGATGATCGACCTGTCGGGGGATGCGGACACGCACAGCCGGATCCTCGATTATCTCTCTGCTGCCTTCCCGCCGAGCGGCAACCGGGCTGCTCTCCCGGCTCCGGGTCCGCTCGCGCTTTCCTTCGAGGAATGGCAGGTGCCGACCCTCGGACAGCGTGCCCGGGATCCGGTCGAGGGGGCGGACGGTGCGATCTGGTGGGTCGGACAGTGGGCCGACATTCTCGGACGGATCGATCCGGCGAGCGGCGCGATGACCGAGTACGATCTTCCGTCTGGCGCCAAGCCGCATTCGGTGGAGATCGGACCGGACGGAAGCATCTGGTACACCGGCAACAAGAACGGAACCATGGGCCGGTTCGACCCGGCGACAGGCGAGATCACAGAGTATCCGATGCCTGATCCGGAAACGCGCGATCCGCACACCCATGTCTTCGATGCGGAAGGCATCCTCTGGTTCAGCCTGCAGCAAAGCAACATGATCGGCCGCCTCGATCCGGCGAGCGGGGAGGTCCGGCTTGTGAGTGCGCCGACGCCGCGCTCCAAACCCTACGGTGTGAAGATCGCGGAGAACGGAGATGTCTGGATCGCCTGCAACGGCTCCAATTGCCTGCTCAAGTTGGATCCCGGGAGCATGGACGTCACCGAGGTCAAGCTGCCGGAAGAGGGAACCACGGTCCGCCGGCTCGATATCGCACCGGACGGGCGGATCTGGTGGGTGAATTCGGGGCTCGGCCGGCTCGGCGTCTACGACCCTGTCACCGGGGCGATCCGCGAATGGCCCTCGCCGAGCGGGCCCTCGTCGCATCCCTACGCGATTGCCTGGTTCGACGGTGCGGTCTGGTACAACGAATCCGGCGTTCGCCCTGACATGCTGGTGCGTTTCGATCCCGAGACCGAAAGCTTCCAGAGCTGGCCGATTCCGTCGGGCGGGCTGCATGCCGGCATTCTGCGGCACATGAGGGTCAGCCGTGACGGCAAGTCTCTGCTGATCCACCAGACCGCCAGCAACCGGATCGGACGGGTCTCCGTAATCGGGACGGTCAGGACCCAATAGATCCGCACCGCTGCCGTGAACGTCATGGTGGCGTTCGCGTCTCATCTGTGCTTTGAGTCGGGTCTTGCCTTCCACAGGGCCGCCGTCCGCCCCTCGGCGCGGACCGGCCCCAAGTGGCTTCTGCATCGCGATCAGGTTTAGGAGACACGCGCCGTGAGTACCAAGCAGTTCGAAAACGATCTTTCCGACGTCGTCGCCTCCGACAAGGCGCATGTCTGGCACCATCTCGCCCAGCACAAGGCCTTCGAGACGGCCGACCCGCGGATCATCGTCGAAGGCAAGGGCATGCGGGTCTGGGACATCAACGGCAAGGAGCACCTCGATGCCGTGTCCGGTGGCGTCTGGACGGTGAATGTCGGCTATGGCCGCGACACCATTGCCGACGCAGTGCGCGAGCAGCTGGTGAAGATGAACTACTTCGCCGGTGCCCTCGGTTCGGTGCCGGGCGCCCGCTTTTCCGAGCGCCTGATCTCCAAGATGCCCGGCATGACCCGGGTCTATTATTCGAACTCCGGCTCGGAGGCGAACGAGAAGGCCTTCAAGATGGTGCGGCAGATCTCCGCGCGCCATCACGGCGGCAAGAAGTCCAAGATCCTCTATCGCGAGCGCGATTATCACGGCACCACCATCACCGCCCTCTCGGCGGCCGGCCAGCCGCAGCGCGCTGCCCACTACGGCCCCTTCACGCCGGGCTTCGTCGAGGTGCCGCACTGCCTCGAATACCGGAACCAGTACGGCGTGACCGAGAATTACGGCGAGCGCGCCGCGGATGCGATCGAGGAGGTGATCCTGCGCGAGGGTCCGGACACGGTCGGCGGCCTCTGCCTCGAGACCATCACCGCCGGCGGCGGTGTCATCACCCCGCCGAAGGGCTACTGGGAGCGGGTGCAGGACATCTGCCAGAAATACGGCATCCTGCTGATCCTCGACG
Organism: Nisaea sp.; assembly: GCF_017640745.1. Classification (GTDB taxonomy): domain Bacteria; phylum Pseudomonadota; class Alphaproteobacteria; order Thalassobaculales; family Thalassobaculaceae; genus Nisaea. The sequence goes on along the minus strand of NZ_JAEPQA010000011.1, from coordinate 108,082 downwards.
AGGTCGTCTGCGGCGTCGGCCGGACCGGCGAGTGGTTCGGCTACCAGCATTACGGCATCAAGCCGGACATGGTCACCATGGCGAAAGGCGTTGCCTCGGGCTATGCGGCTATCTCCTGCACCGTGACCACCGAGGCGGTCTTCGACATGTTCAAGGACGACGCCTCCGACCCGCTGAGCTATTTCCGCGACATCTCGACCTTCGGCGGCTGCGCCTCCGGCCCGGCCGCGGCGCTGGAGAACATGCGCATCATCGAGGACGAGAAGCTGCTGGAGAACACCACCGCCATGGGCGCGCGTCTGGAGCAGAACCTGCTCGCGCTGATGGACAAGCATCCGGTGATCGGGGATGTCCGCGGCAAGGGCCTCTTCTGGGGCGCCGAGCTGGTGAAGGACCGCGAGACTAAGGAGCCGGTGGACGAGATCAAGGGGCAGGCCGTGGTCGGTCACTGCAATGCGGAGGGCGTCATCATCGGCGTCACCAACCGCTCGATCCCGGGCTACAACAACACGCTCTGCCTCTCGCCGGCGCTGATCGCGACCAAGTCGGACATCGACCAGATCACCGGCGCGATCGACAACGCGCTGACGGCCGTTTTCGGTTCCGGCAAGTAACACCGGCAAGGGAGAACATGGCGTGAGCGATCATGATCATAATCACGGGCACGAGCACGGCCACGATCACGCGCATGACGGCGAGATCGACTGGAAGACGCAGGGGGTTCAGGTCATCCCGGGTGACAGTCTGGATGCGAACACTGCCCAGACGCCCGGCATGAACCGTGCGGCGGCGATTACCACCGCGCGGGCCGGGGCCAAGAAGCTCTGGGCCGGAACGGTGAAGATTCACCCGAATGCGAAGACCGGCGCGCACCATCACGGCGCACTGGAGAGCGTGATCTATGTCGTGAGCGGCCGCGCCCGCATGCGCTGGGGCAACAATCTCGAATTCGTCGCCGAGGCCGGTCCGGGAGATTTCATCTTCGTGCCGCCCTATGTGCCGCATCAGGAGATCAACGCCTCTACCGACGAGCCGCTCGACTGTGTGCTGGTACGCAGCGACAACGAGAATGTCGTGGTCAATCTCGAGATCGATCCGGTCGAGAAGCCGGAAGCGGTCAAGTGGGTCGACCCGATTCACCGCGGCGAGGCCTGACGAGGGGCGCTGGCCTCACTCGATCAGGACGATCGCGTCAACCTCAACGGAGGCGTTTGCCGGCAGTCCGGAGACGCCCACGGCCGTCCGTGCATGGCGGCCGTTCTCTCCATAGAGCGCGATCAGGAGTTCAGACGCTCCGTTGATGACTTCGGGCGAGCTGTCGAAGCCGGGAAGGCAATTTACGAAACCGCCGAGCCGCATCACGGTCCGCACCCGGTCGAGATTGCCGTCACAGGCATCCTTCAGGTGATAGAGCAGGTTCAGGGCGCAGATTTCGGCGGCCTTCCGACCTTCGGCGATCGTGACGTGCGGCCCGTCCGGCGGCGGCGTCTGGCCCGGCGCGATCACCGGGCCGAGATGGGTCACTTCGCTACCCCAGTCGCAGGTCTGCCCGGCAAGGAAGACGAGGTTCCCATCCCGCCGCCAGGGCAGAAAATTACCCCGCGCGCCGCGAAAGGGAGGCAGGGAAAGTCCCATCTCTTCTAGTTTGGCCATCACATCTGAGCGCATTGGGGACTCCGTCTCGATCTCGGTCACATTGCCAGCTTACAGCGCCGCGCCATGCGCGCTAGGCTCATGCCGAGGACGAGCCGGAACAAATGGCCGCCGGGGAGGAAAAGTTGGAAATCGTCGACGCTCAGATTCACATCTGGCAGACCGGGCTGCCGAGCAATGCGGCCCATTGGCAGATCACGTCCTTCACTGCGGCTGAAGCCATCGCGCTGATGGACGAGGCCGGTGTCGATGCCGCCGTGATCCATCCGCCGTCTTGGGACCCGGATTCGACCGAGCTCGCGATGAACGCCGTACGGAAATATCCGGGCCGCTTCGCGATCATCGGTGCGGTCGATCTCACCACTCCTGACGCGAGCGGCGCGGCCATGGAGCACTGGCGCGCGCAGACCGGCATGCTCGGCCTGCGCTGCATGTTTCTCGAAGGTGAGGACCGCCGTCTGTTGCATGACGGCGAACTCAAGTGGTTCTGGGACGCGGCGGAAAGATACAATATCCCGGTGACTGTGCTCGCGACCGACTCGCTCGCACTTCTTGGCGAGATTGCAGAGCGGCATCCGGGGCTCCGTCTCAGCATCGACCATCTTGGCGGAAGGGGCGGCAACACCACCCTGAAGGACCACGAGGCCATGGTTCACATGCCTGAGCTTCTGAAACTCGCGGCATTGCCCAACGTGGCGGTCAAGGTGACGGGCGCGCCCGGCTATTCCGCCGAAACCTATCCGTTCCCCGTGATGCAGGGGTATGTGCGGCGGGTCTTCGATGCTTTCGGACCCGACAGGACCTTCTGGGGCACGGACATCTCAAAGATGCCGTGCTCCTGGCGGGAATGCGTGACGATGTTCACAGAAGACCTTCCCTGGCTCCGCGGCGCGGACCTAGAGCGGGTTATGGGATCGGCCGTTCGCGACTGGTGGGGCTGGCCGCGTTCGGCCGCTCCTGGCTGACCATTGAGCGCGCCCGCATCTTCAGAGTAACCACTCAAGCCCGCCATACTGCACTTTCTCGACCCCGACCAGGTCGACACGATAGCCGTCGCCGTGCACGCTTGTGCTGCTGATCCCGGTGGGAGCCGAGCGGAGCTTCAGCGTATCGAAACCGGCGCCGCCCACGACCGTGTCGTGTCCGAGGCTCGCGACGATGACATCGTCTCCGGCGCCGCCGTAGATGGCGTCGTCGCCCTGGCCTCCGTTCAGCCGGTCGTTCCCCCGGTTCCCATAGAGAATGTCATTGCCCGTATTGCCGTAGACGATGTCGTTCCCGCCGCCGGCCATGATCGTGTCGGCCCCGGCGCCGCCGCTGACGGTTCCGCTGCCGTCGCCGGCATGGATCAGGTTGTTGCCCGAGGAGGCCCCGAAGAGCCGCTGGATCGCCTCGATATCGTCCGCTTCGAGATGCGCTCCGTCAGAGCTGCGGTAGCTGTAGAGCGTCTGATTCGGATCTGCGGCCGGGCTATCGGTGAAACCGAAGCCGTGGCCGATCTCATGCGCGGCAACCCGGGTCAGATCGAAGGAACTGATCCGGGACTCATCCAGACCGACATAGGATTTCAGCCCGTTACCCGCTTCGTCCGTGACCGTAACGTTCAGCCCGTCCGCATTGTGCAGGGCCCCGAATGCCGTCTTCACTTCGGTGAGGTCGGCGATAATGAAATCCGCAGCCGCCGGATTGACAGTCTCGCTGAACCTGATGTCTGCGACGTTCTCCCAAAGCGCGAACCCGTCGTGGATCGCCGCTCTTGAGTAATTGACGTTCGCATTGACGATGAAGGTGATCTCTTTGTCCCAGCCGATCATCGCCCCGCTCCCCTAGACGCAGGTGCAATCCGGCGGCCGATATTGGCCGCAAGGAGCGCCGCGGCGCTGCATGAAGGGCAGTAAGTAGCGTTTTCAGGAAGGAATGATTGCTTTTCAGTCATAAGTGTCTCGGTTGCGTGATTGCATGCTCCGAGACGGGTTCTAGTTTTAAATACCCAAAAATAAGTTAATCGATATAGTTAAAAATAGATAAATACAAATATTAATGATGTATAAATTTCTGATTCCATTCTTTTTATTTCTGATAATGGCGAGCTGTCTAGCTAATTTATTGAATTTTTATTCAGCGCTTCGATTGAGCGAAAATCAAATTTAGAATGGAGTGAGATTCTTGGTTTTCGTCTAATGGATGTTTTTCTGTAAAATTTGAAAAGCGTTATCACAGTGATAAAAAGAGATTTATTGGAAAATGGTGTTCCGTAAGTGTCGTGTGATTCAAAAAGCATAAAACAATATGCAATCAATAATTGATTTTTTTTCAGTTTTCTGAAAATGGAAAATTATTGTGTATGACGAAGAGTTACCTGAAAATTCTAACCTGCTCTCTTTGATTTCCGGAATTGGCTGTATAGTTCGAACAGGTCTTTCTGCCTCTGACTGGAGAACGGCAAGATTGGATTCGCCTTCCAGTATTGCCGAACTTTGTTCCTGTCTTCGGTTTGGATGAGACTCATTGTGGTCACGTAATGGCGGCCGAAATAATTGAACGGCTTTCTTTGCTCAAGGAACTGGGTGATCGAGATCGACCCGCTGGGGGTGATCTCAGGATAGAAAGGCGGGATGTTCCGCAGCGAGATGCTGGTCCCGTCAACGGTCGGATCGGGTGCGGTGCTGTAGAATGTCATGACCTTGACATGGTCAGAATCCGAAAAGTCGAACTCGCGGAAAGACAGCCCTTGGGCGTCAAGCCGTTCACCGGCCGCATCCAGGTGTCCGAACCGCAGATCGGTCTCGATCCTGTCGACAGTGCTGTGGTCTATCGCGTTCGAGTATGGGGTCGAAAATACCCGCGGAAGTGAAATATTCGCATCCAGCTCGAAAGCGCGCACCCAGTCCGATGGAAGCGCTGCCGCAATCTTGCGAAGCAGCTTCACCGACGGATTCCAGCTCGGGTCCATCATCTTGTGGCATTGGCTCGTCGATATATCGGCCTGCAATGCCAGCTTGTACGGCGGATAGTTGTGTTCGCGAACCCAGAGCCTCGCCATCTCGACCAGCTTGAAGAGTTCCATGTCGAGGGTCCGGACGGACTGGGGAAACTGGGAGCGCGCAAATTCCGCGTATGGAAAATCTGACAGCTCGAAATTTTCTATCATTGTCTCTTCGAATGTAAATGTCGTAATATAATATTTGCTATATTTAAGTAACTCAGAGAATTTTTTCGTTCAAAGTCCGTTCTTATGCGGGGCAGACGTGGTGCTTCGAATAATATGCTTTTTGTGCCCCGGTCCTTCAGTTTGCTTTCACGCTATCATGGCGTGTCGATGCTAAAAAACATGCCTTCGTAAATTCAACGTTATTTCAGTGATTATCCAACGTGAAGTTAAATCGAATATTTTTATAATATAGAAACGATTTCACTATTTTTCTGAAAATAGAAAAATTGTCCCGAAAAATCAAACATGAGATGCATTTTATCGAAAGGCGCGCCGGCGTTCTCATGGCAGCCGAGTTCGATAGAAACAAATGCATTTCAGGTTTCGAATGATATTAGGGGGCACTCATGGCGACAATTGCAGGTGGAATATTTGATACTGGAACCGTGACGGCGGACGAAGGGGCGCAAATCAGTACGTTCCTCGACTCACTCGGGATTACCGAAACCTCCATCACCACAGTAACCGCATCCGTTGGCGGGACGACGACGATTTCCGACACGACGCCGACGTCCACGGTCTCACTCTCGGCAGGCCAGACGACAACGATCGCACTTTCCGGAACGACTGCGAAAACAGTGATTGTGGCAGGCTCCGGCAACGCAAATGTTATCGGTGGAGGCGGTTCCGACAATATTCTCGGCGGGGGTGGTTCCGACAGCCTCACCGGCGGGGTGGGCGACGACTTGGTCAATGGCGGTCTCGGAAACGACGTCGTCTTTGGCGGTCTCGGAAACGATACGATCGAGGGCGGCGTGGGCGACGACACGATCGGCTCGGACGAAGGCGACGATCTGTTTTATGGCGGCATCGGAAATGACGAGATCGCCGGCGGCGCCGCGAACGACATCGCGTTCGGGCAGCGCGACAACGATATCATCTACGGCAACCAGGCCGACGATATCATTTACGGCAACCAGCAGAACGACGCACTCTATGGCGGCCAGGGCGCCGACACGCTCTATGGCGGCCAGAACGAGGACACCTTGTTCGGCAACAAGGGCAACGACGCGCTGTTCGGCAACCAGGGCGACGATGTCTTCGTCTTCCAGACGGACGGCGGCTCCGACGTGGTTTTCGATTTCACGGCCGGAGCGGACGTCATCCAGGTCCAGTCCAACATCAACGGCCTCTCCGTCACCCAGCCGGGGGATCTGCTGACCCGGGTTTCCTCAGACGCGAGCGGCAACGCCGTGATCGACCTCGGAGCCGGCAACCAGGTGACCGTCGTGGGGATTAGCGCAACGGACATTCAGGCCAATATCGGCCTCTACATCCAGGTTGTCTGATTTTCTTTGAGGGGCGTCCGGACGTTTGTCCGGGCGGGCTGTGCCGTGGGACAGATTTCAAGCCGGGAGTCCCGGCTTGCGGTTTCCCCGAGGGACAAGAGGCCGGCGTGTCTGAGAATTGCGCCGAACCTCTTTGTCCTGCTGGGGCTCTGCGAGCTGCATCGGGACCTGAAGGACATTTCCATCGTTGTCGACGGGCGTGCGGTGAAGAGCCCGCTCATTTCGGTTCCGGTTCGGGAGTCGGACACGAGGCAACTCGTACTGACGTTGTTTTCGGCCGCTCTGGAACCCGAGATGCATCTGAGCTGGTCGATCTCCGGCGAGCTTCTGGCCGACGGGATGGCGGCCGAGGCGGCCGTTTTCGAACAGGCGGATGCTGGGGATCTTCTGGGCGCATGCGAGGACCGCCCGGCACGCGTCGATCTCGCGCGGAAACTGATCGAGTTCATCCTGGTTTACATGAAGCGGTCGGACGACCCCGAAGCGCTTGCCTTCGCGGATGCACTGGCGGATGCGCTGGAACCTGTCGCTCTCCCGGACGCCGGCTGTGTCGTCGAACTCGCCCCGGGCTCCATGCTTCTGGTCGTGACCGGCCTTTCGGATATCGGCGGGGTGGAAAGCGTTCAGGTGCTGGGCGAGGGCGGCTTCCGGAGGTCGTCGGGGCGGTCCCTGATCCTCTCGGAGCAGCAGACCGGTTTCTGGATGCTGGATATTCCGCGCGACGATCTCTGGCGGGGGAGTGTCCTGCTTTGGTCTGCGGGACAGATGCATCGGATCGAGCCGGGGCACGCCAGGCTCGTTGATACCAGTTATCTTCTTCAGTTGTGCGCGGCGTCTGGCCCGGACGCGGCCAATGCAATCCAGTGGCTGAAGAATGCCGTCGGTCTCCTTGGGAAGGTGAATCGCAAGCTCCCGGGTTTCCTAAGGGAGCTGGACGCTTCCGCCTCCGCGAGCAAGATGCCGGTGGCCGCCTTTCCGGGGCCGGTTTCGGTTGGCCTCACCGCGGCAGTCAGGACGGCCGAGGGGCACATGACGGTGTTCGGCTGGATCGAGGATCCACACGAACTGATGGACCAGATTTGCTGGATCGGGCCGGGGGGAACATCCGTCAGACTGAATGACGCGCTGGTGCCGGTCACGCATCGGGGTGTTCCGAAGCCTGACACGACGGAGTCCGATCGCGCTATCCGCCGTGGCTTCTGCGCTACGATACGCACGCCGGCCGCGTCCGTTGCCCTCGGAAGCGAGGTGTTTCGGGTCAGTCTTGTCTCGGGGAACGCGAAGACCCTCGTGGTCGGACCGGCGACCGGAGACGCGCGGGTTGCGCGGGATCTTCTGCTGTCCTTGCCGGCCGATCCTGAGCAATCGGACAGTCTGTTCGAGTCCGGCCTCGCGAAAACCGTTTCCGCGCTTCATGGCACGTTTGTCGGCGGCGACCGGATAGAGCGGCAGGTCGAGATCGGTGAGATTGCCGCGTCTCCGAGAGTGAGCATCGTCATCCCGCTCTACAAGAATCTCGCGTTCCTGCGGGCGCAATACAGTGCGCTCGCAATGGAGAAGGACAGCGCGCGCGATGAGCTCATCTATGTCGTGGACGACCCGGAAAGCGCCTCGCGCGTCGAAGCGCAGCTCCGGGCCATGCACCAGCTATATGGCCTTGCCTGCCGTGTGATCGTTCATCGGGCCAATTTCGGCTATGCGCCCGCGGTCAATTCGGGAGCCGGGCTCGCTCGCGCCGGCCACTTGCTGCTGCTGAATTCGGACGTCGTTCCGACGACCCGGGCCCCGGTCAGAGGGCTTCTCCGCGCGCTCGCCCGCCGTCCGAACCTGGGAGCTGTCGGACCCAAACTGCTGTTCGCGAACGGGACGATCCAGCATGCCGGACTCGGTTTCGACAGGGACTCCCGCGGACGCGTTTTCAACCGCTCCCTCTTCAAGGGCTATCCCGCGGATCACCGCGCGGCCAACAGATCGGCCCGTGCGGACGCGCTGACCGGCGCCTGCCTTCTGATCCGGCGGGATGCCTGGGAGGCGGTCGGAGGACTGAGCGAGGACTACATCGTCGGCGACTTCGAGGACACTGACCTCTGTCTGAAATTGCGGGCCGCCGGGTGGCTGCTCGGCTACGAGCCGCGCGTCTCGCTCGGGCATTACGAGCGGCAATCGATCGGGGAACACCAGCTGCATCGAACCTCCTGCGCCGCGCAATACAACCGGTGGCTCCATCAGAACCGTTGGTTCCCGGCGCAGATGCCGAGCGCGAGGCAGATCGCCACCCCTCAAATTACAAAAGTGACGGTGTCCGCATGAGCGAGCAGCACGAGATATCTCCGTCGGTCGCCGGCAATCCGGTCACGTCGGTTCTGCGCAGGTCGACCAGGGCGGTGCTTTTTGCCCTGCTCCTCAGCCTTGTCACCAGCCTGCTGATGCTTGTGCCGCCGCTCTACATGATCAACATCTTCAACAAGGTCCTGTTGAGCCACAGCTATTCGACTTTGGTCGGTATTTCCGTCGCGGCGATCATCGGCGTCTCGCTCTATGTCGTCTTCGACTTCTTCCGGTCGAAGATCTTTCTTCTGACGGGAACCTGGCTTGGGCAGCGGCTGAACGAGAGCCTGCTGGAGGCCGGGCTCGGCCGTTCGCTCCGCGGCAAAGGGAATGTCAGCGAGACTCTGCGCGATATCGGCGATCTGCGCCAGTTCGTCAGCGGCCAGAACATTTCCGCCGGGATGGAGTTTCTCTGGTCGCCGATATTCTTCCTCGCGCTCTTCATTCTCCATCCGGTCTATTTCACCGTCGCGCTCGCCGGCGCGGCCGTGCTGGTCGTTCTCGCGATCGCCAACGAAATTCTGGTCCGCAAGCCGACCGCCGAAGCGAAGCATCTGGCGCTGGTGGCCTACAACGATCTTAGCGACGCCTTGCGCAACGCCGAGGTGATCGAGGGTATGGGGCTGATGCGCCATGTCCTGCAACGCTGGCGGCGCGCGAACGACCAGACAATCCGGACCAGCCAGGTTGCCGAGCAAAGGGCAAGCCAGGTGCGCTCGATCTCGCGCGGCATCCAGTTTGTCGGACAGATGAGCATCATCGCCGCCGGTGCCTATCTCGTTGTCCAAGGCGAAGTCAGCGCGGCGACGCTTGTCGCGGCGATGATGATTTCCGGCAGGGCGTTGCAGCCTTTCGGCTCCGTCATTTCGAGCTGGCGGGAATGGGTCAATGCCCGCGCGGTACTGCAGCGCCTCAACGCACTGGTGGCGGAAGATCTGAAAAAGCGGCCACGGTCGACGATGCCGCTGCCCCGGCCGAACGGCCTGCTTGAGGTGGACCGACTGGTCTTCGCCGCGCCCGGCGCGCCGCAGCCGATCATCCGCAATGTCAGTTTCTCCGTTCAGCCGGGCGAGTTTGTCGCCATTATCGGACCGTCCGCGGCGGGCAAGTCCACGCTGGCGAAGCTCCTGGTCGGTGTGTGGGCCCCGACGGCCGGATCGATCCGGCTCGACGGACACGATGTCTATACCTGGAACCGCGACGATTTCGGCCAGTATGTCGGGTACCTGCCGCAGCAGGTCGAGCTGTTTTCCGGCACGGTGCGGGAAAACATATCGAGGCTGAGCGAAGCCCCGGCGCCGAAGGTGATCGAGGCGGCGAAGCGTGCCGGCGTGCATGCGATGATCGGGCGTTTCCCGCATGGCTACGATACCGATGTCGGAACGTTCGGGGCCAAGCTCACCGGTGGCCAGTCCCAGCGTATCGGGCTTGCACGGGCATTGTTCGGAAATCCGCCGTTTCTCGTGCTCGACGAGCCGGACGCGAGCCTCGATATGGAAGGCCAGCAATCCCTGGTCTCGGCTCTCGAGGAGGCGAAGGCGGGCGGCAGCACTTCTCTGGTCGTCAGTCACCGGCCGGCGCTCATCAAGCTCGCCGACCGCATCATCGTCATGCGCGAAGGAACGATCGAGCGGATCGCCCGCCCGGATGATCTGCTGTTCGACGAGCGCGGTTTCATCGGGGTGAAGGGACAAGGACGTCGCGGCGGCCAGCTCGTTGGCATCGGGGGGCAATCATGACGATCCTGGTTCCGACAAAGTCCGCGGGCTCACCGGGATTCGGGCATGACTCCCGGAGCGACAGCTATCCCCCGATCGCCTCGAGTGTCCGCGGTGTCCTGCTCTTTCTCTGCCTCGGATTGTTGGCGTTCGCAGGCTGGGCTTATTTCCTGCCGATGGCGGGCGGTGTGGTGGCGAATGGCGAGTTCAGCGTCGAGGCCAACCGGCGCAGTGTGGAAAGCAAGGATGGCGGCACAATCGCGACCTTGCATGTGAGCGAAGGATCGGTGGTCGAGCGCGGTGACACGGTCGTGACCTTCGATCCGGTTCAGGCGCAGGCCAACTTCGGTATAGCCGATGCCCGCTATCTCCGGGCTCTCGCGAAGCGGGCACGGCTCAAGGCCGAACTCTCGAAAGCGGCAGAGATCGCCTGGCCGGAGGAAATCCGGGAACGGTCCGGCGAGATCTTCGTCGACCAGCTCATGGATATCGAAAAGGGCCTGCTTTCTGCACGCTGGCAGTATCTGGAAGGACGCCGCGAGGTCCTGCAATCGAACATCGAGGAGCTGCGCCAGCGGCGTGACGGCGTGAACGCCGAGATCGCGAGCCGCGAAGAGCGCCTGGCACTGACCCGTGCTGAGGAAAAAGACGTCGCCTCGCTGGTCGAGCGCGGATACGAGCGCCGCCCGCGACTGCTCGCTCTGCGCCGCGACGGTGCGGAACTTCAGGGCGAGATCGACTCCCTGCGCGCATCGCTTCTGAGCATCCAGGAAGCCGAGAACGGAACCCGGCTCGAACTCGCCAATCTCGACTACGAGCGCACGATGAGCGTCGCGGGAGAGCTGACCGAGACCGAAGGCGCGCTGAGCGATGCGATCGAACAGAGGATGAGCGCGGCTTCTTTACTCGAGAACACCGTTCTGCGCGCACCGGCCCGCGGAACGGTCGTCGACCTGCAGTTTTTCGGCAGCGGCGGCGTCGCGGGTCCCGGCGAGCGGATATTCGATCTGTTGCCGGCGCATGACGCGCTCTTCGTCCGCGCGAAGCTTCGTCCGACCGATATCGACGCGGTCCACAAGGGGCAGGCCGCCGAGGTTCGTCTGCTGGCGATCAACCAGCGCTTCTCCGATCCGCTTCCGGGCACGGTCACCCACATTTCGGCCGACCGTCTGACCGATCCGTCCAACGGCGCGACCTACTACGAAGTGTTCGTGAAGCTTACCGAGGACGCGCTGGAGCGGGCGAAGGACCTCAAGCTGCAGGCCGGCATGCCGGCCGATGTCGTGTTGACCACGCAGGAGCGGACCTTCGTCGAGTACCTGCTGTCGCCGGTCTCCCGCGCGCTCTTCCTCGGCTTTCGGGAGGACTAGAGAATGACCAGGCGATCGCGCAAGAGCGGCCGGACGAGGGATACGAACGGCGATTTCGACATCGTTGCCGCCGCTTATGAAGGGTTCATCGAGGCCGTCGAGGACGGAAGAATCTTCGGCTGGGCGCTGGATCCGGGAGATCCGGACAAGAAGCTGGAAATCGATCTGTTCCGCGGTCCGGAACTGATCGGACAGGTGACCGCCGACCGGTATCGCGAAGATCTCGTGCAGTATGGCGGTGGTTCCGGCCGGCACGCTTTCGTCTTCACGCTGCCGAAAGAGCTCTGGGGGGAAGATGCGGCCGCCTTCTATGCCTGCTTTGCGGGTTCCAACGTGCCGCTGCTGCGGGGGCCTCGCTGTACGAAGCTTCAACCGGTTGCCGGGACGCAGATCGAGGCGCCCAGCTCCGGGGACAATCCGGCCGGAGGCGGAGGACCGGACATGGATGCTCTGCTTGGCCGTATGGAATCCATCGAACGGGCGCTCGTCAGTCTCGTCCACATGGCGCATCCGGCTTCGGACTACGAACAACAGAAAGCGGCCAAGTCCGGAGAACTGCAGGCCTCGATCGAGGCCCTCCGGGAGGAGGTCGCTTCGCTCGAGAGTTTCGCCATGCGGAGCGACGAGAGGCTGAAGAAGGCTGAAACCAGGCTGAACCGTCTCGACGATCCGGGGGCATTGCGCTGGTTCGAGCGGGTGCATGCGCTCGGCGCTGTCGCGGGGGTCGGTCTGCTCTTCGTTTTCGTCATGCTCTACGCCACTTACGGAGGCCATTGACCGATGCGCGTTCTCTCCGTCGTTCACAATCATTCATCCCTGCATCCCGGCGGCACAGAAATGATGGCGGAAGGGCTGCACAGCGCCTACCGGGAGCGTCCCGGAGTGGAGGCGAGACTGCTTGCCGCGGTGGATCCCGGGCTCCGCCCGGGGCTCCCGGGAACGGCCATTACCGCGCTCGAAACCGATCCCTCAATCTTCTTCTTCCGCGCGCCGGGCTTCGACCCCGTCGAGCAGTCCCGCCATTCGCTGGAGCCGCTTCTGTATGATGTGGCCTGGTTCCTGCGCGATTTCCGGCCGAACATTGTCCACATTCACCACTTCAACCAGTTCGGTCTCGAGCTTCTACAGCTTGTTCGCAAGGAGCTTCCGCGGGCCAGGATCTATGTGACGCTGCACGATTACTATCTGATCTGCGGGCGCGACGGACTGCTGTTCAATTCGGACGGGGAACGCTGCTCCGAGCCGACCCCGGATCGTTGTTTCAAATGTTTTCCCGATCGCTCGCCCGCGAGTTTCGCGGCGCGCAAAGAGTTCGTCCTGAAGCATTTGAACCTTGCGGATCTGCTGATCGCGCCGAGCGCGTTTCTCCGCGAGCGCTTCCTCGCATGGGGGCTTCCGGGCAGCAGGATCGCGGTGATCCGGAACGGCTGGTCGCTCGACGGCGGAGACCGGCAGACGCAGCCGCCTGACCTCCGCAATTTCGCGCTCTTCGGAAATCTCCGAGAGACCAAAGGAACGCTGGTTGCGATCCGCGCGTTTCTCGAAGCCGCAGAGGCAAGCGAGCGGAAATCGATCCTGAACATTTACGGCTCGGCACTTTATCAGCGCGAGGAATTCAAAGAAGAGCTCGCGGCCCTCGTCGACGGCGCCGGAGACCTTGTCCGGATGCACGGTCGCTATGACCGGAACAATCTGGCTCCGGCGCTGCGGCGCGCTGCCTGGGTGCTGGTGCCGTCGATCTGGTGGGAGAACGCGCCTCTGGTCATCAACGAGGCCTTCAGTTTCAAGCGCCCGGTTTTGTGCAGCGACATCGGCGGCATGGCGGAGGCCGTAAGAGATCGCATCGACGGGCTGCATATCCGGGCGGGAGACGTGGCGGCCTGGCGCGAGGCTATCGAGCATGTCTCCGGCAACGAGATTCTTTGGCGAAAACTGAGCGCCGGCGTTGCGCCGGTCCGGACTCTCGATGAGGCCGCGTCCGACTATCTGGCGCTCTTCGAGCGACGGAGGGCGGCGTGATGCTGGATCATGCGACGCGGGACCGGGCCGAACTCGCGATAGATTGTTACTTGTCCGCACGGGAAGACACGCTGCCGGAGGACGCCAATGCAAAAATCGGCGACGGAGACTATGCCGCCATCGGTGCGGAATTCCTGCGCCTCATGGTCGATCTCGGTGGCCTCGAACCGGACTCGAGCGTGCTCGATATCGGCTGCGGGCTGGGGCGGCTTGCGCAGCCTCTGAAATACTATCTCGGTCCCGATGCCAGCTATTTCGGCTTCGACGTGGTCCGCGAGAATGTCGAGTGGTGCCTGCAGAATATCCGCGACGAGCGCGAGCGGTTCGGCTTCTTTCACGTCGACGTCCGGCACCCGCTCTACAATCCGGGGGGAAGGCTCGGCGCCGAGGACATCACGCTGCCGATCGCGGGCGAGACTTTCGATTTCGTTCTCATGGTTTCGGTCTTCACGCATCTGTCCGCAGCGGTCACGGAGCGATATCTCTCCGAGGTCAGCCGGATCCTTTTGCCGGGTGGACGGCTGTTCGCGACCTTCTTCGTGATCGACGAGCGGACCCGGCCGCTGGCGGGTGTGAACCATCGCTATCCGTTCGATCTCGGTGCGCCGGGACCGGTCTACACGCCGCCTCAAGATACCGGATTTGCGGCCGCGGCGATCGAGGAAGACTGGCTGCTCGACTGCGCGCTCCGCCGGTGCGGATTCACGCTCGTCAATCGCGCCGAAGGGCATTGGCCTTATGCCGATCCCGAGCCGGGCACGCCTTTCCAGGACATTCTGGTGTTCCAGAAATGAGCGGGGCGCGTTCGCATAGCCACCTGGTGGGCGGAGCGGCGCGGCCGGCCGTGCTGGTCACGGGCGGGGCCGGCTTCATCGGCAGCCACACCTGCAAGGCGCTGTCGCGCGCAGGATACCTGCCCGTGACCTATGACGATCTCAGCAACGGGATCGCCGCAGCGGTGCGGTGGGGACCACTCGAGATCGGAGATATCCGGGACGAGGCGAGGCTCTATTCGGTGATGACGACCTACCGTCCCGAGGCCGTGCTGCATTTCGCCGGCCTGATCGAGGCCGGAACCTCTGTCCGCGAGCCGCTCGATTATTACGATGTCAATGTCTGCGGTTCGCAGACGCTGCTGCGCTGCATGCGCAGGTCCGGGATCGACAGGATCGTCTTCTCATCGACTGCTGCGGTTTATGGCGAGCCGGAAATCGTGCCGATCCCCGAAACCCATCCGCGCCGGCCGATCAATCCCTATGGGCGCAGCAAGAACATGGTGGAGGACATTCTCGCCGATGCGGCGGCGGCATACGGGCTGCGCTATTGCGCGCTGCGTTATTTCAACGCCGCGGGTGCCGATCCGGACGGAGAACTCCGGGAGAATCACGATCCCGAGACGCATCTGATCCCGCTCGCAATCCAGGCCGCGCTCGGCCTGCGCGACGAACTCGTGATCTTCGGTACCGACTACGACACGCCCGACGGGACGTGCATCAGAGACTACGTGCATGTCAGCGACCTGGCCGAAGGGCATGTGCTGGCGGTGCGACGGCTACTCGATGGAGGGGGCAATCTGACGGCCAATCTCGGAATTGGAAGGGGATTCTCCGTCAGGCAGGTGTCCAAATCTGTTGAGGCCGTGATCGGAAAGCCGATGCGCGTCCGCGAAGCGTCACGGCGTTCGGGTGATCCCGCGAGGTTAATCGCCTCTGCCTCGCTCGTGAAAAAGGAGCTGAAGTGGAATCCGCAGCATTGCCGCCTGATAGATCAGGTGCGCCATGCAGCATGCTCCATCTCGAGCCGGACCGCCCGCCGGAACCGACATGTCTTGTCTGTGGAAGTGGGGGATTGATGGATGGCGTACACAACGGAGACCATATCACACGCGCCGGGTTCTCCCCGTGGTGACAGTAGGGCCGGAGCTGCGGCGAAAGTTGGCGGCGGCGACAAGGAGTTGTCGATAACGGATGTCGTCAGCAGGGTTGGAATACTCGAGAAAAACGCGCTGATCAAAGTCGACCGCGCGGTTGGACTCGACGGCTATGTGGTCATTACCGGCTGGAAGACGAATAGCACCGGCGTCGGTGCGCCCGGCCTCTGCCTTTGCATCACCTACAGGCGGCCTGACGTCGAGCAACAGTTCGGGCGCAACTCGGAAGGTTTCGTTATCGTCGCGAACGTAAGAAACCTGGACAAAGTCGAGGTCTTTTTCACCGCCTCCGGACGCAAGTTCAAGACAATCGTCGAGCCGGCACAAGACTCAGAGGCTGTTAGCATGATCCTGGCCGAGCAGCAGCCACGATTGCCATCGATTCTGCCTGCATTGGTGAAGTCGGGAAGATGGGGGAATGTTCTCTATCGGGAAATCACGAATGACAGCACATCGCGCGCCAAAGGACATATCGACATGGCGCTGTGCGTCGAGGGGGCCGGGATCGCGGTGTCAGGCTGGGGCATCTCGGATGATCCCGCCTCGCTATACCTTGTGGCGGAAAACGGCCGTTGGCTGGAGCTCGCCTCAGCAGAGCCTGTGATGCGCCAGGACGTGATCGATGCTTATGGGACTGAGTTCGAAAACTGGTCTTCCGAACCGGGCTTTTATGCATGTATTCAGGGCGATATCCTGCCGAATACGGAAATCCTTCTGGTAAACGTCCAGGAAGACGGGTTTTTCAACCTGGCAAAGACTGAGGCGGCACAAGCGCATGCCAGCCCGATTGAGTTCGCCCGCCGTATTCTGTCCGAACCAACACCCGAGTACAGCTTTGTCGAACGGCTGTCCCGCCATGATTTGCCGCTGATCGAGGAACTCATCTCGCGCAAGAACGCGGCTCTGCAGAAGCTGCCGGTTGATCGCTGGGACTTCGGCCCTTACCTTTCGCGGCCCGAAGCAAGCATCATCGTACCGCTTTACGGCCGTTGGGATTTCGTCGAGCACCAATTGCTGGAGTTCAGCGCGGATCCGGCCTTCGGCGGCTATGCCGAGCTCATCTACGTCATCGACGATCCGTCCCTTGTTTCCCCGTTTTTGGCCGCGGCGCAGGAACTCCACGATCTCTACGGAGTGCCGTTCAGCATCCTCTGGGGGCATTCAAATCGCGGCTATTCCGGCGCAAACAATCTGGCCGCGGAAAAGGCGAAGGGACGGATTCTGATCTTTCTGAACAGCGATGCCTTCCCCAATCGCCCGGGATGGGTTTCTGGTCTTGTGAGGCAACTCGACAAGAATCCCGACTATGGCATTGTCGCGCCGCGTTTGCTGCTGGCCGATGGCGGGATCCAGCATGCCGGCATCTGCTTCCGATACGACGAGGGGCTCGGAACCTGGCTGAATGATCACCCGCTGTTCGGTTTGCCGCCAAGGGCCGATACCGAAGACAGGCTCGTCGAGCGGCCGGCTGTCACAGGCGCGTGCATGGCGGTTCGGCGCGACCAGTTCATCGAACTCGGCGGTTTCGATCCCGGGTATCTGATCGGCGACTTCGAGGACACGGACCTCTGTCTCAAGTATCGCGGCGCGAAACTCCTGCCCGGGTACGATCCGGGCATCGAACTAACGCATCTGGAACGACAGTCCTTCAGGGGGATTGGCGGCAACGATTTTCGGCAAAAAGTCGTTATTTTCAATGCGGTGCGTCACGAGCGCCGTTGGGGGGGAACGATCGAGAAACTGTCGGCTCCCGCCACGCAGGAGATGGAACATGCGTAAGTCTCTTCGAGTTGCCGTGATCTCTCACGGTCACCCGGACTTCAGCGTCGGTGGCGCGGAAGTGGCCGCCTACAATCTCTTCAAGGGATATCGCGAAAATCCGAGAGTCGAAGAGGCGGTCTTTCTTGCGCGCTGCAGTCGCGGCCCCCACCCGTCCGGCACTATAACGCTCCGCCGTGAGGGAGAGTACCTCTGGGACCAGGCGATGCATGATTGGGATTGCTTTCGCGGTCTGGACAGGAAAGAAGCGCTCCGCAGGTTCAGCGATTGGCTGCAGTCGGTCCGGCCCGATGTCGTGCACGCTCACCATTATGCCCATATGGGACTGGAAATATTCAGACTTATCAAGCGGGTGTGTCCCGACGCGAAACTGTTCGTCACGCTCCACGAATATATGGCGATCTGCAAGCACAATGGGCAGATGGTCCGCCCGGGCGGCAACCGGTTATGCTCCAGTGAGTCGATCGATGATTGCCACCGGTGTTATCCCTCGATCTCCCGGGAGAGTTTCTGGCTCCGCAAGCGCTTTATCATGCGCCATTTCGATGCCGTGGATGGATTCTTTTCGCCATCCGAGTTCTTGCGCCAGAGGTATGTAGACTGGGGAATTTCGCCGGATCGTATCGTCGTTATCGAGAACGGACAGGAAATGCGAGAGCCTGTTCCGCACAGGCCGCTAACATCCGGAGAATACCGCAACCGCTTCGGATTTTTTGGGCAATTGACGCAATACAAGGGTGTCGATGTCTTTCTGCAGGGCGTTGAAATCGCCGCAAAAGAAAGCGAAACGCCGATCAGAGTCGAAATACACGGCGCGAATCTGGAGGGGCAGTCGCAAGAGTTTCAGGAACGGATCGGCAAACTGCGCGAGAAACTGGAGCGAAAGCGAATCCTGCAGTGGGTGGGGCCTTACGAGCCGGATGAACTCCCTCAGAGAATGGCGAATATCGATTGGGTGGTCGTGCCCTCCATATGGTGGGAAAACTCCCCGATGGTGATCCAGGAGGCCTTCCATCACCGCAGACCTGTAATTTGCTCCGGGATTGGCGGCATGGCCGAGAAAGTTACACCCGGGCGGAGCGGTCTTCATGTCGAGAAGGGAAACATCTTTGAGTGGGCCGCGACCATAAGGCGCGCGGCCGGGGATGTCTTGCTTTGGGACTCTCTCGAGAAAGAAATATCGCCACCTGCGTCATATGATGAGGTCGCAGATTTGCATCTCGCTAATTTTATAGGAAAAAATAAGGTGTGCAGTAGTTTAGGAAAGGTTTTTGTGAGTGTTGGTGGTGATTGAATTCAGAATATTTTCTTAGGCGAAAAACATAAGTATCGTGTCTAAATTTGTATCAATAAATTTGAAATTGATATTTATGATTATTTGATAATAGATTCTAAAAAATAGAAAAGGAATATAGGTATGGGATATCAGAGCTTTGATGGGGTTAATGGAGACAGTAAATCTCAGAAAAAATTGGAAAAAATACTTCTCCCTGACGTCTTGGATGGAAAATCTCTATTGGATGTAGGGTGTAATGAAGGTTTTTTTTGTGAGGCAGCTATTAAGAGAGGTGCAAAAAAAGTTGTTGGAATAGATTTTAATGCAGAAATAATTGATAAAGCGAAAAATCGTGTTCCTGAAGCAGAATTTATAAACTCCTCATGGTATAATTTACCGAATGAAAAGTTCGACTATATTATATTTTTGTCTGCAATTCATTATGAGGAAAATCAAAAAAAACTTTTGGATTATATGGTCTCCCGACTAACGCCGAATGGGACTTTGATACTGGAGTGCGGGGTCGTATTGGGTGCGGATGCGATAGATTGGAGGTTGGTGCAGAGGCATGACGGAATGTTACGTTTTCCGAGTTTTCGTTATCTTACAGAAGAGTTACTTTCGCGATATGCTGTAAGAGATGTTGGGCGATCTGTTGATCAGTCTGGCGATCCCGTGCCGCGGTATGTCTTTCATTGTAAGCCGCTACAACCAACAATTTTGTTGGTCGGCGGAGCCTCGAAGTCTGGGAAAACAGTTTTTAGTCGCTTGCTTTCAAGGCAAGGTATTCGAACAATCCATACTGACTTTCTTCTTGGAAAATTAAAGCGTGAGGAAAGTTACGTGCATCCGATTTCAGATTTTATACGAGAAAGTCTCGTTGAGAATGAAGTGGAAATGTTTGTCAAAAAACTTACTGAAGGTGGTCGTGAGCGCGATTTTTGCGATATGATTTTGCGTCACGTTTCCAAGAGTGACGATATGACCGTTCTTGAGGGTTATGCTTTTGGTCAAAAAGAAATAGTTCAAACTCTTACCGAAATGGGTTCTGCATCCGGATTCCGGGTTGTTTCGGCGGCGTTGTGAAACAGAGTTTACCTAGGACATTCCGGCCTTCAACGTGCATCTGCGAAGATTTTCTGCCCCTGTTCTTTTGGGTCCGTCCTGGAGTTAGCTTGGATATGAGGTCCGGTTTTTTAAGAAGGTGTTTATTAAGCATCTAGATCTGCTATTTGACGGAGTTGTCGATTGAGCTTCCAAGCGGTAGGTCGGTCTATTTAACCCCCGACGCCGTCTCCCGCTTGCCCCCGGCCCTTCCCGAAGACAACAATCGCCTTTCCGGACATACGTCTTAGAAAGGGCTGTCATGACTGTCACCGTCGGATTTGTCGGCCTCGGCCTGATGGGGCTGGGGTTCGTGGAGCGGCTGATCGCCAATGGTCACTCGGTTGTCGGCAGCGACGTGAGGCCGGAGGCGCGGGCGTCCGCCGAAAGTCTCGGCGCTCGCACCGTGAACTCGGCGGTCGAGGTGGCGGCCGAAGCCGACCTGGTGCTGATCTGCGTCACCACGCCAGCGGCCGTGGACGCCGTCATCCGCGGCGAGGGCGGGATCCTGTCGGCACCGGGCCGCGACGGTTTGGTGGTGGTGGATCACTCGACAACGGACATTCCTCTGACGCGGGCGCTCGACGAGGTCCTCGCCGCAGCGGACATCGGCTTCGTCGACGCACCGGTCTCCGGCGGACCGCAGGCGGCCCGCGACGGAACGCTCGCGATCATGGCCGGCGGGCGCGAGGAGGATTTCGCCAGGGTCGCCCCGATCCTCGACGGGCTGGGCCGGGCAACTCTGATGGGCGGGGTCGGCGCCGGACAGGCGACCAAGCTGGTCAACCAGTCCCTGGTGCTGACCAATTATTGTGTCATCGCCGAGTCCTTCCGCCTTGCGGAGGCCTTCGGCGTGGACGCGAGCAAAATCCCGGAGGCTCTGGAAACCGGTCATGCCGGCTCGAACCTGTTGAAGACGCTGATGCCGCGGCTGGCCGCCGAGGATTTCACCCCGACCGGCTATGCGCGGCAGATCCTCAAGGACCTTGAGATGCTGCACAGCGCGACCAAGGACCTGCCGCTCGCCATGCCGATGGCAGGACAGGCCTTGACGCTCTTCCGTCTCCACGTCGCCCGGGGCCATGCGGAGGAGGACGGCTGCTCGATCGTGAAGATTTACCCGAAGGGGCAAGTTTAGCGGCCTTCCGACTGGCATCCCACCGCGAAGTCGAATGTTGGGATCTGGGCGGAGCCAGCTTCAGGCTCGTTGGCAATTCACTCCTCTCTGGCCGTGGGATCGGCGGTCGCAGGACGGCGGCGTTTCCCTTGCATGTTTGGTGGGATGTCGAGCAAACGGAAATTTACGGGGGAAAGTCCGAGAATTTCGTAAGGCTCCTCCGGCCTCGCAGTGCGACCGACACGATCGTCATTTCGACATAGGAAAACTTGCCGGGCCCGATCACCAACATGCATGCAGGGGTCACGATCGTAGTCGGCAAAATACAGGCGGCCCTTTTACAGTTTTTTAATTCGGCACACGCAAACTGTGTTCGGGTCTGTGCGCTGGCGTTCACGTCAGCGTGGTGTGGGTCTTCAAGTAGAGGGGGGCTTATTGATTGAAATAATTTAAATTAATAATTTCATATTACAATGAAGCTTTTTTTGATTTTGTTTTGTCTTTAAGAAATGTGCGTCAGGAGCGTTCTGTGAACTTCAAAAATCTACCGCTTACCCAAAAAATGGTGGCGTTTGTTGCGGTGGTTACCGTCCTGAATGTGGCTTGGGGCGCGTGGGCTCTTTACTCCGAGCGCGAGGTCTTGATGTCCGGCAAGCGGAGTCAGATCACGGCGGTCGTTGAGGCTGCATACTCGATCGCAGCCGGTTACGAATCCCTGGCGCAGTCTGGGGAGATGTCGGTCGACGAGGCGAAATTGGCGGCGCTGGAAGCGTTGAGAGCGCTGCGCTACGGCGACGGTGACTATGTCTGGGTCAATGATATGAGCCATGTCGTCGTGATGCATCCGATCAAGCCAGCGCTCGACGGTCAGGATGTTTCCGGTCTTGAAGACCCCGCAGGCACGTTTGTCTTTCGTGAGTTTGTTAATGCGGTCAAGTCGGATGGGGCCGGATTCGTCAATTACCTGTGGCCGAAGCCCGGCTTCGAGCAGCCAGTCGAGAAGACATCTTTCGTAAGGTTGCTGCCGGGGTGGGGCTGGGTCGTCGGTAGCGGTGTGTATCTGGACGACGTGCAAGCGGAGTTTCGATCGATTGCCGTACGGATCGTCCTGTCCGTACTTATCGTAACCGCCGCCATGCTGGGTTTCACCTTGCTGTTTGCGCGCAATGTTGCGCGCCCCCTAACCTTTTCGGTAGCAGCGGTTCAGCGTCTCGCTGACGAGGATCTAAGCGTCGAGGATGGCGACAAAAACCGCAAGGACGAGATCGGTGACCTTTCGCGAGCAATTGCCAGTTTCAAGTCGAAGTTGCGTGAGCGTCAGGATCTCGCCCGTCGGCAGGCTGCCGAGCAGCTTGAGAAGGATCGGCGGCGCGAAGCCAGTGAGCGTCTGGTCCACGACTTTTCCGCCACGATGGCCGGTGTTCTCGAGGGGCTTTCCGACGCATCAAGAGAAATGTCCAGCACTGCCGAAACCGTGAACCAGAGCGCCTCGACCACCACAGATCAGGCTGTTGCAGTCAGTGCTGCAGCCGAGCAGGCCAGCACGAATGTTCAAACTGTCTCGGCCGCTGCACAGGAAATGGCGGCTTCGATCAGCGAGGTCGCGCGCCAGGTCGGTGCGGCCAATTCCGTGACCGGAGAAGCGCAGCAGCAGGCCAGTGACATCGTTGCTACGGTCGGTCGGCTGCAGGCTGCGACCGACCAGATTACAGAGGTTGTCGATTTGATCAGTTCAATCGCTGCCCAGACAAACCTGCTGGCGCTAAACGCGACAATCGAGGCCGCCCGGGCTGGCGAAGCCGGTAAGGGCTTCGCCGTCGTGGCTGGCGAGGTCAAAGGCCTCGCCACCCAGACGGCCCAGGCCACCGCTGATATCACTCGTCAAATTCAGGAAATGCAGCAGGTTTCCAGCGACGCCACCCATGCCATAGGCGAGATCGCCGAGATCATCGATCGAATCGATTCCATCAGTGCGTCCGTCGCCGCGGCGATGGATCAGCAGAACGCTGCTACTCAAGAAATCGTGCGATCGGTGGAGGAAGTTGCTGGCGGCACTACTATGGTCGCCGAGAGCATTGGCTCGGTCCGAACGGCCGCCGCTGATTCCAGAGGTGCCGCCGAGAGCGTTTCTGGTACCGCCTCGCACCTCGCGGGCCAGACCGCGACCCTGCGATCCGAGATTGACAGCTTCCTGGCCGAGATCAACCGGGCCGGGGAACGGCGGAATTTTGAACGCAAGAAGTGCGACATACCGGCCTCTGTCGAGACGCCTATCGGAACAGTCAACGGTAAGCTCTTGGACATAGGGCTGGGAGGGGCGAATTTCTCTGGCCGCGTTGCCGGCCGGATCGGCGACACAGTTTCGCTAGTGATTGAGGGGCAACGACTTTCGGCACAGATTGTCGAAATCGGCGATTCGACGCGGCTACGGTTCTCGCTTGACGCGGCCAATCAACGTGTTGTCGAGGCTACGGCAAACCGGATTGCTGCCTGATCGGCTCTACGTCGGATAGTTCGCCGGTTCGCTCTGTCGGGGCCCGGATTTGGGCAAGGCCGACGACTTGGGTAGCCGCCGGGCAGGCGAACGAATTTGTGAGGCAATCGCTGGCTTTGCCCGGCTATTGCCTCATTGCCGATCCGTCTGCCGCCACAATGCCAAAGGATATGCCAGGCAGGATGGTTACTCTCTTGTCGACATGAATCTGAAAGGCAAGGTCTGAGCATTTTGCAGGCTGCTCTGCCGACTGCTCTGGTCGGTTTCTGTCCGTTCACTTTTGGAGTTGGCTGGGGGACCTGGATTCGAACCAGGACTGACGGAGTCAGAGTCCGCTGTTCTACCGTTAAACTATCCCCCAACGGGACCGGCGCAACGGGTGCGCTCGCGGCAGGGGCCGGAAACTAGCTATCTTGCAGGTATATGGCAAGTGTGAATTTCGAGGGTGCCGTCGTGTCGTTCCGAGCGCCGGGAGTGCGGATGCGGAGCCCTCGACGGAACCTCCCTCGATCCCTAGAATTCGAGATCTCTCGAGGCGGGAAGAGACGGGGGAAGCGGAATGACGAACGCGGCGCTCGACCAGGTTTCGGCGAACCCTCGTCCGGTGTACGGGCGAGCCCTATGACCCGCAAGCGCTACAGGCGCCGGACGCCTCCCGGCTCGGCCCCGGGCACGCTCGTCGCCGATCCCGAGGCGGCGCGCTCCAGCATCAGTGCGATCGGGTATGACGGGACTCAGTTTTTCGAGCGCACGGATCTCACGGTAGAGGAGGTGCGGGCGCTCAAGGGCGGTGCGGGGCTCCTCTGGGTCAGCGTCACCGGGCTCGCCGATGTGGGCATGGTCGAGGACCTCGGTGCGGTCTTCGGCCTACACGGCCTGGCGCTCGAGGATGTCGTCAATACCCACCAGCGCCCGAAGGTCGAGGAGTACGACGATCACGTCTTCATCGTCGTCCATACCGCCGTCGAGGCGAGCCGGGTGCTCACGGACCAGATGTCCATTTTCGTCGGGCCCGGGTTTGTCCTGACCTTCCAGGGGCAGGACCTGAAATGTCTGGAACCGGTGCGCGAGCGCTTGCGCAAAGGGCGCGGGCGCATTCGTCAGTACGGTGCGGATTTCCTCGCCTATTCCCTGATCGACGCGGCAATCGACAATTATTTCCCGCTCGTCGAAAGCTTGGGAGAGCGGCTGGAGAAGCTCGAGGACGCAGTCACCATCCGTCCAGATCCAGGCCAGTTGTCAGAGGTGCATCGCCTCCGGCGCGAGCTGCTCGACCTGAGGCGCACGATCTGGCCGCACCGCGACCTGGTCAACGCCCTGATTCGCGGCGATATCCCGTTGTTCGAGGACCAGACCCGCATTTATCTGCGCGATTGCTACGATCATCTGGTGCAGTTGATCGATCTTGTCGAAACCGACCGCGAAATCGCTTCCGATCTCGGAGACTTCTATCATTCCAGCATGAGCACGCGGCTGAACGACATCATGAAGGTGCTGACGCTGATCGCGACGATCTTCATGCCGCTCGGTTTCATCGCCGGCCTCTACGGGATGAATTTCGACCGTTCGGTCTCGCCGTGGAACATGCCGGAGCTCGGCTGGGTCTTCGGCTATCCCTTCGCGCTCGGACTGATGGCGATCTGTGCGGGGTGCATGCTGGCCTATTTCTTCCGCAAGCGCTGGATCGGCCCGCCGGCCCGGTGGCGGCGGAAGAGAAAAGGGGATCCCGACGGGTAGCCTGGCCGGAAAACACCTCTATCGTTTTCACAATGAATTTCCGGTTATTCGGTATTCTTCACGTTTTTTATACTTTCGCGGATTATGACCGAACCGGACCCGGTCCGGGTCAGTTCAGTCAGGCCGACGGGACGGTCGCGCCGCGCGAAGGGAGTGGAAATGAAACAGGTTCTTGTGCTGGGCGCCGGCGGGTTTATCGGCAGCCACCTGGTGAAGCGCCTGAAGGCCGAGGGATGCCGCGTCCGCGGCGTCGATCTGAAATATCCACGCTATTCAGAAACCGCGGCTGACGAGTTCCTCATCGCGGATCTGCGCGATCCCGTGAATGTGCGGGCCGCGATGGACCGCCCGTTCGACGAGGTCTATCAGCTCGCTGCCGATATGGGCGGGGCCGGATTCGTCTTCACCGGCAGCCACGACGCCGACATCATGCACAATTCCGCGATGATCAATCTCAATGTCGCGGAAACGGCCGCGAAAAACGGGATCCGGAGGATCTTCTATTCCTCCTCCGCCTGTATCTATCCGCAGGAGAACCAGACCGACCCGGACAATCCGAACTGCCGCGAGGACAGCGCCTATCCGGCCGATCCGGACAGCGAGTACGGCTGGGAAAAGCTGTTCAGCGAACGGATGTTCATGTCCTTCGCGCGCAACTATGGCCTCGAATGCCGCATCGCCCGGTTCCACAACGTGTTCGGCCCGGAAGGCTCCTGGAACGACGGGCGGGAGAAGGCGCCCGCCGCGATCTGCCGCAAGGTCGCAGAGGTGCCGGATGGCGGCGAGATCGAGATCTGGGGCGATGGCGAGCAGACACGCTCGTTCCTCTATATCGACGAATGCCTGGAGGGGGTGTTGCGTCTGACCCGCTCCGATTTCGCCGGTCCCGTGAATATCGGCTCGGAGCAGATGGTCAGCATCAACACGCTCGTCGACATGGTCTGTACGATCGCCGGCAAGCAGCTCGGCCGGAAACATGTCACCGGCCCGACCGGAGTCCGGGGCCGCAATTCGGACAATGATCTCATCCGGCGGAAGCTGAACTGGGTTCCGGCGGAGGTCCTCGAAGCCGGGCTCGGTAAGACCTACGCATGGATCGCCGGGCAGCTCGAAGCCGGAAAGAGCGATGTGGACTAGCAGGCCCGTGGGCCGGCCGCTTCGGGCGCTGTCACGCATTTATCACAAAATGCAATTTCAGGCCGCGCGCAGAGTAGGCAAGGTCGGACATTGTGACTACACTCATCGTTGAAACAGCTTCCGGCAGGGCCGGGGGCGCGACATTTGAGATGAGTGAACCATGTCCGCCGGCCGTTCGTTATCGACACGCCGGGGAGGCCGTTCGACGGAGAACGATCGGGAAAAGGGGCGTTTCGCGCGGCCGCGTCCGCCGGTGCGCAAAGGTCCGCCGAAACCGTTGGACAGTGCCGACCGCCGCTCAAACGGATCAGGCAGCGAGCCTGTTCTGGCGGCATTGGATTTGGGAACCAACAACTGCCGCCTGCTGATCGCCGTCCCGTCCGACTCCGGATTTCGCGTGATCGATGCCTTTTCCAGGATCGTCCGCCTCGGACAGGGCCTGCAGAAACACCAGAAACTGTCCGACGACGCGATGGAACGTACGGTTCAGGCGTTGAAGATCTGTGCCCGCAAGATGGCGAAGCGGAACGTGACATTGTCGCGGCTGGTGGCGACCGAAGCCTGCCGCCGGGCCCGGAACTGCGACGCCTTTCTGGAGCGTGTGGCCGCCGAAACCGATCTCGAAATCGAGATCATCTCGACCTATGAAGAGGCCCAGCTGGCGCTCGCGGGCTGTGTCCCGCTGTTCAACCCCGATATTCCGAATGCCTTGGTCTTCGATATCGGTGGCGGCAGCACGGAACTCGTGTGGCATCGCCGCGACGAGACGGATAGCCCGCGCAATGGGCGTGGAGCACTCGATGCGATTTCCCTGCCGGTCGGGGTGGTGACCCTGGCCGAGCGCCATGGCGGCGACCGTTTCGACCGCGAGACATATCGCCGGATGGTGGACGAGACCCGTGCCGCGCTCGACGCCTTCGAGGCCCGCTTCGACATCAGTTCGGCGATCCGTGACGGCGCGGTCCAGATGGTCGGAACCTCCGGGACCGTGACCACGCTGGCCGGTATCAGCATGAATCTCAGGCGCTACGACCGCGACCGCGTGGACGGCACCTATCTCGATTTCGACGAGATGGAGGAAATCGCCGGACGGCTCGCATCGGTCGGCTTCCGCGAGCGGGCGGCAATGCCGTGCATCGGTTCGGAACGCGCGGACCTTGTGGTCGCCGGATGCGCGATCCTGCAGGGGATCTGCGAGCGCTGGCCCGTCGGCCGGCTTCGGGTCGCCGACCGAGGGCTGCGGGAGGGCATTCTCTTCGACCTTCTGGAGCAGGTGACGGCGGCGGAATAGCGCCCCGCCGCTTGACGAGCCTGCCGCTTCCGGCGCACTTAGGCGCCCATGACAAGCAAACGCGGCGGACGGCGCGGCGGGCGCGGCTCTGGGTCCCGGATGACCAGTGTCGAGCTCAAGAATGCGCGCCGGCACAAACCTTCTTCGCAACGCTGGCTCCGGCGTCAGCTCAACGATCCTTATGTGGCCGAGGCGCAAAAGCTCGGCTACCGCTCCCGCGCGGCCTTCAAACTGCTGCAGCTGGACGAGAAGTTCCATTTCCTGAAGCCCGGCGCGAAAGTCGTCGATCTCGGTGCCGCGCCCGGAGGCTGGACCCAGATCGCGGTCGCGGCCGTCGGGGCCGACAAGGATAGAGGTACGGTCGTCGGGATCGACCTTCTGGAGATGGAGCCGGTTCCCGGGGCGGACCTGTTCCAGGGCGATTTCATGACCGACGAGGGTCTGGCTGCCTTGCGCGAACGAATGGAAGGGCCGGTCGATGTGGTGCTGAGCGACATGGCGGCGTCGACCACCGGACACGCCCCGACCGATCATCTGCGGACCGCGGCCCTCTGCGAGGCGGCGCTGGAATTTGCCATAGAAGTGCTGGATGAGGGCGGAACCTTCGTCGCCAAGGTCTTCAAGGGCGGCAGCGAGCAGGAAATGCTCCGGCGCATGAAACTCGCGTTTCGCACCGTGCGCCATGCCAAGCCCGCCGCGAGCCGGCCGGAATCGCCGGAAGCCTATGTCGTGTGCACGGGCTTCAGGGGACTGCCGGAGAACGAGCAGGGGGAAGACGGGGATACGGAGAACGGGGATGACGGAGCTGACGTTTAACGTCATCGACGGTCAGACAGACGGTCTCTACGAAATTGACCAGCGCCTGGTCGCGTTCAACCGCGAGCGCTCCGACTGGAACAGCCGCTATTTCACGGTCGAGATCCGTGACGCGGACGGCAAACTGCGCGGCGGCGCGGGCGCGCGCGTCAATCTCGGGATTGTCGAGGTGTCGACGATCTGGCTGGACAACGACCTGCGCGGAAACGGTTGGGGGCGGCGCCTTGTCGAAACGGTCGTGGAGAAGGGGCGGGATCTGCAGGCCGGCAAGATCATGCTCGATACCTACGATTTCCAGGCCCGCGCCTTCTATGAGGCGCTCGGATTCTCCGTCTTCGGCACACTCGATTATCCGAGCGGCAACAGCCGCTTCTACCTTTCCCGGGATATCTGAGTTGCCTTGAGGCCTGAACGCCACATCTCTAACTCCTCAATCCGGCCGATCCATCCGGTTCCATTTCTTCAAACCCGGCAAGGACTCCTCCATGAGCAATGCGAAGATCCTAGTTTTCGCGGGCAGTGCGCGCGAAAACTCCCTGAACAAGAGGCTGGCGGCTGCCGGTGCGGAAGCCGTGCGGCGGGCCGGCGGCTCGGCGACGCTTATCGATCTCAACGATTATCCGGCGCCGATCTATCACGGAGACGACGAGGACGCGCACGGGGTACCCGAGAATATCCTCACTCTAAAGCAGATGATCGCCGACCATGACGGACTGCTGATTGCGACGCCGGAATATAACGGCTTCGTGCCGCCGCTGCTGGTGAACACGTTCAGCTGGGTTTCCCGCAAGTCGGACAAGGGCGGTCCGGAAGACGTCCTGAAATCCAAGCATGTTGCGATCATGGCCGCCTCTCCGGGACGGCTCGGCGGAGTCCGGGTGATCCCGCGGTTGCGCGACTGTCTCTGTGAACTCGGCTGTATCCCGGTGCAGGGCTTTGTCACGGTGCCGGGAGCGGGCAGCGCCTTCGCTGCCGACGGGAACCTCGCGGACGAGACGGCACAGCGCGGACTCGATTCCCTGACGGCAAGACTGGTCGCCGCCGCCGGATAGGATCGGCGAATGCGGCTGCATGGCAGCTTTGCACAATCTTCACGGATGCTTCGGCACTTCGTACTTGGCAGTCTGGGGGGGCGGTGTTATAGGGCCGTGCCACCGCAGCATTCGGAGGCACCATGGATATCCGCGAAGCTCTGACCTTCGACGACGTCCTTCTCGAACCAGCCCTTTCCTCGGTTCTCCCGACCCAGGTCGACACGTCTACGCAGCTGACCCGCACCATTCGTCTCGGTATTCCCGTGATTTCCGCGGCGATGGATACCGTGACGGAAAGCCAGCTCGCCATTGCCATGGCGCAGCTCGGCGGTCTCGGGGTCATTCACAAGAACATGGACGCATCCCGGCAGGCCGACGAAGTTCGCGCGGTGAAGAAGTTCGAGGCCGGTATGGTGGTGAACCCGGTCACGATCGCCCCGGAGCAGAGCCTCGCGGACGCGATGGCGCTGATGTCCCGCTTCAAGATCAGCGGCATTCCGGTGGTCAGGTCGAAGACCGGCAAGTTGGTCGGCATCCTGACCCACCGCGACGTGCGCTTCGCGAAAGAGCTGACGCAGCCGGTGAAAGACCTGATGACCAAGAAGGTGATCACGGTGGGCGAGGACGTCACGCCTGAAGAAGCCCGCGCATTGCTGCACAAGCACAGGATCGAGAAGCTGCTGGTGGTGGACGGCGATCACAAGTGCATCGGCCTGATCACCGTCAAGGACATGGACAAGGCGCAGAGCCATCCGAACGCCTGCAAGGACGAGAAGGGGCGCCTTCGCGCCGCCGCGGCGACCGGTACCGGCAAGGACGGCATCGCCCGTGCCGAGGCGCTGATCGACGCCGAGGTCGACATCATCGTCGTCGACACCGCGCACGGCCACTCCCAGGGCGTGCTCAACTCCGTCGACGAGATCCGCAAGCTCAGCAACCGCACCCAGATCATTGCCGGCAATGTCGCCACCCGCGACGGCGCGCAGGCGCTGATCGATGCCGGCGCGGATGCGGTCAAGGTCGGTATCGGCCCGGGCTCGATCTGCACCACCCGCATGGTCGCCGGCGTTGGCGTGCCGCAGCTGACCGCCATCACGGGGGCGCTGGAAGCCTGCCACAAGGCCGGCGTGCCGGTGATCTCGGACGGCGGCATCAAATATTCCGGCGATCTCGCCAAGGCGATCGCGGCGGGTGCCGACTGCGCCATGATCGGCTCGCTCTTCGCCGGCACGGACGAAAGCCCGGGCGAGGTCTATCTCTACCAGGGCCGGTCCTATAAGGCCTATCGCGGCATGGGCTCTCTCGGCGCCATGGCGCGCGGTTCCGCCGACCGGTATTTCCAGGCGGAAGTCTCCGATAATCTGAAACTCGTTCCGGAAGGGATCGAGGGCCAGGTGCCTTACAAGGGGCCGGTCGGAGCCGTGGTGCATCAGCTGATCGGCGGCCTGCGGGCGGCGATGGGCTATACCGGGAACGCGACGGTCAAGGACATGCAGTCGAACTGCAAGTTCCTCCGCATCAGCAACGCGGGGCTGCGCGAAAGCCATGTCCACGACGTGACCATCACCCGCGAAGCGCCGAACTACCGGCCGAGCATGTAACCTCCAGGGGCGCCATCGGCGCCCCGGGAACTTTGGAAAGCACTGTCCATGATCCCTGCGGCCCGCCTTCTCGCCGCGATCGAGATTCTCGAAGAAGCCGAAGCGGATCCGCGCCCGGTCGACCGGGTGCTCGAAGGCTATTTCCGTCAGCGCCGCTATGCCGGTTCGAAGGACCGCCATGCGATCCGCGACCGTGTCTACGGCATTCTGCGCCGCCGGGCCCGGATTGACTGGCATCTCGAGCGCACCGGTGTCGTGGAACGGCCGACGGCCCGGCTTCGGGTCATGGCAGACCTGGTGCTGACGGACGAGTTGACCGGCAAGGCGGTGCAGGAACTATTCTCCGGCGAAAAGCATTCTCCGGCCGTTCTCGGCGAAATCGAGAACCGGGCTTTCTCCGCGTTGAGGGACAAGACGCTCGACGGCGACGAGGCGATGCCGGCATCCGTGCGTCTGGAAACCCCGGAATGGGTCTATCGCCGCCTCGAACCGGTTCTCGGCGACGAGCGGGCGGACGCGCTGACGGCGATGGGCACGGAAGCGCCTTTCGATCTCCGCATCAATCCGTTGCACAAGGCCGACCGGAACTCTGTTCGCGAGGCGCTTGCCAAGCAGGACCTGATCACTGAGCCGACCCCGTATTCGCCCTTCGGCCTCCGCTCAGCGGACCGCAAGCCGATCGACGGGCTGAAGCTGTTCAAGGAGGGGCTGATCGAAGTGCAGGACGAGGGGGCGCAGATCGCCGCCCTTCTGCTCGGTGCCGCGCCGGGCATGCAGATCGCGGACTATTGCGCCGGGGCCGGCGGCAAGACGCTGGTCATGGCAGGTCTGATGGAGAACAAGGGCCGCGTACTCGCGCTCGATACCTCCAAAGGCCGGCTCGAGCGTTGCGGCGTCCGCACCCGCCGTGCGGGTCTGCACAATGTCGAGCGGC
Source organism: Nisaea sp. (assembly GCF_017640745.1). Taxonomy (GTDB): domain Bacteria; phylum Pseudomonadota; class Alphaproteobacteria; order Thalassobaculales; family Thalassobaculaceae; genus Nisaea. The sequence continues at coordinate 76,244 of NZ_JAEPQA010000011.1, read as the reverse complement.
ACGAACTGGCGGAAGGCAGCGACCGGCGCGTGAAGCGTCTTGCCGGCAAGTTCGACCGGGTCATGGTCGACGCTCCCTGCTCAGGCACCGGAACCTGGCGGCGCAATCCCGATGCGCGCTGGCGCTACTCGGAAGAGGATCTGGCGGAGCTGACGAAGCTGCAGGCGGTCATCCTGCAGCGCGGCGCGCGGTTGGTGAAGCCGGGAGGCCGGCTCGCCTACGTCACCTGCTCGCTGCTGCCGGAAGAGAACGAGGCGATCGTCGACGCCTTCCTGGTGGAGCGCGGCGACGAGTTCCGCAGCCTCGACATCGCCACGGTGTGGAACGAGACCGTCGTCGCTCTTGGCGGCGGCGCCTGCCCGGTGGAGGGCACGCACCTGCGGCTCACGCCCCATCGCCACAACACGGATGGTTTTTTCGTCCAGATCCTTGAGCGGTCGGCCGAAAGCTGAGTGCTTATTCGGCATTGAACCCGCAGCGGTCTTCACTATGATTCCCGGAGGAGTTTAGAACTCCGAAGGGAAAGCCATGCCGGATCCGCGAGATATCAAGATCCGCCCCGCCGAGGCGAAGGACGCTTCGGCGGTCGGCAAGGTGCAGGTCGAGACGTGGCAGGACGCGTATGTCGGTATTCTCCCTGACCGTGTTCTGCTGGAGATGCGCGCTGTCCGTTCCGCCGCGCAATGGTCGAACGCGATCGCCAAGAACAGTGTGCCGGGCTTTTTCCAGATCGCCGAATGGCAGGGCCGTATCGTCGGCTTCTGCCAGGGCGGCCCGCGGCGTCAGGACATAAAGGCGGCGGGAAACGAGGTCGGAGAGATCGCCGAAATCTACGTGCTCTACGTCGATCCGAGCTTTCAGGGGCTCGGCGTTGGAACGGCAATGATGGGACGTGTCGTGGACAGCCTCGCCGGGGAGGGTTTCGGCTCGCTCCTCCTCACCGTCCTGAGCGCCAACCGGTCGGGCGTCGCTTTCTATGAGAAGCTCGACGGATCGGCGGACCTGCCGATGGAATGCACCGTCATGGGTGTGACGGCGGAAGAGACGGTCTACCGGTGGCCCGATATCCGGGCCTTGCAGGACCGGCTGGCCGGCGCCGTGGGGTGAGCGCGATTGCTGCTCAGTCCGAGAGTTTTTCCAGATAGACCTGATAGAGCGCGGCGGAGAAGAACCTGATCTTGTCGCTGTAGATGTTCGTGAAGGCATCGATGGCCGGCTTTGGCGTCCGCATGACGTTTTTCGCAGGGTCGGACGGGTCCCGCCACAGATAGTCGTCGAAGACCATGACGCCGCCGGTCCGGCAAAGCCGGAAACCGAGCACCGCGTCGCACAGCACGTCCGGAGCCTGGTGCGAGCCGTCGACATAGACCAGGTCGAAATAGCCGGCATAGCCCTCCGCCAGAAGGCGGGAGAGGACGAGATCCGATCTGCCCTTGTGTTTCGTCAGCTTCACCTCATGAGTGGCGGCTTCGGTCACGATCGCCATATTCATATCGAAACGGCGCTCGACGGCGCCCATGTCGCGCTCTTTCGTTTCGACACTGCCTTCCCAGGTGTCGATGCAATGGATCTCGATCTGCTGTTCGTTCGCGAGTTTCTGGACGACGAAACAGGCGCTTGCCCCTTCATAAGAGCCGATCTCAAGAATTCTTGCCGGTTTTCTTCGGGGGATGAGAGATTCCCAGACCGATCTGGAGATTTGGAACCAGTCGGTCGTAAATTCGGGTGCAGCTTTTTGCAGCATGTCTTTTCCTGAGTCTCGTTCCGCCGTCCGACGTGTTCGGGGGGCAAGAAACCATGTCGTCCAAATACCCAAATGACTTTCTCTACTTGCGGGTAAACAGAGCATTTCGACAACCATTTTTTGCTCCGCGGTTCTCGCGGTCATGCGAGCGATTCGGAGCGCCAGGGTCCGCCGAAGGGGACACATTTCTCCGGGGGAGCGACGCCTCCGTAATGTACGCGGTCACCAGCCTTGCCGCAGTGCAGCGCATCGGGTAGTTTCCTGCGCTTCTCTCCCGCCGAGCCAAATGGTGCCCGATGACCGATCGTATTCTCATTCTCGATTTCGGCAGTCAGGTGACCCAGCTGATCGCGCGCCGCGTGCGTGAAGCCGGTGTCTATTGCGAAATCATGCCCTTCAACACGCCGGTCGAGAAGATCAGGGAGTTCGGGGCAAAGGCCTTCATCCTTTCCGGCGGCCCCGCCTCGGTGATCGGCGAGGCGACGCCGCGGGCACCGGAACTTGTGTTTGAGAGCGGGCTTCCGATCCTCGGCATCTGCTACGGTCAGCAGACCCTCTGCCATCAGCTGGGTGGCCGGGTGGAGACCTCTGACCATCGCGAATTCGGCCGCGCCTTCGTCAACGTGACCGACAATTGCATCCTCTTCGACGGGGTCTGGGAGGTCGGCGCCAGCGAGCAGGTCTGGATGAGCCACGGCGACCGGGTGATCGAGCTGCCGGACGGCTTCCGGGTCGTCGCCTCCAGCGAGGGTGCGCCCTTCGCCGTGATCGCCGACGACAAGCGCCGCTATTATGCCACCATGTTCCATCCCGAAGTGGTGCACACGCCGCACGGCGCCGCGCTGCTTTCCAACTTCGTCCACAAGGTCGCGGGCTGCGCCGGCGACTGGACCATGGAGGCGTTCAAGGAACAGGCGATCCGGCAGATCCGCGAGCAGGTCGGCGACGGCAAGGTGATCTGCGGTCTCTCCGGCGGTGTCGACAGTTCCGTCGCGGCGGTGCTGATCCATGAGGCGATCGGCGACCAGCTGACCTGCGTCTTCGTCGATCACGGCCTCCTGCGGCAGGGCGAGGCCGAAGAAGTCGTGCGGCTCTTCGGCGACCATTACAACATTCCGCTGATCCACAAGGACGCGAGCGATCTCTTCCTCGGCGAACTCGCCGGACAGACCGACCCCGAGGTGAAGCGCAAGACCATCGGCAGGCTCTTCATCGACGTCTTCCAGGAAGAGGCGAACAAGATCGAGGGCGCCCAGTTCCTTGCCCAGGGCACGCTCTATCCGGACGTGATCGAGAGCGTCTCCTTCACCGGCGGCCCGAGCGTCACGATCAAGAGCCACCACAATGTCGGCGGCCTGCCGGAGCGGATGAACCTGAAGCTGGTCGAGCCGCTGCGCGAACTCTTCAAGGATGAGGTACGCGAGCTCGGCCGCGAGCTCGGCCTGCCGGAAAGCCTCGTCGGTCGTCACCCGTTCCCGGGCCCCGGCCTCGCGATCCGCATTCCCGGCAGCGACATCACCCGCGAGAAGCTCGACATCCTGCGCAAGGCGGACGCGATCTATCTGGAAGAGATCCGCAATGCGGGCCTCTACGACGCGATCTGGCAGGCCTTCGCGGTCCTGCTGCCGGTGCGCACCGTCGGCGTGATGGGCGACCACCGGACCTACGACTATGCCTGCGCGCTCCGCGCCGTCACCTCGACCGACGGCATGACGGCGGACTATTACCACTTCGACCACGAGTTCCTGAGCCGGGTCTCCACCCGGATCATCAACGAGTGCAAGGGTATCAACCGGGTGACCTACGACATCACCTCGAAGCCCCCGGGAACCATCGAGTGGGAATAATTCATTGCTCTCAAGTGTTTGATGTACAAGAAATAAAAAACAGAAAGTAGTTGCGGGCCGGCCCGTTTTTTTTGCCGCAACTTGCTTCTTATCTGCAATGTTGGAGAGTTAGAAGCCTCAGAGACTATTGTCTGAATATAGATGGATTGAATTATGGGTGAAGAAAGCATTTCGATAAGAAAGCTTGAGCAAGCCGATATGGCTGATGTGATTGAGCTTTTGCAGTCGATGTCAGAATTCAAGCCGTCAGAAAGTGATTACCCTCACATATGGGAAAAATTGTGCCAGCAGACCCATGTTTATTCAATAGTCGCAACTATTGGTGAAAAGATTGTGGGATATGGTTCCGTTGTGTTTGAAACAAAAATTAGAGGCGGGACGATGGGGCATGTTGAAGATATCGTTTCGCATCCGGGTTATCGAAAGAAAGGCATAGGTAAGACTATATTGGGTGCGTTGTTTGACATTGCGAAAGCGAATGGCTGCCACAAAGTCGCTCTTCAATGCCAGGAGCATAATGTGGAGTTTTATAGAAAATGTAATTATGAAATAAGCGGTTTGGTTATGCAGAGGATTATAAAATAATTATAATTTATTATTTTTATTTTCTGATATTTGAGTAATTCACATTCTTGTTGATGTTGGATTTATTTGATGGTGATTGGATTGTAATTTGATTTTGAGGGTGTTTGGAATGTGCATTTGTAGATCAAAATATTTTATTCTATTCGATAGAGAGTCTCTTTGCGTGCGGTAAGTATTTCATGATTGGTGGATTTTGCATTGCTGGATTGCCAATTTGTAGACAATGAAGCGATGTGTTGGCTGCGATGCGCGTGCGAAATGGTGTAGAAAACCGGAAAGAAGTTTGGAAGTGAAAAAAGCATATTTGAAATCAATTGCTTGTTCTCGGGTTGCGGTTGAGTGACATGACCGTCACGATCGTTTCGCTCTCCGTCTCCATTGCGTAGGGGCCGTATGCCCACGGAGCGGAACTGTTTCGACGAGATCCGGCTGGCGCTGGCATGCATCGTCCTCTTCGCGCATGCGCATGAGCTCTCCAGCGCTGCGGATCTGGCGTGGATGGCGGACTGGTTCGACGCCGATTTCGCCGTGAAGGGATTCTTCGCGATCAGCGGCTACCTGGTCTCCCGGAGCTTTCTCTCCAGCCGGACTACCTTTGAATATTTCGAGAAGCGCCTGCGCCGGATCGTTCCGGCCTATGCGCTCGCCATTCTCTATTGTTTCCTCGTCGGGCTCTTCGCGAGCGATCTCGGGGTTGCGGCCTTCCTGACCGACCTCGCGACCTACCGTTATCTCGGCGCGAATCTGGCCTTCCTGAATTTCCTCCAGCCGACGCTTCCGGGGGTGTTCGCGGGCAACCCCGTCATGGCGGTGAACGGGGCACTCTGGACGATCAAGATCGAGCTCATGCTCTATTGCGTGCTGCCGGTCCTGTTCCTGCTCTACCGGCGGATAGGACATTTAGGTGGGCTGCTGGCGGCGCTGGCTCTCGGTGTCGCTTGGTACGGCTATTTCACTTACGGCTTCGACCACCCGGCGGGCGCCGCGATCGCCCGGCAGTTTCCGGGGCAGCTGCCATATTTCGCAATTGGCAGCTTTCTTGCCGTCGCCGATGTCGGGCGGAGAACCCTGTTCGCGGCACTCGCTATCAGTGCCATCTACCTCCTGCTGAGCGTTCCGGCGCCGGCCTCAGGCATGCTGAACATGCTAGCCTACCCGCTCTTCGTCATCGGCCTCTCGCAGGTGCCGGGTCTCTCGCTCGGAGTTGGCCGCCTCGGCGACCTCTCCTACGGTGTCTATCTGTTCCATTTCCCGACCCTGCAGCTGGTAACGCATCTGGGCCTTTTCAGGACAAGTCCATCTCTCGGCCTCGCGGTTTCGGTGCTCGTTACCCTGACGATGGCGTTTCTCTCCTGGCGATTTGTCGAGAAAGGATTTCTCCGCCGCTCATCGCACTACAGGCTCGCCGAAGCTGGTTAGGACGCCTCGGCGCGCCGCGCCTGCTGCCGGTAGACGAGCGGGGCGGCGCCCGCCCGCGCGGTGAAGAAACGGGAGAAATAGGAGGGCGAGGAGAAGTCGAGATCGTAGGCGATTTCGGCGACTGGCTGGTCGCTGAACACCAGTCGACGCTTCGCTTCCAGCAGGATCCTGTCCTGGATGATCGCGCCCGCCGTTTGCCCGGTCACCGCTTTGACCGTGCGGGTGAGGTGGGTCGGCGTGATCGCGAGCATGGCGGCGAAACCGGCGACCGAGCGAACGGTCCGGAAATTTCCCTCCACCAGCTCGCGGAAGCGCCGGACCAGATCGTGCTGACGATCACGCGGGCCGGGCGCCGGGGCGGAGGGCGTCGGATCGGTCCGGCAGAGGCAGACCAGCAGCAAGCTGAACAGGGCCTCAAGCACCATGTTCTGTTCCTCGCCGTTCCGTCCGTGCTCCAGCTCGATCCGGCGGACCAGTTGCTCCGCTTCCTTGAGCCGCTCCGAATGGGCGGGTCCGGATATGACCTGCGGCTGCCGGACCCGGTCCAGCAACCGGGCCTGTCCGCCGGCGAGGCGCGTGACGTCCGCACTTGGGATGGTGATCACCCAGCCAAGCATGCCGGGCTCGTAGTCGAAGCCGTGGCGGCAGAGGGCGGGCATCCAGAGCAGCGCCGGGGCCTCGATCGTCCGCCGCTCTCCGTCGATCCGTCCGGTGACCCTTCCGCCGGCGAAGAGGAAAAGCTGTGCCAGCCCGTCATGATAATGCGGCTCGACGGTCCAGACGTGGATATGGCGGCGATCGGCGATCCGCTCGCAATTCAGCAGGCCGACATGGTCGGACGGCATGCCGAGGACATATCGTTCATGGTCCGGTCCGGCCTCGGCCATCTGCGTCACCTTCCGATGTTCGATTTGTGCAAGTTTTTATCATGACGATGACTTGATCGCATACGAATCGCGCCCGAAACTCTAAGGAAAATTCCACTTCTGATCGCTCGATCCGAAGTCGGAAATTGAAACGGGAGGCTTAAGTGACGCGAATTCTCATCGCAGGCGCAGGGATCGGCGGGCTGACGGCGGCGCTCTGCCTGCATGAAAAAGGCTTCCCCGTCCGCGTTCTGGAGGCGGTCGAAGAGCTTCGGCCTCTCGGCGTCGGGATCAACCTGATGCCCCATGCCTCCGCGGTGCTGCACGGCCTCGGTCTTGCCGAAGCGCTGGGCGAGATCGCCATACGGACCCGCTGCATCGAATATCGCACGCGCTTCGGCCATGTGATCCAGAGCGACCCGCGCAACGTCGAGGCCGGGTTCGCGGCGCCGCAATATTCCATCCACCGTGGCGAGCTGCAGTTCCTGCTGCTTGAAACGGTGCGGGAGAGGCTCGGCAAGGATGCGGTTCTCGCCGGCAAGGCGGTGCAGCGTTTCAGTCAGAGCGAAGAGAGCGTGACGGTTTACACCGCTGAGGGAGGCCGTCTGGAATGCGACCTTCTGATCGGCGCCGATGGCCTGCATTCCGCCGTCCGGCGGCAGATCCATCCGGACGAGGGGCCGCTGCATTACGAGGGCACGATGATGTGGCGCGGCGCTGTCGAGTCCGACGTGATCGCCGACGGCCGCACGATGGTTATCGCCGGCGATCACGACATGAAGTTCGTCACCTATCCGATCAGCGAGCGGGCGCGGCGGGGCGGAAGGGCACTGACAAACTGGGTCGCCGAGCTGCGCCGCGACCGACCCCGCGATATCGAGGATGCGGACTGGACCCGCGAGGGGACGCGGGAATTCATCGAGTCCTTCAGGGAATTCATGATGCGGGACATGAACATCGTCAGCCTGATGGAAGCGACCGGGACGATCACCGAGTTTCCGATGGTGGATCGCGATCCGGTCGATTTCTGGACCGACGGCCGCGTGACCCTGCTCGGCGATGCGGCGCATCCGATGTATCCGATCGGCGCGAATGGGGCGTCCCAGGCGATCATTGACGGCCGGGTTCTTGCCGATACGCTGGCCGATATGCCGGGACCGGAAGGCCTGCTCGCCTACGAGGCCGCGCGGCGACCGGCGACGGCGGAGATCGTTCTGGCGAACCGGCGGTCCGGCCCCGAGCGTGTCCTCGACATCGCGGCCGCCCGCGTGAAGGGGCCCGGGGACAGGATCGAGGATTTGATCTCGGCGGAGGAACTCGAGGAGGTCGCTGCCGGCTACCGGAACACCGCGGGCTTCCGCAAGCAGGGCGGGTGAGATGAAGGAGACGGACATGAGCGGATATTTCACCGAGGACTCTTCCGCCGACGTGGTCAACGGGCGGATGGCAGGCACCGCGAACCCGCGCGTGGCGGAACTCATGACGTCGCTCGTGAAGCACCTGCACGCCTTCGCGAAAGAGACAGGTCTCACCCAGGAGGAATGGGAGCAGGCGATCGCCTTTCTGACCGCGACCGGACAGAAATGCTCCGGAGAACGCCAGGAGTTCATCCTCCTTTCCGACGTGCTCGGTTTCTCCATGCTGGTCGACGCGATCAACAATCGCCGTCCCGCCGGCGCGACGGAGAACACCGTCTTCGGGCCGTTCCATGTCGCCGGGGCCCCGGTCCGCGAGATGGGCGATACGATCTCGCTGGACGGTAAGGGCGAGAGTTGCCGTTTCGAAGGCCGGATCCTCGATCTGGAAGGAAACCCCATCGAGGGCGCGCGGATCGATGTCTGGTCCGACAACGCCGACGGGTTCTATTCCGTGCAACAACCTGACGAACAGCCGAAATGGAACAACCGGGGTATCTTCGTGACCGGTCCCGACGGCGCCTACAATTTCACCGGCATCAAGCCGGTCTCCTATCCGATCCCGGAAGACGGGCCGGTCGGCGATATGCTGAAGGCGCTCGGGCGCCATGCCTGGCGCCCGGCGCACATGCATTTCCTGATCACCGCGCCGGGCTTCGAGAAACTCGTCACGCACACCTTCGTGGAGGGCGATCCCTATCTGACCTCCGACGCGGTCTTCGGCGTCAAGGAAAGCCTGGTCGCGCCGTTCGAGCGGATCGATGGCGATACGCTCTGGCGTTCGCGCTACGACTTCGTTCTGACCCGGCTAGCCAATCGTTAACCATTGCAGGCTAAAAGATCGGCGTTCCCGCTTCCATCGCGCGCCGGTGGGGGTGTGTCTTGTGGATGGCCTGATGTCCGAACCCTTGCTGTCGATTTTGGAAACGCCCTGTTGCCGCGACTTTGCCGAAGCGTGGAACCGATGGCGCGGATCGGCTGTCGCGCCGAAGCGGGCCGACATCCGTCTTGAGGAGATCGCCTGCTGGCTTTCGTTGCTGAGCGTGCTCGAGATCCGGTCGCGCGAGGAGCAGGTTTTTCGTCTGGTCGGCACGCAGATCAACGAGGCCCGCGGCCGCGAGCTGACCGGGACCACGCTGAAGGAGCTTTCCCGGCCGGAGGACTGGCCTGCCCGGTCCAGGGTCAACGAGGCGATGGCGGTGCAGCCCTGCGGGATCACTTTCCGCGCCAATTTCAGATACAGCGTCGGCGAGGACGCCGTGTCCGAATATCTCTGTCTACCGGTATTCGCGAATGCGCCTGGCGCCCCGGTGCAGCTCTTCACGATCCGCCAGCCGATGCGGAACGTGTCCATGCAGTTTCCCCAACTCGACCCCGAGAAGAACCCGGTCGGGGACGACAACCGGTTCGTCGATATCGGTGCCGGTGTGCCCGATCTCGCGCTGCTGCCGGAGCCGATCCCGCCGGTTTCTTTGCCGCGTCTGGCGTCCTGATCGCCTCAAGGCTCCGCCTTGTGCGGAGGGAATTGCCAACCGGCTCCGTATCAAGTAGACAGACCCGGACATCAAGAGTTGGGCGGACGCTCAACGCCAACCTGCTCCCCGAGCAAGGTGGCGCTCCTGTCGCGGAGGATGTGGCCAGACCGGCAACCAAACGGGTCCCGGCAAAATGTCCGCTCTGCTTGATGCCAGTAACTGCAGAGGGTTTGCACATGCCGATCAGGATTCCGAATGACCTCCCCGCTTTCGCCGCACTCGAGGCCGAGGGTGTCATGGTCATGCGCGAGGCGGACGCTGTGCGTCAGGATATCCGGCCGCTTCAGATCGGGCTTCTCAATCTGATGCCCAACAAGATCCGCACCGAGACCCAGATCGCACGACTGCTCGGCGCAAGCCCGCTCCAGGTCGAGCTGACTCTGATCAAGATGACCGATCACGTGCCGAAGAACGTGCCGCAGGAGCATATGATCTCCTTTTACGAGCCGTGGAGCGATCTTCGCGAGCGGAAGTTCGACGGCCTCGTCGTCACCGGAGCGCCGGTCGAGCGGCTGCCCTTCGAGGAGGTCTCCTACTGGTCGGAACTCTGCGAGATCTTCGACTGGACGCAGACCCACGTGCATTCCAGCCTGATGATCTGCTGGGCGGCACAGGCCGCGCTTCACCATTTCCACGGCGTGCCGAAGCACGAGCTGCCGAAGAAGGCCTTCGGTGTTTACCGGCACCGCAATCTGGCGCCGGCCTCGGGCTATCTGCGCGGCTTTTCGGACGATTTCTCGATCCCGGTCTCGCGCTGGACGGAAACGCGCGTGGCCGACGTTCCGCCGTCCGCCGGCATCCAGGTCCTGATGGACTCACCGGAAATGGGGCCGTGCCTGATGGAAGACCGCGCCAAACACGCGCTCTACATGTTCAATCACATCGAATATGACTCGGACTCGCTTGGCGAGGAGTACCAGCGCGACGTCGGGCGTGGCATGAATCCGGAACTTCCGCACAGCTACTTCACCGACGATGATCCGACCCACCCGCCGCTGAACCGCTGGCGCAGTCACGCGCATCTGCTGTTTGCCAACTGGATCAACGAGATCTACCAGACGACGCCGTTCGATCTCTCGGAGATCGGAACGGCGCGCGATCGCCGCCAGGCCGGGTGAGGGCGCGATGACGGAGTCGAAAGTAGCCCTTATTACCGGCGCGGCCCGGGGGATCGGACTTGCCGCGGCCAGGAAGTTCCTCGACGAAGGCTGGCGCGTGGCCATGCTCGACCGCGATGCGGACACGCTGAAGCAGGCGGTCGAGGATCTCGGGCAGCGAAACGGGGCCATGCCGGTCTTCGCCGATGTCTCGGACCCGCAGCAGGTCCGGCGTGCGGTCGAGGAAACGGAGGCCGCCTTCGGGCGTCTGGACGCGCTGGTCAACAATGCCGGCGTCGCGACGTTCAAGCCGGTGCTCGAGACCAGCTTCGAGGAATGGTCGGAGATCATGGCGACCAATCTCAACGGACCGTTCCTCTGCACCAACGCGGCGGCGCCGGTGATGCTGAAGACCGGCGGCGGCGCGGTGGTCAACATCGCCTCGATCTCGGGCCTGCGTGCAAGTCTGCTCCGTGTCGCCTACGGCACCAGCAAGGCGGCGGTGCTGCACCTGACCAAGCAGCAGGCCGCCGAACTCGGCAATCTCGGGATCCGGGTCAATGCCGTCGCGCCGGGGCCGGTGGACACCGCCATGGCGAAGAAGGTCCACACGCCGGACATCCGTGCCGACTATCACGACGCGATCCCGCTGAACCGTTACGGGCTGGAAGAGGAACTGGCTGAGGCGATCTTCTTCCTCTGCAGCGACAGGGCGAGCTACATCAACGGCCAGTATCTCGCCGTCGACGGCGGCTTCGACGCGACCGGGATCGGTTTGCCGAGCTTCCGCGCCGTCTAGCAGGCGAATGCCGGAGAAAGACCTGGGCCGTTCCCGATGAGATACCGGTATTTGTTTTTGATGGAGCCCGGGCCGAAAAACTCGTGAGTGGCGCGAAATTCTTGCGACGGCCATGAGTACGGGTGTATGGTCGCGCCTTCAGTCTTCGACAGCATTCCAAAGCGTACATCGGCCCGATCGGGCAAACGAGCGTCAGCGGATCTTCATCGGAAAAGTCGATTTCCATCTCGCGGCCGAATGGGACCGGCTCGGGATAGACGGGCCGGGGCGCAAGCCCCGGTTCGCCGCTTTAGGAAACGGTCGACGTCAGATGAAGTTCGCGAGCGTTTCCGCGCAGTCCCGAAGCACCACCGCCTTTTGCGTGCAGACCGCGATTTCCTCAAACCGTGCCGCCGGGCCGACGATGCCGAGCGCGGCACTGGCTCTGCCTTGTCTGTCCAGAACCGGAACCGCGATGGAGGTGACGCCGGGCTCGTATTCGCCCGTGACGAGCGCGTAGCCGCGTGAACGCGTTTCGCCAAGATCGGCGCGGAGCATGGCCGGGTCGGTCTTTGTCTCGGGTGTGAAGGAAGGCAGCGGGGCGGCGAGCAGGTCCTCGATGACCGCCTCGCCGCTGAAGGCGAGAAGGGCGCGGCCGATTGCGGTTGCGGTCAGCGGGAGTCGGGAACCGATGCCGAAGCCGGAAGTGATCAGGGCCGGATCGCCGGGCGAATATGCGACATAGATCGCGTCGGCGCCGTCCCGGACCGCGAGCGAAATCGCGTCGCCGAGCTGTTTCGAATAGGACGCCATGACAGGCTGCACGGTGCGGCCGAACTGCCGCTCCCTCAGATACCCGCTGGCCAGTCGGAGCACGCGGGGGCTCGGCGCGTAGGCACGGTTCGTCTCCGTCAGATAGCCGAGGCGCACGAGCGTCAAGACCAGCCGCCGCGTGACCGACCGGTTGATGCCGGTCTGGCGGGCGAGATCGGGAATGGTCATGGGAGCGGCCGCGCTCTCGAAGGCTTCCAGCACCTCCATGCCCTTTGCGAAGGTCAGCGAGATATCCTTGTCGGCGATCGCGGTGGAATGTGGCGCGGCTTTCTCTGGCGCTGGGACGGTCATAGTGCTCCCATGGGCTTGACCGGGCCATATGGCTGCGGTCTATTTTGTCTTTGATCAATAATAGACCGAATGTTCGATAATCGGTCAAACAAAACAGCGGGTCGGGCGTCCTGTCAGGACCTGCAAGGAGAGAGCTGCCGTGGGAGAGAAGATCTCCGTAACCTTCGTGAAGCCGGATGGCACGCAGGAAACCGTCGAGGCCGAGACCGGCGAGTCCGTCATGCAGGCCGCCGTCTTCAACGATGTCGAGGGCATCGAGGCCGAGTGCGGCGGAAGCTGCGTCTGTGCCACCTGCCATGTCTATCTCGATGAAGAAGGCATGAAGCTCGCGCCGCCGGCGCAGGAGGACGAGCTGGCGATGCTGGATGACGCGGCCGCCGAGCGGCGCGAGACCAGCCGGCTCTCCTGCCAGATCAAGCTGACCCCGGAGATGGACGGCCTTACCGTCACCATTCCCGAAACCCAGTACTAGCCGCCTTTCATCCGCGTCTTCGACGAAGGAGACTTCCGCCATGATGAGCCAGGAAAAGAACGACGAGATCACGCTGGTCGGCGCCGACCGGCCGGCGGGCCAGGTCCTGCGCCGCTACTGGATGCCCGCCGCGCTTGCCGTGGAGCTGGAGGAGGGGCCGCGCCCGGTGGTGCCGGTCCGTCTGATGGGCGAGGATCTGGTGCTGTTCCGCCGCGAGGACGAGACGCTTGGCCTGATGAGTCGCTTCTGCCCGCACCGCGGCGTCGATCTCTGCTACGGCCGGCTCGAGGATGGCGGTATCCGCTGTCCGTTCCACGGCTGGCATTTCGACCAGACGGGACAATGCACCGAGCAACCGGCGGAACCGGACGACTCGAAGATGCACGAGCGCATCAAGATCTCCAGCTATCCTGTGGTCGAAAAGGCCGGCGTCATCTGGACCTATATGGGGCCGGGCGAGCCGCCGGCCTTCCCTGCGCTCGATTGTTTCCGCGCGCCGGACAGCCATGTCTTCGCTTTCAAGGGGCTCTGGGAGTGCAACTGGCTTCAGGCACTGGAGATCGGCATCGACCCGGCGCATGCCTCCTTCCTGCACCGCTTCCTCCAGGACGAGGATCCGGCGGACGGCTACGGCAAGCAGTTCCGCGACAAGGCGGCGCAGAGCGACATGCCGATGACCAAGGTGCTGCGCGAATTCGCCAATCCGGAGCTGAAGGTGGAGGAGACTGACTACGGCCTCCGCATCATCGCGCTGCGCGATCTCGGCAACGGCCAACGTCATGTCCGGGTGACCAACCAGGTTTTCCCCTGTGCCATCACCATCCCTCTGTCCAACGAGATGACGATCACCCAGTGGCACGTGCCGGTCGACGACACCCATTGCTACTGGTACTCGGTCTTCACCAGCTTCGGCGCGCCGGTCGACAAGAAGAAGATGTGGGAGCAGCGGATCAAGGAACACCGGCTGCCGGATTTCGCGCCGATCCGCAACAAGACGAACCAGTACGGCTACGATCCGGAAGAGCAGAAGACCCTGACCTATACGGGCATGGGGCTCGACATCAACGTGCACGATCAGTGGGCGGTCGAGTCGATGGGCGCGATCCAGGACCGGCGGCACGAGCATCTGGCCTCTTCCGATGCCGCCATCGTGCGCTATCGCCGCCTGCTCCGGTCCGCGATCAAGAGCGTCAAGGACGGCGAGGGCGCGTTGCCGCTGGTACTGGACCAGGCCGCGGCCGAACAGGTGAAGGGGCCGATCTCGATCGACGCCATCGGACCGACGGAAGCATGGGAGACGGTCTGGACCGACCGCGATGCCGGCCGACGGGCGGCCTGCAGCTGGGACGCGGCACTCTCGTGACCGCGTCAGACGGCAAGCAGGCCGCCATCGACGCGGTCCTGAAGCGGGTTGCGGAAGAGGGGCTGGAGGTCGTCCGCATCTCCTTCGCGGACCAGCACGGCATCCTGCGCGGCAAGACGATCATGGCGGACTCTCTGGAGAGCGCCTTCCGCTCCGGCATCGCCATGACCTCGACCCTTCTGCTGAAGGACACCTCGCACCGCACGGTTTTCCCTGTCTGGCAGGAGGATGCCGGATTCGGTCCCGGGCGCCTGACTGGCGCCGGCGATGTGCTGATGCGGCCCGATCCCGCGACGTTCCGGGTGCTGCCCTGGTCGCCGCACTCCAGTTGGATGCAGGCGGACCTGACCGATACGGACGGCAACCCGCTCGAAGTTTGTTCTCGCGGCATTCTCCGACGCGCGGTGGAGAAGCTGAACACTCAGGGATACGATCTCGTCACCGGGCTTGAGGTCGAATTCCATGTACTGCGCGTGATCGACCCCAAACTCGGCCATGACGACACCGGCCAGCCGGAGACGCCGCCCGAAACCGAGCTGCTGGCGCACGGCTACCAGTATCTGACGGAGGACCGCTACGACCGGCTGGAAGAGGTCTTCGATCTCGTCCGCCGCAATGCCGTTGCGCTCGGCCTGCCGGTGCGCTCCTTCGAGACCGAGTTCGGGCCGAGCCAGTGCGAGGTGACCTTCCACCCGGCGTCCGCGACGGAGCATGCCGACAACATGGTGCTGTTCCGTTCCATGGTGAAGCAGGTCTGCCGCCGCGAGGGCCTGCATGCGACCTTCATGTGCCGGCCGAAATTCAAGGATGCGATGGCAAGCGGCTGGCATCTGCACCAGTCGCTGGTCGATCTCGAGAGCGGCGACAATCTGATGGTGCCGGAGGAGGGCGAGGCGCTCTCCAAACCTGGCCGCAGCTGGGTCGCCGGGCTGCTCGAACATGCCGCCGAGGGTTGCCTGCTCTCGACCCCGACGGTGAACGGCTACAAGCGCTACCGCCCCTTCACACTCGCGCCCGACCGGGTGCAATGGGGGAGGGACAACAAGGGCGCGATGATCCGGGCGCTCGCCCGTCCGGGCGATGGCGCCAGCCGGATCGAGAATCGTATCGGCGAGCCGGCGGCGAACCCCTATCTCTATATCGCCTCGCAGATCCTCGCCGGTCTCGATGGGGTCGAGCGCGGGCTTGAGGCGCCGGCGCCCGTCGAGCGCCCTTACGAGAGCGATGCCGCGCGTCTTCCCACCAGTCTCGATCAGGCGCTCGCCCTGTTCCGCGGGAGCAGCTTCTTCCGCGCCGCGCTCGGCGACGCCTATGTCGATTACTATTCCCGCATCAAGCAGGCGGAGTGGGACCGGTACGCCCAGGCGGTCTCCGAATGGGAAGAACGGGAATATTTCTCCCTCTTCTGACCAGGCATCCGCTTCGCGGAAATGATCCACGGGGCGCTGTCTCGTCGCATTCTGCGGCTTGAAATGAAAATCATTCGCATTTACAAGCCCTCAAGTTTCTTCTCTGGGGGTAAGTGTTCATGTGGAAAGTTAAGAGCGGGAAGGTCACGCTTCTCTTCGCGGCGGCGACGGCGATTCTGGCGCATGGTGCCGCGAAGGCGCAGGACAGTTCGAGCAAGTCAGCAACCGAGACACTGAAACCGATCGTGGTCGAGGGCTCGCAGGTCGAACTGACGGAGCCCTATGCCGGCGGACAGGTCGCAACCGGCGGCCGGGCGGGCCTGCTCGGCAATCTCGATTTCCTCGAATCTCCCTTCAGCGGCAGCGCCTATACCCAGGAGCTGATCGAGAACCAGCAGGCCGACAGCATCGGCGATGTGCTGAAGAACGATCCGACCGTCCGCATCGCCAAGGGCTTCGGCAATTTCCAGGAGGTCTATGTCATCCGCGGCTTCCCGGTCTATTCGGACGACATCACGCTGAACGGCCTCTACGGAATCCTGCCGCGCCAGTTCGTCTCCGCCAGCCTGATGGAGCGCGTCGAGGTGTTCCGCGGCGCCAATGCCTTCATCAACGGCGCGGCGCCGGGCGGCAGCGCGGTCGGCGGCACCGTCAATCTGGTGCCGAAGCGGGCACCGGACGAAGGTATCCGCAGTGTCACGGGCGGCGTCGAAAGCGATAGCCAGTTTCTCGGCGCCATCGATCTCGGCGAGCGTTTCGGTCCGTCGAAGGAATGGGGGCTCCGCCTCAATGTCGTGGGGCGCGACGGCGAAACCGCGGTGGATGACGAGGAGCGCAGCCTGCTCGCGACCTCTCTCGGCACCGATTACGCGGGTGAGCGCTTTCGCTTCTCCGCCGATCTCGGTTTCCAGGACAACCGCATCGACTCTCCGCGCCCGCAAGTGACGCCGCTCGGCGACGTGCCCGATGCGCCGGACAGCACGACCAACTATGCCCAGGACTGGACCTATGCGGACGAGCAGCAGCTCTTCGGCGCGGTCCGCGGCGAGTTCGACGTGACCGACCATGTGACTGTTTGGCTCGCGGGCGGCATGCGTGACGGCGACGAAGCGAATGTGCTGGCCAACCCGCGATCGACGGCCGACGGCACACTCACGGCCTATCGCTTCGACAATACGCGCGAGGATAGCGTCGTCTCCGGCGATGCCGGCGTGCGCGGCGAGTTCCGTACGGGGCCGGTGGGTCACCGGGTGGTTGCCTCGGTCTCCGCGACGCATCTCGAAAGCAAGAACGCCTATGCGTTCTCCAATTTCTCCGGTTTCTCCAACAACCTCTACAATCCGGTCGATGTCGTGGCTCCGGATGCGAATTTCTTCATCGGCGGCGATCTCGACAATCCGCTGAAAACGGAGGAGACGACGAATTCGAGTGTCGCGCTTGCCGATACGCTCGGCTTCTTCGATGACCGGCTGCTGACCACGCTTGGCGTCCGCTACCAGCAGATCGAGACCAAGACCTTCAACTACAACACGGGTGCGGAAGCGTCGTCATATTCGGACGAGGCGATCACCCCGGCTCTCGGGATCGTCTACAAGGCCCTGCCCAACCTCTCGCTCTACGGCAATTATGCCGAGGCGTTGCAGCCGGGCGAGATCGCGCCGGCCACGAGTGGCGGGACGGCAATCACCAACGCCGGCGAGGCGCTCGAGCCGTTCAAGAGCGAGCAGATCGAGGTCGGCGTGAAGTACGATCTCGGAACCTTCGGGGCGACCGCGAGCGTCTTCTCCATCACCCAGCAGAACGCAATCGTCGAGAACCAGACCTACAAGGCCAACGGCGAGCAACGGAACCGTGGGATCGAGCTCACCGTCTTCGGCGAGCCGATGGAGGGCGTCCGCCTGCTTGGCGGCGTGACCTTCGTCGACGCCGAGCTGGAAAAAACGGAGGGCGGCACCAACGAGGGTAACAAGGCGATCGGCGTGCCGGAGTTCCAGGGTACCTTCCTCGCCGAGTGGGACCTGCCCTATGTCGAGGGGCTGACCCTGGACGGCCGTGTGACCTATACGGGCGAGCAGTATGTGAACGAGGCCAATACGGCCGAGCTCGACAGCTGGACGACCCTCGATCTCGGTGTGCGCTATGTCGCCCAGCTCTACGAAGTGCCGGTGACCTTCCGCGGCCGGATCGACAACGTGACCGACGAATCCTACTGGAAATCGACCGGCGGTTTCCCGGGGGCGAACTACCTGCTGCAGGGGCGTCCGCGCACCTTCATGCTGACCATGACCGCGAAGTTCTGATCGCGGCTCGGCGAACTTGAAGCAGCGGGCTGAGGCCGAAAGGCCTCAGCCCGTTTTCATTGTGAATTCGAGGCCATGCAGGTTGCCGACATAGAGGCCGGGCTTCGTCATCCGAAAGGAAATCACCGCCGGACCGACCATGATGTCGGCGCGGTCGCGTCCGAGGCGGACCACCTTGCCCTTCTCGGTCTTGTCGGTATCGGTGCAGGTCACCGTAACCATGTCATCGAGACGCATGCGGCGTCCTCCGTTCCGTTGCGGGAACAGGATGACACATCCGGGGTGTCGGTTTTATGGAGTTTCCGCGAGAGCGGAGAACGGACCCCTCAGTCGAGGTCCATTTCCAGAATAGTCATATGAAAATCATAGGAAACGTCGCCCTCTTCATCGTCCCGGAAGATGACGCCGATGAATTCCCCGTCGAGCGAGACTTCGGCCGAATCGTCCTTGTTCGGGCGGCTGTCGATGGTGATGCCGTGATTGCCGAAGGTGCGGCGCAGGTAGCGCTGGACTTTCTCGATTTCGCTTTTGTTCACGGGTGACCCCTTTGTTCGTTGAGCCGTCGGGAATAGCTGAACCGGCGCTCCGGTTCAAGGCGTTCGGGTGAAAGCGCTTGCCGGTCTTTTCCGGGCACGCCTATCTTCCGCTATATGACAAAGCGCGATTCTATCATCATTGACTGCGATCCGGGAATTGACGACGCGGTGGCTCTGCTGCTCGCGTTCGCCAGCCCGGAAGAGATCGATGTGAAGGCGATCACCACGGTAGCCGGCAATGTTCCGCTGCACCGGACCGAGGCCAATGCACGGCGAATCCGGGACCTGGCGGGGCGTCACGAGATCCCGATCCATGCCGGTTGTCCGCGCCCTCTTCTGAAGCCTCTGGTGACGGCGGACGACGTGCACGGCAAGACCGGTCTCGACGGCAGCGAGCTGCCGGAACCGGCCTCGAGGCTGGCGGACGGGCATGGCGCCGATGTTTTGCGGCGGGAACTCGCTGCCGCGCCCGGCGGGACCAAGCTGCTCCCGGTCGGGCCGCTGACCAATGTCGCGCATGCTCTCGTGGCGCGTCCCGAACTGGCGGACGAGGTCTCCTCCATCGTGCTGATGGGGGGGAGCACCGGACGGGGCAACATCACGCCCCATGCCGAGTTCAATTTCCATGTCGACCCGCATGCCGCCCGCATCGTCTTCGAGAGCGGCGCGCCGATCGTCATGCACGGGCTCAACGTCACCCACCAGGTGCGCGCGAAGCCGGACTGGATCGCCGAGCTCCGGGCGCTCGGCACGAAGGTCGGCGATACCGCCGCCGGAATGTTGACCTTCTACGACAGTGACAACGATCCGGCGCTGCACGATGTTCTGACGGTAGGCTCCCTGCTCTGGCCGGAGCTCTTCTCCGGCGAGGAACGGCGGGTGGAGATTGTGACCGAGGGCGAGGAGGCCGGGCGCAGCATCGTGCATACGGCGGGCGACGGCGCTCCGAACGCGACGGTGATCATGGAGATCGACGCGCCCGAATTCCTTTCCCGCCTGCTCGACCGCCTCGCGCGGTATTCCTGAGGCACCATGGCATCGCAAGCAGGAAAGCCGGGAAAGGCCAAGGAACGCAAGCTCGCGCTCGCGCAGGATCCGCATGCGGTCAAGGAGCCCGCGGAGAACAATCTCGAACTGGCCATCGGCCGGGAGGTTCGCGAGTTCCGCAAGGCGCTCGGCATCACGGTGGCGGATCTCGCAAGCACGACCGGGCTTTCCGTCGGCATGCTGTCGAAGATCGAGAACGGCGCGATCTCACCCTCGCTGACCACGCTGCAATCCGTCGCCCGTGCCCTCGGCGTGCCGATCACCGATCTCTTCAAGCGTTTCGAAGAGCCGCGCAACGCGGTCTTCGTGAAAGCAGGCGAGGGGGTGCAGGTCGAACGCCGGGGGACCCGAGCCGGACACCAGTACAATCTCCTCGGCTATCTTGAGGGCAATACCAGCGGCGTGCTGGTCGAGCCCTACCTGATCACGCTGTCAGAGGATTCTGACGTTTTTCCGACCTTCCAGCACCCCGGAACCGAGCTGATCTACATGCTGGCAGGGGAACTGCTCTACCGGCACGGGGACGCGACCTACCGGATGCTGCCGGGCGACAGCCTGTTCTTCGATGCCGACGCGCCGCACGGGCCGGAGGAACTGATCCGGCGGCCGATCCGCTATCTCTCGATCATCTCCTATCCCCAGCGCTCCGGATCCGAGTGAACGTAATATTCTTCTGAAGAAAATTTGTTTCTTCAGAATTGTGCTCTTCTGAGCCGCCTGCTAACGTCCGTTCGAGACCACGTAACGGAGGTTGCCGGCCATGTGCGGCATCGTTGGATTGTTTCTGAAGGACAAGGCGCTGGAGCCGAGGCTCGGCGCGCTGCTTTCGGACATGCTGATCACCATGACCGACCGCGGTCCGGACAGCGCCGGGATCGCGATCTATGGCCCGTCCGCGAAAGGTGCGGGCAAGATCACCGTCCAGTCGGCCGATCCGAAAAGCGACTTCAAGGGCCTCGGAGCGGCGCTCTCCAAGAAGATCGGCACGGAGGTCTCCGTCGATGTACGGGCGACCCATGCCGTGATCTCGCTCGCGGCGGAAAAGCTGGATACGGCGCGCGATGCGCTGAAAGAACTCCGGCCCGGGATCACCGTCATGGGACGGGGCGAGAGCGTCGAGATCTTCAAGGAGGTGGGGCTGCCGAAGGACGTGGCCGAGCGGTTCGGCATCGGCAAGATGAGCGGCACTCACGGCATCGGCCACACAAGGATGGCGACGGAATCCGCCGTGACGACCTTCGGCGCGCATCCCTTCTCGACCGGGCCGGACCAGTGCCTCGTCCATAACGGCTCGCTCTCCAACCACAACAATCTGCGCCGCGAGCTGATCAAGGCGGGGCTCCGTTTCGAGACCGAGAACGACACCGAGGTCGCGGCGGCCTATCTCAGCCACAAGCTGGCGGAGGGACAGAATCTCGGCGCGGCGCTCGAAAGCGGCCTCAGCGATCTTGACGGTTTCTATACCTTCGTCGTCGGCACCAAGTCGGGCTTCGGCGTGCTGCGCGATCCGATCGCCTGCAAGCCGGCGGTGATGGCCGAGACCGACGAATATGTCGCCTTCGGCTCCGAATACCGCGCGCTGGTCGGCCTGCCCGGGATCGCGAATGCGCGGGTCTGGGAGCCGGAGCCGGCAACCGTATATTTCTGGGAGCATTGAGCAATGCCGAGCTTTGATCTGGCGAAGGTGCCGCTCCGCGAACTGAATCAGGCGCTGCACAATGTGGCCGCCGGTACGAACGAGATTGATTTCGAGGTGCTGAACCCGCGCGGCGCGCATGCCGTGGCAGTCGGGATCGACGCGCCGGTCACTGTCGATGTGCGCGGGAACTGCGGCTACTACTGCGCCGGCATGAATGCCGAGGCGACCGTCACCGTGCATGGCAGCGTCGGGCCGGGCGTCGCCGAGAACATGATGTCGGGCACCGTCGTGGTGAAGGGCGATGCGAGCCAGTATGCGGGAGCGACCGGACATGGCGGCCTGCTGGTGATCGAGGGCAACGCCTCCTCGCGTTGCGGCATCTCCATGAAGGGCATCGATATTGTCGTGAAGGGCAATATCGGCCACATGTCCGCCTTCATGGCCCAGGCCGGCACGCTCGTCGTTCTCGGCGATGCGGGGGACGCGCTCGGCGACTCGCTCTACGAGGCCAAGCTGTTCGTCCGCGGCAAGGTGAAGAGCCTCGGGGCCGACTGCGTGAAAAAGAAGATGAAGCCGAAGCATCTGGAGCTTCTGGCCGATCTTCTTGAGCGCGCCGGGATCACGGATGTGAAGCCGGAGGAGTTCACCCGCTACGGCTCCGCCCGCCAGCTCTACAATTTCAACATCGACAACGCCGACGCCTACTGAGGACGGACAGATGACCTATAGCAATCCCCCGACCGTCCCGCGCCAGTCCGCCACCTTCGACGACTATACGCTCTCCGAGATCCGCCGTGCGGCGGCGACCGGGATCTACGACATCCGGGGCGGCGGGGCGAAGCGCAAGGTGCCGCATTTCGATGACCTGCTGTTCCTCGGCGCCTCGATCTCGCGCTACCCGCTGGAAGGCTACCGCGAGGCCTGCGGCACCAATGTCGTGCTCGGCACCCGCTTCGCGAAGAAGCCGATCGAGCTGAAGATCCCGATCACCATCGCGGGCATGAGTTTCGGCTCGCTCTCAGGCCCTGCGAAGGAAGCGCTCGGCCGCGGCGCGACCCTCGCCGGCACCTCGACGACCACGGGCGACGGGGGCATGACGGAGGAGGAGCGCGGCCATTCCGAGATCCTCGTCTACCAGTACCTGCCGTCGCGCTACGGCATGAACCCGCGCGATCTCCGCCGCGCCGACGCGATCGAGGTGGTGGTCGGGCAGGGCGCGAAACCGGGCGGCGGCGGCATGTTGCTCGGCCAGAAGATTTCCGAGCGCGTGGCCGCGATGCGCACCCTGCCGGAAGGCATCGACCAGCGCTCCGCCTGCCGACACCCGGACTGGACCGGGCCGGACGATCTCGAGATCAAGATCCAGGAGCTGCGCGAGATCACCGACTGGGAGAAGCCGATCTATGTGAAGGTCGGAGGCGCACGCCCCTATTACGACACCGCGCTCGCGGTGAAGTCAGGTGCCGACGTGGTCGTGCTGGACGGCATGCAGGGCGGTACGGCAGCGACCCAGGAGGTCTTCATCGAGCATGTCGGCCTGCCGACGCTCGCCTGCATCCGGCCCGCCGTCGCGGCGCTGCAGGAGCTCGGCATGCATCGCAAGGTCCAGCTCGTGGTCTCGGGCGGGGTGCGCAGCGGCGCGGATGTCGCGAAGGCGCTGGCGCTCGGTGCGGACGCGGTTTCCATCGGCACGGCGGCGCTGGTCGCGATCGGCGACAACGATCCGAAATGGGAAGCGGAATACCAGAAACTCGGGACCACGGCCGGCGCCTATGACGACTGGCACGAAGGCCGGGATCCGGCGGGCATCTCGACCCAGGATCCGGAGCTGATGAAGCGGGTCGATCCAGTCGCGGCCGGGAGGCGCCTCTCCAATTACCTCAAGGTGATGACGCTGGAGGCGCAGACCATCGCGCGCGCCTGCGGCAAGAGCCACGTGCATAATCTCGAACCGGAGGATCTCTGCGCGCTGACCATCGAGGCCTCGGCCATGGCCGGTGTGCCGCTCGCAGGCACCGACTGGATACCCGGCAAGACCGGGCTCTGAACACGCCGAACGACGCGGCGCCGAACGCCGTGCGCATCGACAGGGAGAATTGGGGACTTAGGAGGGTTCATGACGAAGGATCTCGCAGCTTTTGCGAAAGAGAAGGGGGTCAAATACTTCATGATCTCCTACACCGACCTGTTCGGCGCCCAGCGCGCCAAGCTGGTCCCGGCCGCCGCCATCGCCGACATGCAGAAGGAGGGGGCGGGCTTCGCCGGCTTCGCGACCTGGCTCGACATGACGCCGGCGCATCCGGATCTCTTCGCGGTTCCGGATCCGGCCTCGGTGACCCAGCTTCCCTGGAAGAAGGAGGTCGCCTGGGTCGCGGCGGACTGCTTCATGGAGGAGAAACCGGTCGCGCAGGCGCCGCGCAACACGCTGCTCCGCCTTGTCGATGAAGCGGCGAAGAAGGGTCTGCGGGTGAAGACCGGTGTAGAGGCGGAATACTTTCTCATCCTGCCGGACGGCTCCGAGATCTCCGATCCGCGCGATACCGCGGTGAAACCCTGCTACGACCAGCAGGCGGTGATGCGGCGCTACGACGTCATCTCAGAGATCTGCGACTACATGCTGGAGCTCGGCTGGGGGCCGTACCAGAACGACCATGAGGACGCCAACGGCCAGTTCGAGATGAACTGGGAGTTCGATGATGCGCTGAAGACGGCGGACAAACATTCCTTCTTCAAGTTCATGGTCAAGTCGGTGGCCGAGAAGCACGGGCTGCGCGCCACCTTCATGCCGAAACCCTTCAGCCACCTGACCGGCAACGGCTGCCACTGCCATGTCTCGGTCTGGGACAAGAAGGGCAAGGAGAACGTCTTCGCCGACAAGAAGGACGAACTTGGTCTCTCGAAGGACGGCATGCATTTCCTCGGCGGAATCATGAGTCATGCGCGGGCGCTTGCCGCGATCACCAACCCGACGGTGAATTCCTACAAGCGGATCAATGCCGCCGGGACGCTCTCGGGCGCGACCTGGGCGCCGAACTCGGTCACCTGGTCCGGCAACAACCGCACACATATGGTGCGCGTGCCGGGGCCGGGGCGGTTCGAGCTGCGCCTGCCGGACGGGGCGGCGAACCCGTATCTGCTGCAGGCGGCGGTGATCGCGGCCGGCCTCGACGGGCTGGCCGCCAAAGCCGACCCGGGCAAGCGCTACGATCACGACATGTATGCCGAACCCGCTCTCGCTGCCGATGCGCCGAAGCTGCCGCTCAACCTTCTGGACGCGATCCGGACCTTCGAAGCCGACAAGGGGCTGACCGCGGCGATGGGCAAGGAATTCTCCGCGGCTTATGTGAAGCTCAAGACCGGCGAGTGGAACAGCTACACCGCGCATCTCACCGAATGGGAACGTGAAACCACGCTCGACATTTGAAAATCGGGATGCCCTGATAGCGGTTCACCGCGTCGATGAGGAATCCCAGATGACCGAACTGAACGAGCTGACAGCGTCCGAAGCCGCACGGGTTTTGGCCTCCGGGGAGGCCTCAGCCGAGGACCTGATGCGCGTCTGCCTCGACCGAGTCGCCGCGCGCGACGACACGGTCCGGGCCTGGGCCTTCCTCGATCCCGAGCTGGCACTCGCCAATGCGCGGGCCGCGGACCGGCATCGCCAGGCGGGCAACGCGCTCGGCCCGCTCCATGGCCTGCCGGTCGGCATCAAGGACATCATCGAGACCGCCGACATGCCGACCGAGAACGGCTCCGATCTCTATCGCGGGCAGCGGACGGGGCGCGACGCCGCGTGCGTCGCCCGGCTGCGCAATGCCGGCGCGGTGATCATGGGCAAGACGGTGACCACCGAGCTCGCGAACACCTGTCCGAGCAAGACCCGCAATCCGCACAATCCGGAGCATACGCCGGGGGGATCGTCCGCGGGCTCGGCGGCCGCGGTCGCGGATTTCCAGGTCACGCTCGCGCTCGGAACCCAGACTGCCGGGTCGGTCATCCGGCCCGGTTCGTTCAATGGCATCCATGCCCTGAAGCCGTCGCTTGGACTGATCGCGCGCGAGGGCGTGCTGATGCAGTCGCATACACTCGACACGGTCGGGGTCTACGGCCGTTCCGTCGAGGATCTGGCGCTGATCGCGGACAGCGTGGCGGCGTTCGATGCGACGGATGCCTTCAGCTTCGGCGGCCGCCGTTCCAGTCTCACCGCCGATCTGAATCTTGAGGCCCCGGCACCCAGATTTGCCTTTCTCGAGACCCCTGCCTGGCCTCAGGCGGACGCGGGCGCGCGCGACGCCATCGAGCGCGTGGTCGAGGGGCTCGGCGCCCGCTGCGTCAGGGAGAGCCTGCCGTCTCCGTTCGACCGTGTCCTCGCCTTCCATGCCACGGTTATGGCGGCGGAAATGCTGACCTATTACGGCCCGGACGCCGAGGCCAGCCCCGACAAGGTCAGCGATCCGCTGAAAGCGCGCCTGTCCGCGGCCCGCGACGTTCGTGCCGGCGATTATGTCGAGGCGCAGCTGGCGCGCGGACAAATCAACGATGCGCTGGCGTCGTTGCTGGATCGCTATGACGCGGTGCTGTGTCTTCCGGCCCCCGGCGCGGCGCCCAAAGGCCTCGGTTCGACCGGCAATCCCATCTTCAACGGTCTCTGGACCTATCTCGGCGTGCCTTGCGTGTCCCTGCCGCGGCTGAGCCTCGACGGTCTCCCGCTTGGCGTTCAGCTGGTGGGCAAGCCCGGTGAGGACGGCAAGCTGCTGCGCACGGCCCGCTGGCTGGACCGCGAACTGGGCGGCTGACCCCGCGCTTCAGTCGCTCGCTTCCGCCGCAGCGCGTGCCTGCCGCGCCCGCATAGCCTCGCGCTGGGCGATATAGAGCGTACTGGCGACGATGAGCCCGGCGCCGATGATCGTGCGTTCGTCGGGGATCTCGGCGAAGACGAGATAGCCGGCGAAGGCGATGGTGATCAGGCGCAGGTACTGGAAGACCGAAATCGCGCTCGCCTCGCCGACGGCGTAGGCCTTGATGTCGAAATAGACGCGGGCGGTGGCGCCGACGCTGAGCACGATAAGGACGATCCAGAGATCGGTGTCCGGCCATTCCCAGTGCGAGAGCGCCGGAGGCATGCTGGCGAGCGTGCTCATCACCATGAAATAGACCATCAGCGTGCCCGGCGGATCGTCCTTCGAGAGGGTCTTGCCCTGGATCAGCATGACGGCAAAGAGCGCCGCGCTGACGAGGGCGGAGAGCATGGCGAACTGCAGACCGTCGAGGCTCGGATCGACCACGACGACGATCCCGGCGAAGCCGACGAGGGTGGCGCCCCAGCGGTGGATGCCGACCTTCTCGCCGAGCATCGGCCCGGCCAGCGCCGTCATGAAGAGCGGGGTCGAGAAGAACAGCACCGAGGCCGTCGTGATCGGCAGGACGGAGAGGGCGTAGAAGCCCGCATTCATCGAGATCGCGCCGATCGCGCCCCGGACCAGATGCATTTTCCAGCGCCGGCTGAACAGCACGCGCTTGCCGTAGCCGATCAGGAACGGGATCGTCATGGCAAGCGAGAGCACGCAGCGCACGAAGACGATCTGCGTCGAGGCGAGACCGTCGGAGGCCAGCTTGACCCCGACGGTCATGACCGTTGCCGCGAGGCAGGAGGCGAGGATCCAGAGCGCTCCCTGTAGGTTGTTCGAGAGCGCTCCGGTTTTCACTTAGACAAGGCCCTCGAGACCGGCATCGATGCTGATCGCCTGACCGGTGACATGGGCGCCGGCCTTGGAACAGAGGAAGAGGATCATCGAGGCGATATCGTCCGACGTGACGAACTCCTTCAGCGAGGCGATGGAGGCAAGTTCGTTGCGCATCGCGTTCTCGGAGATGCCCTTGGCTTCGGCCTTGGCCTTGATCACCCGGTCGATCCGCGCGCCCTCGACGGCGCCCGGCTGGATCGCGTTGCAGCGGATCCGGTCTGGACCGAGTTCGATCGCGATGGTGCGGGTGAAGCCGACAATGCCCCATTTCGCGGCCGAATAGGGGCTGCGCATCGGGAAGCCGAACTTTCCGGCCGCCGAGGAGAGATTGATGATCGCGCCGCCGCCCGCATTGCGCAGGTGCGGGACCGCCATCTGTGTCATCAGGAAGGTCGAGGTCAGGTTGATGTCGATGCAGGCCGCCCAGTCGTCGAGGCTGACTTCCTCGACCGGTGCGGTCGGTCCCGCGGTGCCCGCATTGTTCACCAGAATGTCGAGCCCGCCGAGATAGTCGATCGCGGCGGCGAACATCTCCTTCTGGGCCGCCCGGTCCGACACGTCCGTCAGGGTGCCGTCCAGGTTCGGCACCTTGTCGCGCGCGTCCTCGAGCTGGTCCCGGTCGATGTCGCAGATGAACACTTTCGCGCCGGCCTGGCTGAACAGCTCGGCCGTGCGGCGGCCGATACCCCCGGCGCCGGCGGTGATGAGTGCGCGCTTGCCCGTGAGATCGAGCTTCATGGTTACCCCCCAATTCGGATTTGGTTTCTGTAGGGAGCGACTATAGCGGTGTTGCTGCACTGCGAAAGAGTGGAAAACGGCGCGGAATTCGTTCCGGCGCGAAGAGAAAGGTCGACCTCTGGCAAGCAGCGGGCAATTAGCCCCGCTTCTTCTCCAGCACGCGCTTGATCCGGGCCTCAAGCTCCCGGTCCTCGTCCTCAGTGTGTTTCTTCATCGCCTTGTCGAGGGCCTTCTCGTGCCCCTCGTGACCGTAAACGAGGCCGGCGATCACGAAGGCGAGGGAGAGGCCGAGGGCGGACATGGTGGCGCCAAATCCCCAGAGCGGACCGTATTCGCGGCCGATCACGACGATGCCCCACCAGAAGGCGGCGAAGGAGGCGACGGACGCGAGCAGAAGGAAGCCGATGCGCAGGCAGAGCCCGCCGATGCGGTTGGCGGACATCAGTTCGCGGAAGGCGGCGCTGGTCTCGGCGTCTCGGATGGCGCGGGTGATGTCCTTGCGGGCGAGCTTGGTCCAGTCGCCGACATACATGCCGGTCTTGCCCTCGCCACGGCCCGGATTGAGGATCACCTCCTTCAGGTCCTCGACGATCTGGTTCGCCCGCTCCTCGGCGGGACGGCGTTTCAGGCTGGGGAACGGCGAGTCCGACGCACGCTCTTTCTTCTCGTCTTCAGAAGCGTCGCGTCGCAGATCGAACACCGCCGGCGTCCGGTCATCGGCCATCAGGCGTCGCGCTCCCGTGAAACTGTTCATCCGTCGGGTCTCAGGCGCATCCCTGCGCCACCATCTCATGCAAGTAGCGGTTCAGCGTGACGGTTGCAACAGGCTCGACAGGGTCGAACAGCAGGGTGAGGGCGGCGGTTTCCTCGTCGTAGCGCCGGACCGAGGTCTTGGCGGCGAAGAGGGCGCCGGGGCCGGCGGTCGGTACCAGCACACGCAGCTCGGCCCGGTCGTTCGGTTTCAGGTTGCCGTAGTACCCGACGATCTTGATGCCGAGCGTGTTCCAGTCGTCGATCGTGTAGGGGGTCGATCCGACGACGGCGGTCATCGGCGCGGTGGCGCGCGGCGCGCGGCGGCGTTCGTGTCCTTTTTGCCCGGAGGTGACGGTGGACTGGTCGGGGGACTGCGGCATGGGCGGCCTCGTTCTGTCTTCGGGTTTTCTTGGCGGCAGCGCCCTTTCTGGCGCACCCCGCGGGTGATGCCGTTCCTCTAAGCAACCCCCGTGCCATTTCCGGCAAGTGCCCGAAAACCTTTCTTTACGGATCTTAACGAGCCGGCTCCGAATCCCGGAAAGCCCCGTGGGAGGCGGTTTTCACCGTCTTCTCGCGGACTGCGGCAAGATCTGCCGGACCCATTCTGCCGCCTGTCCCTGTCCTGGACTTGACGTCTAGCTGTGCCGGGCGACGACCTGGTCGCGGGTCGGCCAGGCGGGGCGGGTGGCGACGTCCTTCGAGGCGCAAGAGCTGCAGCGCATCCGCGTGCCGACCTCCGGCACCGGGAACTCCGGGCCGAGCTGCGAGATCAGCATCGCCGTCGCCGCCTCGGCATTATGGCCGCAGCGGTTGCACCAGCAGAAGACGCCGATCCCGGCGCGGGCGAGATCCGCGAGGGTGGCCGGACGGCTGCGCTGCTCGTCCCGCTGCAATGCCCTGTCCTTGAAGCGTCCCATCCGCCCTGTTCCCGTTTCGCTGACGAGGTGAGAACATAACAAGAACATTTGGGGTGAACAAGCATCCCCAGCCATAACGGATTACGTCATGAACTGCGGTACAGGCAGGTCTAACGGGAGCGCCAGACGGGGCCGGAGGTGCCGATCGGGCCGGCCGGAAAGTCCCAGAAAACCGGGGTCGTCGAGAGTTCGACAGGGCTGGCAAGGCGGCGCGCCGGACCCCAGTGCGTGTTCTCAACCCTGGGTGCCAGATCGGCTGCGGTTTCGGGGGCGAAAGAACGCGCGTCCGGGTCTTCGAAACGCCCTTCCAGAAGTGCTGCGGTGCGCGCGAGGGAGGTGCGGAAACTGGAACCGGCACCGCTGCGCACGCGTTCGGCGAGGCCGCTGAGGGCCGCGGCGGCGAGGATGAAGCCGGTCGCGTAATCCAGCGCCTGCACGGGAAGGGGAGTCGGCTTGTCTTGCTTGTAATGAAGCATCCCGGTCTCGGCGATGCCGCTGCTCATCTGCACGATGCTGTCGAAGCCGCGCCGCTTCGCCCAGGGACCGCTCCAGCCATAGGCGCACAGCGCAACATCGACGAGGCCCGGGTTGAGCGCGCGCCGCCGCGCGGAGTCGAGCCCGAAACCGGCGAGCGCATCCGAGCGGTAGCCATGCACCATCACGTCGGCGCCCGCGATCAGCTCCTTCAGCCGTTCCATCCCTTCGGCGGTCCGCAAGTCGAGCACGGCGGATCGCTTGCCGAGCAGCATTTCCTCCTCCAGCGCCTCGCTCCAAAGGTCCGACGGGGGATCAATGCGCAGCACATCGGCACCGTAGCCGGCGAGGAACCGCGTCGCGGTCGGTCCGGCAAGCACGCGGGTCAGATCGAGCACCCTGATGCCGGAGAGCGGCCGGGAGGGGACGATTTCCCACGCGGCCGCGGCGGGGCCGGCAAAGCTTTCATGGCGCAGCAGCGGCTCGGCGGCGACGGCCTTGCCCTGTGGATGGGCGGCCCAGGCTTCGGCGGACCGCATTTCGCCGGCGCAGCCGCCGGCGGCCACGATGGCGTCCTCGAGCGGAGTGCCGTCCCATTCGGCGACCGCGGCGGCGACCTTGGTCCGGTCGGCGGTCTCGTCATTGCGGATCCCGAGCACGGAAAGCGCCGCCTTGCGATGGTGCGGCGCATTGGTGTGGAGGCGGATCCAGCCGTCGCCGGTTTGATAGTCGCCGGCCACCGGATCCCAGACCGGCGGCAGCTCCCAGCCGTCGGGGCGGAGCGAGCTCTTGAACCAGAAGGACGCGAGCCGGCGGTCGACCGCGACCTCGGCGGGCGTGCCGTGGCGTGCGGCGATCAGGTCCGACAGCGCCTCCCCCGCGGCGGCAACCGAGGCGGCGGCGAGATCGGAGACGGCATAGACCGAGGGCAAGGCGCCAGGTTCCGCGAAGAGGGGAGCCGGCCGTTCGGGCAGGCGTGCGGCTTTCCGGATTTCGGAGAGGAAGTACGAAAGCGATGACATGGTTCTAGCCGGTAACGAGGCGGGGGAGTTTTTCGAAACGGGAGATAACGTCGACCAGGGAGGCGGAGGAAGCGAGCTTTTTGTATCCGGAGGTCAGCTCGAAGGTCGGCTGGCGCTGCCCCTTGCGCTGTTTCTTGGAGACGGAGAAGAGCGGCAGCTCGTGGCTGTGCCGGAAGATCGAGAAGGCGACACCGTCCTCGGTATGGTCGATCGCATAGTCGCGCCACTCGCCCGATATGACCCGGCTGGAATAAAGGGAAAGGAGCTGGCCGAGTTCCTTTTTCGTGAAGAAGAGACCGCGCTGCGGCGACCGGCTTTTCTTGAGCCGAATCAGGTCCGCCATGGGCCGCTCACCTACGGAAATCTTGCCAGTTCATGAGATGCAGTTTTCCCGAAAAAACCACCGGCGTAAAGTCCGCGTTCATCAAACCGACCGGGGCTGCGAGAGCGGTTTGATTTCGGGGGGCGCGCCATGTAGGTTGCGCTCTTCCGCTGAAGCGGGTGAAACGTGGCCGGACCGGACTGCCGGGCCGGCGCTTCGCAACGGAGACAGGCGTGGCAGATATTTTTCGCGAGATCGACGAGGAACTCCAGCAGGAGAAGGCCGCAAAGCTTTGGAAGCGGTACGGACCCTATGTCATCGCGCTCGCCGTTCTGATCGTCCTCGGAGTCGGAGGCTACCGCTTCTGGCTGTCCTACGACGCGAAGCAGAAAGCGGCCGAGTCGGCCCGTTACGAAGCGGCCGCAAGTGCCCTGGCGGAGGACCCGGCTGGGGCGGCGGAAGCTTTCGGCGCGCTCGCCCAGGACGGCAACAAGGGATATGCGGCGCTGGCCGCCCTCCGGCAGGCCGCGGCGCTCGTGGAAGCCGGGGACCTCGAAGCGGCAATCATCACCTACAAGAAGCTGGCGGGTGATCAGGGCACCCCGGCCCTGTTCCGGGATCTCGCCCGTCTGCTTTCGGTGACGCACCGGATCGACAGCGGCGACCCAGCTGAGCTCTCCCGCGAGATCGCGGCGCTGGCGAACACGACCGGGCCGTGGCGTCCGCTCGCCCGCGAAGCCGAGGCGCTGATCGCGCTGAAAGCCGGCGACAAGGCGAAGGCGCGGGAAATCCTCGAGGAACTGACGGCGGATGCCGAGACGCCTGGCCAGCTGCGGGCGCGGGCGACCGAACTGCTCAGCGCCATCGGCCGCGAGTGATCGGGAGCGTTTTATGACCGGTCGGTACTTGGGGCGGCTTCCGCATTTCGCGCTTCTCGCCGGATTCCTGGTGCTCCAGGGCTGCAGCGACGGACTGTTCTTCGGCGAGGAGAAGGAAGGACCGCCGCTTCCGGGCGAGCGGCTGCCGATCCTGGCGCTGGAAAAGAGCCTCGTGCCGGACCCCAATCTCGCCGAGCAGAGGGTCATCCTGCCGCGCCCGGTGGAGAATGCCGACTGGCCACAGCCCGGCGGCAACGCCGTGCATGCGATGCATCATCTCGCCGCCGGCGACGTGCTGCGCCGTGTCTGGACGACGGATATCGGCAGCGGTTCGGATGACGATACCCAGCTGATCTCGAGCCCGATCGTCGTGGACGGCATGATCTACGCGATGGACGCCGAAGGCGAAGTCTCCGCGCTCAAGACCGTCAACGGCGAGCGCGTCTGGTCGGCGGATACACAGCCTGACGACGAGGACGAGACGATCTATCCGGGCGCGCTTGCGGCCGGCGGCGGCAAGCTCATTGCAGCAACCGGCTACAGCGAGGTCATCGCCTTCGATCTGAAGAGCGGCGAGGAACTCTGGCGCAGCCGGCTGCCGGGGCCGGCCAGGGGCGCGCCGACCGTTGCCGACGGGCGGGTCTTCGTGACCATTCTCGGAAATCAGGCGTTCGCGCTCGATCTGAACGACGGCACGCGGATCTGGTCCCATACCGGGATCGCCGAGGAGTCCGCTCTGCTCGGGAACGCAAGCGTTGCGGTCAGCGGCGGTTCCGCGATCGTTCCCTATACCTCGGGCGAGTTGTTCGTGCTCCGGGTCGAGAACGGCCGGTTGCTCTGGAACGACAATCTGAGCTCGGTACGCGGCATCAATGCGGTGTCCAAGCTGTCCGACATTCGCGGCAACCCGGTGGTCGACGACGATCTCGTCATCGCCATCAGCCAGTCGGGACGGCTGATCGCGACCGACCTGAATTCCGGCCGCCGGGTCTGGGAAGCCCGCGTCGGCGGGGACCAGACGCCGTGGGTTGCCGGAGACTACGTCTTTGTTGTCTCCAATCTCGGCGAAGTGCTCGCCCTGACCAAGTCGCGGGGACGGATCCACTGGATCCAGCAGCTTCCGGTTTTCGAGAACCCCGAGGACAAGGAAGGCCTGATCACCTATTCCGGGCCGGTGCTTGTCAGCGACCGTCTGCTGGTCGGCTCGTCGACCGGGGAGGTTTACGCGATCTCGCCCTATACCGGGAAGATTCTCGGCAAGATCGATGTCGGGGCCGCAGTCTTCATTCCGCCGGTGGTGGCGGGAGGAACGGTGTATTTCCTGACCGACGACGGCGATCTCGAGGCGTTCCGCTAGTCCTCGGGCCGCACTGCTGCATGGCGGCCATGCCGCAAGACTGCTTGATCTGAAGGGCATGCCGGGACTACGGAACAGCCATGAGTTTTACAGTCGCCATCATCGGCCGGCCCAATGTCGGTAAATCGACCCTGTTCAACCGACTCGTCGGCAAGCGGATTGCCATCGTCGACGACCAGCCGGGGGTCACGCGCGACCGCCGCGAGGGCGAGGGACGGGTCGGCGATCTGACCTTCCGGCTCTTTGATACCGCAGGTCTCGAGGATGCCGAGAACGAGAGCCTCGAAGGCCGGATGCGTCTGCAGACCGAGGCGGCCGTCGCAGAGGCCGATGCGGTGCTCTTCGTGATCGATGCCCGCGCCGGCGTGACTCCGCTGGACGATCACTTCGCCCGCTGGCTGCGGCGCGTGAAGGACAAGGTGATCCTCGTCGCCAACAAGTGCGAGGGCAGGGCGGGCGCGCCGGGCCTCTACGAAGCCTTCGGGCTCGGTCTCGGCGATCCGGTGCCGCTCTCGGCCGAGCATGGCGAAGGACTGAGCGAGCTCTATGACGCGCTCGACGCCTTCGCGCCGGAAGAGGCGCATGACGATTACGAAGCGCTCGCCGCCGACGCCGAGGAACCGGACGACATTGTCGAGGAGTCGCCGGACGGCGCGGAGACCTGGATCGACGCAAAGACTCCGGACACGATCCGGCTCGCCATCGTCGGCCGTCCGAATGTCGGTAAATCCACCTTCGTGAACGCCCTTCTCGGCGAGGACCGGATGCTGACCGGTCCCGAGGCCGGTATCACCCGGGATGCGATCGAGAGCGACTGGGAGTTCGAAGGCCGGCCCTTCAAGCTGTTCGACACCGCCGGTCTGCGGCGCCGTTCCAAGGTCACCCAGCGGCTTGAATATCTCTCCGGTGAGGACACAAGACGCGCCATCCAGTTCGCCCATGTCGTGGTGCTGATGCTGGATGCGACGACGATGCTGGAGAAGCAGGATCTGACGATCGCCCGCATGGTGATCGAGGAGGGCCGCGCGCTCGTCATCGCCGCCAACAAGTGGGACATCGTCGAGGACAGGGAGAAGGCGCTCGGGCATCTGCGCGACCGGCTGCAGACCTCGTTGCCTCAGGTGAAGGGCATTCCCTACATCACCATCTCGGCGGAGCGCGGACGCAATCTCGACAAGCTGCTGAAGGCGGTGGTCGAGACCTACGAAACCTGGAACCGCCGGGTCTCGACCTCGCGCCTGAACCGCTGGCTGCAGGACATGACGGAGATGCATCCGCCGCCGCTCGCCAAGGGCCGCCGGATCAAGCTGCGCTACATGACGCAGATCAAGACCCGTCCGCCGACTTTCGCCGCCTTCGTCAGCCAGCCGACCGAACTGCCGGAGGCCTATATCCGCTATCTGGTGAACGGGCTGCGCGACATGTTCAAGCTCTCGGCCGTGCCGATCCGCTTTTACCTGCGCGGCGGCAAGAATCCCTACGTGAAGGACGACTAGGCCTCACCCGGTCTCAGAACCGGGTGACGACCGTCGCGCCGACCGCCTGGAAGCTGTCCATTTGCATCAGCGCCTCGATGGACTCTTCGAGGCTGATCTCCTTGCCGACCAGAAGATTCGGAGAGAGCTTGCCGGAGAGCACCATGGCGAGCATCGCGTCGTAGCGGTGCGCCTGCATGCCATGGCTGCCGAGGATTTCCAGCTCGTCCGCGATCACCTTCGCCATCGGCACGGCCGGCGTTGCGTGTTCCGCCAGCATCAGGCCGACCTGAATGTGCTTGCCGCGCTTGCGCAGGTTCCGGATCGAGTTGAAGCAGGTCGATGGATGGCCGAGCGCGTCGAGCGAGACATGCGCGCCGCCCCTGGTCAGTTCGATGACCGCTTCCGGCACGTCGGCGACCGCCGCCGCATTGATCGTGTGCACGGCGCCGAGCTTCTTCGCCAGCGCCAGCTTCTCGTCGGAAATGTCGATGGCGACCACGTTCGCGCCGATCGCCTCCGCGATCATGATGGCGGACAGTCCGACCCCGCCGCAGCCATGCACGGCGACCCACTGGCCGGCGGACGT
This sequence comes from Nisaea sp., assembly GCF_017640745.1. GTDB lineage: Bacteria > Pseudomonadota > Alphaproteobacteria > Thalassobaculales > Thalassobaculaceae > Nisaea. The sequence continues at coordinate 40,798 of NZ_JAEPQA010000011.1, read as the reverse complement.
CTTGCCCTGGTCGACCACGGCGCGGAAGGATGTGGCGAAGCGGCAGCCGAAGCTCGCGGCGGTGGCGAAACTGACCTGCTCGGGCAGGGCGACGAGGTTCAGGTCCGCCTTGTGGATCGAGACCAGTTCGGCGAAGGAGCCCCAATGGGTGAAGCCGGGCTGGAACTGGTTCTCGCAGACCTGCTGGTGGCCGGCATGGCATTCGGGGCAGGTGCCGCAGCCGCCGACGAAGGGTACCGTCACCCGGTCGCCGACCTTCCAGCGGGTGACGTCCTTGCCGACTTCCGCGACGATACCCGCGAGTTCGTGCCCGGGCACATGCGGCAGTTCGATATCGCCGTCATGACCGACCCAGCCGTGCCAGTCGCTGCGGCAGACGCCGGTCGCCTCGACCTTGAGCACGACGCCGTGGCGCTCCGGCACCGGGTCCGGAACCGTGACCAGCTTCGGCGGTTCGCAAAAGGCTTCGTAGAGGACGGCTTTCATCGGGGGCTCCCGGAACGGGGTGGATTGGTCGGGCGGCATCTATAGCCCGCGTTCCGGTCCGTTCACCAGTCCCCTTGGCAAGCGGCCTTTGAGGAGACATCATTAACCTCCTTCCCGAGACCGCCTTTCCGATTGAGGATCCGCAATGAGCAGCGAAAACCGCACCACCGCTCCGCTTTGGCAATGGAGCGCCGTCGAGCTATCCGGCGCCATCCGTGACCGCCGCGTCAGCGCCGCCGATGCCGTCGCCTCCACCGTCGAGCGTATCCGGGCCGAGAACGGCCACATCAACGCCATCGTGGTGGACCAGACGGACGCGGCGCTGGAACAGGCCGCCGCCTATGACGAGATTCTTCGGAAGAACGGTCCGATCGGCCCGCTGCACGGGGTTCCGGTTTCGATCAAGATCAATGTCGACCAGGAGGGCACGGCGAACAGCAACGGCGTCACCGCCTTCAAGGACATGATCGCGCCGGGCGACGCGCCGGTCGTGAGCAACCTGAAGAAGGCGGGCGCGATCATCGTCGGCCGCAGCAACACGCCGGAATTCTCCTTCCGCGCCACGACCGTGAACGAGCTGCACGGGCGGACCTACAATCCATGGGACGACAACCACTCGCCGGGCGGCTCCTCGGGCGGCGCCTCGGCAGCCGTCGCGGCCGGTTTCTGCCCGATCGCGCACGGCAACGATATCGGCGGCTCGCTCCGCTTTCCGGCCTATCAGACCGGCGCCGTGACAGTGAAGCCGGGCCAGGGCCGCGTGCCGGCCTACAATCCCTCGGGCAAGGAAGAGCGCTCGCTGCTGGCGCAGCTCATGTCCGTGCAGGGCATCATCGCCCGCGAGGTGCGGGACGTCCGGCTCGCGACCCGCGTGCTGATGCAGCCGGATCCGCGGGATCCGCTGCAGGTGCCGGTTCCGTTCGACGGCCCGCCGGTCGACCAGCCGATCAAGGTCGCCTTCTGCCGCGAGACCAATGGCTACAACATTCACCCGGCCATCGTGTCGGCGCTGGAAGCCGCCGCGGCGGAGCTGGAGAAGGCCGGGTATCTGGTCGAGGAAGCCGCGCCGCCGATGATCCGCGAGGCGGCGGCGGAGGCCCTGCCGGCGCTCTATGCCGATTGCGAGATCTTCCTCGGCGAGGCGATCAAGAAATACGGCAGCGCCGATATCCAGAAGGTCTTCGGCTATTATTTCGAGAACTATCCGCCGACCGATGCCGTCGGTCTCCTCAAGGCGATGTCCCGCCGCACGCGCTATCTCCGGGCCTGGAACCTCTTCCTGGAAGAATATCCGCTGGTCCTGACACCCTTCATGATGCGGCCGGGCTTTACCTGGAACGAGGATGCGGACAGCTCCGCGGGCACCCGCGATATCTTCGACTCCTCGGTCTACAGCTGGATGATCAACTTCCTCGGCCTGCCGGCCTCCATCGCGCCGGCAGGGTATCATGAGGGGCTGCCGCTCTCGGTGCAGCTCATCGCCCGCCGCTTCCGCGAGGATCTGGCCCTCGATGCCGCCGAGGCGCTGGAGCGGGCGAACGGGATCCAGATCCACGAGCTCTGGCGCCGCAAGGGGCTCCGCTGACGCGGCGCCCTTCACGCGGGATCGCGAGTTCGTCAACGGGCGGATCGGCGCTTGTGAGGGCGCCGATGTCCGCAGCATAATTGCGCCCATGAGCCGCCGCCGTATCACCCGTCACCAGCTCTCGATCGACGACATCTCCGCTCTCTACGAAACCCTCTCGGAGAGCCAGAAACAGCGCTACTACCGCCGCTGGAAGGTCGAGACGCCGGTCCTGAGTTCCAAGCGCAAGCGCGATGTGGTGCAGGACGATGTGCGCCTGAAGCGGCTAGAAGACCGGGCCGAGGGCATCGAGTTCGCGCTCCGCTTCGACGACCTGACCTACCGCCAGCGCAAGGAGATGGAGCAGATGGCCCGCAATCTCCGCCTCGCGGCGCAGGGAATGAAGAAGATTCTCGACAGGACCTGAAGCCTTTCCGGCACTTGTGCGGTGTCGAACGCGCGCCGTACTCTTGGGGGATCACAGTCACAGCCGCTTGAGCCCGATCCCGTGTCAGAGCCCCATACCTCCGCCGAGGCGGTACCGGCCCCGCATCCCTACCGCTGGGCCATGCTGTTCGGTGTCTGGCTGATCTATTTCGCCTTCGGCCTGACGATCAGCGCGCTCGCCCCGATGGTCGGGCCGATCACAAGCGATCTCGGCCTCAGCCACGGCGCGATGGGAACAGTGCTCGGCGCCTGGCCCTTCGTCTATATCGGCGCGGCGGTGCCCTGCGGAATCCTGCTCGACCGGATCGGAGCGCGGAAGGCGCTGTTGCTGGCGGCGGTGATCATGGCGGCCTCCGGCCTCGCCCGCGCCGTCGCGATCGACCACCTGACGCTGTTTCTCGCCGTCGGGATCTTCGGGTTCGGCGGGCCGCTGATCTCCATCGGCGCTCCGAAAATCATCGCCGAATGGTTCGAGGGCAAGGAACGCGGCTTCGCCATGGGGATCTACATCACCGGCCCGGCGATGGGCGGCATCCTCTCGCTCAGCCTGACCAACGCGATGGTGCTGCCGTTCCACGACGGCGACTGGCGCATGGTGGTGACGGACTACGCCCTGATCACCGCTGCCTCCGGCCTGATCTGGCTGCTGATCGCACAGCATGCCGAGGCCCGCGCCCGCGAGGCGGCGGAGAAGGCGGCGCCGCGACGCTCCCAGGTCGAGATCTTCAAGGACCTGATGGCGAACCCGGTGGTGCGGATCATTCTGGCGATGAGCGTCGGCATCTTCTTCTTCAACCACGGCACCAACAACTGGCTGCCGGAAATCCTGAAATCGACCGGCATGAGTGCCGTTGAAGCCGGCTACTGGGCGGCCTTGCCGACGGTGGTCGGGGTGTTCGGCTCGCTGACCATCCCGCGTCTCGCGACGCCGGAGCGCCGCGCCGCGATCCTCGGCGGCCTGTTCGTGCTGGCGGGCGCCTGCACCCTTCTGCTGCAGCTCGGCGAGGGCCCGGGGCTCTTCGTCGCACTGGTCTGCCAGGGTCTCGCGCGCGGATCGATGATGACCATCGCGCTGCTGTTCCTCGTCGAGGCGCGCGGTGTCGGCTCCAAGAACGCGGGCTCGGCAGGTGGGCTGTTCTTCTCCGCCGCGGAGATCGGAGGGGTCTCCGGTCCGGTCGCGATCGGCGTGATCCACGACATGACCGGCGGCTTCACGGTCAGTCTCTGGGTGCTGACGGGGATCTGTGCGCTTCTGCTGAGCGGGCTCCTCTTCGGAATCCGCAGAGCGGCCGCTCCCGCGGCGTCCTAGACGGCTTGCCCGGCGCTCCAGCCGCTGGACCAGGCCCACTGGAAATTGTAGCCGCCGAGCCAGCCCGTGACGTCGACGGCCTCGCCGATGAAATAGAGGCCGGGCACGGCTTTCGCTTCCATGCTCTTCTGGTCTAGCGCGGCGGTATCGATGCCGCCGAGCGTAACTTCGGCGGTCCGATAGCCCTCCGATCCCGCCGGTTTCACGCGCCAGCGGTTTACCCGTTCACCGAGGGCCCTGAGCGCCTTGTCGCCGGTATCCCCGAGCGGTCGGAGGGTTCCGGCTTCCTCCGCGATCGCAGCAGCGAGGCGTTTTGGGAGGGTTCCGGCGAGGGCGGTTTGCACGGCCTGCTTCGGACTGTCCGATTTCGCCTTCAGCAGGGCCTCTGAAACTTCGGTGCCGGGGGCGAGATCGATCCTGATCTCATCGCCTTCGCGCCAGTAGGAGGAGATCTGCAGGATCGAGGGACCGCTGAGGCCGCGGTGGGTGAAGAGCAGGCCCTCTGCAAAGCGGGTCTTGCCGCAGGCGACCTCGGCCTCGACGGAGATGCCGGAGAGCGCCTTCAGGCGCTCCAGCGTGTCCGGATCGAAGGTGAGGGGGACGAGGCCGGGACGCGGCGGCACGACCTTGATGCCGAACTGTTCCGCGACGCCGTATGCGAAGCCGGTCGCGCCCATCTTCGGGATCGACTTGCCGCCGGTCGCGATCACCAGCGAGGCCGCTTCGACGCTCCCGGAGGACAGTTCGACGCGAAAACCGCTGCCGAACCGTGCGATGCTCGCAACCGACGTCGAGAGCTCGAGCCGCGCGCCCGCCTGGCGCAGTTCGGTGGTCAGCATCTCGACGATCTGTTTCGAGCTGTCATCGCAGAACAGCTGCCCCAGGGTCTTTTCGTGATAGGCGATGCCGTGGCGCTCGACGAGGGCGATGAAGTCGCGCTGTGTGTAGCGCCGGAGCGCCGAGATGCAGAAGCGGGGATTGGCGGAGAGAAAGTTCTCGGGCGCCGTGCGCAGATTGGTGAAGTTGCAGCGTCCGCCGCCGGAAATCCGGATTTTCTCGCCCGGCGCTTTCGCGTGGTCGACGAGCAGCACCGAGCGGCCGCGCCGGGCCGCCTCGGCAGCGCACATCATGCCGGCAGCGCCGGCGCCGACGATCAGGCAATCGAACTTGCGCATGTTCTCTGCCGCCGATCCCTATTCCGGCTTATTCTTATCGGTGGATCGTGCGCTGTCGTCCTCGTCCATGTTCGCCGGGTCGTCGTGCTCGAGATCCTCCTGCGCTTCCTTGACCTCCTCGGCCGCCTTTGCGCGCTCCTCTTCCCGCTTGCGGCGCTCCGCTTCCTGGGCCTGCTTTTCCGCATTGCGGGCAGCTTCCGCGTCGGCCATCTCTGGATTGGCCGTTTCGAAATAGCCGTTGGCACCCTTGCCGGTTTCCGCGCCGTCCTTGTCCGTCTTGCGTTCGCGGGTCTGCTGCGAAACCTTGACGAAGGCAGGCGGGGCGGCGCCGTTCTTGTCGGCGCCGAAATAAAGCGTCTGGTGCGGGAACGGGATCTCGATGCCCTCGGCATCGAAGCGCCGCTTCACCCGGCGCAGAAACTCGCGGCGCACCGACCATTGCATGCCGCCCTTGGTCTTGACCCTTGTGCGGATATTGACGCTGGAATCCGCGAGATCCTGAACACCGAAGACTTCGAACGGCCCAATGATCGACGGCTTGATCTTTTCGTCCTCGACCATTTCGTTGCCGATCTCGCTCAGCAGCTTCATCACCGCGTCGGCGTCCTCGCGATAGGCAATTCCGACATCGACCAGGGCATAGGCGAAATCCTTGGTCATGTTGGTGATGGTATCGACGCTGCCGAAGGGAATGGTGTGCAGGTCGCCGGCGACGTCGCGCAAACGGAGGGTGCGGATGCTGAGCGCCTCGACGGTCCCGGTCTTGCCGCCGACATCGATGTAATCGCCGACATTGAGGGTGTCCTCGATCAGCAGGAAGATGCCGGAGATGACGTCCTTGACCAGCGATTGCGAGCCGAAGCCGACCGCCAGGCCGACCACCCCGGCGCCGGCGAGGAGCGGAGTGATGTCGACGCCGATCTCGGAGAGGATCACGAATACCGCGAGCACGCCGAGGACGATGGCGACGGCGCGCCTGAGGAGCGGGAGCAGGGTCCTTTCGCGGCCGCTCAGCGTACCGTTCTCTTCCGAGACCTTGAGACGGCGTTCGACGAACAGACCGACCAGTTCGGAGACGATGAGTGCGCCGCCTCCGACAAGAATGATGGTTGCCAGCGCGCGGATCAGGATCTGACCGTTATCCGACGCGAGGAAGGTGGAAAGCTGAAGGCCCCAGACCTCCAGAAGCGCGCCGATGGCCGCGATGGAGATCAGGATACGTGCCCCGCCGAGAACATGCGGCACGTAGCGGTTTGCCCGTTGCTCGAGAGACGGAAAGCGGTCGGTGAGTTCCCGGGAAATCGAGAACAGCCGGAGCCCGACCGTATCGATGGCGAGCCAGGCGATGCGCCAGACGATCATGATCACGACCATGAAGGCGGCGATCTCGCCGAGCCTGACGAAGCCCTCGTCGCCCATCGACATGAGCAATATCAGCCCGGCGGTCACGTAGGCGATCGCGATCAGGTGCCAGATCGCGGACAGCAGTGACCAGAAGGGGTTCCGTACCGAACCGTCCGGGCGCTGCGCGATCGTTCGGGCAAAGCTCACTCTGTTCTGCAGGATGAAAGCGATCATCAGGGCCCACAGAATGCCGTACACGACTTTCTCGAGGAACAGGAAGGTCGCGTGGGGAAGGCCGAGGATGTAACCGCTCTGGAGACCCAGAATGCCATAGATGCCGGTGGCGACGACGCGGTTTATCCAGATGCTCAGATAGGCACCTGTCGCGGGCGAGATTTCGAGGGAACGGCTGAGCAGGCCGGCCGGCTTCAGCAGCGTATGGATGATCGCGCGACAGATCAGGTGAGACGCGACCGCAAAGACGAAGGCACGTCCGGCGAGCTGGACGTTGGTCGAGTCCACGGTCGTCAGGATCAGTTGTGTGACGGCGAAGAAAACCACGGGCCTCAGAGCCCTGAGAAGCAGCTGGGGGACCAGTACGGCGGTGCTATGCAGCAGCGTCCCGTTGCTGGCCCAGGATTCCAGGCGGTCGAGCGGTCGCCGGATGATCCGTCCGACGAAATGCACTGCGACCAGCCCGATGGCGACGATGCCGCCGATGATCCCGATCCATTCCGCGAGGGTGATCAATCCGCGCGGGTCGTCGATGAGGTCGTTGATCAGCGGGAGCAGGCTCTTCACGTTCGTCAGGGCAAGGGCGGCCGCCGACAGCCTGGTGACCGCTTCCTGAAGAAAATCGCTGATCCCCTTGACCACATCCGACATCGCCGTCGCGAGCCCGGTGTCGACTTCCTGTTCGACCGTATCATTCTCCGAAACTGCGATGAGGGCCTCGAGCTTGGAGATGAGCGCGTCGCGCTCCTGCTCGTCCTTCAGGGTCGAAACGAGGTCCTTGATCTGTTCCGGCGCGATCTTGTGAAGCGGGTCGGCCTGCGTTTCCTGGGCGGTCTCGGACGGGAGCGTCTGCGCAGAGGCGTCGCCGGTAAACCCGGAGGTGAAGAGCACGGCCAGCGCCAGAGCCGCGACGAAGAGAGTAAGACGTTTCAGCATGTTTTCCCCGTGCCGGGCCTTTCGCATCATCTGAACCATTTGAGCGTTTTCAGCGCCCAGAGTTCCAGGCCGACGATGACGATCATGAGAAGCGAAACCGCCCAGAAGGCCCAGGCGCTCTCGGTACCGGGCATGCCGGCGACATTGATGCCGAGCAGGCCGGTCAGCAGCCCGAGCGGAAGACAGATGGCGGAAATCACCGAGAGCAGGTAGAGCCGCCGGTTCAGCTCCTCGCTGTTCCGGTTCTGGATCGTGTCCTGAATAACCATGGCCCGCTCGCGAATTTCATCGAGACTTTCGACATAGCGGATCACCCGGTCCGCGGCCTCCGTCAGGCCGCTGATGGTGCGGCGGCCGAACCAGGCGGGCGGATCGTTTGTGAGCTGCCTGAGCGCATCCCGCTGCGGAAGGATATAACGCCGGAGGATGATGGTCCGGAGCCGCAGCAACTGGAGTTCCCGCGTCGGCTGGCGCAGATCGCCGACGGTCTGCTCCTCGTCGACCGTGTCGATGCGTTCCTCCAGATCGTCGATCACCGGCCCCATTCGCTTGAACAGGCGGTCGGCGATCGTGGTCAGCAGTTCGTCCGCGGATTGTGGCATGTAGCCCTCGCGGATCGAATCGATGGTGTCCTGCACGGCTAGCAGCCGGCGCATACGGACCGTTATCATGAAGCCGGGCTCGATCCATATTCTGAGGCTGACCATGTCTTCCGGATCGGCGCCGGGATTGAGGTTCACGCCGCGGAGTACAAGCAGAGTTCCATCGTCGAAGCGCTGAACCCTTGGCCGCGTCTCCTCCGCGATCAGGGCTTCCGCGGCGACATCCGGAATCCCCGCTTGTTCCCGGATCCATGCCCGTGCGCTTTCCTGCTTCTGGTCGAGATGGAGCCAGGTAAGGCGATAATCCTTGGGCCGGCCGGCTTCGAGATCGCTCCAGGCCAGATCTCTGTGAGCACCGGTCTGGGGCAGGCCGATACCGGCAATCAACCCGCTCTCGCCATCAGCCATGTTCATGCCTCGTCCACACCCGAATCACACGAGCAGTATAGGTTAGCGGCGCAATCGGGCAATGCCGGGGCGCTATTGCCGGATCTGTGCCGCGCGGTCGGGATAGTCGGTGATGATGCCGTCGACGCCCAGTTCAACCATCCGCTTCATGTCGGCCGTCTCGTTCACCGTCCAGACCACGACCGTCAGCCCTTCGTCATGGGCGGCGTCGACGGCGTCCTTCGTGACGTTGCGGTAATAGGGCGACCAGACGGCGCAGCCGGCGGCTTTCACCGTTTTCTGCACCGACCCGCCATGATCGTCGATATCGAGCCCGCCGAGCCAGGGCGAGGCGCCGTCCCTGCCGATTTCCAGATTGTCGAGCCAGCGGGCTTCTGCGGTGAGGCACACGGTCGGTATCGCCGGGTCGATGCGCTTGGCAGCAATCAGCGTCGACCAGTCGAAACTCTGCAGTGCGATCCGGTGCGCCATGTCGGCTTCCCGGGCGGTATCGATCACCGTGCGGGCGAAGGTCTCTGGATCCGGTGTGTCGGACGGATGCAGGGGCGAGCGCTTGGTCTCGATATTGAACCGGACATTCAGATCAGCCCTGTCTCCGATCAACCGGAAGAGTTCGGCAAGTCGAGGGATCTTCGTGCCGTCCAGGGGCTTCTGCTCGGGGAAGCGCTTTTCGTAGCGGCTGCCGGGCCGGATCCGCCCGATATCGTATGTGGCGAGTTCTTCCGCAGTGAGCGAGCGCAGCGGTACCGCGGCCTCGATCCAGGAGCCGTTCCTCCGCGCAAGCTCCGGTGAGAGCGCGCGGTCGTGGTGGATCATTGCGATCCCGTCCGCGGTAATCACCGTGTCCAGCTCAAGGACGTCGACGCCGAGATCCAGGGCCTTGGCGAAGGCCGGCAGGGAATTCTCCGGCAACAGACCGCGGGCGCCACGGTGTCCCTGGATTTCGACTGCGTAGGAAGCTGCGGATATGCCTGCGACGAGAGTGGCGGCGAGTAGCGCGCCGCGCCCGGCTTCACGCATCGACGAGATCGCCATTGCGCAGGCAGTCCGGCGAGGCGAGTTCGAGGAACAGCGGCACCAGTTCTTCCGGTGCCTGCACCGTCGCCTGATCCTCGCCCGGATAGGCGGTGGCCCGGATCTTTGTCCGGGTGGCGCCCGGGTTCAGAAGATTGGCGCGGATCGTTCCGCGCGCGTTCTCCGCCGCGTAGCTGCGCACCATCGCTTCCAGCGCCGCCTTGCTGACGGCATAGGCGCCCCAGAACGGACGTTCGCCATGCGCGGCGTCGCAGGTGACGAAGATCGCGCGTCCGGCGTCGGACTGGCGGAGCAGCGGGTCGAGGCTGCGCACCAGCCGCTGGTTGGCGGTGAGGTTGACGGCGATGACATCGTCCCAGAGCTGCGGATCATAGTGATGCATCGGCGTCAGGGTGCCGAGCATGCCGCCATTCGCGACCAGAATGTCGATCTTGCCGTAGCGCTCGTAGAGGGCGGCGCCGAGGCGGTCGATGGCGGCCGAGTCCTTCAGATCCATCGGCACGAGGCTCGCGCTGCCGCCGGCGGCCCGGATCTCGTCGTCCACCTCTTCGAGTGCGCCGACGGTGCGTGCGACGAGAACGACATGCGCACCTTCCCGCGCGAAAGCCTTCGCGACGGCCGCGCCGATGCCCCGGGAGGCGCCGGTAATGACCGCAATGCGGCCCTCGAGTTTTCCGGTCATGAAACTCTCAGCTTGCTTGGTCTGATCAGGAGGCCTCGGCCAGCAGCGAGAGCTGCCGGACGTTGGAGCCGTCATTCTGGTCGATCAGCGCGATCGGATAGTCGCCGGTGAAACAGGCATCGCAATATTGCGGCTGCTCGCTGTTCCGCGCGGCTTCGCCGACGGCCTTGTAAAGCCCGTCATGGGAGATGAAGGCAAGGCTGTCGACGCCGATCAGTTCCGCCATCTCCTCGACCGACATGCGGGCTGCGAGCAGCTTCTCGCGCTGCGGCGTGTCGACGCCGTAGAAGCAGGAATGGGTCGTCGGCGGGCTGGCGATCCGCATGTGGACTTCCTTGGCGCCGGCCTGACGGACCATCTCGACGATCTTGGTCGAGGTGGTGCCGCGGACGATGGAATCGTCGACCAGGACCACGCGCTTGCCCTTGAGCTGCGCGGTGTTGGCATTGTGCTTCAGCTTCACGCCAAGATGGCGGACATGGTCCGTCGGCTCGATAAAGGTGCGGCCGACATAGTGGTTGCGGATGATACCGAGATCGAACGGCACGCCTGCCGCCGCCGCGTAGCCGATCGCCGCCGGCACGCCGCTGTCCGGCACCGGGACGACGACATCCGCGTCGACATGGCTCTCCTTCGCCAGAACGGCGCCGATTTCCTTGCGCGCGTTGTAGACGCTCTTGCCTTCCATCACGCTGTCGGGGCGGGCGAAGTAGATATATTCGAAAATGCAGAAGCGGCTCGGTTTCGCCGCGAAGGGCTTCAGCGACTTGATGCCGTCGCTGGTGATCATGACGACCTCGCCGGGCTCGATATCGCGCACGAACTCGGCGCCGATGATGTCGAGGGCGCAGGTTTCCGAGGTCAGGATATGCGCGTCACCGACCTTGCCGAGACACAGCGGGCGCACACCGTGCGGATCGCGGATGCCGATCAGCGCGTCGCGCGTCAGGCAAACCAGCGAATAGGCGCCGACGATCTTCTGCATGGCGTCGATCACCCGGTCCAGAACCGTCTGCTGCGGGCTGCGGGCGACAAGGTGGATGATGGTCTCGGTATCGGAGGTGGACTGGAAGAGGCAGCCCTGACGGACCAGGCTGTCGCGCAGGTCGATCGCGTTGGTCAGGTTGCCGTTGTGGCAGAGCGCCATGCCGCCGAACTCGAAATCGGCGAAGAGCGGCTGCACGTTACGCAGGTTGGTCGCGCCCGTGGTCGCATACCGGTTATGGCCGATCGCCGCGTGCCCCTTGAGCTGGGCCACGATCTTCGCGGAGTCGTCGCCGAAATTCTCGCCGACATGGCCGAGCGCGCGGTGGGCATGGAAATGCTCGCCGTCCCAGGAAACGATGCCGCAGGATTCCTGTCCGCGATGCTGCAGGGAATGGAGACCGAGAGCGGTGAGGGCAGCGGATTCGGGAGCGCCGAAGATGCCGAACACCCCGCACTCCTCGTGGAGATGATCGTCGTCGTGCTGATGGGAATGGTCCAACGGTTTGTCCTTTTCCGTCACAATGACACCCTCCCGTCAGTGGTTGATCTTGGCGACATGAATGAGCACGCTACTGCGTGTTCTCGATGACCCGCTCCAGATCCCGACGTTGCTCGGCAGTATACCCGTCGCCGCCTTGCGGTGCATCGGATTTCGCCGGTGGGCTCATCAGGCGTTCGTAGAGCAGTTTCTGGGTTTCTTCGCGGGCTTTGGTTTCGGCCGATCCGGCGGCGTCGCGGATTCGCGGACGCAGATGTGGCGGAACCAGGCTGACAAGCGTTTCCGCCCCCTGCTGCACGAGGGGCAATGTGCGGGCTTCGGTTACCCATTTCGGATAGCCATCATCCTCGATCAGCCAATTCAGTCCGAGATAGAGCAGGCAGACCAGAACCGCGCCCCGGGCAATCCCGAAAAGGAACCCGAGAGAACGGTCGATCGCACTCAGGCTGCTGCCCTGTAATGCGGCTGCAACATAGTGGGTGAACAGCGACATTACAATCACGGAGACGACGAAAACGGCGATCCCGGCAGCGAGGCTGGCCATGTCTCCCCAGCCGAGCAACTGGCGGATATACGGGGTTACGACGGGGTAGAGATAGAGCGCGGCGAAGAAGGCCGCGACCCAGGAGCCGATCGACAGGACCTCGCGGAAGAAGCCGCGGGCGAAGGCGAGAATGCCGGAGATCAGCACGGCTGCGATGATCGCGAGATCCGTCACGTTCACGGGCAGGTTTTCCAAAGCTCAGGCCTCTCCCGCTTTGCGTCCGACCGATGCTTCGTCCTGAAACATCGCCACCAGATCATGTAACTGCCGGATCGTGGCGAGAGAGAGGCCATCATTGCGCGACGCCTTCTCGCCCTTCTTGCGCCGCAGCTCCGGCAGGATCGCCCGGCCGAAGCCGAGCTTGGCCGCTTCCTTGAGCCGTGCCTCGGCATGGGCGACGGCCCGGATCTCGGCGGAAAGCCCGATCTCGCCGAAGACGACGGCATCGGAGGGAACCGGCTTGCCGGTGAGCGAGGAGAGCAGGGCTGCCGCGACCGCCAGATCCGCCGCCGGCTCGCTGACCTTCAGGCCGCCCGCGACATTGAGGAACACGTCGCTACCCGCCAGGACGACGCCGCAACGTGCTTCCAGCACCGCGGTCACCATGGCGAGGCGGCCCGCATCCCATCCGATGACCGCCCGCCGGGGCGTGCCGTAGGGCGAGGGGGCGACGAGGGCCTGGATCTCGACGAGAAGCGGGCGGGTACCCTCCATGCCGGCGAAGACGCAGGCGCCGGAAACGCTCTCCTGCCGGTCGCCGAGGAAGAGGGCGGACGGGTTGGTGACTTCGGCAAGACCGCCCTCGGTCATCTCGAAGACGCCGATCTCGTCGGTCGGCCCGAAGCGGTTCTTCACTCCGCGCAGGATGCGGAACTGGTGCCCGCGCTCGCCCTCGAAATAGAGCACGGTATCGACCATGTGCTCGAGCACGCGGGGACCCGCGATGGTGCCTTCCTTGGTCACATGGCCGACCAGCAGCAGCACGATGCCGCGGCGCTTGGCGACGCGGATCAGCTCCTGCGCCGAGGCGCGGACTTGCGAGACGGTGCCCGGCGCGCTGTCGATCGCGTCGACATACATGGTCTGGATCGAGTCGATCACCAGCACATCCGGCGGGTCCTCGCTCTCCAGCGTGGTGACGATGTCGCGCACGCTGGTCGCCGCGGCGAGCTGCACCGGCGCCTTGGCGACGCCGAGCCGCTGGGCGCGCATCCGCACCTGATCGAGCGCCTCTTCGCCCGAGACATAGGCGCAGCGGCAATGTTCGGAGAGCCTGGCCGTCAGCTGCAGCAGCAGGGTCGATTTGCCGATGCCGGGATCGCCGCCGATTAGGATGACGGAGCCGGGTACAAGGCCGCCGCCGGCGACCCGGTCGAACTCGGCGATCTTGGTGACCCGGCGCGGCCGTTTCTCGGAGCTGCCGGCGAGATCGACGAATTCGATCCTGCGGCCCTTGGCGCCGCCGAGGCCCTTCGGCGCGCTTTTCTCGACCACTTCCTCGACGAGCGTGTTCCAGGCGCCGCAGGCATCGCATTTGCCGGCCCATTTGGGCTGCACGCCGCCGCATTCCTGGCAGACATAGCGGGACTGGGACTTCGCCATCGCCGCGCTCCGTCAGGCCCTGCGTGTCACCAGTTCGATCGGGCCTTCCTCGAGGCCGTTGATGAACTGGTGCACATAGGGGTTTCCGGAGTTGTCGATCTCGGAGGTCGGGCCCTGCCAGATGATCTTGCCCTCGTAGAGCATGGCGATCCGGTCGCCGATCCGGCGCGCGCTGTCCATGTCGTGGGTGATGGTGAGCGCGGTGATCTTCAGATCCTTCACGCATTTGACGATCAGCTCGTCGATGATGTCGCCCATGATCGGGTCGAGACCGGTCGTCGGCTCGTCGAAGAACACCACGTCGGGATGGGTCGCGATGGTGCGGGCGAGGGAGGCGCGCTTGCGCATGCCGGTGGAAATCTCGGCCGGATACATCGCGCCGACGCTCGGCTCCAGGCCGACCTGGCCCATGAAGTCGAGCGCCAGCTTGTGCGCTTTGGCACGGGGCATGCGCTGCGCCTCGACCAGGCCGAAGGCGACGTTTTCCAGAACGGTCAGTGAGTCGAAGAGTGCTCCGGCCTGAAACAGCAGGCCGAAGCGATTCAATATGCCGTGCTGTTCCGAGGGGGTCAGCTTGAGCACGTCGACGCCGTCGATTTCGACCGTGCCGCCGTCGGCGTCCATCAGTCCGGTGATGGTCTTGATCAGGACGGACTTGCCGGTCCCGGAACCGCCGATCACCACGACGGATTCCGCCTCGGCGATGTCGAGGTCGAGCCCGCGCAGCACATGGTTGGAGCCGAAGGACTTTCGAAGGTCCCGGATCCGGATCTTGGGAGTTGCCGCCGTGGTTTCGGCCATCGTGCGTTCCAGCCGCCTAGCGGGCGAAGAAGAGTTCGGTGATCAGGTAGTTCGATATCAGGATCAGGATCGAGGCGGAGACCACCGCATTGGTCGTCGCCCGGCCGACCCCCTGGGCGCCGCGGCCCGAATAGTAGCCGTGATAGCAGCCCATGACGGCGATCAGGAAACCGAAGACGGCCGCCTTCACGAGGCCGGAGACCACGTCCTGCGTCTCGAGGAACTCGAAGGTGCTCTTCAGATACGTGCCGGCGTTGAAGCCGAGCTTGTGCACGCCGACCAGATAGCCGCCAAAGACTCCGATGATGTCGCCGATCAGCACGAGGAAGGGCAGGCTGATCATGCCGGCAAGAACCCGCGGAACGACGAGATACTTGAACGGATTGGTCGAAAGCGTGGTCAGCGCGTCGACCTGCTCGGTCACGCGCATGGTCCCGATCTC
Source organism: Nisaea sp. (assembly GCF_017640745.1). Lineage (GTDB taxonomy): Bacteria > Pseudomonadota > Alphaproteobacteria > Thalassobaculales > Thalassobaculaceae > Nisaea. The sequence continues at coordinate 25,701 of NZ_JAEPQA010000011.1, read as the reverse complement.
CGCGGCCATCGAGGCGCCGATACGGCCCGCGACCATGAGACCGGCCAGCACCGGGCCGAGTTCCCGGGTCATGGAGAGCACGACGACGGTGGAGACGGCGCTCTCGGCGTTGAACCGCGCGAAGCCGGTATAGCTTTGCAGGGCCAGAACCATGCCGGAGAAGAGCGTGGTCAGGCCGACGACAGGCAGGGAGTAATACCCGATATCGACGATCTGGCGCATGAGCAGGCGCCAGTAGAGCGGGGGACGCACGCAATGACCGAGCGTCGTGCCCGTGAACATCGCGAGCCGCCCGGTGGCGGCGAGAAACCCGAGGAAGGTCCGTCCCACGGCTGCGAGGAAGGTCATGCGCTGGCGTGTCCCTCGTGGGATCCGGGCATCGGGATACGCATGATCAGGACTCTCCGCTCGCCGCTTCGATGTAGCGTCGGGTATAGCGATGGCCGAGAGCTGTCAATATTTCATAACCGATGGTTCCGGCATCGTCGGCCGCGTCGTTCACCGTGTAATGCGGTCCGAGCAGCTCGATATAGCCGCCCGGATGGACTTCGGTCGGATCCACCTGGCTGACATCGACGGCAAGCATGTCCATCGAGACCCGGCCGACCACGGGGAGGCGCCGGTCGCCGATACAGGCCACCCCCTTGCCGGAAAGGCAGCGCAGATAACCGTCCGCATAGCCGACCGCCACCGTGGCGATGCGCGCGTCCTCGGTCACCGTATAAGTGCCTCCGTAGCCGACGCTGTCACCGGCCCGGACGGTACGGACCTGCAGGATGCGGGCGCGCAGCCGGACCACCGGCTCCATCGGGCTCGGCTTGCCGTCCTCGACCCGGCCGCCATAGAGCGCGAAGCCGGGGCGGGCGAGATCCAGATGATAATCCGGGCCGAGAAAGATCCCTGCCGAGTTAGCGAGGCTTGCCTGCATCGGCCGTTTCAGACGGCCGCGCTGCTCGGCGAAGCGCGCGAGTTGCGCCGCGTTCTCCGGGTTGTCCGGATCGTCGCCGCTGGCGAGATGCGAGATCGCATAGAGCCAGTCGGGGCCGGTCAGCACGTCCGGGTCCCTGGCCACCCGGTCCATGTCGGAGGGCGAGAGGCCGAGCCGGTTCATCCCGGTGTCGATATGCAGCATGGCCGGCAACGCCCGGTCGGCGGAGACGCACATCTCTCGAATGCGCGCGATCTGCTCCAGGTCGTTGATGACAGGGATCAGATCGTGCTCCGGAAAGACCTGTTCCGTGCCCGCAAGCAGCCCGTTGAGGACCGCTATTCGGCAGTCGGGGAGGATCTTCCGGACGGCAATTGCTTCATCGACGGTTGCGACGAAGAAGGTCCTGCAGCCGGCCTCGAAGAGCGCCGGAGCGACCTTGTCGGCGCCCGTTCCATAGGCGTCCGCCTTTACGGCCGCGGCACATTCGGTCTTTCCGAGGCGCTCCTGGAGCGACAGATAGTTCCGTCTGACCGCGCCGAGATCGATGACGAGTTCCGATGCGGCACCGGATCCGTCTCGAGCCGAAGTGGTGTCGAGCATCAGAAACTGTCCGGGATGTGATCGTCCGCGACGAAGTTGGAGAATTTGGTCGTCGAGCCTTCGAAGTGCAGCGTGACGGTGCCTGTCGGGCCGTGGCGCTGCTTGCCGATGATCACCTCGGCCTTGCCGTAGGACTTCTCGCAGCGGTCCTTCCACTGGTCGTGCCGGTCGTGGAACTTCTCGTCCGATTCGTCGATGCGCTGCGCCGGTTCGCCCTTCTCGAGATAGTACTGCTCGCGGAACACGAACATGACGACGTCCGCGTCCTGCTCGATCGATCCGGATTCGCGAAGGTCGGCGAGGACCGGCCGCTTGTCCTCGCGCTGTTCGACGGCGCGCGAGAGCTGGGAGAGGGCGATGACCGGCACATCCAGTTCCTTTGCGATCGCCTTCAGGCCCTGGGTGATCATGGATATCTCCTGCACACGGTTGTCGGCCCGCTGGCCGGCGGACGGTCGCATGAGCTGCAGGTAGTCGACCACGATCAGCGAGAGCCCCTGCTGACGCTTCAGGCGCCGGGCGCGGGCCCGCATCGTGGCTATGGTAATCGCGGGTGTGTCGTCGACATAGAGCGGTGCCCGTTCGAGGTCCTGGCTGGCGGCGACCAGCTTCTGGAAGTCCTCGGTCGTCAGCTCACCGCGCCGGATATGCTCCGACGAAATCTCGGTCTGCTCGGCCAGAATACGCGTGGCGAGCTGTTCGGCCGACATTTCGAGCGAGAAGAAGGCGACGACCTGGCGGTCGAGTTCCGGGTCCTTGAGCGCGGCGGTCGCGACATGGAAGGCGATGTTCGTCGCCAGCGCGGTCTTCCCCATGGCGGGGCGGCCCGCGAGGATCAGCAGATCCGAAGGGTGGAGGCCGCCGAGCTTGGCATCGAGGTCGGTTAGGCCGGTGGAAATACCCGCGAGACCGCCGTCCCGCTTGAAGGCTTCCTCCGCCATCCGCACCGCAGTGGTGAGCGCCTCGCCGAAATCCTGGAAGCCGCCCTGACTGGAGCCGCGTTCCGCGAGACTGAAGAGTTTCGATTCCGCGGCCTCGATCTGATCGGCCGCCGGCAGGTCGAGATCGTGCTTGTAGGCCACGTTGACGATCTCGCCGCCGAGATCGATCAGTTCGCGGCGCAGGAAGCTGTCATAGATCGCCTGGCCGTAATCGTCCGCATTGATCACGGTGACGACGGAGGCGGCGAGCCGGACCAGATACTGCGCGCCGCCGGCCTCCTGCAGGGAATCGTCCTGATCGAACAGCGGCTTCAGGGTCACGGGGTTGGCGATCTGACCTTTCTCGATCAGCCGGCCGCAGGCAGCGAAGATTCGGCCATGGACAGGGTCGGCGAAATGTTCCGGCGCCAGATACTCGCTGACCCTCTCGAAGGCCCGGTTATTGACGAGGATGGCGCCGAGCAGACCCTGTTCCGCCTCCAGGTTGTGGGGAGGCTCGCGGTATTCGCTGGTCTGCGGTTCCGCGCGCGTGAGCGACGTGATGGTCGAGAAGGGCTCTGAACTGGACATCGAATACACATACCAAGAAGGGCTGTGGACGTCTCCAGCAATCTTATCCCCAAGCCGTGATTTATCAAAGACTTACGGCTGTGTATAAAGCTGAATTACGGGGATATCTTGGATTTGCGGCCCGAAATCCAAGGGCTTGGCCCTGTGAAAAAGAAAACGGCCGCCTCGACGGGCGGCCGTTTCCGGAACAGTATTAGAGGGACGCGAAGAGGCTCAGGCCTCGGCGGTCTTCTCTTCCTCTTCGGCAGCCGCTTCGGCGAGGCCTTCCTCGAGCAGCTCGGAAGCGGCTTCGGCCGTCAGACCGGCTTCTTCCTCTTCCTCGGCTTCCTCGGTGCCGACGGCGCGGCCGAGGAGCTTCTGCTGTTCCGCTTCGTCGGCGCTGCGGGCGATGTTCACGGTGATGTTCACCGACACTTCCGGGTGCAGCACGACGCGGATCTCTTCGAGGCCGAGCATTTTCAGGGCGCGGTCCAGAATGACCTGGCGCTTGCTGACGGTAACGCCTGCGGCGGTGACCGCGTCCGCGATGTCGCGGGAGGTGACGGAGCCGTAGAGCTGGCCGCTGTCGCCGGCCGCCCGGATCACCGGAACCACCAAGCCCTCAAGCTTGGTCGCGACCTTTTCGGCCTCGCCCTTGCGCTCAAGGTTTTCCGCTTCGAGCTGGGCGCGCTGGCCTTCGAAGTGGGTCAGGTTGTTCTTGCTCGCACGCAGGGCCTTGCCCTGGGGCAGCAGGAAGTTGCGGGCGAAGCCCGGCTTCACGTTAACGACGTCGCCCATCTGGCCGAGACGTTCGATACGCTCCAGAAGAATGACTTCCATTTCTCTTACTCCTTTGTGGCCGGGGCCTCTGCCGCGAAGCTGCGGCGCGGGCCGGTTCCGACCGGGATCACGTTTGATTCGAATTCCGTGCGATCCGCCCCTTCAGATCCGCCCAGTGATCCACCAGTCCCGCGAAAACGAGCAGGACCCAGATGAATTGCAGGGCGGGCAGCAGAAAGGAGAGGACCATCAGCGTATAGGTCGCATGCAGAAGCCAGCGCTTGCCGTTCGGCGCTCCGGCGAGGGCATGGATGAGCCCCAGACCGGAGAGAAAGAAGGGCAGACACAGGATCGGCACGGCGTTCCAGCCGAGATAGCCGAGGGCTCCGTCCGCGAGCATCGCCGCCAGGGCGGCAATGGCGAGCGGAAAGGGCGCCCAGACCGGCAATCGGATGTCCCGCATTCGGGGCGACGGCCTCAGATTGGCGTCGAAGCGCGCAAGCACGCCCTGGGCCAGCAGGCCGTTGACGAGGGTCAGCATGGACCATTGCAGTCCGGCAATGCCGGGAAAGACGGCAACGGTGAGGTTCATGGCGGCGTCCAGCTGCTCCTGGGGCAGGGCGAAGATTCCTTCGCTTGCCGTCCCCATCGCGGCGAACATCCCCTCGACCTCGGTCCGGACCATGGCTTCCAGTCCCGGCCCCTGCAGGCCCGCGACCAGAACGGCTGTCAGCAATCCCACAGCGGGAAGCGCCGTCAGCCACATGACCAGCATGCCGGCCGGATACCATTCGAGCTCCGTGTTCTCCGGATCGTCGTTCAGCGGCCGTGCCAGCAACGCCTGACGCGTCAGCAGCACCGCCGGCAGACCGGAAATGATCACGAAGAACAGGCCGGCCATGGAATTGGCGGCGACCAGAACGATCGCCCCCGCAACCAGGGTCGCGGTCAGCCCCGCCATCCACCCCCGCGAAAGCGAGAGGGCGAAGAGCGGAAGCGGAGACAGGAAGGCGAGCAGAATCGCTCCGAACGATCCAAGGATCGTGGAGAGATACATGAGCGCGCTCGCGAGTGCCGCCGCTCCTATGGGAAACCACTTTGACCACATCTTGCCTCGTCGAACCCGCGAAAGCAGGTGTCGGCTGATCCCTTAGCTGAGCACGTACGGCAGCAGGGCCATGAAGCGGGCGCGCTTGATGGCTTTCGCCAGCTCACGCTGCTTCTTGGCCGAAACGGCCGTGATGCGGCTCGGAACGATCTTGCCGCGTTCGGAGAGGAAGCGCTGCAGCAGCTTGATGTCCTTGTAGTCGATCTGCGGCGCATTCGGGCCGGAGAACGGGCAGGACTTGCGGCGGCGCATGAACGGCTTGCGAACGGCGGCGCGGGAAATCGTAAGAGTGCTCATGGATCAGTCTCCCTGGGCTTCGCTGTTGTCACGGTCGCCGCGGTCGCCACGGTCGAAGCGATCGCCGCGATCCGGGCGGTCGCCACGTTCCGGACGGTCGCCACGGTCGAACCGGCCGCCACCCGGACGGCCGCCACGGCCACCACGGTCGCTGCGTTCGGACTTGGCGAGAAGAATCGCGGACTGGCCTTCCGGCACTTCCTCGATCCGCAGGCTGATGTAGCGCAGCACGTCTTCATTGATGCGCATCTGCCGTTCCATCTCGAGGATGGCATCGGACGGGGCATCGACGTGCATCAGCACATAGTGGCCCTTGCGGTTCTTCTTGATCTTGTAAGCGAGGGAGCGAAGGCCCCAGGACTCAGTGTTCTTGATCTCACCACCCATGTTGGTGATGATCTCGGAGAAATCGCTGGTGAGCTGCTCGGCTTGGGCGGACGAGATGTCCTGGCGTGCAATGAACACGCACTCATAGAGAGGCATTTTATCTCCTTACGGATAATCAGAACGCCCCGTTCAAAGGGACGCTGCTAAGCCGGCTCTGCCGGCAAGGAGTTATGTAAAATCCCGCCCCGGCACCGGGGTGCCTTAGCGCGAGACCGGCGGAATATACACAAAACCCCGAGGCGCGCAACCTGAGAGACGGTTCCGCTTGACAGCGCTTTTCCGGCTCGTTCTCTTTGGCGCCGCTGAAAAGAGGGCGTGTAGCAAACGCCGCCTTCACGCGGGCGCAAGGCCCGGCGTGGAAGGACAGAACAATACCTTGGTTAAAATACAAGGATTTCAAACATGACGACGGTTCGCGCATTTACGTTTCCCGGCCAGGGGTCCCAGGCGGTCGGAATGGGCAAAGCGCTCGCCGACGCCTATGGCGCCGCGCGCGAGGTTTTCGAGCAGGTTGACGATGCGCTGGGCGAGCCCCTGTCCCGGCTGATGTTCGAAGGGCCGGAAGAGGAGCTCATCCTGACCCGCAACGCCCAGCCGGCGCTGATGGCGGTGAGCCTTGCTGTGGTCCGGGTCCTGGAGAGCGAGAGCGGCAAGTCGATCGGAGACATGGCGAGCTACGTCGCGGGGCATTCCCTCGGCGAGTATTCCGCGCTCGCGGCGGCCGGCGCGCTGGACGTCGCCGACGCGGCGAAGCTGCTGCGGCTGCGCGGCGAGTCCATGCAGACCGCGGTTCCGGTGGGCGAGGGCGCGATGGCTGCTCTGCTGGGCGTTTCGCTCGAGCTCGCGCAGGAAGTCGCGGCGGCCGGTGCGGCCGATGGCGGGGTCTGCGATATCGCGAACGACAATGCCGAGGGGCAGGTGGTGATCAGCGGCTCCAAGGCTGCGGTCGAGAAGGCGGTCGCGGCGGCGGCGGAGAAAGGCGCGCGGAAGAGCGTGCTGCTTCCGGTCAGCGCCCCCTTCCATTGCGGCCTGATGGCCCCGGCGGCAGACGCGATGGCCGAGGCGCTGGCGACCACAGACCTGCGGCAGCCGGTCGTGCCGCTCGTCGCGAACGTGCTGGCCGACAAGATCAGCGATCCGCGCGAGATCCGCACCCGGCTGGTCGAACAGGTGACGGGGATGGTGCGCTGGCGCGAGTCGGTGCTCTGGCTTGCGGGGCAGGGCGTCACCGAGATCGTCGAACTCGGCTCCGGCAAGGTTCTGACCGGGCTTGCGAAGCGGATCGACCGTTCGCTCGCCGGCCGTGCCGTCGGCACGCCGGAAGAGATCGCGGCGTTTCTCGAAACTCTTTAAAGAAGTCTGGTCGACCCGGGAACGGGCGAGGGAGAAGGCATATGTTTCGTCTGGATGGAAAATCGGCTCTGGTGACGGGGGCGAGCGGCGGTATCGGCAATGCGATCGCCAAGGCGCTGCATGCCCAGGGAGCCGAGGTCGTGCTGTCGGGCACGCGCGAGGAGGCCCTGCAGGCGCTGGCGGACGAACTCGGCAGCCGCGCCCATGTGGTCACCGCCAATCTCGGCGATGCGGACTCGGTCGCCGCTTTGGCGAAGACGGCCGAAGAGGTCGCTACCGACGGAATCGACATTCTCATCAACAATGCCGGCGTCACCCGTGACGGTCTGATGCTGCGGATGAAGGACGAGGACTGGGAAAGCGTGCTGAACGTCAACCTGACCTCGGGCTTCCGTCTGTCCCGTGCCCTGCTGCGCGGCATGATGAAGCGGCGCTGGGGACGGATCGTCGGGATTTCCTCCATCGTCGGCGCGACCGGCAATCCGGGCCAGGCGAACTACGCCGCCTCCAAGGCAGGGATGGTCGGTTTCACCAAGTCGCTCGCCCAGGAAGTCGCCAATCGCGGGATTACCGCGAACATCGTGGCGCCGGGATTCATCAAGACCGCGATGACCGACGTACTTGACGAGGCGCAGCACGAGAAGCTGCTGGCGGGCGTGCCGGCCGGAAGACTCGGTACGCCCGAGGACATCGCGGCGTCGGTGGTCTATCTTGCTTCCGAGGAAGCGGCCTATGTCACCGGAGCGACCATTCACGTGAACGGCGGGATGGCGATGCTCTGACCGGGCGGAGCGGGAGAGCGGGCGAGTCGCGCGCGCTTCCGGCCGTTTTGGGGATATGGCGCCGGGATTTCTGATGCTAGGCAATTAAAAAAAAGTGTGGTATCCCGCCGCCCCGCATAGGCGTACTGCCAAAGTGTTTCTTACTCCATGACGGAATGCGCGTTTCTTGGGGTATATTGAGGCCGGTAAACGCAGACGTGCTGCCGGTAAAACCGTAGAGCTTAAGATTCGAGGAAAACAAAAATGAGTGACGTCGCCGCTAGCGTGAAGAAGATCGTGGTCGAGCATCTCGGCGTTGACGAGGCCAAGGTGGTTGATTCCGCGAGCTTCATCGACGACCTCGGGGCGGACAGCCTCGACACGGTTGAACTTGTCATGGCGTTCGAAGAAGAGTTTGGCGTCGAGATTCCGGACGATGCCGCCGAAAAGATCCTGACCGTCAAGGACGCGATCACTTTCATCGAGCAGTCGTCCAACTAACCGGCTATCGATTCCCCTCGGGCGGTTGATGCCGCCCGGGGTCCCATGACATTTCTGGAAATGCCCTGGTGATGAGACGCGTTGTTGTTACCGGACTTGGTATGGTCACGCCCCTCGGGGACGGGGTCGAGCACAATTGGACCCGTTTGATCAACGGGGACTCGGGCATCAGAAGCATCGATGCGTTCGATGTCTCCGATCTGCCCGCCAAGATCGCGGGAATCGTCCCGGAAGGCGAAGGCGGGGACGGTTTGTTCAATCCCGACGCCTATCTCGAGCCGAAAGAACAACGCAAGGTCGACCGGTTCATCATGCTCGGCATGGCTGCCGCCGACCAGGCCGTGAAGGATTCCGGCTGGTTGCCGGAAGACGAGGAAGACCAGGACCGTACCGGCGTGCTGATCGGCTCCGGTATTGGCGGTCTCACCAGCATCGCCAGCACCGAACAATTGCTGCTTGAGCGCGGTCCGCGCCGGATCAGCCCGTTCTTCATTCCGGCCGCGCTGATCAACCTGATCTCGGGCCATGTCTCCATCCGCTACAAGTTTCGCGGTCCGAACCACGCGGTCGTGACCGCCTGCGCGACCGGCGCCCACGCCATTGGCGACGCCGCCCGGCTGATCATGCTGGACGATGCCGACGTGATGGTTGCCGGCGGCGCGGAAGCCGCGGTCTGCCGTCTCGGTGTGGCTGGCTTTGCCGCTGCACGGGCGCTTTCCACCGGTTTCAACGATACCCCGACCGAGGCCTCGCGTCCGTGGGACGAGGGCCGTGACGGCTTCGTCATGGGCGAAGGCGGCGGTTGCGTCGTTCTCGAAGAATACGAACACGCCAAGAAGCGCGGCGCGAAGATCTATGCCGAGGTGACCGGTTACGGCATGTCCGGCGACGCGCATCACATCACCGCGCCGGCCGACGACGGAAACGGCGGTTTTCGCGCTATGAAGGCGGCGCTGAAGCGTGCCGGGCTCGCGCCGGACCAGATCGACTACATCAATGCCCACGGCACCTCGACACCGCTCGGCGACATGATCGAACTCGGCGCCGTGAAGCGGCTCATGGGCGACGATCTCGGCGGGGCGTCGATGTCTTCGACCAAGTCCGCGATCGGTCACCTTCTCGGGGCCGCGGGAGCGGTCGAGGCGATCTATTCCGTCCTGGCGATCCAGCGCGGTATTCTTCCGCCGACCCTGAACCTGAACAATCCGTCGGAGAAGGTCGGCGCGGCCGACCTCGTCCCGCTGAAAGCAAAAGAGCGCAAGGTGAAGCACGCCCTGTCGAACTCCTTTGGCTTCGGTGGTACCAACGCTTCCCTGATTTTCTCCGCTCCGGAGTAACGCCCGGTGGGGCGCGCAGTGCTCCGGCTGATAACGGGGGGCACCGTTCTGGCGGTCGCGGTGGCGGTTGTCCTCGCTTGGGGTTATGCCCAATTCACCGGACCCGGTCCGCTTCAGGTGGCCCGGAACGTGATCATACCCGCGGGAACCGGGCTGGACGGTATCGCCTCGGTCTTGCGGGGTGCCGGAATCATACGCCACGACTATATCTTCGCGATCGGCGCGCGGGCCTTCGAGAAGGCCCGTTCACTCAAAGCCGGTGAGTATCACATCCCGGCGAAGGCCAGTCCGCGGGAGGTGATGGACATCCTCGCTTCCGGCAAGACCGTCGTTCGGCGGCTGACCATTCCGGAAGGGCTGACCACCGCGGAGGTGGTGGATCGACTGCAGCGCGCCGAGGGATTGTTCGGGGATGTCGCGATGCCGGACGAGGGCTCGCTGCTTCCGGAAACCTATCATTTTTCCTACGGAGACCAGCGCGCCGAGTTGCTGGCCAGGATGCAGGACTCGATGCGCGACGCGCTTGGGCGACTGTGGGAATTGCGGGCTCCGGACCTTCCGTTGGAATCTCCGGAGGAGGCGCTGATCCTCGCCTCGATCGTCGAGCGGGAAACCGGCATTGCGCGCGAACGCGGACTGGTTGCCGGGGTTTTCGTCAACCGGCTGCGGAAAGGCATGCGCCTGCAGTCCGATCCGACGGTGGTCTACGGACTCTCCCCCGCGGGCCTTGATCGCCCCCTGACCCGCGCCGACCTGAAAGTCGAAACGCCTTACAATACCTATGTCATCGACGGTTTGCCGCCGACTCCGATCGCCAATCCCGGGATCGACGCGATCCGGGCGGTGATGAATCCGGTGGAAACGGACTTTCTCTACTTCGTTGCTGACGGGACCGGCGGGCATGCTTTTGCGCGGACCTTGCCGGAACACAATCGCAATGTCCGGAAATGGCGCAAGATCAGGGACGCCAACTGACGGTGCATTGACGGTCGCCAAGCTCACCAGAATGGCCGGGCGGGGCGTTTTGCGGGACGGTCAAGGAGACCGAAATGCAGATCAAGTTTGTCTTCCACATTGTCGGGATTGTGGTCTTCGGCTCCGCCCTCGGGGCCCTGCTGCCGATGCTGGTCGATCTGCTCGCAGGCAACCCCGACTGGAAGGTGTTTGCCAGTTCGGCGGCGTTCATGGGGTTCGTCAGCGTATCCGTCATCCTGGCGACCTGGAGCGAGCGTTCGACCGATATGTCGCTGCGCACCGCTTTCCTGCTCACGGGGCTCTGCTGGATCGTGCTGCCCCTCTTCACTGCGCTGCCGTTTCTCGGTCTCGGTCTCGACTATGCGGATGCAGTCTTCGAGGCGACCTCGGGGCTGACCACGACCGGATCGACGGTGCTCACCGGGCTCGACGGGCTGCCACCCGGTATCCTGCTCTGGCGTTCCCTGCTGCAATGGATCGGCGGCATCGGCATCCTCGTCATGGCGGTTGTGCTGCTGCCCTTCATGCGGATCGGCGGCGCGCAGTTGTTCCGGAGCGAGAGCTCCGACACCTCCGACAAGGTCGAATCCCGCTGGTCGGTCATGATGGTCGACATCCTGCTGATCTATCTCTGCCTGACGGCGCTTTGTACCGCGACCTTCTGGGCGCTCGGGATGACCGGGTTCGACGCGGTCTGCCACGCCATGGCGACGATCTCGACCGGCGGCTTCTCTACCCATGACGCATCCTTCGGCTATTTCGAGGGTGCCGCGATGCAATGGGCCGGCACGATCTTCATGCTGTCCGGAGCGGTGCCGTTCTTCCTCTATATCAAGGTCGCGCGCGGCAATCGCCTGGCGATGTTCCGGGACAGCCAGGTCACGGCTCTGGTCGGGTTTCTCTGCATCGTCAGTCTGGTGGCGGGTATCTGGCTGCATCAGCGCAGCGAGGCCAGCCTGTTCGAAGCGATCACCCTGACCTTCTTCAACGTGACCTCGATCGTGACGACGACAGGCTTCGCGAGCGACGATTACACGACATGGGGTGCCGGCGCGATCGGTCTGTTCCTGGTGCTGACCTTTGTCGGCGGCTGTTCGGGCTCGACCTCGGGCGGGATCAAGATCTATCGCTTTCAGGTGCTGCTGCAGGTGATCAAGGCGCATGTCAAAAGACTGACCAGCCCGCACCGCGTGGTTCCGACCTCCTTCAACGGCCGTCCGCTGCCCGACGAGGCGGCTTTCGGCGTGCTCGCCTTCCTCGCTCTCTTCGTGGCCACCATCGCGATCAGCACGGTCGCGCTGACCTTTCTCGGGCTTGATCTCGACACCTCCTACTCGGCGAGCGTGACGGCGATCACCAATGTCGGGCCGGGGCTCGGCGCAATTGTGGGCCCTGCCGGAACCTTCGAAAGCCTGCCGGACAGCGCGAAGATCCTTCTCTCCTTCGTCATGATCCTCGGGCGTCTGGAAATTTTCACTGTCCTCGTCGCCTTCGACCGAGACTTCTGGAAAACCTGAGCGCGGATCAGTGGCCGGACGACCCCTTGGTCGGCAGGCGTCCCATCAGCCCGTCGATCCAGGCGGGCGGCAGCATCTGCAGGAGCAGCACGGCGGCGTAGAGCGGCCAGGGAAAGGCGATCCGCGGTTTGTTGCGGGCGAGCCCTCGTTGGATCTTCTTCGCCGCCTTGTCGACGTCCTGCAGAAACGGCATCGGGAAATCGTTCACAGCCGTCATCGGGGAGCGGACGTAGCCCGGGCAGATCACGCTGACACCGATTCCCTCGCGCGCGGCCATCGGGCGCAGGCCCTCGCCGAACACGCGAACGGCGGCCTTGGAGCCGCAATAGGCCGGGGCGCCGGGAAAGCCCCGGAAGCCGGCGAGCGAACTCATGATGGCGATCTGTCCCGAGCGGCGCGGACGCATCCTCTCCAGCGCCGGAAGGATTGTGTTCATAACCCCATCGACATTGACCGCGTAAAGCCGCCGGACCTGCTCGGCAGGTTCCGGGCCGCCGTCCCCGGTGCCGAGGGAGATCCCGGCATTGGCGATGGCGAGATCGAGCGGCGCCAGGGCGTCGGCCTCTGCGATCCAGCGCTCCGTGCCGGCCCGGTCGGTGACGTCGATCCGGCATGTATGAACCGAGGCGCCTTTGGAAGCGCAGTCTCCGGCGACCTCCGCGAGACGCGCTTCGTCCCGGCCGCCGAGGAAGAGGGTGACGCCCGGCGCGGCATAGGCGGTGGCGAGCGCGGCACCGATCCCGCTGGAGGCGCCGGTGATCAGGATCGATTTCGGCGCATGCATCAGGGCCTCCGCGTCTTGTTGCCGTAACCGCGCACGGATATAGTGCGCCCGCGTCTTCTATAGCAAAGATCTGGTGGTATCGGTGGCGATCAACAGCATGACGGGTTACGCCCGTGTCGAGGGAACCCATGACGCTGGCGACGGCGCCGGAGAATGGCAGTGGAGCTGGGAGGTCAAGTCGGTCAACGGCAAGAGCCTCGATATCCGCTTCCGCATGCCGGGCGGTTACGATGCGCTGGAGATTCCGGCCCGCAAGCTGATCGGGGCGAAGCTCGGACGCGGATCCCTCTCGGTATCCCTGTCGGTCGCCCGCCGGAGCGCGGTCAAGGCGCTCAACGTGAACCGCGATCTGATCGAACAGATTCTCGAACTGCAGACCACGCTTGAAGCCGAAGGCAAGATCTACCCGTCTCCCCCGCGGCTCGACAGCCTGCTCTCGGTGCGCGGCATTCTGGAGACGGACGAGGATCCGGTACAGGATGCGGAGCAGAAGGACGCGCTGCTCACGGCACTTCTGAAAGGGCTTGAAGAGGCGCTGGGCGCTCTTTCGGCGATGCGCGCGGAAGAGGGCAAGCGGCTCGCCGAGATGCTCACGACTCATCTCAAGGCTCTGTCCGGACTGTCCGCCTCGGCCAAGGGCACCGCCGACCTCCAGCCGGGACAGCAGCGCGAACGGATGAAGCAGCAGATCGCGGAACTGCTCGAACAGTCGCCGCCGGTCTCTGAAGAACGCCTCGGTCAGGAACTGGCGCTGCTCGCCACCAAGGCCGATATCCGCGAGGAGGTCGACCGGCTGGACGCCCATATCGACGCCTGCCGCGACCTCATCAAGGCTGGCGGCGTGATCGGACGGAAGCTGGATTTCATCTGCCAGGAGCTGAACCGGGAGAGCAACACGATCTGCTCCAAGGCGGCCTCGCTGGCGCTCACCAATATCGGGCTCGAACTGAAATCCACCGTCGAGCAGTTCCGCGAGCAGGTGCAGAACGTCGAATGAGCACCGCTTACGAAAACGATACCGAGCTGCACCGCCGCGGCCTGATGCTGGTGCTGTCCTCTCCGTCCGGGGCGGGCAAGTCCTCGATCTGCCGCGAACTGCTGAAGCTCGAAGACGATCTCGCGATGTCCGTCTCCGCCACCACCCGTCCGCGCCGGCCGGGGGAAGTCGACGGAACCGATTATTTCTTCATCGACCAGACCGAGTTCCAGCTCCGGATCAACCGGGGCGAGTTCCTCGAATATGCCAAGGTCCTCGGCAACAATTACTACTACGGCACGCCCCGGGACCGCGTCGAGAAGGTGCTCGGCGGCGGCGGGGACGTGCTGTTCGACATCGACTGGCAGGGCACGCAGCAGCTCGCCGACGCGGCGCGCGACGATCTCGTCAGCGTCTTCATTTTGCCGCCCTCGATCCGTGAGCTTGAGCGCCGGCTGCTCAGCCGCAACCAGGATTCCGCCGAGGTCGTCGCCCAGCGCATGTCCAAGGCCGCCGAAGAAATCAGCCACTACCGCGAATACGACTACATCATCGTGAATCACGATCTCGAGGCGAGCGTGGAGAAGGTGCGCGCGATCCTGACGGCCGAGCGCCTGAAGCGCGACCGTCAGCTCGGTCTGACCGATTTCGTGAAGCAGCTCCGCGAGGGCCGCTAGGCCCCTTACTCCGCCGCGTCTTCCAGCTCGAAATAGTCGTTCCACGGCCTGAGCGCGCGCGGCGGATCGGCGGGTGACGGCTGTTCGAAGTCGAGCGTCAGGTTCGGGCTGTAATAGGGGTCGTGCTCGCAGACCTTGGCCCAGCGTTTCTGCATATATTCGGATTCCGCGTTGAAGCGGGCCCGCTTGTCCGGATCGGTATCCTCGCCCCGGCTGATCGACTCGTAGTGATAGAGCTCGGCATAGGGCGTCCAGACAATGCGGTGACCGGCCTCGCGGATCTTCAGGCAGAAATCGACATCGTTGAAGGCGACCGCGAGGTTCTGCTCGTCGAGCCCGCCGACTTCCTCGAACACCTTCTTCGGTACCAGCAGGCAGGCCGCGGTGACGGCGGAGAAGTTCTGCACCAGCATCGCACGGCCGAAATAACCGCGGCTGTCGCGCGGCAGGCGCTTGTCGAAATGTCCGGCGACACCGCCGAGTCCGACGATCACACCGCCATGCTGCAGGGTATCGTTCTCGTAATAGAGCTTGGCCCCGACCGCACCGACGCCAGGCTGCGTCACCTGGCGGACCATCTCGGAGAGCCAGTCCTCGTTGATCGGCGCGATGTCGTTGTTGATCAGGCCGATGATTTCGCCCTTGGCGAGCCGTGCGGCGTCGTTGTTGAGGCGGGAATAGTTGAACGGCCCGTCGTCCCGGTGCACCCGGATCCGCTCGTCCTTTTCCAGCTTGGCGAGATAGTCGAGGGTCTCTTCCTCGTCGCTGCCATTGTCGACGATGATGATTTCCCAGTTCGGATAGTCGTTCTTCTCGCGGATGCCGTCGACGGCACCCTTCAGGATGTCGGCCCGGTTGCGGGTCGGGATGATCAGGCTGACCAGCGGCGGCTTCTTCGGCAGCTCGTAGATCACCCGCTGGCTGTAGATGTCCCGGCCCTGCACCACCTTTGCCTTGATCTTCGAACGGTCGAGATGATCCTGGATCGCCCGGATCGCGGCGCTGCCGGTATAGTCTTTCTCCTCTTCGGCGAGCGCGGTCGAGCCTTCGGCGGCGCGCCAATGATAGAGGATGTGCGGGATGTGCCGGATGTTCTCCGGCTTTGTCTGCTCGATCACGCGGAGTGCGAGATCGTAATCTTGGCTGCCCTCGTAGCCGAGGCGGAAACCGCCGACCTTCTCGACCAGCTTGCGGCGATAGACGCCGAGATGGTTGATCAGGTTCTGGCCGAGGAACATGTCCGGTGCCCAGTCCGGTTTGAAATAGGGCGCGTAATGGTCGCCGTTCTCGTCGACCTTGTCCTCGTCCGAATAGATGATGTCCGCATCCGGATGATCCCGGACCTCGACCGCCATCATGTAGAGCGCGTGCGGCGTCAGCTCGTCATCATGGTCGAGCAGGGCGATGTAGTCGCCGGTCGCGAGTTCCAGGGCACTGTTTGAGGCGGCCGAGATGTGTCCGTTCTTCTCCCGGAAGGTGACTTTGATCCGGTCGTCCTCGTTCGCATAGCGGCGGAGCAGATCCTTTGTCTCCTGCGAGCTGGAGGCGTCGTCGGCGATGCAGAGTTCCCACTCCGGATAGAGCTGGTTCTGCACCGACTCGATGGCCTTCCGCAGGAACTGCACCGGCGTGTTGTAGGTCGGCATGACGATCGAGAAGCGCGGCTTCTTCTTCATCGTCGCGATATGTTTCGTGATCGCGGCGCGGTCGTCGTCCGTCAGCGTGCCATAGAGCTCGAACCAGCGGGTATAGCTGCTGACCGGGTCCGGGCCGAGCCGGGCGACACCCTCGAAGAAGCCCTTGACGTCCCGCTTCACCACCAGGTCGAACAGCCGTTTGCCGACCCTCTTGCGCGCATCCTTGTGCTCGACCACCTCGCGGATGCGGCTCCAGAGCGTGCGCAGGGTGAGCAGGATGCGGCTGACCTCACGAATCCGGATATGCTTGATCTCGAAGGTGCCGACGAAATGCACCGGGTCGAACCGGAGCTGGAAGATCCCTTTCGGCAGCCGGACAATGGCCTTGCCCGTGCCGCCGCGGGTCGGCGGCAGACGGAACCGGTAGGCTTCCTCGAAGCCGTAGCCGACATCGGCGAAAAGGAACGGCGAGGCGCCGCGCTTGGCCTCGATCTCGTAGGAAACCTCGACCCAGCCTTCCGGCAGGAAGCGCCAGGGCGAGCCGAGAATCAGCTGCGGGTTCGGTTCTGTTGAGCGGAAGACGTCGCCGCCGAGGGCCTCGGCATGGATCGCCGAAGCGACATGCATGTCGTGCTTCAGCACCCGCATGGCGCCGAGGGTGCGCAGGAAGAGCCGGTTTATCACCCGGAGCGGGCGGGTGAGTTTCCAGGACCAGGTGCCGGTAATGAAGCGCAACTCGCGGTGGATGCGCGCATTCTCGATGTTGAGGTCGTGCTGCGCCTGCTTGTAGTTCGCGTGCAGATCCTCGCGCTGGACCATCAGCGAGTGGATCATCCGGTCGCGTTCCTGAAGCCGGGCGTCCCGTTCCGCCACCCGGCTGATCTGTTCCGTCGCCCAGTTCTGACGTTCCGCGACCTTGCGGTGCAGGTCGACGATCTCCTCGCGCTGTTTCTTCTCGCGCGGTGCGGCCTCGCCGACGATATCGTCGAAATAGGCGCCGGCGAGTTCCAGTTCCGCGGCGACGAGGTCGATGGCGGCGATGGCGGCGGCATCGTCCGGATCGCTTTCGAGCGCACGGCAGGCGGCAAAGACGCGGCCGGCCCAGCGCGAGAGCATTTCCGATCCGTAGAGTTCGGTGTCGTGCAGGGCAAAGTGCCGGAGCCCGGGCCGGATGAAGCTCTCGATTTCGGCGCGCGATTCGTCCGAGACCTTTTCGAGCGGCAGGTCGAGGCGCTTGGCCATGCTTTCGATCGTGCCCTGCCAGTCGGCCATCAGCCCGTCGTAGCTGAGGAACGCGCGGCGCTTGCCGCGTGTCGCGCGCTCGGACTCGATCACGTGGCGTAGCCAGAGCACGAGGCCGCGGCCGGTCGAGAGCCCGTCCCGCTGGTGCAGGGAGCGCGCGACTTCGAGCGGATTGCGCTGCATGATCACGTAGACCGGCTCGGCCCCGAACTCTTCCAGCACGGGTTCCCATAGCGGCATCAGGCGGCACATCCGGGGATCCTTGATGCCCCAGAGCTTCGCCCCGGCGAAATCCTTCTCAAGGAATTCGAGGATTGTCCTTCGGGCTTTCTCCGCCGCCTCTGTTCCGGTCCATCCGGCCGGCAAGGCGCGCGGGTCGTCCCAGAACATCTCGAAGTCGGTCAGCAGTTGCTCGTCGGTGACGACGGTGTCGAGATGTTCCCAGAAGCCGGTTTCGTTGTTGCCTTCGACCGGCGGCAGCAGGTTATCGCTCAACTCGACGCCGAGAATATTGCAGACCCGGGTCAGCGCAGAGGTTCCGCTGCGGTGCATGCCGAGAATGACGACCGCGGTCGATGTCTTCATCTTCTTCTTGGGCGTGGTCTTCGCTGCCATGAATTGGGGACTCGCTGCGTGTTCTTTGTCGGCGGTTCGCGTAATCGGTCGCTTGGATATCACAAAGCTCCCGGTTCCGCGATATTGGCTGGTACAGGGGAGCGAACCGGCGCTTTCACGTCGCGTAGCCGAAGCGCGCGAGAGCTTTCGAGCCGATTTCGCTGAGGCTGCCCTTCTCCTGATCTGGAAGCCGATTCCAGCGGCCGACGGACTCCGGCATTCGGATCACCGCTTCGGCGGCCGAGCCGACCTGACCGGCGAGGTCCTCCTCCAAACCGTTGGCAATGAGCGCTTCCGTCAGGGTTGCGCGCGGTGTCGCGCAGAGATCTTCGAAACGAATTCGCACATAGCGCTGGCCGAGGACGCGCTCGCCCCAATCCGCGACCTGCATGTTTGCGGTCGCCCAGAGGCGGATCGCGTTTTCGGGGCTCTCGCCGCTGTAGGTTTCACCGAAGAGGGCGTCGTAGTGCTTGTTCGGCTGGTTCTGGTTGTCGCTCAGGGCCATGTCGCGGCCGTCCCGGACAAGGTGCAGGAAACGCATGCCGGGGCAGGCGTCTGCTACGATCGGCAGAACGTACATGCTGCGAGGATTCTTCCAACCCCAGTTCGACGCATTCCGCGGCAATTCGCGCGTGTAATGCTTGAGAGCGGCGCGGAATTCGCGGACCGCCGCCGAGCGCACACTGTCGCTCAGGTCATCGAGGCTGTAGTCGAGGGACCGGGTTTCGCGCAGAACCGGATTGATGTTGGCATCGAGAAACGGTTCGAAATCCATCGCGTCGCCGGCATGGTTGAGTCGCTCTCCGACGAAGAAGCCTGCTTCTTTGAGGGCGCCGTGCAGGGCCCGGGTCCCCGAGCCGCCGGTGGCTCCGATGAGCAGCGGACTGGTCGTGTCCGGGTGGGAAAACAGGTTCTCGAACAGCTTGAAAAGCACACCGACTCCTGCACCTTGAAAGGTGCGACAACACGTGAAGCGCTTTGATATTCCAAGGCCCGGCGCTCCGCCAAGCTGTAATTTATACCTTCACCTGCCGAAACCGATCCGATATAAGGCGATGAAGACAAACCGCACATGACACTGTGGATTTTGGACCGATGGGCAAGTATCTCGACGACCTTTGGAATGATCTTGAGCAGACTTGGGATCTCGCCATGCAGGTGAACGATCTCTCCGAGCAAGAGCGCTCCGACGTCTCGGCGGCCTGGGAAACCTATTTCAAGCCGGCCGATCTGGTCGACGTCGCCCGTACCGAAGGCGAGGGCCAGACCCCGCCGACCAAGATTTTCTGCACCAACATCTACGGTCTGCAGTTCAATCCGGAGACCAAGTATTGGGTCCCGTTCCGTCACGGCGATATCGACCTGGCGAAATTCACCGAGGATTGAAGTCTCGGCCATCCGGCCTTTTCGACTAAAAATCAATAACCAAGACCAGAGACTTCATGTTTCGCTTCGGCGAATCATGTATGGTATTGATTGTCTTTGAGCCAAAAGCCGCGTGAAAATTTGCGCGGTTGTGTCCGGATGGTCGTACCGAGGTGATTTCATGGCAGGGGCGGATCAGCCCGTAACCGTCAACCGGTTGATGCGAGCCTGCTACACGGCGCTTTTCTCCGCCGGTGTGTTCAGCTTCGCCGTCAATCTGCTGATGCTGACCCTGCCGGTCTTCATGTTCCAGGTTTTCGACCGGGTTCTGGCAAGCCGCAGCGAAGCGACGCTGTTCCTGCTGCTCGGGATTGCCGGCTTCGCGCTTGCGATCCAGGCCACGCTCGACACCATCCGGGCCTATGCCTTCGTGCGCATCAGCGGCTGGATCGACCGCCGCATCGGCCCGATCCTGCTTTCCTCCATCATCACAGACGCGCTCGACCGCGGCAGTCAGCCGAACAGCAACCCGCTGCGTTCGCTCAGCACGCTGCGCATGTTTCTCACCGGCCCCGGCATGCTGACCATGCTGGACGTGCCGTGGGTCCCGGTCTTTCTCGCGCTGATTCTCTGGATCAATCCGGCCATGGGACTCGCCGCGGCGATCGGTGCGCTCGTGATGTTCGCGCTCGGGGTGATCAACGACCGGATGACGCGGCCGGCGCTGAACGCGGCGCAGGAATTCTCCTCCAAGGCCTACTCCGCCGCCGAATCCGCAGTGCGTAACGCCGCTGTCGTCGAGAGCATGGGGATGCGCCGCAACATCATGGGGCGCTGGCACCGCGAGAACGAGCAGGTGCTTAGCCTGCAGGGGCGGGCGAGCGACCGGGCCGCGATCCTCAGCGCTGTCTCGAAGTCCGCCCGCATGCTCCTGCAGATGGTGATCATGACTGTGGCCGTGCTGCAGATCATCAACCCGGAAGTCGACATGACGCCGGGCATGATGATTGCCTGCTCGCTGATCCTCGGCCGGGCGCTGCAGCCGGTCGAAATGGCGATCGGGCAGGCGCGCCACCTGGTCGAGGCGCTCTCCGCCTATCGCACTATCGAAACGGCGCTGGTCAATGCCCAGTCCGGCATACGGCGGATGGAACTGCCTGCGCCGAAGGGCCATCTGGTGCTTGAAGGCGTCGGATATCAGCCGCGTGGGGCGCCGCGGCCGATCTTGCAACGGATCAGTCTCGAGGTGAAACCGGGCGAAGCGCTCGGCGTTGTCGGGCCGTCGGCGGCCGGAAAATCGACTCTCGCCCGCCTGATCGTGGGGGTCGAGAAACCGCATGTCGGGCATGTACGCCTCGACGGTGCCGATATTTACAACTGGAGCACCGAAAGCCTCGGCAGGCACATCGGATATATGCCGCAGGACATCGAGCTGTTCGGCGGAACCATTGCCGAGAACATCGCGCGGCTGGATTCCGAGCCGGATCCCGAACAGGTGATCGCGGCCGCCAAGCTGGCGGGGCTGCATGATCTCATCCTGCAGCTTCCGAACGGCTACGACACGGATATCGGCAATTCCGGAGCGTTGCTCTCCGGCGGTCAGCGGCAACGGGTTGCCCTGGCGAGGGCGCTTTATGGCGAACCGTCGCTGGTGGTTCTGGATGAGCCGAACTCGAACCTGGATTCCAAGGGCGACGAAGCGCTGGTAAAGGCGCTGAACGAGCTCAAGGAACGCGGGGCGACTATCATCATGATTACCCACCGGGTGCAGGCGCTTGCCAACATGGACAAGCTGCTCGTGTTGCAGGAGGGCATGATCAACAAATACGGCTCGCGCGACGAGGTGCTGGCCAGCGCGGGGATGGGGCCGACGACGATGCCCCCGCAGCAGGCCAGGCCGTCCGGAAAACCTGACGAAGCCGGGCCGCAAAGTGGCCGGCCGGAGGCTGATCGCCGCCGCATGCCGCCGCCAGAACGGCCTGAGCCCGTCGAGCAAAAGGTGGGCCCGAGTCCCGCCCGTAGGGGAATTCCGGGCGTGCCGGCCGCAAATCTTCCCCCGCCGCCGGCCATGCCGTCGGGGATGCCGTCTGCGCGCAGGGCCCGATCGAACGAAGGTATCCCGCCGACGTTGCAGCCAGGAACCGGGCATGGCGTCCGTCCGAAGCTGGGTCAGGGATCTGCACAGGCGATGGAAATCCTCGCCCGCCGGGGCCCGGCCCCGGGCACCGCTCCGGCGCCCGCAGATGAAGGTTCCGGTCCGATGGTGCGGCCGCCGAAAATGGTGGAGACGGTGCGCATGCATCCGCCGCCGCAGGCCATCCCGGTCCGGCCCGCTCCGAGACCCGCAAACAATTCGACGCCGGAGCCACAGGCTCCCGCCGAGACGGCCAAGCCGTCCCGGGGACCGATATCCGTTGCTCCGCCGTCCAATATCCGTCCGGCCGCGGCGCTCAATATCGAGGATATTCAGTCCATCTCCGGGCGCCCCCGTGCCAAGCAGTAACACTTCGCCCGGGCCCGGTTACGCCGACCCGCAATAGGGACCAAAGATGTCGAATGCGGCCAACGATCTGAACGATGCCTTCGAGCTTTCGGAAGCCGAAAATCCGAAAGCCTGGCGTCCGGTCGTCTGGGCCGGGTTCGTGGTCCTGTTACTCTTCTTTGGCGGCTTTGGGCTGTGGGCGGCGCTGGCGCCGCTTGGCAGCGGCGCGATCGCCCAGGGTCAGTTGCAGGTCTCCAGCAACCAGAAAACCGTGCAGCACCTCGAAGGCGGAATCATCGAGGCGATCAATGTCAGGGACGGAGATGTCGTTCGCGAGGGGGACATCCTGATCCGGCTCGACGATACCCGTGCCTCGGTCGAGTTCGAATTGCTCCGCAAGCAGTACCTGACACATCTCGGCACCAAGGCGCGCCTCGAGGCTGAACGGGACGACCTTGCCGAGGTGAACTTTCCCCAGGAGCTGGTCGCGGCGGCATCCGATCCCGACGTTCAGGAAGTCATCGCCGGACAGCAGCGGCTTTTCGCCAACCGGATCAGCGCGCGGGACAGCCAGTTCGGGCTGCTGAAGCGACGGATCCAGAAAACCCGGGAAGAGATCACCGCGCTTCTGGCCCAGCAGCGGGCGGATGCGCGGCAGTACGAACTGATCCAGGAAGAGATCGCGGACGTCCGGGTGCTCTACGAGAAGGGACTGGAACGAAAGCCGCGCCTGCTTGCGCTGGAGCGCACCGCCGTCCAGCTCGAAGGCAGCATCGGCAACCGCAAGGCGCTGATCGCCCGGGCGGAGCAGACCATCGCCGAGACCGAGTTTCAGCTCCTCAACACACAGGAGCGGTTCAAGACCGAGGTGGAGACCAGCCTGCGCGAGGTTCAGGATCAACTGATCGATCTGAAGGATCGTCTCAAGGCCGCGCGCGACGCGCTTGACCGGACCCGGATCCGGGCGCCGCAGAGTGGACGGGTCTACGGTCTGCGGTTCTTTACGGTGGGCGGTGTCATCGGTCCGGGCGAGCCGATCTTGGGCATCGTTCCCCAGGGCGACACTCTGGTCGTCAAGGCGCGGATCGATCCGGCGGATATCGACGTCGTCGAGGTGGGGGCCATGGCCAGTGTGCGTCTGACCTCGTTCAGCCAGCGCACCACCCAGCCGATCGACGGCAAGCTGCTCACCGTTTCGGCCGATATCGTCCAGCCCGAGCGCGGCGCCCCCTATTATGAGGCACGGGTGGAACTTGACCGGGATAGCCTTGCCAAGCAGCCGGAGCTCGAGCTCGTACAGGGCATGCCGGCGACCGTAATTATCTCGACAGGGGATCAGACCCTGCTTGAATATCTGCTCGCGCCGCTGGTTCGCAGCTTCGAGCTTGGTTTGAGGGAAAATTGACACCATGAAAGACACGGCCCCGCCCAAGAGTTTTCTTCCCTACGGCCGTCAGCAGATCGACGCCGAGGACGAGCAGGCCGTGCTTGAGGTGCTGCGTGGGGACTTCCTGACCACCGGGCCGACCGTCGATACATATGAGAAGGCATTTGCCGAACGTGTCGGTGCGAAACATGCGGTTGCCTGCTCAAGCGGCACCGCCGGACTCCACATGGCGGCCATCGCGCTCGGGCTCGATTTCGGCGATGTGGTCGTCGTGCCGAGCGTCACCTTCCTCGCGACCGCCAACGCGGTCCGGTACGTGAACGCCGACGTGCTCTTCGCGGATGTCGACCCCGAGACCGGGCTGATGGGTGCGGAACATGTGGCGCGCGCCATCGCGGGCCTGAGCGAAGGGACGGTGAAAGCGATTTTCCCGGTCCATCTGACGGGTCACACCGTGGACATTGCCGGGCTTCGCAAGGTGTTTCCCCATCTCGCCATGGTCGAGGATGCCTGTCACGCCCTCGGCGGGGAGTACGATGTCGGTCAAGGCATGGTGCCGGTCGGGTCCTGTCCGCTCGGCGGTATCACCATGTTCTCGACCCATCCGGTGAAGACCATCGCGACCGGCGAGGGGGGCGTGCTGACCACGAACAGCGACGTTCTTGCCAACCGCCTCGGCTGGGCGCGGAACCACGGTATGGTACGGGAGCCGGAGCGGTTCCAGAATCAGGCCATGGGCTTCGAAGGCGGCAATCCGGCGCCCTGGTATTACGAGATGCATCTGCCGGGCTATAACTACCGCTTGTCGGACGTAAACGCGGCACTCGGCCTCAGCCAGCTGAAGAAGCTTGATGTCTTCGTCGCCAAGCGGCGTGCGCTGCGCGACCGCTATGCGGAACGCGTCGCCGGTCTGGGGCCGCATGTGAAGATGCAGCGCGTCGCCGGTGGCTGCAATCCAGCCTGGCATCTGGCCGTGACGCTGATCGATTTTGACGCGCTCGGAACCGCACGCACGGAGGTCATGAACGCCCTCAGGGAACGCGGAATCGGCACCCAGGTCCACTATATTCCGGTACACCGTCAGCCCTATTACGCCAGGCGATATGGTCCGCTGAACCTGCCCGGGGCCGATGCCTATTACGCCCGCTGTCTCAGTCTGCCGCTGTTCCCGGCGATGGAGGAAAGCGACGTCGACCGGGTGGTCGAGGAACTCGCTTCCGTGCTGAAGCTGTGAAGGCGGTTTCCCGGTTTCCGCAAACGGGGCAAAATAGCCTGATTCGAATATCTTAGGGTGAGGCCCACGATCGCATGAGCTACACGGCGTTCAATTTCGACAAGAACCTGATCGACCTTGACGGCAAGACGGTCCTCGTGACCGGCGGGACCGGGTCCTTCGGCAAGGAGTTCATCCGCACCGCGCTCGCCAATAACGAGATGCGCCGCTGCATCGTTTTTTCCCGGGACGAGCAGAAACATTACGACATGGCCCAGGAATTCCCGCCGCTTCCGGGCCGGCCGATCCGATACTTTATCGGCGATGTACGCGACGTCGACCGGCTCGAGCTGGCGATGCGCGGGGTCGACTACGTGGTTCATGCGGCGGCGATGAAGCATGTGCCGGCGGCGGAATACAATCCCTTCGAATGTGTGCAGACCAACATTCACGGCGCCGAGAACGTCGTTAAAGCGGCATTGCGGAGTGGAGTAAAGAAGGTCATCGCGCTGTCGACGGACAAGGCCGCCAATCCGATCAACCTCTACGGCGCGACCAAGCTCGCGTCGGACAAGATCTTCGTCGCCGCGAACAACATTGCCGGCCATGAGGGCTGCCGGTTTTCGGTCGTGCGATACGGCAACGTGATCGGCTCGCGGGGCAGCGTAATCCCCTTCTTCCGCAAGCTGATGAACGAAGGAGCGACGGACCTGCCGATCACCGACGAACGCATGACCCGGTTCTGGATCACGCTGCAGCAGGGGGTGAATTTCGTTCTTTCCAGCCTGCAGATGATGAAGGGGCGGGAAATCTTCGTACCGAAGATCCCGAGCATGAAGATTGTCGACGTCGCCAAGACCATGGCGCCGGATCTGCCGCTGCGCAACGTTGGCATCCGTCCGGGCGAGAAGCTGCATGAAGTGATGATCTCGGAAGACGATTCCCGGACCACGGTGGAGCTTGAAGACCGCTACGTGATCCTGCCGGCGCACAGCGACCGGGTGATGAAGGACTATCTCGATGGCGGTGCGAAGATGGTCGTTCCGGATTTCCGCTACGCGAGCGACACCAATACCGCCTGGTTGAGTGGCGAAGATCTCACGAAGATGATGGAGACCCTCTAGCCGCCCGGTTTTGCGTCCTCGGTGCGTTAGAGGAGATGGTTCTCTAACGCACCGAGGACCTGAAAAGAGAAAAAGCCATCCCCGCGTCGCCGCGGGAATGGCCCATTTCGATTTGCCTCTTCAAGCCGTCAGGTAAAGACCCAGCCAGTTGCTTCTGATGCT
>NZ_JAEPQA010000010.1:47586-132545 GCF_017640745.1 Nisaea sp. | reverse complement strand
CTACCAGGCGGCGCAGACCTTCGTCTCCCGGGCCATAGACCCCTTCGAGAACGCGGTGGTCTCCATCACCCAGTTCCACGCCGGTACCGCGAACAACGTGATCCCGGGCGAAGCGGTCTTGAACGCGTCGGTGCGGACCATGACGAAGGCGACCCAGGCTCTGATCAAAGAGAAGTTCCAGAAGCTTTGTGACGGGCTGGCGCTCGCCAATGGCATCGAGATCGACTGCGTCTACCGCGAGGGCTATCCGGTGACCTCGAACCATGACGCGGAGGTCGAGCGGATCGTCGCCGCGGCGGCGAGCGTCGTTGGTGTGGACGCCGTCGATACCGATACCGATGCCCTGATGGGGAGCGAGGATTTCTCCTACATGCTGGAGGAGCGTCCCGGTGCCTATATCTTCCTCGGCGGTGGGGACGAGACCCATACCCACTCGGTCCATCACCCGGAATATGACTTCAACGACGAGACACTGACAACCGGGGCAAGCCTCTGGGCTGCCCTTGTCGAAGCGGAACTGCCGCGCGCAAGCTGAAGTCGGCTCGAGCCGGTCCCGCTGGGCCGAGGTGCCGCCAGAGACCGGCTCAACTTCGCTTCCGAGCTAGCATTGGAGATTTCGCTTCGGGCTGTAGCGGTCGGCTAGCGGCAGCAGGCTCTTGTGGTGGCGTTCCAGGTCACCGGTCTTCAGTTCCAGCAAATAGAAATGGAAGCCTGGATCCGGCGCTGCGGGAGGTGTCTGGTCGCGCCGGAGCCCGCTTGTGGAACTGAGGGACAGGGTTCCGAGTAGTTGAACCTCCCCTTTGCGTTCGATCGGAAGGAGCACCCGCTCGAATTCCAGATGCTCCTGACCCGGCAGGAGCACATAGCCCTTGAAGACGCAGATATATCCGTCCAGCACCTTGAAGAAGAAAGGAGAGACCTCTGGATAGATTTCCGCCGGAACGATCTCGTCGAGATATTGGCCCGTATGGTTGGAACCGAACAGACGGTTCACCTCTTCTCCGGAAACGCGGTAGCGAAGACGTTGCGCGTCACGCTGCAGGAGGTAGACGTAAGGCAGAAGTCCCGGAACGCCCATAGGGTCGAACATCGGAATCGGTCCAGGGTCCGCAGCGTCGCTGAGTGCGCTCCAGTGCGCGGTGATCTCGGCCGTTTTCTGATAGCGGATCTGTTGTCTGGAAAGCTCGAGAACCTTTTGCGAAATCGGACTCATCAGGCTGCTCCGTGATGTGTTCGCTTCAAGGTTCCCGGAAGACCTTAGTATTAAGTAAATTTCGAGACGGATTTTTCAAAAATACAATTTTTCTGGTGGGATCAAGTCTTCGGATGAGCGGTGTTCCCGGCGCCGTCGGACGCACGGCTTTCTGTTGTATCCCGATTGCCGGGATGCGAGCTTTCAGCCGGGATGACGCACCGTGGACGTGAAAGGAAAAGCATGAGCCAGGGAACACCGTCGCTGATCGAGATGCTTGGGATCGATACGACGATCAACGTCGTTGATGTCGGCGCCAATCCTTATGGGGGCAGCGGGTTGCCTCCCTATGATGGCCTGCTGAAGCGCGGCAATGTCCGCCTTGTCGGCTTCGAACCGAATCCCGAGGCGCTCACGGTTCTGCAGTCCCGGAAGGGTCCCAACGAGACCTATCTTCAGCATGCGGTCTATGACGGAAGCGTCCAGACCCTGAGGTTGTGCCAGGCGTCTGGAATGACGTCGCTGCTGGAACCCAATATGGCCGTTCTGGGCGCGTTCCACGGGTTCGACCAATGGGGCAAGGTTATCGGCCGGGAAGAGATTGAGACTGTCCGGCTGGACGATGTTGCGGAAATCTCCGACCTCGATTTCCTGAAGATCGATATCCAGGGAGGCGAGCTTGAGGTCTTCCGGAACGGCACGAAAAAGCTCGCGGACTGTCTCGTGATTCAGTCCGAGGTCGAGTTTCTTGAAATGTACGAAGGCCAGCCGCTCTTCACCGACGTGGATCTGTTTCTACGTGAGCACGGCTTCGTGCTGCATCGTTTCGTCGAACCGACCAGCCGGACGATCAAGCCGCTGGTCGTCAACAACGATCCCTATGCCGGTCTTAGCCAGCTGATGTGGGCGGATGCCGTCTTTGTGCGCGATTTCACCCGTTTCGGAGAGCTGGCGCCTGAAAAGCTGCTGAAGCTTGCGCTGATCCTGCACGACATCTTCAGCTCCTTCGATCTCGCCCTGCGCGCACTCCTCGTTCGCGACGCCATGGTCGGCGAGCGTCTCGGGCAGACCTACCTGCAGAAACTTCAAACCTCCTGATCAACATTGCCGTGCCGGACGCGCGCTTGTGAGTGCGCGCTATCGCGGTCACGCTTGTCTGCGGATCACATCATGGGAGGGGGAGAGTGCGATGACATCGCCTCAGTTCGATTTCGAGAAAGTGGTGCGTCAGGGCCTTCCTGCGCCGGCCGGACGGTGGAACGGTTTTCCGAAGTTCAATTTCGTCGGCGGACACAATGCGCCGGAAAACATACCCACGGCGGATCTGATCGCTGCCGTGACGCGGGTGCTGGAGCGGGAAGGCAGTACGCTGGCGACCTATAATCTCGAGAGCGGCCCGCAGGGTTACAGGCCGCTACGGGAGTTCGTCGCCGAAAAGCTTGGTCGCGATGCCGGGATGACCTGCAGTGCGGACGACGTGCTCATGACTTCCGGGTCGCTGCAGGGGCTTGACCTGATCAACGCCGTGCTGCTCGCGCCAGGCGATACCGTTCTGATCGAGGCCGCGACCTATGGCGGAACCCTGACCCGCTTCCAGCGTCTCGGCGTGACGGCGGTCGGGATCGGCCTCGACGAGCACGGCATGCGGATGGACGAGCTGGCGTCGGCACTGAAGACGCTCACCGCCGAGGGCCGCAAGCCGAAATTCATTTACACCATCCCGACGGTGCAGAACCCGACCGCCTCGATTATGCCTCTGGAACGGCGTCAGGAACTCCTGCGACTCGCGGCCGAGTACGATGTCCCGGTGGTCGAGGACGAATGCTATTCGGATCTCATCTGGAGCGGGGAGCGTCCGCCGGCGATGCATGCTCTGGACGACAGCGGCCGGGTCATATTCGTCGGTTCCTTCTCGAAATCCATCGCGCCGGCTCTCCGGGTCGGCTTCGTGGTCGCGCCCTGGGCATTCATGGCGCGTATGCTGCCGCTGAAGACCGATGCCGGTTCAGGCGCATTGGAGCAGATGGTCCTCGCCGAATATTGCCGGGAGCATTTCGTGAAACATGTCGGGGCCCTCAACAAGACCCTCAAGGCGAAATGCGATGCGCTGGTCGAGGCGGTCGAGGCCAGTTTCGGCACCGCCGCCGAGTTCGAGCGTCCGCCGGGCGGGATCTTCCTCTGGGTGAAGCTTCCGGCCGAGGTCGATACCTCCTTGCTCGCCCGGGAGGCGGCGAAGCACGGCATCGAGATCAATCCAGGCGCCGAATGGTCCATCGAGGGACCGGATGCCAAACGCGCGCTCAGGATCTGCTATGCCAATCCGCCGATCGAGACGATCCGAAAAGGCGTGGCCGCACTTGCCGAGGTCTGCCGAGAGCAGTTCGGCGTGCCTAAGACGGTGGCGAACCGCTAGGTCGGCGCTTCCGCTCCCGCCTCGGGCTCAATCTCCGAGGCGAAGTTCTGGGAAGAAACCGAAGATGATTGCCAGGATAAGGAATATCAGGGCGGAGACCATCGAGTATTCCGCAAACCTCCTGTAGGTCCGATAGAGGATCTTGCCAATGACACGTTGGGCGATCCTCTTCGGCGGCCGGTCTTCTTTTGCCAGAATGATCCAGAGCTCGGTCTTGCGATAGGGACGGGTTGGTGCCCTCAGGGCATAGTGAAACAGGACAGCCGCTGCGATCAGGCAGAGGATACATCCGGCCCGCGCTGCGACTGCCGGCTCATAGCTGAGGCTCATGACGATGCAGACGATCGCAAGCGCGGCGAACCCGCTTGCCCGTCCAACGGAAATGATGGCGGCGTTCTCGATCGCTTCCATGCAATGCGCTCCGCGCGCTGCCTTTCGAACTGCAGCTCAAAGCAAGTAGGTCCGGGCGTTGCCACGGCAAGCGAGTTGGCGCCAGTGCATCTGCATTTCGGAACCGCCCCCTGTCCGCACGATCCCGTTGCCATGTCTGGCTGAAATAGCCCCGGGTAAAATCGCCTTTGAATTTCAGACAGTGGAAAGGGCCGTATTCATCCTTGCCGTGAGCTGGTTGAGTGAAGGCGTGAGGAAAGTCCGTACCGGCCCGGGCGGGGGGCTTCACGTTATTCCAAGCATCTTTGGAGGAGGGAGCGATGGTTCTCAAATCACTGCGTTTCGCAGGCTTTGCATTTGGCCTGCTGGGGCTGGCCGCGGCTTCGGCCGCTGCCCAGGAGGTGAAAGTGACGCCACTCGGCAGCCATGACGGGGAATTTTGCCGCTTCGACAGGGCCATGATGTTCGAGGATCCCGATGGCACGCGAATTCTCTATGATGCCGGCCGCACTGTCGCGGGGGCCGGGGATCCGCGGCTCGGCAAGGTCGATGCGCTGCTGGTGAGCCACATGCACGGCGATCATGTCGGCGACCGCCATATCGATGCGGTCAATGCTGGCGAATGCGGCGCGCCGATGATGGGCACGGTCGCTGCGCCGAACACCAACACCGTGAATATCGCGCTCGAGAAATCGGCGCTCATCGTCACCGGAAGCGAGATGCCGAGCTTCTTTGCCAACAAGCTGAAAGCGCTGGGCGGCGATTCGAAGAAATCGCAGCTGGTCCGCTTCGGTGCGTCGCGCAAGGTCGGCGGCGTCACCGTCACGACCGTTCCTGCCGCGCATTCGAACGGCGTCAACGGTGCCTTCATCGAAGGCGAACTCGGCAAGCTGCTCTCGTCCGCCGGCCTGACGGCCTATGCGGGGCCGCCGACGGGTTACGTGCTGACCTTCAGCAACGGGCTGGTCGCCTATCTCTCCGGTGACACCGGCGTGACCGCCGAACAGCGCACGGTTGTCGGCGAACAATACGGTGCGGAGCTGGTCGTCATGAATATCGGCGACACTTTCACGACCGGACCGAGTGAGGCGGCTTTCGTCCTGAACGAGCTGATCAAGCCGGTTTCTGTCATCCCGTCGCACGCGAACGAGATCGGGACCAAGGACGGCAAGGTCATCGCGGGCACCAAGACCGAGGCCTTCATGAAGGCTCTGAAGGCGCCGGCCTACCTGCCGCTGAGCGGCAAGACCCTTGGGTTCGATGGTACCGGCAAGTGCGTCTCCGGTTGCTAGACCGGAGCCGGAAGATCGCTACAGGAAATGCCGCCGGGTGACCGGCGGCATTTCCGTCTCAGGGGATGTCGGATCGCAACAAAGCAGGCTGTGGCTTGCTTTCCGCCGGCATATGGTTCGTGAAGTTGAAGACCAGCAGGATGCGCTCGACCCGGCTCGGCGTTCCGAATGGGAGTGCCAGCGCGGTAAAGAACTTGTCGGGTTTTTGTGACCAGTCGGCGGATCCGCCGACAAAATAGGCTGCGCCGTGATCCCGGCACTTGATCATGCGTTCGCGGGCGGCGTCGGCGCCCGCGATCTGACTGACCTTCTTTCCGGTGAAATCGCGTCCTGTCGCGGCACGGATTCCCGTTCCCGTGATCCGCACCCTGAAATCGTCTTCGCCGACCGGTTCGACGACGGCCAGAACAGGGAGCGCGTCGCGGGGAAACTCAACCGGGTCGAGTGCGGTTTTCGGAGGGAGCTGACCATTGCCCCGAGCTTGCAGCCAGTACTCGTACATCGCTTTCTGGGCGTCGTTGCTCAGATCCCCGGCAGAGAAATCACTGATTTGTTCTTGTCCCGTCATATGCCCTCGGCGCGTCGTGCTTCTGCACGTTTCTGTCGTCAGCAAAATCTGAACGCTATTCTGATTCAATCTGAGCGATATTTCGATCCGTTCGCGCCGCAATGTATTCACGCGGCGGAACCGAGCCCACGGAGGCGTCGCGCCAATGTGACTTGGTGTTGAAGGAGCCCTGTCACACATTCAGCGCTGTCGAACCGAGTTCAATCACTGCAAGATTGGAGGACGGCCATGTCGCGCCTTCCCGGATTCCGCCCTGCTATCCTTGCGGCCTGTGTGCTTGCGGGAGGGTTTTCGCTGGGGCCGGTGCCGTCTCTCGCCGCGGAGGACCCGGTCTATACCGGTCTCCTCTCCAACGTCGCGGTGGGGGGATACGACCCGGTGAGCTATTTCTCCCCGGGTGGTCCGGTCAAAGGTTCGGCCGATTTCACGCTGACTTACAAAGGCGCGGAATGGCGCTTCGCCTCGGCCGGGAATCGCGATGCATTCAGACAGGGTCCGGAGCGTTATGCTCCGCAATATGGTGGCTATTGCGCCTGGGCCGTGGCGCAGGGAAGCACGGCGAAGGGCGACCCCGAGAACTGGAAGATCGTGAACGGGAAGCTCTACCTGAACTACAATTCCGACATTCAGAAGCGCTGGGAACAGAGCATTCCGGAAAACATCCAGGCTGGAGACCGGAACTGGCCGCGCGTGCTTGAGTGAAATGCCGGATCGGCAAGGTTCCGCACCTCGCCTCTGACCGATAGCTCCGCTACCCTCCTCGAAACATCGAATGAAGGGGGGAAACGATGGCAGAGAAGATTGGTTTGGTTGGGCTTGGAAACGCCGGACTCGCGGTTGCGACGGCATTGTTGCGGCATGGGCCGGTTGCGGGGTTCGACCGCTCGCCCGAACGCCGGCAACTCGCGGCGAAGGACGGTGTGGAAGTCGTGGAGCAGCTTTCCGGGCTCTCCACTCCGACACCCTCGCAGATCGTACTGTCGCTCCCGAAACCCGAAGCGTCTCTGGAGGTTGTTGAGACGATCTGCGGTTGGTCGGATAAGCCGTCGCTGATTGTCGAGACCAGTACGGTTACGCCAGATACCGCGAAACGGTGCGCGGCGCTGTGCGAGAGCGCCGGGATTGCCTTTGTGGATGCGGCGATCGCCGGTGGCGTCGCCAGCATGGCCGCAGGCGAGATCACCTTTTTTCTCGGCGGAAGCGAAGAGAGCAAGGCGTCGGCGCGGCCTTTGCTGCAGTCGATCGCCGCGCAGATCTTCGATCTCGGTCCGGTCGGCGCGGGAATGGGCACCAAGGTCGTTAACAATGGCGTCATGCATGCCGTCATGGTTGTTCTGATTGAAGCCTTCGCCATGGCGCGGAAGCTTGACGTCCCGTCGGAAACGCTCGTCCAGATCCTCAACCGCGAGGAAGGGCTGCTGCGCCCGCTGGTGCATCGGGTTGGCGAGCGGATGCGGGACGGCAACTATCAGGCCGGGATGTCCGTGACCAATGCCCGCAAGGACTCCGTGCTCGCGCTCGAGACGGCGCAGCAGCTCGGCGTGCCTCTGTTCGCCACGCTGGCGTCTCACACGCCCTACGAGATCGCAGAGGCGAAAGGGATGGGCAGCCAGGATTACGCCGCCCTGGCGAAGCTCTGGGAAGACTGGTGCTCGATCCAGTTCAACCGCTAGTCGACGATATTCCAGGGCGGGGTCTCCTGGGTGCGGGTAAATTCAGCGTTTATTTCTGAAGCGTCTTCTGGTGGCGGGAGACCGTCCGTGTTAGGACCAGAACGGTTGGGTTGACCGGACTGCCCGACCCACCGATCGCCGGTCGGCGAAGGATATGTCCCAAAGGAGCGCTGCCGTTCGATGACTTACGGTGACTCGGGTTCGCAGGTCGGAACTGAACTCGATGCGATCTCCGGACGTATGCGGACGCAGACCCTTCAGGTCCTGCTGCATCATTGGCGGACGATCAAGGGCCAGCTCCTGATGCCAAGCCGGCGGCAGATCGATCCGGTGGAGTTCGGATCCATTCTGCCGCGGATCTGGCTTTGCGACTACGAACCCGAGAGCGACAGATTCCGCTACCGTTTGACCGGAGAGAAAGTCGCCAAAAGGTTCGGGCACAAGCTCTCAAAGCATTATCTCGATGACAATACCGACCCGGACTATTACCCGAGGGTCCATCGCTATTACCGAAATGTCGTCGATCTCCCGGCCGTGCTTTACATCTACGGGAGGCTCTACGCCGAGACCGCCAATCCGATTCACGGGGAGCGGCTTCTGCTGCCGCTCTCCGAAGATGGACGAACCGTCCAGAGCGTTATCGGGGCGACTGCGGAAATCCCCCGCCTGGAGGTGGATGGCGAGCGATTTTTGCCTGAATATCAGAAACATATCTATGTTACGCTTGAAACAGGGGCGGTTGTTGAAGAGACTCTTCCCGTGTAGATCGAGCTCCGTTTGCGGTTCTTTGACGTTAACCGTCATCCGGTTCGTTGGTAGTCTGGTGGGCGCATCCGGGGCGATCCGGGACGGGCGCCTCAAGACGGGAGCATTCTCTGAATGACTTCAATTCTGGTCATTGACGATGACAAATCTCTGCGTGATCTCCTTGCGGGAATTCTGCGCGAGCAAGGCCACGAGGTGCAGACCGCCGAGGAAGGAAATTCCGCGCTCGCTTTGATGGCGGAGGCGACGTTCGACCTGGTGATCTCCGACATCATCATGCCGGGCAAGGAGGGGATCGAGACGATCCGGGAGATCCGGTCGCTTCATCCCGAGGTGCGGATCATCGCCATGTCAACCGGCGGTTCGCTCGGTAATGCGCAAATCCTGGAATACGCCCGTTTGATCGGGGCTCACGAAGTGATCCGGAAGCCGGTCGAACTTCCCGCGCTAATTGAGATGATCGCGCGGATGTTTCCGTAAATCTCCGTCCCTCCTTCAGAGGGACGGCCGGTCGGTGCGCGCCAGTCTGAACAATTCGGCATAATGACCGGCGAGAGCGCTTACCGAGACCTCCATATCTCCCGCGGCGTTCTTCTCTTCGACCCAGATCCGTATGCCTGGCCGATGCTCGACATGGAACCAGGCCAGCCAGGTGAAGAGCAGGTGGCGGAACCAGGCGGGCATGCCGCGTTGATCCCCGAAATCGACGATATGCAAAGTGCCGCCCGGACGGAGCAGGGTCACCGCGCGGTCGAGCGCGGCGCGCCACGGCGGGATCATCGAGAGCGAATAGGAGAAGACGATATGATCGAACCCGTCCGGCTCATCGAACGTCTCGCCGGGGTCGAACCGCTCGGCAAAGGCGAGGCCGAGGCGGATCCGGTCCTCTAGTCCCATCCGGCGCAAGGAGGCTTCCGCGGTTTCCAGCATCTCGGCTGAAGCGTCGATGCCGAAATAGCGGCAGTCAGGATAGCGCCGCGCCAGCTTCGCGAGATTGCGCGCCGTGCCGCAGCCGATCTCGCAGACCGACTCTCCGGGCGCCGCGTTCAGGTCCCGGATCAGCCGGTCGCGGCCCAGCAGGTAATATTTCCGCGTGAGGTCGTAGAAGTGCCGCTGGACCCGATAAATCCGGTCCATCTTCTCACCGGCATCCTCCGACAGAGGATCAGTCTCGGCGGACGTAGAGATGGAAGCCTCCATAGATCGACGAGCGGTCGCGCCGGCAGAGATCTTCCGACTCTTCCGCCCGGTAGTCCCAGCGATCGAGGATCTCGCCCGGCACGCGCCCTGGAAGCGGGCTCTCCTCTCCGGCGGTACGGAAGATGACCCGCGCGCCCGGCGCCGAGGTGCGCAGGATCTCGGACCAGAGGTCGGAGAGCTGCTCCGCGTTCATCCAGTCCTGCGCATCGAGCAGGATGTAACGGTCGAGGCATCCGGCCTTGCGCGCTCCGAGGAAATCGGTCATCGAGGCCTGGACGACATCGACCTTTGCTGCATTCTCCCGCAGCGTCTGGTAGTTGCCGGCGCTGAGGTATCGCGGAATGGCCTGGCGCTTCGCCCGATCGTAGCCGCGTCCGAAGGCCTGCCAGGCGAAATAGTTGTCGTCGATCGAGAAGTCGCAGGCGAGCCGCTCGAGGCGCGAACGCATGAGCCCCGCCATGTCGCCGCCGGCCGAGGCCGAGAGCGCCTCGAACTGCGCCGGCGGAATGCCGAGACCATAGAACGAGACCGGCAGGCGGCAGAGCGCGCGCACCATCCGGCTGTCGAAGATCGGACCGATGATGGCGTCGAAAAGCGCACGCTGCTCCTGCAGGGTTTCCGCTTCGAGGATGTGGCGCGGGTTCTTGCCGTGCAGGCGGGCGATCAGGTGCAGAAGGCCAATAAAGCGGCCGAGCAGGCCGAACTCGTAGACATTGCGCGTGAACATGTCGATGCGCCGGCCGCGCAGCCCGCGCTTGCTCCAGTAGGCGCGGGTCTCGGCATCCAGATGCGGCGCCAGATCGCGGAAATAGACCCGCTTATTTTCGCGTTCGTCGGCATGGCCGAAGAAGCGGAAGAAGGTCTCGTGGTCGGGCAGCTGCTTGAGCGCGGTCAGTTTCAGGCGGGTGAGCGCGACATGGGCCGGATTGAGATCGACGGCCTGGATGCTGGCCGGACGCTCGGTCAGGTAGTTCAGGATGTTGCAGCCACCGGACGCGATGGTGAAGACCCGGCTCTCCGGCGTCAGTCGCAGCGCTTCCAGATCGACCTCGGGATCCTCCCAGATCTGCGGATAGACGAAGCCCTTGAAAGCCATGGTGAACATGCGGTCGAGAATGCCGCGCTTGGTCAGCTTGTGGCCGCTGCCGGCGGTGACGGCGTTCTGGAGCAGGGGGTTGGCGGACATGCGTGCGAACTCTCCCGGATGGCGCGGTGCCTGGCGGGTGCCGCCGGACCGGTCCATGCTTGGTGAAGCTCATACGGGATTCGTGTTTCAGCTTTGTTTCAGGACATCATGTCTCTGAATTCAAGGAACATTGCTGCTGTCGCGGTGCCTCGCCGGGCGGGCCTTGAAGGCCCCGAATCGCGCCTCAGGCGCGGCCGTGCGCGGCGAGGGTTTCGCGTCCGCTATGTGTCGCTTCAACGATCGCGCCGGCGCCATCGATGTGGCGCCGGACGACGAAACCGCGGTCGACCGCTTCCTCCCAGACGGTGAGACGCGGACAGGAGGTGCGCCAGGCCTCCATTACCTCGCCATAGGGCCGGGGTTTCTCGGCGACCCATTCGACGAGATCGAGAATGAGGGGCATTGGGGTATCGTCCATTGCCTTCTCCGGAATGCGAAAGCTGTTACAAATCCAGAGTAGCATGAAACCGGAATGAGGCCTCCAAATGCCGCAGCGCCTGCAGAGCCTTGCACTTGCGTCCATTCTTCTCTGGTCGGCGCCGGACGCGGCAGCGTCGGGCACGGAAGGACTGATGCGGGCGGACGCCGCAACGCGGGCGATCTGCGCAGCGCCGCTTGCAGATCCCGACGGGATGCTGCCGGACGGCATTTCGCTTGCCGGACAGGACGGCGGCGTCAATTCGGACAATTCCGGACGGCGCCTTCTCACGCTTACTCTCGGGGAGGGCGGTGAAGCGGTCGTCGACATGTTTCTGCAGGGCGGGGCCCTGCGCCGTCTGCGCCTCGAATACAGCGCTCCGGCATCCGGCGGCCCGCGCCCGGAGGCGATGGTGCAGTACGGTCCGGATTGCCTGCCGGCGCTGGCCCGGAGGCTCGTCTATGGCGCGCGGCGCGATGTGCCGGTCCGGCTGGAACATCTGCAGCCGGATCTCGCCACGGTATCCTTTGTCGAGGAGCTTGATCCGCCGGTGCCGCCGGGTGCGGATCCCGGCGGCGTGACGGTGGCGCAGATCGACAGCGGGGTGAATTACCTGCTGCCGCATGTCGCCGCCCGGCTGGCGCGGGATACCTCCGGTGCGCCGCTCGGCTACGATTTCTGGGACATGGACCCGCGCCCCTTCGATCTCGACACATCCCGCTCGCCCTATTTCCCGCTGCGGCACGGCACCGCCGTCGCAAGCATCCTGATCGCCGAGGCGCCGGAGGTCCGGCTGCTGCCCTACCGCTATCCGCGCGGCAACATGGAACGGATGGCGGAGCTGATCGCGGCGGCACATGGCGCCGGCGCGCGCATCGTCCTGATGCCGCTCGGCAGCAACGACGCGGCAGACTGGGAAGCCTTCCTGCAGGCGGCGGAGGCCCGACCCGACATGCTGTTCGTCGTCTCCGCGGGGAATAACGGACGGAACATCGACACGGCCCCGGTCTACCCGGCAGCCTTCCCGCTCGCCAACATGATCACCGTAACTTCCGCGGATGCCTTCGGTCGACTCGCGCCGGGGTCGAACTGGGGGCGGCGGTCGGTTGATCTGATGGTGCCGGGCGAGGGGATCGAGACCATAGATCATCGCGGCGCCGTCGCGCCCGCCTCGGGCAGCAGCTTTGCCGTACCGCGCGTCGCCGCGCTCGCTGCGCGCCTGCTGGTGCGGAACCCCGGTTGGAGCACCGAAAAGTTGGTCGAGGCGATCCGCGCCCGCACCGCGCGGGGGTACGGGAATGCGTCTCCGGACGTTGGTTGGGGCTGGATCCCGAACCCCGCTGACGACGGGCGCTAGAGGTGGTTCAGCGCCGCTTCGGGCGCGGTGGCGGGTTTTCGAGGAAGCGTTTCGCGACCGGCAGCATCTGCGGATTGACCGCCTCTATCTGCTGATAGGCCTTTTCGGCGAGCGCCCGATCACCGCCCCAGATCCCGGCCTGCAGGGCGAGACGGAGGATCTGATGGTCGTCCGGCAGATGCTGCATCAGGAAACTGAGATGTGGGATCTCCTCCTCGTAGCGCGCTGCGAGATGGTAAGTGACTGCGAGGCCCATCCGGGCATTGAGGGCGTTCGGGTCTTCCTCCAGCGCCGCCTCGAAGAGGGCGATGGCCTCGTCGAACCGGCCTTTCATGCCGAGTACCTGGGCGGCAAGATCCATGTTCTGCCGGTTCCGGCTACGGCTGCAGGAGGTGGCGAGCGCGCTTGCCTCCTGGTCGCTCAGTGGCGTCCGGTCGGCCCGGTGCCGGTCGAGATTGAGCATGCAGATCCGGATCGCGGCGCCGATCTCGTCACTGGCCGCCAAATGGTCTGCGCCGCTGTTCCGGCGCAACTCGGCGATCGCGGCCGCCGGGATTGCCTCGAAGCGTCCGTCTCCGCCTGCCGCGACGATACCGGCGAGATGGCCGTCCGTGCCGACAAGCGCGCCGCCGCTATGCGCGGGCTGACCATAGGCGGTGTGATGCAGGCGGGCGAAGGGATACCCGTCGGCGGGTGGCAGCAGAATGTCTCCCGGATCGTAGGCGCGGATCTGCCCGAAGGAGACATCGGCGCCGACGGTAAAGAGCGGGGCGTGGACGGGACCGTCCGGGAGAGCGATCGCCGGTCCCTCCGGAAGGTCCGGTGCGGAGAGCAGGATGAGGTCCGCTTCATAGGCCGAGGGCACCACTAGGGCCTTGATCCGCTCGCCGCTCTCCAGGAACAGCTCGACCTCTTTGTCGCCGGCGATGAGGTGTCGGGTCGTGACCAGTTCGGTCGCCGAGAGACGGGTTGCGCTGCCGATGCCGCCCGGGCCGGAGATGGCAAAGATTGACGCGCGGACTGCGCAGACCGGCTCGGGTTGGCGGCAGTCCTCCTGTGCCTCGGCGAAGCCGGAGAACAGGAAAGCGAGCAGCAGCGCCGCTGCCATATGGCGCCGGAGGAGGGGCTGTGTCACCTTGTCGAGCCGCATCA
Organism: Nisaea sp.; assembly: GCF_017640745.1. Lineage (GTDB taxonomy): Bacteria > Pseudomonadota > Alphaproteobacteria > Thalassobaculales > Thalassobaculaceae > Nisaea. The sequence goes on along the minus strand of NZ_JAEPQA010000010.1, from coordinate 118,939 downwards.
TCATCAATCCGCGTGAGACGGAGCGACCGGGAGGAGACATCGATGGCGCGAGCTCGGACCGGGCCGCTGTTGCTTCTTTTCTGCCTGTTTTTTGCCGCGTCTCCAATGGCGAAAGCGCAGACCGACGCGCGCAAGGCCTGGGCGGCCGCCGCGCCTTCGGTCTTCGAGGTCGAACCGACCTGGCCCGGCTACGAGCGCCCGGGCTTCGGCGCGCCTGCCGGGACCGCGCCGGAAGGCACCGGCGTTGCGGTCCTGCGCTCCGGCCTGATCGCGACCGCCGCGCATGTCGTGCTGAAGGCGACCGAAGTGCATGTCGTCGCGCCCGACGGCACCCGGCTGGAAGCGAAAGTTGCGGCGGTCGATCCGCGGACCGATATCGCTCTCCTGGAGATCGCGGCCGAAACCACGCCCATCGCGCTCGCCGGGGAGCGCCCCGAGACCGGCGCGCCCGTCTGCGCTCTTTCCAACGCCTTCGGGCTCGGCGTCGGCATCACCTGCGGCGTCGTTTCGGCGAACAGACGCTCCGGCATCGGCTTTAACCGGGTGGAGGATTTCCTGCAGACCGACGCGGCGCTCAATCCGGGCTCCTCGGGCGGCGCGCTGGTCGATCTGGACGGGCGGCTGGTCGGCCTGCTCTCCGCCATCTTCACGAAGGACAGCGACGCCAATATCGGGGTGAACTTCGCGGTCTCGACCGAGCTGCTGCTGAAGAGCGTGCCGGACGGGTTGAAATAGGCCGCAGGTCCGGGTCGCGGCGAGCTCTGGACGTCATCCCGGCCGCAGAGCGGGGACCTTGTCGAACATCGGGTCCAATTCTTCGTGAAGTCCCGGATCAGGTCCGGGATGACGACGTCGGGAGGCTGTATCCTCTTTCTCTCCCAACCGGAGAGAGTGAGTTGCGCGTGCACCTCTTGCTCCACGCGCCTGGGTCCGTGACACTGCGGCCAAATCAAATCGTGGAGGAAACAAGATGACCGCCCCGCTGCCCGGCCCGTTCGAAACCCTGACGCTGGAGCAACCCTCCGAGCATGTCCTGCTTCTGACCCTCGACCGGCCCGACCGCGGCAACGCGCTGAACACCCAGATGGGCTTCGACCTGCGCGAAATTTTCACCGAGCTCTATCGCGACCAGCGCGGCATCCGCTGCATCGTCGTCACCGGGCGCGGCGAGAAGATCTTCTGTGCCGGCGGGGATCTGAAAGAGCGTAACAACATGAGCGACGAGACCTGGCAGACCCAGCACGCGCTCTTCGAGCAGGCGGTCCGCGCCATGCGCGACTGCCCGATCCCGATGATCGGCGCGATCAACGGCGCCGCCTTCGCAGGCGGTCTCGAGATCGCGCTCTGCTGCGACTTCATCTACATCGCCCCGAACGCCCGCTTCGCGCTGACCGAGGTAACGCTCGGCATCATGCCGGGCGCCGGCGGGACCCAGAACCTGCCGCGCGCCGTCGGCGTCCGTCGGGCCAAGGAGATCATCCTGACCGGCACGCCGTTCAATGCCGAGCAGGCGATGGAATGGGGGCTCGCGAACAAGCTGTGCGACGCGGGCAAGGTCGTGGAGGACGCGCTCGCGACGGCGGAGAAGATCGCGGGTAATGCGCCGATCTCCACCCGTCAGGTGAAGAAGGCGATCGACGTCTCCACCCAGCTCGACCTTCATAACGGCTACGCCTTCGAGATCGAGGCCTATAACCGCATGGTCCCGACCGAGGACCGATTGGAGGGCGTGCGGGCCTTCAACGAAAAGCGCAAGGCGGAGTTCAAGGGGAAGTAGTTCTCAAACTTGATCGTCATCCCGGCTCTGCGGCCGGGATGACGTCCAGAGCTGATTGCGTTCAGCGCCCTGCTTCTCAAAGCCCCGCCCCCGCGCGCCATTCGGAGAGCGGCAGGAAGCTCGGAATGTTCCGCGGCTCTTCCGGCAGCAGCGAGATGAATTCGAGCGAATGGCCGTCCGGGTCGTCGAAATAGACGCTCGCCGCAGGCATCCAGCTCAGCACCACCGGCTCGTCGATGGGATCCTCGCCGTTCTTCGTCGGCGTCAGGCCGGCGGCCTTCAGCCGTTCGACAGATCGCTCCACATCCTCCAGCGCCACGTTGAAGGCGATGTGCAGCTTCATCCCCATCGGCGCCGAGCCGACGCCCCAGAGCCCGAGCATTGCCTTCTCCGCCTCCGGCACCCAGAAGAAGGCGACATTGCGTTCCTTGAACACCTTGGCGAGCGGCAGATCGAGCACGTCGCGATAGAAGGCGATGGAGCGATCGAGATCGCGGACGGTCAGATGCGCCTCGTAGAGGCCTTTGATGGGGACGATCATGAGGCGTTTCCTTATTATCAAGTTATTTCTTGAATAATAAGGTCGGCGCGAATGAATTTCAAGAGAACGGCTGGATCATCGACCCGGAGCAACGGCACTTCGTGTCCCGCTTCGACCAGGGCCACAACCCACGCGCGCCAATTTTTCTTGCTTGCCGCGCCAATCGTTTGTTAGGGGCTTATCGGGGGAGTTGAACTAACTGCTTAAAATACCTAGGAAAAATGGGGTATTGCGGTGCGCGTTCATTCCTCTCGTCTACAGACATTGATCGAAAACAATCCGGACGTGCTCCAGGATCGGGCGACCGCCGAAAGCTCCACCGGTTTCGGGAAATCCCTGTTCCTCGCGGAGCACTGGACGGGCCTGCTCGAAGAGCATCGGGCACAGCGCACCACCATCGATCCGCTCGCGCTCGGCGCACCGTTGTTGCCGCACATCGTTCTGCTGGACGTCCTCGAAGAGGGGGAGGATTTTCGCTGGCGGCTCTTCGGCGGTGCTCATGCCGACGAATATGGCGTCAATCTCGCGGGCATGCATCTGAACGAGCTGAAGAAACACAATCCCGCGACGGACGAGGTCGAGCTGATCTTCCGCCACGCCACCGAGACGCGGGAGCCGACCTGGTACCGGATCGATTATGTGAACGACCGTGGCTGCCGGCGCGCCTGCTGCGGCGTGATCCTGCCGCTTTTCGACGCGGACGAGACGGAGGTCACGCACCTGCTCGGCTGCAGCGAGTGGATGGACCGCTAGGCGGGGTCTTTTTCGGCGTCTCTGATGTTCCGGTCCGTCACGTCCGGTCCCGCAGCCAGTCGGTCGCGGAGCCGACGTTGCCGAATACCTTCGTCTCGACACTCAGATTGCTGACCTGCACCTGCGCGGCGAGGGCCTTGGCGAGAACCGGATTCAGGTCGCCGGTCGCCACCAGGGCCGTCCTTGCGCCCGGGCCCCGGGCCGGGGCGTACTCGGCCACGGCGTCGACGATCATCTTGAAGCGGTCATGGGAGATCTCGGAGAGGCTCGCGGCGCTCAGATCCCAGATGCAGAATTTCGACGGTATCCGTGAATAGTGGCCGTGGATCGCATCGACGGCCTCTTCGGCCGTAACGATCCCGTCGACCCGGAACACGACCAGATCGCTCTCTTCGACCAGCGTATGGATGGGCATCGCTCTCCACTCTGTTAGTCGTGGGGAAAGCAATCATATGCCGATATTTACCGGGGAGTGGGGGAAAATCCTATTGCCCCGCAATCCCGCTCGTCATTCCGGCGAAGGCCGGGACCCAGAAGAACGAAGGAGGCGCCCCATGATCTCTGGGCCCCGGCCTTCGCCGGGGTGACGGATCCTCTTGGTTTCGCCGACAGGGCTCCGGGTTTCAGGGAGCGTAAACTGCGCGGGAGAAAGTATTTCGGTTCAGCCTTCGTGTGCCGATAGCCTTACGGGAGGCGACGTAGTTTGGTATGTCGAGTGGGGGATAACATGTCAGGGATGAGGGACGACAAGGGGACTGGACGAAAGGCATCGCCCCTCCACTGGATCAGACTGGTCGCGGTCTATCTCCTGATCCCGGTGATCCTCTTGCTGTGCGGCGGGGAGCCCGGCTGGTGGCAGGCGTGGCTCTATTCCGTTCTGGTCATTGTCGCCGGTCTCGGCGGACGCATCTGGGCGGAATGGCGGCATCCGGGGCTGATGGCCGAGCGGCAGGATGCCGGATCCTGGGACAAGGTGCTCGCGCCGCTGATGGCGGTGAGCATCGGCTACCCGCTGGTGATCGCGGCGGGGCTGGACCACCGCTTTCACGGATCGCCTGAGTTTCCGCTCTGGCTGAACGCCGCCGGCTTCCTGATGGTCGCTTTCGGATACGGTTTCGCCGTCTGGGCGCTGGCGGAGAACCGCTTCTTCTTCAGCGTGGTCGTCGTCCGGACGGAGCGCGGGCATGTGGTGTGCGATACGGGACCGTACCGGTACGTCAGGCATCCGGGCTATGCCGGAAACATCTACGCCCTGTTCGGGATCGTTCTCGCGCTGGACTCGCTCTGGACGCTGATCCCCGTTGCCTTGGCGCTGGTCGTTTCGGTCATCAGAACGGTGCTTGAGGACCGGACCCTGCATGACGAACTGCCGGGGTATCAGGACTATGCGCGGCGGGTGCGGTACCGGTTGGTGCCGGGGGTGTATTGAGGAGGGCGATTCTAAAGCCGATTGGTGTGTCCCTTATTTGCTCATGGGCTCTTTATTTAGTGTCCGTATCTCATGTTTTCGAGATTATCGATGAATTCGTCGTGACTCGTATATTTATCCCAATGTCTCAGCGAATAAAACATAAATTGCCAAATATTGTGCATGTATTTTGATATTTCTTCCTCGTGTTTTATGTCGTGGCCGTGATGAGTTCGTCTCGATCTTAATCCATAAACACGCTTAAAGTTTTTTACTATATCTTGTCTTATTTTTGGATCATTAGAAATTGCAAACGCTAGCCGATCAGCGCCCAAGGAGCCGATTGGTTCAGTGGAGTTTTTCAATGCGAGCATTTCGAATGCGGTCGTAATTTGAAGCAATTTATCTGACGGATCGATATGATAAGCGGATCGCCCATAAAATAAAATTGACCGCATTAAATGTTCTTGGAATGAATTTTCTTGCTTATCTGAAAGTATGCTTAGTACATGGAGTCCAAATTTCTCATAATGACTTATTATTTCGAATGACAGGTCCATTTCCCACATGGGTGGTATTAGACTATCATTCATCTGAGCGGAATCTTTTGAAAATGCCAATCTGAGAAGTGATGGCCAAGGCCGCAAATCCGCAGGCGCAACATGAGATGTTATATTAAAAATTAAGATCGGTGCAGACCAGTAATGTAACAGAGATAAATATCGCTCTGAGCGCTCTTCGGCTATTTCAAAAGCGCGGATTTCTTCTGCTTCTAGATGAAATATTAATACGGAACGCCCCAAAAAATTCTTCCGTAGCTTTTGTAAAAAACCATGATTTCTATCAGCATTTGGCAATTTGTGTACTAATTCCTCGAAATTTGACATAATTGAATTGCTAAACGTAGTTATCGTAGAAGATCCGAATTTTAATTCTCCATCAATTCTGAGTCCTTTAACGGGAATAAAAATTTTTTGTTTTTGAACATTTTCAGAGAAATATTTTTCTATAATTTCTCCAAATTCAGTTTTATTTTTTTTGAGATATAGTTCTCTTATATAATCTTGAGAAATTTTTCTTATGCTTTTTTCAGAAATATGGTTCTTGATCGAATTATGTTCTGAAATCTTATTTGTAAATTTTTGAAATTTATATAGATTTTCGCCGCTTAGTCCCCGTGGCGTGCCATCATAAATGAAAGAAATTGCAATCTCTTTTCCTGAGGCATCAACTATTGTTGCTTGGGTAATATCAATTATATTTTCTTCTGTTATTTTGTGGTCAATTGGACGGTCAGGATGAATTGGGCTTCTATCACGATTTTTATAGAAACGTGATAGATCTTCGATCAGAGGTGGGTAGAGCGCAACCTGTTCTCCCATCCAAGCTGAGAATCGATCGTTTAGCTTAAACATGCTGGCTAGATAACTCGATTAATTGAAGTTTTCTGATTATAGATGAATGTATGTAAGGTCGCTCAATTAAAAATTTCGGATTTAGCTAAATCAACTCTTCGACAGCTTCCACTACCTTCGCTACCGGGATCAGTTCGGGGTCCTTCCCCCCATGGTCCTTCGAATCCACAATCGTCAGCCGCTTGGCACTCGGCGCGTATTTCGCCGGGTCGTGCTTGCTGAACAGCGAGACCAGCGGTGCGCCGCCGGTCGCCAGCATGTGACCGCTGCCGCTGTCGTTGGCGAGCGCGGCGGAGAGGCGGCCGGCGAGGGCCATGACGAGGACCGGGCCTTTCAGGTCCGGACGGTTGTCCGTGCGGTCCCATTCGGGGAAGAGCGCTTCCGGCACCGCCTCGCGCCAGGCGGGCACCTTCGCCGCTTCCTCCGGCCCGGCGAAGAAGACCGGGACGCGGCCACGCGCGACCTGTTCCTTGGCGACGGCGAGGAAGTTCGCTTCCGGCCAGACCTTCACCGTGTCGCCGGCCCCGGGGGCGATGCCGATATAGGTCGGGCCGTCCGGCAGCAGCTCTGCTGCGAGCGCCCTGTAGTCCGGCGCGACCGGATCGAAGGCGGGCACGGTCTCGGGACGGGGCGCCGCAAGGTCGAGGAGGAAGGTGAGGGCCTTCAGCAGGTGGCGGTCGGGCTTTGCGCCGCCCTTCGGCTTCGCGTCCGAGAGCAGGAAACCGGCGGCCGGGCTGATGAAGCGTCCGTGGCGGATGCGGCGGGCGTTCAGGCTCCGGCGGAGCGTCATCTGGGTGTCGATGACGAGATCGAAGCGGCGGCCCTCCAGCGGGCGCGGGGCCCAGGGGAGGAGGGCGGAGAGATCGTCGCCGATCCCGGCATGCTCGATCACCTCGTCGAGCAGGTCTTTCACGACCGGCGCCAGCGCCTTCGCATACATCGACGGACCGAGCCCGGCGAGCCAGGTGATCTTCGCGTCCGGGAAGCGGGCGCGCAGATCCACCAGGAAGGGCAGCTTGAAAAGGCCGTCGCCGATGGTCTCGCCGCAGGAATAGATCAGGACCGTTTCGGGGCGTTGCGTCATGGCGGCAAATCGGCGGTTGGAAGGCGGGCGCACTATGACCGATCTTTGCTTCCGAAACCACACGTGCTAGCCAACGCACGACCTGACATTCGCTGGACGGACCCCATGAGCGACACCATCCTCGTTCCCATTGCGCCGGGCGAGCTGCTGGACAAGATCACCATCCTCGAGATCAAGCTGGAGCGGATGGAGGACGCGGCGAAACTGGCCAATGTCCGCATCGAGTTTGACGCGCTCGACGCGGTGCGCCGGGAGAAGCTTCCGGCGAGCGCCGAGCTCGCCGATGCGACCGCGCGGCTCAAGGCGGTCAACGAGGAACTCTGGGTGATCGAGGACGATATCCGCGACTGCGAGCGCGGCGGCGATTTCGGGCCGACTTTCATCGAGCTCGCCCGCGCGGTCTACCGCACCAACGACCGGCGCGCGGCGATCAAGAAGGAGATCAACCTGCTGCTCGGGTCCGCGCTGGTGGAGGAGAAGTCCTACAAGGAGTATCTCGCGCCCGGAACGGCCGGCGGGTGAGGGCGCAATGAGCCCCGACGCAATCCGGAGCCATGCCCGAGATCCGCGTCTCGCGCGGGTTCGCTTCTGGGTGCTGGCGGTCTCGCTGTTGATTTTCGTACCGGTCGGTATTCTCGCCAAGCAGGCGATGGCTACGCTTTTCATCGCCGCCGCCATCCTGCTGCTCGGCGCGGTCTGGCTGGAGCGGCGGCGCCTGCCGCTGCCGGAACGGCCGGTGCAGATCGCCTTCGGCGTGGTGCTGCTGCTGTCGTTCATCGGACCGCTTGCCGGTGGCTTTCCGCTCGATCTTGCCCGGACGCTGCCGAAGCTGGGGCTGCTCGCACTGCTGCTGGTGACGGTCTCGGCGGGGCCGGAGATCGCGGCGGGGCTGGCCGCCCGCAAGCTCGCCTCTCTGCTCGCGCTCTCGCTATGCCTGGGCGCGCTGATCCTCGCCGTCGAAATCCATTTCGACGCGCCGCTCTACCGCTTCTTCTCCGGCAAGGGGGAGGCGGTGGACGTCGCGCCCTCGCGTTTCAACCGGGGCAGCACCGCTCTGGTGTTGCTGACCTGGCCGGCGGCGGCCGCACTCTGGCTCGCTGGCCGCCGGGTCTTTCCCGCGATCCTCCTTCTGATCGGTCTTGCCGCTGCCCTCTCGGGCGAATCCGCCTCGGCTGCGCTGGCGGCTATCGTCGCGCTGCTCGTCCTGCCGCTGGCGCTGTTGTTGCCGCGGTTCACGGGAGCGGCGATCTTCACATGCTCTGCGTTGCTGATGCTCGGCGCACCCTGGCTGTTCGCCGACATTCTCACACTGGTACCGGATTATCTCTCCCTGCTGCCGCCCTCCTTCGCGGAGCGGCTTGAGATCTGGAACGCGGCGTCGCTTGCCGTGCTGGACCAGCCCTTGCTCGGGCAGGGGGTCGGGGCGATGCGCGGGCTGGAGGTGCCGGAGGCGCTCCGGGAGAGCTATGCGCTCTTCAAGACGCCGACCATCCATCCGCACAACGCGGCGGTGCAGATCTGGCTCGAGTTCGGGCTGTTCGGGATCGTTGCTGTGCTGGCGCCGCTCTGGAGGCTTGTCCTGGCGATCGGCGGGAAACCGCAGCCCGCACGTGCCGCGGCACTCTCCGCGCTGGCGGCGGGGCTGGTGATCGCCTCGGTCTCCTACGGGATCTGGCAGGAAACCTGGCTCGGCATCATCGGCTTCACCATCCTTTGCTTCGGCGTTCTCTGCCGCGACGATAGCGCTTCCGACTGATCGCTTTTCCATACCGCGCGGCTGGTGTTAAGTGGCGGAAAGAAAACGCGAAGCGAAGCGGGGAGACATGGCATGGCGGGGTATACGGCGGTGGACGAGGTCGGCCGGATCGGAATTCTCGGGGGCGGCACGATCGGCGCGAGCTGGTCGGCGTATTTCTTGGCACACGGCTATGACGTCACCGCCTGGGATCCGGGACCGGATGCCGAGGCCAAGCTCCGCGCCTTCGTCGACAATGCCTGGCCGCAGCTGACCGAACTCGGTCTCGCCTCCGGTGCCGACCGCAAGCGGCTTTCCTTCGTCGCAACGCCGGAAGAGGCGGTCGCCGGCGCCGACTTCATCCAGGAAAGCGCGCCGGAGCGGCTCGACATCAAGCGCGAGCTTTACCGGATAATCGACGGGGCGCTCGGGCCGAACGCGATCTTCGCCTCCAGCACCTCCGGTCTCGTGATGAGCGAGATGCAGCAGGGGCTGAAAAGCGCGCCGCGCATGGTGATCGGGCATCCCTTCAATCCACCGCACCTGATCCCGCTGGTCGAGGTCGTCGCCGGAAAGGAAACCGATCCCGCCGCCGCCGACTGGGCGATGGATTTCTACCGCCATGTCGGCAAGCATCCGATCCGGCTGAAGAAGGAACTGAAGGGCCATCTCGCCAACCGGCTGCAAGCGGCGCTCTGGCGCGAGGCCCTGCTCGCGGTGAAGGAGGACATCGCCTCGATCGAGGATATCGACGCCGCGATGTCCCAGGGGCCCGGGCTCCGGCTCGCGCTGATGGGGCCGCACATGATCTTCAACCTCGCCGGCGGCAAGGGCGGCATGGCGCATTTCTACGATCATATCGGCCCGGCGATGGAGGCCTGGTGGGAAACCATGCAGGAGACGCCGAAGCTCGACGCAAGCCTGCGTGCCGCGCTGATCGAGGGTATCGAGGAAGAGGCCGCCGGCCGCTCGATCGACGATCTCGAGGCGGAGCGCGACGGAAAGCTGATCGCGCTCCTGAAGATGCTGCAGGCGAAAGGATAGGGCCAACCGTGTCCAAGGGTTCGAAATCGACCATCGTCATCGGCGCCGGCATCGTCGGCATCGCTACGGCGCTGCGCCTGCAGATGGACGGCCGCAAGGTCACCGTGATCGACCCGAAAGCGCCGGGGCGCGCGACCTCCTTCGGCAATGCGGGGTCCATCGCCATCGGCGCGGTCTATCCGACGGGCTCTCCCGGCAATTTCAAGCAGCTGCCGAAAATGCTCTTCAACCGCAGCGGCCCGGTCTCCATCCGCTGGTCCTATCTGCCGTGGCTGGCGCCCTGGCTCTGGCGCTTCTTCGTCGCCAGCACGCCGGCGCGGGTCGAGCAGATCTCCACGGAACTCAGCGCCCTCGTGGCGCCTGCGGGCGAGGCGCACAAGGCGCTGATGAAGGCGCACAGGATCGAGGGCATCGTGAAGCCGCTCGGCTGGCTCAAGGTCTATACCGGCGAAGCTTCCTTCCGCAGCACGCTGGAGGAACGCCTGGTGATGCAGAAGCTCGGCGTCAACCTGCAGCTGCTGAACCAGGACGAACTGCGCCAGCTTGAGCCCGGACTCGCCCCGAATTTCACCCACGGCGCGTTCCAGCCGGACAATCTCTTCGTGACCAGTCCGGTGAAGCTGGCCGAAGCCTACGCGGAGGCCTTCACGAGGCTCGGCGGCAGCATCCTTGCCGAGACGGCGGTGCGTTTCGAGCGGGACGGCAACCGGGTTGCCAGGGTCGTCACCGATCTCGCCATCCACGAGGCGGAGCATGTGGTGATCTGCGCCGGTGCCTGGTCAGGCAGGGTCTGCGAGATGCTGGGGATCCGCGTTCCGCTCGATACAGAGCGGGGCTATCACCTCAATCTCGTGCAGCCGGAAGACGGGCCGAAATTGACCCGTCCGGTGGTGATCGGCGATCACGGGTTCGTCCTGGCGCCGATGCAGGACGGTATCCGGCTGACCAGCGGCGTCGAGTTCGCCGGCGTGGACGCGGCGCCGGACTTTACGCGCATAAAGCGCATGCTGCCGCTGGCGCAGAAGGCCCTTCCCGGTCTCTCCGCAAACGTCACCCGGGAATGGCTCGGACATCGCCCTTCGACACCGGATAGTAAACCGGTGATTGGTTCGGCGCCGGGATTGGAGAATGTTTTTCTTGGCTTCGGTCACGGTCATATCGGTCTGACGCTGGCTGCGCGGACCGCGGATCTTCTGGCCGACAGGATCGCCGGACGCCCCGCTGACATTGACCTTGCGCCTTTCGCGGCCAACAGGTTCTGAGTTTCCACAAAACCGACTTATTTTTTACGGATTTCGGCCAAATATTTCGCTGAAGCTTCCATGTGCGAAAAAACATTGCCCGCGTCTGCCGTTGCGCTATGAGTCTCTTGGGACTCTTCACAGTCATGCAAAATGCCACCGAGGAGGGGAGAAGCATGAAAAGCATTCAGAACTCGAGATTTAAGATTGCCGCCGCTGTGTTCGGCGCGGTCCTGCTGTCCGGTTGCGCCGGAATGCAGCTCGAAAATGCACGCGAGGTTGAGCCCAAGGGAACCGATTTCACCAACGCGCTCTACAAGGAATACATGCGTCTGTCGGAACTCGAGTTCCTTGAGGGCGACTACGCGGATTCCGACGCTTTCGCGCTTCGCGCGATTGCCGCGGCCAACAACCAGCCGACGGCCCCGGAAGAACTTGCGGCACGCAACCTGCCGGCCGCGCACAAGGGCGAACTCGCAACGGCCCGCCGCGAACTCGTAGAGGCGATGGACGCGACGGCGACGCAGAAGGCTCCGGTCTTCGCGGCGATGGCCCAGGCGGCCTTCGACTGCTGGATGCAGGAGCAGGAAGAAAACTTCCAGCCCGACGACATCGCGGCCTGCCGCGCCGACTACGATGCGGCGATGAAAGCGATCAGGCTCGCTCTGAAACCGGCTCCGGCCGCCGCTGCTCCGGCACCGGCACCGAAGGCGCCCGAGCGGATGGCGGCGACCTACACGGTCAATTTCGACTTCGACTCCGATGCGATCACTGCTGACGCGAGCGCCATCATCGCCGAAGCCGGCATGGCGATCGACGAGATGAAGGCGCGTACCGTGATCCTGTCCGGTTACACCGACCGTGCCGGCTCCGAGGCCTACAACCTCAAGCTCGCCGACCGGCGGAACAAATCGGTTCTGGGCGCGCTCGAGATCCGTTCGACCAAGAAGATCACGGGCCTCACCGAGTTCAAGGTCTATGGCGAGACGGAAAACCTCGTGCCGACCGCGGACGGCGTGAAAGAGCCGGAAAACCGGCGTGTGAAGATCGAGATCATCCGCTAAACGGTTGACCCATATTCAAATGGAAAGGCCGCCTTCGGGCGGCCTTTTCTGTTTTCACCCTCATTGATCGTCACCCCGGCCTCCGCCGGGATGACGAGCGAGGAACTCAGCCGAACTTTTCCAGCCCCATCATGGTCTGGCGGATGATCTGGCGGGAGCGCCAGAGCACCATTTCGTACCAGTCCTCCATCTGCGGCGAGTAGTGGTTGCGGATCTGGTTCTTGATCCGCCGGGTCTCCGGATCGGTCCAGTCGACCTCGCCCTGATTGTGCAGCCAGTGATCCTCGCGCAGCGCGATGCGGCCGCGGTCGGTGCTGTAGGTGCCGTATTCGAGCGCGACGTAGGTGTAGTCGTCGCCGAGTTTCGCATTCCAGAGCTCGCGCGAGGTGCCGTGCAGCGGGATCGAGGAGGAGGTGCCGAGCTCCGGGACGCCGACGGAATCGCCGTACATCTCGACCACGCGCTGCATGCCCTTGCTGCCGGGCAGATGGGCGCAGATCGGCTCGCCGTAGCCGAACGGGCCGAGGCCGGTGTGATAGTCGATCACCGCGACGAGGGAACGGTCGGCGAGCTTGAAGTCTTCGATGATCTTCTCCAGCGTCTGCCGAGCCCAGGAGGGGCCGAAGCCGCCGAAGAACATGCTGTGGGCATGTTTGTACTGACCGGCCTTGCGCGCGGCCTGGAAGGCCTTCTCGCCGTGTTCCTTGCGGAAGGCGGCGATCTTCTCCTCCGCGGCCTTCAGGGTCGCTGCGTCGAGTGAGGGCGGGACGAGGGCGTCGACCAGTTCGTCATGTCCGGGATTCTCGGGCACCGGCTTCGAGAAATCGATGTAGTTGCGGTTGAGATCGCAGCCTTCCTCCGTCACCCGGCGGAGCCAGGCGAAGCCGTGCGGGTTCAGCGCGTGGATATGCAGCGCCGCCATGTCCGGGCCGAGCCCCTGGCGGGCGCCGGAGAGGAACCAGTCGATCTGCGCGCCGGAGCCGCAGAAGCCCTCGACCCCGTGCGTCGCCGAGATCGTCACCAGCACCTTCTTCGCGTCCCTCGGGCCGACCCAGGCGGCGTCGCAGGCGAGTTCCTCGCCCGTCGGTCCCGTGTTCGGGTTGAGGTAAGTGGTGACGTCGGCGCCCTCGCGCTCCGCGGCGGCGAGGAAGCGCGAACGGGCTTCGGCATAGTCCTTGGAAAAGGCGTGATCGAGGAATTCGAGAATGCTCATACGGTCGGGTCCGGGAAACGGGGCGGGATGGAAACGGAGGCGAGATTAGCAGCAGACGGAAAACAACCGCCACTTCCGTAACGGAATTTTCTGTTGAGCGGATCGGAACAAGGTGGGAGCGTTCGCCGGTCTTGTCCTTTCCTGTCGCGTGCGGAGCCCGGACCGTCATGTCCCTTCCCGGAAACATCCTCGTCATCACCGCCGACCAGTGGCGCGCCGACTGTCTCTCCGTCCTCGGCCATCCCGCCGTGAAGACGCCGAACATCGACGCGCTCGCGGCCGACGGCGTGCTCTTCGAGCGGCATTACTGCCAGGCCGCGCCCTGTTCCCCCGCGCGCGCCTCGCTCTATACCGGGCTCTACCAGATGAACCACCGGGTCTGCCGCAACGGCACGCCGCTAGATGCCCGCTTCACCAACATCGCGCTCGAAGGCCGGCGCGCGGGCTACGGGCCGGCGCTGTTCGGCTATACCGACCAGAGTTTCGATCCGCGCGCCCTGGCAGCGGACGATCCGCGGCTCAAGACCTACGAGGAGGTCCTGCCGGGCTTCGAGCGGATCGCCCGCTTCGACGAGCAGGCGGCGGACTGGCTGCAATGGCTGGAAGGCAAGGGCGAGGACGCCTCGGACGGGCTCGGCGGGGTCTATGGCAAGGTTCCGACCCCCTTCAAGCGCTCCGATCTGATTCCGCGCTTCTCGGCGGAATACACGGAAACCGGCTACATCACCGAGCGCTTCCTCGATTTCGTGGAGCGGCAGGAGAGCGGGGCGCCCTGGTTCGCGCATCTTTCCTTCATCCGCCCGCACCCGCCCTTCTCGGTGCCGGAGCCGTACAATTCGATGGTGCCGGACGAGGCGGTCGAGATGCCGGTCCGCGCGGGCTCTCCGGAGGAGGAGGGGGCGCTGCACCCCTTCGTCCGTTACGTGCTGGGCGAGGTGAAATCGAAATCCTTCGTGCCGGGCGGCGGCGACCGGCCGGTGACGGACTGGTCGGACGAGGAGATCCGGGCCGTGCGCGCGGTCTATTACGGCATGATCGCCGAGGTCGACGCCCAGCTCGGCCGGATGATCGCCGGACTGAAGGCGGCGGGCGCCTACGAGAACACGCTGATCGTGCTGACCAGCGACCATGGCGAGATGATGGGCGAGCACCATCTCTTCGGGAAGCTCGGCTATTTCGAGGGCAGCTATCACATCCCGCTGATCGTCCGGGCGCCGGACGGGCCGCGCGGCACGCGGGTGCGCAAATTCACCGAATCCATCGACATCGCGCCGACGCTCGCCGAGTGGAGCGGCATCGATGTCCCGCTGCAATATGACGGCCGCTCGCTTATGCCGTTCCTCCGCGGCGGGGAACCCGCCGACTGGCGCGAGGCGGCGCACTGGGAGTTCGATTTCCGCGAGGTCGTCAGCGGCAAGCCGGAGGCGGCGCTCGGCCTCAAGCTCGACCAGTGCCAGCTCGCCGTGCATCGCGGCGAGCGCTTCAAATACGTCCATTTCGCCGCCCTGCCGCCGCTCTTCTTCGATCTCGAGACGGACCCGGGGGAGCTGGTCAATCTCTCGGGCCATCCGGACTATGCGGCGGAGGAACTGGCGGCCGCGCGGGCGATGCTCTCCTGGCGCCAGACCAATAGCGAGCGGACGCTGACCGGGATCGAGATCACCGCGCGCGGACCGGTCGAACGATCCTTCGCGGATCGCTACTGAAGCGGTTCCGCGGGATATCTTGGCCGGACTCTCGCCGGACTGGTAAGCTGCCGCGAAAAACGGGTGGCATTCCGGGGAGCACCATGAGCGAGACCGACAATTATTCCATCGACCCGCAGATGGCGAAGGCCATCGAGCGCATGGTCGAGATCGTCGAGGAAGAAAATCTCGGCCCCATCCCGCTCGACCCGACCCCGCCGGAAGCCCGCATCCGCATGGAGGCCGAACGCGCCTGGTGGAACAGGGAACTGCCGGAGATGGCCGAGGTCCGCGAGGAGACGATCCCGGGCCCGCACGGGCCGATCCCGGTGCGGCTGCTCTATCCCGATGTGCCGCGCCCGGCGCCGGTGCTGGTCTATTTCCACGGCGGCGGCTGGGTCGTCGGCTCGCTCGAGACCCATCACCGGGCGATGCGCTACCTCGCGCTGAAGAGCGGCTGCGCCGTCGCCGCGGTCGATTACCGCCTCGCGCCGGAGCACAAGTTCCCGGTGCCGCTGGAAGACTGCGTCGCCGCCATCGAGCATGTGAGCGCCAACGGCGCCGCCTGGGGGCTCGACCCGTCGCGCCTCGCGGTCGGCGGGGACAGCGCGGGGGCCAATCTCGCGCTCGGTTCGGCGTTGACCCTGCGCGACCGGGGCGCGAGCCCGATCCGCTCTCTCACCCTGTTCTACGGCTGCTTCGACCGGGATCTGGAGGAGGAGTCCCACACGCTCTTCGGCGACGGATCCTTCGGCCTCTCGACCGCCTCAATGCGCTGGTACTGGAACCATTATCTGCGGGACGATACGGACGCCACGAACCCCTATGCCTGCCCGCTCCGGGCGGATCTCGCGGGCCTGCCGCCGACCCAGCTCTATCCCGCCGGGCTCGACCCGCTGCGCGACGATTCCATCCGGATGAAGGAACGCATGGAGGCGGCGGGCGTGCCGGTCGAGTACAAGCTCTATCCCGGCGTCTGCCACGCCTTCATCAACCTGACCCGCATGGTCGACCAGGCGCACGAGCTGATCGACGACGCGACCGGCGCGATCCGGCGCAATCTCGGGCTCGCCTGACCTAGGCTCCCCGGTCCTGGCTCTCCGCTTCGGCCGAAGCCCTGTCCTTCGGCAGGCGGAGCGTGATCAGGTTGGTGACCAGGATCGAGGCCGCCAGCATGTAGAACACCGAGACCAGCCCGTAGGCGTCCGCCAGCATGCCGCCGGCGAGCGGCATGACCATGGCGAAGCCGCTCTGCGTGCCGAACATCAGGCTGGTCGCCGAGCCGCCGAGATGGGGCGGCGTCAGGTCCATCATCCAGCTGTGCACCACCGGCCGGACCGCGAAGAGCACGAAGCCGAGCAGGGAGATCCCGGCGATGAAGGCGGTCTCGCTGCCGAGGAAGGTGAGGCTGGCGATGATCAGCGTCGAGGCGCCGAGCCCGGCCAGCACCACGGTGCGCCGTCCCGCCCGGTCCGACCAGACGCCCGCGACCGGCGTCGCGATCACCCCGCCGACCTGCATCGCCGCCATGGCGAGGCCGATCATCACCGGGCCCGAGCCCATGTCATGCGCGAGATAGAGCGGCAGGAAGGCGAGCAGGCCCTGCTGGGTCATCGAGCGGAAGCCGCTCATCAGGCAGAGCCCGAGGATCGCGCGGTTGGCGACGACGCGCTTCAGCCCGGAGAGATATTCGCCGAGCCCGACCCCGTGCGCCGCGCCGGTCTTCGGCCGCACAGTCTCGTAGCGCAGCAGCCCCACGGCGAGGATCGCCGCGACCGCGAGCACGGGGAGCGCGGAGACTTCCGCCGCCTGCTGCCAGCCGAGCGCGGCGATCAGCGCGCCCGCCGCGAGCGGGGCGATCGTGTCGCCGGTGCTGGCGCCGAGCCCGTGGATCGAGAGCGCGTAGCCCCGGTTCTTCGGATAGCGCCCGGAGAGGAAGGAGATCGCCGGCGGGTGCCAGAGATTGGCGGTGACGCCGATCACCGCGACGAGCCCCGCGATGGCGAGGAAACTCGCCGCCATTCCGATCCCGGCCAGCGCCAGCGCGCCGATTGCGACGGAGAGGATCTGGAACAGCACCTTGCGCCCGGAAATGTCGATCAGCGGGCCGCTGAAGAAATTGGCGGCGAAGGAGCTGACATGGAACACGCTGACCAGCGCGCCGGTCTCCGTGTAGCTGAGCCCGAGTGCCATCGAGAGCGGCGGCAGCAGCAGGTAGAAACACGCGGCCGTCCAGTGAATCGCGCCATGGCCGAGCCCGACCAGCGTGATCGGAATGTTCTCCCTGAGGGTGACGCCGGTCAGGCGCTCGGAAAGGGACATGGGGGATCCTGAGAAAGGGGGCGGAACGAGGGAGCAGGATATCGCGGGAGCGGGGGCGGGGGAGGAAATATTTGATGGGGGTGGGGACCGGCAGGGGCTGTGATGGGAGGCGGGTTGAGGAAAGACTGCGCTGTGGCATCAGCTATGGGTCGATAGGGGGCATTCGCTGCACTGCAAGATTCAAGGTCTGTGTGTGCTGCAATCTCGCTGATACAAATCCGGCATCTATCCGCAAAAATCAAACTTATCTACTTGATCGAGAAAGGTGCTATCGGTGTCTGCAATCTTTTCGATCATATGGAAATTCATCGGTTGCGGTGAGTCGACAATCAAGAGCCCCCTTACCTCAGGCGTTTCATCAAGATCTAAACGCTGACATAATGCTCTGCAGTTCTCCCTGAGAAACCGAACACGGTTCAAATGACGAAGCAATTTGTCAGGTTTCTCACGTCCTTTGCTATCTTTGACCATCAGGCCTCGGTACTCTGTCAAACGTGCAGCCACCTCCCCAATGGTTCTGCAAAGTTTCAGGTTCTTCGCTTCAATGACCCAGACTGTCTTACCGCTCTTGTCGACAGCGAGAACATCAATATCCCCAAAAGACGGATCTACTTTCTGGTTGAGCGCCCAGGACAGCTTGCATCGTGACCAAGCCTTAAGACCAAGCTCCTTCAGTCGCTCTGCAACATCAGTTTCGAATTCTTCTCCAGTCGCATGAGCGCGTGCACCCGCGTAGCTGATCGCTTCTTTCGAAACCCAATATTTCTCCTGCAGGCTGCCTTCCATCAGGCCCGAGAACGAATACATCGTGGAATCACTCACGAATGCCGGCGCTAGGACTACGGTTGGATCTTCTTCCGCATCGATACAGAGCAGCGGCCGATTGATAACAGAGATCGGTCTATCAAAGCGTGTAAGATCGATACTGGATGCAGGTATCCCGCCAGATAAGTCATACCAATCCGGTCTGTTCGAGAGAGACAGCCGTTCGCATAATTGAGCGACCTCCACGACCGGAGTGTCCATCCGCTCGCTCATCGCTTGCACCAATTCAGAGCGCTTAAGGAATAATACAGCTTGTTCGCGCTCAGCGGCGAATTCGACCGTCGCAAACTGAAAACGAAAGAAAGCCTCGGCTGGTACCCCGTATTCTGCGCGAATTGCATCCTTTAGCGCCGCAGGCAGTTGCAATTCCCCGGGTTTCTCCGGCGTTGCTGCTTCTTCTTTACGTTCTTCTTTGTAAGTTTCTGCCGCCTCGTTCAGCGCTCGCTCATTTAACCACTCGGCTCCGGGCCGCAATGTCGTTTCAAATACCGAACGCTCGGAAAGCAAATCGCCCGCAGGGCTTATACGGATCTCAGGGGCTATAAGACCGGACTTTATTGCACCCAGCAAATCGCCGTTTCCTACCAAAAGGAGTACGAGCGCACATAAGTCATGAAAATCTGTTAGGCTAGGTTTAAGACCACCCTCTGTTGGGGACTCGCAAGCAGCAACTTCGCAAATCGCTTTCGCCGCACGCTGGACAGCGTTAATGTTGCTCTGTCGTTCAAAAGCTCGGGAATCTGCTTCCGCACCGTGTATGGCGCGGAGCGCCAGAATAGTCGCACGCCATTGAGATTGCTCCAAGCGTGCTGCTTGATAACCGTCCGCAGCCAGTGTGATTAGCGCCCTACAGTCAAATCGCCGAATTCTTTCGATCAACGTGCCCAGCAATTGGCGTGCATAAAGCAAAACAAAGGCGCTGCAATCTTGCTCGCCCTCTATACGAAGTCCATTACTCCGATCGCGAAAGGTCCATATCGAACAGCATTTTGCCAACGTTGTCGCTGACCACGGGATTTCCTGGAAGCCGCTTACAAGCCCCGTTGCTCTAAGCCGATCTATCGGTCTTTCCGCCGTACTTGCGTGCAGCCATCGCCAATCTCTCGACGGAATGGCCGACCTCACCGCTTCCCTCAGTACATCGCGCTCAAGCGGCGCATGACGAGCTGCGACGGATTCCAGAATTGCGGCAGTCAGTTCGATTTCTGCATCGTTCTCGGGTCTCCACAGGTGCTGAAACCACCCATTGGTAATACGGACTTCTTCTTGGCCTTGAGTCTGAACCGTTTTGGCTAGAGGAGTGGAGTTGAATGAAGACCTATCCATCCTCATTAAGCCATCGTCGATCGGGACAATGATCGTCGTTTGAAAAATACCTTTGGGGAAAGACTTTGGATACGTACGCGCAACTTGCCGACCGACTGCTGCTATCCAATGGAGTGCTGCCTGCCAGATTCGGTATTGCCGGTGTGCAACGCTATCCTCGTCAGGAACGGCCTCAATCCACCAAATGTATTCCTCGTGCGCTACAGCGCCAACAAGACGCCGCTCGGATAGATCCTCCAAACTACCAAATACCGGATCTAGCGCCCAATATTCCTCGAAATCAGTATGCTGAACCAATTTGTGGCTCCCGTCGGGAAACGGGAGCGAGAGTAGGTTTTGCTTACGGGCCGCTTCAATTCTGGGCGCATACAGATCGTCTGTTGGAATCATCAAGTTACATGGCGGTTCCATGTCACTCATATATTCAGGAATCAAGTTCCCGTCCGTAACACGCCAAAAGCCAAATAGATTTGTTAGGCCGTTTGCGTTCTGAAAGTGAAATTCGGCGTTCTCTAACAATTGCTCTTGTTTCAAGAGGCGACATATGTCTTGAAACTTCCCGTTTTCACAGGCGCCAAGCACAGCGGCCTCCGCGAAACTGAGATGAAAATACAGCCAATTGGCAGGCACTTTGCTCTCGTCTATCGCGGGAAAAATTGAGTGTGGCGCCCCCCACCCACTCGTAAGAAGCACGGAAACAAATTGGCGACCGTTTTCTTGTTTGGCTGCAAACTTCCAAAAGCCTTCAATTTGCGTTCCAAGAAATTTGTTCGCTTCCTCGCCAGCTCGTCGCACGATACCGAACCCGTTGCGCGGAAATCCGTCAAACGTTGTAGGCAATTGAATTACTTGCAGAAACCGACCCTCTTCAAATTCGCAGATGGATGCTCTAAATCCGAATTCGTTTGGTCTCGAAAGCTTCAGATTAGTTGTCGGCCAGAAGCCCGTCCGCTCTGCGTAAATCTCCTGTTCGTGCAGCAAAATTTGCTGAAGCAAATCTGAAACACCGCCTTCGACGGCAGCATGAATCATCACAGCTCTAGCTGCTATCGACAGATTGTTCGGACTGACCACAATAATCCCGTTTGGAGTCTCCAAAAACGGGTGAAATTCCAATGGCGTTTCGCCGACTTCCCTATCTGAAACGTACGGATAATTCTCTGCCGACAAAAAGTATGGTGTCAGCGCTTCCTTTCGAATATCTAGCGCTTCCAGTGTCCTGTCCGTAAATTTCACCCTGGTAGAGATGCGGTTGATCGCTGCCTCACCGGGGACTCTTATTTCGCCTTGCGCCACTCCGCCTGATTCAGTCTGTCTATGTACGTCGCTCCTTGCAGCAATCATATCGCTGATGCGAAGTATACCGTACACGGACTCCAGTACGTCCGTTTTGAATTGGCTTCCCGGAAGTTGTTCAAAAGCGGCTAGCAGCGTTTGGGTATAAGGGCCGGCAGTTTCCCATTGTCCCGGAAATATCCGGAAATTTCCGCGTCTTGTTGCCACTATTTCACAGAACAGATCTTCAATTGGGTCTTCAAGCCGAAGAACCCCTGCTTTCTCCAGCCCTAAGTTGAGAGCTGCCGCCAACTCTCGAATTTTTGGTTTTCTCTTACCTTCTGCTTTCGCGATCACCAGACGTTGGAGCCAATCTAGTCTGATGCCATTGGCATGAAGATCAGGAATCGTCGTCAGACACGCGAGAATTGTTGCGACGTAGTTCCGCTTCCATCCACTTACACGGAACAGTTCTTCGTATTCAGGTATGAACGTCTCATCCGGGATCGAAGGAGGTTGCATCCGTGCCAAGAATTCTTCGATATCAATCGGTTCTTTCATGAATAAATGATGCGCCTTGAAGGCTACCACTATCAATCGATAATTGAATTATTTCAGAATGTTGCACTGCAGACAAATGGAGGTTTAAGAACGTCTGCTATGGGTCGAATGCAGCCACCTGACACAAAGAGCGATGAAAGCGGGGGCAACATCCCGCCCTCCACGACCCTTTCAACCCCCGGAGACACCCTTGTTCGAACCATGCCCCTGCGCTAGCGGCAAAACCTATCTCGCCTGCTGCGGCAGGCTCCATTCCGGCACCCCGGCGCGGGATGCGGAGGAGCTGATGCGCGCGCGCTATGCGGCTTTCGCGCGGGGCAACACGGCCTACCTGCAGAAGAGCTGGGCGGCGGAGACGCGGCCGTTGGCGCTGACGCTCGACCCGGCGCAGGTCTGGACCGGGCTGAAAATCGAGCGGCACGAGGCGACCGGGCCCGACACCGCCATTGTCCGCTTCACCGCAACCTGGCGCATGGGACCGCAGACGGGCCGGATGACCGAGACCAGCCGGTTCCGCCGCGAGGGCGCGGGCTGGGTCTATATCGACGGCGCGGTAGAGTGACGCGCTCCGGAACAGTGCCCCTTCATCTTGCCCGCATCGCCAGATGCCTCTAAGCCTCTGCCATGCGCATTCTCGACAACATCATCAGCGATCGCGGATCGAAATATGCGGTCTCGGGCGGGCCCTGCGCGTCCGAGGAGGAGGCGAAGGCCTTCGTCCGGACGCTCTGCGGCAGGAAGAAATTCGCCAAGGCGACCCATAACACCTGGGCGCTGCTCTCGGCCGGCGGCGCGGCGAAGAACGACGACGGCGAGGCGGGGGCGGGGATGGTGATCCTGCGCATGCTGGAGCGCGAAGGGCTGCAGGACCATATCGTCGTGGTGACGCGCTGGTTCGGCGGCAAGCATCTCGGCGGCGACCGCTTCCGCCATGTGCAGAGCGCGGTCCGGATCTATCTCGACGCCCTGCGTGCGGGCCCCGGGCGCGCGGACCCAGACCATGAGCGCTGAAACCGGCAATGAGGCGCCGTCGCTCGGCCTGCTGTTCCAGGAACTGGTGCAGCACGGCGTCTTCGAGGCGGCGCTGTTCGCGCTGCTGCTCGCCGCCGCGCTCTCGATCCTCTGGTACACGATCCGCACCGGGGTGCCGCCGATGCCGTCCAACCCTTTCGCACGGCGGGCGATGTTCCGCCTGATCCCGGAGGACGCGCGGCCGGCGACGATCTACGAGCTCGGCTGCGGCTGGGGCGGGATCGCCTTCGAACTCGCCGCGCGGTTTCCCGACGCGCGGGTGGTCGCGATCGAGCTCTCGCCGCTCCCCTGGCTCGTCTGCCATATCCGCCGGCTGCTCCAGCCCCGGCGCAATCTCGAGATCCGCCGGGCGGATTTCCTGAAGGCGGATCTCGCGGATGCGGACCTGCTGCTCTGCTATCTCATGGTGGCGCCCATGCGGACGCTGGAGCGGAAGCTGAGCGCCGACCTCCGGCCGGGGGCGGTGGTGATCGCCAATGCCTTCGCGCTGCCGGGCTGGGAGGCGGAGGAGACGGAAGTGGTCTCGGAAGCGATGCACGCCAACATCTACCGCTACCGGGTGCCGGGCTGACGGCGCCCGTCTGACGGGAGGGGCGGGCCGGTTCAGTCGAGATCGGCTTCGCGCGCGGCGGTCTTCTCCGGGCTTTCCGCCTCCCCGGGCGGGGCGGTCGTCACGCTGGCGCCAAGCAGGACGGCGATGCGCCAGACGTGATAGGCGCAGCGGTGCAGCCATCGGGTCCCGTCGATCCGGGCGATGGCGTCCTCCACACTCAGGTGCAGAAGCGCCGCGTCCAGCGTTCCCGATTTCTGCAGCTTGCGGCGCTCCGCCCGGAGTTTCCGGCGCAGCGCATCGAAATCCGCCTCGGCCTTCCCGGTGTCCCTGTCGCGGGTGAAGATGGCGAGACCGGCGAGGAATTCGTGCCGATCGTCCTGCAGCTCCTCGTCCTCGATGATGTCCTGGATCCGCTGGGTCTGCCCGACGCGCCGGTGCAGGCGCCGGAGATGGTCGAGCGCATGCATCGCGGCGACGAAGCGCGACTGATCGGACGCGGGGTCGAGATGGAGCTGGAGGTCGGCGGCGTAGTGCTCCGCCTTGCCGATCGCCTCGCCGACCATGCCCAGCTCGTAGGCCGCGCGGCGCTCGGGAGTGCCGGCGAGGGCGGCCTGCAGCAGTTCGAGGAGCTTGTAGCAGCAGTCGCTGAGCGTCCCCGCCAGAGCGTCGGTGGCGGCCGCCGGCGTCTTCAGGAGCGCGCTGTCGAGATGCCGGGCGAGGTTCGCGCTGTCCTCCGGCACCACCGCGAGGATCAGGCGGGCGAACTGCCGCGTGAAGGGCAGGAAGATCAGCGCACCCAAGAGGTTGAAGGCGGTGTGGAAGAGCACCAGCGCGAGCTGTTCCGAGCCCGGCACCGCCGGGTCGACGAGGGGCCCGGCGAGTATCGCGAAGGGCGTGAGCAGGGCGAAGGCCATTGCGCCGGCGATGAGGTTGAAGACGACATGTGCGAGCCCGGTCTGCCGCATCGCGGCCGAGCCGCCGACGGTCGCGAGCATCGCCGAGAAGGTCGTGCCGATATTCATGCCGATCACCATCGCCGCCGCCTGGGGCAGGGTGATCGCGCCGCTGCCGAGCGCGACCATCGCCGTCGCGACGCCGGCGCTGGAGGATTGCGTGACCAGCGTGATGACGATCCCGATGGCGACGAGGAAGAGCCGTCCGAAGAAGCTGTCGGCCGGAAAATCGGCGGGCGTGACGAGGCCCTCGAACAGCTCCATGCCGCTTTGCATCGTGTCGAGGCCGATGAAGATCAGGCAGAACCCGGCGAGCGCCCAGCCCGCCTGCGCCGTGCGCGCCCGGCCGAAGAGCTTGATCAGGACGGCGAGCAGCAGCACGGGGAAGAGCATCGTGCCGAGATGCAGCTTGAAGCCGATCAGGGCGACCATCCAGCCGGTGATCGTGGTGCCGACATTGGCGCCGAAGATGATGCCGAGGGCCTGCGGGAAAGTCAGCAGTCCGGCCCCGACGAAACCGACGGCGGTGACGGTCGTGGCGCTCGAGGACTGCACGATGGCGGTGGTCAGCGCGCCGGTCGCCGCGCCGCTGACGGGACTGCTGGTGAAACCCGCGAGCAGGCGGCGCTGGCTGTTGCCGATCAGGCTCTTAAGGCCGTCGGTCAGGATCAGCATCCCGATCAGGAACAGGCCGATCCCGCCGATGGCTATGGCGGCGTTGGCGATCATGATGTCACGTCAGGCTTCCGCGCCGGTCAGCCTGCCAGACGGTCGGCATGCCAGCGCATATGGTCCTCGATGAAGGTGGCGATGAAATAGTACGAGTGATCGTAGCCTTCCTGGCGGCGCAGCGTCAGCTCGATGCCGGTCCCGTCGCAGGCCGCTTCGAGCAGTTCGGGCTTCAGCTGCTCCGCGAGGAAGCCGTCGGCGAGGCCCTGGTCGACGAGAATTGCGGGCACGCGCGCGCCGTCCTCGATCAGGGCGCAGGCATCGTACTCCCGCCATTTCGCCCTGTTCGGCCCGATATAGCCGGTCAGCGCCTTCTCGCCCCAGGGGCAGTGCAGGGGAGAGCAGATCGGCGCGAAGGCGGAGACGCTCCTGAACCGGTCCGGATTGCGAAGCGCGATGGTGAGGGCGCCGTGCCCCCCCATGGAATGGCCGGTGATCGCCTGGCGGTTCATGTCGAGCGGCAGCGCCTGTCCGACGAGGGCGGGCAGTTCCTTCTCTATATAGCTCCGCATCCGGTAATGCGCCGACCAGGGTGCCTCGGTCGCGTCGACATAGAAGCCGGCGCCCTTGCCGAAATCGTAGGCGCCTTCCGGGTCGTCCGGCACTTCGTCTCCGCGCGGGCTGGTATCCGGCGCGATCAGCGCGATCCCGAGCTCCGCCGCGACGCGCTGGGCACCGGCCTTGACGGTGAAATTCTCTTCCGTGCAGGTCAGGCCGGAGAGAAACCAGAGCACGGGCACGTCGCCCTTGTCGGCCTCAGGCGGCAGATAGGCGGCGAAGCGCATCTCCGTGCCGGTCTCTTTCGAGGAATGCGAATAGACGAACTGCTTGCCGCCGAAGGCCTTGGCTTCGGAAACTGTCGTCAGGCTCGGTGCGCTCATCTCTGTCCATCCCTTCCGGTGTGTCTCGCGGGGGAAGCTACACCAAGCCCGGGACGCGATAAACGATCCCTTGTCCACGATCCCTTGTCCCGTGGCGCCGGCAGGCCATGAAGGGTCCCTTTCGGGTTATCGGGGTTATGCCGCACGGCTTAGATCATTAGGATGCGGGCTCATCCGGAACAGAGGGACCCCCATGCCGAAGATCAATGCCGAACGTCTTCTGAAAGACCTGAAGGACCTGCGTGCGATCGGTGCCGTGGAGACCGGCGTCGTGCGCCCCGCGCTGAGCGAGAAGGATCTGGAGGCCCGGCGCTGGCTGAAGCAGCGCTTCGAGGAAGCCGGGCTCGACACCGTGCTCGACGGCGTCGCCAACGTGATCGGCCGCTCGACGAAGAACGGGCCGGCGCTGATCGTCGGCTCCCATTCCGACACCCAGCCGCGCGGCGGCTGGCTCGACGGCGCGCTCGGCGTGATCTACGGCCTCGAGGTCGCGCGGGCGCTGGCGGAGGACCCGGAAACGTCGGATCTCGCGGTGGATGTCGTCTCCTGGCAGGACGAGGAGAGCCGGTTCTATGGCTGCCTCGGCTCGCGCTCCTGGATCGGCGTTGCCGACCCGGAGGTCGAGGCGAAGGCGGTGGACCGCGACGGGGTGAAGCTGACCGACGCGCTCAAGGCGGCGGGCCTGACGGACGTGCCCCGCGCGCGCATGGAGGAGGGCCGCTATGTCGGCTATCTCGAGGCCCATATCGAGCAGGGCGCCTGGCTCGAGGATGCCGGCGAGCAGATCGGCGTCGTGACCTCCATCGTCGGTATCCGGGGCATGACCCTGCGCTTCGAGGGCGAGCAGAACCACGCCGGCACCACCACCATGGCCCGCCGCAAGGACGCGGCGACGGCGCTTTTCAGGGCGGCGAGCCGGATCCACGAGGAATTCCCGAAACATGCCAAGCCGACCACGGTCTGGACCATCGGCCGGGTTTCGATCGAGCCGGGCGCGGCCTCCATCGTGCCGGGCTATGCCGAGCTGACCCTGCAGTTCCGTGACAGCGAGGACGCGTTGCTCGACAAATACGAGGAGATCGTCCAGGGCATCGTCCGGGAGATCAACGCGGAAGGTCGGGTGAAGGCGTCTGCGGAGCGCAACCGCACCCCGGTGCGGCCGTCGGACATGGACGAGAGTTTCCAGGAACATCTCGCCGCCGCGGCCGAAAAGACCTCGCCCGGCAAATGGCGCCGCATGCCGAGCGCCGCCGGGCACGATCCGATGGTGCTCACCCAGGCATTGCCCTGCGCCATGCTTTTCATCCCCTCGATCGGGGGGATCAGCCACGATTTCGCGGAAGACAGTCACGAGGAGGACATTGTCGCCGGATGCCAGGTGTTGGCGGACGCGGCGGCCTCCATCCTGAAAGCACGCCGGGAGAGCAGTTGATGACGGATAGCGATCTGACCAGGCATGCCGTCGAGTGGCTCGCGGCCGCGCGTCTCGGCGGCGGCCCGACCGAGCGGATGCCGGACGAGCTGATGCCGCAGACGATCGAGGAGGGATATGCCCTCCAGCATCGTCTCAACGCGCATCTGACCCAGGCCGGCTTCGGGCCGGTCGTCGGCCACAAGATCGGCTGCACGACGCAGGTCATGCAGGAGTACATGAAGATTGACCAGCCCTGTGCCGGCGAGATCTTCGCGACCATGGAGTTCCACGAGCAGGCCGACGTCCAGATCGATCTCTACCACCGGATCGGGATCGAAGTGGAGATCGGCGCCTTGCTGTCGCATGACCTGACCGGCGAGGACCGCTTCGACCGCGGATCCGTCGGCGGATATGTCGAAGCGGTGCTTCCCGCCGTGGAACTGGTGGACGATCGTTACGTGGATTACCCCTCGCTCCCGGTACCGATGCTGATCGCGGACAATTTCTTTAATTCCGGCGCTGTCCTGGGAGCTCCGGTTCTGAACTGGGACAATCTGGATCTCGGCGCCGTCTCCGGAACGCTTTACATCGATGGCGAGGAGGCCGGCTCCGGCAGCGGCGCCGATATTCTCGGGCATCCGTTCGAAGCGCTGGCGTGGCTGGCCAATCTGCGGCAGACGCAGGACCGACCGCTGCGCGCGGGAGAGTTCGTGCTGCTCGGCAGTATCGTGAAGACCGTTCATTTCGATGCGCCGGCAAGATGTGTGGCAGACCTCGGCGAACTCGGCAGAATCGAGGTCAACTTCACTTGAGGCGCTTTGCATTCCGTGACGCCTGGCGAGGCGATTCGCCGCGTTCGGAAAGGCGTCCTTTCCGCGGAGTGAAACTGTTTCGGGGAAGAATGCGCCAAGCCTTCCGGCGACCTTGTGCTGCACACACCGCGGTGCCACCATCTAGCCCTAGTCTTTCGAGGCCAAACTCTCCTGCTGCGGCGGAAAGCGAATTCGGGACGCAATTCTTATGACGACTTTTGTTCTCGTTCATGGAGCGTGGCATGGGGGATGGTGCTGGCGCCGCGTCGCCGACCGTCTTCGCGCCGACGGACACGAGGTTTTCACCCCGACCCTGACGGGGTTGGCGGATCGCTCCCATCTGCTGTCGCCGACAGTGAACCTTCAGACCCATATCCTCGATATCGCGAACCTTCTCGAGTGGGAAGATCTCGAGGACGTCGTGCTCTGCGGTCATTCCTACGGCGGGATGGTCATCACCGGGGCCGCCGACCGGCAGAGCGCGCGGATCAAGACGCTGGTCTATGTCGATGCCTTCGTCCCGGCGAACGGGGAATGCGCGATGGATTCCCGTCCGCCGGATCGGGTCAAGCTGGCCTATGAGCAGGTGCGCACTGTGGGCGAGGGATGGTGGATGCCGCCGACGCCCGCAGCATCCTTCCGCGTCAATGAGGCCGATCAGGCCTGGGTCGATGCGAAATGCACGAATTTTCCGATTTCCTGCTTTACCCAGCGCGTCCATCTGACCGGTGGGGTCGACACCATATCGCCGAAGCACTATGTTCGCGCCGCCGGGTACAAGGCGCCGCAATTCGATGCTTGCGTCCAGAGGCTGACGGGGGCTCCGGGCTGGAAAGTAAGCGAAATGCCCTGCGGGCATGACATCATGGTGGACATGCCGGATGAGCTTTCGTCCCTGCTCGAGGAGGCCGGGAAATAGACGCGAGCGTATGGATGGCCTGCCTCACTGGATTGATTCCACGAAAACGGCCATTGCCTTTGGCGATGGCCGGAACCGGCACCCCGGAGTTCCTAAATCATTGCGTTTACGGAATCTTAGGGTCCTACCAAATATTATCCTGCGTCCGTGAAACTTTGGCCCGACCGCTGCTGCCGGGTCGTTGTGTCCGAACTTGATCTGGCCGGTGGA
Source organism: Nisaea sp. (assembly GCF_017640745.1). Classification (GTDB taxonomy): domain Bacteria; phylum Pseudomonadota; class Alphaproteobacteria; order Thalassobaculales; family Thalassobaculaceae; genus Nisaea. The sequence goes on along the minus strand of NZ_JAEPQA010000010.1, from coordinate 90,167 downwards.
CCCGTTCATGACGAAGACGAATATCGCCGACCAGTTCGACGCTTTTGAGCTGCTCCAAGACTGCGCGTTTCTGCTGGATTCCAACCGGCTCATCATCGCGGTCAACAAGAGCGGGACCGAGATGATCGGGCGCGACCATATGCGGACCATCGGGACGCCGTTCAGCGATTATTTCCCCGACTGCGAAAAATTGTTCGAAAGCGGGACCAGAGACGTCGTGGAGATCAACGGCCGTCGCGCGGACGGTTCCGGTATGCTCGTAGAGGGGCGGATGTCCGAGGTCGATAGCGGCGGCAGGACTTTGTTTCTCCTCATCCTGCGCGACCGGCGCAGCCGGGTGGCCCTCGAAGAAAAACTGGTGTGGGCCGCGTTCAACGATCCGGCGACGAAACTTCCCAATCTCCTCGGCTTCTGCAGCCGTATCGGCCAGCGCCTCCAGGGTGGAGATTTCGCCGCCGACGGAACGGAAATGGTGATCGCGATTTCGCTCGGCCGTCTCGGTTTTTTTGCCGGGACGCTCGGTGAAGCGACGCGGGCCCGGATCGTACGCGAGGCGGGCGAGCGGCTTCGCCGCCTCGATGCCGTTTCCGAAGTCGCGCTTCTGGACGACTCGACGATCGGAGTCGTCGCGGCCGTCAAAAGCGCGACGGACGAGTTCGGCAAGATCGTCGAGGGACTGCGGGCCTGCGTCGAGGTCAGCTATTCGCCGAGCGAGAATGCCGCGCGCATCGTCCCGCATTTCGGCGTGAGCCGTATCAACGATCCGGACCTCGATCCCGAGGATATTGTCCGCAAGGCCCGGTTCGCCCTGAATGCGGCCATGCAGAAAGCCATGGGCAGCGTCGAGATCTATCGCGACGAAACCCATCGCAAGGCCGTTCACGATCTGGTCGTCGAGCACGATCTGAGGCGCGCGATCTCCGAGCGGCCCGACGAGTTCTGGCTGGCCTATCAGCCGAAGGTCGATTGCGATACCGGCGATATCGTTGGGCTCGAGGCCTTGTTGCGCTGGAATCATCCGAAACGGGGTATGGTTGCGCCAAATGATTTTTTCCCGGTCGCCCGGCAGGCCGGAATTGCCTCCGAACTCACCTTCATCGTCCTGGAAAAACTGGTCTGGCAGATCAAGAAGTGGCAGTCGGCCGGTCTCAACACCGTTCCGGTCGCATTCAATATAGGCGCCGACGACGTCCGCGAGAACCGCGTGGTGCCTTTCCTGAGCAATCTGCTGCACACGGCGGATCTGGCGCCGAATGCCCTGGAATGCGAGCTCACCGAGACCAGCATTGTTGCCGATATGCGGGCGGCCAAGACGCTGTTCGAACAACTGGTCACGATGGGGCTGACGACGGCGGTTGACGATTTCGGGACCGGATATTCTTCGCTCGTCCACATCACCGACCTTCCGGTCAGCGTGGTGAAGATCGACAAATCCTTTGTGCAGACGATGGAAACGAGCAAGGGCAGCAAGGCGATCGTTCAGGCTATTACCGCGATGACGGCAGCGATGGGGGCGGTCTCGATCGCGGAGGGTGTCGAAACCCATGCTCAGTTGACCGAGATCCGCGAGTATGGCTGCAAGCTGGCACAAGGCTATTTGTTCGACCGGCCGCTCGACCCCGATGCCGTCGCACAGCGTCTGTCGGAGGCCCGGCCCTATGCGGCCCAGCTTGAGCAGGATATGGCTATTCTGGTCTAGTGCGAGTCAGATGAATGGCTCTGTGCAACAGAGAATGGCAGTTCCCAATCGTAGACTGTGGATGCGATACCGTCCGCTGAGCGCTGAGGAAGCCTAGTGGTGTCCGAGGAACTTGAGAAACCGGCCGAAGGGTCGAACGCCAAACCCGCTAAAGCGCCGACGTCCGCCGCGCCGTCGAGCGCTGCCCGGTCGTACGCATCGCAGGTCGAGGGCGTCGACTTCACCTATTTTCTCTGGCTGGCGACTATTGCGACGGCGATCCTTTCCTCCGTCAGCATGCTCATGGCGCTCGGGATCTATGTGCTGAATTTCGCCGCGGAACTCGCGTTCGATACTCCGATCTTCGCCGCCCCGAACTATATGGGGATCATGCGCGTCACGGGCGTGTTCGCCGGAATGTCCGTCCTCGCGCATGTCCTGCGCCTGAGGATGGTCGCCATCGCCAACGCCGCGCAGGCCCTTCCGTTTCCGGACGAGATCGTGGCGTCGCCGAACACGGGGGATCCGTCGGTCGACAAGTTCGAATGCGTCGGCCGCGTCTATATCCATGTCTATGAGAACGAGATCGCTGACCTGATCCTGGCCAACCGGCCGCGGGTCAAGCAGGCGCTCTCGTCGGCTCTCGTGATCGCTATCAGCGATCCGGTCGTGCGTTACTCGAAGGACAAGATCGAGCACACGCTCCGGATGGGATTGGGGGGATTGCTGCCTCTGAAGAGCGTGGCGAACGTGACTCTTTCAGAATTGCGTCACCGCGTGCGGTCCGCCCGCCCGCCTGAATAGGACCCGCCGGCTTTCGAGAGGCTTGAGAGGTCAGCTCGCGGCCCGCGACTCATCCAGGAGCACGAGCTCCGGATCGAGGGGGGCGAGGAGGGCATTCTCGAGGTTGGCGGCGCGCAGGTTGGTCTTGCGGACCCGCCCGGCCTTGCTGCCGTCGCTGGTGCTGATCGGCGCCGGCTGGATCACGGCATCCGTCAGATCGGCACCGCGCAGATTGCAGCCCCACAGGCTTGCGCCGGAGAGATTGCAGCCTTTCAGGCTCGCCATCTCGAAATCCGAATTCGAAAGATCGGCGAGGATCAGCATCGAGCCGTTGAACTGCGCGCCCCGGAAGCTGACGCCGCGCATCTGTGCGCCGCTCAGGTTGAGGTTACGCAGGTCCGCATTGTCCAGATTGGCGCCGTCGAGATCCGCCCGCGCGCCGCGCGCCCCGCCTGTGGTGACCCAGAAATCATGCTCGATCAGGCGCCTGTGCAACTCCACCGAAACCGGGTCCATCGCCCCGTGGAGGCGGACCGTGGACATGTCGACGCCGGAGAGGTCCGTGTTCTTGATCCGGGCGCCGATCATGTTCGCGCCTTTCAGAAGAGCGCCTTTCAGGATCGCGCCGGAGAGATCCGCGCCGGTTGCGACCGAGCGGCTGAGGTCGGCCGCGTCGAGGGCGGCTCCGACAAGCTTGGCATTGCGCAATGTCGCGCCGCAGAGCCGTGCGTGGGAGAGATTGGTCCGCTCGAGATTGGCGCCGGAAAGGTCCGCGTCTTCCAGAATCGCGCCGGAGAGGTCCGCGCGCTCCATGTTCGCGTGATGCAGCCGTGCGTGCGAGAGATTGAGCGGGGTCACTTCGGTCTCGACGCCGGACCACGTGGTCTCGGCGACGCGGCCGCGCGTGCGGGTGAGGTTGGCTCCGCGCATGTCGGCATCGGTAAAATCGACCGACGCGATGATCGCGTGGCTGAAGTTCGTCTTCTCCAGCTTGGCGCCGCGCAGGTTGGCAGACATAAGGTCGGCGCCGGTGAGATCGGCGCCCGAAAGGTCCGCGCCTTCCAGATTGGCACCCTGGAGGTTCGCACCGCGCATCAGCACTTTCTGCAGCTTCAGCCGCCGCAAATCGCTTCCGAAGAGATTGGTTTCCGAAAGGTCTGCCGGCCGGCCGGCAGTGGGGTCGTTCAACCAAAGACAATGCTGGTGCAGCGCGTGCTCCAGGGCCTCTTTGGAGATGTATTGAAGGGTGCTCATGAGCATACAATATGGGAGCACGCTTAATGTTTGGTTAAAGGTTGTAAAATTTGCGTCGGTCGACCGGTGTCCCGAAAGGTCTCTGGACGCAGAGACGGTCCGCGGTCATAAAGACGCCCGGTACTCGTTGAATTCACTAGGAAAGGGTCTGTCGTGGCGATTAACAAGATCGTCCAGTCCCGCACGGAAGCCGTGCAGGGGATCGGGGACGGAAGCACGGTGCTGATTTCGGGGTTCGGGAATGCAGGCGTTCCGACGGACCTGATCCATGCCCTGCTGGACCAGGGATCGCGCGACCTGACCGTGGTGTCGAACAACGCAGGAACCGGGGACAAGGGCCTTGCCGCCTTGCTGCGCGAAGGCCGGGTGCGCCGGATCATCTGCTCCTATCCGCGTTCGGCGGGATCGATCGCGTTCGACGAGCTATATGCTGCCGGCAAGATCGAGCTCGAACTGGTGCCGCAGGGGACGCTCAGCGAGCGCATGCGGGCGGCCGGGGCCGGGATCGGCGCTTTCTATACGCCGACCGGGGTCGGCACGAAGCTCGCCGAGGGTAAGGAAGTCCGGGAGATCGACGGGCGCGAATATGTGCTCGAATATCCGCTGAAGGGCGATGTCGCGCTGGTCGAGGCGGAATATGCCGACCGCTGGGGCAACCTGACCTACAACAAGTCGGCGCGGAATTTCGGCCCGGTCATGGCGATGGCTGCCGAACTCACCATCGTCGAGGCGCGCAATATCGTCGAACTCGGCCAGATGAATCCGGAAACCATTGTCACGCCGAGCATCTTCGTCGACCGCGTGCTCCACGTCCCGGCGGAGGCCGCCACCGCGGCCTGAGATCCGCCGGAGAAACCGAACCGGGATCAGGCGTCCCGGTTCTTCTTCCGCTCACCGACCAGATAGTCGATCGCCTTTGTGACGCCGCCCGGCTCGTGCGGAATGTCGAGGTAGGACAGCGTCGCCTCGACTGTGGAGAGAGCTCCGTAGAGCAGGGGCTCGTTCATGTCGCCCATGTGGCCGATCCGGAACGCCTTGCCGTTCAGGTTGCGAAGACCGCCGCCGAGGGCACACTGCATCTCGTCCCGGCAGACATTGCGGATCAGGTTCCCGTCGATGCCTTCCTTCAGGAGGATGGTGGTGACGCCGTCCGCGCGTTCTTCCGGAACCACCGCATTCAGTTCCATCGCGCCTGCCTTGCCCCAGTGCTCGACGCAGCGCCGGGTCGCTTCGGCCAGACGCTTGTGGCGGGCGAAGACGTTCTCCAGGCCTTCCTCGAGCAGCATGTCTAGCGCGGCACGGAGGCCGTAGAGCTGGCTCTGCGGGCTGGTGCCGCAGAAAGTACGGTAGCTTTCGGATGCGAGGCGCAGCGACCAGTCCCAGTAGCGGCGCTGCGAAGTTGCCTTCTTGTGAACCTCGAGAGCCTTCGGGGAGGCGGCGACGAAGCCGAGACCCGGCGGCATCATGAGGCCTTTCTGGGAGGCGGTGACGGCAACGTCCACGCCCCATTCGTCCATGCGGAAATCGGTCACCGCCAGCGTCGGGATGGTGTCGACCAGCAGCAGAGCCGGATGGCCGGCATCGTCGATCGCCTTGCGGATCGCGGAGACGTCGCAGGTCACGCTCGTCGCCGTGTCGGTCTGGACGATCAACAGGCCTTTGATCTCGTGATTCTTGTCGGCGGCCAGTCGTTCGCGGATCTTCTCCGGGTCGATCGCCCGGCGCCAGTCGCCTTTGATGGTCTCGGTGCGCATCTGCAGCGCTTCCGCCATCTCGCCCCAGCCGGTGGAGAAGTTGCCGAGTTCCGGCACGAGCAGCAGGTCGCCCGGCGACATCGTGTTGACGAGGGCGGCTTCCCAGGCGCCGTGGCCGTTGGCCGCGTACATGAAGATCTCGTGCTCGGTCTGGAAGATCTTCTTTAGGTCCTGGAAACAGGAATCGATCACGGCAAGGGGTACCGGGTCGCTCAGGTCCATCGGATTGCGGGCCATAGCTCGCAGCACGCGTTCGGGCACATTGGTCGGGCCCGGGGTGTTCAGGAGGTGCCGGCCGCGATGAACGCTGTAAGACATAAGGGTACTCCCAGTTCTGTCGCGCCACTCCGCGGACGAGGCATTCCTCGACCGGGGGCTGGCGCAATCCGCGATTTTCGTGGGTTGGTCCGCGAAGAATCCCGCTTATCGGGGATGTGCGGACCGAGTTATAAGTTTCTCCGCGCAAAGCGGCAATACTTCAAAATCAGGCATTTGCCGTTATTATGGGCGCCAAATTCGAACCAATCTGGAGCGCCGTTATGGCACTGGAAGCTGAAGCCCGGGACGAGGCCGTCAAAAAACTGACGCGAAATCAAGTTGCTTGGCGGGCCGCCAACGAGATTCCCGACGGGAGTTTCGTCAATCTCGGGATCGGTTTGCCGACCACTTGCGCGAATTTCATGCCTGCGGACCGTGAGATCGTTTTGCATAGTGAAAACGGTATCCTCGGCGTCGGTCCGGCACCGGAGCCGGGCAAGGAAGACCCGGAGCTGATCAACGCCTCGAAGGATCCGATCACGCTGGTTCCGGGCGGCTCGTTCTTTGTCCATTCCGATGCCTTCGTGATGATCCGTGGAGGGCATATCGATCTCGCGTTGCTCGGAGCGTTCGAGGTCTCGGAGAGCGGCGATCTGGCGAACTGGACGACGGAAAACCCCAATTTCCCGCCGGGCGTCGGCGGGGCGATGGATCTCGCCGCCGGCGCGAAACAGGTCTGGGTCCTGACCGATCACGTCACCCGCAAGGGCGAGCCGAAACTGGTCAAGAAATGCAGCTACCCGCTGACCGCTCAGAACGTCGTCACCAAGGTCTTCACAGACCTGGCCGTGATCGATGTCACGCCGGACGGGCTGATCGTGCGCGAGATGGTGGATGGCATGACGCTGGAAGCGCTGCAGGAACTGACCGAGCCGAAACTGACCCTGGCGCCGGACTGCAGGGTTCTGGCGGCGCCGGCGGTCTAGTGCCGCTTCACCCGGATGTGCGCATCTGTTGACTCGCCAGGCTTGCACGGTTTCACTTCGGTGCCGGGCGCGGTCCGCGTTCGGCGCCAATTCCGGGGGCTCGCCTAAGTCATGGATGAAGTGGAGATTTTGCCGGCCCGCGCGAGTGACCGGGACGGGCTGACCGAACTGGTCCGGGAGCTGAAGAACTACGAACGCTACCTGCACCAGGCCCGGCAGCCCGGCGACCGTGTCGCCGACGATCATGTCGATTACCTGATTCATTCGGCGGAAGAGGGCGGCGGCGCGATTTTCATCGCCTGGGTCGGCGACGATATCGCCGGTTTCGTGGCCGGCTGGATGGCGGTCGACCAGGATCCGCTGAATTTCCCGGAGCTGGCCTCGCACGGCTACATCTCCGACATCTATGTGCTCTCGCGCTGGCGCGGAAAGGATATCGCGCAGCAGCTTCTGGGCGCGATCGAGAACCATCTGCGCGCCCAGGGCGCGCGACGCCTCAGAATCCACTCTCTTGCGCGCAATGCGGCGGCGCTGGCAGCCTGCCGTGGCTGCGGCTTCGATCCGCTCGAAATCGTGCTCGAAAAACCGCTTTAAGAATCGCTGACCTAGTTGACAAAAGCCGCCGGCGAACCGGACGGACACAGGGGAGAACGTCATGACGCGCAAATCCTACAAGGACTTGCGAAGCTATCGCTGGTACGGGGTCGACGACCTCAGGTCCTTCGGGCACCGCTCCAGAGCCAAGCAGATGGGCTATGCCCGCGAGGACTGGGCTGGCAAACCGGTGATCGCGATCATCAATACCTGGTCCGACATCAACCCCTGCCACACCCATTTCCGCGATCGTGCGGAAGAGGTGAAACGCGGTATCTGGCAGGCGGGCGGATTCCCTGTGGAGATGCCCGCGATCTCGCTCTCCGAGCCGTTCCAGAAGCCGACCACGATGATGTACCGCAACCTGCTGGCGCTGGAGACCGAGGAGCTGCTGCGCTCCTATCCCTGTGACGGCGCGGTGCTGCTCGGCGGCTGCGACAAGACCACGCCGGCGCTCTTCATGGGCGCGGCGAGCATGAACATCCCGTCGATTTTCGTCCCGGCCGGTCCAATGCTGCGCGGCAACTGGCGCGGCAAGACCCTCGGCTCCGGCAGCGATACCTGGAAATACTGGGCCGAGCTGCGTGCCGGCAACATCACCGAGGACGATTGGGAGGAGATCGAGGACGGCATCGCCCGGACCCCCGGCACCTGCATGACCATGGGCACGGCGGCGACCATGATGTGCGCCGCCGAGGCACTTGGCCTGACGCTCGCAGACGCGGGCTCGATCCCGGCCGCCGACAGCAACCATTCCCGCATGGCGACCCGCACCGGGCGGCGCATCGTGGAGATGGTCTGGGAAGACGTGAAGCCGTCCGACATCTTCACCAACGAGGCCTTCGAGAACGCGATCACCACGGTGATGGCGATGGGCGGCTCTACCAACGCGGTCGTGCACCTGGTCGCGATGGCCGGGCGGCTCGGTGTCGAGCTTGATCTCGAGCGTTTCGACGAGATCTCCAAGCGCACCCCGTTCCTCGCCAACATCCGCCCGTCCGGCAAGTACCTGATGGAGGATTTCTTCTATGCGGGCGGGCTTGCCGGGCTGCTGAACGAGCTGAAGGACATCCTGCATCTCGACTGCATGACGGTGAACGGCAAGACCCTTGGCGAGAACATCCAGGGCAAGGACATCTACAACGAGGACGTCATCCGGCGCCGGGGCAACGCGCTCAATGCCGAGGGTGGGCTCGCGGTTCTGCGCGGCAACCTCGCGCCGGACGGGGCGATCATCAAGCACATCGCCGCCGATCCGTCGCTGCACAAGCATACCGGCCCGGCCGTGGTGTTCCGCGACTATAACGACATGTCGGCGCGGATCGACGATCCGAACCTGAACGTGACCAAGGACTCGGTGCTGGTGCTGCAGAATGCCGGCCCGCAGGGCGGCCCCGGCATGCCGGAATGGGGCATGCTGCCGATCCCGAAGAAGCTGCTTCAGGAGGGCGTGCGCGACATGGTGCGGATCTCCGACGCACGGATGAGCGGCACGAGCTACGGCACCTGCGTGCTGCATGTCGCGCCTGAAAGTTTCGTCGGCGGTCCGCTGGCGCTGGTCAAGGATGGCGACCTGATCACGCTCGATATCCCGGCGCGCAAGCTTGAGCTGCATGTCGACGAGGCGGAGATGGCCGCGCGCAAGGCCGCGTGGGTGGCGCCGACGCCGAAATTCAAGCGCGGCTTCGGCGCAATCTATGCCAGTCATATCACCCAGGCTGACAAAGGCTGCGATTTTGACGTGCTCGAAGGCACGGAGCCGACGCCGGAGCCGGAGATTCACTGACGACGTCTGCGGAAGATGGCCTCAGCGGACGATTGCAGAGAATCTTCCCGGATCCGAACGATTTATGCGTAAATGCCCCGCCCGTCTTTCCAACAACGAGGCAATGGCGGCGCGGGGCGGACTTGCACCGCAGGTCGTTGTTCGTGAGTATGTGGGCCGAGATCGCGCCGCATTGACGGCGTGACCGACCTTTCAAAATCGTTCCGCAAAAGAAGAACGAATTTTCCAGCATCAGGAGGAAGCAATAATGTCTTCGACTGTAATCCGTACCCTTGCCGCCGGCGTGCTCGCCGCCGGTTTTGCCGCGTCGGCCCATGCCGACAATATCAAGCTGATGACCGGTCCGCAGGGCGGTTCCTGGTATCCGCTCGGCGGCGCGATCAAGAACATCGTCGAGAGCAACGTCTCCGGCTCCAGCGTTCAGGTTCTGCCGGGCGCCGGCATCGCCAACGTGAAGGCGGTCGAGGCCGGCAAAGCCGATTTCGGCTTCGCCAACTCGGTCTCTACCGTTGACGCGATCAACGGCAAGGCGCCGTTCACCGAGAAGGCGGTCAACGTCTGTAACGTGGCGACGCTCTATCCGCAGTACTTCCAGATCGTGGCGCTGAAGGATTCCGGCATCAGCACCCCGGCCGACGTGAAGGGCAAGGCCCTCACCACGCAGAAGAAAGGCAACACCGGTGAGGCCATCACGTCTCACCTGATGCAGGCCTATGGCATGAGCTACGACGATCTCAGCCGCGTCAGCTACGGTTCCTACACCGACTCGGTCAACCAGCTGAAAGACGGCAATGCCGACTGGTTCACCCTCGGCACCACGGTCCCGGCGGGCGCCATCATGGATCTCGCCTCCGCCCGCGACATCACCATCGTTCCGGTTCCGGACGACGGGCTGGCGAAGATGAAAGAGATCAACCCGGGTTATCAGCGCATCATGGTCCCGGCCGGCAGCTATCCCGGCCAGGCCGACGCGGTTCCGACGATCGGCTATTCCACACACATCATCGCCCGCTGCGACCTTGACGAGCAGCTGGTCTATGACGTGCTGAAGAACCTCGCCGCCAGCGTTCCGGATCTCGCCAACGTCGCCAAGGCCGTCGGCAAGGCCGACCCGAAGAGCATGGCCGTCGAGACCGGCGTTCCGCTGCACAAGGGCGCCACGAAGTTCTACAAGGAAAAAGGCGTCCTCTAACCCGGGACCCCGTTTCCGGAGCGAGGGCGGTCACGGCCGCCCTCGCTCGCTTTTATACAATCGGCATATATCCGGCCCCGGAGGCCCACCATGTTGAACTGGTTGCGCGGCGCCAAGTTGGTGATGTCGGCGGTCGCTCTCGCGATGGTCGCCTATCATATCTACACGGCATTGTTCGGCGCACCCGACGCACTGACCTTCCGCGCAGTGCACGTCGCTTTCGCCCTCGTTCTGGCCTTTCTCATCTTTCCGGCACGCGGCACCGAGATCGACAAGCCGGACATCTCCGGCATTCTTTGCGCCGGTCTCAGCATCGTCGCCTGCGGCTATATCCTCTTCGCCCAGGAATACATCGATAACCGCATGATCATGGTCGACGATCTGCGCGGTGAGGACTGGGTGCTCGGCACGCTGCTGATCGTGCTCCTGCTTGAGGCGACCCGGCGGGCCGTCGGCCTCGCCCTGCCGATCACGGCCGGCGTCTTCCTGCTTTACGCCGCGACGATCGGCAATGCCGACCCGGCGCAGCTGATGGAGCAGCTCTATCTCGGCACCGAGGGTATCTTCGGCATCCCGGTAAGCGTGTCGGCGACCTACGTCATGCTGTTCATTCTGTTCGGCGCCATGGTCGAGCGCACCGGTACCGGCCGCCTCTTCATGGATTTCGCCATGGCCATTGCCGGCCATACCGCCGGCGGCCCCGCCAAGGTGGCCTGCATCACCAGCGGCATGTTCGGCACCATCTCGGGCAGTGCCGTCGCCAACGTGATGACCACCGGCACCTTCACCATTCCGCTGATGAAGCGCATCGGCTATCCGCCGGCTTTTTCCGGGGCGGTCGAGGCCGTGGCCTCCACAGGCGGCCAGATCATGCCGCCGATCATGGGCGCGGTGGCCTTCGTGATGGCCGACTTCCTCGGTATCAGCTACATCACCGTTATCGGCTACGCGCTGATCCCGGCGGTGCTCTATTTCCTCGCGGTCTTCATGTGCGTGCATTTCGAGGCAAGGCGTCTCGGCATGCGCGGACTGCCGAAGGCCGACCTTCCGCGTCTCGGGCAGGTGCTGAAGGAGCGGGGACATATGTTCCTGCCGCTTGTCGTCATCTGCGCCTTCCTTTTCATGGGGTACAGCGCGCCTTACTCGGCTCTGGCGGGAATCGCCTCGGTGCTGATCTCCGCCGCGCTGCGCAAGAACACCCGTTCGGAGCTGACGCCGAAGAATGTGATCGAGGGCTTCATCGCGGGTGCCCGCAATACGGTCACGGTGGCGCTGGCCTGCGGCTGTGCGGGTATCGTCATCGGCGTGATCTCGCTGACCGGTCTCGGCATCGAATTCACCAGCCTGGTGCTGAAGGTCTCGCAGGATACGCTGATCCTCGCTCTGATCATGACGATGTGCGCGGGCATCATCCTCGGCATGGGGCTGCCGACCACGCCCGCCTATGTCGTGCAGGTGGCCTTGCTGGTTCCGGCGCTGGTGAAGCTGGGTGTGGCGCTGGAAGCGGCACATATGTTCGCGCTCTATTTCGCCATCCTCTCGGCTATCACCCCGCCGGTCGCCCTTGCGGTCTATGCCGCGAACGGCCTCTCGGGAGCAAAGCTCTGGGAAACCGGCGTGGCGGCAGTGAAGCTCGGCGCGACCGGATACATCGTGCCCTTCATGTTCGTCTTCGGGCCGTCCCTGCTGCTGATCGGCGAGCCGGGTACGATCGTTACCACGGCGGCGACGGCGATCATTGGCGTGGTGTGTCTCTCCTCCGGACTGGCCGGGTTTCTTGTCGCGCCGCTCCAATGGTGGCAGCGGGGCGTGCTGGTCGCCGCGGCCATGGTGCTGATCAAGCCGGGCCTGACGACGGACCTCATAGGCTTCGGGATGGTGGTCCTGGTCTTTGCGACCAATCTCGCGCTGAAGAAGCGGAGCGAGGCGGCGGAAACGGCGCCGAGCACTGGCGAAACCTGACGGGACACAAAGACATATATTCCCGCCGGCAGGCCGATCAGAGCTTCAATCTGATCGGCCTGTCCTTTATGGAGCCAGGCGCAAGCTGTGTCCGGAGATGAGGGTGAGATGACCGAGAGCGCGGAATTCAACGAACGCGACGCCGCCAGTTACCGATACTGGATCGAGGAGAAGATTCGCTTCGCCGATCTCGATCCCGTCGGCCACGTGAACAACAATGCGATCGGAGTCTATCTGGAAAGCGCCCGGGTCACGCTCTTCGCCGATGCCGCCGGCAAGATGTATGGCGGCCGCGAGGGTCGGCAATCCTGGGTCGTCGCCCGTATCGAGGTCGATTACCTGAAGGAAATGCACTATCCGGGGACGGTTCGGGTCGGCACGAGGATCGAGAAGCTCGGCAACAGCTCCATCGTCGTCCGCCAAGGGATCTTCAAGGACGGCGAACTGGCGGGGCTCGCCCGGGTGATCGGAGTTTGCTTCGACATGCAGGAGCGCAAATCCATGCGCATTCCGGACGGCCAGCGCGAGGGTCTCGTCGCGCTCGCCGGTCCGGTGGTGCAGGACTAGGTCCGGCGACGCCTCAGTTCACCGGCGTCAGCAGCTCGCGGCCTTCGATGCGAGCTTTGATGTTTTCATAGACCAGCATGCCCATGGCCATTCGGGTATCTTGGCTGGCGCTGGCGATATGCGGTGTGAGCACAAGGTTCCGGCGGATCTCGAAGAGTTCTTCGGGCACGTGCGGCTCATTCGGATAGACGTCAAGCGCGGCGCCGCCGAGCCGCCCGTCCTTTAGGCAGGCAATCAGCGCATCCATGTCCACGACGGATCCGCGGGCGACGTTGACCAGCAGGCCCTCCGGGCCTAGCGCCTCCATCACTTCCTCGTTCACCAGGTTCTTTGTCGCCGCCCCGCCCGGCGTGATCACGACCATGATATCGACGTCGCGCGCCATCTCCACGAGGTCTGGATAATAGCGATAGGACACATCCGGCTTCATCGATCGGTTGTGGTAGGAGATGTCCATTTTGAACCCGGCGCAGCGGGCGGCGATCTCCTCGCCGATGCGGCCGAGACCAACAATCCCGACTTTGGAATGGTGGACTCTGTTGACGAAGCCGTAGAGCTTCTTCACCGGCCATTCACCGGCGCGCACGAAGCGGTCTGCATCGACGATATGGCGGCGGGCGGCGATCAGCAGGCCGAGCGCGAGGTCGGCAACGCAGTCGTTGAGCACGTCCGGCGTATTGGTGACTTTGATGCCTCGTTTCGTCGCCTCTTCGATGTTGATGGCATCGTAGCCCACGCCGAAGTTGGCGATCAGCTTGGCATTCGGCGCCCGGTCCATCAGCTCCGGTTCGCATTTCATGAATGTGGCGAAGGCGATGCACTTGTCTCCCACTTCATCGACCACCTTGTCCGGATCGGCGGCCGAATAGAGGTGATGGGTGACGACGATCTCGTCGAGCCGGTCCATTGCGGGCTTGTAAAAAGGGGACGGGATTAGAACATGGGGTTTCTCAGCCACGGCGTCGGTTCCTCTCGATCACTGTCTTTTCCGGCTGCTCAGAAGGACGAGCCCGGTTCTTTCAGGAAGGCCAGCTCGGCATCTGTACTTTTCCGGCCAAGCGTTTCGTTCCGGTGCGGGAAGCGCCCGAAACGCTGGATAATATCGCGGTGCCGCACAGCGTAATCTGTTTTCTCGGCGTCACCCATTGCTTCGAAAAGCGCAACGCAGCGCTCCTGGTCTTCAAGATCCTCGCTATGTTCGAGCGGCAGGTAAAGGAAGGTCTTGCGATCGTCCGCCAGCCCGGCGTCGAGGCCCGCATCGATCGCCCTGACCGCAGCGGCGCGGGCCAGATGGTCGGCGGCGAAGGCTTTCGGCGAGCCGCGGAAGATGTTCCGGGTGAACTGGTCGAGCAGGATGATGTAGGCGAGCGTGCCGTCAGTCGAATCGCACCAGCCGGTCAGCCCGCCCTGCATTGCCTCCTCGACCAGGGCGCCGAAACGGCGACGGATTTCGGCATCGAAGGCGGCATCCTTGCCGAAACGCTCCTTGTCCGTGCATTCCTCGAACCAGAAGGTCAGTATCTGCTCGATATCCCGCATCGTCACGCCCATGTTCCATTTTACGAGCGCGAACGATATACCCCGGCGCGGGTTAACGTAAACGCGGAGCCGTCACGTCGCCGCGAAATGGCGCGGCAGAGGAGTTTTCATGATCCGGTCCCTTCCGAAACTGATCGTCGCACTTGCGTTGGCTTCGGGACTCGCGGCCTGTGGCACGTCGGTGGTGCAGGAGCAGACCGGCGTCACAGGGCAGGCCAAGTCTCGTGTACTGGCCTTCGCCGGCAAGCAGGGACCGGTGCTGCTGCAGGTCTCCAATGTCGATTTCGCCGAGGGGCGTGGTGAGACCGCGGTCGCCGCGGCGGAAATCCTTTCTCCGATGTTCCGCGAGGTGCCGAAGGGCTTCACCCTCGATCCGCAGAAGGCCGGACTGCCGCAATACCGCTTCCGTCTTGCTTTCGATCCCATGGCCTCGGCGGGCCCGGAGACTATCTGCGCCGCGAGCGAGACCAACCCGCTCAGCTACGACCGGCGCCCGGCGCGACAGACCCTTTTCATGGTGTTCTGCCGCCAGGATGTGCCGGTCGCCGCCGTGAGGACCCAAGCCGACCGGGTAACGTCGGTTCGCGATCCGAAGTTCCGTGAGATGCTGCGGCAGAGCGCCCGGCAGATGTTCCAGGCGTCAGCCGGCGACACGGGCAGCCTCGGCATCCTGACCTTCGAGCCGGAGCCGCGAATCAAGCTGAACCCGGTCGAAGGTATATTCTGAGACAGCGGCAGTCTGCCATTTTGTCGCAATTGCGTACCCACAGGCGCTCCCCATATGCCCCCAAACAGGCGCCAATAGGGCGTCCAAGTCGGGAGAGATAGCGTGCAGAAGAATTTTGGAATGAGGGCCACGGCCCTGAGTGCGCTGATGACGGCCGGCCTCCTTGCCGGATGCGTGACCACGCAAACCGGCTACTCGCAGCTCGATAACGAAGGCAAACGGGAATATCTCGCCTATGCGGCGGCGGAGTCCCCGGTTTACCTGAGGGTGGTCAATTCGTCCCTGCCGGGCGGCGATGCGGCGGCCTCGGTCGCGGCGGCACGGCATGCAACCGGTTCGATCTTCGGATCGACGGCGGCCTTTACCGCCAATCCCGCAGAGGCGAAACACGCGGACTATTATGTCGTCATGGCGGTGAACCTGCCGGTCTCCGTTCCGACGACGGCACTCTGCGACGACAAGCCGCTGCCGCCGCCCGTCCCGGCGGGAGCCGACGGCTTCAGGCTGACGGCCGGTTTCTGCACCGGCGGTGCGGCCCTCAGTACGTCGACTGCACGCGGCCCCGCGCCGTCCAACGTGGATGACGAGGCTTTCCGGGCGCTCGTGCGCGGCGCGATGCAGGAGCTCTTCCCGATCGAGCGGGAACGCGACCCGGACGAGCAGGGGAACGGGATCCGGATCGGAATGTTCAAGTTCTGATCCTGTGAACCGGCGAGCCGCGCTGGATCAGAAGCGATCCAGCGCCATTGCCATCACGCTCTCGCCGGCCTCTGTCATCTGCGTCAGCAGCGACGGCGCCTGGCTCAGGTGATAATCGGCGAAGAAGCGCGCCGTGGTCAGTTTCGCTTCCAGGAACGCGGCATCGCCGTTGGCTCCAGCCTTCTGGGCAGACGCGGCGGTCACGCCGCGGGCGAGCAGCCAGCCGGCGCAAAGCAGCCCCATCAGGTTCTGGAACGGCACACCGCCGCTCGCCGCGGTGCCGGGATCCTTCGGGAAGGTAGCAACCAGCCATTTCACCGCGTCCTCTGCGGCCGCGAGTCCCGCATCCATATGCTTCACAAGCGCCCGGGCGGCGAGTTCGTCACTGCCGCGCAGCGGCTCCAGATCGGTGCGGATGTCGGCGAACAGCTCTTTCGCCGCCTCGCCGCCGTCGCGCGCAACCTTGCGGCCGATCAGATCCATCGCCTGCACGCCGTTGGTGCCCTCGTAGATCGTGGTGATGCGCGCGTCGCGGTAGTGCTGTGCCGCGCCGGTCTCCTCGATGAACCCCATGCCACCGTGGATCTGGATGTTGGTCGAGGTGACGGCGAGGCCGGTATCGGTACACCAGGATTTCACCACCGGGATCAGGATCTCGACCCGGCGCTGCGCTTTCGCCGCCGCGTCCGGATCGGCCTCGCGGTTCGCGCGGTCGATCTCGGCTGCCGTGTAGTAGCAGAGCGCCCGCATGCCCTCGATCTGGCTCTTCATGCCGAGCAGCATGCGCCGGACGTCCGGGTGCTGGATGATAGCGACCGGTCCCTCGCTGCCTTGGATGGCACGGCTCTGCACCCGGTCGCGGGCGAAGGCGACGGCCTGCTGATAGGCGCGCTCCGCGATCGCGAGGCCCTGCAGGCCGACCGCGAGACGGGCGTTGTTCATCATCACAAACATGTATTCGATGCCGCGGTTTTCCTCGCCGACGAGATAGGCGACCGCGCCTTCGTTGTCGCCGTAGGACATGACGCAGGTCGGCGAAGCATGGATGCCGAGCTTGTGCTCGAGCGAGACCGGACGAACATCGTTGCGCGCACCGAGCGAGCCGTCGTCGTTGACGAGGTATTTCGGCACGATGAAGAGCGAGAGCCCCTTGCTGCCGGGAGGTCCGTCGGGCGAGCGGGCCAGCACCATGTGGACGATATTGTCCGTCATGTCGTGGTCGCCCCAGGTGATGTAGATTTTCTGGCCCTTGAGCAGATAGTGGTCACCATTGCGCCGGGAACTGGTGCGGATCGCTCCGAGATCGGTCCCGGACTGCGGCTCGGTCAGGTTCATGGTCCCGGTCCATTCGCCGGAGACCAGCTTGTGCAGGTACTTTTCCTTCTGCTCCGGGCTCGCATGCTTCGAGAGCGCCTCGATGCCGGCCTGCGTCAGAAGCGGGCAGAGCGTGAAGGCGAGGTTGGAGGCGTTCCACATCTCCCAGACCGCGGTGGTCAGCGAGATCGGCAGGTTCTGGCCGCCATATTCCTCCTCGAACGGCATGGCGTTCCAGCCGCCCTGCCAGAATTGCGCATAGGCATCGGCAAAGCCGGGGACGGGGCGAACAACACCGTTCTCGAGCCTGGCCTTCTCTTTGTCGCCAACCGGGTTCAGCGGCGCCAGCACGTCGCGCGCCAGCTTGCCGGCCTCTTCCAGGACCTGTTCCATGATCTCGTCGTCGGAACCACTGAAGCCGGGCAGGGCGGCGATCCTGTCGAAGCCGACAATGTCGCGCAACGTGAAGCGCATATCCTCGAGGGGGGCGGAATAGACGGTCATGGGTTTCCTCTCGACTGGCCGTCCGGATTGCGGTTCACGGACGGTTTCATTGTTCGGCGCAGTCTAGTCCGTGGCGCCGGTGTTGCAATCCAAATAGAGCCGTGTTGAGGCGGGAAAAGAGCATGCAAAGCCCGGCCCCTGGAGGGGGGCCGGGCGAGGTGTGTCTCGGGTTTTCAGCTGCCGATCTTGATCTTGCGTTCCTGGTGCTTGCCGTCCTTGCTTTTCGGCATCGAGACGGTGAGTACGCCCTTGTCGAAGCTTGCCTTGATCTTCGCCTCGTCGACATTGTCCGGCAGGCGGAAGGAGCGCTGGAACGAGCCGTAGCGGCGTTCCGTCAGGTGGTAGTTTTCCTTCTCGTCCTTCTTCTCTTCGGTCTTCTCGCCCTTGATCGTGATCATGCCGTTGGCGACCGACAGATCGATATCGTCCTCGGCCATGCCCGGCAACTCGGCGCTCAGCGTATACTCGTTATCGCCTTCCTTCATGTCGGCGCTCGGGACAACCATCCCGTTGCCTCCTGCGAAGGGCAGCGAGAAGGTCGGTGTCTGCAGAAAGTTATGGAACATCCGGTCCATCTCCGCCCGGAAGGCGGCAAAGGGATCGGTGTATGTGCGCGCGGGTTCGGTGGCTTTCTTCTCTGTGACTTCGCCCATGATTTCCTCCAATGAGTCTGGCGGTTGCACACTCATGAAGGAAATATAGGAAGGCCTCAGCGCTCATGCATTGAGCTGGGTCAAGCTGACTCAGCTATTGTGGACAGCACATCGCTTGGAACCATGCGACGATCTGCCCCGCGCTATCGGTCGCATCATCGGGCATCGCGCGTGGCTTTGGGGTATGCTGTGCAGACGAACGGTACCAGCCGTTCTCTGGACCAACCGACATCGGAAGCAATCACCGTGACCAGAGGTATGAGGCGCCTGATTTGGATCGGCGCGGCATTTCTCCTTGTGTCCCTGACGACGCGGATCGGCCTCGCCATATTCTCCGGGCAGCCTTTCGAGGCCGGGCAATGGGTCAGGATCGTCTTGGTCGGATCGATCTACGATCTGGCGATCGCACCCTGGCTGCTTCTGCCCTGGGCGCTCTACGATGCGATCATGCCGGATCTTGCCCGTTCCGGCCGCCTTGCGCGCTGGGAAGCGATCTGGGCCATGGCCTGGGCCGGTCTCTATCTCAGCCTGTTCGCCGTGATTTCGATCGCGGAATTCGCCTTCTGGGCCGAGTTTGCGAGCCGGTTCGATTTCATCGCTGTCGACTACCTGATCTATACCCACGAGGTGATCGGCAATATCCGCGAAAGCTACCCGGTGGCCCTGTGGTTCGCGATCATTACCGGAGGGGCGGGGATTGTGACCTGGTTCAGCTGGCCCCGCATGGCACGACCGGCCCGGTCTGGCTGGGGGCCGCGCCTCGGGATCTTGGCGGCTCTCTCGGCGGCGGCCGGCGCCGGGGCGGTCTTCCTGGATACGGATCTGGCCGACGCCGCTCCGAATGTGTTCGTCGCGCAGCTCTCCAGCAACGGGATCTATTCTCTCGGGCATGCCTACCGGCACAATCAGCTGGACTACGACAAGTATTATCCCTCGCTCCCGCTTGCTGAGGCGGACAGCCGGATCCGCCGTCTGGTCGCGCAGCCGAACGCATCCTTCAAGCAGGAAACGGGCATCGAGCGCGAGGTGAGCGCGCGCGTCGCCGGCAAGGATCTGAATGTCGTTCTGGTGTCCGTCGAAAGCCTCTCGGCGGAGTTCCTCGGCCGGTTCGGGAACAGCCAGAATCTTACGCCCGAACTCGACCGGCTGGCCGCATCAGGGCTCGAGTTCACGCACCTCTACGCTACCGGGACCCGAACCGTCCGCGGGCTCGAGGCGCTGTCAATCGGCACGCCTCCGACACCGGGCCAGAGCATCGTCCGCAGGCCGAACAACAACAGCCTCGAAAATCTTGGCGAGGAACTCGGCGAGAACGGGTGGACGCCATACTGGATCTACGGCGGCTACGGCTTCTTCGACAACATGAACGCCTATTTCGGCAGCAACGGTTACAAGGTCGTCGACCGGACCGACCTGGAGGCGGCGGGGCTGACGCCTCATGCGGAGAACATCTGGGGGATCGCCGACGAGGACCTCTTTTCCCTCACCATCGCGACGCTCGATCGCGCGCATGCCGAGGGGCAGAGGTTCTTCGCCCATGTCATGACCACATCCAATCACCGTCCCTATACTTTCCCGGAGGATCGTATCGACCTGCCGCAGGGCAAGCGCGAGGGCGCGGTCAAATATACCGACTGGGCGATCGGCGATTTCATCCGCCGCAGCGCGTCGAAGCCGTGGTTCGACAACACGCTGTTCATCATCACGGCGGATCACACCTCGAAGGCCGCCGGCAAGACCGACCTGCCGCTCGACCGCTACCACATCCCGATGATCTGGTACGCGCCGAAGATCATCGAGCCGTCGCGGATGGACCGTCTGATGAGCCAGATCGATATCGGTCCGAGCCTGATGGGTTGGCTCGGGATGTCCTATTCGAGCCGCTTTTTCGGCTACGATATTTTCGCGCTGGAGGAAGGCCGCGAGCGCGCCTTCATCAGCACCTACCAGAAACTCGGGTATCTGAGCGACGGCCGTCTGGTCATCCTCGACGTCAACCGCGCGCCGGAGGTTGCCGACGGGCTCCCAGTGGCCACCGGATCCGGGCCGTTGAAATCGGACGACGACCTGATCGCCGACGCGATCGCCTGGTATCAGTCGGCGAGCCACTATTTCAAACAGGGCGACCTGCGCGAGGACGAGAAGGAAGGTGCGTCCTAGCGGCCGCCGGACGCCAGCCTTATCAGATCACCTTGCCCGGGTTCATGATCCCCTTCGGGTCGATCGCGGCCTTGATTGTGCGCATGAGGTCGAGTGCGACCGGGTTCTTGTAGTGCGCCAGTTCCTCGCGCTTCAGCCGGCCGATGCCGTGCTCGGCGCTGATCGAGCCGCCGAAAGAGACGACGACGTCGTGCACGGCGCGGTTATAGGCGTCCCAGTTCTCGACGAAGGCCTTGGTGTCGCCGCCTTCCGGCTCCTGCACGTTGTAGTGCAGGTTGCCGTCGCCCATATGGCCGAAGGCGACGATGCGGGCGTCCGGGTTCACCTTGTAGACCGCGTCGGCGGCGGCCTTGTAGAAGGCGGGAACGCTCGCCACCGGCACGGAGACGTCGTGCTTGATCGAGGCGCCCTCGATCTTCTGGGATTCCGAGGCGTTCTCGCGCAGCTTCCAGATTTCCTGCCTCTGATGCTCGTTCTGGGCCAGCGCCGCGTCGAGGATCAGGCCGTCTTCCATCGCCTGGCCGAGGATGCTCTCGAAGCGCTCCTCGATGCCGTCGTCATTGTCCCGCGTCGTGACCAGTTCGATCAGCGTGTACATGTCGTAGCGGGTCTCGAGCGGATCCTCGCAGTCCGGCATGTGCTTCAGCACGAGATCGATGACCAGCCGCGGGATCAGCTCGAAGGTTTCCACGCTGTCGCCGCTCTCCGTCCGCGCCCGCTTCAGGAGTTCCAGCGCCGCGTCGATGTCGCGGACCGCGCAGAAGGCGGTGCGGATGTCGCGCGGTTTCGGGAACAGTTTGAGGACGGCCGCAGTGATCACGCCGAGCGTGCCCTCGGAGCCGATGAAGAGATCCTTCAGGTCGTAGCCGGTATTGTCCTTGCGCAGGCTGCCGAGCCCGTTCCAGATCCGCCCGTCCGGCAGCACCACTTCAATGCCGAGCGTCAGTTCGCGCGCGTTGCCGTAGCGCAGCACGTTGGTGCCGCCGGCATTGGTGCCGAGATTGCCGCCGATCATGCAGCTCCCTTCGGCGGCGAGGCTGAGCGGGAAATAGCGGTCGGCCTTGGCGGCTTCTTCCTGCAGCGTCTGCAGCACGCAGCCGGCCTCGACCGTCATCGTGTAATTCAGCGGATCGATCGAGCGGATCCGGTTCATCCGGGCGAGCGAGAGGACGATCTCGTTTCCGGTCTCGTAGGGCACGGATGCTCCGCAGAGGCTGGTATTGCCGCCCTGGGGTACGACCGGGATGCCGGCCTCGTGGCAGAGCTTCAGGACACCGGAGACTTCCTCGGTCGTCGCCGGTTTCGCTACCAGCATGGCGCGGCCGTGATAGATACCGCGATCCTCGATCAGGTTCCCTTCCATGTCGGCGGGATCGTCGATCCAGCCTTTCGGACCCAGAAGTTCCTTGATCCGAGCGATGGCGGCAGATTCCTGCTGGCTCGGAACATAGGGCGCATCGGAAAGGGCCGTTGTGCGCGGGGCGGACATGGGCGGTGTCTCCAGATCGGCAATAGCAGCGAACGAGGCGGCAATATTAGTGAGGGAAACCGGAACGGCAACCCGCTCATGAGCGAAGGCACCTATGCGCGCGGCGCAGCAGCCCGCCGCAGACGGTCGTTGATGGCGATGCCGAGGCCGGTTTCTGGGATCGGCGCAACGGCGATCCCTGTGGCGCCCGGCCTGTCGAGGCTGCGCAGCAGGGCGAAAAGCCTGGCGGCAGCTTCGGTCAGGTCGCCGCGCGCGCTGAGCGTCTCCGAACCTGCCGGGCCGGAGACCGCGCCGAAACCGAGGAAGAGTTCCCCCGGCTCCGGTGCCGTCGCGTCGAGGCGCACGGGAAGGGCCGGCGCGTAATGACTTTCGAGCATGCCCGGAGCAGCGATCTTCGCTCCGTGTCCGGCAGATCCGACCGGGCCGATCAGCGGTTCCAGCATGTCCGCGGTCACTGCACCGGGGCGGAGGATCGTCGGAGCTCCGCCGGAGAGGTCGAGCACCGTCGATTCGAGGCCGACGGAGCAGGGGCCACCGTCGAGAATGATGGAAACGCGGCCGCTCAGACCGGCCTGAACGTGCTCCGCCGTCGTCGGGCTGACGCGTCCGGACGGATTGGCACTGGGCGCGGCGATCGGCCGCCCTGTGGCGGCAAGGAGAGCGGAGGCGATCGGGTGCGACGGAACCCGAAGCGCGACGGTATCGAGCCCGGCGCTGGCAAGCAGCGAGATCCGGCAATCGTTCCGCCTTGGGACCACGAGGGTCAGCGGGCCCGGCCAGAAGGCCTTCGCAACCATACGGGCGCGATCGTCGAACATCCCGTGATCAAAGGCGGATTCCGGATCGGGGAGGTGCGAGATCAGCGGATTGAAACTCGGCCGCGCCTTTGCCTCGAAGATCTTCGCCACCGCCCGGTCGTCGGTTGCGTCGCCACCGAGCCCGTAGACGGTCTCCGTCGGAAAGGCGACGAGTTCGCCTCGGCGAAGGGCGTCTGCGGCCTCGCGGATGGCGTCGTCGGACGGTTTCAATATCCGGGTCTCGGTCATGGCTGCCGCTTATCGGCCGTCGGATCGGGCGGGTCAAGCGGCGGACGCGTGTTGCGGCGCACAAAATTGATGATAACGTGAACGGGAAATCGCAGTCGTGATGCAGCCGGGGAGTGCCGCCATGACGGGAACCATCATTACCATCGCACAGCAGAAGGGCGGGGCCGGCAAGACGACGCTCGCGGCCCAGCTTGCCGTCGCGCTCGCGCATTCCGGCAAGCGGGTTGCGGCGATCGACATCGACCCGCAGATGAGCCTCGCGACCTGGTTCGCGATGCGCAACTCCCTCAATGGCGAGATCGCCTACAAAGGCAAGGGGGCGCTTGAGATCGTCCAGATCACCGGCTGGCGTGCCGCCGCCGAGATCGAGAGACAGGCGAAGGAGCATGACGTGGTCATTGTCGACTCCCCGCCGCACGCGGAGACGGAGGCGAAAATCGCGATCCGCAACGCCCATCTGGCTCTGCTTCCGGTGCAGCCGAGCCCTATGGACGTCTGGGCGACCAAACCGACTCTCGAAATAGCCGCAGCCGAAAAGACGCCGGTACTGCTGGTGCTGAACCGGGTCCCGCCGCGCGCCAACCTGACCGAGCGGATGAGCGCCGCAATTGCCGAGCTCAACGTTCCGCTTTCGAAGGTGACGATCGGCAACCGGGTTGCCCTCGCAAGCAGCATGGCCGACGGTCTCGGCGTGGTCGAGGCGGCCAAGCGAAGCGTCGCCGCGCAGGAGATCACCGCCCTTGCAAAGGCCGCCCTGAAGGCGGCTGGCTAACAGCTGTCGATCAGGCGCCCGGCGCCTTGGCGATGAACATTCCGTTGAGGAAGCGCTCGCTGGCCTTGCCGTAGCGGAACGGCGTGCCGTCGAACGCCGTCATGATCCCGCCGGCGGCCATCAGGACCGCCTGGCCGGCGGCCGTATCCCACTCGCAGGTCGGGCCGACGCGCGGATAGAGGTCGGCTTCTCCGCGGGCGACGAGGCAGAATTTCAATGCCGAACCGCGGGAGATCGATTCCGCCGGTTTCAGCTTGGCGAGATACTCCTCCAGCTCCGGCGAGCGGTGCGAGCGGCTGGCGACCACGGTCAGCTTCTCCGGGTTCGCCTGACGCACGGAGATCTTTTTCCGGTTACCGTCCGCGTCCTCGTCGAACGCACCTTCGCCGACGACACCGGCGGAAGCCAGCCCGGTCACCGGCGCGAGCACGACGCCAAGCACCGGCTCGAACTTTTCCAGCAGCGCGATATTCACGGTGAAGTCGCCATTGCGCTTGATGAATTCCTTAGTGCCGTCGAGCGGATCGACCAGCCAGTAGGTGCCGCCCGAGATGTCCGGATTGGCGCCGGCGGCGAAGCCTTCCTCGGAGATGATCGGGATCTCCGGCGTCAGCTTCTTGAGTCCCGCGACAATCAGCTTATCCGCGGCTCTGTCGGCGGCGGTCACCGGCGATCCATCCGCCTTGTCGTCGACCGCAATCTCACCGTCGTAATATTTGAGGATCAGCGTTGAGGCCTCGCGCGCAATCAGGATGATCTCGTTAAGAAGCGACTGTTTGTCCATGACCGGTCCGGGAGATGAGTTGAAGATGTGTACCGCCGGGTCGTAGGCTCGGCGCACGGGCAGTCCCTGAATACTGGAAACGGGCGGGTTTGAACAGGCATGTGCGGACGCTACAGCATCACCACGGCGCCGGAAGCGATCCGGCGGCTCTTCGCGGTCTCGGACATGATCAACCTGGAGCCGCGCTACAACATGGCGCCGATGCAGTCCGCTCCGGTGATCCGCGAGCGCGACGGCGCCCGCCATATGGACATGCTGCGCTGGGGCCTGGTGCCGTCCTGGGCGCCGGACGAAAGCCGTGCGGCCTCGCTGATCAACGCCCGCTCGGAGACCGTCGCGGAGAAACCCGCCTTTCGGGACGCCTACCAGAAACGGCGCTGCCTCGTGCCGGCGGACGGGTTTTACGAATGGCGCAAGCTCGGCCGGGACAAGCAGCCCTATCGGGTCTCGCTCGAGGGCAACCGGCCCTTTGCCTTCGCCGGTCTCTGGGAGCGCTGGAGCAGGGGGGCGGAGCCGGTCGAGACCTTCATTTTGCTGACGACAGACGCGGATCCGCGCATCGCGCATATTCATCACCGCATGCCGGTGATGCTGGCCGAGGTCGCGGCGTTCGCGTCTTGGCTTGAGGGAGATGCTGCGGAACGTGAGTCCGTCCTGAAAGCTTATGACGGCGAGGATCTTGTCTTCACGCCGGTCTCAAGCCGGGTCGGCAATGTCCGCAACGACGATGCCGGACTTCTGCAGTCGGTCGAGGAACCGGAAGAGCCGGCCGTGCAAGAAGATGAAATGCCGGCCCCGCGCCAGGGGTCGCTCTTCTAGGGCGGTTACTGCGCCGGGCAGCGGCTCAGGATCTGGATCGAATTACCGCTCGGCATGAAACCGCCGGTCCCCGTCGAGCCGGCCATCTGGATGTCGTTCGGCCCCAGTTTCTGCAGGTGCTCCACCAGAGACGGCGAGCGCCTCAGATAGTACTGGAAATCGTCTTCCATGGTCTCGGTGACCTCGACGGTCTCCGGCGACGTTTTCCCATCGCGCGTGACGGTATACCCATCGTCAGTGAAGACGACATAGCTGTCGATGCAATTGTCCGGCGACCAGCGTCCGACCAGAGTCGGTGCGACGCCCCGGTAGTTTATGACATTGCCTGTCGTCAGCGGCATCACGACCGGCTCTTCCGTCGGCGCCGGCATCCCGGTCTCTCCGGGGGCGGAGGCGTGCGGGAACATCCGCGCATAGTCGCCGAGCCCGGTTCTGTCCGCGAGGGAGAGGATCGCCGGGTGCTGCAGATAGAGCAGCACCGAAGCGGCGAGGCCGCCGATCAGGACCAGGACCAGGAGCAGCAGAACGAGACCCTTTACGGGCGAACGCCGCTTCGGCACCGGTTTGTGAAATACCGGCGGAAGTTCGTCATAGCGATCGGCATCGGAACTGTCGCGGCCGCGCGACGCCCACGGCACGCCATCCGCGGTCCCGGTTTCGGCCTCCGTCTCCAGCGGTTCGCTGTCGGGTTCCGCCTCGTATTGCGTTTCCTGGATCGTATCCTCATGGGACGATCCGGTACCGAAGCCGTCTACGGCATCGTCGTCGAACCCGCCCCGGTCCTCGTCTTCCTCCCGGTCGTACTCGTCATAGTCGTCATCATCGGCGCCGGGCAGCTCCACCGAGCTCTGATCGAGATAGAAAAGCTGCGCGTACTGCCATTCGCCGGTCGCATCGTCGTGATAGGCGCCGACCAAGCGGATCTCCGCGCCGCGATCGTTCGCGATCTCGCGCAGGAGGCCGGATTTGAGGACGGAATAGGCACGGGCCTGTTCGAGAGTTTCCCAGTGTCCCCCGCGTGCAGTGGCGGGGCGGGACTGGAGGAAATAATGCGCGTATCGCTTCATGACGGGGTGATGATACCTAGCCTACCAGGACTTGTCTTCCGCAAGAAACGCGGTTGCGTCCGCCGCGCTCATGGGCTTTGAGAAAAGGAACCCTTGCGCATACTGACAGTCAAGCGCGCGCAGCTGTCCGAGTTGTTCCGGCGTCTCGACGCCCTCCGCGATCACGTCCAGCCGCAGGTTCTGTCCCAGCATGGTAATCGTCCGGACGATCTCGAGGTTCTGATAGTTGCTTGTCATGTCCTGAATAAAGGACTTGTCGATCTTGAGGGTGTCGATCGGAAAGGTGTGCAGATAGGAAAGGGACGAGTAGCCGGTTCCGAAATCGTCGACGCAGATCTTGATGTCCGCGGCCTTCAGGCGGTCGAGCATTTGTGTCGACCGGTCGACATCCGCCATCAGTGTGCTTTCTGTGATTTCGATCTTGAGCAGGCTGGCCGGGAGGCCCACGCCTTCGAGGCACTCTATGATCCCGGAGACCGCATCAGGCCGGGCGAACTGACGGCCGGAGAGGTTGACGCTGATCTCCAGTCTCTCGTTTGACGGACGGGCTGCGTTCCACTCGGCCATCTGCTGTGCCGCGGTTCGTAGCGCCCACTGGCTGAGCGCGAAAATGGTCCCGGTCTCCTCAGCGACCGGGATGAATTCGACCGGTGAAATCTCGCCGCGCTCGGCATGGAACCAGCGCAGAAGCGCCTCGAATCCGGCGAGCTTACCCCTCCGAATGTCGATGATCGGCTGGTAGTGCAGCCGCATCTCGTCGCGTTCCAGCGCGCGCCGGAGATCGGAATCGAGATCCAGCGGCGTCACCGGCCAGACGCGCATCTCATTGTCGAAGGCGATGCTTTGCGCCTTGCCGCGCTCCTTCGCCTGATACATCGCGAGTTCGGCATCGCGCAGGATATCTTCCGGGCGCTCGTATCCCTGATCCGAATGCGCCACGCCGAGCGATGCGGAGACGAAGATCTCCTTGCCGCCGAGGCGGAATGGGGAGGCGAGGGACTGGTGCAGGCTCTCGGAAAGCCGGGTCGCCTCCTCCGTCGTCTCGATCTCCTCCAGCAGGATCGCGAATTCGTCGCCGCCGAGCCGCGCGACCGTGTCGCTTTCCCGGAGCGCGTTTTCGAAGCGCCGCGCGGTCGCGACGATGAGGTCGTCGCCATGCACGTGGCCAAGGCTTTCGTTCACGATCTTGAAACGGTCTAGATCGAGGAAGGCGACGGCGAAGCGGGCGTCTGGCTCACGCCGTAGTCTTGCCAGTGCCTTGCGCACCAGGTCGAGGAAAAGCGTGCGGTTCGGCAACCCGGTGAGCGCATCGTGCAACGCGTCATGCACCAGCTGCTGCTCTGCCCGCTTGCGTCCTGTGATGTCAGTCTGGCTCCCGGCAAAGCGGAGCGCCGTTCCATCCTCGCTGCGGACCGCGAGTCCGCGCGTCAGCATCCAGAGATAGCTGCCGTCGGCGTGCCGGACGCGAAACTCGCATTCGAAATGTGGCAGGGTTCCGGATAGATGAGCGTCTATCTGCTTGGTTACACGGGCGACGTCTTCGGGATGGATGCGGCTGAACCATTCGGCCGGATTGTCGGTGACATCCTCATGGGCAAGGCCGAGCATTTCGCGCCAGCGCGGAGAGAGATAGATCCGTTCCCGCCTCAGGTCCCAGTCCCAGAGCCCGTCATTCGATCCGGCCGCGGAAAGCGCGTAGCGTTCCTCGCTTTCGGCCAGCCCCTGGCGCGCGGTCTCGGTCAAGGTCACGTCGGTCGCCGCCAGGATCACGTCGCCGTTCGCCATCGGCGTGAAGGTGTATTCGAGGATGCGGCCCGACGAGAGCCTGTGATTGCTGATCATCGACCGCTCGAGGCGAAGATAACCGATCACCTCGTTCAGAATGGTCTCGCGGTCGCGCTCGACAAAATCTCCGCGTGCCAGCATGAAATCGACCAGTTCGGACACAGGAGTCCCGACCCGCATCAGATGTTCCGGGAAGTCGAACAGCTCGATCAGCCGGGCGTTCCAGACCCGGAGCGTCATGCGCATATCGAACACCGCGATCGCCTGGTCCATGCTGTCGAGCGTGGCGCGCAGGAGCAGGGTCTGATCCTCGGCGTGCTTGCGCTGCTCCTTCGCCTCCGTGATATCGCGGTGGAAACTCAGCAGGCCGCCGCCGGCGGTCCGGAACTCGGTGACCTCGACCCAGCGGTCGCGGCTGTCGTGGATCAGAACCGGAGCGCCCGGATCGCGATGCCGTGACAGGCGCCGTTCAATCCATTTCTCCGCGCATTCGGTCTCAGGATCCGTCACCCAGCGGGCGAGGACCGGTTCGGCAGTGAGAATTTCCTCCAGCGTTTTGCCGGAAATCTCGTTCGCATCAAGCTCGGGATAGAGGTTTAGGAACTGCTGGTTCCACGAGGTCAGCCGGCCATTCCTGTCGTAATGGCAAAGCCCGACTTCGAGCTGTTCGAGTGCTTTGAGCAGTTCGGTGGGGTCATTGTGGAGGGTGGCCAGTGCGGTCATTTCAGTGGCGTCGTTTCGCTGCCCGGTCTGGCCACTGCGGCGAGACTTCGTC
Source organism: Nisaea sp. (assembly GCF_017640745.1). Taxonomy (GTDB): domain Bacteria; phylum Pseudomonadota; class Alphaproteobacteria; order Thalassobaculales; family Thalassobaculaceae; genus Nisaea. The sequence continues at coordinate 61,220 of NZ_JAEPQA010000010.1, read as the reverse complement.
GGGCTCTTTGATGTCAATCCGGCTCTCCGTCCCGCTAGAATTCTCGATCGTGATGCCGCCGATCGTCGGTCAGGAGATGACCCAACCGGAACAGCACTGGCCACTGATTTCGTTTCGATTTTTCAAAGGATATCAGGGCGATGTTGCGTCTGTCACGGGAAAGACAGCATTTTCTCCGGATTTATTGCCGAACTTCAGATGGCGGTAATGCTGCCACAGAAGCTGTGCCGCTGCGCCGCGGTATGGCTGCCAGTTCTCCGCCAGCAGCCGGGCCTGCTTTTCGTTCGGTCTTGCTTCCAGCCGCTTGACGTCGCGCAGGGCCTCCTGGATCGCCAGATCGCCGCCCGGCCAGGTGTCGAGGCGTCCGAGGCAGAACAGGAGATAGATGTCGGCGGTCCAGCGGCCGATCCCCGGCACTGCCGTAAGCGCGATCCTCACCTGATCGTCGGGCAGTTCGGGGAGTGCATCGAGGTCGAGCCGGCCGGAGACGACATGGTCTGCAAGCGCTCGTGCATAACGGACTTTTGGACGGCTGAAGCCGACAGCCCGGAAGTCCTCGTCGGTTGCTCCGGCGATGGCCTGCGGTGTGACCTCGAGGACCTGGTTCAGGCGTGTCCAGATCGCGCTCGCGGAGGCGAGGGAGACCTGCTGCGCCGTCAGAATGCGGATCAGCGAGGCGAAGCCCGGCGGCTCACGGCGCGATGGCGGAGGGCCGAGCCGCTCATAGACCGCACGGAGATCGGCATCGCATGCCGCCAATTTCACGACCGCCGCGGTCAGGCCTTCGTCATGCTCCGTGCTGCCGCTCATTCGCTGCTTCCCGCTGTTCCAATCTCCGCCGGGCGAGCATAGTTTGCCCGCGGCGGACAGGTAAGGGGCGACCATGAACGTATCCAGACAGGAACAGGACATCCTGCCGGTGCAGAGCCGCGGCAGAGGTTTCTACGATGTCACCGGAGAGATCTGTGACTGGGTCGGCGCTACCAGAATCGGAACCGGGCTGCTGACCCTGTTTCTGCGCCATACCTCGGCCTCGCTCACGATACAGGAGAATGCCGACCCGGACGTTCGGGCGGATCTCGCCGACTATCTCGCAGAGATCGCTCCCGAGGATCCCGCCCGTTACCGTCACGGCATCGAGGGGCCGGACGACATGCCGGCGCATATTCGCACCATGCTGACGCAGACTTCGCTCTCGATCCCCGTCGGGGGCGGGCGTCCGTTGCTCGGGACATGGCAGGGGATCTATCTGATCGAGCATCGCCGGGCGCCGCACCGCCGGGAAATCGTCCTCCACCTGCTTGGAGATTAAGGCCGAAGGTCCGGCAGGTTTGTCGCTTGACCTTCTAGTGACTGGAGGCTTTATCAAGGGGGGTAGTGGCCGTTTTTCGGCCGTTTTTACCGTTCCGATGGAGCCCGCGCATGTCCTGTCACGCGCATGAGAAAATCGAGACCAAGAGTTCCTGCTGCCACGGCGAAGCCAAGCCGGCGGAGACGTCCTGCTGCGGACATTCCGCTCCGGCACCTGCTGCGAGCGCCTGTTGCGGACATGCGAAAGCCGAGCCCGCCGCGCATTCGTGCTGCGGCCATGGCGGCGGGAAGAGCTCGGGCATGGCGGTGACGACCGGCAAGCCCGAAGGCGCCGGTCCCGGTTATATCTGCCCGATGTGCCCGAGCGTCTGGAGCCCGGAACCCGACAATTGCCCGATCTGCGGCATGGCGCTCGAACCGGAAATGATCACCCGGGATACGCCGCCCAATCCGGAATATATCGACATGCGCCGCCGCTTTGCCGTCGGCGCGGTTCTGACCCTGCCGGCCTTCATCCTGGCGATGGGGGAAATGGTGCCGGGCCTTGACCGTCTGGTCGCCGGAGCCTGGAACCCTTGGGTGCAGGCACTGCTCGCGACGCCGGTTGTGCTCTGGGTCGGCTTCCCGTTCTTCGAGCGCGGCTGGAACTCGCTGAAGAGCGGACATTTCAACATGTTCACGCTGATTGCCCTCGGCACCGGCGCGGCCTGGCTCTACAGCGTCGCGGCGCTGCTGCTGCCGGATCTGTTCCCGGAAGGGTTCCGCGGCGCCGACGGAACGGTCGGGCTTTATTTCGAATCCGCGGCCGTCATCATCACACTGGTCGCGCTCGGGCAGGTGCTGGAACTCGGGGCGCGGGAGAAGACGTCGGATGCGCTAAAGGCCCTGCTTGGCCTTGCGCCGCTCACGGCCCGGCGGCTTACCGCCGACGGAGGCGACGAGGAGATCGAGATCGAGGCGATCGAAGTCGGCGACCGGCTGCGCATCCGTCCGGGCGAGCGTGTCCCGGTCGACGGGCGCCTGCTCGAAGGGACCGGGTCGGTGGATGAATCCATGCTGACCGGGGAACCGCTTCCGGTCGAAAAAAGCGAAGGAGATGCCCTCGTCGGCGGGACGCTCAACGGTAACGCGACACTGATCATGGAGGCGGAGCGGGTCGGCCGCGACACCATGCTGTCCCATATCGTCGCGATGGTTGCCGACGCGCAGCGCAGCCGTGCGCCGGTGCAGAAGGTGGCTGATGCGGTGGCGGGCTATTTCGTCCCGGCGGTAGTGCTCTCGGCGATCGCCGCTTTCGCAGTCTGGGCGCTGATCGGTCCTGAGCCGGCGCTTGCGCACGGCGTGATCGCCGCCGTTTCGGTTCTCATCATCGCCTGTCCCTGCGCGCTCGGTCTGGCGACGCCGATGTCGATCATGGTCGGGGCGGGGCGCGGGGCCGCGGCAGGTATCCTGATCCGCGACGCCGAGGCGATCGAGGGCTTCGAGAAAGTTGACACGCTGGTGGTCGACAAGACCGGAACGCTGACCGAGGGGCGCCCGGAAATGGTCGATATGGCGAGTGCCGGTCCCGATGCGGAAGAAATCCTGCGTCTTGCCGCGGCGGTAGAAAGCGGCAGCGAGCATCCCTTGTCTGCGGCAGTGCTGCGGGCAGCCGAGAAGCGTTCGGTCACCTACAAGCCCGCGAGCGGCGTGACCGCCGAAACCGGGATGGGGCTCAAGGGAACGGTCGACGGAGAGATCGTTGCCGCCGGTTCCGCCCGCTTCATGGAAACGCTCGGGGTCGATATCGCGGCGCTCGCGGAGCAGGCCGATCGCTTCTCCAATTCCGGTGCGACGCTGCTCTATATCGCGAAAGGCGACAGCCTCGTCGGGCTGCTCGCGGTGCGTGATCGGGTGAAGGACGGCGCCAAGGAAGCGGTTGCAGATCTGCAGAAGGACGGGATCCGGGTGGTTATGGCCTCCGGCGACAATCCGAAAGCGGCGGCCGCGATCGGCCGGGAGCTCGGGATCAAGGAAGTGCGCGGCGGCCTGATGCCGGCAGACAAGGCGGACCTGATCGCCGACCTGAAAGCCGAAGGGCGGACGGTGGCGATGGCCGGGGACGGCATCAACGACGCGCCGGCGCTGGCGCTTGCCGATATCGGTATCGCCATGGGCACCGGCACCGACATCGCCAAGGAAAGCGCGGCGGTGACGCTGGTGAAGGGTGATATCCGCGGACTGGTGAAGGCGCGGCATCTCAGCCGGGCTACCATGCGCAATATCCGTCAGAACCTGTTCTTCGCCTTCATCTACAACGCGCTCGGCGTGCCGGTGGCGGCAGGCGTGCTCTATCCCTTCCTGGGGATGACCCTGAGCCCGATGCTGGCGGCGGCGGCGATGAGCCTCAGTTCCGTTTCGGTCATCAGCAACGCGCTGCGCTTGCGGACCGCGAAGCTCTAACGGGGAGACGCGTCATGCAGATCAGGGATGTCGCCGAAAGCGCCGGGCTGCCGGCCAAGACGATCCGCTATTACGAGGAAATCGGCCTCGTGCATCCGGAGCGCCGGGAGAATGGGTATCGTGACTATTCGGACGAGGATATTCACCGTCTCCGCTTCCTCCAGCGGGCACGGGGGCTCGGCTTCTCCATAGAGGATTGTCGCGCTCTGCTGTCTCTCTATGACGAGAAGGGGCGGGAAAGCGCGGATGTCCGGGCCATTGCCGAGGCGCATCTGGAGGAGATCGACCGCAAGATCCGCGAGTTGCAGAGCCTGCGCGGCACGCTCGCTCATCTGGTGCGTGCCTGCCACGGCGATGACCGCCCCGATTGCCCGATCCTCGACGATCTCGCGGGTGGTTCGCAATGAACTGGAAGATCCTGCTCTCCGGAGGAGCCGTCCTGCTGCTTTTCGCGCTGGCCGGCTATTCCCGGATCCAGGATCCGGAGAGGCCGTCGATCCTTTCCCGCGTGCTCCCGGGCGCAGCCGAGGCGGAGAAATCGGCCGCGATCCGGCTCCGCCCCGGAGATACCGGGCTCGTCGCCGAGGGCAAAAAGGTCTATGCGAGCGAATGCGCAGCCTGTCACGGGCTCAATCTCGACGGTCAGCCGAACTGGCGCGAGCGCAAACCGGACGGACGTCTGCCGGCGCCGCCGCACGATCCGAGCGGGCATACCTGGCACCATCCGGACGAGCAGCTCTTCGCGCTTACCAAGTTCGGCCCGGCACGGATCGTCGGCAACGGCTACGAGAGCGACATGCCGGGCTACGAGGGTGTGCTCAGCGACCGGGAAATCCTCGCCGTGCTCTCCTTCATCAAGAGCACCTGGCCGGCGGAAATCCGGCAGCGTCACGACATGATCAACGCGCAAGCCGCCAAAGGCGGCTGAGCACGCGTCAGTCCTTTGCCTGCGCCCTCTGGCCCTGCGCCCGCTTCTGCAGCCACCAGCCATATTGCGGCGGCCAGCTCTCGAAATCCTCGTCGAGCTTGAAGGCGTCCGCCGCGTGGCGCGGCCAGAACGGATTGTAGAGCGCCTCGCGGCCGATCGCGATCAGGTCGGCGTCGCCGGCCTCGAGGATCTCCTCGGCATGGTGCGGGTCGGTGATCAGGCCGACCGCCTGGGTCATGATCCCGACATCGCGGCGGATCTCGGCGGCGTAGGGCACCTGGTAGCCGGGTGAGCGGTTCAGCTTGAAGTTGGTCGCGCCCTTCGGCGTCTGTCCGCCGGAGGAGCAGTCGATCACGTCGACGCCGCGGTCCTTCAGTTCCTTGGCGAAGACGAGGCTGTCCTCCATCTCCCAACCGCCGTCGATGGCGTCGACTGCGGAGATGCGTACGAAAAGCGGGAGATTGTCCGGCAGGGCGGCGCGGACATCCTCGGCGATCTCCAGCGGCAGCCGCATGCGTCCCTGAAGATCCCCGCCATAGGCATCAGTGCGGAAGTTGCCGAGCGGGGAGAGGAAGGTCTGCAGCAGATAGCCGTGCGCACAATGGATCTCGACGGACTCGAAGCCGGCATCGACCGAACGCTTGGTCGCGTCGGCGAAAGCCTGCCGCACGCGCTTCATGTCAGAGAGGTCGAGCTCGCGCGGGGTGAGCCAGCCGTCGGCCAGCGGCACCGCGCTCGGCGCTTCCGGCTGCCAGGGCGTATCGCCGCCGGCAATATCCTCCGGGGTAAGGGGACCGTTGCCTTTCCAGGGGCGCTGCATGCTGCCCTTGCGCCCGGAATGGCCGAGCTGGATCGCCGGGACCGAGCCTTCCGATTTCAGGAAGGCGGCAAGCGGAGCGAGCTTCGCCGCATGCTCATCGTCCCAGATACCGAGATCGCCATGGGTGATCCGTCCGTCGCGGGTGACCGCCGTCACTTCCAGGATCACCATGCCGGCGCCGCCGATGGCGAACTTGCCGAGATGCGCCATATGGAAGTCGGTCGGGAAACCGTCCTCGGCCGAATACATGCACATCGGCGGGATCACGATGCGGTTCGGCAGGGTGATGCCCCGGAGCTGGATCGGCTGGAACAGCAGTGGCGTCTTGTCGGTCATTGAAGTCCTCCCCATTTTGCCGGAGAGGATAGCCCATGGCCTTTGAAAATGGCCATTTCCGGTTGGTTCTCTGAAGCCAAGTCAATCGCGCCCGCTCGGCACTTGACAGGATCGCGCAGCACGCCATCGTGGGCTCGTTTCCTAATCCCTAAAATCATCCGCCCGCCAGGAGCCTTTCCATGCCTATCGTCAATCGCATCGCCGACTTCCATGCAGAGCTGACGGGATGGCGGCGGCACATCCATCAGAACCCGGAGCTTGGCTTCGAGGAATTCGAGACCGCCGATTTCGTTGCCGCCCGGCTGACGGAGATGGGCATTGAGATCCATCGCGGGCTCGGCGGTACGGGGGTCGTCGCGACCATCAAGGGCAATGGCGGCGACGGTCCGGCGATCGGGCTGCGCGCGGACATGGATGCGCTGCCGATCCAGGAGAAGGGTACGCCCAAGCACCGCTCGAAAAACGACGGAAAGATGCATGCCTGCGGTCATGACGGGCACACCACGATGCTGCTCGGCGCGGCGAAGTACCTCTCGGAGACGCGAAACTTCGCCGGCACCGTGCACCTGATCTTCCAGCCTGCCGAGGAAGGCAAGGGCGGCGGCAAGAAGATGATCGAGGACGGTCTCTTCAAGCTGTTTCCGGTGGACGAGGTCTACGGCATGCACAACCGGCCAGAAATGCCGGTCGGCTGTTTCGGCGTCTCAGCGGGGCCGGTCATGGCGGCCCGCGACAACTGGGAGATCGCCATCAAGGGCCGCGGCGCGCATGCGGCGATGCCGCACCAGGGCATCGATCCGGTCGTCGTCGGGGCGAACATCGTCATGGCGCTGCAGACCATCACCAGCCGTAACACCGATCCGGCCGAGGCGCTCGTGATCAGCGCCACCCAGTTCCATGCGGGCGACGCCTTCAACGTCATTCCGGACGAGATCATCCTGCGGGGCACCTGCCGGGTGTTCAACCCGGAGATCCAGGCCGGTCTGCCGGACCAGATCCGGCGGGTCGCGAACGGCATCGCGGCGACCTACGGCGCGACGGCGGAGCTGAATTACATTACCGGATATCCGGCTACGGTGAACACGTCGAAGGAAGCGGATTTCGCGGCCGGGATCTGCGCCGAGGTCGCGGGCGGTACGGGCAAGGTCGACCGCGATCTGCCGCCGAGCATGGGCGCGGAGGACTTCTCCTACATGCTGCAGGAAAAGCCGGGCGCCTATATCTGGTGCGGCAACGGAGATACGGCGGGCCTGCATCATCCGGAATACGATTTCAACGACGAGGCGCTGACCGTCGGTGCCAGCTACTGGTCCCGTCTCGTCGAGACGCGTCTCGCGAAATCCGCGTGAGGCCGTGACGGATCCGTCATCGCTTCCGCAGCGCGTCCACGTGCTCGGCGCCTCGGGCTCCGGCACGTCAACCTTCGGGCGGGCCTGGGCGGAGCGTTTCGGCCATCTGCATCTTGATACGGACGATTTCTACTGGCTGCCGACCGAGCCGCGGTTCCTCGAGAAACGCCCGATGCCGGAGAGACTCCGCCTGCTGACGGAGGCGGTGGACGCGGCGGAACGCTGGGTCCTGACCGGCTCGCTTGTGTCCTGGGGCGAGCCGCTGGTCGAGCGGTTCGATCTCGTGGTCTTCGTCTACACGCCCTTCGATCTGCGCATGGACCGCCTGATCGCGCGCGAGGAGGAGCGCTACGGCGCCGAGGCGCTGCAACCCGGCGGGGCGCATTATGACGCGCATATGGCCTTCATCGAGTGGGCGGCGTCCTACGACACGGCCGGACTGGAAACCCGCAGCCGGCGGGCGCATGAGACGTGGATGGCAAGGCTGCCTTGCCCGGTGATCAGGGTTTCCGGCACGGATACGACGGCTCGCCAGATCGAACAGGTTGCGGGCTCCGTGCGGAAGCTGGACGCCCGATAATCGTTCCGCGCCCTGCATACGCAGCACCGCCAGTCCTGGAACAATCTGTCGCCAGAGCCGTTCTCTTCCAAGTGAGGCGGGATGCCTCCCTCTGGATTGCTTCGAGGAGACGAGAAATGCGACGCACCATGATCCTACCGGCGGTGGTTGCCGGCGGCCTCCTGGCCTCCGGCTGTACCGGCATGAATTCGACGGAGCAGAGCACGCTGTCAGGCGGCGCGATCGGCGCGGGTGTCGGCGCCGTCGGTACGCTGATGACCGGCGGTTGCGTCTCCTGCGGAGCGGCGATCGGTGCCGGCGTCGGTGCCGGTGCGGGCTATATTCACGACAAGATCAAGAACGAGGAGAAGGGAGCGGATTGAGGTCCGGGAGAGCGACAGTTCTCCAATCTCCCGACATCCTCCGGATGAACGGCCGCCATCCCTCAGGCGGCCGTTCGTGCATTCGGGGGCCGGAATAATTTCTTCCTGCATGGAACCTTTTCCGTCCTGCCGCATTGTCCATACAAGCGAGGCGAGATGCCTCCCCCGAAACAGGAGAGGAGCAAAGACATGCGACGCATTCTGATCCTGCCGGCCATTGCCGGAGGCATGCTGTTGCTTTCCGCCTGTGTCGGTGGGGGCGCGACAGAGAGCTATGTGCTGAACGGTGGTGCTATCGGCTCCGGCCTTGGCCCGAGTACGTCGCTGACCGACGGATGTGTGTCTTGCGGTGTCGGTGCCGGTACTGGTGTTGGTGCCGGAACCGCATACCTCGTCGACAACTGACAGAGAGTTCTACCGAGAGCGTCGACCTCCCCCAACCCGACGTTCCCCCATAGAACGGCCGCTTCCCCCTAGGCGGCCGTTCTTTTTTGTCCGCTCAGGCCTTGAGGCGTTCGTGCGTGACCTTGGTGATCTCAGCATCGGCGCCGTCGCGAGCCTCGAGTCCGGACATGACACCCTCCTTGTCGGCGGCCGGCCGGTTCTGGCTCAGCTTCCACTTGCCCTCGATCCGCGTGATCGGGATCTCGAAACCGATGATGCCTTTGAGCTGGGACTGGATGAAAGGCTCCGGCGCGTCCGAGACTTCCCAGGGCTGTGCGTTCGAGGCTTCGTGCACGTCCGTCAGCCGCGAGACCATGCCGCGCAGCCAATCCGCGTCGTCGTGATAGGTGATCGGGCCGTAGGCATGGACGGCGATGTAGTTCCATGTCGGTACGACCTTGCCGCTTTCCTGCTTGGTCGCATACCAGTTCGGCGTGATGTAGGCCTCCGGCCCAAGGAACATGGCCAAGGCCTCGACGCTTTCGTCTGCGCCCTTGGCCTGCAGGTTCGCTTTCGCCAGATGGCCGGTTAGGGTGCCGAACTCGCCCTTCGTCGGGTCGAGCAGCATCGGCACATGGCTGCCGATCAGCCCGTCCGGGCCGAGCGTGACGACGGTGCCGAGGGCAATTCGTCGGATCGTCTCATGCAGCACGTCGAGACTCTGTTCGCGGAAATGCGGCGGCACGTACATGGGACTTCTCTCCTGAAATACGAACGGCCGGCACGGGGATGTGCCGGCCGCGCGATTGGACGCGTAACTGCGTCAGATTGGAAGTGTATAGGCGGTCTTCACCGTTGTGTAGAACTCGGCTGCATACCTGCCCTGCTCGCGCGAACCGTAGCTGGAGCCCTTCCGGCCGCCGAACGGCACATGATAGTCTACGCCCGCCGTCGGCAGGTTGACCATGACCATGCCGGCCTCCGAATTGCGCTTGAAGTGGCTCGCATATTTGAGGCTCGATGTGCAGATGCCCGAGGAGAGGCCGAACGTCGTGTCGTTGGCGACCGCGAGGGCCTCGTCGTAATCCTTCACCTTGATGACGCTCGCCACCGGGCCGAACACTTCCTCGCGGTTGATTCGCATGGAATTGGTGGTCTCGGTGAAGAGGGCAGGCTGCAGATAGAAGCCCGGCGTCTCGCGGTTCAGCCGTTCGCCACCCCAGGCCAGCTTGGCGCCTTCGTCCTTGCCGATCTGGATGTATTTCTCGTCCTGCGCCAGCTGGCTTTCGTCCACAACAGGGCCAATATGGGTCCCGGCCTTGAGCGCGTCGTCGACATTCAGGCTCTGCAGTTTCTCGATGCAGGCGGCGACGAACCTGTCGTGGATACCTTCCGTGACGATCAGGCGCGAGGAGGCGGTGCAGCGCTGGCCGGTGGAGAAGAAGGCGCCGTTTACGGAAACGTCGACCGCAGTCGCGAGATCGGCGTCGTCAAGCACCACCATCGGGTTCTTGCCGCCCATCTCGAGCTGGTACTTCTTCATCGTCGCCGAGCATTTCGCCGCGACATGGGCGCCGGTCGAGACCGAGCCGGTGAAGGTCACGGCATGGATCTTCGTGCTGGACAGGATCGCCTCGCCGACCGTACCGCCGCTGCCCATGACGAGGTTCAGAACGCCGTCCGGCAGGCCCGCCTTCTTCAGAATCTCGACGAGGGCCCAGGCGCAACCCGGCACCAGGCCTGCCGGCTTGAACACCACCGTGTTGCCGTAGCAGAGCGCCGGCGCGATCTTCCAGGCCGGGATCGCGATCGGGAAGTTCCAGGGCGTGATGATGCCGACCACGCCGACCGGCTCGCGGGTGATCTCGACATCCAGGCCCGGACGGGTCGATGCGAGCTTCTCGCCGGAGAGGCGCAGGCATTCGCCGGCGAAGAAATCGAAGATCTGCGCGGCTCGGATGGTCTCGCCGATGCCCTCGGCCAGCGTCTTGCCTTCCTCGCGGGAGAGCAGGCGGCCGAGCTCGTCCTTGCGCGCCATGATCTCGGCCGAGGCGGCGGCGAGGATGTCGTGGCGCTGCTGGATCGGGCTGCGGGCCCAGGCGTGCGAGGCGGCGACGGCGGCGTCGATCGCCTGCTCGGTGGCGGCGGCATCCGCCATTGCGAACTGGCCGACCACGTCGTTGGTGTTGGACGGGTTGATGTTGTCGCTGGCATTGCTGCCTTCGACCCATTCGCCGCCAATAAGGTTGCGGTGCAGTGTCATGGGTGTTCCCTCTCTTCTGCCGGTGCCGTGCGCGCCGGCCTTGATCCGGGGAGGGAGCTTACGCGGGATACGGCGTGGCGCAAGGCCGTCGCGGCCCGAAGACCTGTTCCGTTCGGGAAATAAGCCTCAGATCGAAATCCCGCGCTTGGAGAGCGAGCGGAAGAGGGCGAGGGCGCCGTCTTCCCACGCGGGCAGCTGATCCGACCGGCCGACCACGTTCTCCAGCGCACCGAGGCGCGAACTTGCGATCCGCACCCGGTCTCCCAGCTTGTGCGTGAAACCCTCGCCCGGGCGGTTCTCATCCCGGTCCTCGGTCGGCGCGAAGAGGGTGCCGGTATAGAGCACGGCGCCGTCCGGATACTGGTGGCTGTCGAACAGCTGGTTGGCGAGATCTTCCGGGTCACGGCTGATCACCCGCATGGTGCTGGAGCCGCTCAGGACATACCCGTCGGGGCCGGTCACCTCCAGAGAGAGATCCGCGTTGCGGATCTCGGTCATGGTGAAATTCTCGTCCAGCAGCCGGATGAACGGGCCGAGGCTGGCCGACGCGTTGTTGTCCTTGGCACGGCCAAGCAGCAACGCGCTCCGGCCTTCGAAATCGCGCAGGTTCACGTCGTTGCCGAGGGTCGCGCCGACGATGCGGCCGTCGGGAGCGCAGACCAGCACGACCTCGGGCTCCGGATTGTTCCAGTCGGAGCGCGGGTGCAGGCCGATCCGGGCGCCGTGGCCGACAGAGGACATCGGCTGGGCCTTGGTGAAGATCTCGGCGTCGACGCCGAACCCGACCTCGAGATAAGGCGACCAGAGGTCCTTCTCCAGCAGCGTCTCGCGCAGCTTCATCGCCTCTTCCGAGCCCGGCACAATTGAGAAGACGTCGTCGCCGATATCGCGGGCAAGCTGCTGGCGCGCCTCTTCAGCCTTCAGCGGATTGCCTTTCGTCATCTCCTCGACGACGCGCTCGATCAGACTGTTGGCGAAGGTAACGCCGGCGGCCTTGATCGCCTGCAGGTCGATCGGCGACAACAGCCGCGGACCGGTCGCCGCCGAGTCGAAACTGGCATCGAGAATATCGGTGAGCTTCCCGAGCGGAGTGCCCTCGCAGCCCCGGACGATGCTTGCCGGGCAGTTCGCCTTCAGTGCATGAGTGATTGTCGGGAGGCGGTGGGTGATATCGATCACCTCGTCGCCGCGAACCGTGCAGACGGCCGGTCCGTCCGGAGTCGCGACGCGGCCGAGCAGCGTTGCCTTTTCAAGATCTGACGGAAGATCCGTTTCGATGCGATTGCCCATTGCTTCACTCCTCCCAATGCACCGAGACTAGCGCGCTTCTCGTGGCGCGGCGAATGCTTCCGGTGACGTTTCGCGGGGGATTATGGCCTCTCTGGGATACAAAATACCAGAGGAATTGAACGGATACTCCTAGGTTATTTTGACGCGGCGGCGGGCGGCGGCAAACCGGAGCGCATCGCCTCTCTGTGCCTCGATTGATCGGCTGCATTCATGCGGCGAGAAAGCGGTAAGGCCCCGGAGATAGCCGAGGTCTTGGTGACGATGTCTGGCTGAGGTCACCATTCGGTAGTCACGCGCCGCTGAATTACGCATCAAAGTTAATCAGTTTTTAAACCGGTTCGCGCTTCATGGGAAAGAGGCGGAAAAGATTCGGAATCAAATCGTAAATGCTGCGGTCGTTATCACTTCGGACCTGGTTGTTTGTCGGCTTCGCCGTCGTTTCCTGGTTCCCCATCGCGATATTCGCGGGATGGGCCTACGTGACGGCGAGCGACCGGATCGAGGACGAGGTGCGAGACAGGCTCAGGGCGCTGTCACAGCCGCTTGCGCTCGCCCTTGAGAGATTTGCTGCCGACGCGGTCAGCGCCGCGGAATTCATCGTCTCGAACCGGAACGGTCTGACCGAAGCGCCCGCTCTGAAGCTGGATATTTCGCCGCTGCTTGATGATCATAGAATCCGTTCGGTCGCATTACTGGAGCCTGACGCGGAAAATGTTCGCTCCGTCTTTTGTGCAGCGGATTGCGTCGCGGTCGGCCAAATCGATCCCGGCTTGCGTGCTGCCCTGAAACCCTATCTGTCCGAGACGGCCGCTCGATCTCCGGATTGGGTCTGGACCGGTGTGCTCGAGGCTGCCGGTGGCGTCCCGACACTTTTTCTCCTGAAGGATCTTGGAGCCGAAGGCGTCGCGGTTGCATCGGTGACGGCCAGCTACATTCAAGAACTGCAGTCACCAATCAGATTCGGTCAGAAAGGCCACGCGGCGGTCGTGGACCGAGAGGGGCGCGTTCTCGCGCATCCGCTGGACGACTGGGTGAGGGAGCGGAAGGACCTCTCGGAGATCTCTGTTGTCCAGGCAATGTCGCGGGGTGAAAGCGGCATCGGGAAATTCTATTCGCCCGCAATGGATACAGAAATGGTGGCTGGATTCGCGTCTGTCTCCGGACCAGGGTGGGGCGTGATGGTGCCGCAGCCGCGTTCAGAGATCGTGGCCCCCTTGAACGAACTTCTGAAGGCGATCGTCGGGCTGGCGCTCGCTGTCGGGATCTTCATCACGGTTGCCGCTTGGTTCATTGCCGGCCTGATCTCCCGCGGGGTGCGTCCGATCGAAGAGACGGCGGCACGGATCGCAGACGGAGATTTTGACGAACCGGTCGCGACACGAAGCGTCATCCTGCCGGTCGAGCTTGATCGCGTTGCCAGTGCCATAGACACCATGGCGGAGCAGGTGGGCGAGGCGGTGCGTGCCCGGATCGAATCCCAGGCGCGCGCGCATCGTATCGAGCAGATGGATCGCGCCAAGAGCGTCCTGCTGGCGAACGTGAGCCATGAATTCCGGACTCCGCTGAATG
>NZ_JAEPQA010000010.1:0-47576 GCF_017640745.1 Nisaea sp. | reverse complement strand
TGCGATCATCGGTTTCTCCGGCGCGATGAAAGACGAGTTGTTCGGTCCTCACGGCAGTCAGCGATACCGCGAATACTCGGCGCTGATAAATGAGAGCGGCGAGCATCTCCTGGCGCTGGTCGAGGACATCATGCAGGTCGCATCCGAGGATGCGCAGAGCCGGGACCGGCTGACGGAACTCGTCGACCTCGGGACGATTGCCGCCGATGTGTCCGAAATGATTTCCATGGCATATGGGAATCGATGCCGGCACGTGCTCTCGGTCGCGGACGATGCTCCGCCGGTAAAGGGCGATCGCCGTCAGATCAAGCAGCTTATGATCAACCTGTTGGACAATGCCGAGAAATACAGTCCGGAGGACAGCTCGGTGGAAATACGGATTTCGCGCGATCTAGAGCACGGAGCGGTTCTCAAGGTGATCGATCACGGCTACGGGATGACGGAAGAGGAGATTGCCGAAAGCCTGCAGCCGTTCGGTCGCGGAACCGATCCGCATGTGCGCCAGAAAAAGGGGGCCGGTCTGGGCCTTGCTGTGGTGCTATCCATTGTAGAGCGGCATGGCGCCAGGATGCATATCGACAGCAGCAAAGGGGAAGGAACCGATGTCACGGTTATCTTCGCTCCGGCTCTGCAGGAAGAGGCGGCAGCCTGACCCGTTGTCTGTCCGGTCCCGAAAGAATTGTCTTGATTTCATTATCAGAACATGACCATCTGTCGTCCGTGCACTGCGCGTAGATGGTGATTATGTCATCAACAGTGCCAAGTTCTCGCAAGTCGTCGTATCGATCGTTGCCAGAAAGCCCAATCGGGCAGATTAACAATACGGCAGCTGATCTACGCTAGCTTCCAGAAGATAAAAGGGTCATCCTCCGCAGCCAGTTCGGCGCGATTAGATGGTGATCGTTGAAAGAGCCTATTTGAGACAGCTTAACGACCTTGGCCCCGCCAAGTCCCACCTTCCGGCCCCGTCGGCCGAAGGCCATCCCACCCAAGACCATAGCGTAGTGATCTCCGCGATGCCGAGAGCGCGTGATGCCGTTGGCGCCATGCAGACCGGCTCGGGAAAGACCTTTGCCAACAGGTCTTCCGGTCCCAGTTCCCGACGCTCCGGATCAAGCCGGCGTACGGTTGAAAAGAATGCGCCCCGTCCCGACATCCAGGGCGAACGCAAACCCGGCCCCGATGCGGCCTCTGCGGGTCTTGCCCGCATGCTCGGAAACATCGGTGCCGTAAAACTCCCTGCTTCCGCCTGAGCGCGGCACGCAGAGATCTCCACCCCGACCACAACGATCAGACGAAGGAATATGATCATGGCGACTGGTACAGTGAAATGGTTCAACACCACCAAAGGTTATGGCTTCATCCAGCCGGATGATGGCGGGAAGGACGTGTTCGTGCACATCACCGCCGTCGAGCGCTCGGGCCTGCACGGCCTGAACGAAGGCGACAAGATCAGCTACGAGATCGAGGAAGACCGCCAGCGCGGCAAGTCCTCCGCTGTCAATCTGCAGGCGCAGTAAACAGCCGTATCTACCGAATTAGCGGACGGCTTCCTTCTCTCCGGAGAGGGGCGTCCGTGACGGTGTGAAGAACGCCGGTCCCTTCAGAAGGGGCCGGCGTTTTTTGTGGCCCGCGGGACGCTCAGCCGACCTGACGGACCACCCGCTCGCGGTGGAACGTATAGATGCCGCTGGCGACCACGATGGTCGCGCCGATGACCGTCGCGAGGTCCGGCAGATGGTCGTAGATCAGGTAGCCCCAGAGCACCGCCCAGGGCAGCATCAGGTAATTCAGCGGCTGCAGCACGCTCGCCGGCGCGAGCGAAAGCGCCTTGATCAGAAGGCCGTGGCCGGTCAGTCCGAGGACACCGATCCCGGCCATCATTAGCAGCCCGAACCAGTCGGGCGTGACCCAGAAGAAGGGGCCGACGCAGGTCATCGCGAACAGACCGGTGACGCCGGTATAGAGGATCGTGGTCGAGGCATCGTCATAGCGCGCGGCCCGGCGTGTCAGCACCTGATAAACCGCATAGAGCGCAATGCCGAAGAGCGGAACCAGATGCATCGGATCGAAGGCGGCGAAGCCTGGCCGGATGATGATCATGACCCCGATCGCACCGACGCCGATGGCGCTCCAGCGCCGGATGCCGACCTGTTCGCGCAGAAGCGGGACCGAGAGCGCCGTGGTGATCAGCGGTCCGGCAGCGGCGATCGCCTGCACGTCGGCCAGCGGCAGATGGCGCAGGGCGACGATGAAGACGAGGATCTCGCCGGCGAGCAGCAGACCGCGGGAAATCTGTAGCACCGGCGCACGTGTGACGAAGAGATAGCGTCCGCGCTTGTGGAGGCCGTTCGCCACGGTCACGGTCGCGAACACCATATAGCGGATCCAGAGAATCTGCGGTGCCGGGTAGATCTGCGCCGCCATCTTGGTGATGGTATCCATCACCGAGAAGGCGAAGGTGACCACGAACATGATGCCGATTCCGGCGCGCGTGCCTTCGGCGTCTTCCCGCGCCCCGAAACGGTCGTTCGTCATCGTCCCGCCACGTCCTCTCCCGAAGCCGGGCGTCCGTTATCGGTCCGCAATTTCCGGCGGCGACCACTTCATCGCGATCGCCGCCCTATGTCCAGCGGAATGGCGCCGCGTCAGACCGTTGCGACCGGCGTGGCGGGCGAGCCGACGACGCCGGGCAGGCGGAGCGGCGGCGCGGTGAGCAGGAAGCGCGAACGGCCCGCCTTGCGCAGCCAGAGCGCGAGATCGTGCAGGTACCAGAGCTCGCCGAGCGGCACGCCGAGCTTGAAGATGCAATGATGGTGCAGCGGCATCATCAGCGTCGCATCTTCGGGGATCTCTGCATGCGGATCCTCGACCCCGTAATTGTCGGCGATCAGCGCTGCGAGGCCGCTGTCCGTGATCCAGTTCAGCAGCCGCTCGTCCCGGCTGTCGAGAACGCAGCAGGCATGGTGCAGCGTGTGCTCGTCCGGTTCTTTCTCGAGATCCATGATGACCTTGGAGAAGGCGGTGTGCAGCAGCACCATGTCGCCTTTCTCCACGGTGACCTTGTCGGCCTCCATGATGCGCATGAGCTGGTCGTAATTGACGTAGGTGCGCTCGCGGCCGAAATGCTTCTCTATGTCGATCAGCACGCCGCGGCCCTGAACGCAGGTCTCGGCCATGTTCTCGATGCCGAGCCGCTTCGCGTCGGTGCCCTCGTAGCGGGTATGCTCGCTACCGGGCTGTTCCGAGGTCGGCCCGACGATGTCCTCGCCGCCGCGCCAGCCGTTGTAATAGACAATCTCGGCCTCGCCGTCGCCATCGGCATCGAAGCGCGCGCCGATATGGCAGAGGCTGTCCCACTGGGTCGAGTATTGCAGGCAGAGCAGCACGGAATCGTCGGACACGACGTCGACCAGGCGCGGGTCGTTCATGCCGAGCGGGAAGTTGAAGTTCGCGAGGCCGCCGCGCGAGGTGGCGAAATGGCGGGGCGGGAAGCGCCGCGGGTTGAGCAGGCGCTTGCCCGGGTAGTCGAGCGGCAGGGAGAGGCAGAAGGTCTCGCCGGTCTGGACCTCGGCGATGCCCTGACGGACCTTCTCCGGCGTCAGCAGGTTGATCCGGCCGCGCTCGTCATCCTCACCGAAATCGCCCCAGGTCGATCCCTCGGGACGGTTCTTCCACCGCTTGCTCATCGCGTCCTCGCCTTTTCGTTTCTTTGCTGTTCCGCGCCGGACCGGCGCGCGATGGCCGGAAGTCTCCAACGGGCGTGCCCGTCTGACAAGAGCGCGGGCCGCGGGAAGTCTCGTGCCGTCAGCGCATCACCCGTCCGCCGTCGAAGGGGACGGTCTGGCCGGTCATGAAGCCGGCCGCGTCGGAGGCGAGCATGCGGACGAACTTCGAGGTTTCCTCGTAGGTCGTCAGCCGTTTCAGCGGCACGCTCTCTTCCGACTGCCGGATCTCGTCCGCAGTGAAGAGCTTGCGCACGATCTCGCTGTCGACCATGCCGAGGGCGACCCCGTTGACGTTCACCGCCGGGCCGAGTTCGAGCGCCATGCTCTGGGTAAGGAGGTTCAGCCCGCCTTTCGAGGCGGCGTAGTTGGCGTTGCCCGCCCGCGCCATAATGGCGGTGGTGGCGGAGATATTGACGATCCTCCCATGCCCGGCCGCGACCATCAGACGGCCGACGGCCTGGGCGAGCAGGAAGGGGCCCTTGAGATTGACCGCCAGGACCCGGTCGAAGGCTTCCTCGGTCATCTCCAGCAGCGGCTGGTCAATGCTGAGACCGGCGGAATTGATCAGGATGTCGATGCCGCCGAAAGCCCCGGCGACCTTAGCCACCATCGCCTCGACCTGGTCCTTGAAGGCGATGTCCGCCCGGCAGAGCAGGCCGGTGCCGCCTGTATCCTCGACCGCGGCGAGTGTCTCGCGCGCACCCTGTTCCGAGGCGGCGTAGTTGATCGCGACCTTCGCGCCCTCGCGCGCGAAGTCCACGGCGAGCTGCCTTCCGAGCCCGCTGCTCGCGCCGGTGATGAGGACGGATTTTCCGGTGAATTCGGACATGTGAGAGACCTCCGGCGGGGCAGAAGATGGACGAGAGCCAGAGGTAACACCCGGACGTCGCCGGGCCTACGGTAATCCGGGCGGCACGCAATCGACCGCGCCGGTGCTATGATCAACTCAAGATCAATGTCCATATGGGATGTGCCATGACCATCATCCGACTCATCCTCACCATTCTGCTGCCGCCTGTCGGCGTCTTCCTGACCGTCGGCATCGGTCTGCATTTCTGGCTCAATATCCTGCTGACGATCTGCGGCTATATCCCTGGCATCGTCCATGGCGTTTGGGTCATTGCACGAAAGACTGCGCCGAAACCAGCGGCGTGATGCCGTTGCCAGACTGATTAGCTCGTTCACATAGAGCTTCGCTTGTCACCAGTGCGTAGGCGGCACCCATTTGTTTTTATTGATATTTTTTACCTTCGAAGAAAATTATCTCTTTTTTTTAGGGAAAATCACAGTAAGGTACGCTTCCGCTAGGGCAGAAAGTCCGACGCACCTTAGAAAGAGGAGAGCAATGGCTGTAGCCAATTCGATCAGGACGAATCCGTCCAGCCTCACGGCACTCCGAACTCTCAACGAGATCAACAGAAACGCCGACGAAATCCAGAACCGGGTGTCGACGGGCCTGAAGGTTGCCGGCGCGGTCGACGACGCGTCGAACTTTGCCATTGCCCAGGGCGTGCGCACCGAGTTGCGGGCCTGGAGCGCGGTGACGCAGGGTTTGCGTCAGGCTCAGGGTGTGCTGAAGGTTGCGATTGCGGCCGCGGAAGGCACTTCGGATCTCCTAATCGCGATGAAGGAGAAGACCGTCGCGGCCCGCAATGCCGGCCTGACGACCGAACAGCGCCAGATCATCCACGATGACTACATCGAACTCTACAATCAGGCTCAGGACCTGGTTGAAAGACAGGCGTCCTTCAACGGTTTCAACCTGGTGACGATCACGTCGACCGACTACACGGTTCTGACGGATATCGACGGCGGAAGCTTTACCGTGGCGGCGCAATCGATAAACGGTCAGTCGCTTCAGTTCGGCGTGGCGGGCGCGCTCGATCTCACCTCTCTCTCGAATGCGGCGATCGCGGATGGCATCGTTGATACCGCGCAGGGCCTAGTCGCGAATGCTCTGGGCAGCTTCGGCGCCGATTATCGCAGGATCGAGAGCCAGATCCAGTTCATCGAGGAAATCACGGACGCGTCGAAGGAGGGGCTCGGCAACATTGTCGATGCAGACCTTGCCCGGGAGTCGGCAAAGCTGACTTCGGTCCAGATCCAGCAGCAGCTCTCTGTGCAAACGCTCGGCATCGCGAACCAGCGTCCGCAGACGCTGCTCGGCCTCTTCTGATTCAAGAAACCCCTTTCAGTCTTCCGACGAAGATCTCCGGGTTGCGTGAGTCTCTTCGATCCACGCGAGCGCTTTAGCGGGAGTTCGGAAGATGCTGACGCGTCGTTTGCCACCTTCCAGCCCGAGGTAGGCGGTGTAGAGCCGAAGCATTTTGTCTACGGCGTCGTCATAGCAGACGAAGGCGACGACTCGATCGGATGCGTTCCGGTTCCTGTCCGCCAGCGCTCTCAGGGCGTCCGGCGTTATCTCGGAGAACTCGGCTTCGCGGCAGTCAACAAGCTGGGAGTAGCCCGGATCATAAAGCGGGTCGGTCCGCAAAGCCGTTAGAGATTTAAGCGTTTGATCGAGTTTCAGCAGTCCTGCCAGACGGATCTCGATGAACCGCCGCTCCGGGTCGATCCTGAAATCCATCATGGTGCTCGGGACGGCCTCAACTTCAGTTGCGCGCGTTACGGCTTTTTTAACATGCCGCCGCTATCGTGCCGTTCCCTAACGCTTACTATATTCTTCAAATGACCCGCTTGCACGACTTCATCGGCGAAGCGATCGCCTATTGGGAAGGCCTATCCGACGGTTCCGGGGCGCCGCAGCGCGCGGCGTTCGACCCTGTCGATATTCCGCGGCTTCTTCCCTACATCGTGTTTTTCGACGTGCTCGACGGCGGGTGCGACTTTCGCTTTCGGGTGATCGGCGAGAAGGTCCGGTCGGTTTTCTTCGAGAATTATACAGGGCGGACGCTATTGAGCCTCGCTCATGTCGAACCGGATGGTCCACTTGTCAGAACGTTCCGAAAAGCGGTTGCATCGCGCGCCCCGGTGCGCGAGCCGGTCGAGTATGTCGGCCCCGACAGCGAGGTCGTGAAGCATGACGAGGTCGTTCTGCCCTTCGCAAACAAGGCGGGCGCCGTGACCCATCTCGCGGTCATTGTCGTTCTGGCGCAGCGGCGTTCCGGAACCGGCAGAAACTAACCCGTCTTTCCGCCCAGCATCACCTTGTTGCGCGCACCGGCGATCTCTGTCCAGTGCGCGATATCCGCTTCCGTCATCAGGCCGGTGGGCGGACGGCAGGCGTGGAAATTTCCGTAGCGGTCCTCGCCGCGCACCAGCATCGCGGCCATGTTGCCGCCTTCCGTTTGTCGGGCGCGTGCGGGGATGTATCGGATGGCGAGCCCGATGCGGCGGTCGTCCGTCCGGTTCGGATGCGAGGCGTGGAAGACGCGGCCGTGATGGATCGACATCTGCCCCGGCTCAAGCGCCGCGTCCGTCGCCTCGCGCTCGTCGACCTCGACCGCCAGCTCCTGGCCGCGGGTCAGCAGATTGTCCTCGGCATAGGTGTCGCGGTGGTCGACCCGGCGGTTCTGCGAGCCGGCGACGAAACGCATGCAGCCGCTCTCTGCCGTCGCCGGCGAGAGCGCGACCCAGGCGGTCACTTCCTCCTCGCTCTCCAGTCCCCAGTAATGCAGGTCCTGGTGCCAGGAGACGAAGCTCTTGGTGTTCGCCTCCTTGATGAAGAACGGCGCGTCGAGGACCAGCAGGTCGGGGCCGAGGATCTCGGCCACCACGTCGGTGATCTCCGGTCGCCTTGTGATCTCGTCGATGAAAGGGAGCACGAGG
This sequence comes from Nisaea sp., assembly GCF_017640745.1. Classification (GTDB taxonomy): domain Bacteria; phylum Pseudomonadota; class Alphaproteobacteria; order Thalassobaculales; family Thalassobaculaceae; genus Nisaea. The sequence goes on along the minus strand of NZ_JAEPQA010000010.1, from coordinate 40,059 downwards.
TTCGGATAACGCCTGAGCATCTTCCGGAAGGTCTTGTCGGCTCCGTACTCTGCCTCCGACGCCTCGAGCTGGCGCCGGTACCCCGCTGCTTCAGCCGGAGACATCACGGTGATCGGGCAGACGAAGCCGTCGCGCGCGAAACTCTCGGCGACGGACGCGGCGGCTGCGGTTTCCAGGACGCTCATGCCGGGGCCCTTTCGCGGGGGGTGAAGACGCTGCGGGCACCGCCGCTCTTCTGCGTCTTGAAGATCGAGCCGGCATCGGGGGCGGGCGGCAGCGGCAGGCGCATCGGTACCGCCGTGGCGCGCGGCTCCATCGTCATGTTCCCGGTGATGATGTGCTCGGCAAAATGGTCCCAGAGCGCCTGTCCGCCGCCCTGTGCGAGTTTCGCGTAGCTCGCCGAGCCGACCAGCGGCCAGGCGTCGGCGGCGCGGCACTCGTAGAATAGGATCAGCCGGTTGCGGTCCGAGAGATTTGGCGCAGAGCCGTGCAGGGTGCGGACATGGTGCACCGTCATCGAGCCCGCCTTGCCGGTCAGCGTCACCGCCTTGTCCACGTCGAACAGCGGATCGTCCGGATCGACCGCGCCGCAGAACCGGCCGGTCTCCGGCGCATGGTGCGAGAGCACCGGCCCCTTGTGCGTGCCGGGGATCACCTGCAGCGGCCCGTTCGCCTGGTCGACATCTTCCAGCATCAGCCCGAAGGCGAGCATGTCGTCGTTGCTATGCGGATAGAAGGCCCAGTCCTGATGCCACTCCACCGCCGCCCCGCCGCCGGGCGCCTTGGTGTTGAGCTTGCTGGTCTGCAAGGCCGTGTCCGGTCCGAGCAGGGCGGTCAGCACTTCCGTCATGCGGGACGTCTTCAGCACCTCCCAGTAATAGGGATGCTGCAGATGCGGCAGCTTTATCCGGGTGAGGCGCGGCCGCTCGGCCGAATGCCCCTCATCGAGATCATAGACGTCGCCGCTCTCGGTCACGCCGCGGGATTTCTCGATCAGGTCGTAGGTGATTTCGCGCAGCCGCGCGAGCTGCTCCGCGTTCACCGCGTCCTCGACCATCAGGTAGCCGTTCTCGCGGTAGAAGGCGATCTGATCCGGGCTCAGCATCGGATTTCCTCCCTTTAGGGCGCCGATTGTTTTCGGACGGCGCATTCTTATTTTGGGAAGTATGAACCCGATCGGGCCCGGGGCTACGGAAAATTCGGCACGAGTGCGGCGGCCGATCGCCAATGACGGGCAAGGGTGCGTCGCTTCGTCGCCGATCCGTGGCGGGCCCGTGCGGATCATGTATCCTGATGACCCGGTTCCAGAGAGAGAGTTTTGCCGTGGCGGACGATCTGTATGCGGTGCTGGGCGTCTCCAGGGACGCGTCCGGCGATGACATCAAGAAGGCCTATCGCAAGCTGGCCAAGAAATACCATCCCGACCTCAATCCGGGCGACCGGGCGGCCGAGGAAACCTTCAAGAAGATCCAGGCCGCCAACAACCTGCTCTCCGATCCCGAGAAGCGGAAGCAGTACGACGCGGGCGAGATCGATGCCGAGGGGAACGAGACGCCGCGGCGCTATTACCGCGAATATGCCGAGGCCGGCGGCGAGCATCCCTATCGTTCGAGCGCCGGATACGAGGATATCAGCGACGTCTTCTCCGATCTCTTCCGGTCGCAAGCCCGCGCACGCGGCAGGGGCGGTCCGGAGGGCGAGTTCCGGATGCGGGGCGGCGATGCGCGCTATTCCATCGAGGTGCCGTTCCTCGAGGCGGTGAACGGCGCGAAGAAGCGCGTCACCATGCCGAACGGCAAGTCACTGGAGATCACCATTCCGCCGGGCCTGCATGACGGGCAGGTCCTCCGGCTGCGCAGCCAGGGCATGCCGGGATATGGCGGCGGCGAGGCGGGCGATGCCTATGTCGAAGTGCATGTCGCGCCGCACCGGGGCTTCCGCCGCCATGGCAACAACATCCATGTCGAGCTGCCGATCGGGCTGCACGAGGCCGTGCTCGGCGCGAAGGTCCGCGTGCCGACCGTGACCGGCGCCGTCACCATGACCGTGCCGCCGGGCTCCAATTCCGGGGATACGCTCCGGCTGCGGGGCAAGGGCGTGCCCGCGTCGGCCGGACGGCCTGCCGGCGACGAGGTGGTGACGCTGCAGGTCCGGCTGCCGGAAAAGCCGGACGAGGAACTGAAGAGCTTCCTTGCGGACTGGGCGAAAACGCATGCCTACGATCCGCGCAAAGGGACGGAGGGCTGAGCCATGCGTGAAGAAGCAGAGATCCTTGGGCTCTTTTCGGGCCTGCGCCGCGAGACCCTGCATCTCTGGATCGAACGCGGCTGGCTCGCCCCGGCGCGCGCCGGCGGCGGCTACCGCTTCCGGGAAATCGACATAGCCCGCCTGCGGCTCATTTTCGAATTCAGCACGGAGCTCGCGATGGATGACGAGGCGCTGGACGTGGTCCTGCCGCTGCTTGATCAGCTCCACGGTCTCCGCCGCGAACTGCATCGCCTTGCCGGCGCGGTGAACGCCCAGCCCGAGGAGGTACGGGCGCGGATCATGTCACATCTCGACGAGGGCTGAGGGAGTTCAGGGGCGTGGTCCCTTGACCCCGGAGAGCTGCGTCAGAGCATCGCCTCGTAGCGGCTGTTCACCAGGATCTCGGCGACCGTCGCGCTGTTCGGCAGCGAGAGCGCGTAGGCGACGGTTTCTGCGATCGTCTCGGGCTCGATCTTGAACTGCCCCTCCGGCGCCGGGATATGTTCCGTCATCCGGGTTTCCACCAGCCCCGGACAGACGGACGTCGCCCGAACCCCGTCGTCCCAGCCCGACTGGCGAATGGCCTGGGTCAGTGCCATGGCGGCGAACTTGGAGGCGGAATAGCCGAGGATCTCGTTCCGCAGCACGCGTTTGCCGCCGAGCGAGGCGATATTGATCACCCGGCCGGCGCCCGAGGCCCGGAGGTGCGGCAGCGCGGCCCGCGCCAGCCAGAGCGGCCCCTTGAAATTGACCGCGAACATCCGGTCGAATTCCTCTTCCGTGCCGTGCTCGAGGGAGCCGCCGATCTCGATCCCCGCATTCAGCACGACGCCGTCGATGCGCCCGAAGCGGTCCATCGTGGCGTCGATCCAGGCGGCCGAGCTGTCCAGCGCCTCCGCGTCCCAGTGATGCACCATCGGATCGCCGCCGATCTCCGCGAGCGGGAGGGTCTCCGGCTTTCGGGCGCCGAGACTGAGGGTGTAGCCCCGCGCGGCGAGGCATCTGGCGATCGCCAGCCCGATGCCCCGGTTGGCTCCGGTAACCAGAATGACCCGTCCTTCAGGCGACAGCATGATCTCTTCCTCCCGTTTTCCCGACCAGGCGCATGCGCGCCGGTCATGCCCGTTTCAGCGGCGCAACGCCGTGCGGTCCCGGACACCTAGAGAGTGTCCGGCGAGACCTCGTTCTTCAAGGCTTCGCCACGCACGAAGCGGGGCAGATTGTCGAAGAACAGCTCGTCCCAGCGCGCCCGGACGCCGCTTCCGTTGAAGGAGGTATGGGCGGTCAGGGTGATCTTCGGGTGCTGCCAGAGCGGATCGGACGGCGGCAGCGGCTCCTGATGGAAGACGTCGAGCACGGCCCCGGAGAGCCGGCCGCTGTCGAGCGCCGCGATCAGCGCCGCGTCGTCGATAAGGCCGCCGCGCCCGATATTGACCAGCAGGCTGCCCTCTTTGGCCGCCTCGAAGAACCGGGCCCCCGCCATGCCGCGGGTCTCGTCGTTGAGGGCGCAGGCGAGCACGATGACATCGGCGTCGGGCAGGAAGGCCTGGATCTCGGAGAGCGTTCCCACCCGCTCGATGCCCTCGATCGCGCCCGGCGAGCGGCGGATGACGGAGATCCTGGCGTCGAAGGCACGGGCGCGCCGCGCGATATTGCGGCCGATGGGGCCGTAGCCGAAGATCAGCCAGTTCGTGCCCGAGATCTCCCGGAATGGCGTCCGCTCCCAGGTCTTGGCGGCCTGCAGTTCCCGGCGCCGCTCCAGCGGGTGGAACGCGGCGAGGACATTCGCCATGACATATTCGGAAATCGCGATCGCCTGCGCGTCCGAATTGCAGAGCTGGACGCCCCTCTGTTCGATCTGCTTGTAGAGCGGATTGTCGAGCCCGGCATTGAAGGTCTGCATCACGCCGAGGGAGCGGGTGCGCATGGCCATCTTCAGCGCGGGCTCGACCAGCTTGTCGAAACTGAGGTCGGGGCTCAGCCAGAGGTAATCGATGTCCGCCTCCTCTGGCCGGACCGTCTTGCCGCCGATCCTGTAGTCACCGGCCGCGGTGAAGGGGACGAGCGCGATGTCGGGCCCCAGAGCGTTCAGGCGTGGAGCCAGTCTCTCGATGGTCTTCTCGTAGATCGCAACGGAATGGGGCATTTGACGGACTCATTTTGAGGAGGCAGGGTACGGGAGCCGCGCACGCCGGGCGGGCGCGTGCCGTTCAGTCTGATCCGAAATACGCAGGTCAGGCAACTTCGGTTGCAAGAGGCTGAAGCGAGTGAATTATGCGTCGTGTCCCTATAACTCGCTGAAATTCCCCTAAAAAAAAGAAAAAGTTGAAATTAAATTCAATTAATGCGATTTTTTTTAAATTAGAGTCCATCACGTTTCGCATAGTCTAGTTGGATTATTTTTCCCCGCCGAAAGGACGTTCTTTGGGGACTAAGGGGACACACGACTCATTTCCCCCTCAGCCCCTCCCATACTCCCCTCATGGCACGTTTGGCGCGCGTGGTCGTGCCCGGCCTGCCCCATCACGTCACGCAGCGGGGCAACCGGCGGCAGACTACATTCTTCACCGAGGCGGATTATGCGGCGTATCTAGAGATACTGGCGGACGCCCTGCCGCGTGCCGGGGTTGCCCTCTGGTGCTATTGCCTGATGCCGAACCACGTGCATCTGATCCTTGCGCCGGAAGCGCCGGACGGGCTCGCCGCCGGCCTTGCCGAGACGCACCAGCGCTACACCCGGCGGGTCAATCTCCGGGAAGGCTGGCGCGGCTATCTCTGGCAGGGCCGCTTCGCCTCCTTTCCGCTCGACTATGCGCATCTGCTCGCGGCGGCGCGCTATGTCGAGTTGAACCCGGTGCGGGCCCGGCTGGCTGCGCGGCCGGAGGACTGGCGATGGTCGAGCGCCCGAGCCCATCTCGGGCTGACCGCGCCGGGCATGGAAACGGCGGCGGACCGGATCCTCGACGGTAGCCTGCCGGAAGCGGTCGGAAACTGGAGGCAGTTCCTTGCCGGCGGCCTGGCGGCGGAGCAGGCGGACGCACTCCGGCGTCATGAACGCACCGGCCGGCCGCTTGGAAGCGATGGCTTTCTGAAGACGCTGGAAAGGTGTCTCGGGCGGGTCCTCGCGAAGCGGAAACCTGGGCCGAAGCCGAAAGACACCCCGGAGGAAGCCATGGACAGGCGCGGAATTAAGTAGTGTGTCCCCTTAATCCCGTGTCCCCTTAATCCCGATTTCGTTTTGCCAAAAATCAGACATCACACGCCTCATGTTCCAGAATCAAACAGTCGATCAAGTCTCGAGTTAGATCAAATATGCGCGCTAGTTCCTCGATGCTTTTGACCCTCTCAAAAACACCTTTTTCTGCTTCTATCGTGTAATTTGTCGAAATAGATAACTTCAACGTAAAAATAATTCTGTACAAAGACTCATTCCTGTATCTCAAAATAATTAAATCGTCATTATATATAATATAAACTGACCCGCTTCCATTGCCATCTTTTTCTTCTAATATTTCGCAACATATAGAGAAATCGACATTGTTTAATATATATTTTTCGAATTTCTTGAATTTATTCTTTTTATTTTCTACGATTGACCACGAGGAACCATCACATTGCTCATGTAATTCTCCAAAATGCGTCCATTGACGGAAAAATTTATCTTCCCCGTGCAGTATATTCTTTAATGCTTCATACCTATTCAAACCTTCCAACTTCTTAGTTGAGATTATCGGATTCACAAAAACTGGACCTTCAATATTGAAGTTTTTTACAAACAGCTCTTTATCCACAAAATATTCATTTCCGCAATTCAGTAGTACGTATTTTTCATTATTTTTTTTGCTTGCCGCATTGGCGATTCCAGCACAATACAAGATGGCTATTAATATGGCGCAAAGTTTAATACCTTTTTGTCCATAATAGATCATCGTTCCCGCATCCCTTCGCTCGCATAGCGCAGCACCGGCTGCAGCACGTATTCCAGCACCCGTCTTTCCCCCGTCAGCAGGTCCGCCGTCACCGACATGCCCGGCACCAGGCGGACGTCCCGGCCGTCGACGCGGAGATGCTGGCGCTCCAGCTCGATCCTTGCCGTGTAGGACAGCATCTGCGGCGCCGCCTGCGGGCCGCTGGTCGCCGCGCCCGGGGCGCCGGCGGCGTTGTTTGCATCCTGCGGCACCACGGCATCGGCGCTGAGGGCGACGACGCGCTCCTCGATGCTGCCGTAGCGCATGTAGTTGAAGGCATCGACCTTCACCGCCGCGCGCTGGCCGATCTCGATGAAGCCGATATCCCGGTTGGTCACCGTCGCCTCGACCGTGAGCGGGGCCTCCTCCGGCACGATGCGCATCAGCGCCGTGCCGGGCTGCACATAGCCGCCGAGCGTGTGCACGGCGAGGCCGGTCACCTCTCCCGCGACCGGGGCCGCAAGCGTCAGGCGGCCGACCCGGTCGCGTGCCTTGATATGTTCCTGGCCGGCCGCGCTCTCCCGCTGCCGGGCCTCGTTCAGTTTCCGCTGCGTCTCCGCCTCGAAGGCGAGCAGCAGGTTCGCCGCCGTCGCCTCCGCGCTCGCCAGCGTCGCCGTCGCCTCCGCGATCCGGCTTTCCAGGATCAGCGCCTGGTGCTGCGTCTCCAGCAGCACCTGCTCATGCTCGAGATAGACGGATTTCTGCGTCAGCTGCTTCTCGAAGAGGATGCGCTGGCCCTCGACCCGTTCGGTCAGGAGCGGCAGCACGGCGCGGACCTTGGCCTGCTCGGCGCGGAGCGAGGCCAAGGTCGCGCGCGCCCGGGCCGCGTCCTTCGCCGCCCGCTCCCGCTCGCCCGCCAGCGCCGCCCATTCCGCGCGCAGCACCGCGAGCGCTTCCGCCACTTCGTGCTCCGCCGCGCCCTCCGGCGCCGCGAAGACCTCCTCCGGCGCCAGCGGCGCGCCGCCGGCCGAGCGTTTCGCGAGCTCCTCCGCTCGCGAAACGCTCAAACCTGAAAATTGGGCGAGCAGATCGTGACCGGATGCGTCCATCCGGTCACGATCTGCTCTTACGAGCGCCGCCGCGCCGATCAGCGCCTCGTGCCGGGCGACATCGAGCCGGGCCGCCGTCCATTCGCGGGTCAGCTTCTCGAGATCGGCGCCGCTCTCCGTCGGGTCGAGCGAGAGCAGCGGATCGCCCGCCCGGACCAGCGCGCCGTCCTCGACATGGATTTGGCGCACGATGCCCGGCAGGCTGCTCTCCACCACCTTCACCTTGCCGCCGGGCACGATCTTGCCCGGCGCCGCGACCACGATGTCGAGATGGCCGAACCAGGCCCAGATCCCGGCGCTGCGAAAATGCCCAAGAGAATCGCTCCGCACGAATTGTCCCAGCGCGAATATTAGGCGGTGCGCACGTGCGCGTCACCAGTGGATCCCGGCTCGTGGGCCGGGATGACGATGGTGGAGATGGCGGGGCGAGGGAATTAAAGGGAAAGGAATTAAAGGGGCGCGATACTTGACTGCTGGATTCTTCGTATTCTGCGCACGATTTGGCTAACTTAACGCGGGTATCCAGACGCGGAAAATGCCCCATCTGGTGCATCTGACCGGAGAGCACTGTTCATCGCGACGTAAGTATCTGAAAGTGCGTGGTGGGCGCGGCTGGGATTGAACCAGCGACCCTCGCCGTGTGAAGACGATGCTCTCCCGCTGAGCTACGCGCCCGTCGCTTGGTGGAGGGCTCTCTTAAGGGGCCCGCTCCCGCCTGTCAAGCAAGCGATGCGAGGGCGTCCGGCAAATCGCGGAAACGGTCGAGCCGGGCCGCTGCCGGGATCTCATCGAGCGGGGTCCGCGCATAGCCGTAGGTCATCAGGATGAAGGGCATGCCGGCGCCGCGGCCGGAGTGGGAATCGTGCTCGTTGTCGCCGACCATGCAGGCCGCCTCCGGGGGAACGCCGAGCCGCTCCAGCACCGCCGACGGATGCGCCGGATCGGGTTTCCTGACCGGCAGCGTATCGCCGCCGACGATGGCCTCGAAGAGATGGCCGAGGCCGAGCAGGGCGAGCACCTTGTGGGTCGCGCGTTCCGGCTTGTTGGTGCAGATCCCGAGGCGGTAGCCGGCGGCCTTCAGCGCTTCCAGCGTCTCCGGCACGTCGGGATAGGGCACCGTTCGGTCGCTCGCATGCGCCTCGTAGAGCGCGATGAAGCGCTCCGTCGCCGCCGTGAGGGCCTCCGCCTCCAGCGCGACGCCGCGTTCCGCCAGCGCGCGCCGGACGAAGACCTGGCCGCCATCGCCGACGAAGGAGCGCGCGGTGGCGAGGTCGATCGGGTCGAGCCCGCGTTCGGCGAGCAGCATGTTGCCGGCGGCCTGCAGGTCGGGCACCGAGTCGATCAGGGTGCCGTCGAGATCGAAGACGATGGCGGAGAGTTTACGGGACATGAGGGGCGGCCGGAGCGGTTGCGGGACGATCTCGGCTATAGCACGGCGCCGTGCCTTCGCGGTGTCCGATTTTCACGGCACGAATACCAGATGAGGGAGCCTCGCCGGACCGGGCGGCAAGCTGTTGTGAAAGGTAAGAAATCGTGACTGTCTTGGCCGGGGGCGTTATGGCATTTTCGCAGCATTCGTTAATGCTATTGCGTCACCTGCAGCATTGTTGAGTCATGAACGATCCCGTCGCAGTCGTCGTCCTCGCCGCGGGCAAGGGCACCAGAATGAAATCGGACCTGCCGAAGGTCCTGCATACCGTCGCCGGGCGGCCGATGCTGCACCATGTGCTGGCGGCGACGGAACCGCTGCAGCCGGCACGCCGGGTCGTCGTGCTGTCGCCGGGCCAGGAGGCCGTCGCGGCCAGCATCGCGCCGATCCCGACCGCGATCCAGCATCCGCCGCGCGGCACCGGCGACGCGGTGCGCGCGGCGAAGGCGGAGCTCGAGGGCTTCACCGGCACCGTGCTGGTGCTGTTCGGCGACACGCCGCTGCTGACGCCGGAGACGCTTTCCCAGATGGTGGCGATGACGGAGGGCCCGGACGGCGCGGCCTTCGTCATTCTCGGTTTTGAGCTCGACAGCCCGGGGCGCTACGCGCGGCTGGTGCTGGACGAGGCGGGTGGGCTCAGGAAGATCATCGAGGCACCGGACCTCAAGGGCGACGAGGTCGATATCAAGCTCTGCAATGGTGGCGCGCTCGCGGTCGACGGCAGCCGGCTCTTCGACTGGCTGGAGCGGCTGGAACCGCACAATGCGCAGGGCGAGTTCTATCTCTTCGACCTGCTCGATTTTGTGCATGAGGAGGGCCGCAAGGCGGGCGTCGTCTGGATCGATCCGGTCGAGACCATGGGCGTCGATTCCCGCGCGGGACTGGCCGCTGCCGAGGCGAAGATGCAGGAGCGCCTGCGCCGCCGGGTGATGGACGAGGGTGTGACGCTGGTCGCGCCGGAAACGGTCTTTCTCAGCTTCGACACGGTGATCGGGCAGGACAGCGTGGTGCAGCCGCACTGCGTCTTCGGCCCCGGCGTGAAAATCGGCCCCAAGGTCGAGATCAAGAGCTTCTCGCATCTGGAAGGCGCGACGGTCGGCCTCGGCGCGCGCGTCGGTCCCTATGCGCGGCTCCGGCCGGGCGCTGAGCTTGGCGAGCGGGTCCATGTCGGCAATTTCGTCGAGGTGAAGAATGCGCGGTTCGGCGACGGAGCGAAGGCCAATCACCTGAGCTATGTCGGCGATGCGGAGGTCGGCGCGGGCGCGAATATCGGCGCGGGCACGATCACCTGCAACTATGACGGCTTCGAGAAGCATCTGACGGAGATCGGCGCGGGCGCCTTCATCGGCTCGAATACGGCGCTGGTGGCACCGGTCCGGATTGGCGAGGGGGCGCTGGTCGGCGCCGGCAGCACGGTTACGGAAGATGTCGGCGCGAACGACATCGTGGCGGTGCGTGGCGCGCGCAAGGTCGTGCCGGGCGCGGCCGTGCGCTACCGCGAGACGCGGGCGGCGCGCAAGGCCGCGAAGAAGAAAGACAGCTAGAAGAAGGGACCACCCGCGCATGTGCGGCATCATCGGAATGATCGCGAACCGGCCGGTGGCCGAGCATATCGTCGACGCGCTGAAGCGGCTGGAATATCGCGGCTACGATTCCGCCGGTGTCGCGACGCTCGACGGCGGTCCGGCGGAGCGTCGGCGGGCCGAGGGCAAGCTGTTCAATCTCGAGAAGAGCATCGACGCGTCCCCGCTCGGCGGCGCCATCGGGATCGGCCATACCCGCTGGGCGACGCACGGCGCGCCGACCGCGAACAACGCCCACCCGCACCGCGCCGGGCGGGTCAGCATCGTCCATAACGGCATCATCGAGAACTTCCAGGAGCTGGCGGCCGAGCTCGCCGCCTCCGGGATCACGCCCGAAAGCGAGACCGATACCGAGATCGTCGCGCTTTTCTTCAACAAGCTTCTGGAGGACGGGCTTTCTCCTGATGCGGCGATGGAGAGGGTCGCCGAACGGGTGACCGGGGCCTATGCGTTGGTCCTGATGATCGACGGCGAGGAGGATCTGCTGCTCTGCGCCCGCCGCGCCTCGCCGCTTGCCATCGGTTATGGCGAGGGGGAGATGTTCATCGGCTCCGACGCGCTGGCGCTCGCGCCCTTCACCCGGAAGATCTCCTATCTCGAGGACGGCGACTGGGCGCTGATCCGCCGCGCCGGCGCCGAGATCCGCAACGAAAAGGGCGATGCGGTCGAACGTCCGGTCAAGCTGACGGAGGCGACCGGCGCGCTGATCGGCAAGGGCAATTACCGGCACTTCATGGAGAAGGAGATCCACGAACAGCCGGAGGTGATGGGCTACACGCTGTTCCACTATTACCGCAGCGCCGACCGTTCGATCTCCCTGCCGGAGCTGCCGTTCGACCCGGCGTCGCTGCCGAAGCTGACCATCGTCGCCGCGGGCACGAGCTTCTATGCCGGCATGGTGGCGAAATACTGGTTCGAGACCCTGGCGCGCATTCCGGTCGAGATCGATATCGCCTCCGAGTTCCGCTACCGTAACCCGGTGATGCCGGAAGGCGGCGCCGCGCTCTTCATCTCGCAGTCGGGCGAGAGCCTGGACACGCTGATGGCGCTCCGCCATGCCCGCGAGGGCGGCCAGCATATCGTCGCCCTGGTGAACCAGCCGGAAAGCACCATCGCGCGGGAAAGCGACGTGGTGCTGGAGACGCTGGCAGGCCCCGAGATCTGCGTCGCCTCGACCAAGGCCTTCACCACCCAGCTCGTCGCGCTGCTGACGGTGGCTGTCGATTTCGCCCGCCGGCGGAAGAGCGCGCCGGCCCAGCAACTCGACAAGGTGATGGACAGTCTCGTCCATCTGCCGGCGCAGATCGGCGAGGTGCTGAAGGAAACCGAGCGCTACCTGCCGGTGAGCCACGAGCTCTCCAAGGTGCGCGACGTGCTCTATCTCGGCCGCGGCCTCTCCTATCCGATCGCCATGGAAGGCGCGCTGAAGCTGAAGGAGCTGAGCTACATCCACGCCGAGGGCTATGCCGCCGGCGAGATGAAGCACGGGCCCATCGCGCTCCTGGAAGAGGGCGTCCCGGTCATCATGGTGGCGCCGATGGATCCCTGGTTCGAGAAGGTGGCGAGCAACGCCATGGAGGTCCGGGCGCGTGGAGGGCGGGTCATCCTGCTTTCCGACAAGAGCGGCATCGACCGGCTCGGCGACCTCGCGAGCTGGTCTTTCCAGTTGCCGGAATGCGACCCGATGGTGGCGCCGATTCTCTACACGATTCCGGTGCAGCTGCTCTCGTATTTCACGGCGGCGGAAAAGGGGACCGATGTCGATCAGCCCCGGAACCTTGCGAAGAGCGTGACGGTGGAGTGACCTGAGGGCGGAACTTTATTGCGGGAACGCTATTTGCTCGTGTGATAGGGTCGCTTTGGCTTTTTAACCAATATTTGTGATGCCAATGCAGGTCGATATCTCCGAGTTCAAAGATATTCTTGATGTCAGTTGGCAAACGACGTCGGAAATACATTGGCTCATCGAGCAATTGATCGCCCTACAGCCAAAGCGGGTGCTGGAGATCGGCGTTGCCCAAGGCGGCACAACCGGATTGTTCAGCCGGATCGTCGGTCCTGACGGCCTCGTGGTCGCGCTCGATATCACAGACGATCTCGTCGACCCGCGGGTACGGTCCCTGGAAAATATCAGTTTTCTGATAGGCGATTCGCACGATCCGGCAATGCTGGAAGCCGTCCGCGCGGCCTCGCCCGAATATGATTTCATGTTGATCGACGGCGATCACAGCGTCGACGGTGTCCTGCAAGATACGGAAATGTACCTTCCGCTCCTGCGGGAGGGCGGTCTGGTGGTTTGGCATGACGTTCGCCTCGACGCGGGCGAGGGGATCAAGCAGGTCTGGTATCGAGATTTCCGAAGGAAATTGCTGGGATCTTTCGAGGTCTATGCCCAGCCCTACAATAATGGGTATGGTGTCTGGCAGAAAACCTCTGTCACCGTCGACGCTTTTGAAGCGGGAGCGCTTCAGGCGCTTAAGGCCGGGCGCGGTCAGGTCGAGGATTTCCGGCGTATCCTGAAGAACGACTGCTACCGCCTCAAATCCTGGGAAGCGCTGAAGGCTCTGGCCGAGCAAACCGGCGACGAAGCGCTTCAGCGAGAGGCGTCTGTTGCGCTCGCGCTGCTCCCGCCCCATTCCCCGGATTGCGTTCGCGGGCTCGTCTCGGGTGGGACCGTTAGCGAAGATCCGGTCCTGGCGGCGGGACTAGATGCCTTGAACCGCGAGCTTGCAGGGGAAAAGGGCCCGGCCATCGACTGGCCGGTGGCAATGGCGGCGAGTGCTGGCGGGTTTCATGACGTCGCCGAGGCGCGGATCGACCGGGCGCAGGTCTCGGATGCGCATAATCTCGGCTTGCTGCTCGACAGGATCGAAATCCTGGAAAGGAGCGATGCGCTGATTACGGATGTCGTGGCGGCGGTGGCCGATGCGGTCAGAGTGTCGGCCGGCACGGCTCGGGAAGCCGGATCGGAAGCCCGGCTGCAGGACGCCATGCGCCGTGCTTTCTCGGCATGCTACCTTCTGCAGAGATATTCCAGTCCGGCGCCGTTACTGGAAGCATGCCTAACGTCCAGATCGGACCTTGCGCCCTTATTGACGGAAATTCTGCTCTATCTCTGCACGATGACCGTGAAATTGCGTGTTCGCCGCGACCAGGTCATGGATTTCTACCTCTCCTATCTGAAGAGATCCGTCGAAGCAGCCGGCGCCCAACTTGCACCAGGGCACCGGCGCAATTCGGAAATTTTTCTCTCGGGAGCGTGGCGGGCGCATCAGAGCGAGGCAACAGGATGAATTGCATGAACCGAGTCCAGGATTTGACCATCGGTTTCACCGAAGGTGCAGCGGCTGAGTTGTGCGCCTGCATCGACACTCTAGACGACCAGACCGTTCTGGAGACGGTCGGCGGGGCGGTTTCCAGCGGATTGTCGGATGCGTCCGCACGCGCAGTGCGTGCGATTGGCCATCACTTGTTGCACATGGACAGAATGGAACCGGCGCTCACGCTCTTTGCGACGATGATCCAGTCACCTTATTTGACCCGCGGGGATGTATATGCGCTGGGGCACACGCTGATCGGTTACAGCGGACTTTGGACAAACCCCGATCTCGCAGCGAATGCCGCGACGGTCATGTCCATTCTGACCAAGCTGGACGGGAATGATTTCGATGCATGGTTGAACGTCGCCGGTGTCTGGCTGGACACCCCTGTCGAATATGTCCGCGCTGAAGATCTGAAGGCCGCGGCCGATGCGTGCAAGCGGATACGCCCGCTGTCTGCTGAGGCTCACTATGTCGCGGGTATGTACGAACAGCAGTTTGGCGACATTCGGTCAGCCGTACGGGAATACGAAAAAACTCTTGAACTCGATCCCGGCCACGTGGCCGCGCGCTTTCGACTCTGGCAGATGGGGAAAGCGCGCGGAGACGGGCGGGTCGCGGATCTGGAACTCCAGGTCGATGGTCGCGCCGGCGATATTGTTGTCCCCGCCGGCGCGGACGACGCCGCGCGCCACGCTTACAAGTCGTTTGGCGGTACTGTCTTGCGCGGCGCCATTTCCCAGACTGGCTTTGACAGTTTGATAACCGATCTCGAACCCTGGCTCCGCAAGTACATGGCGGAAGAACACAGGAGTTCGGTCGGCTTTAACAAAGCGTCTGAGTCGGTCCGGGCGCGTCTACTGGAACTTTTAAACGGCGAGCCCATCGGCAGACATGTTCTGCAAGCGCTCGGTCGGTGGGGTGGAAAGGGATGGAAGCCCCACATACATGGTCAATGGCTGCTTCAATGGCATGAGCCGTCGGATCCCAAGCCGACCTCGCTGCATCAGGATTACCCCGTCTATGCGGACAATGCAGACTGGTTCACGATCTGGATGCCGTTCGTTGAGTGTGGGCCGGGGATCGCCCCGGGACTTGAAGTTCTGCCCGTCCGAGTCAATCACCCGATCCATTTCGTCAGAGAGCGAGGGCATTACATCAACCCGGTTCCTCTTGAAGATGCCGTCGAATATTTCGCTCCTTTCATGGTCAGACCGACTTTCGAGCCTGGCGATATTCTGGTGTTCGACAAGACTTCGATTCACAGGACTTATACGGAGCGAAACCTCGACCGTAATCGTTTGAGCTTCGATTCTCGCTTCCAGGTTGGTGCTTCTCCCAAGGGATATCCGGAGGAAACGGCGGCGGTCGCTTGATCCGAGACCGAAGAGCGGTTCGGCAGCAATCCTTGCGAAGAGCGTGACGGTGGAGTAGGGCCTTAACCTCGGATTTCGGCACGAGGGAGCGGCCAGGGTGAAGATCGAACGGGAACTGACGGCGCCGGATCTGCTGCGCCAGCATGTATCGCACGCGACCCTCGGGGGCGCCTGGCCGGCGGAACTGGATGCGGATTTCCCGGTCTCCATGGCCGAGGCGGCGCTCGCCGAGATCTCCTCCTGGCCGGGTTATGCGGCGACGCCGCTGGTCGAGCTGGACGGGCTCGCATCCCATCTCGGCGTCGGCTCCGTGATCTACAAGGACGAGGGACCGCGCTTCGGGCTCGGCAGCTTCAAGGCGCTGGGCGGGGCCTATGCGGTCATGTTGCTGGCGCGGAAATGGCTTGGCGAGCATGGGCACGGCGATGCGGCGCTCGCCGATATCCGCTCCGGCAAATACGCCGCCGCGCTGAAGGATCTCACCGTCACCTGCGCGACCGACGGCAATCACGGCCGCTCGGTCTCCTGGGGCGCTGAGATGGCGGGCTGCCGCTGCGTCATCTTTATCCATGCCGAGGTCAGCGAGGGCCGCAAGGCGGCGATGGAGGGGTTTGGCGCCGAGGTCCGGCGGATCGCCGGCGACTACGACGAATCCCTGAAGCATTGCGAACGCGAGGCCAAGGCGAGCGGCTGGTTCGTGGTCTCCGACGCCTCCTATCCCGGCTACATGGACATCCCGCGCGACGTGATGGCGGGCTATACTGTGATTGCGAGCGAGGTTCTGGCGCAGACGGACGCCGCGCCGACCCACATGTTCGTGCAGGCCGGCGTGGGCGGGTTCGCCGCCGCGATGGTCGCGCGCTTCTGGCAGCGCCTCGGCACCGCCGCGCCGTGCACCGTGATCGTCGAGCCGGATCTCGCCGCCTGCGCCATCGAGAGCGCGCGGCAGGACAAGCCGGCGATTGTTCCGATCCATGAGGAAACCCTGATGGCCGGTCTCTCCTGCGGGGAGATGTCGCTCGTCGCCTGGCCGATCCTCTCCGGCGGCTGCTCCGACTATGTCACCGTCGGCGAGGAGGGCGTCGGTCCGGCCATGCGCCTGCTCGCCTCCGGCGAGGCCGGGGCGAAGATCACCGCGGGCGAGTCCGGTGTCGCCGGGCTGCTCGGCCTGATGGCGGTGGCGGCGAACCCGGAGCTGAAAGCGCGGATCGGTCTCGGTCCCGGGAGCCGGGTGCTGCTGATCGGCAGCGAGGGCGCGACCGATCCCGAGATCTACAAAGCTATCGTCGGCGACCTCGCCGCATGAGTATGGCGCGCGGCTTTCCCGCCGCCGAGTTCGAGGCGCGGCTGGAGCGCGCTCAGCGTCGCATGGCGGCGGAGGGGCTCGACCTGCTGCTGCTGACCACAGAACCGGACGTGCGCTATTTCAGCGGCTTCCTGACGCAGTTCTGGCAGAGCCCCACGCGTCCCTGGTTTCTGCTTGTGCCTGCCCGGGGGAAGCCGGTCGCGGTCATTCCCGGCATCGGCGCGCCGGCAATGGAGCGGACCTGGATCGAGGATATCCGCACATGGGCCTCGCCGAACCCTTCGGACGAGGGGCTTTCGCTCCTCGCGGAGACCGTGCGGGAGCTTGGCGGCGATGCGCCACGCATCGGCATTCCTTCCGGTCCGGAGACCCATCTCCGCCTGCCGCTCGCCGAATATGACAAGCTGCGGGGCCTGCTTCCCAGGGCAGCCTTCCGCGATGATGCAGGAATCGTCCGGGCGCTCCGGGTTGTCAAATCCGAGGCCGAAATCGCCAAGATCCGGACGGCCTGCCAGGTTGTCTCGGGCGTGTTCGAGGACTGGTCCGGCTGGCTCGCGCGGGGCATGAGCGAGCGGGAAATTTTCTGCCGCTTCAAGATCGCCTGCCTCGAGGCGGGGGCGGACGATGTCTCCTATCTCGTCGGCGGCGCGGGGCCGGGCGGCTATGGTGACATCATCTCGCCGCCCTCGGAACGCCCCGTGCAGGACGGCGATGTGCTGATCCTCGATACCGGTACGCTCCACGACGGGTATTTCTGCGATTTCGACCGTAATTACGCCATCGGCGCGCCGTCGGAAGCGGTGGCGCGCGCCTACCGCACGGTCTTCGCGGCGACGGAAGCCGGGCTAGAAGCCGCGCGGCCGGGCGCGACCTGTTCCGGTCTTTTCGAGGCCATGGCGGGCGTGCTCTCGGCAGACGGTGCCGGGGCGGGCAATGTCGGGCGGATCGGCCACGGGCTCGGCACGGTGCTGACCGAATGGCCCTCGATCACGGCGACGGACCGGACAGAGCTCGTTCCGGGCATGGTGCTGACGCTGGAGCCGGGGCTCGAATACGCGCCGGGCAAGATGATGGTGCATGAGGAGAATATCGTAATTCGCGAGGATGGCGCGGAACTGCTGACACGCCGATCGCCGGGCGATATCCCGGTCGTGACCTGAAGCGGAGCCGGTTCGGTGCCATTGATCGAAATGCCGGCAAGGTCCATGTTCAACGCTCCAGCGGCGAGGAGAGCAAAATGAGGGATCTTGAGATCGACGCGGACCTTCCCTGGCGCCATCGCCTCGGCCTGATCGTCCTCAAGACCGACGAGACCATCGAGCAGGATTTCCGGCGCTTCGCGGCCGACCCTTCGATCGCGCTTTACCACACGCGCATCGAGAGCGCGCCGAACGTGACGCCGGAGACGCTGCGCCAGATGGCGGCCCGGATCCCGGGCGCGGCGGCGCTGCTTCCGGACGACACGCCGCTTGCCGTGATCGGCTATGGCTGCACCTCGGCCTCGACCGTGTTGGGCGAGGTGCGGGTGGCCGAGCTTGTCCGCTCCGTGCATCCGAATGCCGCCGTCACCAACCCGCTTTCGGCATTGAAGGCAGCCGCGACGGCGCTTGGCGTCTCCCGGCTCGGCCTCGTCAGCCCCTATATCCGATCGGTAACTGATGCGCTCGAGGCCGAGATGCAGAAGAGCGGCATGCCGTTCGTCGCTGCGACCGTGTTCGGCCAGGAAGAGGAACGCGTCGTCGCCCGGATCGCGCTTGGCTCGATCCGGGAAGCGGCGGAGGAGCTCGCGCGCGACGGCGCCGTCGAGGCGATCTTCGCGTCCTGCACAAACCTGCGTGCCGCGAGCGTGATCCAGGAGATCGAACGCAGCACCGGAAAGCCGTTCCTCTGCAGCAACCAGGTTCTCGCCTGGCATATGATGCGGCTCGCCGGCATCACACGGCCGATCCCGGAACTTGGACGGCTCGGAAGCGTTCAACTGAGAGAACCGGAAGGCGCGGCGCACGAACACGTCGCCTGAGCTGGTGGGAAAACCCTGCCTTCCGATTGAAACTCACTGTCCGGCGGCACCTTCTCAAGCCAGGTGCCGGGGACTAGTATCCGCCAATTGCCGCCGTGACCGGGAGAGGGTCGCGGCCGGATGACAAATCTAGGGAGCACTCTCATGGATATCAGAAGCAAACTCGCGGATCCGTCGCTGTTCCGGGAGCAGTGCTATATCGACGGCGAATGGGTCGATGCCGACAAGGGCGGCAAGGTCGAGGTCACGGATCCGGCGACCGGCGAGCTGGTCGGCACCATTCCCGACATGGGCGCCGACGAGACCCGGCGCGCGATCGAGGCGGCGAACGCGGCCTGGCCGGCCTGGCGCAAGAAGACCGCCAAGGAGCGCTCCGCGATCCTGCGCAAATGGTTCGACCTGATGATGGCGAACCAGAAGGACCTCGCGATCATCATGACCGCCGAGCAGGGCAAGCCGGTGGCGGAAGCCATGGGCGAGATCGCCTACGGCGCCTCCTACATCGAGTATTACGCCGAGGAAGCCAAACGCATCACCGGCGACGTGATCCCGGCGATGGCGGCCGACAAGCGCATCGTCGTCATCAAACAGCCGGTCGGCGTCGTTGGATCGATCACGCCGTGGAACTTCCCGAACGCGATGATCACCCGCAAGGCGGCTCCGGCGCTCGCGGCGGGCTGCACCTTCGTCTCCAAGCCGGCCAAGATGACGCCGTTCTCGGCCATCGCCATCGCCGTGCTGGCGGAGCGCGCAGGCGTGCCGAAGGGCGTCTTCAACGTGGTCTGCGGCGCCAGCTCGTCCGCCATCGGCAACGAGCTGACCCACAGCCCGATCGTCCGCAAGATCACCTTCACCGGCTCGACCGAGGTCGGCAAGAAGCTGATCGCGCAGTCCGCCTCGACGGTGAAGAAGGTCTCGATGGAGCTCGGCGGCAACGCCCCGCTGATCATTTTCGACGATGCCAATATCGACGAAGCGGTGAAGGGCGCCATCGCCTCCAAGTACCGAAATGCCGGGCAGACCTGCGTCTGCGCCAACCGCATCTTTGTCCAGGACGGCATCTATGACGAGTTCGCCAAGCGCTTTGCCGCCGCTGCTTCCTCGATGAAGATGGGCAACGGCTTCGATGAGGGTGTGGTGCTCGGCCCGCTGGTCGAGGCCGCCGCGGTCGACAAGGTCGAGGAGCATGTGCAGGACGCCGTCGCCAAGGGCGCCAAGGTGGCCACGGGCGGCTCCCGAAGCAATATCGGCGCGCTGTTCTATGAGCCGACCGTGCTGACCAATGCCACCCGCGACATGGCGATCTTCCGCGAGGAGACCTTCGGCCCGGTCGCCCCGCTCTTCCGCTTCAAGACCGAGGAAGAGGTGATCGAGATGGCAAACGACACCGAGTTCGGTCTGGCCTCCTACTTCTATGCCCGCGATCTCGGCCGCGTCTGGCGCGTCGCCGAGGCGCTCGAATACGGCATGGTCGCGATCAACGAGGGCATCCTCTCCTCCGAGCTGGCGCCCTTCGGCGGCGTGAAGGAATCCGGCCTCGGCCGCGAGGGCTCGAAATATGGCATGGATGATTATCTCGAGATCAAATACATGCTGATGGGCGGCCTGAACGGCTGATCCCTAGCGCGATAAGCGGAAAAGGCGGCGTCATGCCGCCTTTTCTGTTTCGTGCCGACGCCGGTCCGTTGACTGACTTGTGAAGGACAGGCACGAATGGCGTACCTATCTAGAGTGCGCCAGATCCGAACAGAGCAAGGAACCGATCCCGTGTCCGATTACGATTTCGACCTCATCACCATTGGCGCCGGTTCCGGCGGCGTGCGCGCGAGCCGTCTCGCAGCCTCTTTCGGTGCGAAGGTCGCCGTCATCGAGGAAATGCGCGAGGGCGGAACATGCGTCTTGCGCGGCTGCGTCCCGAAGAAGCTCTTCGTTTACGGCTCCCATTTCGGCCATGACCTCGAGGACGGCGCCGGTTACGGCTGGTCGGCGGATAATGTTCGCCACGACTGGCCGAAGATGATCGCCGCCAAGGAAAAGGAACTCGACCGGCTGCACGGGATCTATGTGAACCTGCTGGAGAATGCCGGCGCGACCCGGATCCACGGCCGCGGCACCGTAGTGGACGCGCACACGGTCGCAGTCGGCGACAAGCGTTACACGGCGGAGAAGATCCTGATAGCCGTCGGCGGCTGGCCGAGCATTCCGGAGAGCGTCGAGGGCAAGGAGCATGTCATCACCTCGAACGAGGCGCTGGAGCTGCCGGAGCGTCCGGACCGCATCGTCATCGTCGGCTCCGGCTTCATCGCCGTCGAGTTCGCCGGGATCTTCAACTCGTTCGGGTCCGAGACCCATCTCGTCTACCGCGCCGACAAGGTGTTGCGCGGCTTCGACGAGGATGTGCGGAACACTCTGACCGAGGAACTGACCAAGAAGGGCATGCATCTCCATTCGGGCGTGCTGCCGGATCGGATCGAGAAGGTGGGCGATGCCTACAAAGTGCACATGAACGACGGTTCCGTGATCGAGGCGGATCAGGTCATGTACGCGACCGGACGGCATCCGAACACCAAGGGCCTCGGCCTCGCCGAAGCGGGCGTCGAGCTCGACCGCAACGGCGCGATCAAGGTGAACGAATGGTCCCAGACGTCGGTGCCGAGCATCTTCGCGGTCGGGGATGTGACCAACCGGATCAACCTGACGCCGGTCGCCATCGCCGAGGGCCATTGCTTCGCCGAGACCCAGTTCAACAACAATCCACGGCAGGCCGATCACAGCGACGTGCCGAGTGCCGTGTTCAGCCAGCCGCCTATCGGCACGGTCGGGCTGACGGAAGCCGAGGCCCGTGAGATCTACGGTGCGATCGACGTCTATGTCGCCGGCTTCCGGCCGATGAAATACACGCTGACGGATAATCCGGAGCGCGGCATGCAGAAGCTGATCGTGGACCGCGCCTCGGACCGGGTGGTCGGCGCGCACATGGTCGGGCTCGACGCCCCGGAGATCATCCAGGGCATCGGCATCGCCATCAAGGCGGGCGCGACCAAGGCGGAGTTCGACGCCACCATCGGTATCCATCCGACAGCGGCCGAGGAGTTCGTGACCATGCGCACCAAGCGCCCGGACCCGGAAGAGCGGCAGGCCGCCGAATAGGCAGCGCTTTATCCGCCGTTGGGTTTCGGCTTGAGCGTGCGGATGAAGGCGACGAGCGCGGCCATGTCCCTGTCGTTGATCGAGGCGTAGTAATGCACGCCCATCGGCGGGAAGAGCCGGGAGCCGTCGGGCCGGATACCGCTGCGGATCACCGTGGCGAGTTCCGCGTCGCTATACTCCGCCACGCGCCCGTCGGAATGCGGCGTGATATTGCTGGCGACGGAAATGCCCCACGGGCCCTCGAATTTCAGTCCACCGGCGCCGGTCTGGTTGTCGTAGTCGAAATGTCCGGCGACCATCGGCGTGTGGCATTCAAGGCAATGCCCGGCCGGTCCGGCGAGATAGGCCCCGTAGTCGAGAATGTTCTCCGGACGCGGCTCCGGGACCCCGGCTACGGGCGGGCCGTAGGCCGGTGGCAGCGGGATGCGGTATTCGGATTTCGGCACCGCGTTCGAGACCGCCGGGACCTGCATAACGTAGGTCGCGATCGCTTCGACGTCCCTGTCGGACAGATGGCGGTACATGGAGAACGGCATCGGCGGTCCGATCAGGCTGCCATCGGGTCGGACGCCGTCGCGGATTGCGCGGATCAGCTCCGTTTTGCTCCAGCTTCCGATCCCGGTTGCCTTGTCCGGCGTGATGTTGGGGGCGAATGCGGTGAATTCCGGCGTGTCGGCGATGATCGTCCCGGCGAACTCCTTGCCCTGCGCCGGTCCTTGCGGCGTCTGGGGCGTGTGGCAGTTGCCGCAGGCGACGATGCCGTTCACGAGATAGGCGCCGCGTTCCAGGAGCGTTTCGGCCGAGGAATGGCTGAATGTTGCCGCCAGAATGGCTGCGGCCAGAAGCAGGATCTGCATTTGAGGCGTTCCACCTTGGATTTTTTGTTTTTACTTGGTGCTCGACGATAAATGGACGCGTGTACGGCGTCCAATTGGATCTGTGCCAATAAAAGAGCTGTTTCGATGCATGGCGGAGATGCTGGTATTTGCGGAACTGCACTGTTACAAAACTCGTCCGCATTCGCCGGAAACGGCGGGAAGCGGTCGATTCGAACACTGGGAGAAGAGCGATGGCCGGCACCTGGAGCCCCGATAGCTGGCGCGGCAAACCGATCAAGCAGGTTCCTGCCTATCCGGACGCAGAGCGTCTGGCGGCGGTAGAGAAGGAACTCAGCGGGTATCCGACGCTCGTTTTTGCAGGCGAAGCGCAGCGCCTGAAGGCGTCGCTCGGCAAGGTCGCGCGCGGCGAGGCCTTCCTGCTGCAGGGCGGCGATTGCGCCGAGAGCTTTGCCGAATTCTCCCCGAACAATATCCGCGACACCTTCCGCGTCCTGCTCCAGATGGCGGTGGTGCTGACCTTCGGCGCCGCCATGCCGATCGTGAAGGTCGGCCGTCTCGCCGGTCAGTTCGCCAAGCCGCGGTCCTCCGATACGGAAACGATCGGCGGCGTCGAGCTGCCGAGTTATCGCGGCGACATGGTGAATGCGATCGAGTTCGACGAAGGCTCCCGCATTCCCGATCCGGACCGGCTGCTGAAGGTCTACAACCAGTCTGCCTCCACCCTGAACCTGCTGCGCGCCTTCGCGCAGGGCGGGTTCGCCAATCTCGAGCAGATCCATCGCTGGACCCTCGGCTTCGTCGAGAAGTCCCCGCAGGGCGAGCGTTTCGAGCACGTGGTGCAGCGCATCGACGAGGCGCTCGAATTCATGCGTGCCTGCGGCATCACGCCGGAGAACAACCAGCAGCTCCGCGAGACCGAGTTCTACACGAGCCACGAAGCCCTGCTGCTCGGTTACGAGCAGGCGATGACCCGCAAGGACACCATCACAGGCGAGGGCGGCTGGTACAGCACCTCGGCCCACATGCTTTGGGTCGGCGACCGCACGCGGCAGGCGGACGGCGCGCATATCGAGTATCTGCGCGGCATCCAGAACCCGATCGGCATGAAATGCGGGCCGAGCCTCGATACCGACGACATGCTGAGGCTGATCGACATCCTCAACCCGAAGAACGAAGCGGGGCGCCTGACCCTGATCGTGCGCGTCGGTGCGGGCGAGGTCGATAAGCATCTTCCGCGCTTCATCCGCGCCGTGCAGAAGGAAGGCAAGAACGTCGTCTGGTCCTGCGATCCGATGCACGGCAACACGATCAAGGCCTCCAGCGGCTACAAGACGCGCCCGTTCGACCGCATCCTCTCCGAGGTGCGGGAGTTCTTCGACGTGCACCAGGCCGAGGGAACCCATGCGGGCGGCGTGCATTTCGAGCTGACCGGCCAGGATGTCACCGAATGCATCGGCGGCGCCCAGGCGATCACTGACGAGGCGCTGGCGGACCGGTACCACACCCATTGCGACCCGCGTCTGAATGCCAGCCAGTCGCTGGAACTTGCTTTCCTGATCGCCGACATGATGAAGAAGCGCCGGGTGAGCAACGCGGCCGGCTCCATGGCGGCGGCGTCCTGAGCGGACTCTGACTTGGGGAGTGAGCCCATGGACGGCTCCGAGGGTATTGCGTCGCTGCGGCCCGATGAGACACCGCGCACGGTAAGTCATCCGGCGGAGAGCGATCTGCCGCGCTTCGTCGACAAGTACTTCCTGCGCACCAAGGACGTGGTCGCGAAGTTCGGCGATGTCGATGTGACCTACGCGGTCTTCATGCGCCGCCCGGTAACCTCCGCGCCGCGTCTTGCCATGCAATGGCTCGAGCGGATGGCGAAGGCTCGAAAGGTCGAGATCCGCGTGGACCTCCGGCAGAAGGAAGGCTCATGGGTCGGTGCCGGCGAGCCGATCATGTATGTCTCCGGCTCGCTCTATCACCTGATCGATCTCGAGACGCAGTTCCTGCAGAAGCTCGGTGCCTGCTGCGTCGCGGCCTACAATGCGTATGTGATGTGCGCGGAAATGCAGAAGACGGCCTTTCTCGCGATGGATGCCAGGCACTGTGCCGGCACCGAGATGGCCGAGATGATGGCCTATGGCGCCAGCGTCGGCTCCGCCAAGGCGCAGCGCAAGCTCGGCGCCGTCGGCTTCATCGGGAACGCCTCCGACGAGACCGCGCACTTCTTCAACCGGGACCGCGGCTACGGCACCATGCCGCACGCCCTGATCGGCTATGCCGGCTCGACGGTGCGCGCGGCGGAAATGTTTCACGAGGTCCATCCGGAAGAGAATCTGACGGTCCTCGTCGACTATTTCGGCCAGGAGATCACCGACGCGCTGGCGGTCTGCCGGCGTTTTCCGGAGCTCGCTGCCGAGGGACGGGTTGCGGTCCGGCTCGACACCCATGGCGGGCGCTATGTCGAGGGCATGGATATCGGCATGTCCTATGAGGTGCTGGACCGGAACGCCCCGCAGGCAATCCGTGGATACCGCTCCGACAAGGAGCTCAGCTACCTGATCGGCACGGGCGTTTCCGCAGCCGCGATCTGGCATATGCGAGAGCGGCTCGACCGGGCCGGGTTCAAGGCCGTCAAGATCGTCGCCTCCAGCGGGTTCTCGCCGGAGAAATGCCGGGTGATGGCGCTTGCCAACGCGCCGATTGATATTATCGGGACGGGCTCCTATCTCCCTGAGAAGTGGAGCGAGACCTACGCGACCGCGGATATCGTCAAGTACGGTGACGAGGAACGTGTTAAGGTCGGACGCGAGTTTCTGCTGGAAAAGACCCGAACAGATCATCGTGAAGCCTAAAGTCCTTATCGTCGTTCATCAGAAGACCTCTGTCCCGGGGCATGTCGGCGTGCTGCTCGAAGAGCGCGGTTATGCGCTCGACCGGCGGTGCCCCTGCATCGGCGACGATTTACCGGAGCATCTCGACGATCACGCCGGCGTGGTGGTGTTCGGCGGCCCGATGAGCGCGAACGACGATCATCTCGAGGGGATCCGGGCCGAGCTGGACTTCATGGACGTCGTGCTGCGCGAGGAGAAGCCGTTTTTCGGGATCTGTCTCGGCGGCCAGTTGCTTGCCCGCGCGCTCGGCGCGAGGGTCTATCTGCATGACGAGGGCCATGTCGAGGTCGGTTACACGAAGGTGTGCCCGACCGAGGAAGGCCGTCCGTACTTTACCCATTCCGAGCACTTCTACCAGTGGCACAAGGAAGGCTTCGACCTGCCGGACGGGGCGCAGTTGCTGGCGGAAGGCGAGCGTTTTCCGAACCAGGCCTATCTCTTCGGAGAGAACAAGCTCGGCATCCAGTTCCATCCCGAAATCACGCTGGAAATGATCCAGCGCTGGACGGGCGGTGCGGCACATCGCATGGAGCTGCCCGGCGCGCAGCCCAAGGAAGCGCATGTGAAGGGCTTCGAACTGTTCGGCGCGGCGATCGACCGCTGGGGCAGGGCGACGCTCGACTGGCTCGGCCTGCCGGGCACCGCGCCGGCGATGGCCGACGCGGCGGACTGATACCTGTTTGCGAATTTGTCTTGGAGCGGTTGTGCGGCCCGGCGCCTCTCTTAGGGCGGCTTGAAATTATCTTTTTCTCTGAATAGGTCATTGCGATGGGAAACCGAGGAAACCCAAGCCGTTCGGGGGCCGATTCCCCGGCTCCGTCGGATTTGTCCGATGATCAGCTCTTGGCCCGTCTGCTGGATCTGCAGCAGCGCACCCGGATGATGCTGGTCAAGTACCAGATCCGGCCCGGAACCTTCAGTGTAATGGCGCGAAGCGCGCGGCGCGCGATCTCGAACACCGGGGAGCTCGCGGAACTGTTCGAGCTGTTCATCAATCTTCAGGAATATGCCGCCGTCGCGAAGCAGCGCAAAGTGCTGGACGAGGCGTCGATGACCCAGGAGGGCGAGCAGTCGTCGAGCGGTGCCGCGGCCACAAACCGTCGGCGGGTCGGACCTGAGACGGGCGAGAAAAAGCCGGAACCAGAAGCCGCGGCCGCTCCGGCTCCCGTGCATGCCCCCGACGAGCGGAAGCGGGACGACCGGGGCGACGTCGCGATCGACGAAGATCTGTCGGCCGATTTCTTCAACAATCTCGACAAGTAGGCGAACGCTCGCGGGGCCAGAGATCGGCCCCGCGAGGAAAAGGTTTCAGGGCATTTACTTCAGCTCGAGGCTGAGCCCCTTGTAGAAACCGGCACCGTAGATGCCGTGGGCCTCGACCGGCTTCAGTCGCGGACCCGCCGCGACAAACATCGGCTCATGCACGATCGGGATCCAGACCGCGGCGTCGTGCACCTGCTTCTGGACCTTCGCATAGGCTGCCGCACGATCGGCGTCGGTCAGGGCGCCGCGGCCCTCTTTCAGCCATTCGTCCGTCTGCGCGTTGTCCCAGTTCATCCGGTTCGGCGTCGGCATGTTGCCCGACGGGAAGTAGAGGTTGAGGGCGTCACCCGCGGAGACGTACGGGTAGCTCATGGTGTAGAGGTCGAAATCCTGTGTCTTCAGCTTGCCCCAGATCACGGTCGCGTCGAAGACCTCGACCTTGAGGTCGATGCCGACCTTCCGCAGGTCGCCCTGCAGGGCTTCCATCACCTGACGCCAGATGTTGGAGAAGCTGTAGGCCACCAGTTCGAGCTTCTTGCCGTCCTTGTGGCGGAAGCCGTCGTCGCCCATTTTCCAGCCGTCGGCATCGAGGATCGCGGCGGCCTTCACCGGGTCATAACCAAACAGGCTTTCGTCGATCACGTCCGCGGCGTAATCCAGCGTGCCCGAATGGGTGTAGGCGTAGGCCGGAGCCGCCTTGCCGAAGAACGGACCCTCGGCCATCGCCTTCTGGTCGACCGCGAGGTTGATCGCCTTGCGCACTTCGAGATCGTTCACGATGTCGCGGGTGATCTTGAAGCCGACATAATAGGTCCAGAAATAGAACGGCGGCGAGGTGACCGAGATCTGCGGGTTGGCCTGCAGCTGGTCGATCGCCCAGTAGGGCAGGTACTGGGTCGCGTCACCCTGACCTGTCTGGATGCCGGCGACCCGGTTGTTGTCTTCCGGAACGATCTTCCAGATCACCTTGTCGACCTTGGCCGGGCCTACATTGGCGTAGAAGTCGGGGCCCCAGTTGTAGCCTTCATGCTTCTTCAAAACGAGCTCGTTGCGCGGCTCCCAGCTTTCGAAGCAGTAGGGACCTGAGCCGTCGAAGCCCTTCACGCCGAAATCGTCGCCCAGCTTCTCGACATCCTCGACGTTGAGGATGGTGTGGAAATGCTGCGTCATTTGATAGAGCAGCTCGGAATAGGGCTGCGTCAGCTCATACTCGACCGTGTAGTCGTCGACCGCGCGGACTTCCTTGACGTCGCCCATGCGGTTCTTCACCACGCCTTTCGGATGGGCGATCCATCGGTCGATGGTGGCCTTGACGTCCTTTGCCGTCAGCTTCTTGCCGCTGCAGAACGTGACGTCGTCGCGCAGCTTGAAGGTGTAGAGCTTGCCGTCGTCGGATACGGTCCAGGATTTGGCGAGCAGCGGCCGGATGGTCTTCATGTCCGGGGCAAGCGAAACCAGCGTGTCGCCCATCATGAACATGACCTCGGCTGTCGCGCGCGAGGTGGAGGTATGGGGATCGTACCGGTCCGTGTCGATGGTCCGGAGCACGCTGACCGATGTCTCCGCGACGGCGGGCGCCGCCAGCGGCAGGGCCGCGGTGAGGGCAATTGCCCCCGCCCGCAGCAACAACTTGCTGAGTTCCATGTGTAAGCCTCCTTTTTTATTCGGAGTGCCGGGCGGCACTCCTTTCCGGCCCAGGACGGACCCGGGCGCGTTCCTACTGGCGCAGCCGCGGGTCCAGAACGTCCCGCAAGGCATCGCCCAAAACGTTGAAACACAGCACGATCAGGAAGATCACCAGGCTCGGGATCGTCGAGACGTGCGGTGCGAAGAAGAGAAAGTTCCGGCCTTCCGAGGCCATGGTTCCGAGTTCGGCCGTCGGCGGCTGGGCACCGAGGCCGATGAAGCTGAGCGCCGCGCCGAGCAGGATCGTCTGGCCGAGCTGGAGCGTCAGGTAGACGAAGATCGTCGAGGCGCTGTTCGGCAGCAGATGCAGCCAGATGATGCGCGCGTCGCTCATGCCGACGGCGCGGCTCGCGGTGATGTATTCCATCTGCATCTGCACGACGGCAGCGCCGCGCGTGATCCGGGCGATCGTCGGAATGGCCGAAACCGTGAGGGCGATGGTGATCGAGAAAATGCCGGCACCAAGAACGGCGGCGATGGCGAGACCGAAGAGGATCGAGGGGAAGGAGAGCAGGATGTCGACAATGCGCATCACCGGCCCCTCGAGCCATTTGTAGTAGGCCGCCATCAGCCCCATGAAAGATCCGATGATCCCTCCGGCCAGAACCGCCATCACACCCATCATCAGAGTGGTTCGGGTGCCGTAGAGCAGGCGGCTGACGATGTCCCGCCCGAGGCCGTCGGTGCCGAGCAGATGCTCCGGCAGAGCGGCGTCGGCCCAGGCCGGAGGTTTCAGCATGTTGCGCAGATTGTTGTCGTAGGGGTCGTGCGGTGCGATCAGCGGCGCCGCCAGCGCGAGCGTGACGATGATGGTGAGGATCACGAAGGAGACCACCGCTCCCTTGTCCCGCATCAATTTCTTTAGGGCGGTCCGCCGCGCGGTCACGGCGGTGGCCGGCGCCTCGTCGACCGGGTTCATGGAAACGTGAATCTCGGTCATGACACCCTCAGGCGCGGGTCGAGCACGGCATAGAGCAGGTCGACGATGATATTGACGATGATGAAGGAAAGCGCGAGCACCAGGATCGCTCCCTGGCTGAGCGCGTAATCAGCAGAGACGATGGCGCCGACCGCAAGCCGTCCGACCCCGGGCCAGGCGAACATGGTTTCGGTCACCACGGCACCGCCGAGCAGGAAGCCGATCTGCAGGCCGATCAGCGTCACCACCGGGATCAGCGAATTGCGCAGCGCATGCTTCAGCACGATGACCCGTTCCGAGACGCCCTTGGCACGGGCGGTGCGGACGAAGTCGCTGCTCAGCACCTCAAGCAGCGAGGTCCGCGTCATGCGCGCGACAGGCCCGACGAAGACGCCGCCGAGCGTGATCGCCGGCAGGATGATGTGGCGGAGGCCCTCGATCGTCCAGAGCGGTCCGGCGCGGCCCTGGAAGGGCAGGATCTGCCACTTGAAGCCGACATACTGGATCAGCATCAGGCCGAACCAGAAGATCGGCATCGAGACGCCGGCGACCGAGGCGGCCATGATGATGCGGTCAGAGGCCTTTCCGCGCCGGACGGCGGCCAGGGTGCCGAAAAGAATACCGAGCGGTATCGCCCAGATCAGGCTGGCGCACATCAGTTCGATCGTCGGGCCGATCGTGTTTGCCAGCTCATCGACGACCGAGCTGTTGGAGATGAGGGAGCGTCCGAGATCGCCCTGCAGAACGCGGCCGAGATAGATCCCGAACTGGACGATGACGGGCTCGTTTAGCCCCATCGACTCCCGGATTGCCTCGATGTCGGCAGCGCTCGCGGTCGGTCCTGCAAGGACGGTTGCGGGGTCGGTGGGAACGATCTGCATCAGCATGAAGCCGATGAAGAGCACCCCGAGCAATACGGGGATGGAAACGAGCAGTCGTTTGATAGCGTGTCTGAGCATGGCGTCGCGATCTGAGGTCGCAGGAAGGAGCACGTTGCAACGCAACACATGTGCCACCCGATGCGTCGGGGAGAGGGATCCGCGGGACTATGCGGATTATCGGGCAAGACACGCTGTGCAGCGCGTAGGAGACAGGTCAGTCAGGTTTCCGGCTATGCCGAAAAAATAGGCGGGTGAAAGATTGTGGCGCACAAAAATGCGTCAGGAAAGCTTCCTGTGCGCCGGCGATCAGTGCGAGGTCAGACGCCTTCGACCAGAACGACATTTCCTTTAGACGCGGCCTGTCGCATGGCTTTGGGCTTTTCGTAGTCCGAAGAATGGTACCATTCCCGCGCTTTGTCGAAGCTTTCGAAATGGAGCACGACTGTGCGCGGGTTGTTGCTGCCTTCGAGCTGTTCCTGTTTACCGCCGCGAACCAGATACTCGCCGCCGAACTTGGCGATCGTGGCGGGGACCAGCTTGCGGTATTCCTCGAACGCGGTGGGATCGGAGACGTCGATCTGCGCGATGATGTATCCTGCCGGCATGATTTCCTCCCATTCGTTTTGCCTCGTTGAAATCACTGTAGCCGCATCTCCCCGCCTGTTGCCAATCAAGGAGGTGAATGCTTCAGTTCCGCTTCCGCATCAGTCATTGGACGAGGGAGGCCGAGATGAGTGCTGGCGAAGGAGAGATCCTGCTTACGGTGTTTCTGAAGCATCAGAAGGACAAGAACCTTCAGGAAATCAATGCGAAGCTGGAAAAGGCCGAGTTCTGGAAGATGTTCCCGCCCGAGGGAATCGAGGTGGTGAACTGGTTCGTGATGATGGGCATCGGTCAGGTTGCGATCCTGAAAGTCCCCGGGCATCGGCTGCGCGAGGTCAATCTCGCGATCGAGAAGAGTGCCTGGGGCGCGTTCGATACGGAGTTCTACCCGACCTACGACTTCATGCCGGTGCTGAAGAGCATCAAGGCGCAGCACGGTATCGAAATGTGAGCCGCGCAGGCGCCGTTTTCGCTTTGTGAGCCTGCCCGCGCCGCGCTAAGAGAGGCTTCATGACCGACACTCTTACGATAGCGTTGGCCCAGTTGAACCCGACCGTCGGGGACTTCCAGGGCAATCTCGACCGCCTTCGCGAGGCCCGTGCGTTCGCTGCCGGCGAAGACGCCGATCTGTTGCTGACCAGCGAGCTCTATGTCTGCGGCTATCCGCCCGAAGATCTCATACTGAAACCGATGTTCATCGATAGCGTCCGTACGGCTGTCCTCGCTTTCGCCAAGGAGACGGCGGACGGAGGGCCGGCGGTGCTGCTCGGCGCGCCGTGGCGCGGTGAGGACGGGCGTGTTTACAACGCGATGCTGCTCATCGAGGACGGTGCGGTGACCGCCGAACGCTACAAGGTCGACTTGCCGAATTACGGCGTGTTCGACGAGAAGCGCGTTTTCGCGGCGGGCGAGATGCCAGGACCGATCGCCTTCAAGGGTGTCAGGATCGGCATTCCGATCTGCGAGGATATCTGGACCCCTGACGTGGTCGAGTGCGTGGCGGAGACCGGCGGCGAGATTCTTCTGGTGCCGAACGGGTCTCCCTTCGAACTCGGAAAGACGGACCAGCGCCAGCAGCTCGGCGTCGCCCGCGTGGTCGAGAGCGGCTTGCCGCTGGTCTATCTGAACCAGCTCGGCGGTCAGGACGAACTTGTTTTCGACGGTGCCTCCTTCGTGCTGAACGCCGATCGCTCTCTGGCCTGGCAGTTCCCGGCATGGCAGGAGAAGGTCGCGATCACGAACTGGACCAAGGGCGACGACGGCTGGGTTTGCGCGCCGGGAGAGACGGTACAGGTTGAGACCGGCGAAGCCTCGCTCTACCAGGCGCTGATCTGCGGTGTGCGCGATTACGTGAACAAGAACGGCTTCAAGGGCGTGCTGATCGGCATGTCGGGCGGCATCGATTCCGCGCTCAGCGCCGCCGTCGCGGTGGATGCCCTCGGACCGGACCGGGTCCATTGCGTGATGATGCCGTCTCCCTACACCAGCCGGGAAAGCCTGGAGGATGCCGCGGAGGCCTCTCGCCTGCTTGGCGTGAAGCTGGACGAGATCAATATCGGTCCGGCCATGGGCGCCTTCTCGGAGATGCTGGCGCCGTTCTTCGAAGGCACGAATAGCGACATCACCGAGGAAAACATCCAGTCGCGCTCGCGCGGTATGACCCTGATGGCGCTCTCCAACAAGTTCGGCTACATGGTGCTATCGACCGGCAACAAGTCTGAGATGTCCGTCGGCTACGCTACGCTCTACGGCGACATGTGCGGCGGCTACAATGTGCTGAAGGACGTCTACAAGATGTCCGTCTTCGCGCTCTGCCGCTGGCGCAACGAGAACAAGCCCGCCGGCGCGCTCGGGCCTAACGGGCCGGTAATGCCGGAGCGGATCATCACCAAACCGCCGTCGGCGGAACTGAGGCCCGACCAGAAGGACGAGGACTCGCTGCCGCCCTATCCGGTGCTGGACGCGATCCTGGAAGAGCTGATCGAGAACGAGACGCCGATCGCCGATATCGTCGCGATGGGCTACGAGCCGGAGACGGTGCTGAAGGTCTGGCGCCTGCTCGACAGGGCGGAGTACAAGCGCCGGCAGGCGCCTCCCGGCGTGAAGGTCACGCTGAAGGCCTTCGGCCGCGATCGCCGCTATCCGCTGACCAACGCATTTCTCGGCGCCTACTCGGCGTCGCCGTCCTCCAAGGCTGCAGAATGACCCAATCAAAAGATGTCGTCGTCCGGTTCGCACCAAGTCCGACCGGCCGGCTGCATGTCGGCAATACGCGGACCGCACTGGTCAACTGGCTCTTCGCCCGAAAGGCCGGCGGCACCTTTCTCCTGCGGATGGACGATACCGACGACGAGCGCTCGACCGAGGCCTTCGCCGAAGGGATCAAGGAGGATCTGACCTGGCTCGGCCTCGCCTGGGACCGGTTCGCGCGCCAGTCAGACCGGCTCGAACACTATGACGCGGCCGTCGAAAAGCTGAAGGCGGGGGGACGGCTCTATCCCTGTTACGAGACCCAGGACGAGCTCGGTCTGAAGCGCAAGGCGCAACTCTCGGCGGGCCGCCCGCCGGTCTACGACCGTGCGGCCCTGAAGCTGACGGACGCGGAAAAGGCAGAGAAGGAAGCCGCGGGGATCGCGCCGCACTGGCGCTTCCTCCTGCTGCACGAGGAGGAACGCTGGACCGATCTGGTGCGCGGCGAATCCCGCTACCACATGGCGAGCCTGAGCGATCCGGTGCTGCTGCGTGCGGACGGGAGGCCGATCTACACGCTTGCCTCGGTGGTCGACGATATCGAACTTGGCGTGACGCATATCCTGCGCGGCGAGGATCACCTCACCAATTCGGCGGCGCAGATCCAGCTCTTCAAGGCGCTCGGCGCGGAGCCGCCCGAGATGGGTCATCTCTCGCTGCTGACTGACGCCGAAGGGCAGGGGCTTTCGAAACGCCTCGGCTCGCTCAGCCTGGAACAACTCCGGGAGGACGGTCTGGAAGCCATGGCGATCAACACCCTGCTCGCCAAGCTCGGGACCTCCGACCCGGTCGAGCCGCGCCAGCGGATCGGCCAGCTGGTAGAGGAATTCGACATCTCCAAGTTCTCCCGCGCGACCCCGCGCTTCGATCCGGCGGAACTGGAAGCGCTGAACGCGAAGATCCTGCATGAAACCGATTATACCGTCGTGGCCGAGCGGCTTCTCGGGCTGGGCATCGGCGGCGGAGCGCCGTTCTGGATGGCCGTCCGCGGCAATCTCGAGAAGCTCGCGGACGCGAAGCTCTGGTGGCAGGTCTGCAGCGCGGAGATCGATCCGCTGATCGAGGATGCGGATTATGCGGCCGCCGCGGCAAGACACCTGCCTGAGACCCCTTGGGACAAGGATACATGGAGCTCCTGGGCCGATGCCGTGAAGGCGGAGACCGGACGCAAGGGCAAGCAGCTCTTCATGCCCCTGCGCGAGGCGGTGACAGGGCAAAGCCGTGGACCGGACATGGCCGACCTGCTACCTTTGATCCCGCGTGAGAAAGTGCTCGCGCGGCTTCAGGGCCATCGCGCCTAAGGAAAAAGAGACAAGATGTTTTCGCGCAAGCTGCAGGACGTGATCTCTGTTCCGGCCTTCCTCGCCGGGGATCTCTGTCGCGCCTAGGCGATCCGGGCCGCGCTGACGGCTCACCCCGAACATTTCTCTATTCCACGCGAACCGAAAGTCTGCGCGATGTCCGCCACGACCCTGAAATTCCAGAACACGCTTACCCGCGAGAAGGAAGTCTTCTCGCCGATCGATCCGTCGAATGTCCGCATGTATGCGTGCGGGCCGACCGTCTACGACTACGCCCATATCGGCAATGCCCGCCCGGTGGTCGCCTTCGACGTGCTCTTCCGGCTGTTGCGTCTGGTCTATGGAGCGGATCACGTGACCTATGTCCGCAACATCACGGACATCGACGACAAGATCAACGCGCGGGCGAAAGAGAGCGGGATTACCATCCGCGAGCTGACGGACGGCACGGCCGAGATCTACCGCGCCGACATGGCGGCGCTCGGCGCCCTCCCGCCTTCGGAGGAGCCCCGCGCGACCGAGCATGTCGCGGGCATGATCGCCATGATCGAGAGCCTGATCGAGAAGGGCCACGCCTATGAGGCGGAGGGCCATGTGCTGTTCAGCGTCCCCTCCATGCCGAACTACGGCGGTCTCTCGCGGCGCAACCGGGACGAGCTGGTCGCCGGCGCCCGTGTCGAGGTCGCGCCCTACAAGCGCGATCCGGCCGATTTCGTGCTCTGGAAGCCGTCGGATGCCGAGACGCCGGGATGGGAAAGTCCCTGGGGCTTCGGCCGTCCGGGCTGGCATATCGAATGCTCGGCGATGAGCGCGCGTTATCTCGGCGAGGAGTTCGACATCCATGCCGGCGGGCTGGACCTGATCTTCCCGCACCATGAGAACGAGATCGCCCAGAGCTGCTGCGCCCATGGCACCGAGCGCATGGCGCGGACCTGGCTGCATAACGGCTTCGTCACGGTCGAGGGCGAGAAGATGTCGAAGTCGCTCGGCAACTTCTACACCGTCCACGATCTGCTGAAGGAATGGCAGGGCGAGACCATCCGCTTTCACCTGCTCTCCACTCATTACCGGGCGCCGCTCGATTTCTCCAAGGACGGGTTGAAGGAAGCCAAGGCCGCGCTCGACCGCTTCTATCTGGTCCTGCGCGACGCGGGCGACGATCTGCCGGATGCGAAACCGGATGCCGAACTCGTCGCGGCGCTGGCCGACGATCTCAACACGCCGCTCGCGATCGCGCGGCTGCATGCGCTGGCGACCGAGGCGAACAAGGCGACGGATCCGAAGAAGAAAGCCGCGCTGCAGGCCAGCATGAAGGCGTCGGGCGCTCTGATGGGGCTCTTCGGCAGCGATCCGGAAGCCTGGTTCAAATGGACCCCGGGCGGAGAAGGCGGCCTTGAAGATGCGGAGATCGACGATCTGGTCGAGCGGCGTCTGGCCGCGCGCAAGGCGAAGGACTTCGCCGAGGCGGACCGTATCCGCGACGAGCTCGCCGCGGCAGGGATCGTGCTGGAGGACGGGGCCGGCGGAACGGCCTGGCGCCGGGCCTAGGAGGCGGGACCGCTATAGGCGCTGTTGAACGGGATCTCCGTCGGCACCATGCTGACCAGGAGCCGCCTGACGGTCTTGTTGTCATCCACCAGTGGCAGGATCAGCCGCGACCAGCGGTCCCAGCGCTCGATGATGTCGGGCTCTTTCCGGCGGCGCAGGTCATGCTCTGTATAGACCGTGATGTTGTTCCGGGCTGCCGCCTGATATTGCGGCCGCACGTTGCGGGTCGATTCCGTGTTGAGCTGGGTGCTTGTCCGGCCGGTCAGATCGGATCCATAGGTGTCGACGACCTGTGAGCCGTAGAGACGGTAGCGATAGGCCTCGTAATTGTCCGTCGGCTCGAGAACGACGATGGAGCCGAGCGCCGGCTTCACGTCGATCGGATCGAATTCTGTGAAAAGGACGCCGTCGAACTCGTTCCTGTATTTCTGATTGAACCAGTCGATCAGGCAGCGGTGCTGCATGTGAATGAACCGGTTGCTGTCGAGTTCCGAGTTCCGGAAGCCGCAAATCGCGTAGTTCCGCAGACTGTACTGGCTGGGGTCCGGTACGAGATTCCGGATCGCCGGATCGCTCTCCGGGACGGACGCGTAGATAAAATGGCTCGGTTCAGTCGCAGGGCTCATCGGGTCTTTGGCAAAGCACAGTCATTTCGGCGGAATTGCGGCGGAAAACTATATTAAAACCAACCCAGGGTGAAATCAGGTATTTGCAATGCTGGTGTCAGAGTTTCGGGGGGCGGCCCGAGTTCGTGCCGCCAGACGCCGCCTCAGTCCTGACGACACCCTATTGCCTTTGTCTCTTGCGCCCGCGCGGTGCTAAAACACGGCCTCGCAATGAAGGAACGGGCAATGACGGATAACCGCGTCTATCTATTCGATACCACACTCCGCGACGGTCAGCAGACCCGCGGCGTCGATTTCACGCCGGCGGACAAGATCGCCATCGCGCGCGCGCTCGACGAGATCGGGATCGATTACGTGGAAGGCGGCTGGCCCGGGGCGAACCCGACGGACGACCGCTTCTTTTCGGAGCCGCCGAGGCTCAAGCGCGCCAAACTGGTCGCCTTCGGCATGACGCGCCGGCCCGGACGCAGCGCCGAGAACGATCCGGGACTGGCCGGTGTCCTCGATTCCAAAGCAACGGCGACTTGCCTTGTCGGCAAGACCTGGGACTTCCATGTCGATGTCGCGCTGGAGATCGACCGCGACGAGAACATCCAGATGATCCGCGACAGCATGAAGCTCTCTGCCAAGCGCGGGTTCGAGCCGATGTTCGATTGCGAGCATTTCTTCGACGGCTACAAGGCGAACCCTGACTATGCGCTGGCCTGTGCCAGGGCAGCCTATGAGTCCGGCGCGCGCTGGGTCGTGCTCTGCGACACCAACGGAGGAACCCTGCCACACGAGGTCGAGCAGATCGTCGGCGAGGTCGTAAAGGTGGTGCCGGGCGATCATGTCGGCATCCACACTCATAACGACACGGAGAACGCGGTCGCCAACACGCTGGCCGCCGTCCGCGCGGGTGCGCGCCAGGTCCAGGGCACGATCAACGGGCTCGGCGAGCGCTGCGGTAATGCGAACATCGTCACCCTGACCGCGATCCTCGGCCTCAAGATGGGCTACGGGACCGGCGTCGACGAGAAGGGCATGAAGCAGCTGAAGAAGCTCTCGCGCATGCTGGACGACCGCCTCAACCGGGCGCCGAACCCGCATGCGGCCTTTGTCGGCGACGCGGCCTTCGCCCACAAGGGCGGGCTGCATGTCTCGGCGGTGCAGAAGGATCCGAAGACCTACGAGCATGTCGACCCGGAGCTCGTCGGCAACCAGCGCCACATTCTGGTGTCCGACCAGGCCGGCCGGTCCAACATCCTCGCCCGTTTCGCCGAGATCGGCGTTGAGATCGACCCGAAGCATCCGAAGATCCAGCGCCTCGTCGACGACGTGAAGGAGAAGGAATTCCTCGGTTATTCCTACGATACCGCCGAGGCGAGTTTCGAACTGCTCGCCCGCCGGACCATCGATTCCGTACCGGATTACTTCTCTATCGAGCGCTTCCGCGTGATGGACGAGCGCCGCTTCAACGCGCGCGGACAGTTCGTCATCGAGTCCGAGGCGACCGCCACCGTCGTGGTGGCGGGGCAGCGGCTGCACGAGGTCGCGGTCGGCAACGGTCCGGTCAACGCGCTCGACCTCGCGATCCGCAAGGCGCTCAGCACCGCCTATCCGAACATCGACGGGGTCAAGCTGATGGACTACAAGGTCCGCATCCTGCCGCCGCCGCCGAACAGCGACGGCACCGACGCGGTGACGCGGGTGATGATTGAAAGCGCGGGGCCGGACGGGAGCATGTGGCGTACGGTCGGGGTCTCGGCCAACATCATCGACGCCTCGATCATGGCGCTCTCCGACAGCCTGACCTATTGCCTGCTGAAGGCGGGCACCAAAGCGAAGGTCGACGCCTGAGCCATGGCGGGAACGGACAAAAGCAAGGCCGCCGCGCAGCCCGGCGGGGCGGCGCCCGTCGTCATTCTGGTGCGTCCGCAACTCGGCGAGAATATCGGCGCCTGCGCGCGCGCCATGCTGAACTGTGCGCTCGGCGAGATGCGGCTGGTCGCCCCGCGCGATGGCTGGCCCAATCCGGCGGCCGAAGCGATGGCCTCCGGCGCCGTGTCGGTGCTCGAGAACGCCAAGGTCTACGAGACGACGCAGGACGCGATCGCCGATCTCAGCCTCGTGCTCGCCACGACGGCGCGTAGCCGGGATCAGGTGAAGGACGCCTATGTCCCGCGTGAGGCGGCGTCGGTCATGAAGGCGCATCTCGCCGCAGGACATCGCGGCGGGATCCTCTTTGGTCCGGAGCGGGCGGGCCTAGAGAATGACGAGGTCGCGCTCGCCGATGCCATCGTTCATGTGCCGTTGAATCCCGCCTTTGCCTCGCTCAACCTCGCGCAGGCGGTGCTGCTTCTGGGCTACGAATGGTATCAGGCGGGCGATGCCACGCCGGAGCAGAGCCTGAGCGGGAGCGGCGAGCCGGCCAGCGTCAAGGACCGCGAGTATTTCCTCTCCCGCCTGGAACGCGAGCTTCAGGACGGCGGTTTCCTCTATCCGGAGCATCTTGCGCCGACGATCAAGCGCAACCTGCGCAATTTCTTCAATCGTGCCCGGATGACCGACCAGGACGTGCGCACGCTCCACGGCGTGGTGAGTGCGCTTCTCGACAAGGACGGCCGCAGCGACGGTTGAGCGCCTAGGCCGCCTCCCGTGCCTTCCTCTTCCGGTTGCTGGCCACCAGGTTCAGCACTTCGACTGCGGCGGAGAAGAACACGGCGAAATAGATGTAGCCGCGCGGGATGTGGAAATGCAGCCCGTCGGCCACCAGCGCGACGCCGACCAGCATCAGGAAGCTGAGCGCCAGCATCTTCGTCGTCGGGTGTTTGCCGATGAAGCTCGCGATCGGTCCGGCGGCCGCGATCATCACGATCATCGCAATCACCACGGCGGCGACCATGACGCCGAGATCCTGCACCATGCCGACCGCGGTGATCACGCTGTCGATCGAGAAGACGAGGTCGAGCACGATGATCTGTCCGATGACGGCGGCGAAGGTGGCGCCTGTCTTCGCCTTTGTGCCTTCATGCTCGCCCTCGACCGAATTGTGGATCTCGTGCGTGCCTTTGTAGAGCAGGAAGAGCCCGCCCAGCAGCAGGATCAGGTCGCGCCAGGAGAGGGTGTAGCCGAAGATCTCCGCCAGCGGTGCGGTCAGTCCGACGATCCAGGCGAGGGCGGAGAGCATCAGCAGGCGCAGGATCAGCGCCAGCCCGAGGCCGACCCGGCGGGCCATGGCCCGCTTCTCCTCCGGCAGGCTCTCGGCGACGATCGAGACGAAAATGATGTTGTCGATCCCGAGAATGATCTCGAGAGCGGTCAGCGTGGCGAGGCTCGCCCAGAGTGTCGGGTCCAGGATCCAGTCCATCTGCGATGCTCCTCGCTTGCCGGTGTGTGTCGATGAAGCTTATAACGGTCCGTGTTTTATCCGGTCCCAGGGTAATTTGCACCGCTCGGCCGGAAAGCCGCTGCACGGCTTGACTTCATGTCTTCGATCCGTATAGTGCGCGCCTCAATTCCCGAGAACGCGGGGCAGGCGGATCAGCCTCCTGTCCCCGGCCAGGGCCGCAAGGCCGGACGCCCTATCGGGACAAATGCAAAGAACTCGAAGGAGATGAGTTATGGGCAAGCGCCTTAGCTCCAAACATAAAATTGACCGGCGCCTTGGCGTCAACCTCTGGGGCCGTGCGAAGTCCCCGTTCAACGATCGTGAATATGGCCCGGGCCAGCACGGTCAGCGCCGCCGCAAGCCGTCCGACTACGGCATTCAGCTCATGGCGAAGCAGAAGCTGAAGGGCTATTACGGCAATATCGGCGAGAAGCAGT